>JAXHMW010000013.1:0-145561 GCA_034521065.1 Planctomycetota bacterium | reverse complement strand
TCGCCGGTCTCGCGCCGAGTCCGCACAACGAACAGATGTGGCATTTCAGGGTTGTCACCCGCGACGAGACAAAGCAGAACATGGCGGATGCCGTGTCGAGGGAGCTTGACAGGATTTTCGCGTCGGGCAACCCCGACCCCTCGACTGTCGTGCAAATCAAAAAGTTCTCGACCTTCTTCAAGGATGCCCCCGCGGTTATTGCGGTGCTGATGAAGCCGTACCGCAGCGTGATATCGCGTGTGCTGGACGACATCACAGATGACTGCCACGGTGAGACTGGACGGGGCTTCGCGGACATCCCGACATTCAGGCGATCGGCGCCGCGGTCGAGAACCTGCTACTGGCCGCGACCGACATGGGTTACGGCACCTGCTGGCTTTCCGGGCCTATGGTGGCCCGCAGGGAGTTGGAGAGGATTCTCGATGTATCCGCAGCCGCGGCGGGGATGGAAGCGCTTGTCATCGGTGGCTACCGACCAGCGAGCCCCAAGTCTCGCACCCGTAAGGATGTGGAAGAGATAATCAGCTTCGTGGAGTAGGTCAGGGAGTCTGCGCGGAGCGCTTCTGCCACCAGACCCGCACCTTCTGGATGATGTTCTGCTGCAGCGTGGTATCCATGGCGCGTTCGAGTCCGAAATCCTGCTCTTCGAGCTTCTGCAGCGCGAGGGCGGCTTCGAGCCTTACCTCGAACTCGGGAGAGTAGAGTCTTTTCCCGATAAGTGGTACGTATTCCTTCGCGCCCATTCGGCTGAGTGCCAGGATTGCGGCTGCCTCGAGACGCGGGTCGTCACCCCGTTCTATAATCAGCGCGATACGCGAGGTAAGCCTGCTTGTGTTGAGCAGGCCGGTGGCCTCAACCGCGGCAAGACGCACCCGTACCGTGCCGCTCTTGAGATAGCTGTCGAGCCTAAGGGCAAGCTCGGCCACGCCCCATTTTCCAAGAGTAAGAATTGTGCGCGCCACCATGTTCGGGTTGGCGTTCTCCTGCTCGAGAAGTTGCAGAAGGGTGTTGGCAGCGGCATCGCGCCCGGCGAACTCCAGCATTGCGAGGCAGCGGAAGCGCAGGGCGACAATTGCTTCGGATGAGAGGAAGGTGTTGCGAATTTTCTGAATGCCGGAGCCGCCGAGCCTGTGAGATGCGAACGCGTATTCGAGGCGCAAATCGAGCGGGAGGTCCTCGTCGTCCGCTCTGCGTTGGAGCTTTGGGGCGAGTTTGGCCAGTTCCAGTTCGGCGCACATCCTTGCGCCTTCGGCCTGAAGCGCGGCGTTGTCTTCGCCAAGCCATGCGCGTGCGATATCGGCAGCGATCCCGGGCTCGTAGAACATCATCGCCCTTGCCGCGGCCCTTCTCAGAGCCTCACCGATGCGGTCGAAGCTCCATGCGCTTTGACAGATGTATCGCACACGCTGCGAGGCCCGAAGTTTGGCGGCGAGGAGTTGGTCCTTTGTGACACCGTCCGCCAGCAACGGTGCCACGAGCGAGTTGAACAGTACAACGGCCTCGTTCGCGTTCTGCGCAATCTTCGGCGAAAGCTCCGCGCAACGAATTTCTGCCTGTTCGAGATTTTCGAGAAATTCCTTTCCGATAAGCTCCGTAGCCCCCCTGTTTCTGACGAGAAGGAGGAACGCGAGTACAGAGGAAGCCGTTTCTGCGTCACGTTCCGTCAGCGCGGCATCGAGCGCGTCGAGTCTGGCCGCGAGCAGAGTGGACTCGGGCTGTGTTTTGTCCGGTTCGGTGGTGCGGGATGGGCTTATGGAGCTTTCCGCGCAACACGGCGCGGCAAAGGCCAAGGCGAGCGCCGGACACAGAAGCAGCAGGATGGCTACTTGCCGAATAACAGCCTCCTTGCGAGAAAGTTGTCCAGGGCGGGAGTTCGGAGAATTTTCTCGACCGTGGTGTCTATGTCATAGCGAAGCCTGTAGAAGCGGATGGATTCGTTGACAATTGCGTATGAAGGGCGGGGGTCTCCGTCTCGAGGCTGTCCGACCGAGCCGACGTTTATGACCTGCCTGCCTCTCAGCGGGTATTCCTTGCCGGGTTCCGGCTCGATGATATCGTCTTCGGTGTAGATTCGTGCGAGGTGGGAATGTCCGATGAAGAAGCGTGTGAAGCCACTGTTTTTTTTGAAAGCTGTGTTCAGCTGGTCGAGGCTGTAGAAGTACTTCGAGCTGCCCGGTTCGACCGGAGTATCGTGCAGAAACAGGCTGTCTCCGATTGCGTGTTTGAGTTCCATCTTCTCGGTGAGGTACTCCCAAGCCTTCTTTTTTTTCTTGAGCAGTGCGAGTTTGAATGGGTTTTTGTGCATTGCCGGGTTGAGCTGTTCTCGAGTCCAGTTCGTGGCGTTTTTCGCGATGGGGTTAAAGTTGTCGGGAGTCTCGCCAATGACGGCTTCGTCGTGGTTGCCCCTGATGCAGAACTCGAACCGGTGTGCGTAGCTCATGACTTCGAGCGGGTCCGGGCCGTATCCTACGAGGTCTCCGAGGCAGAAGATTCGTTCAACGCCCCTGGCGTCAATGTCATCGAGGACAGCCTGGAGAGCTTCGAGATTGCTGTGGATGTCTGAAATGATTGCAATCACATTTCATTTATATCTTATCTGGCGTCCCGAGCAACTTGTTTTGTCCCTTCAGGACCATTTGTGCGCGTGAACGTAACTTGTCGGGAGAAAAGGGTTTTGTGATGTAGTCGTCCGCTCCTACTTCCGTACCCTCCTCCTGTCCCTCCTCCTCGGAGACAGCGGTGAGGAGTATTACGGGAATCTGAGAAGTTGCGAGGCTTCCCCGAAGTTTCCGGCAGACGTCGAAGCCCGAAATTCCCGGCATCATGACGTCGAGCACGAGCAGGTCGGGCAGGTGCTTCTGCGCGAGACGTAGCCCCTCTTCGCCTGTCTCGGCCTTGAGGACGGTTTTGAACATGTCCCGGAAGGTCAGCTCGACGATCTTGAGCATCTTGGGGTCGTCGTCCACTGCGAGCAGAACCGGTCTTTCGAGTTCGCCCTTTTCGGAGCGCAACTCTCGCGGCAGGCTCCTGCTTTTTTCAGGGCGGGATTCTGGCTGAGCCTTTTCGAGGTCATGGCCGCAGTTGAGGCAATACGAGTAGCTTTTCTTGATGGGCTTCGAACAGTTGGGGCAGTGGAAGTCGAGCTTTTCACCGCAGTTGACGCAGTGGAACCATTCCTCTTCCACCAGGGCGGAGCAGTTGGGGCAAAGGAGGATGTCAACGTCCGTGACCTCCACAACGCGCAAGACCTCATCCAGCGAGGTATCGCCCATATAGACGCTTCTGAGGCCTGACATGAACAGAGTATGCATGCCCTCCTTCAGTGCCTGATACTGTATCTCCTTGTCACCGGCACCTTCCAGGATAAGTGCCCTGAGCCGCTCTGTCAAGACGAGTATTCAAAGAGCCATACGGCCGGAAAAGCCGATTGGTTGCACTTCTCGCAGCCAACGGCCTGATAGAAGACCTGTTCCTTGCCGAACGGCAGCTTGTCGTTTATCACGTCCAGCATCTTCTCGTCTGGTCGGTATTCACGTTTACAGTGTGGGCAGAGCTTTCTCACGAGCCTCTGTGCAATGACGCCGAGCAGAGAGCTTGCAATCATAAAGCGGTCGAGTCCGAGGTCGTTGAGGCGCGTGACGGCTGAGGAAGCGTCGTTTGTATGGAGCGTACTCATCACCCTGTGGCCGGTCATGGATGCCTGCACGGCGATGTGCGCGGTCTCGTGGTCGCGGATTTCACCGATCATTACGTTGTCGGGATCCTGGCGCAGGATGGAGCGAAGCGCCCTTGGGAAGTCGAGTCCCGCCTTGCGGTTGACCTGAACCTGTGTGAGGCCCTTTAGTTCGTACTCCACAGGGTCTTCGACCGTGACGGTGTTCACCTCTGGGTTGTCGAGATATGTAAGCGCGGAATAGAGAGTGGTTGACTTGCCGGAGCCGGTAGGCCCCACCACCACAAACAGCCCGTAGGGCTTGTCGAGAATCCGGAAGAAGGCTTCCGAATCCCGTTCGGAGAGCTTGAGCTTTTCAATGCCGATGACGGGAGAACTTTTGTCGAGCAGCCGGATGACAATCTTTTCGCCGTTCACGGACGGGAGTGTCGAGACTCTCAGGTCGAAACGCTTGTTGCCGGTGACAATGAACGCCCGACCGTCCTGCGGCACGCGCCTTTCAGCAATGTCGAGCTTGGACATTATCTTTATACGAGCGACAATCCTGCTGAGCAGCGCGGCGGGGAGCTTCATGACCTCCTTGAGAATGCCGTCTATGCGATAGAGAATCTGGATGTAGTTCTCCATCGGCATGATGTGGATATCCGAGGCCTTCATTCGCACCGCGTCCGTGAGCATGAGATTTACGAGCCTTATTACGGGGTTTGTCGAGCCACCTTCCTCGACATTGGCTACATCCTTCCCGTTTTCGTCCTCGACGAAGGTGACATCCTCTTCGTCGATCATGATGTTCTTGAGTACGTCGTAAACCGAGCTGTCCACCTCGTTGACGTGCTCGATGGCCTCGATGACCTCGCTGTGCTTGATGAGAACGGGGCGGATGTTCATGCCCGTAATGCGTCTCATTTCGTCAATGGCGTTTATGTCGAGGGGATTGCTCATTGCGACGAACAGGTCGTTGCCATCAATCTTGTATGGCAGGCATCCCTTTTGCACAGTGAACTTGTAGTCCAGCTTTTCGGTGGCCTCCTCCTGTATCCGGAGGTCTTCGACGGAAGTGTTCGGCACGTTTGTATAGAGCTTGAGCCACGAGTGAATGTCCTCATCCGAGACGATGCCCATCTCGATAAGCAATTCCTGCAGGGGTCTGCGGGTGCCCCTGAGCCTCTCTTTGACCTGCTGGAGTTTATCCTCTTCGACCTTTCCGGTTTTCAGCAGGTATTCGTCGAGTTTCAGTCTTATGGTGTCGGACACGAACTACCTTTCGATGACCGGTTTGGAACTCTTTTGAGTGAGGTATAGGGCGGAGACGCCGAGTTTTGACGGCGAAGGCGCTTCGAGCCTGAAGGTCTTGCCGTCAGAGGTGAGGATGTACTTCTCGCCTGTACCGGAGCAGACTTCTGGCAGCTCGGGGAACTTCGAGGTCAGCTCCTGAACGTTTTTCGGATATCTTTTGTTTTCGTACAGGAACTCGTCGATTCTGCCGGAGTACTTCCAAAGCGTCTCGACGGCGTTTTCGAGGTCTGCGTTCCATTTGGTGGGGGCATCCCCTGCGTGCACGGGTGCCCATATGAAATCATCCTCTGCGGGTTCCACACGAGCAAGATTACGGCCGCGGCAAGTACTGCGAGTAGTAACGCCATAGCGACAGGGAAGGTCTTTTTGCGCTTTTTGCGATTTTCTTCGGCTTCCCTGTCCGAGACTTTGTCCTTCTTGATGGTCTCAGACAGACCTGCAGCGAGGTCTTCGAGTTCGTCCTTACTGTTCTTCGGTTTATCCGGGCCGTTATTGGCCTGTTCTGTATTCATATGCTCTCCCAGGAAGTTCCAGAGAAAGAGGTAATCAAATACCGTTCCAAGCGGTTTTTTGGCACAAGAACCCACGATACTGAGCAATCTGAGCAAAAAACATGCTTTTTTTGCCGTAGTATTTGCTATTGAGCCTTCAATAAGGTAGTGTACCGTACGGTTATTTTTTCCGTTGGTCTATGTTCGGAAAATTCGGAACGTAAACGATAAGAGGTACACTAAATTGCAACTGCTATTCAGTAGCAGAAGAAGATGACCGCGAGGTGCTCATGAACTTTAGGGACAATTCGGGAACGGTATTCGTTCTTGCCATGATAATGATAGTGCTGTGTTCGGGTCTTCTTGTGGCGATATTCACGACTGCGATGACAGACGTCAAGCAGTCGGACATCGAACGCAGGCGGACGTTCGCCTTCACCTGTGCCGACAGCGGAGTGGAATACGCGGCCGTGATGCTTCGGACGGCTGCGGCGAACCTTGTTACCCCGCCTTCATCCGGCACACTCACCATAAACGGAATCGACGTGGACTGGGAAATCGCCGCGGCCCAGGACGAGTCCGGTAACGACCTCGTGCGCAACACCATCTCGGGTGACGATTTCCACACTCTTTCCAAGCTCTACCACATCACCGCCATATGCACGTTCGAAAACACGTATGCTCGTTCTCAGCAGTACATATCGCTCGACTCCATGCCGATATTTCAGTTCTTCGCGTTTTACGAGAACGACCTCGAAATCCTTCCCGGCCCTGAGATGCACGTTCGGGGTCGAGTACATAGCAACAGCGACCTGTATCTCGGTTCCGAAAACCGCATCTACTATGAAAAGGGGCGGATACGTTCGGCAGGCGACCTCTGGAGACATCGAAAGGACAGAGATTCCTACCCGTCCGGGACAGTTTACGTGAGTCCGGACAACACGCCCATGTACACAAACGAGGATTCAGACTGGACTGGCACCTACGACGGAACGAGTATCGATTTCGCGCAGATGGCGTTGTCGAAGTGGGATCGGTTCGTAATGACCGGCGATCACGGTGTGTCCAAAATACGAGCCGCCCGCGGTAGGCACAATTGACCCCTATACCGAGGTAGATGGGGGAACCGGCGACTATACATACGACGAGAACACCGGCGCCTATTCTTACACCCCAGGCTCGGGCGATTACGACCAGGGCTATTATTCCAAGAGCGCGGGCATGCACGTTATTAACAATCGTGTTTATCTCAGGGGAGTGGACATAACGTCGCAACTACCCGCAGGCGCGGTAACCGAAACGACATTCTACGACGGGCGTGAGAACAAGAACGTAACGACCACGGACATTGATATCGAACTGCTCAAGGACTCCACGGTTGACCTCGGCGATGGCAATATGGTTATGCCCTGGCCGTCGAACGGTCTGATGTACGCATATCGTACCGATGCTTCGGCATCAACTCCCAACGGCATTCGCCTCAAGAACGGCTCAGAGCTTCCGAGCAAGTTCACGATGGTCACGCCGAATCCAGCCTACGTATGGGGTGATTTCAACAACACGTCAAAGAAGGGCGCAGCAGTTGTATCGGATGCCATGAACCTTCTGTCCAATAACTGGAACGATTCGAAGAATCCCGGCACACTGCCGTATGCGTCGGATACAACCTACAATCTCGCGATGATAGGTGGCGGCTACGAGACAGAGCCCGGCAAGTACAACGGAGGCTTGGAAAACTATCCTCGATTCCACGAGTCGTGGTCGGGCAAGGACTGCAACCTGAAGGTGTCTTTTGTGAACATCTGGGACTCCCGCTACGCGAAAGGCGAATGGGTATATGGCGGCGACAACTACCAGGCTCCGAACCGTAACTGGTATTTTGACGAGGATTTCCTCGACCTTGCGAACCTTCCTCCTTTCACTCCTCAGGTATATTCGCTTCGCACCATAGCCTGGTGGCGTTCGGAAAACCTTCCCTGGTAACTCCTCTCTTCTCGTTATATATCTCTCTCCGCTGCGGGCGGCTCCAAAAAGGGCCGCCCGTTTTTCGTTCATTTGAGGAGAGTCGAACAGGCTGTCCGTCAAAAAAGCATCACGGGTGTATAATGCACAAAATGGCGCATAACAGGAGGGCCTATGCGTTCGATGACCATCTGTATTGTCTTTGCGGTAGTCGCCTTTGCGCTTTCGGGTTGCGAAGTTCGCGAAAAGTACGTCACGCCGGAATTCGACCATACCTTCATCCGCACAGTGGGCGTAAGCGAATTCCACAACATGACACAGCGAAACGGAGCCGGACTGTACGTCTCACGCAAGATAGACAGCTATCTGCGCGCCAACAGTCCGTACAAGGTTGTGAGCCTGTTCTACTACAAGCCGCCACTTATTTCACCGGGAAAGGGGCCCGTACATCTCGGCAGAGATTTCTCTCGCCCGGAAGGAGTGGAGCTGGACGCCCTGCTTGCGGGTTCGGTGGATTCTTTCCACTCCGAGCGCGGTCAGCGAGGCAGCGTTTACTACAAGAGGGTCTCTCTGACGGTGAATTTCGCTCTTATCCGTATTTCGAACGCTGAGACCGTCTGGCAACGTACCTTCACCGAAGAGGTCGAGGACAGTCACTTTCCGTCAAACAAGCTCGCCCCATACGAAGGTCTTAAGCACTACAGCGAGCTTTTTGATGAGGCTTGCATAGCAATCTCGCGCAAGGCGAAGGCGCTGTATCCGCACACTGAGACTTACGTGTCGTTCAAGTGACACGGAGCAGCGTAAAGCCTGACGCGCAAAAACTCCTTTGTCAGATACGGGCCGAGGGCTCGGACGAATGGCTTGCCAAAATGGCCGGTTTCGGAATAGAGACTTCTCGCGCGGTAGGGGTATCGGTGACCCGGCTGCGCCAGTTGCGCAGGGGAATGGCGCGTGACAACGCCGCAGCGTTCGAACTGTGGAACAGCGGAGTGCACGAGGCCCGGCTGCTCGCCACAACACTGTTCGAACCCGATGAACTTGAGAGGAAGGACGTGGAGAGGCTCGTGTGTGCTCTCGACTCCTGGGACATTTGTGACATGGCGTGTAACGAGGTATTCCGGAAGGTTCCCTTTGCAGTTGAGCTGCCGTGGGAGTGGGCGGAACGCAGTGAGGAGTACGTTCGCAGGGCGGGATATGCATTGGTAGCCACGTTTGCGCTTCGTGGCATGGAGTTCGACTACGCTTCATTTTTTAGCGCGATACGCCTTGGCGCAAGTGACGAGCGAAAAATGGTGCACAAGGCTGTGAACTGGTCGTTACGACAGATCGGCAAGAGATCTGATGAGCTTTGGGGCAAGGCGGTTGAGTGCGCGAGGGAGCTTTCGCACAGCGACGGGCGCAGCGCGAGATGGGTCGGTCGCAACGCGATATGGCAGTTGAGCAGCCCTAAGTGGCGTCCGGTCTGCGCCTGATAGTTACAAAGTGGGCATAATGTAATATTTGCGACAAAAAGTGCAGCAAAAGCGGCTGTCGTGTTGTAAGATGTATGTGAATCGGCGTTCGGGAAGCACCTGAACGTTATTTGTAATTCGAACGCAGAGACCGAGGAGGTTTGTAATGGCTGAAGAGAAGAAACACGAAGAAGAACACAAAGAAGAGCAAAAAGAGCAGGCACACGAGCAGCAGCACGATGAGCATGCCGAGAACGACGAGCACTGCTGCTGCGGAGACGAGCAGCACGAGGAACAGGCCGAGAAAGCCGAGAAGCAAGGGGAGGACAAGAAGGAGAAGAAGGGTGATTCGAAGTTCAAGTTCAACATGGACGACATCGAGTTCAAGCTCAACTCCGAGTTCTTCGAGAAGATAGACCTCACCGTCCTGAAAAACATCGGCAAGGAGTTCCGGGCCTTCATTCGCTCCACGATCTCATCCGGCAGGGCGAACGTCCTGATGGTCCGTGTCGAGGACGAGACTCTCAGCTCGATTGACGCTCTTGTTGAGGCGGACCTGTTCCGTTCGCGTTCGGAAGCGGCCGCTTTTCTCATCTCGAAGGGGCTGGACGCGACGACCGACATCTTCACTAAGGTCATGGAGAAGACTGCCCAGATCGAGAATCTTCGGCGAGATCCGCGGCATACTCGGAGTTGAAGACGAGGAAGGCGCACTGGATCCCGAGGTCGAGAAGAAGCTGACGGAGGACGAAGAGGGGTCGGACGAAGAGCAAGGGGAAAAAGAAGAGAAACCTAAGAAAACCCGGGCTCGCAAGAGCAAAAAGACGGCTTCTGACAAGAAGGAAAAGACGGAAGAGAAGAAAGAAAAGGAAGAGTCCGAAGACAAGTAGTCTGACCTCTGTACGGCTCCCACCAGTAGAAAAGACGCCCCGTTTAATGCGGGGCGTCTTG
This sequence comes from Planctomycetota bacterium, assembly GCA_034521065.1. GTDB lineage: Bacteria > Planctomycetota > B143-G9 > B143-G9 > B143-G9 > JAXHMW01. Next base: position 135,734 of record JAXHMW010000013.1, on the reverse strand, counting down.
TCATAACAAGGGTCTGTCTTTTGCTGTTCAGGCCTTCGAGAGCACTCCGTCGAGTATTTCGAGAACCGAGTGAACTTGGGGTTCGGTGATGCACAGCGGCGGAATGAAGCGAATGGCGTTGCGGCCACAGCCGAGAATTACAAGCCCATTCTTCAGAGCCTCTTTGACAATGGCATCTCGCAGTTCAGGCGCCCTTTCCCTGGATTCGGCGCCTTGACCATCTCTATTGCGAGCATGAGACCCTTGCCGCGTACGTCACCGATGCGTTCGTGTTTCTGCTGAAGCTCCCTGAGTCCGTTGAGGAATACCTTTCCCATGACCGCCGCGTTGTTCACAAGCCCGCCGGAGAGCAGTTCCATCGAGGCCAGCGCTGCGCTGCACGCCACGGGGTTGCCGCCGTAGGTGTTGGCATGCGCACCGGCCTTCCAGTCGGTAATCTTTCGGGAGCTGATCATCGCGCCTATGGGCATTCCTGCACCGAGGCCCTTTGCGGTGTAGAGCACATCGGGTCTGATTCCCCAGTGCTCGGAAGCGAACATCTTTCCGGTGCGTCCGTTTCCGGCCTGAACTTCGTCCATGACGAGAGGAATATCGTGTTTGGCGAGAAGCGCCTTGAGCTTTGGGAAGTACTCGGGAGGAGGCACGATGTAGCCGCCTTCACCCTGGATGGGTTCGGCGAAGAAACCGGCCACTTCGGATGCGGGGCAGATGGTATCGAAGTATTCCTCAATTACATCTACACAGGCTATGCCGCAGGAGGGGTATTTTTCGCGAAGGGGGCAGCGGTAGCAGTAGGGGTTGGGTACGTGCGTAACTTCAGGGACCAATGGCGCGAAGTTCTTTCGCTGAACCGATTTAGACGCGGTCATGGACATGGCTCCGAAGGTTCTGCCGTGGAAGCTGTCGCGCAGAGCCATGTAGCGCGGGCGGCGGCGGTGATAGCGTGTAATCTTCATCGCGGCCTCGGTGGATTCCGCTCCGCTGTTAGTGAAGAACACGACAGGTTCGTCAACCGGAACGACCGCCATGAGCTTGCGCTGCAGTTCGGTCTGGACATCGTAGTAGAAGTCGGCGCCACAGAAGTGCAGGAACCTGTCGGCCTGTTTCCTGACGGCCTCGGTGACGGAGGGCTGAGAGTGTCCGACATTGGTCACGCCTATGCCACTTGTGCAGTCGAGGAATCTGTTTCCGTCGGGGTCTTCGACCCATACGCCGGTCGCTTTCTCGACCACGAGGCCTGTATCCCTGCCGTAAACGGGATTTGTAATGGCCTCTTCTTCTGTGATGAGCTTCTTCGCCTTTGGCCCGGGAGGTGTGACGTTGATGCGGGGTTTGTCCATTGCCGCATACGAGTCGAAGTCCCTGCTCTGTGACATTTCTCCTCCGAGATATTTGGTTGTCAGAGTACCTGTTGCATACGCGCGTTGTTATGTGTGCATATTGGATTGTATCGCCGGATTGACGATGAGCAATATTCAGTCGGCGAGTTTTGCGCTTAGGACCGAGAGCAGGAACATAATAAGTGCTGCGACGGCGAACCAGGGCGCGGCGTTGACAGTTCGCATCTGCTCGGACAGTTTGTACGCACTGTCCTCTGCCTCCGTTACTGTTGTGCGGTCTCGCAGGTCGCTTTCCACGTCAGAGAGAAGGTTGTAAACGCGCGTTCCGTCAAGGGTTGTGTTCGGATGCGCGGAGGAGGTGGCAAGAACCTGCATGGCTCCGTTCGACTCCAGAGCTTCCCGGACGAATTCGCCGAGAAGGATTACGAACACCGGGTCGGCTACGAGTTCGGTATCGGCAAGACGGGGGGCGAAAGTGGCCAGCATGTTAGAACCGCTTTTCGCGACGAGCGGCCAGCCTTCGCACGAGACCAGCACTTCCCATTCATCGGAAAGTTGTACACATTGCGCTCTTGTGACGGTGCCGCGTTCTATCCGTATCGAACCGGGCTCGAGTGGGCTCAGGAACTCTTTGCCGGCATCCGTTAACCGGGCTTGTCCGGAGATGATTGTGCTGAGCAGAGACATTGCGGGTGCGTTCCGTGGCTCGAACGCGAAGACCGGGCCGTCAAAGGCCGGCCATAGACCTTGTGTAAAAACCGCGTCAACTGACGAAAGGGTATCGGCGCTCACGAGGGTGGTCTGCAACTGTGCAAGCCCACCCTTTCTGATTGCATCGAGTGCGCGGGTGACTCCGAAGCTTCCGTCGGCGTTTTGAATTTCGAGCATTCCGAGTTTCAAAGTTCGTCCGAGCGAACCGGAGACGGTAAGGACATCGTCGAGGGCAAAGGAGTCGTCGGAGTTCAGCCGAAGCTCGAGCATTCCGGATATGTTCTCGGGAAGCCTGACGAGCCTGTCCAGCCTTTTTCCCGGTGGAATCGAGAGAGGTAGTTCGGCCTCGCCCTTTTCGGAGAGCAGCACAGCACCGGAATTGTACGGTGTATCCGAGTAGTTGGCGGCGGAGAAGAAGAGGTTAGGTCCGGCGACTGCCGCGGCGACGAATCCCACGTTTGGCAGGGTTTGGCCGAAGGAATGGAGTCTCTCGTTTTCGAGAATTTGTGGCGAGTGGTCGGAGAAGACAGTGATTTTTGAGCCGGAGCCGAACCTTCGAGCGAGCGCGAGAGCTTCTCGCAGGTCTCCGTGTGCATCTGTCGGTTCGATTCCCTGAAGAGCGTTCAGCGCCTTCAGTTCGCTCGCGTTTTTGCACAGCAGCCCGGGTGAGGGAGCGGAGGTGATGACGTTGATCGCCGCTCGGTCGGGCGCGGATGAAATTTCCTGTTTGAGTTTTTTCAGAGCCTCGTCGAATGCGCTTTCAGCCTTCATGGAGGCCGAGGTGTCGAGCACGAAAGTCGCCCTTGCGATTACGGAGGAGTCTGAAAGCCGTGGCATTGCGGCAGCGAGAGAGGCGAGTAAGACTGCGAGACAAATGAGCAACAGGTTGAGGTCGAAGCGGAAACCGGAAGATGACCGTGATGGTGAGAGTTTCGCGGCCTCTTGCCACAAAGATAACCACGGGACGTTTATGTAGCGTTTGCGTTTTCTGAGGTAGTGAAGCAATGCGAAGGCGGCCACGAAGAGCGCGAGTAAGAGAGAAGAAGGCAGAGCGAAGCTCATTTTCAACTCTTCCTGTAGTCGGGGCAGACCCTTGCATTGGGTCTTTCGCGTCTTCTGCACAGGTCGCGGTAGTTCAGCTCGCATGAATCGCACAGGAACTCGTCACGAATTCCGAGCATGAGAGTGATTCGCTGCCAGAGGATTTTGAAGTTTGCAGCCATGTTAATTCCTCCACTTTGCATTCTATCCGTTTTCTATTTGCGGGTTTGCAGCAGTTGTTCAAACGCAGTGCGCACACGTTTTGCCGCAGGCATGGATCCAGCGGTTTTTTAGTTTTTACTGCTGTTGTCAGTTTCGGCGAAACCTTCGCGTTCGAGAAGCTGAACCCTGTGCTTCAGTTACTCATTTGAGCGGTTCTGAAGAAAGGGATGCATCAAATCGAGCGTAAAGCGCACAATAGACATGGCAGGGTTTTCGAAAACCTTGACTTTGCGCGCCTGACAGCTATGATATAGGCTGGATTCAAGTGTGGATTCGAGACCGTAGTTTACGGTGAGGTGATATATGCTCAAAAGAACGTTATTCGCAGCAGCGGCCTTTGCACTGGTACTTTTCTTCGCGGCTCCTGCCGCGTTCGGTGCGTCCCAGTGGGACTTCAGTGAGAACTGGGATTCCGGCTATTCGGACAACTGGAACTTTCCCACAAGCGAGCCCTCTTCCAAGGGCTGGTATGCCGGGGACAATCAGTCTTCATATTCAGGGCCCTACACGGACACGCAGAATCGAAGGTCCAATTCGTATTCTGCAAAGGTGAACTGCGAAAACACCAGTACGTACGGCTATACGTATCGCACAAACCAAGCATGGCTTATGTATAAGCTTCCTTCGGCCTTGCCGGCATCGGGCGACCTCGTTTTTTACAGGTACATTTACTATGCCTCACTGCGTTTAGAATACAGCACAGACGGCTCCAACTGGAGTACAGTGAGCGTTATCGCTTCCAGCGATCGTACATATGAGCGCTCGTGGAATAAGGAAACTCACTCCATACCAAGCGGTGCGAGGTATATCAGGTTCTATTCTCAGAGTCCATACATTTATTACTACTACGGCTGCTGGATAGATGATATATCGTTTACTTTGCCATTGGCCGAAGTTACGAGCGTATCCGGTTACAGCACAACGGGGCCGAACACCGGCGTTCTGAACCTGACCGCAACCGCCACCGGTATTTTGGGGACGGTGACGAGCGTTAAGTTCGAGTACAAGTCGGCTGATGATTCAGACTTTGTGGAGATCTCCACTGACTCCTCTTCAAGCGGCGGCTGGACATGTGAATGGGACACGGGTTCGCTTTTCGACCCAGTGTGTAAACTTCGCGTTACGCCATATGTCGGTTCAGATGCAGGCAATATATTTCTCGATAAGTTGAACGTTGAGAACCCCGAATTTGACGGGTTCGGTTCTCTGGCCGAATACGACGGCGAGAACATAGGGGTGTCGGCCTCCTTCTCCAAACCGGAATCATCGGTAGTGTGGCCCGAAAACGAATGGACAGGTTCCTACACCGGCTACAGTTCCTACGGACGAACGATCTGGAATACCGCCGTTACCTCACCCATGGCGGGCACATATACCGGCTACGAGACTTACTTTTCCTATGTCAGAAGCGGCAGCGCCAAGCACAGGTATTTTCTTTTCGAGGAAACGTCTCCTCCTTCATCTTACAGCTACGTGCGAATCGTGGCGGCAGGCCCCACTAACACTTCCAAGAAGGGCAAGCAGACATATAACCTGACAAGCGGTTTTTCCAACATGCCGGCGGGATTGTTCCAGGGCGCCTGGGTGTACTACACTTCCTATTATGACTACAGCGGCAATCCGAGCGACTTCTACTATTATTCCACTTCGACGTACCGCAGTTCTCCGCCCGGCGTGGGCGTGAGCTTCAATGGCTATTCCTACAATAGGTACGGTGCTCCGGTTAGAGGCAAGATCGAAGTTAAGGGCAGTTATCCCGACATGGCCCAGTTCGCCTACTCGACCGACAAGCAGAGCTACACCGTATTCGCAACTGAAGTGGTATCAAGCACGGGAGAAGTCAGTGCTGATTTCGACTCCTTCAACTATATTCCCGACCAGGAAGAAATCTATTTCGGCGTACGTGCGTACTACAACGGAAGCTGGGCGGGTTGGAACTGGACGGAAGACACCGTCCACGTTATTAACAGCGCGGATGTAAGTTTCGACACCGCGATGGGTGACGGGTACCTGCAGTTCAGGGACGTTACAAACGGAGACCCGTTCGCCGATTTCGACGTTCCATTCACACAAACAGTGAGAGTGGGATGGGAGAACACGTATGAATACGAGGTGAATGCTCCGACCTACCAGCTTGAGCAACCCGAAGATATGCGGTGGGTTTACGACCGCTGGGATAACGGCGGGGACCAGACTCAGATGTTTACGGTTGACGGCACTGATGCCCTAAACGTGGACGACTTCCTCGCTCATTACAGGAAGCAGCACTACTTCTCAATGCAGTATCCACCCACGGTGACGGGAGTTACGGGTCCTGCCGACGGCTACTATGACGAAGGCACGCAGATCGTAGCAACCGCGCCTTCCATGATCGTTGTAACAGCTTTCGAGGAACGCTACTTCTGTAACGGATGGGAGGTCGCAGAACTCGGGCTTACCAGCGATGTCGCAGAGGCGCAGTTCTACCTTACCGACAATTCCACCCTTGTCTGGCTTTTCACCCACGAGTTCTCACTTCTGGTTGATAACGACCGGGGTCAGAGCACGGGCGCGGCCGGCGGCTGGTACGAGGAAGGCAGCAGTATTACCGTCAGCGTGAACGAATTCCTTGAGGAAGGCGATTCCCGCTGGGCCGTTACCGGCTACACCGGCAGCGGTTCCGTCGGCAGCGGCAGCGGCAGTTCGACCGGCCAGTTCACAATAGTCGGGCCAACCGTAGTTTCGTGGCACTGGAAGCGTCAGCACTACGTTGAGCTTTCGACGAATTTCGGCACGACCGAGCCTCCCGCAGGCTGGTTCGACGAGGGCGCGGTGGTTGACATAACCTCCGTATCACCTCCGAACACGAACTGGTATCGCTATGACTTCGTGTCATGGGAAGGCGAAGGCCCCGGCTCGATAGACTATGTCGGGCCGAACCCCGACCAGCAGATAACGGTTATGGGGCCAATCTCGCAGCACGCGACGTGGGAAGAGTTCGTAAAGCTTGAAGTTACCGCAGAGAACGGCTCGCTTCCGCAGGATCCGTCCGGCTGGTACCCGACCGGAGAAACCGTGACCATAGAAGCGGACCCGCCCACGGCCGACACCGGCGAACGCTGGAACGTCGAGTGGGAGGCAGCTGAGCCCGGCGTTACGATAGAGAGGGCTTTCGGCAACCCGCGAGTGGTCTCTGTAACTCTTTCCGTGCCGGTTCAGCAATACGTCCGCTTCCACAAGCAGTTCCTGCTGAACGTTATCAACGCCAACCGTAACGCGCTGGTGTTGCCGGTACCCGGTTACACCTGGCACTATGCTGATGAGCCTGTGACCGGTTTCGCTCAGTTCTCCACTTCGAACTTCATCTGTGGAGGCTATGACGGAGAAGGCTCGCTCGGAGACGGAACCGATCCGTTCTTCGAATTCGTAATCACCCAGCCTACATCAGTGAGCTGGATATGGAACCTGAGACCTGAAGTACCCGAGCAGTACTGGAACATGCCTTCGGAGATCGTTTCATCCGGAGCGTCTCTCATGTCGAGCGGCATTCTTTCGGACGGCACTATAGTGTTCGCATACTACGACACTAACACGGACGCCATCCACCTGATGACCGGAGACGGGACGACCTGGAGCGGTCAGCAGATTGCCACTCAGGTTGGCCAGATCGCTTCTATCAGCCTTGTTGTTCTCGACAACGACGAGGTCTTACTTGCCTATTACGGCGCAGACGACAATAACCTCTATACTCTCACAGTTACGGATGCCGCAGTCGGTTCGTCCGGCTGGGCGGTCAACCTGTTCGACGATATCGGGGACGTAGGTCGCAGCGTCGAAATATCTGAAGGCGTGAACGGCGAGATCTACATTGCCTACCTCGACAACGGCAACGGAGCCGTGAAGGTTGCGACCGTTGAGGGCGCGACCAGTACGATCGAGACCGTTCCGTTCGACGGAATCGCTTCGCTCTATTGCTCGCTGTCGGTGAAGCTGAACGACGGGCATCCCGTGGTGGCGTTCTACGACACCGTTAAGCGGGGAGTTTTCTGCGCGGAGAAGGTCGGTTCCGACTGGCTGGTCGAAGAAGTTGATACGACCGGCGATACGGGCCACTTCTGCGAACTGGAAACGAGTCCGAGTGGCGAACTCTACATCGCCTACCAGGACCTCTCAGTTGTGAACGAGCCCGTCACGCGGCTTGCGCGGAAGATAGGTGACGTGTGGAGCTATCAGCAGGTTGACTCGGATGTTTCCGGATACGGCCTTGAATTTGAGCTTGACAGCTCAGCGTATCCTCACATCATATCCAACAACGGCTTCTACCTTCGCTACTCACGCCACAACGGCGACGATTGGGAACACATAACCATTCCGAACCCGGCAGGCATGGGCGGCGTGCTATCAATGGTCATGCTCCCCGTTGACAAGCCCGGCGTGTTCTACCTTGACGAGGACGTTCTCGGCTACATTGACGCCAAGGCAGATTCTCAGGTGAACACCGGCGATACCTCGATGGGCGAGACTCCTGACCAGGGCGGTTCTGATGATGGCGACGACACCACCGGTGATGGTGGTGGCGGCGGAGGCGGCTGTTTTGTCGCGACCGCTGCTTTCGGGTCACTTGCAGCGGACAGCGTGGTTGCCCTTACTACTGTAAGGGATGGTTCCCTGACTGCTTCGTCAGTGACTTCCACCCTCGTCGGTCTCTACTACGAGGTGAGTCCTCCGGCCGCGGCTGCGATGTCTGAAACCGACGCACTACGCGCTCTTGTAAGAGAACTCGTTGTACGATAACACCCTTTAAGGGGAAACAGAGATGAGAACAAGAAACTACCTCCTTATGCTCGGCGCCTTCGTACTGGCGACGTTCATGTGGGCTAACGCCGCATTCGCGGCTCCGTCAGTCACCAGTATTTCCGGCTTCAACTCCGACGACTTCAACGGTGGCGATATCACACTTTCCGCCACTGTTGACGACCCACTGCCTTTCACAGTGGTCTATTTCGACTACTATTCCTCTGATGACTCGTCCTGGCACTACATCGCCAAGGATGAGGATGGCTCCGACGGCTTCAGCGCCGTATGGAAGACAGGGGACATGATAGACCTGGGAGCGAAAGTCAGGGCATATGCGGACACAGTTGGCACCGCGACGGATCCGGTGGAGGAAACGCTGCAAGTGTTCAACCAGATGCCGGACTCCATAACCGGTTTCACGAATCCGGACGAGGGCACGATAACCGTAACCGCCAACACCAGCGCTTACAACAAGACCGAGTACTTTCCGCCGAACCAGTGGAACCGAGGCTCGAGCTATGCTTATTACCGGGGATATACCATAGTAAACAAGGCTTCGTCCAACGAATCCCAGAGCGCGGGCACAGTCAACCAGATGACATTGGTCACCGGAGGCAGCGGGTACTATTCTTTCAACTACAAGCTCAAGCTGTTCCAGATTCCCGGCGACGGCACGGTGAAGCACATCTGGACATCCTCTCAATACAGTGGAAGCCTCAACCAAACTTATACGAGGACGGTAAACGTTCCCAACGTACCGGTAAAGCGCAGACATCCTTGTACTTTTCCTATGGCTATTTCTACGTAGCCGGTTTCAGCGGCAACAGTAACGGTATGTACCACAGAAGTAGCGATGTCCAGAGCGATACGACAGTGGGAAGCTGGGGGACGAACAATTCGGCCTGCGCTCCCGTCCGCGCCCGCATCCAGGTTAATATTCCGGCACCATCCGACGTTCAGTTCGGATATTCCCTTGACGGCGGCGACTCGTTCACGAAGTTCGCCGACGGCACAGAGGTATCCAACACTGTTTGGCAGGCCACCATCAACACCGCCACGCACAACGGCGGGCTCGCCAGCCGCAACTTCATCTTCGGCGCGAGGGTGTTCAACGGCGACGTGTGGTGTTCCTGGTACGCAAGCGACGAGTTCATGCTGACCAACGATGTCGTCGCGACGGTACGCACGGAATTCGGCAACCGGGGCGAAGTAGAGGTTGATGGAAGCGACTACAGCGTCTATTCATCTACGTGGAAGTATTTCGAGGAACATCAGATCGGCGCACCACAGTACCTGAACGAGGAATCCGACCAGCGCAACGTGTTCTCTCACTGGGGTCACGGCGGTCAACGCGAGCAGACAGCTTCTGTCGAATCAATGGACGAAACGACTTTCACCGCTTACTATGATGCCGACTACTACTTCGAGGTTGTTTCGGCGCAGACGTACATAACCGGTTCGAGCAGCGGCTTCTACCGAGAGGGCGAGCATATAAGCGTCTATGCGGAGGAGAGCCATCGAATAGACGACTACAACCGCTATCACTGTGTTGGCTATGACTCGCCGCAGTTAGGCAGCAGCACAGAGGTAGAAGTTGATTTCAATATCTCGCAGCCAACCACGGTGATTTTCAACTGGGAACTCGAGATTCGTTTCGAGGTCATCAACGACAAGTACAGCGCCACCGGAGCCACCACCGGCTGGTATATCAAGGGCAACGCAATCAACTCGAGTGTGCCGCAATACGTGGAGGCAGGTCCGGGAGTTCGGTACGAATGCATCGGATTCCAGGGCACAGGCTCTCTCGCTCTCGGCACCAGTAACTCTACAGGCAACTTTGTGATCAACATGCCCACCACGTTGGAGTGGCAGTGGCAGCTTCAGTACGAACTGAACCTTGATTCGAACGTCGGTACACCGACGATAGACGGTTTGGAGAAGTCTTCTGAGTGGTTCGAAGAAGGCACGATAGTCAACGTGGACGTACTTACAGACCCCGACCCATCCTGGGAGCAATTCATATTCAACAACTGGGACGGGACTGGCCCGGGCAGCGTTGATACAACGTCCGGCACCTCCATTCAGGTCACGATGGACGGCACCATAAGGCAGTACGCAACGTTTGACATAAAGTACTATCTGTTGCTGGAATCAACCGGCGCAGGCGGCTTTGAACTGGACCGCTCCGGCTGGTACGACAAGGGCACGATCGTCACGGTACGGCTCGACATTCCCGCACCGGCGGGCGGCACTCGCCACGCACCCGAATGGGCAGGCACGGGAGAAGGCGCTCTCAACCTTGAGAGATCCATTGACAACCCCGACCAGGCCGCCCTCGCAATGGATAACCCGATTCATCAGACTGTCATCTGGCACCCTCAGCACCAGTACGAAGTTCAGAATCCCGCCGGTCTCGGCGTTCTTTCTCCGCCCGTTGGTACTTACTGGTACTTTGAAGGTGAAACACTTTCGTTCTTCTCATCGGGCTCGACGGGCGATTATGTATCCGACGGCTACACCGGAACCGGTGACTTCACTTCCGGCATCCTGCCGATGGTAACCGTGACTGTCAGCCAACCCTCGACGCTTATCTGGCAGTGGACAGCCACACCGGCTCAGCCGGTTCAGTACTGGCATCCCGGCGAGGCCATCGCCTCCGAGATGAGCTCGCGCGCAATAGAAATGGTGCTCGACAACGACGAGCCCCGTATCGCCTACTATGACGACAATCTTGACAGCGTGCTCCTTGCCGAGAAAACCGGAGTAAGCTCCAAGCCCGGTGACTGGAGCAACACGCTCCTGGTGAGTGGCATCGGAACCGTGACCGACCTCGATGTGGCACTCGGTCCGAACGCCATATACGTTGTGGTAACCACAGAGGAAGGCGACCTGTACCTCATTACGTACGAGAACAGCACGGCAGTACCGGAACTTCTCGATACAGGTCTCGTGCTCGGAGACTCCGCGGAGGTCGTACTGGACAGCGCGGGAGAGGTGAACGTTTTCTACCGCGGTGGTCAGTTCGGCGACCTTATTCAGCAGCGCTTCGACCACGGAACAGGTCTTTGGGTTCAAACACTGGTTGATACGGGCGCATCCCGCTTCGACCTTAAAGCAATGCGTCATCCGCTCACAGGCATGCCTTACCTCGCATACCGCAAGGGCATCTACCTCTTTACCGCGATGTACGATGAAGGCACTTGGGACATAACGCAGGTAACGGATGAGGGCAACGCCGGCCACTACCTGGACATGATGATTGACCATTCTGGCAGCGTTTACATCAGCTACGCGGATATCTCGAACTTCCGCGGCTCTCAGCTGCATGCCGCCTTTGGGTTGTTCGGCAACTGGAACCTCCACGTTGCCGACCCGACGTACGGTTGTGGTCTTGGCAGTTCGTTGGCACTTGATGATTACTCACGGCCCAATATCGTTCACCACACGTCCGACACCGTGCGCTTCGCACGCTACACCGGCACGACTTGGGAGCACTCAGTAGTGGCGGAGGACGCTGAGTTCGACGGCAAGACCCTCGTGGCTTTGAAATCCGACGGTCGTCCGGTAGCCATATACTTCATGAACGACGTTCCGATGTACGCCGAGGCGAAGGCGACCGAACCCAGCGACAACGACCCGGGCGACCCGGGCGACCCGGGAGATCCCGGAGATCCGGGCAACGGCGACGATGACACCGGTGGCGGTGGCGGCGGAGGCTGCTTTATTGCTACCGCGGCGTTCGGCTCGCTCGCTTCCGGCGCGGTCACAACCCTCACCGATATGCGCGACATGAGCATGGCGGGCAGCCGTACCGGCTCCGACCTTGTTAGCCTCTACTACGCAGTATCACCGTCTCCCGCGGGCGAACTTTCCGAAACCCACGCACTGCGTGCTTTCGTTCGTAACCTCCTGCGCTGACGGTTCTTTTTTTCACCACGAAGGCCGCCGCTGAACATGCGGCGGCCTTTTTATTTGGCGCTGCATTTGATTTGAGGCACCTTTGGGTTAAAATTCATAGTACGCATGCACCCCGGAGGGAAAGTGGCCGAAAAAGACCCCCGCGAGCGGATTGAAGAACTTCGAGAGAAAATCGAATACCACGATTTCAAATACTATGTCCAGAATGCCCCGGAGATATCCGACCGCGAATACGACAAGCTCATGAACGAGCTGATACAGCTTGAAAAGGAATATCCCGAGTACGATTCGGAGGACTCCCCTTCGCGGCGAGTGGGCGGCAAGCCGGTCGAGTCGTTCAGTGATGTCGAGCATCGTGTTCCCATGTTATCCATCAACAACACCTACAACGAGTCGGAACTGCGGGCGTTTGACAAACGCGTCTCAGACGCGGTATCGAGTTACTCCTACGTTGCCGAACCCAAGATAGACGGCGTAGCGCTAACAGTGATGTACAGAGAAGGCTCTCTGGAGTACGCCGCTACCCGCGGCGACGGACGGACGGGCGACGATATAACCGCGAACGCCAAGACCGTTCGTGCCCTGCCTTTGAATCTTCCGGAGGGTTGTCCCCGCGTTTTGGAGGTTCGTGGAGAGGTGTATCTCGCCGCCGAGCGGTTCAGGAAGATTAATGAAAAGCGCGAAGAGGATGGGCTTTCTCAGTTCGCCAACCCCCGCAACGCCGCCGCCGGTACTCTCAAGCTGCAGGACCCGTCTCAGGTCGCAGCGAGGCACCTGTCGCTTTGCATTTACTCCTTGGGCTACACCGAGGGCGACGTTCCATCCACTCAGAAAGAGCTGATAGGTTTTTTATCCGATATGCACTTCCCAGTTCAGAAGAGGTGGCGTCACTGCGCTGATATCGGGGAGGTACTTGAGTTCATACGTGAATTCGACACAGAGCGCCATGAGTTGCCCTACGACGTTGACGGAGTGGTGGTGAAGCTGAACGAATTTGAGCTGCGAGACGAACTCGGATCGTCTTCGAAGGCGCCGCGCTGGCTCATCGCCTACAAATATGAACCCGAGCAGGTGCCGACGAAGGTCGAAAGCGTGGAGCACAGTGTCGGCCGCACCGGTGTGATAACGCCTGTTGCGAACCTCACTCCCGTTCAGCTTGCCGGCACGACGGTCAAGCGCGCGAGCCTCCATAACTACGAGGAGGTAGAACGCAAGGACGTTCACGTCGGCGACACGGTGACCATCGAGAAGGCGGGCGAGATAATTCCGCAGGTAGTGAAGGTTCACAAGGACGAACGTCCCGACGACTCCCGCCCAATAGAGCCGCCGTCTGAATGTCCTGCTTGTTCGTCACCCGTGACGCACATAGAAGGCGAGGTGGCACTGCGCTGCACGAACCCTGAATGTCCTGCTCAGCTTGAGGGGCGCGTGATACACTTCTGTTCTCGCTCCGCGATGGACATAGACGGCTTTGGCGAGGCGATTGCTAAGCAAATGTTGAAGGAAGACATGATAGACTCCGTCCCGTCCATATACGAACTGCGGGACAAGAGAGAAGAGCTATTGAAACTGGAACGCATGGGCGAGAAGTCCGCTGACAACCTGCTGGCCTCCATCGAGAACTCAAAGGAACGGGGGCTTCACCGGGTGCTTGTGGGGCTCGGCATACCTCACGTCGGCGCGAGGCTCGCGCAGGTATTGACAGAGAATTTCAGGGACATCGCGAGCATTATGGAAGCCACACGCGAGCGACTCGAAGAGATTTCCGAGATAGGCCCGATCGTAGCGGACTCCGTAGCGAAGTTCTTTTCCGACGAGCGCAACAGGTCTGAGATAGAGAGGCTCGACGCTGCGGGAGTGAAACTCAGATCTAAGGAGCGCGAAGGAGAAGGCGAGCGTCCGCTCGCCGGTTTGACCATTGTAATAACAGGTTCGTTTGAAGGCCACAAGCGTCCGGAGCTCACCCGGGTTCTGGAATTGCACGGCGCGAAGGTAACCTCGTCGGTCTCGAAGAACACCGATATACTTCTCGCGGGGGAAAGCCCGGGCTCCAAGCTCGACAAGGCCCGCAAGAACGGCAATACACGGATTCTTTCTCTCGAAGAGTTTTTGAACGAGTATCCCGTACATTTGGAGGACAGATGAGCAGTCTGATGATAGGCATTTCCGGAGTCAGGGGCATAGTGGGAGAGTCCCTCACACCTCAGCTTCTGGTTTCGCTCGGAATGGCATTCGGCACCTACGTCGAAGGCAATCCGGTAGTGGTTGGAATGGATACCCGCAACAGCGGAGAAATGGTAAAGCACTCGGTGTTCTCGGGGCTTCTTTCCTGCGGATGCGAGGTTATAGACCTCGGAGTGTGCCCGACACCGACACTCTCAATCGGCGTGAAGGCACTCGGAGCAGCCGGTGGTATCATGATAAGCGCGTCGCACAACCCGATCGAATGGAACGCGCTGAAGTTTTTCGGCGACGATGGCGTGTATCTGGACGCCGATGAGGGACGGCAACTTCTCGACATCTACTACCAGGGCGGTTTTCAGAAGGCTCGCTGGAATCAGCTCAAGAACGTCAACGACTACGACAAGGCCCCCGAAGAGCATATCCGGCGCGTGCTGGGCTCGGTGGATGCAGAACTGATTCGCTCGCGCAAGTTCAAGGTGGCCATTGACTGCTGCAACGGTGCCGGAGTGGAGATTACTCAACAGTTTCTGGCAAGGCTGGGTTGCGAGCTTGTGACTCTGAACTGCGAGCCAGACGGTTACTTCCCCCACAACCCCGAACCCAGCTTCGTGAACTTGAAGGATATCTGCCGCACGACGCGCGTGAACGACTGTGAACTGGGTTTCGCACTGGATCCCGACGCGGACAGGCTCGCGGTAATCGCCCATGACGGAACATATCTTGGCGAAGAGATGACACTCGCACTTGCAGCGGACCATGTTCTTTCGAAGAACCCCGGGCCAGTGGTGATGAACCTTTCGACAACGAAGACGGTGGAGGCGGTGGTCGCGAAGCACGGTTGCGAGAGCATCCGCGTACCGGTGGGCGAGGTGAACGTCTCGCGCAAGATGGCCGAGGTAGGCTCACCAATCGGCGGCGAGGGCAACGGCGGCGTGATAGACCCGCGCGTGCTGTATGGAAGAGATTCCCTCATAGGTATGGCGTTGACTCTTGAGATGATGGCTGAGCGCAACAAGAGCGTGAAGGAGATTGTGGCGACTTATCCTCGCTTCGAGATGATCAAGGACAAGGTTTCAGCTCCGCGCACCCGCGCACTTCGCAGCATACGCCAGATGATGAAGGAACACTCGGATGAGAACATCAACACCGAGGACGGTCTTCGAATTGACTACGGCGACAGTTGGGTTCACATCCGAGCGTCCAACACCGAACCAATCATCCGGGTTGTCGCGGAAGCGGAGAGCAGGCAGAAGGCGAAGGAGCTCGTGGAAGAGATGAAGCTCGATGTGAAGAGGCGCCTTGAGGAGATCGAAGGCTGATGTGTGGAATAGTCGGATATATAGGTAAGAAAAAACGCGCAACGCAAGTTCTGCTCAAGGGGCTTGAACGGCTGGAATACCGCGGGTACGACTCCGCGGGAGTCGCGGTCGTGGAGGACGGCACGCTTTATAGTCGCAAGAGGACAGGGCGTGTTTTTGAGCTTGCCGAGGTGCTTTCGAAAGAGGATTACCAAGCCAGTGCGGGAATCGGCCATACCCGCTGGGCGACGCACGGCAAGCCCTCCGAGGAGAACGCCCACCCGCACTTCAACACGAAGAACACCATAGCCGTGGTTCACAACGGCATCATCGAGAACAACGATAAGCTGCGCGAGGAACTGAAGTCGCGCGGCACGGTTTTCCGCTCTCAGACCGATACGGAGGTCATCCCTCACCTCATAGACCAGTACATCCATATCGGTGTGGAGGACGCGGTGCGCAAGGCCGTAGAGAAGCTGGACGGGGCGTACGCGCTCGTGGTGACCACCGAAAAGGAACCGGACAAGCTGGTGGTGGTACGCAAGGGCAGCCCGATAGTTCTCGGTATCGGAAACGGTGAGCACTTTGTGGCATCGTCGGTTGAGGCCATTCAACCGTTCGCTGACAAGGTGGTTTATCTCGAAGACGGACACTGGGCCACCTTGTACAAGGACAGGCTCGAGGTTTTCGACAATAACGGCAACCCGATTCGTCCGGACGTTCACAAGATAGACTGGGAAATGGTGGACGCTGAACTCGGCCCTTACGCCCACTTCATGCTCAAGGAGATACACGAGCAAGCGGATGTCATGCGCCGGATAGTGGGCGACAGGATATCCGACAACCTGCCTTTCTTCGAGGAGATGACGCTGGACAACTCCGAACTCGCCGCCATAGACAGGGTAGTTGTTCAGGCTTGCGGTACGAGCTGGCATGCGGGTCTCGTGGGCAAGTACTACCTCGAAAGATTTGCAGGAGTTCACGCGGACGTTGAGATATCATCGGAATTCCGTTACTGCGATCCCATACTGGATACAAAGTCCCTTGTAATGGCGATATCACAGAGCGGAGAGACCGCGGACGCTTTGGAGGGAATCCGGTTGGCTCGCAAGCAGTCTGTGCGAACGCTTTCCATCGTGAACGTTATGAAGAGCACGATCGCGCGAGAATCTCACCAGGCCATCTACATGAGGGCGGGCACCGAGGTGGGAGTTGCGTCCACAAAGGCCTTCACAGCGGAGATAGCGCTGCTGCTTATGCTTTCTTTGCACTTGGGGCGCATACGCTGGCGGCTGCAGGAGGACAGAATCGCGCATTACATGGACGAACTTCGCAAGCTGCCGACGGCGCTTGAGGTTCTGCTTTCCGAGACCGAAAAGATTGCAGAGGTTGCGAAGGACATCCAGGACAGCGAGTCCGCTTTCTTCATAGGGCGCGGCCTGTCGTATCCGATAGCCCTCGAGGGCGCGCTGAAGCTGAAGGAGATATCCTACATCCACGCGGCGGGATATCCTGCCGGCGAGCTCAAGCACGGCCCCATTGCTCTGATCGAGGAGGGAACGCCCGTAGTGTTCATCTGTCCCAACGACCCTGTGGCTCAGAAGACGCTTTCCAACGCGCAGGAGGTTCGTTCACGCGGGGCAAAGGTAATAGGAGTGGTAGAAGAGGGCTTCGAAGAAGCTCATGCGGTTTGCGACCACGTTCTGACTTTCCCGTCCATAGACCCCGCGGTCTCGCCGCTTCTTTCCATCGTGCCCTTGCAGCTTCTGGCCTATCACGTGGCGGTTCTTCGCGGCTGCGATGTTGACAAGCCGCGCAACCTGGCAAAGTCGGTCACCGTGGAATAGTTACTCTGTCAATACTCGTTCGTAAGCGTCAAGGTTGCCCTCTATCATGCTTTGCGCGCTGAAGTTCTCACTTATGTGCCTGAATGCCCCGTTGCGCAGATTCTCAGCAAGGTTTTCGTGTCTCAGCAGGCACAGGACCGCGTCCGCAATAGCCTGAGAGTTCTTCGGTTCCACCACGAATCCCGTTCGCTCGTGAATTACGCTTTCCGAAAGCCCTCCGCAATTGGTCGCCACCACCGGAACACCTACGGCCATCGCATCCAGCGCGGCGGTTCCGAGCCCCTCCATTGATGACGGCATCAAAAAGACATCCAGCGCGCACATGAGCTGTTCCATGTCGTGCCTGAATCCCGGCATTATGACAGAGCCTGTCAAATTTTCCTTTTCGATGAGTTCATGAAGCTGGTCGGCGAGAGCCCCTTCGCCGGGGAGCAGCAGTTTCGCGTCCTTGTAGTATTCCGTAATCCTCTTCATTGCGAGAATGCTGTAGCGGTGTCCTTTTTCAGGGACGAAAGACCCAACCTGCCCCAGAAGCGGGGCGTCGCCGACGGGAAATTCCTCTCTGACCTTTGAACCGTCAACGTTCCTGAATCGATCCATGTCAACGCCGCTGTGTACGACCGAGATCCTTTCGGGCAGCACTCCGCCTTCCACCATGACCTTTTTGACGAACGCCGAGACGGTGATGAAGTGATCGGCTCCACTTTCGCTGTACTTTAATCGCGAGAGGAATGAGGTTGCGAGAGGAAAGTCAACCCTTCGTGTCACAATGCACTTGGTTCCACGTGTGAGCGTACACGCGGCCGCTGCGAGGGCGTGTGCGTGAGCGGTATGAGCGTGAACAAGTTGTACGTTGTTTTTTGATATGAGTTTGCGCAGAGAGATAACGGCGCAGATGTCGAACTCAGATCGCATAACTACCTCGACGGTTTTAATACCGGCATCGGCAGCGCGTTCGGCAAGGGGACTTCCGGGCGGGCATACGAGGATAACATTAACGCCCCTCTCGACCAGTCCGCTTGTCAGGTAGAATACCTGCTGCTGGCCGCCCCTCCATGTTCGGCCCGTGTCTATGTGCAGTACGTTCCGGTTCATATTGCCAGTGTACACTTTCGGGTCGGCAAGGCAAGTAAAGACCATGTGAAGATATGTTAAGGGAGGATAGGGGAAAACCGGCTGCACTCTGCGCCAATTGTGCTATAATCCATTCCAACACGCATCTTGAGGGGTAGGCATGTTTGCACGTTTGTTCTCCACAGCGTTTGAAGGCGTAGAGGCATATCCGGTAGAAGTGGAAGTTGACATACGCAGTTCCGGCAAGTCGGAGATAGCCCTTGTCGGTTTGCCTGATGCCGCGGTGCGCGAAAGTGCTGAGAGAGTTCGGTCCGCGATAACCAACAGCGGTTTTTCCATGCCGCGAGGAAAGGTTATCGTCAACCTCGCTCCGGCCGACAGGCGCAAAGAGGGGCCACTGTTCGACCTCGCCATCGCGCTGGGTACGCTTGTCGCCGGCGGACAACTCGCTCGCACCGACAACAGTGCTTACATGCTGGGAGAACTGTCACTTGACGGCTCGGTGCGACCTGTGAAGGGGGCAATATCGGCGGCCCTTACCGCCAGCAGGAGGGGCGTGGAACGGGTCTTCGTTCCGGTTCAGAACGCTCGCGAGGCTGCTGTGGTGGAGGGAGTTGACGTCATCGGAGTTGACAGCCTTGCAAAGGCGGTGGCGATAGTAACGGGGAAGGCTCCGGCCGACCCTGTCAAGGTTGACATAAAAAAGCTGATGGACGAAGGTGGCGACGATGTTGACTTCAACGATGTGCGAGGTCAGTCAGCGGCCAAACGCGCCATGACGATCGCCGCCGCTGGCGGGCACAACGTGATACTCGTCGGCCCGCCGGGTTCCGGCAAGACGATGCTCGCACGAAGACTGCCCACCATACTGCCTTCTCTGACCTTCGACGAGGCTATCGAGGCCACAAGCATCCACTCCCTCGCGGGACAGTTGGGAACGGGTTCGGCACTGCTTACTCGCAGGCCGTTTCGGCATCCCCATCACAACGTATCAGTCCCTGCACTCATAGGCGGCGGGCAGGTTCCCGGGCCGGGAGAGGTCTCGCTTGCACATAACGGTGTTCTATTTCTCGATGAGCTTGCGGAATTCCCGCGCAGCGGGCTTGAGTCCCTGCGTCAGCCGCTTGAGGACGGCGGCGTCACCATATCTCGGGTGGGCGCGAAGATATCTTTGCCTTCCCAGTTCATGCTCGTTGCCGCGGCGAATCCCTGCCCGTGCGGACACCTCGGCGACTTTCGGAAGTCATGCAAGTGCTCTCCGTCGCAAATCGCAAGGTACCGCTCGCGCTTTTCAGGGCCCCTGCTTGACAGAATTGACATGCACATCGAGGTCTCTGCCGTTAAGGTGAAGGACATGGGGCTCGCGAAGGAAGGGCCTTCGTCAGCCGATGTTCGCAAGAAGGTTCAGGCGGCTCGGGACATCCAACTCGAACGTTTCCGGGACATCAAGAGAGTCAACTGCAACTCTCGCATGACATCGTCCCTGATACGTGAACATTGCAGGCTGGACAACGATTCCAACAAGCTGATACAGATGGCGATGGACCAGTTGGGGCTTTCTGCCCGCGCCTATTCCCGTATCGTGAAGCTTGCGCGCACAATTGCGGATTTGGATGAGAAGAGGGACATGCAGCGCAACCACATAGCCGAAGCTGTTCAGTACCGGACGCTCGACCGCTCGGATGCGTGAGTTCAGAGGCCGAAGGTCCTTCGAATAAGCGCGGTGAGTTCCGTGTCGGTTTTGGCGGGATAGTAGCTCGTTCGGGCGGATGAGAGTTGTCCGGAGATTCTGTCGAGACGTCTGGCGAAAAGTTCGCGGTATATGCTCACCGCTTCATCGCCGAGCCAGGTGTCGAGAGTCTCGCCTGTTTCCACATCCGTCAGGTTCGCAGAGCCCAGCTTTTCCGGGGCGTATTCACGCCTGTCCATGACATGCAGCACAGAGACGTTCCACCTGCGCGCCGACAGTGCGCGCAGAGGGGCAATGAAGTCGCCCTCGTCACAGAGGTCGCTGATGAGTACGGTCTCGCCGCGTCCCGGTATTTCCAGCGCCGAAGAGGCGAGCGAGTCCGCTATCGCAGTCCTTCCCGAAAACCGTACTCCTTCGAGAAAGTTCACCAGCCTCGCGATGTTCTGTTTGCCATCCATTCGCGGGGATGGGAGAGCCTTTCCGTCCGAGAGCAGCCAGACAGTGAGCCTGTCGGAAGAGCACAGTGCGAGGTATCCCATCGCCGCCGCGAGCCGGAGCGCGAAGACGCGCTTCGAGTCAAAAGCCGCCATGGACGCGCTCGTATCGAGCATTACGTGTACGTTTCCCGCGGTTGAGCGAGCGAATACCTTCGTGACCAGTTCGTCGAGGCGCAGGTAAGGTTTCAGGTCTATTCGTCGTAAGTCGTCGCCGAAGTGGTAGGGACGATGTTCCGCGAACTCCTCGTCTCCGCCCTTCAACGAACCCTTGCGCGCTCCCGCCGCCTGAGAGCCCGTTGCGGAACGCTTAACTTCCTGCGCGAGCCTTTCCAATATCCTTATCAGGGCGGTATCGAGTATTTTCATTCAGCCCACCGTGGAGTAGTTGGGATTTGAAGGTGTGCAGCGCTGCATCTCCGCCCTCAGGTGGTCGGGCGGTCGCCAGCCGCTTTCCACGAGCCTGAAAGCCTCTGTTCGTGCGAGCTTGAGCACGTCGTAGTCATCGGGAAATGAACCCCATTTCAGAGCGGGGAGCCCGTGTTGCTTCGTTCCCAGCACTTCTCCCGGGCCTCTCAGTCGCAGGTCCTCCTCCGCGATTCTGAAACCGTCCGTAGTGGAGCAGAAGACCTCCAGCCTCTCGCGGGACTGGTCGTTTGTGAGATCCGCGGTGCAAAGACAGTACGAGATTCGCTTCCCGCGTCCCACCCGTCCCCGAAGCTGGTGAAGCGTGGAAAGTCCGAAGCGTTCGGCGTGCTGAATGAACATGACCGAGGCGTTAGGCATGTCTATGCCCACCTCGACTATTACGGTGGATATCAGTACGTCGGTCTCGCCACGCCGGAAGCGTTCCATTTCCATCTCGCGTTTGGCCGGTGGCATTCTTCCATGCACGAGCCCCACCGAGTAATCCGCAAAGATTTTTTCCCCGAAACGTTCGTAAGTTGCGAGCGCGGAGCGGAAGTCGTCGGTGGCGGTGGCCTCGATGTACGGGGAAATAACGAACGCCTGCCCACCGTTGGAGAGTTCCTCGCGAATGAGGGCAATCGCCTTGCGTTCCTCTTCGAGTGGGAAGCGGAGGGTTCTCACGGGTTTTCGTCCCGGCGGTAGTTCATCTATCACCGACACGTCGAGGTCGCCGAAGAGGGTCATGGCGAGTGTTCGGGGTATGGGAGTCGCGGTCATGACAAGAGTATCCGTTGCTGTGCCCTTGTACTTCAGGCCGGCGCGCTGGGCGACGCCGAATCGGTGCTGTTCGTCCACAACGGCGAGCCCGAGGCGGGCGAAGTTTACATCAGCGGTGAGCAGCGCGTGTGTGCCTACCACGATATCGGTTTCTCCCCTTGCGAGGAAACGATGCGCGGCCGCCCTTTCGGCCGAGTTCATGGAGCCAACGACGAGGTCTGTACGGACTCGCGAGCCTTTCAGGAACTCGTTAATGCTCTCGAAGTGCTGACGTGCGAGCACCTCGGTGGGTACGAGTATGGCGGCCTGCTTCTTGTTGGCGACCGCGAGCAGCGCGGCATATAGAGCGACGGCGGTCTTTCCCGAACCGACGTCACCCTGCAGCAGTCGGTTCCATGGGGACTTCGGAGGTCATGTCGCCCACGATATCGCCGATTGCACGGTCCTGTGCCTTGGTGAAGGAGAAGGGGAAGCGCGCACGAATTCGGCTGTCAATGTGAGTGGAGAACTTCATGGGCCGTTGCTTTTTGACCGAGCGGTAATGGTGGCGTTTGAGGGCAGTAGCCACCTGCATGAGGAAGAACTCCTCGAACACGAAGCGCTGACGTGCCTTTCTCAGCCTGTCGGAGGTGCGGGGCGAGTGAATCTCCTTCAGGGCCCGGGCACGTTCGGGAAAGGAATATGCGAGCAGAATCTCCTGCGGCAGGAATTCGTTGAGGTGTTCAGCGCACGTGAGAGCCTGCTCGACCATGTTGTGAATGGAAGCCTCGCCGATGCCGTCAATTTCCGGATAGACGGGCGAGATTCGATTCGCACGGCGTGTCTCGCCGCCGGTGCGCTCCACGGTGGGGTGTACGAAGGTGAATCCCGCGCGGTATATGACCTTTCCGCTTATGTACACCTCTTCGCCTATGCGGAAGCTCTCAAGGCCATTGAGGGTCTTGAACCAGATTGCGCTCGCGGTGCCGGTTCCGTCGGAGATGGTCATGCGATATCGCACCTTTCCGAAGGGGTTTCCGCGACTGCTCTTGATAATTCTGCCTCTGACAACAGCCTCATCGCCGTCGGAGAGGTCGGTTATCGCAAGTAACTTCGTGAAATCCTTGTACTTGTTCGGAAAAAAGAAAAGGACATCCCGCACCGTATTAATGCCCTTGTCGGCGAGGGATTCGGCCCTTTTCGGCCCGACACCTTTCAGGAATTGCACTTCGCTTGTGAGTTTCGGCATGTCTCCCATCCGTGTTGATTATAGTCCGTACCTTGTCGCAGGCAAACAGACGCCCCCATAATGGTACCGCGCCTATGCCAAAAAGCAAACAGGGGATTGCAAAATGGCAAGAGTGCGCATATGCAGTGCTGTGCTCGAAAGCATTCAAACAAGGGTATAATGCTACAGTCTTGCGGGAGAGCCGAACAATATCGGGCAACCCTCGTCCGCGAGTCATAAATGGCATCCGGAAAACGCTCAGACAAAGGGAATCGCAGGAACTCCCGCAGGCACTCGAGGCGTTCGTCCTCGGCCGGTCTTCCGTCTTCGAGGAGGGTCGGCGCGGATTATTACGGTGGCTACATAGAAATCGCCGAGACTGGCAATACCTGCTATATCAAGGTGGTGGGCCTGGGGTCGCTGAGCAACGGAACTCCGCTGCGTACCTACATTCAGGATGCGAAGCAGCGCAAGTTTCGGGAGTTCATATTCGACATGGCTGAGTGCCGGGGCATGGACAGTTCGTTCATGGGGCTCATAGCGGGTCTGGCAATGGACATGGACGAGCTTCCGGGCGGCATGGGAATCTTAGTCAACCTCGACGAGTACAACCGCGGACTGCTGAGACAGCTCGGGCTGCTGGAGTTCATAGACGAGGGCGAGGTGGAGATTCCGCCCGACCTTGAATGGTTCCGCCTGGATCCGGGCGAGGCGACAGCGCTTGACAGGGCGAGGCTCGCCTACGATGCTCACGAGAAGCTCATACGCATTCGTCCTGAGAATAAGAACCGTTTCTACAGCTTTTTGAAGAAACTTGGGCAGGAGCTTCTGCCGTTCATGCGCGACGACGAGGACGAAGAGGACAAGAAGAGGTGACGATGACCGGCAAACCGAACAGGGCCGTGTTTCTCGACCGTGACGGCGTGATAATTGAAGACATCGGGTACTGTTCCGCCGTCGATGACGTGCACATCCTCGAAGGTGTTCCCGAGGCCTCGAGAAAGCTGCGCAAGGCAGGTTTCAGGCTTCTCGTCGCCACCAATCAGTCCGGCATTGCACGCGGCAGGCTGACCGTGGAGGGTTTCTTCGACATCACAGAACACATTGCCGCCCAACTCGCAAAACAGGACGCATACCTGGATGCGGTGTATTTCTGTCCCCATCATGAAGAGCATGGCGAACCTCCCTTCGGAACCGAGTGCAAATGCCGTAAACCCCACCCCGGCATGTTGAAGCGCGGTATCAGCGAATGGTCGCTCGAACACCGCGAATGCTGGATGGTCGGAGACTCGCCAAGTGATGTACAAGCGGCGCTGAACGCTCACGTGAAGCCGCTTGCGATAGGTTTCGAGCACGACGATGCTCCTTCTTTCGGTTCGCTCGCGGAGGCGGCGAATCATATTCTTGAGAGGGTTGAATGAAAGAACAGGACAAGTTCGACCCAAATACCGTGAACCGGTATTCGATTCACGACCGCAAACATCTCGTTGACCGTGAAGATTTCTGCTCGCTGGACTGCGACGCGGAAGCCGTTGACGAGTTCATAGACACTCTGCCGGACATCCTCGCCGCAAGGGAGCTGCGCGCTGTCGTGGAGGCAATAATCACCGCACGCAGGGCGGGCAGGATGGTCCACATGGCCATGGGAGCGCACGTTGTGAAGGTGGGGCTCGCGCCCGTGGTGAACGACCTCGTCACGCGCGGGATATTGACCGGGCTATCTTTCAACGGTGCGGCAGTGGTGCACGACCTCGAACTCGCCCTCATCGGCAAGACCAGCGAGGACGTAGCGAATGCGCTCGGTGACGGTTCATTCGGATTTTGCGAGGATACCGCGCAGCATTACCATCGTGCGGCGCGAAACGCGGCCGAGAGCCGCAAGGGCCTGGGCTACGAGGTGGGGAAGCTCGTTGAAGAAGGAGGTCTGCCGTATAGGTCGGACAGCATCTTCGGTGCAGCTTACCGGGCGGGCGCTCTTGCCACGGTGCATTGCGCGTTCGGTACCGACATAGTTCACATGCATCCCGAGATGGACGCCGAGGCTCTTGCCCGCGCAACGCACGACGATTTTCTGAAACTCGCCCATGCACTGAGGTCGCTCGACGGCGGAGTTTACATCAACGCCGGAAGCGCGGTGATACTGCCCGAGGTCTTTCTGAAAGCGCTTTCCATGGCACGGAACGTGGGAGACGGTCGCGGAGAGTTCACGGCTGTGAACCTGGATATGATCCGCCATTACCGGCCTTCGGAAAACGTTCTGAGAAGGCCGGGAGGCAGGGCGATCAACATAACGGGACACCACGAGATCATGCTACCGCTGATACGGGCATCGCTCGTGGCAAAAATGGAGAAGGCGCGATGAACACTGACCGCGACCGATTGAAACAGATCGCTGCACGTCTTGTCTCTCCGAACGTCCTGGTGGTCGGCGACCTGATGCTCGACCGCTATTCATGGTGCGGCGTGGAGCGCATATCACCCGAGGCACCTGTTCCGGTCTTAGACGTTCGTCGCGAGGAGAGCTTTCCCGGTGGAGCCTGCAACGTAGCCATCAAGGCAGTGGAACTCGGCGGTAAGGCATCCATATGCGGAGTAGTGGGACAGGACAACGAGGGCGAACACCTTCTGAGGCTGCTTTCCGAGGCCGGAGTGGAGACCGGCACGGTCTCACAACTCGCAAGCCGCCCTACCACTCTTAAGCATCGCATAATCGCGCAGGCCCAGCAGGTTGTTCGCGTTGACCGGCGAGTGACCCGGACACCTGTTGACGGACAGTCGAGCGAGGCCCTCTTTGCAATAGCCCAGGAAGAAAGCTCGAAGGTTGCGATGTTCTCGCCATCAGCGACTACAACAAGGGCCTTCTTTCCGCTCAGATGCTCACGGAGCTGATACAGCTCGCCCGAGACAGGGGCATCAGGGTGGTGGTGGACCCCAAAGGTATTGACTACTCTCGCTACAGGGGCGCGGACTTAATCACTCCCAACACGAAGGAGGCCATGGCTGCGGCGGGTCTGACCGGCGAGCCCTGCGACGAGCTTCTTGAACAGTGCGCGAGCCGCATATTCGAGATAACCGGCTGCGGTCAACTCGTGATAACCCGTTCCGAGAAGGGGATGACGGTTTACGACCGAAACGGAGAGAGCAGGCATTTTTCCGCGCGGCGGCGCGAGGTTTACGACGTTACGGGCGCTGGCGACTCGGTCGCAGCGACATTCGCAGTCGGTCTCGGTTCGGGGCTTTCCGCGGTCGAGTCGGCCGAACTCGCAATGTTGACAGCGGGCCTGACCGTGTCTCAACTCGGCGTGGGCCACGTGACGAAGGACGACCTGATGGGCGCGATATTTGGTGGCCTGGTCAACACTGTCGAGAAGTTCGTATCACAGGAGAGACTGCTCGAGGAGCTTCAGAGAGAGCGGGACCGGGGCAGGAGCATAGTTTTCACGAACGGCTGCTTCGACCTTCTTCACGTTGGTCATATCAAGATGCTGGAGCATTCGAAGGAGTTCGGGGACGTGCTCGTGGTAGCGATGAATACGGACGCATCCGTCCGTCGGCTTAAAGGGCCGAACCGCCCGATAATCTCGGAGTCGGCGCGGGCCTCGGTAATATCGTCGCTTTCCCAGGTTGACTACGTAACACTGTTCGACGAGGACACGCCTCTCGAACTCATCTCGCGATGGCCCGTCCGCGGGACGTTCTGGTAAAGGGCGGTGACTATACGCTTGAAACCGGTGGTCGGTTCGAAGGACGTTCAAGAATACGGCGGCCAGGTTGACGATAATCAGCCTCGTGGAAGGCTTTTCTACCACGAACATAGTTCAGTCGGTACTCGAAAAATACGCGAGGCAGAATGACGGAACTGAAGAGGCGAACTGAGCCGTTTACGGAGGGCATCCGCTTCTATTATTCCTCTTGGTTCAAGCTCGTTGCAGCGGCAGCGGCTGTGGTATTGCTTTCGCTTTCGGTGCGCGTGAGCGAAGGCGGTCTGGAAATGTCCAACCCGTGGCTGCTTTTCTCGGGCGCAGTGTTCGCGGTCTTAACCTGCGCGTTGACGGTACTGCCGTACCTGACAATCTCCGGCAACGAAATGCGGATTTACGTCTTGTTCAAGACGCGGAGAGTGAAGCTTGACGCGGTTGCCCGGTTCGTTCGTGAAAAAGGTGGCTCGATAACGGTGTACACCGGCACGGGTGTGAAGTACAGGATATATCCTTTGTGCGTAAACTCGTCCGAACGCAAGTCGCTTGTGGATATTCTCGGCAAGATCGCGCCGTTCGATGACGTGGCCGAAGATGAGACAGGAGAGAAGGAATGAGCAAGAAGGGGCCTATCTTTCAGGATTACATCCGCAGTGCAAGCTTGGAATCGGGTGGAATAGCGGTCGCGCTGGCAATCGGTCTGCTCGCCGGAGCCATAGGCAACCTGATGAGCATACCCAGCCAGGTGTACTCCTTCAATAAGGCGCTTGAGGACAACGGTCTTTACGAGTTCTACTACGAGGATTACACGCAGAAGGACCGCTACAGCGACCCGGACGTTCTGACGCGAGTGGAGAAGCAGAAGGTGGACAAACTCACCGAGATACTCTCGGAGAAGGCGCCGGGAATACCGGTCACGATGCTCATGTTCGTTCTTGGTCTGGGAATAATGCTGGTGTTCTTCTTCCGCCTTTTCGGGGCGTTCTACAAGCGAATCAACGCGCTGCAGATGAAGCTCGAAGAGCTTGTATCTCCGACGGCTCAGGCATCGCTCGCCGAATCTGCCGAGGCCGAAGATGACGAAGATGACTCTGAGGCGGAGGACTCCGAGGGAGAGGCCACGTAGTCCGCAAACACTCTCATGTCGGAGGTGAGTGCGGCGATACGCGGAGCCGAAATCCTGCAGACCCTGCGAATCGTGGAGGCCGGGTCGAAGTCCCTCTTCATCGCGAGCCTCGCGTTCAGGGTGGCAGCAATCTGGCCGGGCATATCGAGCGATTTGAGAAATCCGTTGATGAATTCGCGCTTCCAGCCTTCGAGCGCCGGTTCATCGTCCTTGCCGCCCATGGCATCGAGTTCTTCCCTCAGCGCCTTCACCGCGTCCTCTCCCCGCCCGGGCAGCACACTTCCCATCACAAAGAGCAGCTTCTTCTCGAAAGATGCCACGTCCTGGTGACCGTATGAAATGCCGTCCGTTTCTCGCAAACGTGTGTACAGCCTGCTGCGCGAACCGGTGCTGAAAAGCGCGCAGATGGTTGCAAACTCTGCCCGGGAAATTCTTTGGCAGCCTGCGGCGGTAATGAATGCCACGAACTGGTCGGAGCTTCCTTCGGCGGTTTCTCGCGGATGCAGGGCATCCTTATGCGGGGTGTAGGGTCTCGTGGTCGGCATTCCCCTGCGCGGAGAATCTCCGGCGATGCGCTCGACCCATGACGCAATTTCATCCTCTCCGACCGGCCCGCAGGCCGAAACCACCAGCGGTGCGAAGTCGGTGAGCCGAAGATAGGTGCGTTTCAGTTCTTCGAGGGTTGCCGCCTCGACTTCGGAAGGCGTACCGGTGAGCGGCCGGGCGAAAGGCTCGTCGCCCATTACCTTGCGAAGTGCCTGTAACGTCGCCCGTGAGATGGGCTGCGTTTCCAGTTGATGCAGGTAAGCGAGGTAGTTGGCCCTGTCACGCTCGAACAGGGTGCCGTCGAAGCCGTCATCCATAAGGTAGGGCTCGCGAACGCATTCTTGCAGGTGTTGCCGGATATCGTTTTGGTAGCTTTGTGAGTCCACCCTCTGCGGCGCGACGAAGCTGAAGCTGAAGTTGAGGCTGAAGGAGTCGAGGTCGCGCATGACGCGCCAGTTGGCCTCGCATCCGTAGAGTTCATTTTCGCGAATTGTGAGTGTCTTCATGGAGGGGAACCTGCGCGTGCCGCGGTCCAGTAGCCCCGAAATGAGCTGGAGATGTGCGGGTGGAACGTCGGCGGGAGCCCTGAAACGCAGGTGCATGGACTCGTATCCGTGGCGTTCGTCTCGGATGATTCCGCAGCGTATGCCTCGTCCCAACGAACATATGGCGGGAGTGAGTTCGGGAATAGAGACGTTTGGGATGCCGTATTTGCCCAGGGCCCGGAAGATTCATAAAGTTCCGTCCTCGAATTCGTCCAGTACAGTGCCAGAGCGGTTGCACGGGTGATGCGCACGTTCCGAATTTCGCCCTCGCGTCCGGTCTCGTTTTCAACGATAACTATCCTGTCTGTCTCGCTTCGTCCGATGAGGTTCTGTTCCGCCCGTGGAGAAGGCCCCTCTATCAGCGTGCGCGTGGTAGTGTGTACGAGTCTTTCGCTTTCCCGAAGAGAGATTTCCTTCTGAAGGTTCAGAAGGTCGTTGTTTCGCCCCTTTTTTTCGAGTTGTGGCACGTCGTCGTTGAAGCGCGCGGCCTTTGTGCCCGGCCGGGGGGAGTATTTGAACACGAATATCTGCTGAAAGCGTACTCTCTCGACGAGGTCGCGGGTCTGCATGTAGTCTTCTTCGGTCTCAGAGGGGAATCCGACAATGAAATCGGACGCGATACCCGTTTTCGAAGCGAGTCTCGCACCATTTCCATGTTCTCGAGGTACTTTCGCGGGTGTAGCCGCGGTTCATCTTCTCCAGTATCCTTGTCGAGCCGCTCTGGGCGGGCAGGTGCAAATACGAGCACACCTTTGGCAGGTTGAGTGCTTCGGCCAGTGAACGCGAAAGGTCCTTCGGGTGGCTCGTGATGAACTTAATGCGCTCGATTCCTGGTACTTGGTGAGCCATTGCGAGCAGGTCGGCAAGGGTTTGTGGTTGGTCGAGTCCCTTGCCGTAGGAGTTGACATTCTGGCCGAGGAAGGTGACCTCTTTAACTCCGAGCTGGGCGAGTTTCCTGACGTCCTCGATAATGTCATTTGGTTTTCTGCTATACTCTCTTCCACGGGTGTAGGGTACAATGCAGTAGGAACAGAAGTTGTCGCAGCCCCTCATAATAGTGACGAAAGCCTGGAAGTTCGAGCTTCTCCAGTACAGGCCGGACTCGGTTCCGGCGGGTTCGTCCAGTCCGGTTTGCACGATTTTCCTGCCGTTCATCATGGATTGCGATATCAATTCCGGCAGAAGGTGGAACTTGCGAGTTCCGCATACTATGTCCAGTTCCGGTATTCTTTCGAGCGCCTTCGCGCCCTCTTTTTCCGCGACGCAACCCGCGAGAGCGATTACGACGCGCTTGCCGTCACGCTTGCGCTGCGCGTGTCGCCCGAGGCGCGACATGGCCCGGTTCTCGGCGTGCTGGCGCACGGTGCAGGTGACGTAAACGACGGCATCGGCCGAGTCCTCATCGGCGACAATGGAGTGTCCGGCATGGTCCATCATCTCGCTTATGGCGAAGGCGTCCGCCCTGTTCATCTGACAGCCGAACGGAACCACGCAGACCTTCATGGAGCATAGGGGGCTTCTCATACTTATGCCTTTCGCCGGGCCATTGTAACCGGCTTAACGTTGGGACGTTCTTTTGAGAAGTCGTAAGAGCGGACGTTGTGCGATTTTGAAAATCGTTTTTTGCGACAAAGGCTCAACAACGTCAAAAGGGCTTCCAGCAGTGCAAGCGTTCTACAATCCAGGCAGAAAACGCAAGAGGTGGAAATGGACATAAGATGTGTAACAGAAGCCATTACAAGGAAGTTCGTGGAGATACCATCCCCTTCTCACAGTGCCGGCGAGGAGAAGATGGTTAGCGAACTGAAGCGCATCGGGACGGATCTCGGATGGTCCGAGGTGAAGGATGTGAAGCGGTCGGAGTACGACAGTTCGAAGAACGTCTATCTACTGCTCGAAGGCGAATCTCCGCACACTGTCATCCTTTTCGGTCACCACGACACGGTGGGTTTTTCTTCATTCGCCCACATGGTGAACTCGGGCGAACGGTCTCTTGGCACGGACATAGAGAGGCTCCAGCAGATTTTGTCCGTTCCCGACGATTACATGCCCGGCCGCGGTTCGTTCGACATGAAGTCCGGCCTTGCTGCCGCTCTCGTAGCGGGCAGGCTGCTCGCGGCACGCAAGAGGGGTAACTCGGTACTGTTCGCGTCCTTCGCGGACGAGGAACGTTTTTCTTTCGGCGCCCGTGAGGGGGCCAAGACGCTTCTGCGCATCGCGAGAAGGTACAACCTGAAGTACAAGGCGGGCATCTACAACGACATATGCCCCCTCGACGACGAGGGCAACTATCCACTGTGGGCGGGGTCTGTGGGTAAGGTCAACGCGCTACTTACGATTTTCGAACCCCTGCGCCATGCCGGAGACTCGCCTCCCGACGGCGGCACTTTCGACACGCTGCAGAAGCTACTTTCGAGTCACGACGGCATCAACATAACCGGTCTTTGGACGGGTCAGACGGACGGTTATTCGAACGGAGGCGCACTGCACGTTCGGGTATCCCTGACGTGGACGGAAGAGGGATTCGGCAACGCGCTTCAGAAGTTTCTCGACTTTCTCTCCGAGACCCTCGATACGAAGGTCTCGGAGTTCACCGAAAGGTTCGGCGGGCTGCACGATACCGAGAAGCTGGAAAGGCTTTCCACAACCCGGTCGCATCATGTCGCGGTGGGGAGGCTCGTGGAGGAGAAGCTGGTTTCGCAGGGCAAGCACGCACCGAAGGCGATTGTGAGCCTCGTCGCGCCTTATTACCCCTACGCCATGTCATCCGGCGGCTTGGTACAGGACACCATTTCAATCGTGAAGGAATGGGGCGAGAAGCACTCTTTCAAACCGGAGTACAAGGGTCACTTTCCGCTTGTGAGCGATATGTCCTTCCTTTGGGGAATGATCTCGGACACCGCCGAGAGGGAGCTGCCGCAGCGAATGCCGCATCATCCGGTGCTTGCGGACTTTACGCCCGTGCC
Source organism: Planctomycetota bacterium (assembly GCA_034521065.1). Lineage (GTDB taxonomy): Bacteria > Planctomycetota > B143-G9 > B143-G9 > B143-G9 > JAXHMW01. The sequence goes on along the minus strand of JAXHMW010000013.1, from coordinate 103,866 downwards.
ACTGGGGATTCCCTGCATCAACGTAGGGCCTGTCGGCAAGAACGCGCACCTTGTGAACGAGATGGTGTATGCTCCGTTCACCTTCGAGGTTCTGCCAGCGATGCTGGCGGACCTGACGCAGAGGCTATGAGGTCATTCGGCGGGACAGGCGTTTGAAAAGGTGACGTTTACGACACAGGGCGAGTGAGCCATTGCGGCTTCACTCGCCTTTTTTATGCCGTCAAAAACCATGTCGGCAGGTCCGCTCACCACGCTTGACATGTTTCCCATATGCACGTTCAGCCCGTGCTCTCGAAGCACCTTCAGCACGGTTTTCACCGCCTTGGTTGTCGTTCCGTCGAGCGCGTAAACGCTGAGCTGCGCCTGAACGTTCATTTAACGCCCTTGGCGACGATAAAGTCGCCGCGAGCCGAGACCGGCTTGTCCATGGAGGTGGCCTGAGTGACTGCCTCGACCTGCATGGGCCGTGAAGGAAATGTAGCACCCTTCCTCTACCTTAACGTCCTTGAGTCCGAGGTTTTCGAGCATCTCTTCGAGCTGTGTGACACTGAAGAACTCGGCGTGTTTGTAGGGTTCATCGAGTTTTTCAGCGCGGGTCTTGCCGAGAGGAGATTCTTGGTTGAGAGAACCGACGAGCACAACGCCGCCCTTGCGCGTGCATCGGTACATTTCCCGGAGCATTTTCTCAGGGTCCTTTGCGAATTCAAGGGTTGTGATGGCGGCTGTGAAGTCGAACTCTCCGTCTTCGAAAGGCAGTTCGTGGGCGTCGCCTTCGAGAAGTTCGGCGTTGAGGTTCTTGCCTCGGGCCTTTTCGATCATCTTGCCGGAGATGTCAATCCCCTTGACTTCCATTCCGAGCCCCTCGAAGAAAAGGCACCAGTGGCCCGTTCCGCAGCCGACTTCGAGGATCTTTCTGCCGGGAAGCGGCTTGCTGCCCTTCAGGGCATTCTCCACCATCTTCTTTTCGGCGTTGTCGTATTCCGCGCCCGCGGCGGTGGAAAACCACGCGTCGTATTCATGAGCCATTCTGTTAAAGTCGTATCTCGATAGCATTTTCAATCCTCCGTTTTCAGTATTTCAGGAATGTGTTCCGATGGACTCATGAACACGAGCAGCCTGCCCGTGCGCACGGTCAGGTCCACCGGCTGACCGGTCATCTCGTTGCTGAGGCCACGAGTGCCGACCTTTATGCTCTCGTTCTTGAGTGGCCATCTGAGGCCACTTCGAGCATTGACCGTACAACCGCGCGTCCAGCTGAACAGCGACAGAATATCGCCTTTCGAGCCGTCGAGGCGCACCCTTGCGCCCCTCTCGAGAGAGAAGAGTATATAATCCCTGCCTCTGGAAAAGGTTTTGAAGGGGTGCTTGAGCAGCAACTGGATGTTTGCAAGCGCGTGGTCGAGCCTCTTACCCTGCGAGCAGAGCAGGGCGACCCTCTTCGCGCCGCGGTCGAAGGCCGCTTTTACAGCAAGCTCCGTGTCGGACATGTCCTTGTCTCGCGGGTGTTTCTCCTGCTCGACGGACTGCAGAAACTGCTCGAGAATAACCCTTTCGTAGGTCTCCGCGACAGCGGAGGAGGCGGAGGTCATCGCCTTGAGCATTTTCTCGGTGGAATCACCGTCTCCGACCCAGACGTCCGGCTTCACGCCGGCCCGGTGGCAATAGAAGATGCCCGCATCGGCAGCGATTACGCGCGAAGCCCGGTCACAGAACTCCTTGATGTGGGTGGTCTCCGAACAGTCTCCGGCGCAAACGACCACGGAGTCTGTGAAGAAACCTTCCAGACTGATAACAGTCTGAGACCTCTTCGAACGTCTTTGTCCCTTTTTTGCCATCGGTGCCTCTTTCAACGGTTGTATCTTGATTATAACAGAGAGAATCGAAGCTATAAGTTTTAGCAGGAAAACATTATCATGAGACCCTTTGTAATTGCGGGCTCCTTCATTTTAATCGCTCTTTTCGCAGTGGTCGGGCTGTTCTTCATGGATGGCGAAAGGTCTGGCTCGCCGACTCCGCCCCCGCTGCCTCGGCCAAGCGGGGAACTGAGGGTGGTGTCCTCGCTCCATCGGTTACAGAGATACTGTACGCTCTCGGTGCGCTGGATAACGTGGCAGGGGTTACCACTTATTGCAACTATCCGCCCGAAGTGCGTAAGCTGCCGAAAGTGGGTTCGCTAATCGCGCCTTCGGTGGAGATGATACTGTCCCTGTCGCCCGACCTCGCGGTGGCAACGCGGTCGAGCGGCAACCGTCTTGAAAGCGCCGTAGCCCTTTACGGAGCCGGAGTACCCGTGCTCGCCCTTCGTGACGACTCACTCGCCGCGCTAAGAGATTCTTATGTCGAACTTGGGAGGATGCTCGAACGCGAGAAGCAGGCGAAGGAACTCGCGCGCCCGGTCGAAGAAGTTCTGAAGTACGCCGAGGGCAGAGAGCCGAAAGGGCGAGCTGTCTGGGTGGTATCGGTCGAGCCGCTGTTCGTGGCAGGCAGTGCTACTTTCTACGAGGATGCCATGCGTGTTATGGGCTTCGTCAACTCGGCCTCGACAGAGGGCTACAGCGAGTATCCGAAGGAGAGCCTCATAGCGCAGCCGCCCGACGTGATATTCGACGTTTCCGGTGCGGGAGAGGAATGGTGGCGGGAGAACCTTCCCACCGTTTCCGATGTAAGCGAAGTGGTTGTCCTGGAGGCGGACATATGGTCACGTCCCGGGCCGAGGCTCATCGAACGGCTTCACGAGCAAGTTATGACAAACGGACAACGAAGAGGAGGCGATTGAACAGCAGGCGATTTCTGCTCATCCTTATTCCTCTCGCGGTCTTTGCGGCGGGTTCGGTGGTGCTGGCGTTGCTGCTGGGGCCTTCTGACTTCCGTGCGGGAGAAGTCCTGGGGGCTCTGTTCGCCGGAGATGCCCGGGCCAATTTACGCGAGATAGCCTTCCTGCGTCTCGACAGGGCGCTGGCCGCACTTCTCGTGGGTGCGGCACTTTCGGCGGCCGGAGTCGTCACGCAGTCGGTGCTTCGCAACCCGCTCGCCGAACCCTACATACTCGGCATATCCGGTGCCGCGGGCCTGGCATCGGCGCTGAGCGCACTTGTCTTCGGGTCGATTTTGGCACTGTCCGGTCTGATTTCCGCCGCGCCCGCTGTTTTGGGCGCACTGGGGGCCGTGCTGTTCATCATAGGTGTGCAGAGGACCGTGCGCGCACTGGGCAGCGAAGGATTGATTCTGCTCGGGGTGATGGTCAATGCGTTCTGTGGTTCGATGGTAATAGCACTGGCATCCTTCATGGGCGAGATGCAGTTGATGTCGTTCTTCCGCTGGCTAATCGGCTCTTTCGCGATAGTGCCCTATTCCGAAGGCGACCTGGTGGGAGCGGGTCTGCTGGTGTTGGGGCTGGTATTCATGCTGATGTTCGATGCTCGTACCATGAACCTTCTTTCGCTTTCAGATGACGAGGCGCGCTCGCTTGGAGTGAACGTGAATCATCGGCGGCGTTACCTGCTGCTGATTGCGGGCATGCTGACGGCGGTGTCGGTTTCGCTGGCCGGGCTGGTGGGGTTCGTTGGGCTCGTGGTTCCGCACGCTGTTCGCAGGGCTTTCGGCGCGGATGTACGGATTGTGCTTCCTGCTTCGGTGCTCACCGGTGCCGGTCTTCTGGTGCTCTGCGACACGCTTGCGAGAAACGTATTGCCCGGCACAGAGGTTCCGGTGGGTGTAGTGACCGCGCTTCTGGGGGCACCGGTATTTGTGGTCATATTGCTTTCGAGGAGCAGAAATGGCTGAACCTGTCCTGCGCATATCGGACATATCGTTCTCCTACAGTGCCCGGAAAATCTTCGGGGCCCTCTCTTTGGAAATCGGGTGCGGGGAGCTTTGCTGTGTGCTCGGTGAGAACGGCAGCGGCAAGACCACTCTTGCGCGAATTGCGGCGGGGCTATTGAGAGTCGAAAGCGGCGGAGTGTCGGTGCGTGGGAGGTCTCTTTCCGGTCTTTCGGCGCCTGAACGTGCACGGATGGTGGTTTATTCTCCGCAGAAACCGGTGCTTGCCGAAGGTCGCACCGCGCTCGAATCGGTAGTCCAGGGACTTCATCCTTACGCGCACTCGTTTTTCGACACACGCGAGGAGCTACAGAAGGCCCGCGATGCCCTGACCGCGACTGGCTGCTCCGGATTCTCCGACCGCGAGCCCAATAGTCTTTCCGGGGGAGAATACCAGCGTGTTGCGCTCGCGCGGGCGTTTGTTCGCAACGCCCCGTTAGTCGTACTCGACGAGCCAGTTGCTCATCTTGACGTGTCTCACGGTGTATCGGTGTTCAGGATGCTCCGCGCCCATCTTTCAGATGAATCCGCGGCCCTCGTGACCGTTCACGACGCGAACCTCGCCTGCTCATTCGCCGACAGCGTTCTATTGCTTAAGGATGGCAGACCCCTTGCATTCGGTCCGCCCCGAGAGGTGCTTGACGAGAAGGTGATGTCGAAGGCGTTCGGGCTGGAGTTCATTTCGGTGGAAGGCAGAGAGGGACGGCGGCTGTTTCTTCCCGATATCAGCGGATGAGCAGCACGAAGATGTCGGTGCCGCCTCTGCCGTAGATGCTCTTGTCGGTTACCTTGAACTCTCCCCGGTACTCGCCCGTCACCCACAGCGCACCGTCTGCGGTCGGCGAGAGCGCGACGACCTCGGCATCATCTGCAGCGAGACTTACCCGCTTAATCTCTTCGTAGTTGGCAGACAGCTTGACAATGCGGCTTTCCCTGCGGAAGTTCGGGTTGCGCGCGCTTTTGGAGGAGTTGACCGTCATGGCGATGTGGATGTCTCCGTTGCTGTCGAGGCAGATGTCCTGCGCGTTGTTGAGCACAAGGCCGTCAATCTGTTTCGCGTTGCGCCACTTGCCCGCGGGAGTGAGCGTTGCAACGAAGACCTCCGAGTTCGGCGTGCTTCCGACAAAGTGCTTGCCGAGCGTCAGGGCACCTTCGTAGGTGCCCGAAAGCACCGTGGCTCCCGTGGCGGTAACTGCGCAACCTGCGAGGCTCGCGGCGCCGGGGGGCTCGGGCGATGCCACCCACTGCCACTTCATGTCCTTCGTGAGCCTTGCGACGAAGAAGGAGCGGCTTTTGGTCGAAAGTTTGCTTTCTCCGAACTCGACAGAGCCTTCGAACGTTCCGGCTACGGTCACGGCACCGTACGAGGCGCAGACCGCCTTCACCTCCACAGAGCCCTCGAATCCGGCGTGAGCACCGGTGAGGAGCTTGCCTTCGGAGTCGAGTCGTGCGACGAAGAGAGTGGGTTCGGTTTTGCTTACACGATGGTCTCCGAGCGAACACCTTCCGGCGAGCATTCCCGCGACGACGCACGAATCGCCATCGGCGCAGACGGCACCGAACTTGTCGCCGCCGGTAGCTCCGAACTTCCGGTTGGCCTTACGGGCGTGCTTTTTGTCGTAGCGGCCCACGTGAATGTCGTCGTAAATTATGTCCCCGTGCTTTCGGCCCTTGTCCGGCCCCGCAACCCAGCATGAATCTCCTGTTGCGGCGAGGGCGAAACGCGAGTACTCGTCCGCGCATTCGCTGCGCAGCTTCTCGGCCCACACCCATTTGTGTTCGGCGTTCATCCACGCGAGGTTCCACCGGGAGATTTTGTGGTGCAACTGGTTGCCCGCAACGCTCATCTTGCCGTCCGTGTCAACGAGCAGCCACATGCCTCCCGCCCCGTCTGCGGCAATGTCATGAGGCCGGTCGAAAGAACGCGCCCCGAGAGAGTCCGCGAACACGACTTCGTATGCGTCCTCTCCCTCGCAGAAAGGGGCGGACACCATTAGAACCGAAGTCAACAGCAAGAAGAGAAGCGCGATCGGTCTCATTTGTATCTCCGAAATGACTGCACAAGTGTGGAAATTGCGACGGTACTGCATTATAATGACTGGACGGAACAAGGAGGTCTTTTGTCGAACAGTGCTCCGGCTCAGCGCGGCTTTGCCGCAAGGTGGATACGCCGCAACGCGGTAAACCTGATTTTCCTTCTCGTATTAGTGGCAATCTTCTACGTATTGCTCGCAACCGGTTTGGACCCCACGGTAACCGGCTCGCTTTATCCTGCGATGGAAGAGGGCAAGTACGGGTTCATCCATCCCAACGGCCGGTTTGCCATCGAGCCGACATTCGACAGCGCGGACCACTTCCACGAGGGCAGGGCGGTGGTCTCGGTTGCGGGTAAGTACGGCATCATAGACGAAGATGGCGAGTACGTGATTCGTCCGTCGCTTACTTCCGCGCGGCAGTATTCCGAGGGCCTTGCGTGCATAGGAACCGGCAACGCGTTCGGCTTCGTTGACAGGTCGGGTGAGATAGTGATAGACGTGAAGTTCGCGGCTGCGGGTGACTTTCATTCCGGGCTGGCATGGATCCGCAAGGGTGGTAAGTACGGCTTTGTCAACTTCGACGGAGACATCATGATTCCGCCGTCGTATGGCCGGGTTCGGGACTTTCACGACGGTCTCTGCGCCGCGACGACCGACAAGCTTTTCGGCTACATAGACACCTCGGGCAGGTGGGTTATTCCGCCGCAGTTCGCCGATGCGCTCGACTTTTCCGGGGGCCTCGCACCGGTTCGCTCGGAGAGCCGTTGGGGATACATTGAGAGGAGTGGCAAGTTCGTCATTCCGCCGCAGTTCGAGGGCGCGACGGTTTTCAGCGACTTACTTGCCGCCGTGAAGGCGAACGGGTTGTGGGGCTACATCGATTCCACGGGCATTTTCGTCATAGATGCGGTGTATGAGAGCGCGAGGCCGTTTAAAGATGGTGCGGCCGTAGTACAGCGGGATGGCGGTTACGGAGTAATAGACAAGGACGGCGACTGGCTTGCCAAACCGAGTTACATGAAGATAAGCGAGTTCAGGGGAGGGCTTGCGTGGTTCAAAGCGAAGCCTCGCGGGCGCGTGGTGGAAGGCTACATGGACAGGAAGGGCAAGGTGTACTATTCCAGGCGCAGTGATTGATTGGAACGTAGCATGATAGTATATCACAGGAAACCTGGGCGGGGTTTCTCTGTTTTGCGGGCTTGATTAAATATTTGTTTTGACAGGACTTGCGAAGCAGTTTCTTCGGTGTATAGTGATATTGAAAGATGTTTGGCAAACAGGTGAACGAAAGGAGGTTGTGGCACCAGGCGGAGTCCCCGAGGTGCCAAAGATGAACCGAAACGTTCTAACAACTGAATATTTCCGTACACCTTAAAACATTGATCGGGCTTACAAGTCCAATCCAAATTCCTGCCGACCCCCTCCGAGGGGTCGGCTTCTTTTTACAAGCGGCCGCGGCTTTGTCATGCTTCGTCATAAAGCTTTTACCTGCGTCGAAACGCCATATCTTCCTCGCCTGACTTTGCCTCGCTCGTTTTCGCTTGAAACCGATTTTTCGAGGCACCCTTGTGACTGAAGCCGATAAAATGTAGCAATGGCACACCTGTGGGTTAACACCTCAAGAACGTCTGAACGCAAGAACCTTCGGCGACCTGTAGTCGCGGGTTCGGCAGCCTCCAATGCGATAGTCATAGACGACCCCGCCGCATCCCACCATACATTCAAGATTGCATTCGACAACGCGGGCTGGTTCGTCGAGGACCTTGCCGACAGGCTGACCGTGAAGGTCAATGGTGTACCTGTTTTTCGGCGGTACCTGGAGGACGGTGACGAGATATGCGTGGGCGATACGGCTCTCGTGTTCCACGACGACGCGGAACCGGAAGAGGCGCTTTTCGCGTTCGACGACGGAGTCTTTCCCGTTGAATTGGAGGAGCTTTCGCAACTCGGCCCGTTCTACGAGCGCAGGCTCATACAGCTCGCATACGGCACGAGGAAGCTCAAGCGCACGGTGATATCAATCTGTGTGCTGAGCGTTCTGTTTTCCGCGGCTGTGCTTTGGTTCGCGTTTCACCAGGCCCGGCTTGCCGAAGTGGGGGGTGCGAAAGACAGCAAGGGCGGGCAGGTGGATGTCCTTTCACAGGTTGCGGACTCGCACACCCGCAAGGCCTCCGGCGTTTCGCTCGAGGAAGCCCTGGCCCGATATCCTCTTGCACGGGACATTCCGCGGCGGCTTTTCGAAAGCACTCTCGGCGCGCTTGTGGCCGAGGCCGAAGAATCTCATGCTGAGTACGAGGAGGCATGCAAGGCCGCGGAGATACTGGCGGGTTCGCGCGAGTATTACGGCGCATATTCCCGAATGATGAAGTTCGTGAACCGTTTTCCCTCATCCTCTCGGGCCTTGTCCGCTGTTCAACTGGCAACTCGTTACCGCAGTACGCAAGCGTCATCTCAGTTCGTTCTACAAGAGGGCCAAACTTCCCAGGGATGCCTTCTTCGTGTTCTCCGACCCCGCTGCGGCCCTTTCGATGCAGGTTCAGAGCGGAAAATGGGAGCACAGGGACGGGGCGATGGTTGCGACGGAAATCGCGGACGAGCCCGCTCAGCTCGCCCTGCCCGGCAGCTACTGCGGCAACTCGCTGACGATGTCCGCCGTACTGAAGCGCGGTTCGGGAGTCGTTTCCATTGGGCTCGTATCGGATAGCGAGTACATGCTGGTATCGCTTGGAGAGAATGACCATCGCCGTTAACTGGAGCATCTCGGGTGTGACGGATTCGGTCGCAATAGAGGCACCTGACAGGGGTACGGACTACGTTGAGTTCGGCCTTGCGGACGAGCATCTCGTAGTAATCGCGCGTTTCAGGGGGATGGAGGCGAAGGTTCCGGGTTCGCACCTGCTTGTAGGGCGTCCCGTCGTTCGCACGACCGAAAAGGGCGTGACCGTGCATATGGTCAGCGCAGGGTGGTAGAATGGAAATAAGTCAGTTCACATGCACTTTTGCCGAGGTAATTACTTGACTGAGGACATGCTTGTACAGATAGCCGCTCTTGTGCTAATCGGAATCGGAGCGCAGTGGATATCGTGGCGTTTGAAAATGCCTTCGATCTTGCTTCTTCTCGTTGCAGGTTTCGCGGCGGGCTCGGTCGGACTGCTCGACCCACACGAGCTTCTCGGCGACCTTTTCATGCCGTTTGTGTCCGTTTCCATCGCGGTGATTCTGTTCGAAGGGGGCCTGAGCCTAAAGCGCACGGAACTGCAGGAGGTCGGCTGGTGCCTTCGCAATCTGATCAGCGTGGGCGTTCTGATCACGTGGGGCCTAACGGGGCTTGCAGCGCACTTCTTTCTCGATCTGTCCTACGACATAGCTCTGCTGCTCGCCGCGGTTCTGATAGTATCGGGACCGACGGTGATAATGCCAATCCTTCGGAACGTGCGTCCGCTTCGCAACGTGGCGAGTCTTGCGAGGTGGGAGGCCATATTCGTTGACCCAGTGGGCGCGATGTTCGCCGTGTTGGTCTTCGAGGTGATAACCGGCCCTTCCCTGTCGGGCGGTGCGCTCGCGGCGGACCTGTTGCTCATGGTCTTCACCGGCACCGTAACCGGCTTTGCCGCGGCCGGGCTACTTGTGCTTGTGCTCAAACGCTACCTGGTGCCGGACTTTTTGATAAACCCGGTCGCACTTATGGTACTGGTGGTGTTTTTCAGTGCTGCGAACCAGTTCGTACCTGAATCGGGGCTGTTCACCGCCATGATTATGGGCATTGTCCTGACGAATCAGAAGTTGGTGAACATCAAGCCCATCGTGGAGTTCAAGGAAGATTTGAGCGTGATGCTCTTGTCGTTCCTTTTTGTGCTGCTCGCAGCCACGTCGGACCTCGAGAGCCTCAAGTCGGTTCTTGTGTGGGGCATGTTGCCCTTCATCCTTGTGCTGATATTCGTCATCCGCCCGCTCGCGGTCTATGTTTCCACTTTCGCCTCCAAGCTGAGTTGGAACGAACGCACTTTTCTCGCCCTTCTCATGCCTCGCGGAATCGTGGCAGCCGCGGTGTCCGCGCTGTTCGCTTTCAAGCTCGACAAACTGGGCTTCGAAAACGCCTCCGCTCTGACTTCACTCACTTTCTTCGTCATCGTGGTAACGGTTGCGTTTTACGGGATACTCGCCAAGCCGCTCGCTCACCTTCTGAAGGTCGCCCAGAAGACTCCCGATGGTTTTCTCATAGCGGGTGCTCACAGGTGGGCGAGGCATCTCGCGGCCATTCTGACGCGCCACGGTTACGAAGTGCTGCTGGTTGACACGAACGAGACCAACGTTCGCGAGGCCCGCAAAATGGGTCTGCGGGCCGAGAGGGAAAACATACTGTCAGAGCACATTGACGACAGGATCGAGCTTTTCGGCATAGGCAACCTTCTTGCGATAACTGCCAACAGCGAGACTAACGCGCTCGCCGCCCTCCGCTTTTCCGATATTTTCGACAGGCAGCACGTGTTCCAGCTCACTCCGAGCAGACGCCAGAAGGGACTCGACGAACCTGTGGGCAAACTTCTTCAGGGCCGCCAGCTTTTCGGGGCGGGAGTCACGAGCAAGCGCATCTACGACAAGTATGAGCGGGGCGGAAGGATGATAGCGTCATCGCTCGAAGAGGACTTCGATTTCGAGAAGTTCAAAAAGTTCTACGGCAAGCGGTCGCTTCCGCTGTACGTTCTGAAGAAGGACGGCTCTGTTCAGATGTTCACTTCTGACAGCAAGTTGAAGCCGAAACCGGGAGACAAGATAGTGCACATCTACGAGCCCATAGTCAGCTATCACAAGGCTGGCACAAAAATGGAGGACCTTGGCTCGCACGTCAACATTGAGTCGGATTCATCTGAAGAGGACGAGACGCACTTCTGCGAGGTCTGATTGTTTCTGCGCAACGATTTGCGGCGCGTCCAATACATAAGTGTGCCTCTGATAAATGCAGTTTTACTGCAAACGGTTGCGGCTTTGCCATGCTTCGTCATCGAGCAAATCCATTCATATGGATGGCTATGGGCAGAACATACGTCAGGTTACCTCTACTCCCTCGCCTGACTTTGGCTCGCTCGTTTTCGTGCGGAACCAATTATTCGAGGGGCCCATAAGAACGAGATATAATGCTGAACATGCGCAATTATTTCTTCCTGATAGGTTTCGCGGTATTGCTGGCCTGTATTGTGCAGGCCGAAGAGCCTTTGCAGTACAGTTTTCGACCGCTGACGAAGAGCGTTTCGGTATTCTGTGCGGGCCAGGAGAATACCTATCTTCTTCGTAAGGACGACCGGGGCGTACTTTTCGGCGCGTCCGACGTTCGGGTTCTCGAAGCTCTCAAGGCCGCTGGGCTGACCCGAATCGAATACGTGTTCCTGTGGAACACGAGGCGCGACCAGGTTCGTGCGCTTCCCGAGATACTCGACGGTTGCGAGGAGGCTTTCGGGCACCGGCCCAAGGTTGCCGCAGCCAAGACGATAAAGGGCGATAAGGAGGCCGAGAATGTCACTCTCGAGCGCAGCCGCGAGTTTTGGGAACTGAACGCATGGCGCATAGCTGCGGGCAACGTGACGACCATTCCTTCCGATATCCCCCTGTTCTCACTCAAGCCGGACTTCTACTTTCAGCACGGTCCCGCAGGCCCAATGCAGGTATCCTGGGGCGGTTTCACCATAGACATAGTCAACACCTTCTCTCCGCACCAGCATGCCTATTCGTTCGTGCTGGACGATGACAAGACGGTCGCGATATCCGGCCGCGTGGTTCTGAAGGGCGGAGTGCGCAAGCGTCTTTTCGACTTCTGGACCATGGTTGACCGCAACTTCGAGGACAATTTGAGCTACGTTGAGAAGAACCTCGAGTGGTTCGGGATTCGCAGAGTGGAGCTTGTTCTGCCGGAGTTCGGACGTGAGATGTCGCTCGGGGAGGCAGAGGAGTCGTTTGAGCTTCTTGAAAAGCGCATAAAGACCATCGGCGAGATGTATCCCACGACGGTGAGGATGACGGGCGATGTCTATCCCGGTGTGCGAAGCATAGACCTCGAACGCGACTGCTACGTAATCAACGGCGGCGACAAGCACTTTTTCCTCGTCAATCCCGGTTATCCTCCGGCGCTGGAGTCGCTTGCCGAGGAGTTCGGGGCCGAGAAGTACGAGAACATTCCCGACCACGCGACGATAGACCACATTTTCACGACCGACTGCCGCGACATTCACAACGTCTGCGCACCTCCCATAATGGACGCGACGGGCGCGAAAATGGTCGCGACTCCATATACCGCGAGGATACTCGCCACACCGCGCAAGTACATTTTTCCCAACAATAGTACGAAACCGACGAGCAAGGTAAAAGTCGTGCGCCACGGCGAGTCGTTCTCATGGCGCGGAGCCGAGTTCAGCCTGTACGAGTTGCCGCAGCTCGGAGTCGGTCACCAGATAATGCTGATGAAGACCACCGGAGCCCGAGTGCTTTTCATCGGCGATGCACTTGTCAACCTTCGCAGGTTCCCATTCGCAAGTCCCTTCATCAGCCCCGACCTTCGCCAGGAATCCCTCGAGCGGGCCGTTAAACTCATCGCTGAGCTTCAACCCACGCACATCATTGACGATTGGGGCATAATACCCATTGACGAGCCCCTCGACATTTCCCGGCCCATGAAGTGGCTTCGCAAGTACCGCGCACTTGTCCTTTCGCTTGTTCCTGAGCAGTACGGTTACCGTTCAGTGGATCCCTTCTGGATCCGCACCGTTCCCGACGCTCAGCAGGCTGTGTGGGGAACGAAGGTGGAGTCGGTAATCCAGGTTCGCAACTTTTCGGACGAAGAACTTGAACTGGAACTTTCCCTCAGGGGAGATGGTCTAAAACAAGGCAGCGACTGGAGCAAGGAACTCGTTCTGAAGCCAAGAGAAGTTGTGCGAGTGCCTTTCACCTGTACAATAGACTCCGAGTTCGACCGTTCCGCGACGTGTGTTGCGATAGGTGTTACCATTGACGGGTTCACCACATGGCCATCACAGTTGATACTGTTGGGAGTGGAGCCTCTCAAGTAACCCGGGTCAGAGAGTATTTATGAAGAGAAACAGCGCCGGATTCACACTTATAGAGCTTTTGGTGGTTGTAGCCATAATCGGCCTGCTGATGGCTCTCATATTGCCCGCTCTTCAGAGTGCCCGCGAAGCGGCGAGGCAGGCTAACTGCAAGAGCAACCTGCGCCAGATTGCGCAGGGGCTTTACATGTACAGGGAGGACTACAAGGAATCGCTTCCCGGCTCTCTTCGAGGTCTTTACAGGATGCGAATCGTGGAAAGCGACGAGGTATTCGTTTGCCCCAGCGACCCCGATCTAGGCGATGCTGAGAACGGTCGCCCGACCTGTCCGACCCCTCCAAGAGGCTCTTCCCGCGTGCATGAGAACGAGGACGGTGCCTGCTCGTATTTTTACCAGTTCCCGACGTTGAAATCACTACCTCCAACCCGCACGGCTGGGGCTGGGACGGGTATCTCTGGAACCCGAGAACAGGCGGCCCGGGAGTCAACGGTACGGTAGTTGACCTCGACGGCAACCCCTCTTTCACAAGCTGGTACGAGGTGAAGAAATGGCAGCTTCGAAACGGCGACAACTTCAACCACTACGATGACGGTGACCTGATATCGTCCGGCAGCGTTCCCTATTCGGAGTCCATTCTGCCCGTTGCCCGCTGCTTCTCGGCATGCAGAGGACACATACAGACAGCGGATGACCCACCAGGTAATCAACCTCGCTTATGCGGGGAATGCCTATTTGTCGGGCTTTCAGTGGGAGAACGCCCGCTGAGGTTTTCGGGATTCAGCTTATCGTGGGCGGCCTCCGGGCCGCCTTTTTCATAACTCGCCCAGCTTCTTCTCTATCTCGGACAGCTTCTCCTCTGCCACAACCATATTCTCATAGTTCTCTTCTATGCGGCGACAAAGCTCCTTTTCCTCGATCGCAAGTTCCGCAGCCTTTTCGTAGGAGTCCGCCGACTCGGCCATCCGCCTTTGCAACTCCTTGCGCTCGGACTCCATTCGAACCGTCTCGTCCTCGAGCTCCTGCAGCCACTGGTTAAATCTCTTGGCCTCGTTGTTCAGCGAACGGCGTATCCTGCGCTTCTGCGCACCTTCGGGCCTCTTCGAACGCGCATCCCGTTCAGGTTCGCTTTGACTTTCGAGATAGCGTTCGAGGTCGTTGCGGTCAACAAGAATGCGGGGTTCGCGTTCTATGAGAAGGTAGCGGTCGCAAACGTTATAGAGAAACGAACGGTCGTGAGAGACAACCATGAGGGTTCCGGTGTATTCCAGCAGGGAACGCTCAAGCGACTCGATGCAGACTATGTCCAGATGGTTGGTGGGCTCGTCGAGCAGAAGCAGGTTTGCGCCGCTGAGGACGGTACGCATGAGTGCAATGCGCGTCTTTTCGCCACCCGAAAGTGCGGAGATGTTCTTCTCCGCGGCAAGCTCGCCAAACCCGAACGCGCCCAGAACGTCACGCGCCACCGACTCGATGGGCTCGCCGATGGACTTCAGGGCGACGTCAAGTGGCGTAGCATCCGGAGGAGGTCGGTGTGCTCTTGGTCGAAGAAGGAGATATCCACGCCGCTTCCGAGCCTTCTTCTGCCCTGGGAGGGGTCGAGCTTGCCCGCGATAATGCGCAGCAGAGTGGTCTTGCCGCAGCCGTTGGGACCGATGATGCCTATCTTCTCGCCGCGGTAGAGTTCAAGGTCGAGGTTTTTGAACAAGGTCCGGTCGCCGAGTTCAATCGAGAGGTCTTCAAGGCGCAGGGCGATCTCTCCGCTTCGAGAGCGTGGTTCGAGCGGAAACTTGTAGCTGCGTTCGGAATAGGGCTTCTGAAGTCGCTTGAGCCGTGAGAGCTTTTTCCTGCGCCCCTGTGCCTGGCGCGTCTTCTGGCCCTCTATGTTGCGGCGAATGAACTCCTGCTCCCTTGCGATGAACTCCTGCTGGCGCTCGTAAGCTTTGCGCTTGTTATCGCGGCGGACCTGGCGTTCCTCGACGTAGAACTCGTACGGGCCGTTGTACACTTCCACCTGCCCGTTCTCCAGCTCGATGACGCATGTGGCGACACGGTCCATAAGGTGGCGGTCATGCGTAACTATGATCAACGCCTTGCCATACTCTGCGAGGAACTGTTCCAGCCAGATAGTGGTGTCGAGGTCGAGGTGGTTGGAAGGCTCGTCGAGAATGAGCAGGTCTCCTGAGCCAGCGAGAATTTTTGCGAGGGAGACCTTGGTCTTCTCACCTCCGCTGAGCACACGGGTTTTCTTGTGAAAGCTGTTGGCGAGCCCGAGGCCATGGAGGATTTTTTCCGATTCGTGTCGCCAGACGTGGCCACCGCGATGTTCGAAGAGATCCCACAGCTCTGCCTGGCGGTTCTTGTCCTTCTCGGTCGCCTCGCCGGACTCGATTCGTGCGTCGAGGAGTTTTAGCTCGCTTTCGAGTTCCTCGAGACCCCACGCGGATTTCATCTCCTGCATAACGGTGCGGTCTGGCTCGAGGTCGTTCTGCTGCGGGCGAAATGCAATGCCGGTTCTGCCCGCACTCGAAACCGTTCCACTGTCCGGCTCCTCGAGCCCCGCGATCAGGCGGAGGATGGTGGTCTTGCCGCTGCCGTTGCGGCCGACAAGCGCGATGCGGTCCTTGGGTGCGACACCGAAGGTTACACCGCGCAGCACCTTCAGTTCTCCGTACGTCTTGTGAACATCACTGAGGCTTACAAGCACTTATTTCACCTTGAAGATGGTGGAATCAATGGTAATTGTGACAGGCCCCTCGTTGGTGAGGGAGACGTCCATCATCGCCCCGAACTCTCCGGTTTGCACTTCGAATCCCTTTTGGCGACAGCGGTCGCGCAAAGTATTCGTAGAGCCTTTTGCCCTTGTCGGGCGGGGCTGCGTTGGTGAACGATGGGCGTCGGCCCTTGCGAACGTCTGCGCCCAGAGTGAACTGGCTTACTACGAGCAGCGAGCCGTTCACCTGTTCGAGCGACAGGTTCATCTTGCCTTCCTCGTCGTTGAACACGCGCATGGCGCATACCTTGTCCGCGAGGATATCCGCCTGCCCCTCGTCATCGTCCTTCATGACTCCGAGCAGGACGAGAAATCCGCGGCCTATGCTGCCACTGATGTTCCCGTCAATTTCGACACGAGCTTCGCTGACCCTTTGAATGATGGCGAGCATGTTGAAGCCTTTCTTCTTTTCAGGAGTTCAGGTTGCTGCGCACCTGAGCTTCAATGCTTCTTCGCGCCTGTACGAGCGGAAGGCCCTTCTCTTGGGCGATGCGCTTTACATCGGCCATTTCCGGTTTTATGGCCTCGTCGTGTTCTCCGCTGAGCTTTACTCTTACATCGCCGAGGTCGGTCTTGACGACGACCGTGCGCCGAGGCAGGGTGAAACGGTCAACTTCATGATACCTCACACCGATGGTCGTGGTGAGCTTGCACAGCATCTTCGAGAACTGCGCGGCCGACGCAGGATGTGCGAGCACGCATATCTTGTAGGCGGGTCTGCCCTTCTTGGCATGGGTATTTTCGATCCACGCGTCAAGCGCTCCGGCCGAGACCAGTGAATCGGTAAGGTCTTCGAGCTCCTCGCCGGTCATGTCGTCCACGTTGCACTGCAGAACGGTTACGCGGTCACGCGGAGTCAGCACGAACTTCGCGAGCCTCGTTTCGAGATAGGACGGTATGTCCGTCCACTCGCGGGTTCCGGCGCTTCTTATCACGGTTTCGAGGGAGAAGCTGAAATTCGGCGGAAGTGGTTGACAGTAGCAGGCCAGTATCGCTGCGGCGGTGGGAGTTACAAGCTCCTGTTGCGTTTCACGCTGCACGAGGGTCAGACCGGAAGCGGACAGCACCTCGAGGGTGGCCGGAGCGGGATTCGACATGACACCGTGCGAGCCGGAGACGGTTCCCTGCCCGCAGCCGATGGGCATGCAGTACAGTTCGTGCAGACCTTTGTTACGCAGCCTTTCGAGAAGCCAGGCGAAACAACAGATATCGGCGATAAAGTCGGAGCCGCCGACTTCGTGGAAGTGGCACTCATCAGGCTTGACCCCATGAGCTTTTCCCTCCTCAGGCCGTGGCAATGAGCCGGAAAGTCTCTCTCGCGTCGGCGAGTGAGGGGAATTCGGATTCGAGGGAAGTGAGGCGTTTTCGAATATCTTTCCAATGCGCGTGATGAGAGGCTTCTTTGGTGTTTACGTCGGCGAACGCGAAGGAGAACGGCCCCTTGATGCCCTCGCCGCGGAAGGAAATGGAAGCGAGGCCGTCGGTGACCTTTTCTACAAAAAAGGACAATTCCGAGAGCATTTGTTCGTGCTGTTCGGGCAAGAGATGGGCATGAAGCCTTTCGAGAGCCGCAAGTAGCATGTCGCCGCTGGCTCCGCTGTAAGGATTGAAGATCAGGAACATGAGAACCTCCCTGCCTGAAATTATCTCCCGCGTGTATTCGCGTTCAAGGTGCAGAAAAAAAGGGGCAGGCCGGAGCCTGCCCCTTCATGTGTTAAGCGTTGTGGTCTTACTTCAGGGACTTCTTGATCAGCTCGTTAATGAGGTCAGCAGCGAAGTCCTTGCTGCCGAGCGCCTTTGCAGCGGCACGAGCGATTTCGAGGTCGTCGTCACCGACTGCTTCCACGAGCAGGTCTCTCGCCTTTGCGGGGTCAATTGCGCCGATAGCACCGAGGCTGGTGATCCGGACTTCCGAGGAATTGCCCTTGTCCTTGAAGACTGCCATGAGCGGGTCAATGGCCTCGGCAGCCTTGATGTTGGCAGCGGTCTTCATAGCACCGATGCGTACCTCGTCAATGGATGCGCCGAAGGCGGCGATTATGGGACCGAGCGCAGCGTTGATGTCTATGTTGGTATCGTTCACCGGAATGGAAGCGAGTGTGGATGCGGAATCTATGGCGATCTGGTTGATCTCCTTGCGAACTGCATTCTCCAGCTTCTCTTCCGCGACGACCTTCTTGAGCTGCTGCACGAGCGCGACTTCGTTAATCGGCTTGGTGACGAAGTACTTCGCGTCCGGGAACTTGGCCTGGAACTCACCGACCGCGGTGTCGGGAACCATGAACACTACCGGAATAGAGGCAGTGTGAGGCTGGTCGGCAAGGCGGCGGTAAACTTGATCCACCAAAAGGTCACCTTCGTCATCGAGTGTGTAGTCGAGGAGGATGATGTCCTTGATGGGGAAGATACCGGCATGACGGAGGCATGCGCGGCCGCTGAGGACTCCGATGGCTCCGAACTCGGCGTTGCGAGCGGCGGCTACGACCTTGTTGTTGACGGCCATGTCGTTATCCACGACGAGGACGTTGACGTCACTGGTCTCGCCCATCGCTGCAGCGAGCGTGAGAGCGACCTTCTCCTGTCCCTTGAAGGGCCGGGAGGGGTTGATCTTGCCGAGAGTAATCGCGGCGTTGTAGCGGACAGTGGCGTTCTCGCTGTCGAGGGCCTCGATAAGCGGCATGCCGATGGCATCGCTCTGTCCGGGGGCGGGCAGGAGAGAACCGTCGCTGACCTCGGCGAGATACTTGACGATGGAACGGGCATCGAGGAAGCGTTCGTTCTTCAGCGCGATATCAAGGGCGTAGAAGAGGTTCCTCTGTCCGACGAGATAGCTTGCGACCTCGAAGCGTTGGGCCTTCTCGAGTTCACTGCCAAGTGCCGCAATAGATGCCATGATCTCGTTGCGCTTGCTGTCACGCTCGGGCAGTGATGCGAGAATTGCGTTGAGCTTCTTGTGGCGGACGCGAGTATCGTTGCCCTGTGAAACGCCGATGCAAACGATCAGCGGCGTGAAGATGGGCGAATCGGGTGCCGCGTTGATGCCGTCGAAGCAGCGTCTGCGCCCGATTTCTTCGTTGTAGGCAAAGACCGGAATGTCTTCCTTGACGATGTTTCCGGCTTCTGCATCCCATTTCCAAACGGTTCCATCGGCCTGGAAGGCTTCTTCCTGGATAATGGGGCCGTCGAGATAGTATTTCAGACCGGCCTGGTAGAAGTAGTTCTGCAACGGGGCGGCGTTGTCAACACTTGTGCCGGTAATCTGCTCGAAAGCCTTCGCAGCCGTCAGGACGATCTGGTCGTTAAGCTTTTCGTCCTTTGCTACCTGCAGCAGGTAGGGCGTGGCGCGTTCGTCACCGAAGAGACGAAGCAGTTCGCAAACGTTCGACTTGAGCAGGTTGTCATCGGTGTTGAGGAGTTCGATGAGGGGCTGCACAGCAGCACTGCCCATCTTCTGGATGGTGATGAACGCGTAGGAGCGCATTCCGTCCTCAGCGTTCGGGTCAGCCAGATGGGGGACGAGATGAGGAATGGCGTAGGTGCCGATGCGGACGAGTTCCGCCATGGCGTACTTACGCGCCTCAAAGTCTTTGTTGAGGTTCGCGACCTGCTTTTTGATGAACTCAGGTTCGCGCTTCTTCATCAAGTCGTAGCGGCTTGCCATGTTGATAAGACGCCAAACATCGGGGCCGATATCAGCGTGGCGAGCGAGTGTCATGAGATAACGTTGGGTGGCTGCGTCACGGAGTTCAGCTGCAAGCTCCATGGAGGGGTTAAGGTTCATAACGGCGGCAAAATGAATGCGCGCCTGTTCGTACCTGCCCTCCTCGAACGCATTAATCCCTTCACGGAACAGGTTTTTGATTTTTTCTTCGTTCTCTGCGTATCCCGTGATGGAACCGCACACAAAACTAATGATCGCCAGCAGCGTGAGCATGACGGCGACCTTACGGCCGACGATACTCATTACTCCCTCCTTTCGAAGACTCTGGAGCTGAGCTGAGAAGAACCTTCTCGCATTGTAGTTTCACCAAAGTTGATGTCAAGAAAAAAAGAACACCCCGATACGACGGGCATGGCCTTCTGCCTGTCATCGGCGAGGAATAACATATTGTACGGGTGCTTCACCGTTCCGCAATCTCTTTTCGTGCGAAGTGCCCATTTTGGGCCAATTCCGTACTTCTCGGCCCCGAGGCGGACCTGTCTCTTTTAGTTGACACTCCCGTAGCCACCATAATAATCGAACGTTTCTCAACAGCGCCATGCTCAGGGGGCTATCCATGCTCGCACACAGAATGCTCGGCCTTAAAGACTCGCCCACGCTCGCTTTGACCGCGAAGGTCAACCAGCTACGCAGAGAAGGTGTTGATATCATCGGTTTCGGAGCTGGCGAGCCCGACTTCGACACACCACAGCCCATAATTGACGCCGCGGTGAAAGCAATGCAGGATGGGCGCACCCGTTACACTGCAGCTACCGGCATACCCGAACTGAAAGATGCCATCGGCAAGAAGCTGAGAGAGGACAACGGGCTGGAATATTCCCGCTCCGAGATAGTGGCCTCTGTCGGTGCGAAGCACGCCATATACAACGCTCTTTCCGCCCTTGCATCAGTTGGTCGGGAGGTTTTGTTCACTATTCCGTACTGGGTGTCCTATCCCCCGATGTGCCGTCTCATGGGGGCAACGCCGGTCACAGTTCCCGTAAAGGAAGAGAATGATTTCGTCCTCACAGTGAGGGACCTCGAGCGTGCGGCTACTCCCCGCACCAAGGTGCTTATCCTCAATACCCCGAACAACCCCACAGGCGCGGTATATTCACGCAAGAACCTCGAGGACATCGCCGAGTTCTGCGTGGACAACGAAATATTCATCATCAGCGACGAGATTTACGAGAAGCTCTGTTACGACGGCGAGCACGTTTCCATCGCCTCTCTCGACGAAAGTGTTCGCGACATCACCGTAACGGTGAACGGATTTTCCAAGGCCTACTGTATGACTGGCTGGCGCGTCGGCTATTCGGCCGCGCCGGAGTACATCACACAGGCGATTGCCAAGGCCCAGGCACACAGCACCTCTTGCATAACCGCGTTCGTGCAGCATGCCGCCATCGCGGCACTCGAACTGAATCCTGACATCCTGGACGGAATGCGCTCGGCGTTCATCGAGCGACGCAATATGACCATCCAGAGGCTCAACGACATTCCCGGCATCCATTGCAGAAAGCCAAAGGGCGCTTTTTACGCTTTCGCCAACGTGAAGGAATTGCTGGGCAGAACGTTCGGGGGCAAACGCATTGACACCTCGATCGAACTGGCCGAGTATCTTCTCAGCGAGGCGAAGGTCGCCGTGGTTCCCGGCGAGGCGTTCGGCGAAGAGGGCTTCATCCGCCTGTCTTACTGCAATTCTCCGATGGAGCTGGAACGAGGTATCAAGAGAATTCGAGATGCTCTCGCCTGAACAAGGCGCTCACAGTTTCCGGAAGGCCCGCCGTAAGTGCGGGCCTTTTTATTTGCCATATGAATTGATACGGCGCATTATTGAGTGTATAGTTCGAAGTTATGGTGCGGGCTTTGCATACTTCCGTCAAAAACCCTTTACAGGGTTGATAAGAGGCCGTTCCGTTGAAGAACCCATCATTCCTGAGTAAAAAGGGGGCACCATGTCCAGAAATCTGTCTGTCATCATTCTCATAGCCTTTCTTTTCGCATGTTTCTCGCTTTCAGCCGTAGCGGAGGATGAACCTCAACCTCCCCAGCAGCCGAAGAGCGCGGTAGATGTGCTGCCGTTCGATACGCTGATTGCCATCGAGTTCGACATGAACAAGATACGTGCGGTATCGAAGGACAAACCTCTTTCCGTCATAAACACATTCTTTCGCAGGATAATGCTCGCTGAGCTGCGAAAGGACACGTTGCCCGAGATTTTCGACAGGCTCTGGAACCTTCCCTATGTATCGCGTTCGGCGTTCGGTTTCGTAATGCCCGGAGCAGGCGAACCCCAGCCGGTTCTGGTAATGCGCGTATCAGGATCCGCCGAAAGAGCATTGCAGGAATTGTTTGCGGGCAGCGACTGGGCTGTAAACCGCACCGACATGGCCGACCTGCCGACCTGGAATCTCGCTGCCTCGCAAGGCAGAATAAAATTCTGCGCTGCCGGCGAGTACATATTGACAGGCAGAACCGAAGCGATCATGGCCGTCAAGACCACGATAGACAATCCCGAGATGCAGAGCTTCGGTGACAGCGAGGCCTGGAACTCGCTCGAACCGCGTGACGACGAGACGCTCGCGCGAGGCGTTCTGGACATCATGACCATAACCGGGCTCGTTCAGCCGGTCAAGCAGATGCTGAGTGCTTTCGGAATCGGTGACGCAACCACGCTTGCTGCGACGCTGAAGTATTCGGGCGGTCAGTTCGTGGAATCCTTTAAGCTCAACAGTTTCGCGCAGTTCACCACGCCCGCCTTCGAACTTGCCGGAACAGGCCCCGTGCCGACTGAAAACTCCGCCATCCCCGACACAGCGGTGTTAGCCGCACGCATGTCGCTCAACTTCTCTCAAATGTGGCAGTGGATTGCCAACGCAGTGCCTGCCTTGCCGGGCGGCGCGGAGTTCACGAGCCTTGCCGACCCTTCTTCGCTAGAGCCCGTGGGAGCCCTGGACCCCCAGGACTTCTGCACTGCTCTGGGAACGAGAGTGGAGTTCTTTGCCGACTACCCCGAAGGCGCGGTCCTGCCTGACTACTGCGTGAGTGTTGACCTTCGCGACCCCGCATCGATCGAGACCCTTTTGGGCGTGTTTGCCACGAACACGGGCATGATTCCGGTCGAGAGGGAGGGAGTCAGCGCATTCGTAGTTGCCCAGTCCGACCTCCATCGAGATTTTCCGTGGGGTGTGGCTCTGTTCGTGAGGGACGGGAGGCTCGTGCTCTGTTCCAACCTCGATGCGGCCATAGCCGCGCTTGACAGGGCGAAGACGGCCAAGCTGGTTGACACTCAGAAGTTCAAATCCAACAGCATGCCGTCCCGGCGCAGCCTCGAGCTGTTCATTGACGGCAAGGCCTTCACCGCGCTGGGCAACCTTCTGAGGGCTGCCATGCCCGGCCAGAAAGCTCTCTATCCCGCGGGCGACAAACTCGCCGACATGCCCCATACTTTCATCTCCCTCGGAGGCGATGAGCAGCATCTCGAGCTTTCCTCTTCGGGCACAATGACCCTCGGTACGTTGTTGTCGTTGCTTGCGATATCGGAACCCTTTGAAGGACTTGCGAGGAGTTTCGACCCGGGCAGGATAATAGAAGGCAATCTCATCCGGCTTCACCGGCTCTGCAGGGAGTATTACCGTCAGAACAACGTTATGCCCGTCACTCTCGGCGACCTGGTGAACATGGAAGGCTTCAGCGCGCGCCTTGTCGTGTTACCCGGCAGGGAAACCCCCGGGAACGTGACCGCGGAGTGGATAGACCAGAACACCAACCTTGTTTACATAATGGGCCTCGACCTTAAAGTCGACAGACATAACCGCTTGCCGCTTATCATCACCCGTAAGCCAGTGGGAGGCAATTACCATATCGTGTTCTGCAACGGAAGTAGTTCAGAAGTTGCCCCAAGGCATATTGATATGTACCTTGACCGCATCAACCGTGAGCTTGCCACCAACTACAGGATAGAGGGTGTGCGCATAATCGGCCCGTAGGCGAAGTTGTTTCATTTCCGCGTTGTATGAGGCGGGCGGGTTCATCCCCGCCCGCTTTTACTTCCAAAGAACGTACAATATCCGCAAAGTATCGAGAGAAAGTGACAGGTTCATGAAACAGATAACCGTAGAGACTCATCGCAAGATGGAGATGATAAACATCACCCGCAAGGTGGAAGACGCACTGCGCGAGCAGTCCTTTTCGGACGGGTTCGTTTACCTGTGGTGTCCTCACACCACCGCTGGACTGACCGTTAACGAAGGGGCTGACCCTGACGTGGCAACTGATATAATCAGCGCACTGCAGAGGCTCGTTCCCGACGGAGGGTACGACCACGCCGAGGGCAACTCCCCGGCACACGTGATGAGCACGCTCACGGGACAGTCTCTGATGCTGAGAGCGGAAGGCGGCAAAATCGTTCTCTGGGGCAGGTGGCAGCAGGTGTTTTTCTGCGAGTTTGACGGCTCGCGCACACGTAAGGTCTTGTTCAAGACGGTTTCCGAAGCATAAGGACGATATCAGTATGTTGAAGGCATTCGACTCTCATTGTCATCTGGACATGGACAAGTTCGACATTGACCGCGAGGAGGTCATCTCGCGTGCCCGGAAGTCCGGTGTGCTGAGAATGGTCTCGGTGGCTTCGAGCACGGACTCGTTTGAGACTACAATGGGAATCGCCCGGAACCACGACGGCATATATCCGGCACTGGGAGTTTCGCGCTTCCAGAGCCGAGTCCTGGCACCTTGAGCTTGCGGCGTAAGGAACTGGCCGAGGTAAGCAGTGGCGGAAGACGAGGTAGTCGCCATTGGAGAATGCGGGCTGGACGTACTAACTGGCACAGTTGCCACACCGGGAGTGCGGAGCCACACCTGCTTCCGATTCTAGCTCGCTCTCGCGGCGCAGTTCCAGAAGCCGGTCATTATCCCACGCTGTCGCCATGCCGGACAACACGGCGGGGCTCGCCATCAAGCATGCGCTCTTAAAGAGTCTTCGAGACAAGCCGAGGGGCGTGATTCAGCGGTTTCACCGGTTCCGCATCCGACGCGAGGTTTTTCGCGAAGCGGGGTTTTTTCGTATCTTTCGCGGGGGAATGTTTACGCTCGAGTAGCAGCGACGGGCTGCGCAAGGCGCCTGCTCGGCCGTCGCAAGGAAGCAGGCTGCTGTCCGAGAACCGACTCTCCTGTATCTCGCCCCCCAGCACAAGCGCGGCAAGCGCAACGAGCCCTCGTATGTTCCCGGACCCGGTTTGGGCCAGTGATGCCCGAACCCTGCTCTGACACATCACTCCACCCGCTTGCCGCAAGAGGACATACCAGAACGCCGTCGCTTCTTTTTGGCCTCGCGATGAAGAGACCAGCGTTCGATGGCGCTGGCTGACGGGAGCAGCAGAGTTTTGTCTGTTTGTGTTTCAGCCGTGCCTCGCGCTCGCAGCTCAGCGAGGAGTCGACTGTTGAAGTTGCTCGCCGTGGACATGACGTTCCAGTGTCCGCGTCAGCTGTCAATGGCGGCGGAGTACTGTTCAGGCGTCCGACGTTCCTTGCGACGCCGAGCAGACGTTTCAGGGCGGTGAAGGAGTGGCCGTGCTGTGTTCCACCTCGCCGCAAAGCACCTCTTCCCGTCTCCTTAAGCGTTCGCGAACCGCAGCGGTAACATCTCCAAGAAACGTCATTCTCGACTCTGAACGTCTTCGACTACCCGGCTCGGGCGCGTTTACATAAGCGAGGTCGTACTTGCCGTGCCTCCTCCTCGATCTATGGCGCCAGCCCTCCGTTGACATAACTGAAGGACTCCTCCACTTGGCTCCCCTTTCCCCTTATGCGGCATCGAAGTGTTCGTGCGAGAGCATCGCATCGGCCTTCAGCATTAGCTACGGACTTTCTTGCACGGTCATGCGGCCTTCCGACATATTCAGTATCCACCGTCCGCGGGACCGCGGCAGCGGAGCGTTGGAAGTCGTGCCGATTGCATGCGCGATGCATGGCAGCCGAGGCAAGGCCCCGGCGATAGAGGACGGCGAGAAAAGACCCGCGAACTTCATACATGTTTGGACTGCGCTGTGCGGTTTCGGGCATTTCAACTGGCCGCGAGTGACGAAAAGCGTTTCTCGATTTACAATGTTGGCACCGGAGTATCCGTATCCGTGTCAGAGATAGCGAGGATGGTTCTGGACGTTTTCGGCCTGGACTTGGAGCCGAAACACGTTGCAGCCCCCGCGTGTCCGACGTTTCTTTCACACGCGTGCAGAGCACGGTTCGAGCGGGGCACGACTCTGGTTCGAGCCACGGGGCGAGCATTCACCGACGGAATGAAACAAACCGCGTTGGAACTCGATTTGCTGAGGTAAATGCGACGGCGGTTTGCTTTGTCATCTTCAGACGATTTTGAAGAGGAGCCCCATGCCTGAGAACGGCAAACCGCCGAAGGGCAAAGCCCGCAGGGCAGTTATTTCTTGGTTGTGAATAACGTTAAGTCGCTCAGCAGTTTTTTCGCTACATCTGGGTAGGTGCGACCACTACGGTAGTTGACTACGCAGTGATGAACGTGCTTCTTCTGAAGCCGTTCGAGGCGCCCACTTGGGTCGCGGTCTCGGCGGGATACCTTGTCGGAATACTCGTTAACTACCTTCTATGTGTCGCGTGGATTTTCAAATCGGACCCGTCCAGGCGATACTACGAGTTTCTGGGTTCGATGGCCGTTGGCATTGTGGGGCTGCTTCTCAACAACGTTATTGTCATCACCGGAGAGAAGCTGCTTCCCGGAATCGGCCCGCTCGTGAGCCTGATCGAAAACACCGGTCTCGACGAGGTAGTGCCGAATATCTTTGTCAACATTGCAAAGCTGGTGGCCACTTTCGTGGTGCTGGCCTGGAACTTCCTTGCCAGGAAGTACCTGATTTTCAGGCTCAGAAAGCCCGAAGATAATTGAGAGGCGTTTACAGGTGCCCAGCAACATCGAAGACTCTGACAAGCAA
This sequence comes from Planctomycetota bacterium, assembly GCA_034521065.1. GTDB lineage: Bacteria > Planctomycetota > B143-G9 > B143-G9 > B143-G9 > JAXHMW01. The sequence goes on along the minus strand of JAXHMW010000013.1, from coordinate 77,520 downwards.
CAGACCGGACAAGCAACAAAGGACGAGAGTCCGGCACCTTCAGTTGAAGGTGAATCCACCGTCGCGCCACCGGAGCCCTCTTCGGAGGATCGCAAGAGTGAACAGGAACCCGCGAGTGTGGAAGAGACCGCCGAGTTCATCAAGCGCATGTCGGAAGAGTACTCCAACTCGGAATTCAGCACCGTGCGCTACATCAGCTTTGTCGTGTCCAACACTTTCAAGGGCCTTGCACTGGGTTTCATCTGCGATTCGTACCTGTTCGGCAAGGAATACTTCATCTACGTATTCCAGGTCATCTACAACGTTTACAACGGAGTTCTCGGTCGTGCCGCGTTCGATATAGAGAATCCACCGTCCGCCGGCATCTTCATCGACAACATAACCAACCCCGAACTTCTGTTCATCGGCGTTCTCATACTTTTCTCGTGTTTGGCATTCGGCATGTGGGACGGTTGGCGCGAGGACCGCATCCGCGAATACGCCATTCGCGACAACAAGCGTGCGAAGAAGATACTGGAGACATCGCGCAAACTCGCGCACATTAACAAGCACCTCCAGACCGGCGCAGTCTGACCAGTCTCACGGGGCTCTTCAACCGGCGTTACGCGCACCAGCAGCTCAAGCGGGAGCTTTCCCGTTCGCAGCGGTACAACGACCCATTGTGCGTGTTGATGGTTGACATAGACCACTTCAAGAACGTGAACGACACCTACGGTCACTCGGTGGGAGACGCGGTGCTTGCGGAGCTGGCACGACTGTTCTACGACTGTCTGCGCAGTACCGATGTCGCCTGCAGATACGGTGGCGAGGAGTTCCTCATCATCCTCCCATGTACTTCCACAACGCAGGGAAAGGTCGTTGCGAGGCGCATCCTTTCGGCCGTTGACAGCACGAGCTTCCGCGAGAAAAAGGAGGACATCCCTCTCACGGTATCAATCGGTCTTACCGCAACCGGCGAGGACTTCACCCTCCACTTTCAGGAGCTGATACGGCAGGCGGACATCGCCATGTACAAGTCCAAGAGCGCGGGCAGAAACCGACTGTGTGTTTACTCATCTTCCGACAGGGAAGAGTTCATAGAGATCTTCACCTTCCAGCCGGAAGACCGCCTCGAAAAGCTCAGCTACAAGATAGTCGAGCTGAGAAGCTCCCTGCGCGACACGGCGATATCCACAATACAGTCGCTTGTGAACGCCATAGGCACCCGCGGTACTCCAACTTGATGGAACACCTGCGCGAGGTGGCGTACCACGCGAGGCAGATGGCCCTTATCGCGGGTATGGAGTCCGACGAGGTCGAGGTCATCTTCCGGGCTGCTCTGCTGCACGACATAGGCAAGTTCGGCGTGCCCGACTCGATACTCCTCAAGGTCGAGCCCCTCAACAAACACGAGTGGCGCGTGCTGGAACAGCATCCGGAGTTCGGAGCCCGGATACTGAGGCCTTTAGGGTTCATGAGAGCAGAGGCGGCACTGATCAAGGCCCACCACGAGCGCTACGACGGTCTCGGGTATCCCGAGGGTGTCAAGGGCGACGAGATACCTCTCGGCGCGGGAATAATCTCGGTCGCTGACGCGTATTCCTTCATGACAACGCGCCATCCCTTCCGCGAGGCCAAGACCCACGATGAGGCCGTAGCTGAGATCGAGCGTCTCAGCGGCCGTCAATTCCATCCTAAGGCGGTGGAAGCTTTTATGTCCTACGTGCGCAACACCGAACGCATCAATAAATCGGAGTTCCGCAGCGAAAAAACCTGAGTTGTGTTCCGTATATGTATAGAAAAAGGGGGCCGAGTAATCGGCCCCCTTTTTTGTGTCAGGATGCGGGGTTACTTGCGCGGGGTCTCCACGGCGGCCTGCGCGGCTGCCACGCGGGCGACCGGAACGCGGAACGGCGAGCAGGAGACATAGTCGAGTCCTACACGGTGGCAGAACTTCACGCTCTGGGGCTCTCCTCCGTGCTCTCCGCAGATACCGCACTTGAGGTTTGCGCGGCCTGCACGGCCCTGCGTGACACCGGCTTCCACGAGCTGTCCGACACCGGTCTGGTCGAGGACCTGGAATGGGTCGTAGCTCAGTAGACGCCCTGATCCCACTGTACACCGTTGCTGAACGCGCCGTAGTCGTCCCGGCTGTAGCCGAACGCCATCTGAGTGAGGTCGTTTGTGCCGAAGTGAAGGTACTCGCGCGACCTCCGCGATTTCCTCGGCTGTGAGCGCGGCCCGCGGGATCTCGATCATGGTGCCGACGAGGTATTCCAGCTCGATGCCGGACGCGTCAATGACTTCCTTCGCCACGCGGCGCACGACCTTTTCCTGGTCCGCGAGTTCTGCCTTTGTGCCGACGAGCGGTATCATGATTTCGGGATAGACCACGATGCCTTCCTTCTTGACCGCGACAGCGGCCTGGAAGATTGCGCGAACCTGCATCTCGGTGATTTCGGGATAGGTGATGCCGAGTCTGCAGCCGCGGTGTCCGAGCATCGGGTTGGTCTCGTGAAGCGAGTTGACCTTGTCCTTCACTGCCGAGACGTCAACACCGAGAGCCTTTGCGAGTTCTCTCTGGTCGTCATCGTCGTTTGGCAGGAACTCGTGAAGCGGCGGGTCGAGCGTACGGATGGTGACGGGCTTTTCGTTCATGAGACGGAAGATGGACTCGAAGTCCTTCTGCTGGTGTGGCAGTAGCTCGTCGAGAGCCGCACGGCGTTCCTCTTCGGTGTTGGCGAGAATCATCTGCGAACGCTGAGGATCCTGCCCTCTTTGAAGAACATGTGCTCGGTGCGAGCGAGTCCGATGCCTTCGGCGCCGAGTTCGAGCGCCTTTTTGACGTCCATCGGTGTCTCGGCATTGGCGCGCACGCGGAGCTGGCGAATCTCGTCCCACCCAGCTCATGAAGGTCTCGAACTGGCCGCTGATCTCGGGGTCAACGGTTGTTACCTCGCCGAGCATTACCTCGCCTCGGAAACCGTCGAGAGAGACCTTCTCGCCCTCGCAAACCTTGATGTCGGTGCCGGGGACGGTGAAGAACTTTTCGTCCTCGTTGATGGAGATGTCCTTTGAGCCGGAGACGCAGCAGCGGCCCATGCCCCTTGCGACGACCGCCGCGTGGCTGGTCATTCCGCCGCGCGAGGTCAGTATTCCCTTGGACTTGGCCATGCCCATGACGTCGACGGGAGAGGTCTCGACACGGATGAGGATGGCGTCCTCGCCTCTCTCCGCTGCGGCAACCGCGTCGTTTGCGTCGAAGACGGCCTTGCCGACCGCGGCACCCGGGCTCGCGGGCAGGCCCTTGGCTATGATACGGCCTTCGTCGAGAGCCTTTTTACGGCTTTCGCTGTCGAACTGGGGCAGAAGGAGCTGAGTTATGTCGTTGGGGTCGATGCGCTCGACCGCTTCGCGCTCGTTGATCATTTCCTCTTCGACCATTTCGACCGCGATGCGGATGGCCGCGAAAGCGGTGCGCTTGCCGGTACGGGTCTGAAGGATGAACAGCTTGCCTTCCTGAATGGTGAACTCGATGTCCTGCATGTCGCGGAAGTGGCTTTCGAGCATGTTCTTGTACTCTACGAGCTGGTCGTACACTTCCGGCAACACATCGTGAAGGGTAGAGATCGGCTTCGGGGTGCGAATGCCGGCCACAACGTCCTCGCCCTGTGCGTTGATCAGGTACTCACCGTAGAACTTGTTTTCTCCGGTGGAGGGGTTGCGTGTGAAGCAGACACCTGTTCCGGACGTATCGCCGTAGTTGCCGTAAACCATGGCCTGGACGTTGACGGCCGTTCCCCGCAGCCCGCGAATGTCGTTGAGCTTGCGGTACTCGATGGCGCGCTTGTTGTTCCAAGAGCCGAACACGGCGTCAATGGCGGCCCAGAGCTGGTCTTCGGCGCTTTGCGGGAATGGCGAACCATGTTCGCGTTCGATGACCTTCTTGTACTCTGCGACGATCGCCTCTAGGTCGTAGCACGGTCTGGACCTTCCGTGTCGTCCTCCGCGCCCGCCTTTTCCTTTGATGCGTCGAGCGGGAACCATCTGTCGAAGTCCTTCTTCGATACCGGGGGCGACGTCGCCGAACATCTGGATGAGACGGCGATAAGCGTCCCAAGCCATGCGGGGGTTGTCGGTTTTTTTGGAAAGACCTTCGACCGAAACGTCTGTGAGGCCGAGGTTGAGAACTGTATCCATCATGCCGGGCATCGAGACAGCGGCACCGCTTCTTACGGAGACGAGCAGCGGGTTTTCCGAGTCACCGAACTCGGCGCCCATCTCGTTCTCGATTTTCTCGATGGCTTCGAGTACGAGTTCGCGAACGTCGGCCGGAACTTTGCCGCCCTGTTCGTCGTCAGAGTTCAGCACACTTCGGTGCTGATGGTGAAACCGGGGGGGACGGCAGAGTCCCAGCGAGGTCATCTCAGCCAGACCACGGCCCTTGCCTCCGAGCAACTCTTTCGAGAGACCGGCGCCGGCCGCTCCGTCCTGACCGAACGAATACACGTGCTTTTTTTCCATTTATTCCTCCAGAATTCATGAAGTGAGCTTGTGAATTTTACAACAGTATGTTTATGGAGTGTTGCTTTTTGTTGACGGTCGTGTTGCCGTGCAGAGAAGCATATCCAGCGAGTAGCCTTTCGGAGAGTTTTCGCATTTCAAACTCTGCCCCTAAATGTTAGCGACCGTTGCGCCGAGCGCACCTGATAACGTAACACTGTATATATAAAGAGGATAAGCCAAAAACTGTTCAGCTTCCCGCGGTTTCGAACCGGCCGGAAGCCGTTGTGTGAAACTTGCTTGAAGTGCGCGCGTTCCTGTTCAAAAAGAACATAACCGTTGCTGCACAAAGGAATAACGTCGTGGCGAGGATGAACACAGGCAGAAAGGTGCTGGTGTTCTCCTTGATGAATCCGACAAGGGGAAGTATCAGAAGAGCGCGAAGCCCGGTAAGGGTCACGTGGATTCCGATATATGCCGAAGCGTCCCTGTTCTTCGCAAAAAATATTGGACCGAGGTTCCAGCACATCATCACGCCAACCATTCCAAGCGAGAACCAGGCATGCGCACCGTAAGCGTACATAATGCCCGGGCAGAAGTACAGTATCAGCGGGAACATGGCGAGCGAGGCAAATGAAAGAGCCGCCAGTTTCATGGGGTTGCTGCGTTTGTCGGCGTAGCGGCCGACAAGCGGCCCGAGGAACAGCACGACGTTCATGATCACCGCCGGGTCTGTCTGCGGAACTGGCTGGGGAGGGCGCCGAACTTGTCGTAGTAATAGATGGGGTTCATCGCCATCATCGTCATGAAGCCGCATCCGTACAGGAAGAAGCCCACCTCGAACATCAGAAAGAACCTGTCCTCTCTCAGCAGTTGCAGAAGGTGGACGTATGGTTCGAACGGCCTGGACAGCTTAAACTTGCGGTGCGTGGCATTGCCCTTGACCTTCGAGCGAATGTTGGCCAGAATGAAGTTTGACAGGAACAGGCACATGAGGGCGAGCGGGAAGACGCCCTTGTACAAGAGGTAATTCGAGTTGAGGATGCGGCCGCCGATGAGAATGCCAGTGATTACCGCGGCTGCCGAGAACAGCATGAGCTTGCCCAGCACGCTGGAACGTTCTCGCCTGGAGAAATTGGTCTGTATCACCGCGTTTCTCGCGGGCAGGCGCACACCGTCCGAAAGGGAGATAAGCATGATCGCGGGAAGGAACAGCAGCCCTGCGGGAACGAACAGGAACGAGAGCGCGCCGAGTATTACGAACCCCATCGCCAAAAACAACACCGGACGCTTCGAACGGCCTTCGAAATAGTAGGCGAAGTCGATTCAGAAACAGCATGCCGATTACTCCGCACATGTTGGCGAGAGCGATGAGCAGGTCGTTACCTATCAGCTCAGCTCCGCCCTCCGCCTCGATACCGGTCTTGAGCACGTAATACACGTAGGAGATGTAGAATCCAACGTACAGGCCGTCCAGCAGGAAGGTTGCGGCGAGAGCCGGGAAGGTCTTGCGCGCGGTCTCGCGGTCCTCTCCCTCTCCCTTTCCGGTGAAGAAGGCTCCGAAGCGTAACATGAATTGGGTAAACGGGTTGGTCAGGCGCATAACAGAACTGCCATTTTGGAGCTTATATGCACCGGACAAGCAAAAGGCGGCTCATTGCCGTATAACGCAAAGGCCCGCACAGTGCAGCGCGGGCCATGCAAAAGGGCTGGGTGATGCGTAATTCTTACGGCATCCGGCCGTTGTGGAGCGCGTGGCGAAGGGGATGACCCGCGAAGGGCGGGGAAGAGTGTGCGCTCTGCTGCCCGCTTCCGATGAGCTTGCGAGCAAGCCTGTATCCGACGCGTATGCCCAACAATACCACCGCGCCCGCGACCGCAACGGCGATGAGCGGCACCACTATCGCCAGCACGGAGAGAACCGTAGATAAAACGGCCTCGCCAGTGGAGACCACCCAGTTGCCGAAGCCTGCGGTTGCCATTGAAGAGCCCGCACGCGTGCCTACCGTAAGAGTCTGGACGGCTCCCGCGGCACCGCCACCGGCAATGATGGCAAGCGACCACTGCACAAGGGGGCTCGCGTCCGTGAACACGGAGGCAGTGACGACCGTACCCGCTACGACTGCGGCCGGAGTTGCGATGCTGTCGAGAGCATTATCGAGCCAGGGTATGTAGTAGGCGAGGATCTGGACAACTGTCCGCAGGCACCGAAAGCGATCATCGCGGCGGGCGAGCCTATCCACTCGAACCCCGAAGCAAGACTCCATTTGTCCCGAGTACGAAAATGCTGAGTGCGAGGAGCGGCACGAAGACTCGAAAACCGCAAGCGGCACTGAGTCCTATTCCGAGAAGAAGGGCCATCATAGCTTCCATTTCATGCCTCCTTTAAATGGGCCGGGATATCCGGCCGTCCGTTCTCGTTCTTTTGACGGAGGCGGAGACGACCCTTTGAAATGCCGGGGGCATGTTGCGAAAAACCGGTCTCGTGCAGCGAAAAAAAACCGTAAAAATCCGTCAAGTGCGTCTCAGGCCTTGTCGGCCTTGAGTTCACGAATCAGGACGTTGGCCTCGTTCTCGCGTTCGACAGCCCTGAGCTTGTCGAGGGAGTCACGAATGCGTTCGTATTCCTCTGTGGAAGCAATGGGAATATCGGTCATGCCCACGTCGTCCAGAGCAGTCAGGACATCGTTCACAGTCAGGTCTTCGGTGGGCACTGCGGGCGAATAGCGAACATCCTGTTCGTCAGCGCCGACCTCGGCAAGCAGCCTCGCCTGAACCAGCTTCTGAATGACCTTCCTCACGAGCCTTATCGGGCTGTTGACCTTATTCGCAATCTGCTCTGAGGAGAGCGGCGGCTCCTTTGCGTCGAACCTCTTGACCACCGCGAGCATTATGAACACAGCGACCCTCTTTCGGAACGACTGGCTTGCTCGCAGTGAGTCCGGTTCGAACTCGAAGGTTTGGACGTTCTGGTATGCGAAAGAGAACTCCGCCCCGAGCAGAATTACGGTCCAACTGACCTGTAGCCATACGAGGAAGAGCGGCAGAGCGGCGAAACTGAGGTAGATGGCGCTGTAGCTGGTGATGAAAAGCTGTGACTTGATATACAGCCACTGCACGATGTGAAACGCAGTGCCTGCAAGTATGGCGGGCAGGATGACGGCCTTGAGCTTGACGGTGGTGTTCGGAAAAATCATGTAAAGGAGAGCGAACAGCAGCCAAGTCAGGAGAATGGGCACGAACGAGGCGAGCAGAGTGACCACCGGTGTAAGCTCGCCGAGGAACGTTAGCTTTTCGGCAACGAGGACGTTCGCCGTGCTGGCAGCGGCGAACAGGATGGGGCAGAAGAGCATAATGGTGACGTAATCGGTGAACTTCCGGATGTACGAGCGGGACTTCTGAATAGCCCATATCGTGTTGAACGCCTCTTCGACCTGCCACAACACCTTGATGACGCTCCACAGCAACACTGCGATTCCGAGCCCTGCGATAACACCGCCCTTCGCCTTCTCCAGCATCTTCTCGGCGAATGTGATGACCCAGCTCGCGACCTCCTCGTTGCCCTCCATCGCCTGGATGAACTGGTTCTTGAGTATCTCTTCAAACCCGAATCCCTTCGCGATCGCGAAGGCCATGGCGACGAACGGCACGACGGACAGCACGCTGTAATAGGTCAGCGCTGAGGCGCGCAACGGACACTTGTCCTGTATGAAGCCGCGCACCGAAAGCACAAGCACTCGAAGCTGCAACAGTCCGAACGACCTCAGCCTTGGAAGGTCGTCAGGATTGTATGCGCCACAGGTCAACGCTGAGGAAGTGCCATATCTTCTGAATCCTTCCCTTTTGTTCGCTCATATGCACAATTCTTGCCGATAACTGACCGTTTTGCAAGGAATTACTTGTCTGAGAAGCGTCATTTGTGTTTGAGAGGTGCAACACGGCACACCGAATGTCGAAAACGGCAGATAATGTTGCACCGAAAAAAAACAGGATTCCGTCCAGGCTACTTCATCAACGAGAGAGTATGCTCTACCTCGCCCTCGCCATTGCGGCGAGTGTCACAGTCGGCAGTATGTTGAAGGTCAGCGAGATGGCGGGGCGCAACCGCGTCGCGGTGGCGTTCATCAACTACGTCGTTGCAGTCATAACCTCGTTGTTACTATGGTACTTCGCCGGTACTCCCGGTTTCGCGCCTGAGACCATCCTCTGCGGAACGTTCGGCGGTTTTGCGTGGGTGGCCGGTCTGCTCGTGATGATGTACGCAATCAAGCGAACGGGAGTGGCCATAACATCCGCCATGGTCAGGGTGGCGATCGTCGTTCCTATTCTGCTTTCGGTGTTGATGTGGAACGAGATACCGAACTCGGTGCAGATACTCGGCATCGGTCTGGCTCTGCTTGCGGTTGTGCTGCTGTCGTTCGACCGGGCAAGAACGAAGACGGGATTCGACTATTCTTGGATTCTGCTTTCCGCGGGCGTTCTGCTGTCGAGCGGCTCCGCGCAGGTCGCGAGCAAGCTGTTCGCGGAACTGTGCCCCACCGAACAGCGGCCTTCGTACCTGATAGTCCTGTTCATCGTGGCTGTGATGCTCACTGCTGGCTGGCTCCTTATGCGAAGCGTGCCTGTAAGGCGCGGCGACCTTCGATACGGCGTAATGGTGGGCGTGCCCAATGCGTTGAGCGGGCTGTTTTTGATCTCTGCGCTGCAGCTTCTGCCCGCAATCGCCGTGTTTCCCACGGCAGCCGCGGCGGGAGTCGTGCTGCTCGTTCTTCTGGGCACGTTCGTCTGGAAGGAAAAACTCTCTAAAAAGGCTCTGGCAGGTATCACTGTCGCGGTGGCCGCCATCGTGCTGGTGAACCTCAACGACCTCGAAGCTCTCGGTTTCTGATGGATGGTTCTATGGCTGCAGGGATTGCGATAAACGGTTTCGGACGAATTGGCAGGCAACTCGCCGCTCTGGTCACACGAGGCTCGCAGCTCGAGCTTGCTTTCGTCAACGACCCCATGCCTCTTGAATCCGCTGCTTATCTTCTCACTCATGATTCCGCGCGCTGTATGCGCTCTCTCGCCGTGGAGATCGCCGAAGGCGCCCTGATCATCGAAGGCCGCCGCGTGGCATTCTTCGGAGGAGTTGACGCGGCAGAACTGCCTCTTGCCGAGCACGAGGTGGATATCGTAGTGGAGTCCAGCGGACTGCTGCGCAAGCGTCATAAGCTCGAAACTGGGGGCGGGAGCGAAACGTGTGGTAACTTGCCATCCTCTCGCCGACGAGGGCGAACTGACGGTCCTTCCCGGCATAAACGAAGACGAGGTGGCAGACCAGCGGATAATCTCGAGCGGCACCTGCACGGCTCACGGCCTCGGGCCTGTACTCGATGTTCTCGACGAGCGATTCGGGGTGGAATCAGGCTTCTTCACGACCGTTCACGCGAGCACCTCCGACCAGCCTTCGGTGGATTCCTGGCACACTCGTTCCCTGCGCAAGGGCAGGGCCGTCGCAAACAACATCGTTCCGGTAGAGACAGTCGCACATCTTGCGCTCGCGGAGGCGATGCCGAGCATGCGCGGCAAGCTCAGTGGTTATTCGCTTCGCGTACCGATTCTTTTGGGCTCGCTTTTGGAACTCGACGTCCAAGTGCGAAGAACTCCGTCCTTGAAGGAGTTGGAGACGGTGTTCCGAAAGGCCGCCGAGGACAAATTCAGCGGCATCATAACCGTGCGCGACGACCAGCCCGTCTCGTCCGACCTTATCGCGAGCCCCTACTCTGCGATAATAGACTCCCATCTTCTCGATGTCCGCGACAACGGTCTTGTCCGCGTGTGTTTCTGGTACGACAACGAGACCGGTTTCTGCCACAGGCTCGAACAGATGCTGTTCGGCTGCCTCGCCCCCGTGTGACCCAAAAGCGCCGACCCGCCCTGCACGAGCTTCCCTCCACTGTGAAGGGGTTTGCGCGTTACGGTTGTGCCTTCTTCAGAAGCCCTTCGATATAGCTGGCGCGTCCGTCGTTTGGACTTTGCATATCAAGGAAATGCCCGGTCTCTGCAGGTAGTCAATGACGGCTTCGTCCTTCACCCCGCACGCATAATAGCGCAGACCGCCGAATGAGAACCGCGAGAGAGTGTCCGCGATTAGCGAAAGCAAAGCAGTAGATACGTACATGAGAGCACGCAAGGCGACGGCAATCTCGATAAATCCGAGAAATATGGCTCTTTTCAGGGTTTTTGCGGGCGCAGGATTCCATCTTTTCGGCGAAACGGCGTAGCTTTGCAGCAAGGGTCCTGGTAAAAAATCCATTATCCAGTTGTTCTTTGCGCTTTTGCGTGCGAGCTGAAATATGAACGGGGGAGGCTCGCACCGCAGGTGAACCCGGCTGAACTTGGAACGGAGATGAAGAGCAGTGGGCATCATGTCGCCCCAGACCACCACCTTGCAGTCTTCGGCATCGAGCAGATAGGTGGTGTGACGCCGTGCATGGACGTTTGTAGTGTACATTCGTATTGCGCCGAACTCCGATGCGGGCCGGCTTTCATATCTTTGTGAAACGGGGATATAAGCGTCGCTGTAGCGGTTGAGTTCAGTTTCGCAGGGAGTCCAGACGGTGGCGTTGGGGAATACCTTGCGGCGTTCGCCGAATGCACAGAACAGCGCGCAGCAATGGTCGGGATGATGATGGGTCAGTACGATGTGCCTCACCGCCTCCGTGCCGCCGTATTGTTCGATGTACGCGAGAAGTCCGTGTTCGTCCGAGAAGAACATTCGGAGTTTCTTCATTCCAGCAGTCCTTCCTCCCAGATCGAGCGGTCGCCGGGGCAGGGGGTCGAACAGGCAAAGTCCGTCTTCTGTACGGAATACTACAACGTTTACGGCAAGGTGAATGCGTCTCGGAGGGCTGTCCAGAAGGTCTTTGAGGGCAGGCTCAGAAGGAGGTATCTCTCACGCAGCCGAGCAGTTCGGCGGCGGGGTGATTCACTGCTCGATAATGTCATCGAAAGCGCCGGTCTGTTTCAGTCGTTGCAGGTACTGCTCCCTGTTCTTCTCGAAGACGTAGAGTATCGCGAGGAGCCTGTACTCTCGCCAGGAAGCAGCGAACTTGCGCACCCAATCAAGGGCCTCCTGTTCCCTGTCCGGCGGTTGATCGTATTTTTCGCCGAGAATCCAGATATGTCTCTCGATATCCTCAATCTGTGCCCGTGCGTCCGAGCCGGGGTTCAGAATCCGTGAGTGGAGAATCGCTTCCTTGAGCGCGAGTTCGAGCTGGGTTTCCGCCGAATGCGCACTGAACTCCGGAATCGCCCGTCTTTCATCGAGCAATTCGCGTATCCGGTCGGTTTTCTCGTCAATGAAATAGGCGATATCGTGCCTCAGGACTTCCAGCTTTCCCTCGCGGAAATCCTTTTCCAGGACGTTCAGGATGTTTGAAGGACCGTTTACCAAAGGTCACTCTCCCTCTTGGCCCGACTTCAACGAGACCCGTATAAGCATACCGGAGTTGTCAACAGGCTCAACTCGGTCTACCTGGCGTATCCGATCTGGGCGGGAATAGGTAGTGGCGGATAATCTCGCCGGTATCGAGTGAAACCCGGGTAATGCCGGTCGAGATGGCGGGAACGTACATCGAATTCTGTTCCTCTACAATGAGGAAGGAGGGGAAGTGGGCTATGTCGAGAGAAAGCTCCCACTCGTATTCGCCCGTTTCCATGTTGTACGAGACGAGACTGCGCTGGCCTTTGTACTGCAACTGAGCGATGAGGTGTCCTGCTCCGACGTGCATCGGGTCGGGAACGAAATAGACATCCTGGGCGTTCACGTCAACCTCGGGGTCGTTTCGGATGTGCTCGGGCATGGGGGACGCCCACAACCTGTCGCCGGTTTCGGCATCGAAGCAATAGACGTAATCATCCGATGCGTGAGTGAAGACCTTGCCGTTCGAGATTTCAACCGTGGAGAAGACGGCATCAGGATTGCCCATCTCCTCCATGCCCCTGGAGGGAGCCTTCCAGATAGTCTCTCCGGTTTCCTTGTCGAGCTTGTACACAAAAGAGTCCGTTCCGCCGTAGTACAATGCGGTTTCATCGAATGAGAGCAGGTGGTGAGAGAAGAAGAAGGACACAATGGTGGTTTGAGGGATGTGCGTCCAGTTTTCCTCACCGGTCTCGGCGTCCAGGCAGAAGATTTTGACCCTGTATTTCTCACCGCCCATGTTGTCCTTGGAGAGGAAGTAGAGCTTTCCGTCGTTGTAGGCGATCTGGCGCACGTTTGCGAGCCAATTGAAGGGCTTTTCCCACTGAAGCTCGCCGTTTTCGCGGTCGCGACAGTACAGAACGCAGCCGCCTTCGCCGGGGAAGTAGTAAACCACCGTATCGTCCGTGAACCTGCCGTTGTGGTATTGAGGGTGATTCAGGGCGCAGTCCACTGCAAGTTGAAATCATCGTCACGCACGAACATGGTCTTTTTGCGGGTGTCGAAGTAGCAGATCTGTTTGCCGTCCCAGTCGCCAAAGACGTTTACATCATTCACCCACTTCAGTTCCATTCCGGGGCAGGCCTCTCCGAATACCTCGGCTATGTCATCCAGCGAGTTCTTCTTCGCCTGCAGGAGTGACTTCATATAGTCTTTGCCGCGGATGTTGTACTGCAACGAGGAGAGTCGAACGAGGCTCTCGAGGGTTCCTGAGTAGGCCGGCTGGCGATGCTGAAGTTCCAACATGACCTTCTCTCCGGGGAATACCTTCATCAACTCGGTCGTCTTGTCGGGCGCGACTTCGACATCTTTCTGAAGCTCGTATGCGTACTCGTAGAGTTTGTCCTCGTACTCCGCCAGCGCGGTAAGGTCTGCTTCGGGGTCGAACAACTTCCTGTCCAACAGGATTCCCCGGGGTGTGGAAATTCCGCTGTTGGCGTTTGAGACATAAAGAGGTGCCTCCCCTGTTGATGAGGAGAGGACGCGAAGGTTTTCCGAGTCGCGGACGAACAGGAAATCCTCGAAGAATGCGGGGTCGAACATCTGAAGGTCGAAAGTCTTGCTCCACAACTCGTTGCCATCCTTGTCGAAGACATGAAGACGCCCGTTTGCAGAATGGACGAGAATCTTCTCGTCCGTCATACGGAAGCCCGCGCCGATCCGGTCCTCGAGTTCGATGCGTTTTGTCTCGTTACCGTCGGCGTCGTAAGAGGCGAGTACGTTGTCCTCTCCGTCCCGGATGCACAGCCACAACTCGTTGCCACTGACCTGCGCGTCCACCGGAATGGACATTGTTTCGATCTGGTCCTCGGGAAGCCCAAGAAGGGGTTCGGAAACGTCCGGAACGCGCTGGTAATCGAACTTCTTCTCCCAGAGCCTCTCACCCTTTCGAGGTCCAATTTTCATCGAGCTTGCCGAAGCCGAGGGCCGTAACGGGTACGACCGCCTGAGAGCCGATTAAAAGGGGCTCGCCGATTAGGTCGTCAACTCCGGTTCTTCTGAAAAGCTCCTCTCCTGTCTGCGCATCAAAGACCGATATCCACGCGCGCGAGCCCTTTCTCTGAGCCGTGAACACGTAGCCTCCGCTCAGATGGACCGAGGAAGCGGTGCGGAAACCGTAGTCCATTTTGATAGAACAGAGGTGCTTTTTGTTTTCAATGTCAACGATGTCCAGCTTGCCGGCCCGGTTGTCGTTTCTCATCTCGATCTGTGCGATGAGCATTTTGCCCTTTTCGAGCTGAAGCGACTGTATGAAGAGCATGTCATCCGCGATACGCTTTATCTCGCCGTCAACGATGGTGTCAGCGGGGTTACTGTACTCGAAAACGGGCTCGAGGGTTTCCAAAGAAAAAACCTGGATGCCGTTGAACTCGGATATTCCCGCGAAGTATTTGTCATCGGCGGCGATGTGGTGCAGGTCTCGCGAATGGATGACACCCCTGAAGTTGCCGATCCTGTACGGGTGGTACCGGGGAAATGTCTTTTCGAAAATGTTCTTTTGAACTTTTGCCGCCTGAATGATTGCCTTCGCCTCTTCGCTATCCGCCCCGACCGATTCGAGTTCCGAGAGTGCCCGGTCGTAGTCCTCGAAGAGCATCCAGCACCTCGCCGCTCCGAGAGCGGCTTCAATGCCGTCAATATATACGAGTGCGCGCCTGTAACCGACAAGTGCATCAACGTAGAAGCCCTTTTCGAACATCTTGTTTCCGTGTTCGAGGTTATTGCTGTAGGCATCTGCGGGTGCAGTAATGAAACCCCTGGTTATGTTCTCGGAGAACAGGTACGGCAGGCCGAAAGAGGCCAGAAACGGCTCCAGATTCTCCTGCAGCGCCCCGCCGAACATGTTCGGATCCTCAGCGTCCTGCGATATCTCACATATGTCGCGAAACAGCTTCCGTGCTTCCCGGAAGCGCCGCGCCGTCAACAGGTAACTGAAGTAGTCCTTCAGGGTCTCCGGCTCCCACGCTCGCAGTTGTTCTTTGTCAACGCCCTGATAGAAGGCTGCGAGCTGGTCCGCATACTGGGCGCACCCGGAGATATTTGCGAGCTGTCCGACCGCCCGGAGAAGCTCCGGATGAGGCCCGATCTTGTTGTAGGCCTTGCGCAGGAATTCGATGGCCTCGTTGAAGTATCGCTGGTTAATGAGCCTGCCGGCTTTTCGTGCGACGGCCTCGGGGCTTACAGGCCGTTCCTGT
Source organism: Planctomycetota bacterium (assembly GCA_034521065.1). Lineage (GTDB taxonomy): Bacteria > Planctomycetota > B143-G9 > B143-G9 > B143-G9 > JAXHMW01. The sequence goes on along the minus strand of JAXHMW010000013.1, from coordinate 62,379 downwards.
GGGAGGATGTCCTCGGGGAAAACCGGGCCGATCTCGGCGCCCGCGGACGCGGCGACGAGGACAAAACTGATGAGCAATACGGACAGCATCGAAGCGGTATATCTCATATGCGTCTCCGTTTTCAATCTTTCATAAGTGCCATTGCGGCACGGGTTATCGCTGCCGGGTTCGGCAACAGCGCGTTTTCGAGCGGCGGCGAACAGGGAATGGGTGTGTCGGGAGTTGCGAGCCTCGCGGGTGGAGCTTCGAGTTCGAAGAAACAGCTTTCGGAGATCCTCGCGCTTATCTCGGCACCTATGCCGCCGGTTCGAGTACCTTCTTCAACGACGAGGGCGCGACCGGTGTGCTCTACGGCGGCGGCTATGGCGTCATCGTCCAGAGGCGAGAGGGAACGCAGGTCGAGAACGAGCGCGGAAACGCCGTTTTTCTGAAGTTCCTGCGCCGCGGCGAGACAGTGGCGAACCATATATGAGTAGGAAATGAGAGCAATATCGTTGCCTTCCCTCGCCAGTCGTGCCTTGCCGACGGGAGTGGGCTCTATCTCGTCGCCCACCTCTTCTCGCACACCGTACAGTTTCTTGTGCTCGATGAACACGACGGGATTATCGTCGCGAATCGCGCTGAGCAGCATGCCCCGGGCGTCCTCGCAGGTCGCCGGTGCGAACAGCTTCAGTCCCGGAATGCGGTAGAGGTAGGATTCCAGCGATTGCGAATGAGTGGCGCCGTAGCCGCGGCCGCCTCCACAAGGAGCGCGCACGACCATGGGAACCTTCACCGAACCGGCGTACATGTAGCGGTACTTGGAGGCGTGATTGAGAAGCTGGTCGAACATGAGGGTGATGAAGTCCATGAACATCACTTCCGTGACCGGTCGAAGGCCGCTAGATGGCCGCCCCCGCACAGAGTCCCGCCAGACCTCCTTCGCTTATCGGAGAGTCCATTACCCGTTCGGGACCGTAGTCCTCGAGCATGCCCCTCGTGACCTTGAACGCCCCGCCGTAGGTACCTATGTCCTCTCCGACGAGGATGACGTTTTCGTCGCAATCCATCTCGTGCCTCAGGGCCTGTTGAATCGCTTCCCAGAAATACATCTCAGCCACTTGTTTACCTCGCGCTTCGCAGTTTCGGACGTTTGTCAATTATAGTCCTTTTAGCCCGAGCCCGGCTCCATGAAACATTCGCCTGATTCAGAAGTTGAATACAGGAGGTATAATAAGCACTATGGACAGCCCGAAAGACGGAAAAATCAGGCCCCAAGGTCCTGTTCTCGCAAGGCTGATGCTTTTGTGCATCTCTCTTGCTTTCGTGTGTTTTCTCCGTCTTTTGGACGATCAAAGAACCCCGGCCGTCCCAGGTTGTTCACCCTTGTCTCGCTGATTTTCATCTTGCCGCAACTGTTCTTCCCCTATTTCTGGACCCGTCTTGCGCGGCCCTCCGCCGCGGTCGTAACGGGCTCGCTGGCGGCCGTAGCCTGCGCGGTGGGTTCGCTTTTCGGTCAGGACTTCGCCATTGCGAACGTCTATACCGCGCCGTGGTTCATCGTGATAATGTTCTACTTCAACGCCGCCTGTTTTGCTGCCGCAGTACGTTTCTTGTTCAAAAGCGGCAAGCGGACGCGTCTGGCGCTTGCGGTGCTTCATTTGTCCTTCGTGGTCGTTTGCGTGGGCGTGGCCATTGACGGCTTCACGCAGGTTCGCGGATACTTCAAAACCTCCCTGAAGGTCTCGCCCGACACGATGCCGCCCGCCATGGGATACCTGCAGGAAGGGGAATCGTCCTCCGAACTCGTGGTGTCTCGAAACGATCCCGGAACCGAGTTGCCGTTCACCCTGCAACTCGTCTCCTTTACAGTAGATTATTTCGAGCGAGACTCCGTTACCCTGCGAGTTGGCGGCGGTGCGAAGAAGCTCGCGGGCTTCAGCTTCGAACTCAAGGGAATAATAACGGACGACGGCGTGGAGCCGGACATACCGACCTCTTCGCTCGAGACCGCCAGGTTGGCCGTCGAGGTAAGCCGGAACGGCAAAGGCGAGCTGTACTACGTTCCCGTGACCGAGACCGCACTCGGTGAGTTCGACATCGCCTTCGACCTCAACCCTGACGAAGAGGGCGACCTTGTCAGCGACTACACCCTTACGGTCACCGAACCGCTCCGCGCGAGCAAATACACCTCCGTAGTGAACATAATAGTTGACGGGGAGACGGTGACAGAGGGGGCGAAGATAGAGGTGAACCAGCCTCTGAATGTCATGGGCTACAGGATATACCAGTCGGGATGGGGGAGGTTCGTCACGATGGAGGAATGGGATACCATGCCGGGAAACCTGCGCTCTCCCGGGCTTTTTGCGCAGTATCTTGAGACCAACGATATTCCGCCCACCTCGTTTCTGATGATAGCGCGCACTCCCGGTCGAAACGTTGTGTACGCGGGATACCTGCTGATGTTCCTGGCGCTTATCGCCTTCTTCGCCGTTCGACCGTCTTCTGCACAGGAGGGCGGACGATGAGTTCCACCGGAACCCTCTTTTCGATATCGCGCTCATCGCGTACCTGCTTTCGGGCATAGGGTACCTCGTGGCGCTTGCGTCGCGCTCGAAGTGGCTCTCGAGGGCCTCGTTCGCCCTTCAGATTGCCGGACTGCTGTGTGCCGGAGTGTATTTCGTGCAGGGCTCGGAGTGGATACTGCGTCCACCGCTTCGCAACCTTCGCGAGGCCTGGTGCTAACCGCCAACCTTCTTGTGCTTTGGAATCTTGTACAGACGCTTGTACACAGAATGGCGTTTTTAGGTCCCCTTTCAGGCTTCGTTTCGGGTTTGCTTTTCGCTTGGGCGGGAAGTTTCGGCACAGTTGAAAAACACACCGTTCCCGCGCTCCAGAACTCGTTCTGGCTTACAAGCCACGTGTTTTTGTGCATGCTTGCGTACGTTGCAGTTTTCATCGCCACGGTCGCGGCGCTGTTTCTCCTCATGCGACGGGGCCAGAGGTCGCGAATGGCCGCAACGTTCACGTTTTCCGCACTCGCCGCCGGTACTTTGAGCGTTGTTGTCGTCCAATTGCTGCAGTTTGGCGGAATTGTCGCATTCGAATCAGTGAGTGAGAGTGGAATGTATTCCGTCGCCGGTGCGTTCGTGGGAGGCTCGCTCATCATGCCGTTGTTCTACTACGGTTTTTCGCGCCTGGGCCTGTACGGTTCGTCCTCGCGCGACACCATGCTCGAGCGTTTTGTGCATACCACCGCGCTTATCGGTCTTGCGCTTATCACCCTCGGGATAATCACCGGTTCCGTATGGGGCGATTTAGCTTGGGGTCGTTATTGGGGCTGGGATCCCAAGGAGGTCTGGGCCCTTCTGACATGGTTCGCGCTGTTGATTTACATCCACCTTCGTTCGTGCGGCAAACGCGGTTTTGACCTCGCGCCATGGGCGATAGTGATCGGACTTATTACGGTTGTCTTCAACTATTTTGGAGTGAACTTCGTACTCACCGGCCTGCACACGTATGCGGGGTAGCTCCTGCGTCATTTTGACCCACCGGACTGTTCGGATTCGGTTTCACTGTCAAAACTACTATGTCGCCGGATTGCAGAATGGCGCAGGAACGCCGTTTTGTGCTTAGGCACGTGATTTGTATCATACTGTGCCCCGTCCCTCGGCATATTCGTGCATTCTTGCAGGACGAACGCAACAAATGAGATATGCTTACAGCTGCGGCGCCCCGTGGCGGACGCCGCTGCAATGAATGTTTTGATCTGGAGGTCGAACACATGGCAAAGGAACTCACTTTCGGAGATGAGGCGCGAAATGCGCTCAAGCGCGGAGTGGAGAAGCTCAGCCGCGCTGTGAAGACGACTCTCGGCCCCCGCGGGCGGAACGTCGTGCTTCACAAGTCTTGGGGCTCGCCCGAGATCACCAAGGACGGTGTAACTGTCGCAGATGAGATCGAACTTCACCGGCCAGTCCGCAAGGACCTCGGCGCCAAAATGGTGCGCGAGTCCGCTTCCAAGACCAATGATGTGGCCGGAGACGGCACGACCACCGCGACGCTGCTGACGGAGGCCATCTTCCTCGAAGGTTTGCGCAACGTGGCCGCGGGAGCCGATCCCATGCAGCTCAAGCGCGGCATGGAAAAGGCCGTGGCGAAGGTCACCGAAGAGCTTGTCAACATGACAAGACCGGTCGCCGAGACCCGCAAGGAGCTGAACGAGATGGCCTACATAGCCGCGAACAACGACCCCGAGATTGGCAAGATAATCGCCGAGGCGATGGAAAAGGTCAACCGTTCGGACGGCGTTATCACCGTAGAAGAGGGCCGCTCATCCGACACGGTGGTTGATGTAGTGACGGGTATGCAGTTCGACAGGGGATATCTCTCGCCGAACTTCGTCACCGACAAGGAGAACCTCAAGGTCGAGTTCGAAAACCCGTACATCCTCGTGACCGAGAAGAAGATTTCCAACGCGAAGGACATCGTTCCGCTGCTTGAGAAGTTCATTGACGTCAAGCGTCCCCTGCTCATCATCGCCGAGGACATCGAAGGCGAGGCCCTTGCGACGCTCATGGTCAACAAGATGCGCGGTGTTCTGCAGGTCTGCGCGGTAAAGGCTCCCGGCTACGGCGAGCGCCGCAAGGCTATGCTCCAGGATATCGCCATTCTCACCGGTTCCCGTTTCATCACTTCTGACCTCGGCCTCGAGATATCCTCAGTCGAACTGAAGGACCTCGGTTCGGCCCGCAAGGTCATTGTTGACAGCGAGAACACCACGGTCGTGGAGGGTTCGGGAGACAAGAAGGCGGTTGAAGACCGAGTCGCCCAGATTCGGCGCGAGCACGAACTCGCCACATCCGACTACGACCGCGAAAAGCTCCAGGAACGTCTTGCGAAGCTGGTTGGCGGAGTTGGTGTTATCAAGATCGGCGCCCACACCGAGACCGAGATGAAAGAGAAGAAGATGCGCTCCGAGGACGCTCTGCACGCCACCCGCGCAGCGGTTGAAGAGGGCATTCTGCCCGGCGGTGGTGTGGCTCTTCTTCGTGCGCGAAAGGCTCTCGATTCGCTTCGCGAGGAACTGGACAGCGAACAGGCTGTCGGCCTGGACATCGTGTACAAGGCGCTGTCGGTTCCGCTTCGCCAGATCGCGGATAACGCCGGTCACGAAGGGCCTGTGGTCGTTCGCGAAGTCGAGAAGGCCGAAGGCGCATACGGATTCAACGCCGACAGCTACGAGTTCGGCGACATGTTCGAGATGGGCGTGATAGACCCGGCCAAGGTTGTGAAGAACGCTCTTAACAACGCAGCCAGCGCGGCCGGTATGCTGCTCATCACCGACTGCCTCGTAACCGAGTGCCCCGATGACAACTCAGATGCCGCGGGTGAAGCTGATCCCTACGGTGAGTACTGAAATAAGGAGGACAGAACAAGATGAAGATAAAACCACTGGACGACAGAGTACTCGTTCGCCCCGTAGAGTCCGAGGACAAGACTCCCGGCGGCATCATAATACCGGATACCGCCAAGGACAAGAGCACCGAGGGCGAGGTCATCGCGACCGGTCCCGGCAAACTCAACAAGGTCGGTAAGCGGGTCGCGCCGGAAATCAAGACCGGTGACCGGGTAATCTACAGCAAGTACGGCGGAACCGAAATCATGTTCGACGGGGAGAAATACCTCCTCATGAGCGAAGACGGCATCCTGGCCATCGTCAACAAGTAGGGGGCGTAATATGGTAAAACAACTGACTTATTCCGATACCGCCAGGGCAAAACTGCTCGAAGGCGTTAAGAAGACCGTGGAAGCAGCACGAGTTACTCTCGGGCCTTCTGGCCACAACGTCGTGCTGAACCGTCCATCTGACAAACCGCTCGCCACCGCGGACGGCGTGACTGTCCTCAAGGACATCGAGCTCGAGGACGAGTTCGAGAACCTCGCCGCTTCGCTGGTGAAAGAAGTGGCACAGAAGACAAACGATGCCTGCGGCGACGGTACGACTACTTCTACCGTCCTCGCCGAGGCCATCTACAAGGAAGGGTTGCGTCATCTGGCCGCAGGTGCCAATCCTATGGCGCTCAAGCGCGGCATTGACAGTGCCGTAAACGAGGTCGTCAAACAGCTTCGGGAGACCTCTACTCCGTGCGACTCTCATGAGAGGCTCGCGAACGTGGCGTCCATCTCCGCTAACAATGACCCGGAAATCGGAGAACTCGTGGCGAAGGCCATAGAGAAGGTTTCCGCCAAGGGCGCGGTTTCTACCTCGGAGGGAAGGACGACCGAGACCACCCTCGAGTTCGTGGAGGGACTGACCTTTGACAAGGGCTATCTCTCTCCTTATTTCATCACAGACCGCGAGAAGCTCAAGGCCGTGCTCGAAGAGCCTGCCATTCTCCTTTACGACAAGAAGATCTCCACCGTTCAGGAACTCATTCCTCTGCTCGAGAAGGCAGTGCCCCAGGGCAAGCCCATTCTCATCATCGCCGAGGACATCGAGAGCGAGGTTCTTTCGCTGCTCGTGTTGAACCATCTGCGCGGAGCGCTGAAGGTCTGCGCCGTCAAGGCCCCCGCATTCGGCGAGAGGCGCAAGGCGATGCTCGAGGACATGGCGGTACTCACCGGAGCGACCGTGGTCAGCGAGACGAAGGGCATGAAGCTCGAGAACGTCGGGCTGGAAGTGCTCGGCAGCGCGGACAAGGTCGAGGTGGACAAGGACGACACCGTCATCATCGGCGGCAAGGGCTCGCCGGAGGCCATTGAAGAGCGTGTTCGCCAGATTAAGGCTTCGATCGAGCAGACCAAGTCCAACTACGACCGCGAGAAGCTTGAAGAGCGTCTGTCCAAGGTCGAAGGCGGAGTGGCCGAGATTCTCGTGGGTGCTTCCACCGAGGCCGAGATGAAGGCCCGTAAGCACCTTATCGAGGACGCCATCAACGCCGCCCGCGCTGCAGCCGAAGAGGGCGTGGTTCTCGGCGGAGGCGTTGCTCTGCTCAAGTGCAGGGAATTGCTGGACAAGCTAAAAGCCGAAGGAGACGAGGCCCTCGAGTTCGCACCGGTGAAGGCCTCGCTCAGCGAGCCCGTTTCGCCAGATCGTGCACAACGCGGGCGAGGACGGCTCGGTAATCGTCAGCGAGATACTCGAACGCGGCGGTCACTGGGGCTTCAACGCCCGCACTCGCGAGCACGTTGACTTAGTGAAGGAGGGCATCATAGACCCCACGAAGGTCACGCGCAGCGCGATTCAGAACGCGGCTTCGATGGCGGGAATGCTCCTCACCGCAGAATGTCTTGTCGCGCCCTACGAGGCGGATTCCGACGAGAAGAAGGCCAAAGAGGAGCTAAAGCGCAAGAAGGAGCAGCAGATTATCATCTGACATCTGCGCACTGCATACGATCACAGGGCCGCCGGAAACCGGCGGCCTTTTTTGTGCCCACCGCGAAGCGGGAGCACAACGCGCCCAAGCAAGAGAGTAGTGAGTAGAGCAGCGGCAAAGGACAAGCGAGCCACGGAACGCAAACCTTGAAGATGAACGGTTGCGCCGCTCCAACAGTCTACCCGTTCGCTCGCGAATCTGTAGGGGCAGGCCCACGTGCCTGCCCTCTTTTTTCACCTATCGCCCATAACCACTTGTGTGGGCGATGAGTTATCCATGCCCTTTTCTGTTGGCAACCGGCTACCGCAGGGTTATCTATGTGTTCGTTGATTTGTTCTAAGGTTTTACCTGTCCGCTATCTGCCATCCTCATACCCAGTGCAACGACATTCCGGATGCGTCCGCCGATCGGACAAAAGTCTTCCCAATCAACGACCTCGTTCAGCTTCGCAAAAATATCGCCCTTCTTGCCGAGCCTCGCAAGCGTGTTTTCTACGTCACACGAACCTTAAAAACCCTTAACCACATTATTCCATCTCTTCGGTTGACTTAAAAGTCCCTTCATTGTATACTCAGGTGGTAGATGCGCCGATTTTTCGAGGTAGCCGGTACAAGCTCAGACCAATAATTCAGGTCTTGAATTCACTCAGAGAGGAGTACAGAATGTCTCGTAGGTTCGCTCTCCTTTTTTTCTGCTTTGTGTTCTTTGCTGTTATAACATCCCTCAGGGCTGAAGAGGCTCACGACCCTGAGTTTCCAATTATTCAGAAAGCTTACAGGCAGAATCGTTTAGACAACCAAGACATAATGTTTTTCAACAATGGCGATGTACTGAAGGGAACGGTTCAAAACGACAAGATCGCAATCACGACTACATACGGCAAGGCGGAAATACCTCTGAGAAGGTGTGTTGGGCTTTTGTTTGACGGAGCAAATGCCGATTCTGATTCAGTCACAACCGTTAACTACAACAAGTTTACAGGCAGTATAGATACCCGTAGCATCGAGTTTAGGATCGGAACATCTAAAACTGAGCTTAAGATCCGAACAAAGGAAATTAACCTCGGACTTTTACCAAAGACGAGAGCTGAGGTCTGATTTTGTCGAATATGAGAGCAAAGACGAGTCTTTTTGTTATGGCGAATGGAGATTCTTGTCGGCACATCTACAAATAGTGAAGTTAAGCTCAGAACTGACTACGGCATAGTGGCATGCCCCCCAAAAATCGATCCAGTTACAATGAGAGTTTCCGAGAAGGCCGAAAGGCCGGGAGGCTCTAAATGAAGCGCAGGAAAAGGCACAATCCGGAGCAAATCGTGAAGAAACTTCACGACGCGGAAAGAAGGCTCAACGCAGGACAGAGCATCGGGCAGGTATGCCAGGCTCTTGAGATAAGCGAGGCAACGTTCCATCGCTGGCGCAACCAGTACGGCGGGATGAAAGCCGAGGAAGCGAAGAGGCTCAAGGAGCTCGAAATCGAAAACACACGCCTGAAGAAGATGGTCGCGGACCTCATGCTCGACAAAGAGATCCTCGAAGGACATCGCGGAGGGAAACTTCTGAGCCCGGCCAGGCGGCGAAACGCGGTGGACATGGTGGTGGACAAGCACGAGGTTTCGGAGCGCCGAGCCTGCTGTGTGGCCGGGCAGCATCGCTCCACCCAGAGGTACGAACCCGTCGAGCGGAACTCCGACGAGGTTCTTGTGAAGCGGATTCACGAGCTTGTCGCGTCGTTTCCGAGGTATGGATACCGCAGGATCGCCGCTGAGCTTCAGGGCGAAGGATGGGACGTCAACGTGAAGAGAGTCCACAGGCTCTGGAAGCGCGAAGGACTCAGGGTGCCCCGCAAACGGCGTAAGAAGGGCGTTTTAGGCGATTCAAGCGGAAGTTGTTCGAAGAAGAGGTCCGATGGTCTTAACGATGTGTGGAGCTATGATTTTGTTTTCGACCGCCTTTCGGGACGGGCGCATGGTGAAGATCCTTGCGGTTGTCGATGAGTTCAGCCGCGAGTGTCTCGCGCTGGAAGCGGGCTTCCGTTTCACAGGAGAAGATGTCTTGGATGTCCTTGGGAAGCTGATGCTGGAGCGGGGCTTCGCCGAAGTTCATTCGCTCCGATAACGGTTCGGAGTTTACTGCTTTGAAAGTTCGAAACTGGCTGTCGTCAATCGAGGTCGGCACGCTTTTCATCGAGCCCGGAAGCCCCTGGGAGAACGGGTTCGTGGAATCTTTCAACAGCCGTTTGAGGGACGAGTTTCTGAACATGGAGATTTTCAACAGCCTCGGCGAGTTGAAGAAGCTTGCCGGCAAGTGGAAGGAGTACTACAATAAGAAGCGTCGTCACAGCTCGCTCAACAACCAAACCCCTTCCGAGCGCGCCGCCTTTTGTCGGACTCGCGGATTCGCACGTGCGAATCCTCTCGCCCTCCAAAAGGCGTGTGTGTGCGGAGAACCAGCGGTGAAACTCTCATAACAGGTGGACCAAAGAACGGGGGCAGGTCAATAGTGCCGGTTTCTTTTTCTGAGATTAAGTTAATAGATATGCAAGGAGAGGCGGTGACTCCGTAGTCGTAAACAAGAAGAACGGCGATGTAATGCGAGGCACAATAGGCAATTGGAGTACAACTGTAAAACTCGAGTTAGGCATAGAAGTACACAATATTCGTAAGGACAATCTCAAAAAAATATACATTGAAGATGGGATTGAAGCTGCAATTTCCCTTTTTGGAGTTGCGCCTCCTGTTCTGGAAGAATCGGAAGATGCAGCGACCTATGAGAAGAATAAGAGCATCACAAACACTTGTGGTATGAGATTAAAGCCTATATCTAAGGGCAGTTTCCGTATGGGCTCGCCAAAAGGGGAGAGTGGCCGTCGTAGCAATGAAGGCCCTGTCCATAAGGTTGTAATCACCCGTCCGTTCTGGATGGGTTCTACAGAGGTGACGCAGGCTCAGTGGAAGGCGATAATGGGCAGCAACCCGTCCGTTTTTGACAAAGACCGTTGCGGAATTGACACTTCGAACTATCCAGTGGAGAGAGTTTCCTGGGAGGACGCGGTGGAGTTCTGCAAGGAACTCACAAAACGGGAACGCTCAAGGTTGCCGCAAGGCTACGAGTACCGTCTTCCTACGGAAGCTGAGTGGGAGTACTGTTGTCGTGCGGGAACTACGACCAAGTACAGTTTTGGTGATTTGGAGAGCATGCTGAAGGACTACGGCAACTATGAATACACACCGAAGTGGGGCGGTAAATCTACAGCTCCGGTACGTAGTTTCAAACCCAACGCCTGGGGATTGTACGACATGCACGGCAACGTAATTGAGTGGTGCCACGACCGGTATGGCAAAGATTACTACGCCACCTGCAGGAATAACTGCCGCGACCCACAGGCCCGACGGTCGGGCTCCGGCCGCGTCTTACGGGGCGGCTCGTGGAACAGCTTCAGCCCGAGTTCTGCCGTTCGGCGTTTCGCATCTACGACTCGCCGGGCCGCACGGGCATCAGCCTCGGCTTCCGCCTCGTCCTTGCCCCTGTTCTGCGGTGATATTTGTTAAACTCTTTTGAGCTATAGCGTGGGCGAACGGAGTGTAGTGCGAGCGAGTATCCGCCGACGCCGGAGGCTATGGCGGACAGATACGACGAGTGAAGCGAAGCGACAAAGCCCGAAGCTTCAAAGCGGTTCGGTAAGAACTTTTTTGGAGTTGGCTTCCTTCAGTATATCCGTAACTCAGGTTGCAGGATCTTCAACCTTGTTCCACTAAGGTTTCTGTCCAGACGAAGTGGACGGGTTTATTCCGTCGGTTGACATGTTGCGTTTCTGTTGTATAATCATCTCACTGCTTTACCTGTTTGTGAAAGTTGTCAAAGATAACTTCAAAAGGAGTACAGAATGTCTCGTAGGTTCGCTCTCCTTTTTTTCTGCTTTGTGTTCTTTGCTGTTATAACATCCCTCAGGGCTGAAGAGGCTCACGACCCTGAGTTTCCAATTATTCAGAAGCTCTACAGCAAGAATCGTTTAGACAACCAAGACATAGTGTTTTTTAACAATGGCGATGTACTGAAGGGAACGGTTCAAAACGACAAGATCACAATCACGACTACATACGGCAAGGCGGAAATACCTCTGAGAAGGTGTGTTGGGCTTTTGTTTGACGGAGCAAATGCCGATTCTGATTCAGTCACAACCGTTAACTACAACAAGTTTACAGGCAGTATAGATACCCGTAGCATCGAGTTTAGGATCGGAACATCTAAAACTGAGCTTAAGATCCGAACAAAGGAAATTAACCTCGTACTTTTACGAAAGACCAGAACTGAGGCTGATTTTGTCGATATGAGAGCGAAGACGAGCCTCTTTGTTATGGCGAATGGAGATTTGCTTGTCGGCACATCTACAAATAGTGAAGTTAAGCTCAGAACTGACTACGGCATAGTGCCGGTTTCTTTTTCTGAGATTAAGTTAATAGATATGCAAGGAGAGGACGGTGACTCCGTAGTCGTAAACAAGAAGAACGGCGATGTAATGCGAGGCACAATAGGCAATTGGAGTACAACTGTAAAACTCGAGTTAGGCATAGAAGTACACAATATTCGTAAGGACAATCTCAAAAAAATATACATTGAAGATGGGATTGAAGCTGCAATTTCCCTTTTGGAGTTGCGGCTCCGGTTCTGGAAGAATCGGAAGGTGCAGCGACCTATGAGAAGAATAAAGAGCATCACAAACACCTGTGATATGAGATTGAAGCCTATATCTAAGGGCACATTCCGTATGGGCTCGCCAAAAGGGGAGAGTGGCCGTCGTAGCAGTGAAGGCCCTGTCCATAAGGTTGTAATTACACGTCCGTTCTGGATGGGTTCTACAGAGGTAAAGCAGGCACAGTGGAAGGCGATAATGGGCAGCAACTCGTCCTTTTTTGACAAAGACAGTTGCGGAATTGACACTTCGAACTATCCAGTGGAGAGAGTTTCCTGGGAGGACGCGATGCAGTTCTGCAAGGAACTCACAAAACGCGAACGCTCAAGGTTGCCGCAAGGCTACGAGTACCGCCTTCCGACGGAGGCGGAGTGGGAGTACTGCTGCAGAGCTGGTACAGACACGCCAATATACAGTGGCTTGATGAATATACTTGGTGAACGCAACTGCCCAGCCCTTGACGCGATAGCCTGGTATGGCGGCAACAGCGGCGTGACACACAAGGGAGGGTATGATTCATCTGGATGGCGCGAGAAGCAGTACAAGCACAAGAGGGCTGGCACTCACCCCGTAGGACAAAAGAAGCCCAACAAGTGGGGCTTGTACGACATGCTGGGCAACGTATTTGAGTGGTGCCACGACCGGTATGGCAAAGATTACTACGCCACCTGCAGGAACAACTGCCGCGACCCACAGGGCCCACAGTCGGGCTTGAACCGCGTCGCGCGGGGCGGCTCGTGGTCCAACTACGCCGTGACCTGCCGTTCGGCGGTTCGCGCCTACTTCTCGCCGGGCTTCACGCGCAGCTTCCTCGGCTTCCGCATTGTCCTTGCCCCTGTTCTGGGAGAATCTGAAGGTGCAGCGACCTATGAGAAGAATAAGAGCATCACAAACACCTGTAGTATGAGATTAAAGCCTATATCTAAGGGCACCTTCCGTATGGGCTCGCCAAAAGGGGAGAGTGGCCGTGGCGACGATGAAGGCCCTATACATAAGGTTGTAATCACCCGTCCGTTCTGGATGGGAGCAACAGAGGTGACGCAGGCGCAGTGGAAGGAGATCATGGGCAGTAACCCTTCTCACTTCAAGGGTGACGACAAACCTGTGGAAAAGGTGTCTTGGAACGACACGGTTAAGTTCTGCGAGGAACTAACAAAGCGCGAACGCTCAAGGTTGCCGCAAGGCTACGCATACCGTATTCCCACGGAAGCTGAGTGGGAGTACTGCTGCCGTGCAGGTTCAACGACTAAGTACTGTTTTGGAGATTTAGAGAGCATGCTGAAGGACTACGCCTGGTTTAGAGGCAATTCAGGTATGAGAACACAGCCCGTTGGTACTAAGAAACCCAACGCGTGGGGCCTGTACGACATGTACGGCAACGTTTATGAATGGTGCCACGACTGTTATCACAAAGATTACTACGCCACCTGCAGGAACAACTGCCGCGACCCACAGGGCCCGCAGTCGGGCTCAACCCGCGTCTGGCGGGGCGCCTCGTGGTACTCCGAGGCCGAGCACTGCCGTTCGGCGTTTCGCTACTCCGTCACGCCGGGCTGGACGTCCTACGCCCTCGGTTTCCGCCTCGTCCTTGCCCCTGTTCTGCGGTGATATTTGTTCAACTCTTTTGAGCTGTAGCGCGGGCGAACGGAGTCAGGCTTGATACTGTAGGCTGGAGACTTGAGGTAAGAGCGGAGGGGAGCAAAAGCGAAGAGGAGATCAATGAGTAGAAGAGAAAGCTTGCGGAGTTCGGCACAGGGGGTGCAGGGGTCTCCGAGTCAACACATAGGTAACAGTCTTCTCTTGTATGCTCATCCGCGGAAGCAGTAGGCTGGAGCGGATGAGCATGTCAATGCTAACTTAAAAACCCTCAAGCATTTTTACCTCTCTTCGGTTGACTTATACTCCACCTATTGTATACTCAGCTTGTGGATGCGCCAATTTTTCGAGGTGGTCATCTGTTACCCCTCTTGTGCCCCTCTTGTGCCCCTCTTGTGAACTCAGACCTTTTAACACCCCTCTCATTACTCTTATCCTTCTCCGCGTTCAGCGATATGTAGCCATCTCAACGGCCTGTGCTTGAACAGGAATGCCCCGCGGGTAGAATGATATGCTACTCTGAACTCGTCAACGCCTACTCAGCGGAGTTAGTATGAAAAAAACCGTATTCCTTCTCCTTATTCTTTTCACGTTCGCAGGCTGCGTGCAAAACGACCAGCCGGAACCCGGAGAAGACCAGACAGGAAGCAGACCGAGACCGGCGAGCCCGGCAAGACACCCCGAAAGACGACCGAAGCCGCCGCCCGGGAGTCCGAGGCATCCGACGAGGAGTCCCGAAAGGTGGAGTTGAGGGAGGACGTGACCACCGAAGATTTCGACCAGCTTTGGTTTGTCGCATCGCAGTGGGGAGTGGGCTCGTACCAAGAGGTCGTCCGTAGTGCCCGCGCCGAGATATGCCGCCGTGGGACGGACACAGTTGACTTTGTACTGGCAAAGCTGCCATACGAGGGCGGGATGCAGTTTCGCACGCTAACGATGTACTTCAAGGCTCTCGGCGACGATGCCTCCGCACCTCTTCGCAAGCTGTTGCAAAGCGGCGACAAGGCTCTATCTCAAATGCCATCAACATAGTTTACGATTTGCGTTACCCGGGTGTGAACGACCAGTTCAAGAAGATGCTCGAGGACGAGGATTACCGTTTGATTGCGGCCAAGATTCTCGCTCGTACCGGCGATAAGGCTGGAATCGAACCCTTGCGCGAGTTTTACCCGGAAGCGGACGAGCTTGAAAAGCAGCGTATCCTCAGGGCACTCATGTCCCTGAACGCCCCTGAACTCGCACCGTTCTACTGCACGCAGTGCGGGGCGGAAATGGTTACGGTGAGAAGGTTGGCACAGAACTGCCTGGTGAAGCTGGGAAAACCCGCGGTGCCCGTGATACTGGCGATGATGGAAAGCGCTCAACTGGTTCAGAAGAGGATGCTCATCGAGGCGCTCGGCCGCATAGGCGAGGTAGAATGTATTCTGAGTCTGCTGGATTTGCTTTCCGATGACGACTGGCGCATACGCTTCTCAGCCGTTTTCGGACTGGAAAGATGCGCGGATAAACTCGAAGCGAAACACTTTATGACTTTAAGGGCCGCCCTTGTGGCCGAGGACAACGAGACCGTCCGCCAGGCCATAGAGCGACTGCTCGACCGGGAGTATGATGCCTAAGTCAGTGCGCAAAAAGATAGCTGGTGACATTACATCAATAGTCATCTACGGTGCCGGAGACCTGGGTTCAGGTGTCGCACTCGCTTGTGCGCTGAAGGCCCTGCCGGTATCGCTTGTGAGCAAGGACCCTGCCAAGCTGTCCTCCTCAAGGGAATGGATGAGCAAGTTCTTCGACAAAGGCGTGGAAAAAGGCCGGTTCAAACGGTCCGAGGTCTTCCATATAATTGGCCGTATATGCTTTGCAGTCGGCAACGAGCAGCTCAAACGTGCTGGGCTCGTGGTTGAGTGCGTCGAAGGCGACATAGAAAAACGCAAGCACGCGGTGCGCGAAATAGCTACGAACGTGCCCGACGATTGCATACTGATTGCCGCGGCTGGCGAGGATCCCACCCGACAGCTTGGCGAGATATTCGGAGTACCGGACAGCTTTGTTTTCGCAAAGTTTTTCCAACCCGTTCCGGTCAACGGTCTCGCGGAGGTCGCTTATACTCCTGAAACCTCCAAAAGTACCCTCGAATCCGTCATGGACTTCTGTATGAGGATAGGAAAGACACCCGTTCTTTGCAAGGACAAGCCCGGTTTTGTGCTGGAACGGCTGAAGATGCCGCTCATCCTTAAGGCGATGAAGCTTTGTGAAGAGGGCAACGCTCCCGAGGACATAGACTCTTCCGTTGAACTCGGTCTTGGCCACCGCAGGGGCCCGCTCAAGGAGGCCGACGCGACCGGTCTTGACAAAGTTCTTGAACTTGCCGACCGGCTGTTCGAGCACTACGAGGACGCGGCGTACGAGCCGCCCCGGATTCTCCGCAGGTTTGTGGAGGAGGGCAGGTTGGGCGAGAAGACAGGGCGCGGATTCTACCGATACTTAAAACGTTGCAGCAAAAAAAACACCAACTCGAATATCTGGCGTAGGGAAAATGGAAAAGCGACCGGTTTCCGGTGAATATGAGGAAAAGAGTGATGCCGAACTCGTCCGACTGACTCTCGACGGCGACCAGAAAGCGTTCCCCGTCTTGATTGATAGGTACTGGCGAATGGTGTTCTCTCTGGCCTACAAAAACTGCCGGAATGTAACAGACTCAGAGGACGTTACGCAGGAGGCTTTTCTGGCCGCCCTTAGCTCTTTACCAAAGCTTAAGGATCACAGCAAGTTCTCCTCGTGGCTCTACGGGCTGACGCTGAATACCGGCCGTTCTTTTCTGAGAAAGAAGACCAGAACGCCTTCACTGCCCGAACCCATGTACGAGGAGACGGCCGACGACCCGACCGCGCTTCAGTCCATGGCTATGGACGAACGCGAAGAGGCTTTGCAGAAGGCTGTTCAGTCTCTGAAGCCCATATACAAGATCGTCGTCGAGTTGAGGTTTTTTGAAAACATGTCCTGCGAGGACATTGCCAAGAAGCTCGATGAACCGTCCGGAACCATCCGTTCCCGTCTTTGCAGGGCGAACGAGATGCTTAGGAAGAAGCTGAAAAAGCACTACTGATGAACTGTCGTGAGGTAAAAGAACACTTAGTTGACCATGCACCGGGTGTGAGGGAATGCCCCTTCTGCAGGGAACATCTTTCAAGTTGTCCCGAGTGTGCGGCCGAGGCCGAGTTCCTCGCCGGGATGTTCGAAGGCGCGAAGGCGCTTCAGGCCAAGAGCAGACATCCCAAGGGTGACGAATTCGCCGGACGGCTGAAAGCGGTATGCCGCTCCCGTGAACCTTTCGCCCGGGCCGAATGGGCGAGAAGGACACTTGCGGTGCGCGCGGCGGTCGCCGCAGTCGTGGCCCTCGCGTTACTCGCCTCGCTTCTCATGTTCACTCCCGACCGTTCGACCGACGAGCCCGCCGACATGTCGTTGACCGCCAGTTCGCTTGAGGACATGGCCGAGGCTCTCAGCACCACCTACAACACCGAGTTTTTAATCTCCCCCACAGCGAAACGCCAGGTATGGACCCGAACCGCTTCCGTGTATCTCGATAACAGGGACGTCATGGGCGCGGCCACTGCAGTGGCCCGTGCTTTCGGCCTCGAGGTGCTGGAATGGGACGGCAAATACGTGTTCGAGGACAGGGCGATGGCTCTTCTGTACAAGACGGGGCCGAACGAACAGGTGGTGAAGCACCTCTCAATAGACATGCAGTTCGATGTCGCGCTCGACGAGATGGACGAGCTTGACTGCCTCGCCAACCAGTTTGTGGCGGTTGACGACCTCGAGTTCAACACCCCCGTCTCCAAACACGCCAAGCTCCCCTTCATCAAGACCGACAGCGACGTCACGGTTCTCAAGCGTCCCGGCGAGACCTTCGAGGTCCGCCGCTCTCTGCCGTGGCTCATGGTTGACAAGGAGACCGGCAAGCTGGAGTTCATCGCGGTGACCGAAAACGACCTCGAACGCTTCGAGCCCATAAGAAAGCTCGTTCGTTCTGGTGAAGGCGACAAGGATATTATCCACACCCTCGGCGAGTATCCCGAAGCGTTCAGGACATCCGCTTCGGTGGAAGGTGTGAAGACGTTAGGAGAGCTTGTCAGCCGCATCGCCGCACTCCCCGGCACGGATATCGTGGTCGGTTCCGGCGGCAGTCCTGGAGCACAGGTTTCGGGCCTTTCGGGCTCCGTGCCAGTGGCCGAGGCTCTCGACAGGGTGTGCCGCAACCGCGCTTTCTATTTCACTTGGCTCGAAGACGAACAGATGTTCATTCTGGATGAACGTTCACGGCTTCAGCAGTATCTGCATGTTTGCGCCATGCGTGTACCTTCCGATACGAAGCCAGAAACCTATGAGCTTTATGTTGCAGGCAAAATACCGAGTACTTCTCTCCCGAGGACAACCGTTCCGGCGTTCTCAGCGCCACCTTCAGGGACTACGTCCTCGTGCGCCATCACGTTTATCCGCTGTTTCGTGTGGTGCAGTCCGAATTTTCCGATACCCCATAGCGTCAGGATTCTCCTTTCTCCTGACTGCATTTCGCCCTCGGGACGCCCGGACTTCGGGCGTCCCTCGGTATATATTCTGTGACCATAGCCGTTCTGTTTCGTCAATGAGATGAAGCGGCCGCAAAAGGTGGCTGCAAACACAAATCGGTTTCCGGAGGTCATCATGTTCGCAAGAAGGTTCACACTGTTAGCCGCATTCCTGTTCGTACTCGCCGCATCAGTCACGGCGGACGGACTGCCGTCAGGTCACGAGCGCCGAAGGCGAGAACCTGTTCGTAGTGAGCAGCCAGGACGTATCCGTCCGAATCTACAACCACCTCGCGATAACCACGGTGACCCAGACCGTCCTGAACCAGGGCGAAAAGGACGCTCCCTGCTCGCTGGACTTCGCAGTTCCGCCCGGCGCACGAGCCAACTCCTTCTCGGCCGTAGTTGACGGCAAGAGTTATCGGGGCGTGATACGCAAGAAGTACGTTGCCCGCCAGATCGTCGAAGATGCTAAGGAGGACAAGAAGGCCGCCGCGCTCGTCGAAGAAAGGGGCAACTCGCTTCACGTGGAGTTTTCACAGATCAAGGCCGGTCAGGAGTTCAGTCTGACGTTTTCCTACATGCAGGAAAACACGTATTCAGAAGGCTATTTCAATTACTTCTTCGGCGTGAAGCGCACCGCGAAGCAGATGCAGCGACAGGGCTACCTGACAATGAAGGTGGTTTTCGACTGCACTGCCGAGATAGCCGAGGTGCTTTCTACGTCTCATGATCTTGCGGGCGGACTTAACGGCAAGACAGCGGCCTTCACAGTTGAGAACATCGAAGCCGATGCGAAGATGTTCGAACTGGAGTACGCGCTGAAGCTCGAGCCCGGCGTTCCGCACGTGCTTGTTAAGGACGTGAAGGGCGAGGATCCCTACTTCAGCCTTCTCGCGCTGCCGCCCGATGCTCCGGTCATGGAGCAGGGCAGGTCCATTGCGCTGATACTCGACAAGTCAGGCTCGATGCAGGGCCAGAAGTACGCAGATGCGACGAATGCTCTTAAGACGCTGATCTCCGGTCTGCGTCCGAATGATTTGATCAATGTCTTCATCTTCGACACAGAAACCTACGCGGCCTCGCCTCTTCCGTTCCTTGCGGACGACAAGGGCAAGAAGGCGGCACTTTCGTTTATAGACAAGTACAAGGCGAACGGCGGCACAAGGTTCCTCGAGTCTCTTTCGAGCGCTATCAAGGGTCTAATGATGGATCCGAACCATGTTCCCGCGGTCGTGCTCCTCACGGACGGCCACGACAACGTGGACGGCCCGAAGCAGTTCGTTCGAAGGCTCGAAGCTGAATGCGAATTCCGCGTGCCTATTTTTACATTCGCCATCGGAGCCGACCTCAATTTCGCGCTCCTGCGCACTCTGGCCGGTTTCAGCGGAGCCGAGATGTCCAAGATAGTTCGTCCGGCCGACATTGACAATGCTCTCAAGACCATAAAAGCCAGAATGGATAACATCGTAGGCCGTACGCTCAAGGTCACCACGGCGAACAATTCGGGCTACCAGAAGTACCCGCTCAAGCAGGCTTACGTTTACAAAGACACTCCGATAGTCGTTTACGGTCGCCTCGACGACGAGAAGAAAGTTAAGCTCACACTCGCCTCGGACACCGCAGGCGGGGAATGGGTGCAGACTCTCGACATTTCGACCGAAGGAGAGCGCAACGACTGTCCGTTCCTCGACCAGCAGTGGGCATCCAAGAGGATGCAGGCACTGGTTGACCAGGTGACCATCTACGGCGAGACTCCGGAGTTGAAGCGCGAGATACTGCGCAGCTCCGAACGCTATTTCATCACCTCTCCGTGGATCAGTTTCGTTTTCTCTGAGGAAGGCGAAAAGCCGAATGATGAATATGAGGAACCATTAGAAGAACCCACCGAGGGAATGAGGTCTTTTGGTCGTGGCGGCAAACGAGCATCGAGGAGCAAGAGCCGTTCGAACGCGGCACCCCAATCCACAGGCGGCCCGGCACCTCCCGGCGGAAAACCGCTCACTGACTCGGAAGACTCGATAAAGGAAGAGAAGAAGGCGGTCAAACTGCCCGCAGCGGATGATGTCCCCGCCAACGCCATGCTGCTTGCCTTTACTGCGAACAACTATTCCCGCTCGAAGGCGGTTGCAGACCACGCGTTCGGCAAGCTCATGGAGAAGCTGGCCGACGGCGTCTTCAGCTCAGACTTCTTCATCAATGTGGCGGCGGTCAGCGGCGTTTGCGCACTGCCCGAGGACGCGCGTAAGGGTGCCGCTCCCGGCACTCTCGCAGCCAAGCTGTTCGCGGCGTACAAAGATGGAATGTTCGACTCCTACTCCGACGAGAAGCTGGCTCTCACCGCCATCTTCCTCAGCAGGGTTGCCGACGCGGGGCACAAACTCCCCGACGCTCTCAAGGCCGAGTTGAAGAAGGAACTCGTCGGAGCCATGGGAGTTGACGTTTCCGCCATGCCTATCGGCAAGAACGTGGATTATCTCGCAAAGTGGATCGAATGGTTCCCCATCGCTTATGTCGCAGGTGAGACTTTCGGCATAGCAGTACCCGAAGGCGAACAGGCTCTTGCCATGCTCGACCTCGTTGCTAAGTACAACTCGCAGCGGGCAAGGCTCGCGAAGCCGGACTTCGCGTTCATCACGGCGCTTTCGATGCTTCGCGGCGTTGGTCTTTCCAAGGACAGCCGCGACAAGCTCGACCGCAGCGTGCGCGCGGAACTCGGTGTTCGCCCGTTGAAGGATACGGAAAAATCTTTGGTTGGCGACTACTTGCCGAAAGCCCTGTGGTACATGGCTGTGCAATAACGAAATATTCCATTTCCTCCTCTGAAATCGGGTCCGTGCGGGAAACCGCGCGGCCCGTTTTTTTTGTAACATATTTTTGGGGGGAACGTTTTCTGTTTACAGGGCCAGGAAGGGGAGAATATGTTGCGCAGAATAAGTGTAGTCATTGCAGGATGTCTTCTGGCCGCTGTTGTCACACATTCCTCAAATGCCACTCCTGTAGTTACGAACTCTGACGCTCAGAAGTACATTGTGCTCAGTGACACGCGGGTGGATGTCGTCATTAATAACGATCTCGCGCAGACAACCGTCACGCAGCACATGTTCAACAGCAGTACTAAGTCTATTCCTCTAAGCATGGACATTGTTCTTCCGAGAGCAGCACATGCGAATTCTCTTTCAGCGGTGATAAACGGAAGAGCCTACAAAGCGGTTGTAAGAGAGAAGGCGACAGCACGTTCAATTGTAAGTGAGGCACGCAAGAAGGACAGATTCGCCGCTTTGGTTGAGGAGAACGATGGAATTCTGCATCTTGAATTCTCAAAAGTACTGCCATGCTCGGAGCTTTCTGTGACCTTCTCTTACATCCAGAAGAACTCCTACTCCGATGGTGAGTTCCACTACTCCTTCGATACCCGCACAGAGCATGTAAAGGCAACGAAAAAGCACAGCTTCAAAATGGCTATTGAGGTCTCATGCACAGCAGGCATCATCTCGGCTGGCAGTTCGACCCATCGCCTTGAAGGAGGTGTTGACGGCAAAATAGCGGAATTCAACGTGAGAGATATCACAACAACACAAGAGGTTTTCGAGTTCACCTACAGAATGGACTTGAAGCCGGGAGGAGCCCGAGATAATGCTGCTCGATAGCGGAAGACACACACAGGTCTTCTCGTTGATATCTCTTCCCCCCAAGTGTGAAAGCATCCCGCCAAGGTCAGTAGTGTTCCTGCTTGACAAATCTGGCTCAATGCAAGGAGATAATAAGTTCTCAAACGCCTGTACGGCACTGAAGAACCAGATAAGGCTGTTGGAAGAAGAGGACTTGGTCAACGTGACGATGTTCGATGTAGAAGCCTATAAGGCATTTCCTTTTCCCATCAAAGCTGACAGCAGATGCAAAAGGTGTCTGTGCAGGTTCGTTGACAGCAATGTTGCCGGCGGCGGCACGAGATTCCTTGAACCGCTCTGCCAGACATGTGAATCACTGCTTCCCGACAAAAGCCGTTTTCCCGCAGTCATTCTGCTGACAGACGGCATGGACAACGAAGACGGCCCCGCGGAGTTCTACAAAGCGCTTAAGCGCAGGACCGGTTTCAAGATACCTGTCTATGCATATGCGATAGGCAAAAGCACCAACGAGTCTTTGCTAAGGCTCATATCGCGTATGAGCGGTGCGTCCACGTATAAGATATCGGATTCAAAGGAGATAGCCCCTTCTGTTGGAGAGCTGAGCAATCGTTTAGACAGGGCAATAGGCATTGGGTCGAAGGTGAAGGTGGAAAGCGGGAGTTTTGACGAAGTCTTTGCTCCGGACTCGACCTATATGATCGAAGACGAACTGCTCTCCGCTTGCGGAAGACTGCGAAACAACGCAGAGTGCACCCTGACTCTTAGTGCCCGGATAAACGGTAAAGAGTGGAGTGTGCAACGGAAGGTTTCGACCTCAGGCATGACCGAGGAGTGCATGTTCCTCGATTGTCACTGGGCATGCCAGACTGTCAGATATCTGATTGATGAAAACCTTGTACTCGGAGAGAGCAAAGGTCGCACAGACCAAATCATTTCGTACTCCAAACGCTATATGATAACAACTCCCTGGACTTCGCTTGTTTTCTCCGAACTTGGCGAGCGTGTGAAGCCCCCCGAAAGCGACAGAACACCAAGGAGTACTCCGAAGCTGAAGACGGGTTCGGTTCATACTGCTCTCCCAAAAACAACAACGATGTCCAGAGAACGCCTGCCTCAACCTTGTCCGACAACAGGGCCGGTGCGCACACTTCCTCGGAGTAACAGGGGAACACCGCCGGTGCGCACACTTCCTCGGAGTAACAGGGGAACACCACCGAGTACAAACATCACACTTCCCCCTTCCCCTCATAAGCAAGACAAAGCTACGGTTAAGGACAGAGCTCTGAAGAATCTACCCGGAGAAAAAGAGTATGTGGCAAACGCGCTTGTGCTCGCGATGACGGCTTTTCGGCACAAGAAACGGCCAAAACTCGTGAATCACGCCTTGGAAAACATCTGCAAAATGGTCAAAGCGGACCGCCTTACAGGCTGTTACGTGTCAGACCTCGCTTGCGCTTACGGGCTTGCAAGCTTGCCTGCCTACAAGACGAACAGGAGGCTTGATGTGGACGCGGTTGCATCAGAAATCCTCAGCAACTACAAACGAGAGGATATCGAGAAGATGTCATCAGAGCAAGTTTCGTTGAGTTCTCTGTTCCTTTCGGGTCTTGCAAAGAAAGGGCACAAGCTATCGAGATCCAACGCCGAGCACTTCAAGCATGTGCTTATGAAATATGCAGATGTTGACCTCGCATCTCCTCCCGTAGGAAAGGACATGCAGTACGTGAAGCGGTGGCTTCAGTGGTTCCCGGTCGGAGCGTGCTGCTATGGAATACTCGACATTAAGGTTCCGGACAAGAAGGTTGCGAAGATGTTTGGAGTAGCTCTCGAAAGCATTTCACACCGGTCTGAATTTTCGGTGCCGGACACAGCATTCATACTCTCTTTGCATCTTATGAGGCAATTCGCAAAGGACAACGGGCTGGAGAAGAAACTTGACATTGCGATCTCATCTGCCCGGTTCCAGAGCATTGAGGGCGAGAAGACTTCTCTTGTCTCAGAAGAAGTTGCCGAAGCTGTGGTTAAGTACGCACTTTTGTACAAGTAGCTGAAGCTCGTTGCGGTCGCTCGGCAATTAGTTCGCTCCCGCGGTCAGGCGATGGGCTGCGGGGAGCTACAAATATCTTTCTGAAGGGCATTGGGTATCGAGGGAGGACTTTACGGTGCAGGGGGATACGGGTCTCGGTTCACTTTCGAAACGATATGATGCGCCAGCCGTGTTCGAGCGCGTGTTTGTGCAGCTTATCGTCGGGGTCAACCGCGACCGGGTTTTCGCAAAGCTCCATCATGTGGATGTCGTTGTTGGAGTCTCCGTAACACCAACTGTCGCTGAGGTCGCGGCCGGTCTCATTGAGCCAGGTTCGTATCTTGTTGGCCTTGCCCTCGCGGTAGTTGGCCTCTCCTATCAGCTCGCCGGTGAACCTGCCGTCCTTCTCCTCCGGGTCGGTGGCAATGAGTTCATCCACACCGGCAAGTCGGGCACTGGGCAATGAGGTATAGCGGTTGGTCGCGGTGACCATCAGTGTGTAGCGGCCGCACTCTTTGTGCCTGCGAATCTCGCGCAGCGCACCGGGCAGGAGCTTTCGCGCAGCACTTGCCCGGCAAACTCGTTGCGCAGTGCATTCAGTTCCTTCCGGTCAACCACGTTCATCTGAGTTAGCAGGAACCGGTACGCGGAGTCTATGTCCAGTTCGCCGCGTTCGTACTGAGCGAGGAACTTCTCGAACCCGCGCCGGTATTCCTCTCCGTCTATAACGCCTTTGCGTGCCAGAAACTCTCCCCCAAAGACCGTCCGTATCGCCGTTTAGGACCGTTCCGTCGAGGTCGAATATCGCGATGCCCATTTGTTTCCTTCCCTTTGAAAAACGAGCCCGCGAATGACCGCGGGCTCGTGATGTCTCGTGGTAGCGGATATCTTACTTCGCTGTCGCGGTTCCCAGTGACTCTATCTCGGCAATTACCTTGCCCCGGCAGTTGGAGTGTCCTACTCCGGTCAGCATTGTTCGCTTTATATTTGTATAGCCTACGCCCTTGAGCGCTTCCATAGCCCAGTCCGACTGACCTTCGATGCCGGGTTTCTGGCCGAAGACGTCGTCCTTGTGGGGATCCTTTTCGCCGGTAAAGATATGAATAGGAGTGTCTGTGAACTCTTCGGGAACCTGTTCGGCACCACGACCGAGGCTCGGCTGGAAGTTGGCGCATGAGGGGAAGGCCCCGCGAACCTGCTCGGGATGCTGCAGCGTCATGTAATAGGTGAGTTTTCCACCGCCTGAGAAGCCGGTGACGAAGACTCGATCCTGAGCGTTAAACATGGCCTTTATGTCGGCCATCACAGCCTCATATCCGCCGTAGTCGAACGTCATGCGGTCGCCGTTGTAGCGGTTGAGTGTCTCCTGCTCGTAATGGTACTTCTTGGGGTTGAGCTTGTTGGTGTTTGAGAAGGTGTGAAGTGTGATGACTATGAGGGGAAGCTTGCCGCGAGCACTCGCGAACCCCCTGTGATTGCCCTTGAAACCGCACCCGGCTCCCTCAACCGAAAGCAGCACGGGCCAGCTCTTCTTGGCATCCCAGGAACTTGGAAGAGATATGAAGTAGTACATGTGGTGGGTTGATGCCTTTAGCAGGAAGGTGCCTGCTTTCAGCTTGCTTTCTATCCCGCGCAGGAACTTGCCCTTGTAGCGGTCGCTTGCGTCTTTTGCTGTGAGACAGAGAGGAATGTAACGAGCCGCGAGAGTTTTGTCTTTGCTGGAAAGGATGTCATCCAGTTCCCTTGACGCGTAGGTCCAGCCGCGGCTGTTGGAGGGGTCAATGTTGACTGCCCGTGCGACATCGAACAGAAAGCGGTTGTCCACACTACGACCCTTGCGCCGGTAAAGGCTGAGGTACTCCTTGCCCGCGAATCTGCGGAACTCCTCTTCGGCATTCTCTACTTCCTCTTTGGCCTCGTCAGTGACCTCTATCGGGTCCGCGTAGTCCACGAGCTGCTGGAACTCACCAAGGACCTCCAATTCGGGTGCGGCATCGGTAGCGCATTTGAGTGCGAATCGGGCCTTTTCGAGCATGCCCTTACTTACACATAATTCGCCGAATTCGATGGCCTTGGTGGCGATGGCATTCAGCGATTCCTTTTCCTTGTCAGAGAGTTGTTCGGCGTTTGTCTGTGCTGTGGTCAATATTGCGAAAAGCGCAAAAAGTACAAGCGGTGTGAGTTTCCTCAGTGCGGTCATCTTATTTCTCCGGTTATTCATCTGTCAGAACGGCAACTCCGAGAGGTCCGGCATGAACTTGCTCTTCGTGGGAGTTGGTTCGGGTTCGCTTTCGAAGAAGCCGTCTATCATCTCCGCGGGAACGGTGAGTTCGAACAGGATGCCGTTATTCTTTACCATCTTCCACTGCAGGCGTGACGCGATCGCCTGGTATTCCGGGAAACTGCTCATGAAGCTCATCTGCATGTCCGGTATGGTAAGGTATTTCAGGTCTCGTTCGGCACGCTCATCGAAGTATGTGAGCAGTCTCGCGTAAAGTCCGCCCTGTTCGCGCTTTTCGAGCCGAAAAGAGAAGAACTTTGACGAACGCTGAAGGTCGCTGAAGAAGTCAACTGGCAGAAGTACGGGGGTCCGGGATTCCGGAAAGCCGAACACGCGAGCCGCCATCTCCGGTGTCACCTCTTCGAACCTGCTTCGAAGGTCCTTGTGCAATACTCCGCCGCTCGCGCGGTCCACGAGCCTCGTCTGCATCTTTCTGAGTGAGTCCTCCCCGAACACTCCGAAGATATCTCCGTCTCCGATGTCAACAATGCAGCCGCCTTCAAGGGTGAAGCCGTCGAAACCTGCTATTCTGGAGGGCTCGGCACGGGGGTCGATCAAGTCGGCGACAGTTTCGAGTTCCGGCGCGTCGCGCAGGACTATGTAAGTCTCCTTCATGTCGCCGGAAGTCGCCAGCAGCAGTTTAGAGGAACGTGCGATGGCGTTCATTCGTGGAGTCAGTTGTTCGGTGAGTTCCGAAGGCAGAGCGGGCAGGAGTGTCTTCACGTTGATGTAGAAGCCTATGCGCATGCTGGACGGGAACAGCATGTGTCTTTGTTCGGGAATGGATGGTCTCATGCCGAAGAACACATATATGTTCACCGCGAGGATGATGACCACGAGCGCAAGAGCTATGACCAGCAGACGAGTACGCAAAGCACAACCTTTCTGTGAGAGAATATGATATCTCCGTTTTGACGCTCTTCACGCGTTTATGGCGAGAGGAAAGGTGCTATACTTTCCAGAGATGGGGAACTTACGAAAACCGCCTGTTTACGGCTTAGCGGGAGACGCTGCTTTCAAGAGCGGTGTGTACGGCATAGTTATGCTGCTGTTCTATGCGGTTTCGATGTTCCTTACGCCGGACCCGAGCGAATGGGACGAGGTCAGCAGAACGAGCGTGATGGTCATGGACTACATATACGTTCTGTCAACGCTCGTGACTCTCGCCTTCGCCCTGTATGTCGCGCGAGTGAGGGTGTTGTTCATTGTTGCGGCGGTCCTTCCCGCCTTCTTCCTCTTTTTGGATATTCATCAAAGCGCGTTTGAGCATGGATTTTCGAACGAACTGATGCTGTCGTTCGATTACTGGGTGTTCATGGGCATAGGTCTCGTGAACGTATATTCGTATTTTCTCCCCGACCTGAAGAAGCATGAGTACGTTGCGCTGGCTGGTTGGTCGGCGTATGTTTTCGGAGTCGCCTTCACCCACGCCGACGTTCAACCGGCGGGAGACGACTGGGTCGGGATTATCACAGGCTTCGCCCCGTTCTTCGCGGGCGTGTTTTTCTGGTGTGTGGCTCTATGGCTTGGCAGGTCACAGTATTTCTCACAACGCTTTTCATAGCGATCGCCTTCTTGCTTGTTCGCTTCGTGGTGCGCAGCCGCAAGCAGGAGGAAGAGCTTGAAAAGGCCCGCGCGAGGCCCGACGCGGACGAAGAGGTGCGCGTGGTGCTGCACGAGCTGAAGAACGCCATGACCCTGACGGATAACGTCGCGCAGGTCATTCAGGACAAGGGCTTCAACGAGAAACGCTTCCGCATGATGCTGGACGGACTCGGCCGGTTTTCCGAGATTGCACGGATAGCTGGCGAGCGCAGCGGCGGCAAGCGCACTCAGCTTGCCTCGGTGGTGGATGAAGCTTTGCAAGCTGCCCGGCTCCTTAACCGGGATGTCAGAGGTGGATTATCTCGTCGGAGCGGAGGGAGATGTCCTCGCCTCCCCGCTTTTGAAAAACGCGCTTCAGAACCTTTTCAAGAACTCGGTTGAAGCGATGGAGGGCTGCGAGGAGAAGCGGTTGACAGTCGTATTGGAATCTCGCGACAACAGGCTCATATTGGTCGTAAAGGACACTGGCTGCGGCATGTCTGATGCCGTTAAGGAAAGGATGTGGGAGAGAGGCTACACGACGAAGGAGACCGGTGACGGGCATAGGGACCAAGGGCGACACGCCAGCGGTATCGAGTCCTCGGTACGGCGGGGAATCGCCGTTCGTCGAATCGAAAAGAAGGCGAGGGCACGCAGTTCCTGATCGCTCTCCGCAGGAGGGGCGAGCTGGACTCATACGAGGGCGACTGAGCCTCGCAGCACGCGCCTTCCTACGCTGCAACCTACTGTCTAAGGCACTTTCAGCGCACAGTTCCTGCCAACAGCACACACATAAAAGACTTGAGAAAAAGGCAAAATGCAGTAACATATCGCGGCCTTTTTCGTGCTTGACCCGAAAAATTCTGGAGGAGCAATGGACATTCTCGCGCAGTTGCGAGACAAGGCCCGTAAGAACCCGAAGCGCGTCGCGCTTCCCGAAATTGCCGATGAGCGCACCGTTGACGCCGCCGTCGAGGTCTGCACTGAAGGTCTGGCAATGCTCGACCTCGTAGGAGACTACGACGACGTTCGCGAGAAACTCGAAAGCTCAGGTGCGGACACCTCGAACGTCCGCTACTACAGGCCCGGAGACGACTCCGAACTGCTCGACAGATACGCAAAGAAGCTCGAAGAAAGGCGCAAGCACAGGGGCATGACTTTCGAGTCGGCCCGTGAGATGCTTATGGATCCTGTTTACTTCGCGGCATACCTCGTTGCGGATGGCAAGTCGGACGGCATGGTGGCGGGCGCGACCTGTCCCACGGGCGACACGATCCGAGCAGCCCTCTTCGCATGCGGTACTGCCGAGGGCGTGAAGCTCGTTTCGTCGTTTTTCGTAATCGTCCATCCCAACACCGCTTTTGGCGAGGACGGAGTTTGTGTATTCGCAGACCCCTCGGTTAACCCTGACCCGGACGTCGAGCAGCTCGCCGACATCGCTGTTGCGAGCGCGGACAACGCCAAAACGCTTCTCGGTTTCGAGCCCCGCGTGGCCATGCTGTCTTTCTCCACGAAGGGCAGTGCCAACCACGAGAAGGTCGAGAAGGTTCGCAAGGCCACCGAGCTTGCCTACGGTGAACTGCTCGTTCCGAATACCGCCGTGGATGGTGAGATGCAGTTCGATGCGGCCACCATTCCTTCCGTAGGCGAACGCAAGGGCCCCCGAGAGCAAAGTCGCCGGCAGGGCGAACGTGCTCGTGTTCCCGGATCTCAACGCATGCAACATTGGCTCCAAGATTGCGGAGAGGATGGGCGGCGCCGCAGCTGTCGGCCCCGTGCTCCAGGGACTGGCGAAACCGATAAACTGACCTGCTGCTCGCGCGGCCTGCAAGGCAAGCGACATAGCAGACCTTGTAGCCATAACCGCCGTACAGGCGGGTTGAAGAAAGGAAAACTTTCATGGCACATCCAAAGAGAAGGACTTCTGTCACGCGCAAGCGCAAGCGTCGTTCGCACCATGCGCTATCAAAGCCGGCGCTTTCCGCCTGCCCGCGGTGCTCATATATGCGCCAGCCACACAAAGTCTGTCCGAACTGCGGCACATACAAGGGTGAAGAAATAGTAGAACCGCAGGTTGACTAAAGCATGAAGAACGTTCGCATCGCCGTTGACGCGATGGGCGGAGACCACGCTCCGCGGCGCCATTCGCCGGCAAGGCCTGCATTTGCGGGAGAGTCGCGGGCGTTACTCTTTTGCTGTACGGAGAAGAAGAGCCGATGAATAAGGCGTTTAAGGCCCTGCGCGCCGACAAGCCTGACAACATTGACCTCCACTACTGTTGCGCCTCGGTCGAGATGGACGACAGCCCGGTGGAGGCCCTGCGCACCAAGCGCGACTCCTCCGCAATGTGCGGAATCGAGGCGGTGCGTGACGACAAGGCGGATGCGTTCGTATCGGCAGGCAACACCGGCCTCTGCGTAGCTGCGACAACTCTGCGCTGGCGGCTTCTTCCGGGAGTGAAACGAGCCGGAATCGCCATAGCCATCCCCACCGGCAACGGGCCGATGGTAGCGATTGACATGGGCGCGAACGTGGAATCCAAGCCTGAACACCTTTTCGGTTACGCAGTTATGGCTTCGGTTTACAGTTCGAGTGTTTTCGAAGTTTCCGAACCACGTGTCGCGCTTCTGAACGTCGGCACTGAGGAGAAGAAGGGCAACCGGCTCGTAGCCGATGCCCGTGCGCTGCTCGAGGAGTCCCACCTTCGCTTCACCGGTTACCTCGAAGGCAATCACCTTTTCGAGGGGCACGCTGACGTCATCGTCTGCGATGGTTTCGTGGGCAACCTCATAATGAAAACGGCCGAGGGTGTCGCGGAGTTCATGGGCAAAGAGATAAAGACAGCCGTTAAATCAACTCCCGCCGCGATGTTGGGCGGACTGCTTCTCAAGGGAGCCTTGAAGAGGATGAAGCGTCGCTTCGACTACACCACCTACGGCGGAGCGCAGCTTCTGGGAGTGAACGGAGTGTGCATAATATCGCACGGCCGAAGCGGCGAGAAGGCAATAAGAAACGCTCTCAGGCTGGCGGAAGAGGGTTCTGAAGGAAGTCAACCAGAAGATTATCGAGGGCTTGGAGGCGGAGCAAAAGCCGTCTCCCCAAAAAGGGAATCCTGATGACTGAGCTTAAGAGAGTCGGCATCGCAGCTATTGGTTCTTACCTCCCCGAAAAGGTCCTTACCAACGAGTACATGGAGTCCATAGTTGACACGAGTGATGAGTGGATTACCGAACGTACCGGCATCAAGGAACGCCGGATAGTCGCCGAGGGCGAGTACAACTCGGACATGGTGACAAACGTTGTCCACCAGCTTCTCGAACAGTCCGGACTCGAAGCCGGGGACCTCGACCATATCATCGTCGCCACCATTACAAGCGACAGACCCCTTCCCGCAACATCCTGCTACGTTCAGGCCAAGACCGGCGCAACGAACGCCGCGGTGTTCGACATCCAGGCCGCCTGCTCAGGTTTCCTTTACGGCCTGAAGATAGCAAAAGGGCTTATCGCCAGCGGAACGGGCAAAAACATCATCGTAGTGGGCTCGGATGTTCTTACCAGCATCACGAACTGGTCCGACCGCACCACCTGCGTTCTCTTCGGAGACGGCTGCGGAGGTGTACTGCTTCAGGAACACCAAGAAGGCATGCCTGAGCTTCTCTCCACCGATATAGGCGCGGAAGGAGAGTCCTCCGAGCTGCTGACCATCCCTGCAGGCGGGCAGAGCCTGCCACTGACTCCCGAGCTTTTGGAAAAGAACGCGCACAAGGTCATAATGGACGGGAACGCCATATTCAAAAAGGCCGTCCGCAAGATGGTCGCATCCACGCGCAAGGCTCTTGAGATGAGCGGTCTCGAACAGGATTCCCTCGACTGGCTCGTACCTCACCAAGCCAACAAGCGCATTCTGCTCGCGACGGCCCGCGGACTGAAGATACCACAAGAAAGCGTGTTCATGAACGTTCACAAGACAGGCAACACGAGTTCCGCTTCGGTTCCCGTTGCGCTTCACGAGGCAGCGAGTAACGGAAAGTTCGACAAGGGTAACATCATCTGCATGTGCGCGTTCGGCGGTGGCCTTACCTGGGGCGCGTCCGTAGTAAGGTGGTAGGACAAATGCCAAAAAACGTATTCATGTTTCCCGGCCAGGGAGCCCAGTTCACGGGAATGGCAAAGGACCTGGCCACGCATTTCGCAGTCGCTCGCAAGGTCTTCGACGAGGCAGAAGAAGTCGCGCAAATGCCAATCGCGAAGCTCTGTTTTGAAGGCCCCATGGAAGAGCTTTCGCTTACGCACAACTCACAGGTCGCCCTTCTCACCGCATCGGTCGCGGCCCTTGAGGTCGCAAGGGAGAAGGGGCTCGCGCAACCGGATTACACCCTTGGCCTGTCCCTTGGAGAGTACACCGCGCTATACGCGGCCGGCGTGCTTTCTTTTGCCGATGCTGTGAAACTGGTGAAACTTCGCGGCGCTGCAATGACGGAAGCCGCCGAAGAGCATCCCGGTTCCATGACGACTCTTCTCGGTGCCGACGAGTCCCTCGCAGAGGAAATAGTCAGCAAGTCCTCTCGGTTCGGCGTAATCGGCATCGCCAACCTCAACTGCCCTGGGCAGGTGGTGCTGAGCGGACAGGTTGCAGCGCTCGAGAACGCCGAGAAGCTCGCGGCAGAGGCTCGCGGAGTTCGGTTCGTTCGCCTGAAGGTCTCCGGTGCATTCCACTCACCGCTCATGGAGAGTGCCGCGGACAAGCTCCGTGACGCACTGAACGAGGTGGAATGGCACGAGCCTCTCTGTCCCGTGGTGCAGAACGTTGACCATTCTCCACATACGGACGTGGTGAGCATACGCGAAAACTTGGTCCTTCAGTTGACCGGTCCGGTGGAGTTCGAAAAGTCATTGCGTCTTCTGCTCAAGAAGGGCGTTGACACGTTCTATGAAATCGGTCCGGGCAAGGTTCTTGCGGGCCTTTTGAGGCGTACAGAGAGAAGCCGCAAGCCTGTTACCTTGGGCACTGTCGCTGATATGGAAACACTGTCCTGAGTTGCGGGCAAGGCAAAATGTTCTAAAATTCTCGCGGAGGATAAATGCTGAAGGACAAGGTAGCCCTGATTACAGGCGGCGGCAGAGGTATCGGGCTGAGTATCGCGCTCGAACTCGCCCGTAACGGCGCCGATATAGCACTGTTCGATGTCAACGCGGACGATCTCAACACTGCGTGCGAACGCATCGGCGAGCACGGCGTGAAGGCCATCGGCCTGAACGTTGACGTAACCGATTTCGAGGCAGTATCCGAGTCTGTCAAAAAGGTTGCCGACGAGCTTGGTGCGCCAGTAATACTTGTGAACAACGCGGGAATCACGCGAGATAACCTTCTGCTTCGTATGAGCGAGGCCGAGTGGTCTTCGGTCATATCGGTGAACCTTACCGGCACCTTCAACGTCACCAAGGCCTGCCTGCGCGGCATGACACGCAATCGCTGGGGCAGGATAGTCAACATAGCTTCGGTCGTCGGATTGATGGGCAATGCGGGTCAGGCCAACTACGCCGCGTCCAAGGCCGGCATCATCGGGTTCACGAAGGCGACAGCCAAGGAGATAGCCGCACGCAACGTCACCGTGAACGCCATCGCTCCCGGCTACATTCGCACAGCAATGACCGACAAGCTCTCCGACGAAGCAAGGCAGACTCTTGAAGGACTTATTCCCCTGAAGCGTCTCGGCGAACCCGCCGATGTCGCCCGATGTGTTTCTTTCCTTTGCTCTTGTGCCGCAGATTACGTCACGGGTCAGGTTCTGAACGTTGACGGCGGCATGGTAATGTAAACACTCTCACATTTTCATCAATAGGAGGCCACATGAGCGCTCGTGAAGAGATTCTGAACAAGGTAAAAGACATTGTCGCGGAGCGTCTGCGCGTACCGCGCGAGAACCTGAAGGAAGAAAGTGCTTTCGTTGACGACCTCGGTGCCGACTCTCTTGACCAGGCCGAACTCGTCATGGAACTCGAGGACGAGTTCAACTTCCAGATTCCGGAAGACGAGGCGCAGGAAATCAAGACCATAAAGAACGCCGTGGACTATATCATCGAGAAGATGGACTGAGTTGCCCCCCTGTTCTAACGACGGATGCTTTATGACTGACAAGATCCAACGTGTCGTGATAACCGGTGTAGGAGCCGTCTCTCCTATGGGAGTCGGCACCAAGGCTCTTTACGAGGGTATCGCCGAGTTGCGCTCTACTGCAACCATGATCACGAAGTTCAACACCGACAACCACAGGGTCAAGTTCGCCTGTACCGTTCCGGACTTCGAACTTCACCCGGATATCGACCCTCGCGAGGCGAGGAGAATGGACCCCTTCGCGCAGTTCGGCATGACCGCCGCTGTCGAAGCGGTCAAGGACTCCGATCTCCATGACAATGCGGATCCTGACAGGGTTGGAGTGCTTCTCGGTACCGGCATCGGCGGCATTCTCGAACTCGAGATCCAGCTTCGCAGGATGTACGAGAAGGGGCCCAGAAGGGTATCCCCTCTGCTCATCCCGAAGATGATCCTGGACATCGTGCCGGGGCTTATCGCCATGCGCTACGGTTTCCGCAACGTGAACTTCGGAATCGCTTCCGCCTGCGCGTCCGCCTCTCATGCCATGGGCGAGGCATTCAGGCACGTTAAGCACGGCTATGCCGACGCAGTGGTAACCGGAGGCTGCGAGGCGGGCATCGTCGAATGCTCCCTGGCCGGTTTCAGCAACATGGGCGCACTCTCCACGCGCAACGACGACCCCGAAAACGCGAGTCGGCCGTTCGACAAGAACCGCGACGGTTTCGTGATGGGCGAAGGCGCCGGAGTGATGGCAGATCGAATCCCTCGAGCACGCGAGGAAACGTGGAGCGAACATCCTTGCGGAGATCGTCGGATTCGGCGCTTCCTGCGACGCTCATCATATTACCGAACCCGCTCCCGGAGGGAAGGGCGCGAAGCTAGCCATGGAGATGGCGCTCGAGGAAGCCGGAGCATCGCCGGACGATGTTGACTATATCAACGCTCACGGTACTTCAACTCCGCCCAACGACCCGGCAGAGGCCAGGGCCATAAACGACCTGTTCGGGCGCAAGGTTCCGCTCTCTTCTACCAAGTCCATGCTCGGGCACCTGCTCGGCGCATCCGGAGCCGTGGAGCTTATCTCCACCATTCACTGCATGAACAGCGGCATAGTTCATCCGACCATCAACTACGAAGAGCCCGACCCCGAATGCGACGTTGACTGCATTCCGAACGAACCGAGAGAGATGGAAGTGAACCTTGCGATATCCAACTCGTTCGGCTTCGGAGGTCACAACGCCTGCTTAGCGGTCAGACGCTTCAGAGACTGAGAAACCGGAGTTCAAATGGACGATCTTTACGACCTGAGCGAAATACAGCAAGAGATACGTGGCCTCGCCGGTCAGATAGCGAATGAGCAGATACGCCCCGTCGCCGCCAAGTACGACGAATCGCAGGAATTTCCGTGGGAGATCATGGAGATACTGGCGGATGCCGACCTTTTCGGCGTTTACATTGACGAGGAATACGGTGGTCTCGGCGGAGGTGTGTTCGAGCTTGTATTGGTTGTGGAACAGCTCTCCATGGCCTGCGGAGGCATATCTCTTGGTCTCGCGGGAACCGCCCTCGGCACATTTCCCATTATTCTGGACGGCAATGACGAACAGAAGAAGAAGTATCTGCCTGACATAGCGGCAGGCAAGAAGCTCGCGGCTTTTGCCGTTACCGAACCCGAGGCCGGAAGTGATGCGTCCAACGTGAAGACCACGGCGAAGAAGGTGGACGGCGGCTACGTGCTGAACGGCACCAAGCAGTGGATCACCAACGGCGGCGAGGCAGAGACCTACACAGTCATCGCGATGACTGATAAGAGTCGGGGTGCTCGCGGCGCAACGGCCTTTATCGTGGAGAAGGGCTGGGAAGGCTTCACCTTTGGCAAGAAGGAGGACAAGCTGGGCATTCGCGCTTCCGCAACGCGTGAACTCATCTTCGAGGACTGCTTCGTGCCCGAGGAAAACGTACTTGGAAAGCCCGGAAGGGGCTTCTTCGTAACTCTCAAAACCTTCGACTACAGCAGGCCGGGAGTGGCGGCACAGGCGTTGGGAATCGCGCAGGGCGCGTTCGATCTCGCGATGGAATATGCCACGGGCCGTGTGCAGTTCGACAAGCCGGTAACGGCCAATCAGGGGCTCCAGTTTATGATTGCGGATATGGCCACGAAGATCGAGCTTGCCCGCTCCATCACTTACACGCTTGCCAGAGCCGTTGATGCCGGCAAGAGAATCAACCTGGCCAAGTACTCCAGTATGGCGAAGATGTACGCGTCCGATGTCGCCATGGAGGTCGCCACCAACGCCATCCAGCTCTACGGCGGCTACGGCTACATGAAGGACTATCCCATCGAGAAGTACTTCCGCGATGCCAAGATCACTCAGATCTATGAGGGAACGAACCAGATTCAGCGCGATGTAATCGGCAAAGAGGTCGTCAAGGAGACCATGCAGCGCAAGCGCTGAGGGCATTTTTAACGCAGCACAAGAGAGAAGGGCCGCATTCGCGGCCCTTTTTTCTTTGTGGGTCAGATGAGCTTCAGAATCTCGCGGATAGCATAGGAGACGCCGTCCTCATCGTTTCGCAGGGTACGATGTCGTGCGACTTCGGCAATTTCTCTTCGGGCGTTGCCCATAGCTATGGAAATTGTCGAGTTCGCGAGCATGTCCAAGTCGTTGGCATCGTCACCTATTGTGGCTATCGCATCGTGCGAAATTTCGAGCATGTCCGCGAGATATACCAGCGCGGTCCACTTTGAACAGCCCGCCGGAAGGACGTCGAAAGCTGCTCCGTCGCAGGATATGTTCCGAACGAGGTGCATATTGAACCTTCCGTGAAGGTCGTGAACAAGCTTGGAGTACACCTCTGTAAGCGCCTCTTCCTCGCCTATGCTGCTAATGAAGTGAACTTTTTGCGGAAGTGGGTCACCGGGTGAGATATGGCGAAGGATGTACTTCTCGCTGCGCTGTACGTAGCCGAGAAAGACGGGATGAGGATTATCATTTTCGAGTACGACTACATCTCCGTCTGGTGTCTCCTCGCAGAAGAAGACCACGCTGAGGCCATTTCTAACGAACTGCTCTACAGCCTCGCTAAGGATGTCCGGTTCGTGAAAACGCTTGAACAGAACCCCGCCGTCCGGCTCTCGTTCGATACGTCCTCCGGAATTCGTAATCAGGTAGTAGGGGAAGTCGAATTCGGCCAGCAGTTCGCGAACTTTTCGGGGTCTGCGCCCCGTTGCCACCGCGATGGTGCAGACCTTGCTCGCCAGCCGACAGGCTTCGAGCTGGGGAGCGGCGAGCACCCCACTGGAGTTCAGGAGGGTTCCGTCAAGGTCAATCGCCAGCAAACGAGTTGGTGTCGGCTTCTCCTCGCGCAATTTTCTCTATCTCCTCGACGCTGAAAAGGCGACCCTTTCCGACAGCGGGACAATGGGATGTGTAACTGCGATATTCCTTTTCGGACTTCAGGAACTCCCCCCAGAACGGAAACTGGCGACACTGCCGGGGGCGTACAGGGTAGATGCGGCACTTGTTGTCCTCGAGGAAAATGCAATCGTAGTTGGGCTTTTCCGCGAGGCTAAGCCGCATTCCGCAAAGTTTCATGTAATCGTCCGCGAACTTCGTGGTGCTGATGCCCAAGTATCGCGCAATGCGAACCATCTCGTCGAGCCTGATCCATACTGCTCCGGGTTCGCCGCGACAACAGCGCCCGCATTGCATGCACTCGAAGCAAAGACCTTCTTCGTACCACTTTGCCACAACCGCTCCAATGCAAAAAAATAGGGAGGCCGTTCGGCCTCCCTATGATAGTGCTTTTTCCGCCCGAAGTTACCGAGCGAGGAATCTGAGGAATTCGTCTTCGTGCATCACAGGAATCTGAAGTTCTCTTGCAGCCTTGAGGCGGCGTTGACCCTCGGTGGGGACACCTTCATCGCCCAGGTTTGCTACCTCGGTGGAGACAACGCAGATCGTGCAATCGGGGTCTATGTCCTCGCTGAACACGGCACCGAACTCTTCGATGTCCCTCTTGAGGCGGTTCTTCATGGCTTCCCTGGAGGCTTCGTCAACGGCCTTGTAGCCCTTGAGGTCGCCGATGACGGCAATCTTGATCGTCTGGTCACGGCTGAAAAGCGGACTTGCGATGTAGTCACCCTGAAGAAGCGGGTGGACAACACTGTCTGCGATGTCAACGATCTGGGCGTATGCCACGTAGTCGTAAACGGTGCGGCAGATGATAAAGCCCTTTTCCTGAGGAACGCGGTCGGTGTCGTAGTGGAAAACCTTGAAGCGCTGGCCGGGCAGGATGCCGTCCCGGGAGCCCACGTTGATGATAGCGAAGTTCTGAACATTGTTGACGACGAGGACCTTGCCGTCAATTTCAGTCTCCGCAATGAGAGTGGATCGCCTGCTCTGAGCGTTTTCAATGTCCTGCTGGACCTGATTTACCTTGGTCTCAAGGCGGGTAAGTTCATCGGAGAACTCGTCGTCGAGGCTGTCGATCTTGACCTCGAGCGTGCTCTT
Source organism: Planctomycetota bacterium (assembly GCA_034521065.1). Taxonomy (GTDB): domain Bacteria; phylum Planctomycetota; class B143-G9; order B143-G9; family B143-G9; genus JAXHMW01. The sequence continues at coordinate 24,031 of JAXHMW010000013.1, read as the reverse complement.
GCGGCGCTCGAGAGAAGCGATTTTGCTGGAGAGGTCCTCTATCTGGTTGCGAAGCTCACCACTGATCTCTTCACGCTTTGTGTCGTAGTAGTTGACGAGCCCCTCAGCGACCTGAGCGAGGTTGCTTGTCATGTCGCGAATGGCCTGAACGAGTGCCTCACGATATCCGGTGCGGGCCTCGAGCCTGCGGCTGTTGAGCCTTGCAAGGGTGAGTTCGTGGACGAGACTGGAGATCTGGATGCGCTTCTGCTGGACCTTATCCAAATACTCGTCGTATTTGCCCTTTAGCTCATCGTAGTCACGCTGGTGACGTCTGTACGTGTCCTCAATAGTCTTGAGGTCGGTGCGCTGTTTTTCGTACTTGTCCACAAAGGTGTAGGCAAGCAGCCCGTTAATCGCGCCGAGCGCGAGAAACACTACAACGGCGAGGAAGATATAGAGAACAGTGTTTTTACCACCCATTTATGCCTCCCGCTTTATGCGGTTTTGCTGCCGAACTCGTTCCCGAACTACTCGTACCTTACGAGTCTCATGAAGAAGTTTTCGGTAATGATCTTGACGCCGAGTTCGCGAGCAATCTCGACCTGTTCCTCTTCGTGCTTTTTGCCCTTGATGCCGGTTCCGACGATGAGATAGTCGGTGTTGGTGTCAACGGACTGAGCAACCTTGTCGCCCATTTCTTCGACGAAACGGGTGAACTCGACGCGGTTGAAGCCTTCGAGCTTGCCGACGAGGACAAAGGTAAGTTGCTCGTCCCTGTCATAAAGGTCATTAGCCACGCCGTCGCCGGACTGAATCGGGTTTTCGGGGTCGGGCATCGAGAGAATACGTGCGTATGCAACTGTATCGAACACCTCGCGAATCTCCACCATGCCCTTTTCAATCGGACGAACGCCCTTGAGAAGAGCGAGAACACGGAACTTCATACCCTTGCGGATGCGGTCACGCTTGCCGAGGTCGAGCATGACGAAGTTCTTCTGAATGTTGGCAAGAAGAACTGTTCCGTCAATCTTGTCGGTACCGTACTGCTCCTGCATGTTCTTGGCCTGTATCTGCTCGAAGAGCTTGCGATACTTTTCGTACTCCACGAGGAGCTTGTTACGTTTGTTGCGGTGCTCGTCTTCCATCTCGGCAATCTGAGACGAGAGGGTACGAATTTCCTGGTCGAGCGCAGAGATGCGGTCCTTCTGTGTCTCGACTTCCGCGTTGAGAGTTTCGCGGCGTTCCTTGAGGAGTTCCTTCGCCTGTTTGATCTTCTCTTTGAAGTCGGCCCGGGTATCCTGGAACTGCTGGAGCGCCTCGCCGAACGGACGCAGAGCCTCGTCGGCCTGTTCCTTATAGGTCTGGGCGTCACGCTTCTCGTTCTCGATGTTGTTTTTGAGTTCTTCAATCTTGGCATCGAGAGCTTCAACGTAATCCGCTACGCCCCCGTCAAGCTCGAGATGAGCGGGAGCCTTGGCACTAAGCTGAAGCTCTTCGAACTCTTGCTCGAGTTCGAGAAGTTTCCAGTATGTGTCGGCCTTTTTCTCAGCCGTCGGCTTGAGCTTTCCGAACTTATGGCTATCCATCTGGTAGTAGAAAGCGATCATGACGGCAAAACTGCCAACCCATGCCGCAATCGCCAATGCCAGGATGAATCCTGCAACGTATAACTTGATCCTTTCACCCACGGATTCGTCCTCCTGTAAGAGTGACCGGAAGGTCTTCGCAATGTGAAGGTGAACCTGATTTTACGGTGACCACCATACATGTCAAGAAAAAAACTCGCCTCCGTGCCTCGTTGAGGATGGCTCCAAAACAAGGTTTTAAGCCGATTTTAAGACATGGCACTTATCGTGCGGTTCATTTGGAAGATATGATGTACCCACAGCGATTATACATGATGTGTGTCCTGTGTACACCGGTGCGCTCGACATTCTTCCCGAGGCGAGCCGCAGCAGGTGAGTTTTCTCATTGTCACGCAATTACAGTCCGCTTCTCTTGACACCCGCACTAAAACACTGTATATTTCTCTGGAACTTGCTTCGGAGGACATCTTCCGTCCGTCCCGGCTTTCATCTCACAACTCCATATCGTTTGCTCCAGCGACCTGTGCCATAGCATTCTGTTCGCTTCGCGCCGGGGCATTACCTCCGAATTTGCACTGCAACCCGAATATTTGGGCATGTCTTTGATTCGGTCTGACCTAAAAGAATCCTATTCATATGCTACCAAAACTCGTCGTCGTTGACGGCCACGCAATACTGTTCAGGTCTTTTTTCGCCATCCGAGAACTTACTTCACCGGATGGCGAGCCCACCAATGCGATTTTTGGTTTTCTTCGTTCCATTAACAAGGTAACAGAGCGCCTTGAACCTCAGTACATAGTGGTCTGCTTCGATTCTCCCGGCAAGACTTTCAGGGAGGAAGACTACGCCCAATACAAGGCCCAGAGAGAGCCCGCGCCGGAAGAACTCAAACAGCAGATACAGCCGGTGCACGAGCTGCTTGAGGCCATGAACATTCCCGTTATCGAGAAGGAAGGTTTCGAGGCCGACGACCTTATCGGCACAATAGTCGCATACTGCGAGGAAAACGAGATCGAGACCATCATCGTCAGCCGAGACAAGGACCTGTACCAGTTGCTTTCCGACAATGTGCGGATGTTCGACGACAAGAACGAGGAGTTCTTCACCGCGCAGGATCTGAAGGAGAAATTCGGTCTCGAACCACGGCAGGTGCCGGACTGGCTCGGCCTGATGGGTGACTCCAGCGACAACATACCCGGCGTGCCCAAGGTCGGCAAGAAGACCGCTCGCGACCTGCTGCAGGAATACGACAACGTAGAAGGCATATTGGAAAACATCGAGAAGATTCGCGAAAAGCGCAAGGCCGTGGGCAAGAGCCTCGAGGAGCACCAGGACGAGGCCCGTCGTTCCAAGAAGCTTGCCATGCTGCAGGCCGAGACAGGCGTGGACTTCGACCCCCAGTCCTTCAGGCGGTCGGAACCGGACTACACGAGGCTCGCGAAGCTTTACCGCAAGTTCGGGTTCAACTCGATGCTCAAGGATATCGAGGACAAGCTGCCATCGTCAAAGGCGGAAACGGAATGGCGCGTCATAGACACGGCCGACGAGCTTGAAAGCTACGTGAACCGCTGCCTGCAGATGGACGAAGTTGCAATAGACACCGAGACCACCGGTTTATCGTATTTTTCGGACAAGCTCATCGGGATATCTCTCTCTGCGGAAGAGGGCAAGGGCGTTTACATTCCCTGCGTGGAAGGCTACGGCGACTCGCTGTTGTCCGCGCGTCCGGCCGACGGGCTGCCCACCGCTAAGATACGCGAACTGCTCAGCCCCCTGGCCGAGAGCGACAAGGTCATCAAGGTAGGACACAACCTGAAGTTCGACATGTGTTTCCTGCGGAGGTCGGGCATAGAACTCAAACCGCCGTTCGGCGATTCTCTCGTGGCAGCCTGGCTGCTTACTCCGGAGGGGTCTTCGCTGAAGCTCGACGATGTCGCGCGCCAGTACCTCGGGCTTTCCACCGTGCCGATCACGGATCTCATCGGCGAGGGCAAGAACAAGGCGTCCATGGATGAGGTTGACCTTGAAGAACTCGCTCACTACGCCGCCGAAGACGCTGATATCGCGCTGCGTCTGCACCGTATTCTCGTCAAAAAACTCAGGGAAGAAGACCTCTACGAACCTTACAGCGAGATAGAACTGCCGCTTTTACCGGTTCTTGCCGAGATGGAATGCAACGGTATTGCTCTCAATACCGACCGTCTCGAGCGGCTCGGCGAGAAGCTGCAAACAGAACTCTCTGAGCTGACTTCGAAGATACATGAGGCTGCGGGCGAGAAATTCAATATCAATTCCCCTATTCAACTCGCCCAGATACTTTTCGATAAACTCGGTCTGACGGTCGTCAAAGAGGGGAAGTCCCGCCCGTCAACCGACGCCTCCTCGCTCGAAGCCATAAAGGACGAGCACGAGATAGTACCCTCGTGCTTCGATACAGGCTCGTAAAGAAGCTGCTTTCGACCTACATCGAAGCTTTACCTGAATACGTTTCTCCGGATGGGCGCATACATTCGTCATTCAACCAGACCGGTACTGCTACGGGCAGGTTATCGTCCAACAGGCCTAACCTGCAGAACATTCCCGCACGTACCGACGAGTCGCGCATGATACGTTCGGCATTCGTGCCCGGAGAGGGCAAGACGTTCGTCAGCGCGGACTACTCGCAGGTCGAGCTTCGCGTACTTGCCCATTTCTGTGGTGACGAGGGTCTGAAGAAGGCGTTCAGCGAAGGTCGCGACATTCATTCCGTGGTGGCATCAGAGGTTTTCGATGTGCCGCTGGACGAGGTTGACAAGGAAAAGCGCACTACCGCCAAGGCGGTGAACTTCGGGCTCGTTTACGGGCAGGGAGTGTGGGGACTGTCCAACTTCCTGGATATTTCCCGCAAGAAGGCCAAGGAGTTCATTGACAGGTATTTCGAGCGGTTCCCCCGCGTGAGGGAGTTCAAGGAAGCCCGCATAGAGAAGGCCCGTGAACAGGGCTACGTGACGACTCTCGGAGGCAGAAGGCGGTTCATACCACAACTGTCCTCTTCCAATCCGCGCGACAGGGCGCAGGGCGAGAGGCTCGTAATCAACACGCTCGTGCAGGGTTCCGCAGCCGACCTTATCAAGGTCGCCATGATTAAGCTTAACAGGCGAATTTTGAGAGAAGAGCTTCCGATGGACCTAATCCTTCAAATTCATGACGAACTTCTTTACGAGGTTCCCCGCGACGCGCGCGAAAGTACGGCCGAGGTGGTGAAGGAGGAGATGGAATCCGCGATGGAACTCGATGTGCCTCTGGAGGTTACCGTTGGCACGGGACTTGATTGGCTGGAGTTGAAATAGCAGCATGGATTTAAACCGCAAGCCCCCTTATCCACCGCAACTCGACAGGACCGGAACGAGAGAGCCAAAAGGGCGTTGTGGTAGGTATTGCGGGACCAATCGCCGCCGGCAAATCAACCGTGAGTCATTTTCTTGTCGGAATGGGCGCGCGCGAAATAGACGCCGATGCTGTCTGCCACCGCTATCTGCGCGAGGAAGAGGCCATATCGGAAATAGTCAAGCACTTCGGTACCGATATCCTGGACAAGCACGGCAATCCTGACCGCTGGAAGCTTGGCCGCATAGTATTCAACGAAGAGAAATACGTATCCATTCTCAATCGCATCCTGCACCCATTCCTCATGGAAGAGGTTGAGCAGGAAGTTGAAGAGTCCCGCGAACACGGAGTTATGCTCGTGCTCAATTCGGCACTTCTGTTCGAATCGGGCATAGATGAGCTTTGTGATTACATAATAACGGTAACTGCGAATCTCGAGGTACGCAGGCACAGGGCGCTGACAAAGCGCGGCTGGCCGCCCGGCGAGATAAAGAAGAGAGAGAGCTATTTCATACCGCTCGAGGAGAAGATCGAACGTTCGGACTTCATCATCGAGAACAATGGCAACTACGAAGACCTTCAGAAAAGGACTGAAGAGGTTTTCAGGGAGATCGTGAATGACAAACAATCGTAAATCAAACGGAAAAAGGTCCAACGGCGACAAGAACGGCCGCGTGCGTAACGGCAGAAGGTCCGTCCGTCGTTCTCCGGCAAAGAAGCCGGACAAGGAGAGCATTCTGAGAGCTGTCGCGGCGACTGCTGCGAAAGGCGGCAACTCCGTCAAGTACGGTTCTAAGGATGACGGCGCGGATTTCGAGAAGATTCAGGAAGAGGTGAAGAAGGGCGAATTGCACATTCAGAACCTCAAGAGGCTTTCAATCGCCAAGCTTCACCAGCTTGCGGAGGAGCAGGAAATCGAGGACTCGCACACGATGTCCCGCAAGGACCTCATCTTCGCTCTGCTTCAGAAGCACATCAGCCGGGACGGGCAGATGTACGGAGAAGGCGTTCTGGAAATCCTGCCGGAAGGTTACGGATTCCTTCGCTCGCCCAACTTCAACTACGTCGCATGTCCGGACGATATCTACATCTCGCCCTCGCAGATACGCCGTTTCAACCTGCGCACAGGGCATATCGTATCCGGCCACGATGTCCGCCGAAGGAGAACGAGCGGTATTTCGCCCTGCTCAAGGTGGAGAAGATTAACTACCGTGAACCGGAGCAGGTTTACAAGACCGTCCTGTTCGACGACCTGACGCCGATATTTCCCGAGGAACGTCTCGTGCTCGAGACCGACAAGAACAATATCAGCATGAGAACGGTGGACATAGTAACGCCGATTGGCAAGGGTCAGCGCGGTCTCATAGTTGCGCCGCCCCGCACCGGCAAAACCGTGTTGTTGCAGAACATAGCCAATTCGGTCGCTCAGAACGACCCCGAAGTAAAGCTCATCGTCCTTCTCATTGACGAAAGGCCTGAAGAGGTCACGGAGATGGAAAGAACGGTCCGCGGAGAGGTAGTCGCCTCGACCTTCGACGAATCCGCCGAGAGACACGTTCACGTCGCGAATATCGTGCTGCAGAAGGCCAAGAGAATGGTCGAATTCGGCGAGGATGTAGTGATTCTGCTCGATTCCATCACGAGGCTCGGACGAGCCCATAACAACGAGACACCCCATTCGGGCCGCATTTTGTCCGGCGGTGTTGACGCGACTGCGCTGCAGGGGCCAAAACGCTTCTTCGGCGCTGCTCGAAATATCGAGGACGGCGGCTCGCTGACAATTCTCGCAACCGCTCTCGTAGATACTGGTTCGCGCATGGACGACGTCGTCTTCGAGGAGTTCAAGGGCACCGGCAACATGGAACTGCACCTTGACAGAAGGCTCGTGAACCGTCGCACCTTCCCTGCTCTGGATATTCATCAGTCCGGAACTCGCAAGGAAGAGAACCTGTATCACGAGGAAGAGCTTCCTCTCGTGTGGGCGCTTCGAAAGTACCTCAACGAGATGAACACGGTGGAAGCTGCGGAGTGGGTAATCGACAAGGTCAAACGCACCACTTCGAACGCCGAGATGCTCATGTCGCTTAAGTAGCGTTTTGCAGGGGTCGCAATGGGCTATGAACTGATAGTATTCGCCCTTTTTGTTTTGGTAGGACTGATCGGGTCGGCTATCGGGTTCTGGCTTATGATGCGCAAGCGTGCGGCCTTAAGGCTTTTCGCCGAGCACAACGCGCTTTCGTACTCGCGTGCTGACGTGTTCAACGTTCTGGGCCGCTCGGGAGGCATACAATTGCTGAACGCGGGCCACGACCGAGTTGTGCACGACATTGTTTACGGCACTCACAGGGGCCTGAGTGTCTGCTTCTTCCACTTCAAGTACAAGACCGGTTCATCATCATCCGGGCGCAGTCGTGATCGAACCCACCGGCGCAACGGCCTGCTCGTAGTGGCACCGATTTCGTTGCCGGGGCATCTCTATGTCCGTGCGGAGAACTTCCTGGACTCGCTGGGTGAACTCTCCGGCGTTTACGACGACATAGATTTCGAGCATTCCAGCTTCAACGACAAGTACTACGTAAAGAGCGACAATAAGCGAATGGCATACGACTTTTTCGGCCGTGATATGATCGAGTTCTTCTATATGCTTCCCCGCAGGATATGCATGGAGGCATGCGGGCCGCACTTCGTATTCCACTACAACAACAAGATACCCACGAAGTACTATGCGAGGATGCTGGACACGGCCACCTCCGTGTTCGGCAAACTTGACGACCTTACTCGCGAGAAGTACGGTATGAGTAAGGATCTGGAAAGAGCGTTCGCCAAACAGGCCGAGGCCATTCAGAAAGAGAACGACCCGTTGAGAAAACCTGATTACGAGTTCGACAGGAGTAATCCGTTCAAGAGGAAAAGCTCGTCGAACAGCAAGCCCGAAGGCACCGACTCGAAAGACGAAGGTACGTTCTTCGGAAGGTAGAACTTAACCAAGGGGAGGCCGAGCAGGAAATGTGTCAACTCCCGTGACCGTGGTCCTCGTAATCATAGGACTGTTCCTGCTCGCGATCATGCTGATGTTCAACAGGCTCGTGCGCCTTCGCAACGTAATGCGCGACTCCTGGAGCGGAGTGGAGACGGAACTGAAGCGGCGGCATGACCTTGTTCCGAACCTTGTTTCCGCGGTGCGCGGTTACATGAAGTTCGAGAAACAGGTGCTCGAGAACGTTACCCGGGTGAGGGCGAAGGCAGTGCAGACACAGCCCGACCCCGAACAGCAGGGCAGGACGGAAAGCGAGCTTTCGCGTAACCTATCAACAATGTTCGCCGTAACGGAGAACTACCCCGACCTGAAGGCATCGGCCCACTTCAAGGCGCTCAGGAGGAACTGAGGGCCAGGGCCGTCTTCAGTCTGCAAGGCGGGCTTCTATAACGGCAACGTGCGCGACTACAACGTCCGCTGCCAGTCCGTGCCCACCAATATCATCGCGGGGATTTTCGGTTCAAGGAGGCCAGTGCTTGCGATCGAGATCCGCCAACAAAGAAGCCCGAGGTAGGTCTGCAGTAAGCTGTTCGGAAGTCACCTGACCGGCATTTCAGGCTTGGCCGGGCTTCGAGCCGGAATGCTTCTCGGCGGCCCGAGATGTAACGGCTGGCGTTCGAACAGCACGACGTCCGCCCATGCGAGAGTCCGGGCCGCAAACTCCCTTGGAAGAAATAACGTGTCAGAGACCTCCCGGAGGTCGTCGCTTCGAACGCCGAAAGCATCGAGACCGAACTTCCGGGCGAGGTACAGCGCACGCGACAGATGGAACTCGTCCGTAACGAGGCCGGCGCGTTGAGCCCGTACACTTTCGCCGCCCGTGCGACCGTGTCGAGCGTGCGAAGGCCGTACTCGTCCTCGTGCAGACGAGATTTATCCACTCCTCTGGCAAGAAGCCAATCCCGCATCACCTGTACTTCGGCGATGTCCTGCCGTTACCTGATATCAGGAGATCTTGGGCCTTGCCCGTCCTCAGCATCGAAAGCCCCGTACTTCGAGCCTTGCTCGCAACACCTCGGTAGGTCTGCCGTCATATCTCCACCGCCGAAGACAATACAGACATTCGCCGAAGGCGCACGTTCGAGGGAATAAATATCGCCCTCGGCACTGTTGAGCACGACGATGTTGGCGTAAGTGGAAAGCCCCGCGGCCACTACGAACAGCAGCGCGATTGCGACAAGGACGGCTTTGGAAAGGGAAAGCCCCTTTGACGAGTGCCGGATATGCAAGGCGATCTCCTGTAAAAGAAAGGACGGGCGCCTTTCAACGCCCGCCCAACCGGTGTTGTGCTTCCAACACATCTTACATCATCGTCATCAATTGCGAACAGATCCATTTCAGCTATTTCGTTCTGCCGTGAGCGCCGAACTTTCGGCGGCTCCTGCAGGTCGGCCTTTTGTACCTCCATCGGCCTTCACAATGCGCAATCACCTGCCTTCACAATGCGTTTACCATCCATAATGCGTCGCTCGTCTCAATTACCTGCGCCTTTTCCAATTCGCCTTTCAATATCGTCTCGTCCTTCTGTAAATCCGTAATCACTGAATTCGGCATAGGCAAAAGGTACGACGCTCAGGAAAAAGCAAAGTGAATGCCAAAAGGCCGAACACGATGCTTACCGCGAACGGCATGAGAAGCTGAGCCTGCCAGCTTGTTTCCGCCAGCAGAAGGGCCAGAAGCCCCGCCATTGTTGTCAGGGAGTTGGAAACCGCGCGGAAGCTTTCACGGATTGCGAGGGCCACCGCTTTTTTCGAGCGTGTTTCCTGTAATTCGTTTCCTGATGAACTCCACCACGAGCAGCGAGTCGTTCACCACGATGCCGGTTAAAGATATCGATATCGTAAACGGAATCCCGGTGAGGCCCGGCGAGCGCACGTCAATATCGTATTGCTCGGAACCCACCTGTATCTCGTAGGCAATGATTCCATAGAACGAAGACCTTATTTGGGTAGCGCTGTCCATAGTATTCAGGCCGAGAGAGTTGGCTCCCTGCTTCATCCTCAAATAAACTGCCACTGCATACGCTGTCCCGTTTCACGAGAAACATTCCGGATGCGACTTTCCGACTACGTCCGGGTCATTGCCCTGGAATCTTACTTTGACCGCCTTGCCGGGAGTGCCGAAAGGGGGCTCGCTGGATTGAAGGCTAATCACGCCTGCGACTTCGCGGGCAGGTATCGGGTCGCGGGCCGACCATGATGACGAATATCAGTAGGGAAGAATATACGGTGACTGAAAAAAACTGTGCGGTATGTGGCTCGGTTCAGCCCAGCGACCAGGCCATCATGCGGTAGGCGAGAACGGCTGCGCAGGCCTCTGAATTGACGCTGCCCTCCATCGGGGCGAGTTCAACGAGGTCGAATCCCACTACCTTGCAGCGCGAGAAGGTCTCTCGCACGAGCCTCGTTACCTGTGCCCAGCTAAGCCCGTCCGGCTCCGGAGTGCCGGTGGCGGGTATCACCGATGGATCAAATGCGTCAACGTCCAGTGTAATGTAAACGTCGCCGATAAGCTGTTCGATGGCCTCCAACCCCTGTCCGTGGTGAACCTGGCGGCCTGTCACGGTTACGAGCCTCTTATCCGGCTCCATCTTCCGTTCGAACCAACTGCTGGAGCGTACTCCGAGCTGGACGAGCTTTTGAAGGTTTTCCAGTTCGAGCGCACGGCGCATCACGCATGCGTGAGAATAGCGGTTGCCCTCGTATTCGTCTCGAAGGTCGGAATGTGCGTCGAGCTGTACCACGCTGAAGGGCCTGCCGGATTCGTTGAGAGCCATAAGGCTGCCGAGGGTGACGGAATGCTCTCCGCCCAACACGACGACGAACATGTCATTTCGCCAGGCGCGCGAGGCGGCCTCCATAAGTGCGAGCGCGGTTTTCAGGGAACTATCGCGATGAACCGGCTCAGCCGTGTAGATTCCCTCAGCGAACGGGTGCCTGCCGGTCTCGTAGTCCATAAGCTCGATGTTTCGGGTTGCCTCGATAATGGCCTGTGGCGCACGTGACGCTCCCTGCCCGAAGCTCACCGTGCCCTCGAACGGGACCGGAATGACACAGAATCGGCTTTTATCGAAAGACGCGAGTTGGGCGGGCACTCCGCAGAAGTTGCCCTCTATGCCCGCACCGTCGCCGAATATTTCGTATGCGCGTTTTACCTTGTTATCCGTCATCTTGTGTGCACGAATACCGCGGCCGCCACCGTGACGGTCCAAAGCCCGTCTCGGCCCACGGCGGTCTGGGTTATGTTGGTGGTCTCTACAATTTTTCCCGAAACACGCCACTGTTCCTTCATCTCATCGTAATCCGCGCCGCTGTCGAAATCGCCGCCCTGGATGGTCGCGAGCATGGATGCCGCGAGGTCTTCGGCGTAACTGCCGGCCTTCTGCTCGTCCTCGCCAAAGGACTCGTGTTCGCTGAGGTAACCGCATATGGACGGGTCTTTAGGCCGGGAAAGACCTATTGAACTGGCGATGAGCCGGTGGTTCTCGTTAGTCTCGTTGCGGCTGAAAACACAGAACAGAACCTGTCCCGGGCTTAGAAGCCCGAGGCCTTCTTCACGGCTGATCACCTTGCCAGCCGGGAGGGAAGATGCTCGATACGGCGACGATGTTGTACCGTGCCGATGTGCGCGTCCCTCAGTGCGCGTTCGAACGCCACCAGCTTTTCGCGGTGCCGTCCTTTACCACGCGTGAAGAAAAGCTTGTCGGGTGCCTGAGTCCACATGGTCTGCTCCTGCAGCAATTAACGGCCCGGCGCGCAAATACGCCGGGCTCGTGGTGTGTGGATTATATTGCCGTTTATCGTTCGGAACTCAAAACGTCACGCCCAGAGGCTGCTGTGACGCACAATTGTGCCCTCGACGAGGTAGATGACGTTTTCTGCGATGTTGGTGGCGAGGTCCGCGATGCGCTCGACGCTGCGAACGACCGTCAGCATCTGCAAAAAACGCGGAACGGACGCGGGGGCGGCCATGCCCCGTTCGGCCAGTTCTTCCGTAATCTCTTTCGCGTAGCGGTCTATCACTACGTCCTCGCCCCTGACCTGCAGTGCCTTGCCGATATCCTCAGTGTTCATGCATGCGAGGCTCTTTTTGTGCAGGTCTTTCGCCCTGTCCACCATGAGAGGCATGAGGGCGGGGAACTCTTCACGGTCTATCTTTCCGAGCTGTTTTGCGGCCTCGGCAATGTCAACCGCGTGGTCGCCCATGCGTTCGAGGTCGTTGTTTATCTTCAGCGAGGAGATCAGGAAACGCAAGTCGTAGCCTCTCGGGTTCTCCTCCTCGAAGATTGTGATAGCACGTTCCTCGATCTCGACTTCGAGCTGGTCGAGTTCCTCTTCGGCCTCGAACACCTTCTCGACTGCCGACGTGTCGCCGTCGAACAGTGCGCGGAGCGATTCGTCAACGGTGTTCTGAACCCTGTCCGACATCTCCGTAAGCGAGGTCTTAACCTCGTCTATCCACTTGGTTTCTGTCATATCGAATGCACCTTTCCGCAACCTTTTGCGAATGCAGCCGGTACTCTCAATTGCAGCGCGGGTGCTGTGCAAGTTGATTAAAACTGCAGGCCCGTTATAATCCGAATCATGGCAAAGCGTTCAGGCTCCAACCCTGCCTGCTTCATTATACTCCTGATAATAACCGCTGCGTGTGTGGCAGGTTATTTTTTCCGTGACCGTTGGCTTCATCTGCTGCCGACAGAGACCTCCATGCGCCCATCCCCTTCACTTTCTGCATCGGTTGAGCCTTCCCGGTCCGTGCCGCTGACACCGTCTCCCACGCCGTCCGTCAGGCCGACAGAGACTCCTTCGGAATCACCCGAACCGACCCCTGTCCCCGATTACAAAGACGAAGAAGCCATTAAACTTCTTCGAAGCACAGAAACGGCAATGCGTTCAGGCGAACTCGACAGCGCAATGGAGTTGCTTGCGCGAGCCTCGGCCTTACCGGTTTCCGACCGCGTGGCAAAGAAGATCGTCGCGCTCGAGAGCAAGGTATCGGATTTCAGGGCCATGCTGGCGGAGTTCGAGACCTCGCCCGTAATTGACGATGGCAAGCTTGTGGAGATAAAGCTGCGCGGCGCAGGCAGGTTCGTGGCAACGATTGTGGAGACCACTCGCAACAGCGTGACCGTCCGCAACGAGTCGGGCATCAAGGTTACTCTGGACCGCTCGAGTATCGAGAGCATGGTTCCGCTCAGCGTCGAGCAGGTCAAGGACCTCAACCGCCGTTCGTACAAGAACTACGAGCTTTCCTACGAACGGGCGCCGGACGACTGGCTCCGCTGGCTCAAGGCGTTCCGCTTCGCCCGCAAGTTCGAACTCTATCCCGAACTGTACGAGATATACGACGAAGCCCGTGGAAAGTGGAGCGACCTTCTGCGGCGCGTGCTCGACTACAAGGCGTACAAGCTCTACCGCCGTGCGATGTACTACTTCTCGCGTGGCCGCGAGAACAGCGCGGTGGCAACCGCGAAGGAGATAACGAAAAAGTATCCCGAAAGCCCCTATTCGGTGCGTGCGAAGGAGTTGATTTCGGTCATCGAGACCGGCGAACCGGTTCCAGTCGCAGCCACGACTCCGCGCCGCACTCCCCGGCCTTCTCGCACTCCGTCCGCGACCGGGGCACGTCCGACACCCAGGCCGACTCCTCGCGCCTCGAAAACGCCTGAACCCGAGGCCACGGTGCAACCTGACCCGCCCTCGCGCGTTCTAAAACCGCCCAAGGCGACCAACGACGCGCTAATAGAGGCCAACGAAATGTATCTCAAGGCCAAGAAGCTCATATCCGCCGCGTTCGACAAGCTGGACACGGACGACTATGAATCAGCGGTCGAGAACTTCGACAAGGCCATCGAGCTTCTCCGGGCGGCCCGGAATACTTACGATGAGCAGGCCGTGCTCAATCCGCGACGCACTGACATAAGAGACTTCATCGAGCAGGTCAACAAGCTCATCTACCTCGCGAACAAGTCGAAGCCGTTAGGGGTCTGGTAATGGGCTTGGGCAGGACGATTCGCCGCATATGGCGGTCCGTCTTCCGTCTGCCTGTGCCCTCTGATGACAAAGAGGGCGTGAAGTTTTCTCGCTTCAACTTCTTCGCGCACCTCCACCCGCCACTTGTGAAGAAGGAACATCTCAAGTTGAAGCACTCCTGGTGCATGGGCGGGCTGACTTTCCTGATGTTCATCGTCTCATGCGTTTCGGGGCTCGTGCTTGCCCTGTACTACACGCCCGTTCCCGAAGAGGCGTACAATTCCATCACAGACATAGAAAACGCCGTGCGTTTCGGTTCGTTCTGGCGGGGGCTGCACAAGTACTCGTCCGAGCTTATGCTCGTGACCGTTTTTCTGCACATGCTGCGGGTGGTGCTGAACCGTGCGTATCGCGCACCGCGCGAGTTCAACTGGGTCCTCGGCGCGCTGCTTTTCTTTCTCGTGTTGTTCACAATGTTCACCGGCTATCTGCTGCCGTACAACGTCCGCTCATACGACGCGGTGAGCGTTGCTCAGGGCATGGCAGACAACGTGCCATATATTTCGGGCTGGCTGCAGCGAGTGTTGTTCGGCGGCGAGCGGTTCGGAGCCGACACCCTCCTGCGCTTCTACGTGCTTCACTGCTGTATTCTGCCACTCGCGATGATATTGCTTATGGCCCTTCACTTCTGGCGTGTCCGCAAGGACGGCTACAAGGGCGGTCTGTAAAAAAAGGCGACTGAATGACGTTCGATATCACTGCACTCGGCATCGAGATAAATCTGCTCATGATTGCACTCGGACTGTTTATCGGTGGGCTGTCCTCCACCTTTGGTGTAGGCGGAGGGTTCCTGCTCGTGCCGGTACTTTCCCTCGCGTTCGGAGTTCCCGCCCATATTGCCAAAGCGTGCAGCCTCGCGCAGATGGTTCCGACAAGCTCTTTCGGACTGTACGGTCACTTCAGGCGCAGAAACGTGGTTCCGTGGGTAGCGGTGGTCTTCTTCTTAGGTGCGGCCGGCGGAATAGAACTCGGCGCCTACCTTACAGAGCTTCTCAAGAGCGAGGATCTCGTGTTCCACATGCTCGGAACACAGATAGCGCAGGGGGATGTGTATCTCCTCGCGGGGCTTTCGGTCGTTTTTTTTCTCCAAGGCAGCTTCCTTATTTACGAAACTCACAGGATACCGCGCAAAGAGAACGGCGAGCCCGGTACCCGATTTACAGGTCTGCTGAGGCTCAAGACCGTTCCCCCGTTGTTCAAACCGTCTGACGGTTCCTTCGAGCCTTTCCCGTACATCAACCTCGTTGTGCTGGGATTTTTTGCGGGGATAGCCATCGGTTTTCTCGGCCTCGGCGGCGGTTTCGTTGCGGTTCCGATTCTCGTGTACCTGGTAGGGTTGGACACTCGAAAGGCCGTGGGTACTTCGTTGTTCCTCGTCCTTCTCGCGGCAATTTGGGGCACGTACCGGCACACTGCGGCAGGCAGGCTTAACGTTGACTGGGGAATAACTACTTCGATAGTCTTGGGCTCGTTCATCGGAGCCCAAATCGGCGTTTGGCTCAACTCGGTCGTTAAGCCTGCCAACATCCGGAGATACTTTGGTTACATCATCTTCTCAATGAGTGTTCTTGTATGGGTGGGGTTCATTTTGAGACACCTGCTGGCCTGAGAGGCTTGCGGGAAAACTGTTTGCTTCCTGTGTCAACTTCCGCGAGAGCCGCGGAGTTCGAGCTGCTCGCGCTCACGCTTGTGAGCAATTCCGCCAAAGGGAAGGTTCTGTTACCGTCTACAACTGTGCACGCGGTAAAACCGGGGCAATGGGACGGCCTGGTGCGCTACCGTTCAAAGACGCTGCTGCTCGAAGCAAAGGCCTATACGAAGCGGATGCCGACCGTACCCCTCATGCACAAGCGTCTTGAAGAGGCCAGGGCCGCGGGAATTGACGGAGTTCTGCTCGTCACACTGAGCGGGCTTTCGAGGACGCTTTTCGACAACCTGCCCAAAAGTGTTACCCATCTGAAGTTGTCAGAACTCTTGCCGCAGTTGCCGGCTAACTCTGTGCTGCTTCCCACCGGAGATGCCCTTGAGTTCACAGACAAAGGCGCGAAGGTTGCGCAGGGGGCTGTTATGTTCGGGGCTCTGCCTTTATCGGATGGGCCGGAAGGTGTGCTCGCTGTGGCCGATGACCACTACCGGGCATTAAAACGCGCCGCAATGTACTCGCGCACAGGTGCGGAGGTGGCACTCGAAGAGGTCGCACCTTTTTCGCATGGCGAGGACGAACCTTCGAAACTGTGGCGGATGGAGGACCAGCTTCGTGGTTTGTATTCACCGCCGCGCTGGCAACTCGAGAAGATCCTCGGGCGAGAACAGTTGGATTTTGAGGACATTCCGTCAAGGCTCGCGGGCAACCTTATCAAGGTTTTAAGTCACGACGGTACACGAGAACTTCCGTCGAGCAGAGCCGAGTGCTCAAACAGGGTGTCAAGCTACGAGCCCTTCGTATTTTTCGCCTCTCACCGTAGGCGGAGCAGCACAATGGCGCAGTGCATCTCGCGCATCGCGTCGGCTTACTCGGCCTACGAACCGTATGCCCGCAACCTTTTCAACGCGAACAAATGCCGTGCAATAGCGCGGTACCTCGAAGTGTCGGGCGCGAAAGTGTAAATAAAACTGTACGCATGAGTTTTGCGCTCAGACGGCGTTGCAACACGGTTTGCCGGGTTGTTCGACCATAATCGGCAAAAAACTGTAACTTTCTATTTGCAGAAACGTCTATGATGGTGTATAATGAAAGTGACAGTTGTGTACGTGAGTACACACTGCGGAGTGGAAGGAGCGTCTCGAATCCCCGTTTTGCCCTATCTCGTGTTTGGCACAGGGATTGCGGCGAAAAGAGGCGAGCCAATAGATGGAGCAAGTTTATGTCTCGAAACAAGAAACCTAAGAGAACATGCACCGTTCCCGGTTGTAACAGGCCGTACATGGCGAAGGGCTATTGCCAGAAGCATTACGACCAGATGCGCAACTACGGCTACATCAAGCCCGAGCCCGACCCCAAGGCAGTTCTGCGCTGCTCGGTTAACGGTTGCAACCAGCCCGTTGTTGACGGAGAAAAGTACTGCAGCAAGCACCTCAAGCAGTTGCAGAACTACAACCAGATTATCAGCGAGGTCGGCCGCTCGAAGAAGAAGGTCTGCAAGGTTCCCGGCTGCACGAACCCCGCGCACGCCCGCGGATACTGCAACACCCACTACGGCCAGTTGTGGCGCAGCGGCAAGATATCCCCCAGGCTTCGTCCCCGTCGAAAGACCGCGGACGAAGGCTATCTTTCGGAACGCGAGCGACAAATCATCCGCCTGCGTTACCAGAAGGAGCGTGAAACGCTCGAGCGCGAACTCAAGCGCGCGAGGATGATATACCAGGTTGTTATCGGTTACGAAGGTCGTCTGCGCTGGCGGCGCGAAATCGAGAGCCTCGAAAAAGAGCTTCGCAAGCTTAAAGATGCCGAGGCCGAGGAAGAGAAGAAATTCGAAAACCTCGCACCGGTCGAGGACTCAGAAGACGACTTCGACGAATAGAGAATCTCCCCCTCCATCCCTTCCCACTCCCAGTCGCTTCCGGCACCCTCCTGCCGGAAGCGACACCCTTTTTGGGGGGTGTCATTGTCGAGAAATATAGGCTCAGATATGAAAACGCGTGAATACCACGAATTGCTGAGAGATATCGAGGAAAAGCTGAAAGAACGCTTTCCGTGCGGCTTCATGAACATTATCGGAAGAGACAGTGACGGCGAGTTCACCGCTTCATTCTGTGGTGTTCCCGATGAAGAGGTGGGAGAGTTCTACGACCTGTCCACGAAGCTCATCGAATCCGCGTTCTGTGACCGTAACGTTTACGACGTTACTATTCTTTGTAACCTCAAATGCGATTGCTCGCCCGCCGAGGCTTGTCGCCGCTCTCAGGGCAGGAACGTATTGGCGAGTTGACCTTCTCCTTACCTCGTCCCTACCCATTACCCGCCTGTGAAATCCCAAGGTGTCGCAGGAACGGCTACTTCAACTCCTTCTTAATCCATCGGCTCTCCGAAAAAGTAGTGTCATTCACCTTCACGCGGTAATTCCGGGCGCGGAAGTCGAATGAGGTCGCTTCCAGCGAGCGAAACTCCTCCAAAACCGTCTCCGATTCAATCTCCGCGACTCCGAGCCTCCCGCTTTCGTCAATGTATGCCGCGTGCATGCCCTTGCGAAACTCAAGAGGGAACGCAACAATCGCGAACATGGTGGCCTTGTTCTGCGTTGAATCGCTCGAATATCGAAGCTCGAAGCCGCCGTAAACTCTTGAAAGGCGCGGAGGGATTACCTTGCGCGAATAGTATCCGCCGCTCAACGGGTCGCGGAAACGGCCTCGAAGCAGAATACCCCATGCCTTCTTCAGTACATCGCGGTGCATCTCAGCCAGTCGGTCGCGGTTCAACCTGCGGGGCTCGCCGGGCCAGAAGTGCCCCTTGGCACCGGCTTCCGAGGCAAGCTTGCGCGTCTCGTCGGTGTCGTACGGGGCGTGGTCAACCGATACGAACTCCGAACCGCCGCCGGAAAGAGCTTCGAGGCTCGCGCTGTTCAGGTAGTCGCAGCTGGCAATGTGAAGCCGCTTTATGCCACCCGAACCGAACAGTTCCCCGAGCCCCTTACTGCTGAGGCTCGCGCCGTTGTGTATCGTGAGCGAACGCAGTCCGGCACCCGATACGGCCTTGGCACACGCGTCGCTGAACGAAGGGCAGTCAACCTCCAGCTTGGCGATGGTGCTATTGGCCATCAGCGGCGCGAAGAACTGTTCCTCCAGCGGTCCGCTGACTCCAAGCTCGCGAACGCCGCCGAGACCCTGCGTTAGAGCGAGCGCATGCTCGGTCTGGCGCAGATTCAAGTGCAGCCCCAGGCTGACTATGCTTCTCTTGTTCTGGGCGAACTTCTTCAGTGCGTCGGCTTCAAGCGCAAAGCCGTCAGCGTGGAATGAAAGGTGTTGCAGGGGCAGGGGGGCAAGCGCGTCGATATGCTCTTGCGTGATGTAGGTTCCGCGGCCGTTGTGAGCCTTGTCGTTGACGCGGATGCCGCCGATTTCGACCCACTTGATGCCGCGCAGCTTGCTCAGCTTGCCCAGTTGTTCGGGGCGCGTGTTCGCCATCTCGTGGATGCGGATTCCCGCGAGCATGCCGCCGTACTTGTTCAGCAGGTCGAAAAGCTCACTGTAGCTCTTTCCTTCGGCCTGAACGACTGATAAGAACTCGATCGGACGATTTGAAAGAAGCCCCTCGATATTCGAATCCAACAGGGAATTCTGAGCGATGTGCAGTTTCTTGAGAGAAGGCATTCGGCCCATCTCGCCAAGGGCGATGTCCGACCAACCGTCCTTGCCGGGAATCTCGACGAAAAGCTCCTCGACCTTCTCCATCTTCGCGAAGACCTCGCCGGGGAAGCTATCAACCACCTTGCCGGCTACACCAAGAGCCTTCAGCCACTTGAGCTTGGCGATGTCCGCGAGGCGCACTTCCTCGCCGCTGACGAACAGGGATTCGAGCGACTCGTGATACTGAAGACGTTCCAGCGACAAAGGCGGCGAGCCCCAGAAGCCCCTGAACGTGAAACAGGTGAGTTGCGGCAGGTTGTTCGCCAGAGATACGATGTGCGAACAGTACGAGGTCTTGGCCGGTATGTCCAGCGTGAGGTGCTGGAGCCATTGCAGCTTCTCGATTGCCACGGCCAGCCTCTTTATGTCGTCCTCGAACAACTGCCGACGCGTGCCCTGTCGAACGATCAGGTGTCGTACCTGCGAGCCCGCCAGCTTCTCGATGGCCGAACAGGTAATCCCCACGTCGTCCTTGTCCAGGTAAACAAGTGCGCCCCATTGCCCGTGAGAGGGGGCCTTCACCGTAAGCTCCGAACCGTCCACGGCGGGTGACGCCGCAAAGAAGTCTCCCGGCGAAGGTTCACGAGCCCCACAATGAGAGCGGGTGCGTTCGGTACTCATCGCGGGCGGCATGGCGGGCCGCAGTGAATCGAAGGCGAAATAGGCCATTTCTGCGTCGGTGGTTACCTGAAGTGCCTCGGCACCGGCCCTTGGAGCCGTGTCGAAGGCCGCGGCGCAGATGAGCAGCAGCGCGAGTGTCGTCATTGTCATGCGCCCTGCATAAGAGATAAAGGTGCTTTGCCCGCAGGTTTCACGGACAACCGGATTTCCTGTAAAAATATTCATGGTCTTACTCCCTGCACGCTCCAAATAGTACCGACTCAAAAGCCAAAATGCAACAGCGCATCGCCGGGTTTTGTTCCGAAGGTTGTTCAATGCCGACGTATTGATAACGGAAAACCGAAACTCCTTGTTACGCCCGGACGTTCAGGAGGTATTGCCACAGGGCAACACATGACTATAATTCCCGCGAAGAATTAGTGATAAGTGCGCCCGTAGCTCAGTCGGATAGAGCACCGGATTTCTAATCCGGCGGTCACAGGTTCGAATCCTGTCGGGCGTACCATTTTTTGCTTTGCTTGTTGCTTGACGCAATGTTGAGCTTGGCCGTTATCCCTCCAAGAACACATTCTTCCTGTGATACTCAAGTGCCGAGGTATCGGGATGGAATCGCTCGGGTTTCATGATCTCACGTCCTTCAAATCTCGAAAAGAAGTGCTTTCTTACCTCGACTGGCGCTAAGTTCCCCAGCAATGGACTAAGAACAAGACGTAAGCCCTCATCAAATGTTATCAGCCCTCGGTCGAAAGCTCTGTCATGCAGAGCATTAAGTGCAATTCCGTTGGTTGGGTCGGCTCTTCGTTCCTTTGAAACTCTCCATGGAATAATATGGCCTGCATTCAGAAGTTCCGGCTTGCGCATTCCTGTAACTGCACAACGGTTCTCATAGCTTTCGAGTACTGCCTTCCGAAAGAACCTCTGGACAAGCCTCTCTTTTGAGATGGTCTCACGTTCAGTCTCTGGAGCCACAAGCTTGTTGAAACTACTTTCTGCCTCAAGAGCGATCATTGTTGAATCTGCCCTGAACTGCTCCCATAGTTGCTTGTCGGTAGAACTCACATTCCCCAGACCTTTCCTCTCAATCGAAGGGTCAAGGCTTGCGAAGTTGCACGCTTTCATAGCAATTGCCCCAGGCGTCCTATCCAGCTTCGATGCGATCTGAATGATGTCCGAGTTTCGTGAGTGAAGCTTGCCGAAATCAGTTCGACAGTAAAGCCAGAGTGCCACTAAGAGCTCTTCTCTCGTCCATTTTCGTCCCGCCATCAACACCTCTCATCGAGTTTCCCAATTCTATCACCTCTCATCCACAACCACATAAGCACCGTCTGTGCGGCGCTGAGGGCGACGAACCAGAGAGTCCAGGCGGGGAGGCCGAACGGGCCGGGGGTGGTCGAATCCCACTGCCAGAAGTCGTGGGCGGCGGCGAAGACAATTGCGAACAGTGCAAGGAACAAAAGGTCGCGACGGCTCAGGTTAGTGCGCAAACCAAGTAACGCCGAGGATATTCGAATGCGAAGCGCAACACACGGGCCTCTCTCGCGTCGTCTTGCGCCCTCACAGCTCTCAGGTATTCGCGAAGGGGCACCGTGTGCAATGGCGGTTTCGCTTTCGTTCGGTTCGCCCTGCCGAAGGCCCTCCTGTTTTTCCGTGTTGCAGGTTCGGCGCCTCGTATTCATTGCGCTGCAGACTGCCTGAACTATGAGATATGCTGCGAGCGACACGACAATAACAGGCGTTGCAGGCAGCAGCCCAAAGGTGGGCAGCAGCTTGAAATGGTAGCAGAAAGCAACCGCCTCGCCCGCGACTATTGACGATAGCGCGCTTGGGGCATGAGGCTCGCGCAGGTAAAGGCCGAACACCACGGTGGGGAACAGTGCCGCAAGCCCGGTGAACGCAGTGAGACCGAGCGACAGGACCGAACTGTCCGCGACAAGCGCGACGGCGAGCCCTGCCATTGCGAGGCCAATTACGAACAGGCGCGCGGACAATTTTCCACCTGAATTCGGTCTTATTCGCGAGTACAAGTCCACCTTGAATATGGAAGACAGCGTGAGCAACTGGCTGTCCATCGTTGACATCAACGCCGCGAGCCCCGCGGCCAGCACCAGCGTGCCCATCGTGTTTCCGGCGAAGGTCGTCATGAGCAGGGGGACGATTTCGTCGGCCTCCTTGCCCTGCAGGCCCGGAATGAGCTGCGTGCCGAAAAGCCCGAGAAGAACGGGCAGGGCGAATACCACCGTGCAGACGAGCGGATATGCGAGAACCGTTCGGGACAAAGCCCGTGAGTCTTTAGCAGCGAAGAACCTCTGGAATAACTGAGGGAACATGGGGTCGCAGAACACCCACAGCAGGAGGAATCCGAACCAGACGGCAAGAGTGTATGTACCTTCGCCGCCCGGACGAGAGAGGAGTTCGGCGAGAGATGAGCGCAGGGAATGGAACGCGTTCGACAGCCCGCCCAGTTCGCCGGTGACAATCACAAGTGCCCCGCCCATCAACACGAGCATGAGTACTCCCTGCAGTACGTCGGTCCACGCCACGGCTCGCAGTCCGCCTCTAAGCGTGTAAACAAGCAGGATGGCCGTGACCGCGACCGCTCCGACCCACTGCGGGCAGTTGAACAACTTGCTGAAAACATGGCCGGCCGCCACCGGCTGGAGGGCGAGATATGGCACGGTGAACACAATCAATACCAGCGCGAACAGGACGCTAACGCGATTGTCTCCGTAGATGTGGCCGACCAACTGGGCGGGAGTTACGAACCCGTGCTGTTTGCCAAGCTGCCACGCCCTTCTGCCCACGAGCCACAGTGCGACCGCCATGAAGCCGGTGCCGAATCCCATGATGGGATAGAAGGACAAACCGTCTCGGTATCCCGCTCCGGAGGCTCCGAACACTGTGAACGCGCTGAAGTTTGTGGCGGTCATGGTCGCGAGCAGCACGAACCACTTGAGGCTCCTGCCCGCGAGGAAGTATCCGCTCTCACCGGCTTCTTCCCGTCTGCGAACGAGCAGGCCGATAACCATCACTGCGGCGAAGTAAGCCGCAAGGACAAGCACTCGAGTTGTCATGACACGTTCTCCGAACACAAAAAAAGGCCACAGGGCACCCCGGAGCAGACCGGGATGGCCTATGGCCTGACATAATCTGCAATCAAAGTATAGAACCGTTTGCAGCCTTCGCAAGATTCCCTTACAGACATGTTCGAGAGCACTGCCTCCAGTAGTCCGTAAGCGTAAGGATATCTGAGACGAACTGGCTGCAGGTTCACGATGTATATGTCTTTTGAAAAGGAGAGATGATTAATACGAGTTGCTTGACAGCAAAAAACCGCGTCAGACCGGGAAATGCTGTTGACCTGCAGAAACTGCACAACGTGTCTCTTGAAATCGCACATTTTGTGCAGTAACATGAAGTCATATCAAGTCGAACATTCAAAGGAGGGAACAATGCAGCAGTTAACACCGGCTTACATTCTGAACCGCGTGGCGTCATCGACGTTTCGAAAGGACTTTTTCGACTACATTTTTTCAGAAAATGATAATGCCAGTTGGCAGAAGGAGTTGGAGAAGCGGCTCGCAAAAATCATCAATTACAGGGAGAAGAAATTCAAAAAACTGCCTCAAGCGGAGAAGACCCGTCTTCTCGTACGAAGGATAGGAGTTCATAAGCTCAAAGGGCCGCTTGTAGATGCACTTACCGGTTTTGTTATTGAGCAACGCCGGTTTTTACTAACTAAATTTCTCGACCAATGCGAGGTCGAACACGACCTTGGAGTAGTTGAGATCGGCACCCAGCCTCCAAGTGTCGGCATAGCGCTTTCTGTCCTTCGCTCGCTGAGCAAAGATACAGTTCACATTGACGAGTTGAAGGCTCTTTGCGCTGTCGGCTCAATTTCAAAAAGTGAAGAGGGATGGCAGGACATGTTTAGGGAGTGCTATGTCAGGTTAGACCTTCCAGAAGAGCCGGTGCAACGTAAAAAATCGAACCAGGACGCAGAAGTTGAATCTGAACAGAAGCAGAGTGAAGCTCCTACTCAGGCTTCCAGTGCGACTTCCAAGACC
>JAXHMW010000012.1:0-13250 GCA_034521065.1 Planctomycetota bacterium | reverse complement strand
TTTGCAGGGTTACTGATTCAGTTCGTGTACTCTGCCACATGCCCGGTCTTCCCCCTTCCGGTGCTTGCCGGATATGCGTTGTCGAGGTAGAGGGCCGACCAAACCTCGTGGCATCGTGTGCATATCCCGCCGGCGAAGGTATGAAGGTAAAAACGAACAGCGCCCGTGTGCGTCACTCGAGAAAGACAGTTGTGCAGCTTCTTTTGGCGAATCACAAACAGGAGTGCGCAAGCTGCATACGCAACGGCAACTGTGAACTGGAAAGACTCTCGCGTCAGACAGGTGTCAGGGACGTTCCTTATACCGGCGAGGTGCGCAAGGCCAACAAGGACGTTTCGAACCCCAGCATTGTTCGTGACCCCGAGAAGTGCATCCTCTGCGGTCGTTGTGTGCGCACCTGCGAGGAGATTCAGTCGGTCGGCGCGATAGACTTCACCGACCGCGGTTTCAGCACACTTGTTTTGCCCGCATTCGATGACGGCCTGAACGTAACAGAGTGCGTGAACTGCGGTCAGTGCGTAATGGCCTGCCCAACGGGTGCTTTGCACGAGCGCACAGCCGTCAGGCGACGTCTGAACGCGCGTGGCGAGGATCCTGAAAAGATAGTCGTCTTCCAGCACGCACCTGCCATTTCGGTATCCATCGGCGAGGAGTTCGGCATAGGCGGCAGCGGTGACCTCACGGAGAAGCTCTCTTCTGCCTTTCGCAAGATGGGTGCCGACTACGTTTTCGACACCAGTTTCAGTGCCGACCTCGCGCGATGATGGAGGAGCCCGCAGCTCATCCAGCGCGTGAAGTCCGGTAGGCCGTTTCCGATGTTCACCTCCTGCTCTCCCGGCTGGGTTAAGTTCGTAGAGCACAAGTTCCCGCAGCTTCTGGAGAACGTGTCATCCTGCAAGAGCCCCCAGCAAATGATGGGCGCACTGGTCAAGACGTTCTTTGCCGAAAAGCTTGGCATAGACCACACGAAAATTTACAGCGTCTCGGTAATGCCCTGCACGGCGAAGAAGTTCGAGGCGAACAGGCCCGAACATGGCCGCGATGGTCTAATGGATATAGATGCGGTTCTCACTACGCGCGAGACAGCACAGATGCTCCGCGAGGCGGGCATAGACCTTGCGAAGACCGAACCCACTCCCTGCGACAATCCGTTCGGCGAGCGCAGCGGCGCGGGCAAAATATTCGGCGCAAGCGGAGGCGTGGCCGAGGCCGCACTTCGGACAGCCGTTTGCTGGCTCACAGAGGACTCTCCCGAGAACATCGAAATCCACGAGGTACGCGGCCTTGATGGAGTGAAGACATTCTCGACCGAGGTCAACGGTATGGAACTGAAGACTGCTGTCGTCAGCGGCCTTGCAAACGCGGAGAGCTTGATCGAGCGAATACTCAAGGGCGAAGAGAGCTACCATATGGTAGAAGTCATGGCCTGTCCCGGCGGTTGCATAGGCGGCGGCGGACAGCCCTACTTCGTGGAAACCGGCACAATCCGCAAAAGGATGAAAAACCTTTACAGGATAGACTCCGCGGAGAGTGTCCGTTTGAGCCACGAGAACGAGCATATCAAGCAGTTGTACAAGGAGTTTCTCGGCGAGCCAGGCAGTCCTGTTTCGCATAAACTGCTTCACACGAAGTACACTTCCCGCAAGGAAAAGGTGAGCGGTTAGAAGCATGAACTCCGTAATCGAAACTATCAAAGAACGTTGCAAGCGCTGTTACACTTGTGTTCGAGAGTGCCCCGCGAAGGCCATACGAATCCTCGACGGCCAGGCTGAGGTGATACCCGAGCGTTGTATCGGCTGCGGCAACTGCTATCGCGTATGCACTCAGGACGCGAAGAAGATAGTCAACTCGGAAGACAACGTCCGCGAGCTTCTGGAAGGCGAAGAACCGGTGGCGGCGATCGTCGCTCCGAGCTTCCCCGCGGAGTTCGTTGATTACGCCCCCCTGCAATTCGTCGCGGGGCTTCGCAAACTCGGTTTCTCGCGAGTTCACGAGGTCGCCTTCGGTGCCGACCTGACAAGCCGCGCCTACCGCGACCTTTCTGCGAGTTCGGACGGCGAACAGTGCTTCATAGGCACAAGCTGCCCCGCCGTTTACCGGTACGTCGAGAAGTACATACCAGAACTGGTGGACAACCTCGCCCCGATAGTTTCTCCCATGATTGCAACAGCGCGAGTCATAGCGAAGCACTGGCCAGGCACTCGAGTAGTCTTTCTCGGTCCATGTCTCGCAAAGAAGCTGGAAGCACTGGACGAGGACCTTGAGAACGAAGTGGACGATGTGCTTCTTTTCAGGGAATTGCGGGAGATGTTCGAGGAAAACGGAATCGAGCCTTCGAAGCTCGAACCGGAGGACTTCGACGAGCCCCGTGGCTTTCTTGGCACGATCTACCCTATTCCTCGTGGCAGTCTTCGTTCGGCCCACCTCGATGACGACCCCATCACCTGCCGGATAATCGAGGTCAACGGTCGCAAGAACTTCCCCACCGCCTTGCGTTCACTTGCAAACGGATCAATAGATGCGGACCTGATGGAAGTACTGGCATGCGAGGGCTGCATAATGGGGCCCGGCATGACGAACCCC
This sequence comes from Planctomycetota bacterium, assembly GCA_034521065.1. GTDB lineage: Bacteria > Planctomycetota > B143-G9 > B143-G9 > B143-G9 > JAXHMW01. Next base: position 10,667 of record JAXHMW010000012.1, on the reverse strand, counting down.
GAGGAATCCTTCGCACGTCGTAACCGGATATCGAATTACGCTCAGTCAGAAGTTCACACAATGGACATGCGTCGCTGGCAGCGTACTCTCAACAAGTACGGCGATATAGACCTTACGCGCAACTTCCGCCGCCAAGATACGCGGATGAAGGTTCCCGAGGAATCCGAGTTACGCAAGATTCTCTCGCGCATGGGCAAGGAGAGTATTAGGGACGAATTGAACTGCGGAGCCTGCGGCTATCAAACCTGCCGGGAACATGCAATCGCGGTCTATCACGGAATAGCGGAATGCGAGATGTGCCTGCCTTACTCCATCGAAGAGCTTGAACACACTCTCAGCGAACTCGAGTTATCTCACAATTCACTGCGTGAGATGCAGGAACAGCTTGTGCAGAGCGAGAAGCTGGCGAGCATGGGCCAACTCGCTGCGGGAATCGCCCACGAGGTTAACAACCCGCTGGGCACTGTACTTCTATACTCCAACATGCTTCTCGAAGAACTTCAGGACAAGGTCGAATACCGGCAAGACGTGAAAATGGTGGCGAAAGAGGCCGAGAGGTGCAAGAACATAATCAGCAACCTGCTCGACTTCGCCCGCCAGCGCAAGGTGGTGGCGGAAAAGCACGATATCGAAAAGCTGCTGGAGGACACGGTCTCGAGCCTCACGGTTCCCGACAACATCGAGGTCTCGAAGGACTACGCACCTGTCGGCGAAGCAGAGCTTGACTACAGTCAGATGAAGCAGGTATTCACCAACATAGTCAAGAACGCTTTCGAGGCGATGGAAAACGGCGGCAGACTGACCATTCGCACCAGCCATCTCGACGACGACCGCATCCGCATCGAGTTTCAGGACACGGGCCCCGGAGTGGATGAGTCGGTGAAGGACAAGGTTTTCAACCCCTTTTTCACTACCAAGGCTATCGGCAAAGGCACCGGACTGGGTCTCGCGGTCTCTTACGGCATAATCAAGATGCACCGCGGCCAGATCGGAGTCACGAACACGGACGAAGGCGCGCAGTTCTTCGTCGAACTGAATAAAACCCTGAGTGATACCCATACCCCCGTGGGAGGACAGCTATGGCAAGAATCGTAATGATAGATGATGACCCGGATTTTTTGGAGATTCAGAAGGGCGTACTCGAATCTCAAGGGCACACCGTCGTGACCGTTGATAATTCGAAGGAAGCGGTTGAAAAGACGAGGGAGACGAATCCGGATCTCGTAATCGTTGACCTGATGATGGAAGAGGAGGACACCGGTTTTTCCCTCTGTTATCAGTTCAAAAAGGGCGCGACCGGCAAGAAGCTTCCGGTGATCATGGTCACCGGAGTCGCGTCCGAGCGCGGAGTGCCTTTCAACCTCGACGGGCCTGAGACGGGCGGCTGGATAAAGGCCGACATCTACCTCAACAAGCCCATCCGGCCCGAAGAACTGATTTCCGCCGTTGACAAGCTCTCAAAGTGACGGAGGAGTAGTGGATAATCCTATTCGCATTCTCATCATAGACGACGAAGAGGGCATGCGCCTCGGCTGCCAGAAGGTGCTTCAAAAGAAGGGATTCAAGGTTCAAGTCGCCTCGACCGGGAGGGATGGCATCGAAAAGCTTCAGCGAAGGCAAGAGCGATCTCGCCCTGGTGGACTACAAGCTTCCTGACATTGACGGCATGAAGATTCTCGAAGAGGCCGCAAAGATGCCATCGAGCCCTCTTTGCATAATGATAACCGCATATGCAACATTGGAATCGGCGGTTTCCGCCACGAAGAAGGGCGCGCACGACTTTCTCGCCAAGCCATTTACTCCCGCTGAACTCAACGCCTCGGTCAACAAGGCTGTGGAGTACATCAAGCTCCAACGGGAAGCGGAAAGACTGAAGGAAGAGAAGAAGCGCGTACGCCTCGAGTTCGTTCGTATCGTAAGCCACGAACTGAAGGCACCGCTCGCGGCGATAGAAGGTTATCTGAACAACCTGTTATCCGGTTTCGCGGGAGACAGCGAAGAGTCCCGCAACAAGATTCTCTCCCGGTGCAAGAATCGTGCGGAGGGGATGCGCAAACTCATTCAGGACCTGCTGGACCTCACACGAGTCGAAACCGGCACCAAACAGCGCGAGTTGCAAGAATTTGACCTTCCTGACATGCTCAGGGACGTGCTTGAGGTCTTTGAACCTCAGTCGCAGGAGAAGGATGTCAAGCTCAATTTCCACGAGTGCGAGATGCCGAAAATGCGTGGCGAACCCGGGAACTCCGGATCGTGTTCACCAACCTGCTCAGCAACGCCATCAAGTACAACAGCGAAGGCGGCAAGGTGGACGTTTCAATGCAACTGGCAGACGAACAGGTCATCGTATCCGTTTCCGATGACGGCATAGGAATGAAGGAAGAGGAAGTAGCGAAACTGTTCACAGAATTCTATCGTGCGAAGAATGAACATACCCGGTCGATACCGGGTACCGGGCTGGGGCTTTCCATCGTCAAAAAGCTCGTGACACTTAACAGGGGCACGATAGAGGTAGATTCGAAGTACGGCGAGGGCACAACATTCACGGTCAGGATACCTCTGCGCCAGAGCGACGACGAAGAGGTGAAGATGGACTCCTCGTTCAAGTATTGATACAATCCCGGCCTACCAGGCACCTCGAAAAATACGGTTTTACTGCAAACGGCTGCGGCTTTGTCATGCTTCGTCATTGAGAAAAATCCATCCGTAAGTATGGCTATAGCCATGACTCTCGTCAGATTTCCTCTTCTTCCTCGCCCGGGTGTGCGGCAAGCACCTTTGCCTCGCACGTTTTCGTACGAAACCATTTGTTAGAGGTGCCCAACTGTGAGGCTGGCGCGTTTGCGCGCGCTTTTTGATGGACAGAACATGTTACAATATTCATGGAATGTAACGCTCTTTGTCCAGAGAGAAGGAAGATGGACGAACTTCTTCAGATACTCCAACAGGCGGCACTTGGCTCGGTAGTCGGATATGGGACGAACTGGCTTGCTATACGGCTTCTGTTCCAGCCGTACAAGCGTCACAAGGTCGGTCCCGTGGGTTTCGGTCCGGGCGTTTTCGTACGCCACCAGGACAACCTTGCCCGCCAGGTTGCGAAAATAGCATCCGACTCGATACTCACAGTGGAATCCCTGCAGGAGAAGCTGGAATCCCAGAACCTTCAGGACTTCTTTCGGGGCCAGCTCCAGGACTTTCTGCGCACCAAGGCGGCGGAGGACTTCGGCCCCGTCAAGGATCAGATACCGTCAGACCTCAACCGAGACTACCGCGAGCTTGTGCTGTACGCCCGCGGTAAACTGAAGGATACTGTCCGTGATTACCTTCTGTCCGATGAGTTCGGCGATATTATGCGGGGTGTGGTGTACGACCAGCTCGACTACTTCGGTCGGTTCCCTCTTTCCCAGATATTGGACGAGGATTCAAGGGGCCGCGTTCACGAGGTCGCGCATACGTTCCTCGTCGAGCAGGCTGTCGAACCCGGCTACCCGTGAGGAGGTTAAGAAGTTCACCGACGGAATGCTGTCGGACTTCTTTGCAAAGGATAAGCCTCTTGCCGAAATACTTCCGCAGGAGGTGACCGAAAACGTCCGCAACCGGCTGCAACCGCTTGTGCGCGATTCCCTTTCACGGATCGTGGGAAGCGTTGACCTGACGCCGGTGACGGAACGCATCCGAGGGCTTATGAAGACCTACGTTGACAGGTTCTTCGACAGCAACACGGGTTTCTTCGATTCGCTTGCGAGCAAGGTCATCAAGGGCATGAAGGGCGACAAAATCGAACAGACCATCGATGAGTTTGCAGACACCTTTCCTGACTGGCTGGTGAACTATCTCACAAGCGAGGAGGGTACCAACCAGGTCACCGACTACGCCCAGAATGCGGTTGACCAGATGCTGCAGATGAGCCCTTCTCAGATCGCGGGCAAACTCGACTTGGAGAGCATGGCCCAGTTGCGCGGAGCCGCGGCGGACATAGTGACCACGGTAGTGCGTTCGGAAGAGGTGGCCAGCGTGACCGCACGCTACATAGAAATATCCCTTGCCGATGTAAAGGATGAGGAGTTGGAGTCTATTTTGCGCCGCACAAAGCTCGCGGAACCATCAGAGGTTTATCGCGAGATAAGCAGTTTCGTTGTGGACAAGATGCGCTCCGATGAAGCTCTTGACAGGTTGCTTGCCCGAGCATCACTGCTTTTCCGCCAGCTTCTGGAAAAGCCCGTGGGGCGTCTCGACCGTTTAATACCGCAACAGGCAATTGTCTCGTTCGGCAATCTGCTCAACCAGACGATGTTCGACTACCTGTCGTACCACTCTGCGGAACTGATACAGTCCCTGGAGATTCAGGAAACGATTTACGACAAGATCGCCAACTGGGAACCCCGGGAGCTTCACCGCGTAATCATGAAGGCCACCCGTGAAAACCTCAGGTGGCTGGAAATCTTGGGAGGCATATTAGGATTCATCGTCGGAGCGATTTCCGGCGGAGCGGTGGTCCTTCTCAGTTGAGCGTCGCAACGGCCTCTATCTCAACGAGGGCGTCCTTCGGCAGCCTTGCGACCTCGACGGCACTTCTCGCGGGTAGCGACTTGCTGAAGAACTCCTCGTAAACCGAGTTCAGAGCCATGAAGTCGTCTATGCTCTTAAGGAACACCGTCACCTTTACGACGCTTGCGGCATCTGAACCCGCCGCCTCGAGCACCGCCATCAGGTTTTTCAAAGCCTGCCTGGCCTGCTGGGAGACGTGACCTTCAACGAGCTCTCCGGTATCCGGGTCGAGCGGAATCTGGCCTGCCGTAAAAACGAGGTTTCCTGCAATGATGGCCTGACTGTAGGGACCTACGGCCTCGGGAGCATTCTCGGTAGCTACTATCTTTCTCATATTCCAATCCTTTTGTGTTGTGCATGAAAGGCAACTACGTCAAATATACAGTAGTTTGAACGCTTTTGCACCGACAGTTGCGCCGAAGGTGGACGAGACGGTCACAGCCGAAGGAAGCATGCCGAGGCAAACACAGCAAAAAACTCTTGAACTTTGCGTTTGCGACATTAAAATAGCGGAGACTGGTATGTTCGGTGGAAAGAACTTGCTGATTTTGACCCTGATGGTCACCTGTGCGTTTCTCCTTGGGCTCGTAGTCAAAGGGGATTCGAGTTCGACGGTACCTTTTGCGCATGCAGAGGGCGCAGCGAACGGAGTGATAGTAACAACCGGTAAGGTTGACGACAGTCGAGATCGCCTTTACCTTGTACACACGGAAAAGAAGGTGATCTGCGTTTACGACAACTTCAACGGCAAGTTTCGACTTTGCGGCATACACAGCTACAAGTACGATACAGAGTTCGAATCTTCGTCGAACGACAAGAGGATCGAGGATCAGAAGGACGGCGCAGATTTCGATTACATGAGACGTAAGTTTCTACGCGAGTAACGACGGCTACAAGCAGTCACCCGATCTTTGGAAGGAGCAAGGGCATGGCCGAGGAATATCTGGATTTCGCGCAGGCATTGGAAGCGCTCGAGATCACGGAAACTGAGCTGTGGGAACTCATCCACAGCGGCACGCTCAAGGCCTACCGTGCCGGCGGCGTGATCAAGTTCAAAAAGTCCGACATCATCGCTTATCAGAAGAGCCGAGGTACCGAGCCCACGATCGTGGTTTCGCGCAAGATGCTCTCCGAAGATGACGAGGGCGACGACGAGGAAGGCGTTGACACCGAGGTCGGTCTCCGTGCGGCACGCCGTCCGTCCAAACAGGACGATATGGCTACGTCCGAGATAACGGCCAAGGAAGAGCCTGTACGCAGGCGTCGGCCGAAAGGGCCGAGAGACGCCGAAGGTGACACTGAAGAGACCGCACCGGTTGATTCGGTTCGCTCTCGTCGCACCACGCAGCGTACGCCGGGAGCTGGTGCCGCTGCCAGCACTCGTTCGAAGCGCATCTCGCAGGTTCTGGAAACGGAGAAAAAGGGCAACCTGGTGATGAACATCATCATGGTAGTTGCCATTCTCGTCTGCCTTTACCAGGGTCTTATGCAGGTCGGCATTGTTGCCAACGAGGGCTTTACCGAAACAGGTGGAGTCGTCATCACCAAGCCCGCCTGGGTTGCGCAGGGAATGTACGACTGGGGTCTCAAGTGGGGCGACAGCACCGGCCAGCTTGGCGGCATATTGTCTCAGAAGGGCCTCACAGACGACTACAAGGCGGAGAAGTACTCTGAGAACACTCTCCTCGAGAACTTCAACGATAAAGGCGAAAGTGAAGATGGGCAAGAGCCCCCTGCTGATGAAGGCGGCGAAGAAGGTGGCGGCGAAGAAGGTGGCGGCGAAGAAGGTGCCGAGTAGTCTGATTGCAAAAAACGCCATAGAATATGCCCGGCATGCCTTTGTGTGCCGGGCATTTTTTTATCCGGAGGAGTACGATGAAGAAGATAATCGCAATTGTTGCAATTCTGATGTTCGCGTTTGCCATTTCAGGGTGTCAACAGAAGGATAAAGACGCCAAAATCAATGACCTCGAGGTGAGGGTTTCCAACCTGCAGACCTCCATCCGCGACCTGAAAATGGAAAACGAGAGGCTCGCGAGCGAACTCAAGACTGCAAAGGCCCGAAACAACAGGGATGAGGCTCTCATAGCCAACCTTGAGAAACGCATTGAAGAGTTGCTCAAGACCATAAAGGAACGCGAAGCCATGCTGGCCAATCTTTACAAGCAAGCTCGCGTAGACATAGACAAACTCGTCGAAGAACTCAGGTCTGCGGGCTTTGAAAAACCGGCTGCGACCGACACTGAGCAGACCAAGCGGATCGGTGACGGAATCACTCTCGAAAAGGGCGCCGACGGTAAACCGACCAAGCTCGTTATAGCGGGAAGAGTGCTGTTTCCCAGTGGCGAGTACAAGCTTTCCAGTCCGGCAAGAAGGCTCTTTTGAAAATTGCCAAAATCCTGCGCGACAACATCGGCAGTTCTAACCTGCGCATTGACGGGCACACGGATAATGTGCCCGTTCGCCAGCCGAACGACAAGAACCTCAAGGATAACGAACATCTTTCGGCACTCAGGGCATACACGGTCTATATGTATCTTGTGGAATCGGGCGGGCTCGACCCGAAGAGTGTTTTCTTCGCTGGCTGGGGAAAGAGCCATCCGATAGCGTCCAACGAGACTGCCGAAGGTCGCAAAAAGAACCGCCGGGTAGAGATTCTCATTCTTCCCCCTGAGGGACCGATCGTCAAGCCGGAGTAATAATGGACACGCCAACGAGACGCAAACTTCTGGCATACTGCAGGGGTGTGTTGACTCAGGTGGTTGCCAACGGCGAACTACCCAAGTTGGTGACCTCCGACCCTCAGCTCACCGCTCGTTCGGGTGCGTTCGTTACCCTTCACAGGAAAGGCGAACTGCGGGGCTGTATAGGCCATATCCTGGCAGATACTCCGCTCTGGCAGACCGTCAGGGACGTCACAGTGAGCGCGGCTTTGCACGACCCGCGTTTTCATCCTGTAACAGCGTCTGGGACTGCCCGGAAATCAGAGCGTCGAGATTTCCGTACTGTCCCCTCTCGAAGAAAGGTCAGGGGAACTTGACGAAATCGAGGTAGGGCGTCACGGGCTCCTGTTGCGCAAAGGTCTGCGTTCCGGTCTTCTTCTTCCACAGGTCCCTGTGGAACAGAATTGGGACAGGGAAGAGTTCCTCAATCATCTTTGCCTTAAGGCGGGGCTGCCCCCCAATTCCCACAAGGACTCCGAAGCGCACCTTTTCCGATTTTCCGCAGAGGTCTTCGGGGAGAGCGATTCCGACTGAATGACTCTTACGAAGGAAATGGTCTCGGCACTTCCCCACAAGCCGGGAGTGTACATCTATCTCGACGAGACCGGCACAGAACTCTACGTCGGCAAGGCAAAGGACCTGCGCAAGAGGGTTTCATCCTACCGTTATAACTCGAAGCGCGACGTAAGGGTTCATAAACTCGTCAGCCGAATCGCAGACCTCAAGTACATAGAGACGGACACCGAAATCGAGGCTCTCATAGTCGAGGCCAGGCTGATAAGGGAGCTTCGTCCGGAGTTCAACCGGGCACTGAAGGACAGCGAGTTCTACCCATATCTCGAGATAACTCTCGGCGAGGACTTCCCCCGCGTACGCATCACCCGCCAGCCATCCGACAAACGTTCCCGCTTCATCGGCCCTTTCACGGATGTCGGAGCTTTGAGAACCGCACTTCGAGCTGTTCAGCCTGTGTTCCGCTTCTGCACTTGCAGCAAGGACATCAAGGCGGACGACCCCAAACTACGTTACAACCGCCCCTGCCTGAACTACAATATCGGGCTTTGCGACGCTCCGTGCGCCGGACGGATATCGAAGACCGAGTACCGCAGGAAGATAAAGTCGCTGATTATGTTCTTCAGCGGCCGCAAAAAGAAGCTCATCGCAAGCATCAAGAAGCTCATGAAGCAGGCGGCCGAAGAACTGCGCTTTGAAGAGGCCGCAAACTACCGCGACCAGTTGAAGGCGCTTCAGAGGCTTTCAAAGCCCTCGGACTACCAGAAGAAAGCCGTTAGTTTTGTGAACATCCGCCCACAAGACGCACTTGACGAACTGGCCGAACACCTGCAACTCGACGAGCCTCCCCGGCGAATTGAGGGCTACGACATCTCCAACTTGGGCGACGAGTCAGCGGTCGGGAGCCTTGTAACATTCGTGAACGGCATTCCCTTCAAGCCGGGCTACCGCAGATATCGAATCAAGACTCTTTCATCGCAGGATGATTTCGGTATGCTGCGCGAAGTTCTGACACGGCGTCTCAGGCGGATAGCTTCCGGTGAGCATGAAGCGCCATCCCTTCTCTTCTTATCAGACGGCGGTCAGGGCCAGGTGAACACTGTCGCCAGGGCAATGGAAGAAGTGGGAATCGAAAAAGTGCCATGTGTCCGGCCTCGCAAAGAAGAATGAGGTGATACACTTTTTCGACGGTCGAAAACCCGTTGAATTGCCGAAACGGTCTCAGGGCCTTCGTCTGCTGCAACAGGTAAGGGACGAAGCTCACCGTTTCGCCCAGCACTACCACCATATCCTGCGCGCGAAGAAGGTCTTCGGCCCCGCCTACAAGACTGTACGCAGCGGCAGAAAAAGCAGAACACCGAAGAAGGAATCAGACAAATGAGAATGCTCGTAATCGTGACATTAATCCTGCTTGCAGCGGTCTTCAGCGGCTGCGTTCCCCAAGGTGACAGGCACAGGCAGGAAGATATGCCAGCGGAAGCGAAAATGTCGCAGGCAGCGGCAGACAGGTTCGATATGCTTCTGTGGCAGGCCGAGGATTACCATACACCTGACGAATACGAAGAGGCAATGGCGGAATTGCGCAAGAAAGTGCAAATGGCCGAGAACGACTTCCCCTCGACCGATCCTTCGCGCTGGGAATACGTTTACACCGTCGCGGTAATGGTAAGCGGTTCGGCTGAAGAGGTGAGTGCCCGCATCGAGAAGCACGCCAGCGAGTATCCCTCGAGCGACTGGACTGCAAGGGCACTTCTGGCCTATGCCGACGAGAAGTTCGACGGCAGCAGGTACTCGGAGGCCAGGGGTGTGTACAGCAGGCTCTTGAGAGATTTTTCCGACTACAGGTTACGCCCAGTTACGTGACCTACCGGATCGCGGTGTGCGACTACCTCAACGGAGAGGTCGAGTCGGCCGGCGAAACGGCAATGGAGATTCTGCAGAAGTCGCCCAACTCAGTGGAAGCGGTCAACTGCCACATGTTGCTCGGAATCATCAGCCACGCCGACAAGGACGAACCAGGGCGCGTTGAATCACCTTTCGTCCTACTTCGAGCGTGTACGTCCGACGGTTGAGAAGGAAAGCAAACTGATGGCCGACCTGAACAAGGCTGTCAACGCCTTGTGCGACGAGACAAGTGGCGACATGCAGTTGAATTTCATGGCTCTCCGGGCGAGGCTTTACGGCGACAAGTCCGATGAAGCTCTCGCATTCGCCGCGGAATTCATCAAGCACAAGCCGAGTTCCGAACTTGCGATATCGGGTCTCCAGTACGGTCGCATGATGGTTTCCTTCAGGATTCCCGACGATGAGATCGTCGCCCACGCGAGAACCTGGAAAACGGTGGCGCCCGCGGATATGAAGGGACTGTTTCTCGCGCTGGAACTCTGGATCCATTTCGACAACGAGGAATACGAGGTTCCGCTACAACAGGGCCCGGCTACAAAGATCCGAGCCACTGTGCCACACGTGGGCCGCGCACAGCTACATCTACTTCGACATGTACGACGAGGCTTACGAGGTCGCGCTTGAAGCTCTCGAACAAATGCCGTATGACGGCGACCTTACAGGCGCGAAGCACATCTGCTCACTTGTCAGCAAGAAGGCCCCTGCCCTGCGAGGAACAGACCTGCTGACCGGAGAGTCATTCGACATAAGCGATATGAAGGGACACATCGTTATCCTGGACTTCAGGCACTACCTTGAAGGCATCTCATGCGATGAAATCAAGTTCCTGCGCGATATCAAACAAAAGTGGCATGACACCGGCGTGCGTATAGTAAGCGTTACTGTCAGTCTCGAAGAGCCCGGTATTCAGGAAGGTATTGTCGCGGGCTTCAAGGCTAATGGCATGAACTGGACGAGCCTGTACCGCGAGCGATCTAA
>JAXHMW010000011.1:0-126709 GCA_034521065.1 Planctomycetota bacterium | reverse complement strand
ACGATCCGCTGCTCCAATTTGCATCATATTACCCGCTTGCATGATATGCGTAAAGGGTGGGAGGGGGTCTTATTCCTTCCACTCCTCTGCGGCCAGCGGCAGCTCGTTCAGCTCGGCTCTGGCCTCACGCCATGATGGGTAGTAATCAGTCAGGATCGAGACAAACCGGTCGCTGTGTGTCGGCTCGATGAGATGGATCATCTCATGCACCACGACGTACTCGGCCAGGTCCTTGGGCTTCTTGACCAGCTCCGTATTCAATCTGATGTGCCGCGCGTTGTGGTTGCAGCTTCCCCACTTGGTCTTCATGCGCTGCAGAAAGTATGCAGCGACTTGAACGCCTAACTTCGGCTCCCATTTGGCGATCAGCGGAGGGATAAAGTCGTGCAGCAGCGATTTGTGCCATTCATGGATGATGCTTGCTCTTTTGGCTTGGTCGCTTCCTGGGCGCACACTCAAGGTGATGCGCTTGTGGTCGACAGTGACACAAGGCTTGGAGGCCTGTTCAATCACCGTCATCAAGTATCGACGACCCCACAGGTAGTGGCTTTCTCTCCCCACGAACTCACGGGGCGTTTCCCGCGCCTGTTGTTTCAGCTTCTTTTGCTGCTCACGAATCCAGCTTATTTTTGAGATGGCATAGGCGCGAGCTACCTCTGGACGCGTCTCCTTTGGGGCGGACATGGTGACCCGGCCATTGGGCGGGTGGACGGAAAGATGCACGTTCTTGATCTCTTTCCGCGTCACCGTGATCGATATGTCGCCAAGTTCGATTACTTCACTCATGCGTAGCCCGATTGATTTTTGATAATCTCAAACAGCGCCAATGTCGCCTTGCGGTCGCGATCAAGCAAGGGGAACAGGGCGTTAAGCACCTGCTTCTCTCGCGTCTCGTCTCCCTTCCAGCCCGCCGGGGCCTTCTCGCGCATTGCACGATCGATGTCCAAAGCCATGCGTGAGCCGGTTCGTCGTCATTCGGTGACGGTCGCGCGACCTCATCGGACACGTGCGGCTGCAGGAATGCTCGCGCAGGTTGTTGTAGATCAGCCGGATTGCTTCACGGACGGCCGCTCAGCTCCGGCGGTGCTGTTCCTTTCGTTGCCTTGCCCGCCATGCGGAGCACAAGCGCCTCGGCCTTCTTCAGAAAGTCTTCATACGACTCAGTAATGTTGCGCTTCAGCTCGATGAGGTCGTCCAACAGCTTCGACATTTCCTCGTAGAATCGCGGATCGGTGAGCTGATCGCGGATGATGGTCTTGCGGACGTTGTTGATGATGCCCTCGGCCACCGCGTTCTTCGAGAGCTTGCCCTTCTCGTTGAGCTTCTTGGCAATGGCGTCGTGAATGCCGGTCTCAATGATCAGCTCCACCAGCGAATAGTTGTCCACCGACCCCAGCGGATCGGCCGGGTCAGCCTGGATGTAGGTATTGATGAGGTGGCGCATGTCCGCCTCGTAGGGCTTGATGTCCAGCTCCTCGCCGGAATGGCGCTTGATGGCGGCGCGCACCTCACTGAAAAAGGCCACTTCGTCGTTGCAGTGACTGCAATCTCGCTAGCGGTGTAGCCAGCCTGCGTCCAGATCCTGGGCAATGGCCGCAAAGGCCCGTACGAAGGTCGCGCACCGCCTTGTAGAAGGACGATCCGCAGGACCTCGGTGTCGTCGAGTGCGTCCGGGATCGCCGGCATCGCCGCAGAAGTAGTGCAGATAATGCTCCATCTCGCGCGGGTGGTGGCACCGGCTCGCAGAGGTACTTCAACGCCTCGCGGGCGGCGTCCGAGCTTCTTGCGGCCTTCTTTCAGCCAGTTCTTCAGCTCGACGTTGTTCTCCGCCGTCGCCACCGTCGTCCAGGTCCAGCTCGTCGGAGCTGTAAACGGCGATGGCCTGCTGCACGTCGCCGAACAGCTGCTTGAAATCGACGATGTGGCCGTAGTCCTTGTCGTCGCCGTCCAGCCGGTTGGTGCGGCAGATCGCCTGGAACAGGTTGTGATCGCGCAGTTCGTTGTCCAGGTAGATGTAGGTGCAAGACGGCGCATCGAAGCCGGTGAGCAGCTTGCTGACCACGATCAGCAGCTTGCAGTTGGCCGGTTCCTCGATGAACCGGCGCTTCATCTCGTCCTCGTACTGCTTGGTCGTCTGGCCGTCGGACAGCACGTGCTGCGTGTAGGTGTCGAACTTGTAGCGCTCGTCGCTGTTGGCCGGCTCGCGGGAGATGGCGTTGTGGTTCGGCTCGAAGGAGGTGATGATGCCGCAGTACGGACCGAAAGACGTGTTCTGGAACAGCCGGAAGTAGTGGCAGGCATCGTAGATGGAGGCCGCCACCAACATGGCCGTGCCGCGGTCGTTGTTCAGCCGCGGCTTGAGGCTGAAGTCCTCGATGATGTCGGCGATGATGCGCTGCTTGCGTTCGGCGGCGCTCATCAGCTCTTCCAGCGTGGCCCAGCGCTTGCGCAGCACCGCCTTCTGGAAGTTGTTGAGGTTCCGGGTCTTCTGCTCGAACCAGTCGTCGATGGCCTGCGGCGAGGTCAGCCGCTGGGGCACATCGCGGGCCTCGTACTTCAGATCCAGCACCACCTTGTCCGCCACTGCCTCGGGGAACTTGTAGGTGTGGATGTAGGTGCCGAAGACCTCGCGTGTGGTCTTCTTGTCCTTGCGCAGCAGCGGCGTGCCGGTGAAGCCGATGAAGATCGCATCCGCCAGCCAGCGCTTCATCTGCCGGTTCATGTCGCCGCCCTGGGTGCGGTGGCACTCGTCCACGAACACGTAGAAGCGCCCGTGAACCGGCGGCGGATCGCCCTTCAGGTCGCCCGGGTCGAACTTGTGCACCAAGGCGCAGAGCAGCCGGGGCGTGGTCGCGCCCAGTTTCTCGACGAACTGCGCCCGCGACGTAATGCGTGGCGACGGAGCATCCTCGCCGATCACCCCCGCATTCCGCATCACGCCCACGATCTGCTTGTCCAACTCGTCGCGATCGGTGACCACCAGGATGCGCGCATCCGGGTCGTGCTCCATCAACCACTTGGCCAGCAGCACCATCAGAATGCTCTTGCCGCTGCCCTGGGTGTGCCAGATCACGCCGCCTTCGCGTTTGCTCGACCCGCTCTTGAGCTGCCTTGATGCCGAAGTACTGGTGCGGGCGGGGCACCTTCTTCTGGCCGGCATCGAAGATGACGCAATTGCGGATCAGATCCAGCAGCCGCGCCTTGCCGCACATCTGCGCCAGCGGCCGGTCCAGCAGCGTGCCCGACTCCATAGCCGCCGCCTTCCTCGTCCTTCCACTGCACGAAGAACTGCTCCGGCGTGCCGGTGGTCCCGTAGCGCAGGCCCTGGGAATCGCTGCCCGCGAACACCAGTTGCACGGTGCTGAAGAAGCGCTCGTTGAAGATCGGCTCCTGATTAGTGATGAGCTGGCGCACGCCGTCGGCCACCTCCACCGAGCTGCGCTTGAGCTCGATCACCGTCACCGCGATGCCGTTGAGATAGAGCACCAGATCCGGCCGGCGCTCGTGGCCGCCCCTGAGCGTCACCTCCTCGGCCAGGGCGAAGTCGTTGTTCTCCGGGTGCTCCCAGTCGATCAGATGCACATCCTCGTGCGGCCGCCCGGCGCGAGCAGCACCTTCACCGGGTAGCGCAGCAGGTTGTAGGTGCGCAGGTTGGCCTGATACAGCGTGACGCCGGTGACATCGGCGGCGGTTTCCAGCTTCTGCAACGCGGCGGCGATATGCGCCTCCGAGTAGCCGCGCTCTCGGAGGTTTGCCCGCAGCAGCTCCGCCTCGATGGGCCGGTTGTTCTCACGCTGGTGCCAGTCGCCGAGATAGCGATACCCGAGCCAGTCGGGGCGTGTCTTGTCGGTGAACATGGCTACCACACGGTTCTGGGTCAGCCTTTCGGGTCGGGCTCTTTCAGTCACTGTTCGCCTCACGCTTGGAATTGGTTTCATAAAGTGTGTCTGTGATTGCTCCTTTGAAAATCTCTTCGTTCAAGAACTGGAGTAGCCGCTTGGCCTCTGGTTTCTCTGCCGGGAATACGATACTATCGCCATTGAGTTGGATGTTGACGTCGTAATTCTGCGAATGACCCTGAATCGCCTGTGCAGAGTAATCGTCAAGAATTCCGGAGTCGCGAAGCATGGCGAATCGCTTACGGAACCACTGCGTTCTGCCAAAGGCGGCAATGTCATTGGTATTTTCAGGGGCTAGTCTCTCATGCTGCAGTATGCTTCTAATCTCACTCTCAGAAGCTTCTCTGTAGAAATCGTCAAGCGGCAGGAATGTGTTTGTAGTACGAAAGCTTCGGAAGAGGAGCTTACTGTCCTGCACGAAGTAAACTGCCGCTAACTTGTTATCTAAAGTTAGGCCTGGTCGGGTCCGAGTATTATAGTTGCCATTCATCAGGAATATGGATCGTATAGGACGAATGACGTGGGAGCGTGTGAAGTTCTGGAAAAGTAACAGTTCATGGTTGTCTATCCGGACGAATGCCGCGATGGCCCGGATCAATTCGAAATTGTCCTCATGCTGGCTGATGGAATTGAGGTTCGAAATTGTCGTGATATCTTCATTTGCCAACCAATCCGGAAGTTCAAAGGCGGACAGCCGAAAACGCTCATCACCTTCGGGATTGTAACCGGGGGCGAAGTCAACTTCGCTTATGTTTCCCTTGAAAGCCTCGTACTGCTCGTGCCAGCTCGCCATGAGTGTAGTCTGCAGGGCCTGATGCATAGGAATTCGTAGCAGAGGTGTTCCGTTCGAGTTTTTCATGATTGCTGTAAGCTGAAAGCTAGTTAACATCGGAGTCTCCTGTGTAAAGATAGATGTCGTAAGCCAATCTAACTGCCTTAATGTCCATCGAGGTCCGAGTGATTTGTTTCTTGCTGATGAGCAGGTACGAGACGTTATTTGAATCCTTTATGGAATAGAAATGGTATCCCAGAAGCCCCATGACTGGATTGAAATGGAATGCTCCGGCATGGGCGATAACCCAGAAGATTATCACAAGAATGTACGCACCAGTTATCCATTCACCCTTGAAGGCCATATCATCGGATGATAGAAATGGCAAAAGGTAGGCTAATAGGAACGCCAAAATCTCCTTATCGTTTCGTTCGAACTTCTCAATTGAGATATCATCCTTTTGGATATTCCTCACCGCGTAAAAAAGCAGTAACCAGCAGATCACAGGCAAAAGTACAGCGACAATCAACCAAGGCACCCAGCAATCCCACGATCGGCCAATAGAAAGTTGGTTCACGGCAACTGCCCCCAGCACAGGGGCAATGGAAGTAGAAACCAGTAGAGACTTAGCAAACCAATTGAACATTTTGGCTCTCCAGAGGGTCGCTTTTATCTCACCTCACAACAAACATGCGGCTCAACCAGCCGCGTCTTGCCGGTCAGCAGTTCCTGCATCATCGCTTGCTTCAGGTCGGCGGTCTTGGCGCGACGCTGTTCGAGGGCCTCGATCTCGGCGTGCATGTCGGAGAGGACGGTGGCAATGGCGGCCTGCTCGTCCATGTCGGTTGGAGCATGGAATTTGAAGTCTGCCAGTGCGGTCTTCTGCACGTTGGGCAATCCCGAACCGACACGAAGTCCCTGAATAGCCGTCTGCTGTCCATTCAAAGCGTGAAACAGAAATAGGTTGTCTACACTTCTTGGCACGACAGCGTAGCAGTGACCGCCACACCAAAACGGCTGTGGCACAAGTTGAACGTAGCCGCATGAATTGCCGCCTTCACTGATGGCGATGGTGTTTGCTGAAGTGTTGAACCTATCGGTGAAGCTCGACGGTGAAATGCCACCATTGAAATGCGGGAAGTGTCCGTCCAGGTTTGCTTCGCTGTAGTGTAGTTGCGTTCCTTTGGAGATGTTGGCAATGCCCCCTAAACGCTTCGTCTCCCACTCCTCCTCAAACCCCGGCAGGCGGGTCTTGCCGGTGAGGAGTTGCTGCATGGCGGCCTGCTTGAGGTCGCGCTTCTTGGCGATCAGCCGATCAAGACCCTCCAGCAACGCATCCACGTCACTCAGTGCGTCAGAAATCGCATTTTGCTCTTCAATCAGTCGCGGGACTGGCACCGACATTTGCGCGATCATTTCGCGGCGGACGGAATCAACAGAAGACTTCGCCGTCATCTGCATGATGCGGTTATAGAAGTTTGTGCTGAAATAGAGATAGAAGAAGTACCCGTTCAGGCGTTTTTTGAAGTCCGATATACGATAGACGCGCTGATGAACATCGAATCTACCGTTGATGTAATGAAATACCTTCCCTGTGCCAACGCCGTCACCAGCGGTGAGGACCGCTTCACCATCGAACGAATAGCTGTCAATGCGCTCGACGGTCTGGGAACGTACGAAAAATGGGTATCCCCCGTCCTCAATCCGATCTTGGGTGTTTTTGCTTCCAGTCGTGATGAAAGCTAAGCTCTCAATGAAATCAACATCCCAGTCTTCTGGCAGAACACCGATCTCAGTCTGCTTGTATCCCGGCTTCAGTTCCATACCGCCCCCATTCTCGCCAGGTGTTCGTCGACACGGGTGGATAGGTCGGCCACGCGATCAGTGAGCTGCGGCAGCGGCATCTCGTAACGCTCCGCAAGCTGGCGGATGCGGCCGGTGAGAGTCTGCGACACCCGGTTAAGTTCGCCCTGCACGGCGTTGGCCAGGGCTTTCGTCCACTTGTCGTCGACCACCAGCGCCTTGATCTCCTTGACGCTGAGCGTGGGGTACTTGTCATAGGCGAGCTTATCGAGCGCCGCGTCCGCCTCCTTGACCTTGCTCTTGAGGGCTCTCTGCTCGTCGAGCAGTTCCAGGTAGCGAACGGTGACTTGCAGGTCTGCGAGTTCATCGGGCAGCGGGTCGGCTTTCAGGCGCTCGCGATACCGTGTCTCGACTTCGGTAAGCAGTTTGGCGGCCTCCTTCGTCTTGGCCTTCTGCTGCTTGTCGGCGTCGAGATACTTGTTGAGCGTCTTCTGCTCGATCTTGTCGCCGGTTGAGGCGAGGCGGTTCCTGATGGCCTTGAGAGTCAGCTTGCCCTTGCTGTTCTTCAACACCGAAATGTGGTGATGGTCGGTGAGCTTGCGAAGCGCGGCCGCGTGTTTCTCAGCTTTGTCGATCAAGGAGTTGTACTTGTCACATGCCGCTTTGTCTTCCTCGTTCCACACGGCAACGAGCGCCTGGGTGTTCGCCTCCTTGGCGTCGCTCTTGGTGGATACGTCCTTCAGTGCGCCCTCGTCGCCGCCATGCTCCTCTATCAGGTCGGTGCGTCTGGCGGAGACAGTGTCGAGTTCGGCCTGGAGGGCATCCAGCTCGGCCTGCTCCTTAGCGAAATAGCGGGCGACGATGTAGGGCTTGGGGATCAGGTCGCAGGCCCAGCCCTTGTCCTTCATCTCACCCTTCTTCTTGCCGCTCTTGACCTCCTCCAGCACGCGGTGGGTTTCAGCCACCCAGCCGTCGGCGGCGATGAGGTAACAATCGTCCTGCATAGTCGCGGCCCAGTAATCCATCAGGTGCTGGTACATGTCATAGGAATCCAGCAGTGGCGCGGCCTTGAATGCGGCGAGAAAATCCTCCGCGATGGTCGCGATCAGTTCCTTGGGCAGGCCTTCCTGATCGAAACCCTTAAGTCGCTTCACGTTTGCGGATCGCCACTTGTCGAAGATGTCGGTCACAGTGGCTTTGAAGGCGGCGAACTCTTCATGGCCGCTGATCGTGTGCTTGATTTTCTGGGCCTCGACGCGCAACTCGGAATAGCCTTTGTGTCCGTTGCTCTTGAACAGGGCTTTCCTGAGCGACGGCATGACCGACCAGTAGTGTTTAAGCCCTTCACTCGGAGGTGTCGCCTTCTCATCTCCATCGATATCCCGATTGGGAATGCCGCCGTTCAGGTGAGCGTGAATGTCCTGAATATCTTCGGGCTCAGTACTGTCGATATAGCGAGGCAGGTTCAGGTTGTAGTCGTTCTTTGGATCGGCGATCTCCTCGAACGGCACCATGCGGGCATAGCGAGCCGAGTTCGCCTGACGATTAAAGGTGTCGACGATTCGGTGGATGTCCTGCTCGCGGAGGCGGTTCTTGTTGCCGTCTTTGATGAAGCCCTTGGAGGCATCGATCATAAAGATGCCTTTGCGAGCCTGGGCATTCTCTTTGTCCAGCACCAGGATGCAGGCGGGAATGCCGGTGCCGTAGAACAGGTTGGCGGGCAGGCCGATGATGCCCTTGAGATAGCCAGAGCGGACCAGCTTGCTTGCGGATAACCGCTTCGGCATTGCCTCGGAACAGCACGCCGTGCGGCAGGATGCAGGCGGCCTTGCCGTTGCTCTTCATAGAGCGGATGATGTGCAGCAGGTAGGCGTAGTCGCCCTGTTTGCCGGGTGGCGAGCCCCAGGCGAAGCGCTGATAGAAATCGGTGCTGGGCGTGATGCCGTTTATCCAGGTCTTGTCGGAGAACGGCGGATTGGCCACCACGTAGTCGTAGGTGCGCAGGCCTTGACCGTTGTCGCTCTTGAATTTTGGGTTGGCCAGCGTATCGCCTTGAAGAATATTGGCGCTCGGGAAGTTATGCAGGATCATGTTCATGCGGGCGAGACCCGCGGTGGTCACGTCCTTTTCCTGGCCTTCGAGCGTGATGTGTTTTCCCGCCTCGGCGGCGACCTTGAGCAGCAGCGATCCCGATCCGCAGGTCGGGTCGTAGGCCGTGGTCGATGCGACAGCGGTCTTGGGCGAGATTCCGATAACCTGGGCGATGACGCGGCTGACCTCCGACGGGGTGTAGAACTGGCCCTTGCTCTTGCCGCTTTCGGTGGCGAAGTGCCGCATCAGGTATTCGTAGGCATCGCCGAGGATGTCGTCGCGCTCGGCGCGGTTTTTGGAGAAGTCCAGCTCCGGCTTCTGGAAGATGCTGATCAGGTTGGTCAGGCGATCAATCATCGCCTTGCCTTCGCCGAGCTTGTTGGGGTCGTTGAAGTCCGGGAAGTCACTGCGCGCCAGGCGAGTGTTGTTTTCAATCAGTGGCTGGATAATCTGGGTGTTGATCTTGTCGCCGATGTCGCTCTCGCCCTTGAGCTTGAACCATGTCCTTGAAGCTGGCGCCTTGGGGATGACCACCGGCGGGGCGAAGTCGTCGGAATCGGCGTACTTGTCTGAGACGTACTTGATGAACAGCATGAACAGGACGTAGTCCTTGTACTGGGAGGCGTCCATGCCGCCGCGCAGTTCGTCACAGGCTGGACCAGAGCGAAGCTGTAAAGTTGAGATTTCTTCAGTGCCACTTCTGTTTTCTCCTTGGAACCAAGCCGAATTTGTGCGTTCTCCGAGAGCCATCTAAGTCAAAGAAATATCGAATCATTAATACTGATACCAGTATACGCATGGCAAGATGGCGTGCAAGAAGACCTCTACACACCTTCCCCTTCAGAGCTTTGTGGAAGCGGATCATTGCATCTACCAACTCGTCTTGCAGATCCGGCCAGGTGGATTCATCTGCGAGGCCGCCGCGGTTAGTTTCCCATTTGATACGGCAGGCGTACTTGCCTTCAAGTGGCTGCCAGATTAGCTTGTCGCCAAAGGCCTTTTCTATCTCATCCTTTTGGGCGAAAATGCCTTCGTAGATCTCGTGATTGCGGTCTGCGCGCGCTTCACCCGCACCCTCGCCGACATCAATGTAAAGCTCGACTCGCGCTGCCGAGTTTACAATGGCGTAGTTAAGCGTCACGCCGCTTGGAAAATCTTCGGGGCTCGTGCCAATCCAACTGTCCATTGTAGGTGAAATAGTTCTGTGAAGGTCAGTTCTGCTGTGCGCGACTCTCAGTAGTCCTTGCCAGAAAGAACGTTGCCGCATTTGTAGTTCAATCAATTTTTGCTTCGTCGCGCCCGCGCTTTTTGCCTCTTCGCTGGGGCCGGTGATAAGCGTCAGAAGCGGGGCAGGGAGGGAATCACCGATGCTGATGGCCTCGAACTTTATCAGGTAGAACGATGCTGATGTGCTCTCGTTGAGCCATGAGATTGCCTTGACGTGTTCGGGTCTTGGATCTCCGACGATCCAGATCGCTTCTTCAGCATCAAGTGACGTGAGGTAGGTAACAACCTGTCCGAGATGTGTATGGTCGCTTTTGTAAAGCTGGTTCTCAATGACTATCGTGCGTTCGCCCTCCCGGGCCACAAGATCCACTGAGAAGCTGCCGGCAGATTTCTCGCGCTCGATGATCTCCATTTTCTTGTCCAGAAGGTCGTTAAGCACCTCCGGGTTCTTCTCCAGCCAGGTTGTGAAGTCCTTGGCCTCGTGCTTCCATACTTCGTTAAGCGGGAGATATGTTATACGGCCGATGTTCTGCATACGGTGTCCTCCGTCTCCCTTCCGCACCAAATTATGAACTTATACAGAGTATATGCATGCGGGAGGGATATGCAAGGACGGAACTGTACTCATTGTTCCCCTTTTGGTCGTATGACCTGCGTTCGGCTCTCATCTGCCGAGAGTCGCCGTTCGAGTCGGTGTCATCAAAGAAGCAGAGCATAAGGGCAGGGGGCATCGTGGCTGAGGATTCGTCAGCGAACGTATCGAAATGCTTCGGCAGTTTGGGCGCTTCACGGGGCTGCTCGTAGGCTACGTTGCCCTTGTTTTCGCCTTCTGGCTTCGGACTTGGAGAATTCGGTTATTCGTAGCTGAAGTTTCTGAGAAAACGCCATGCAAGGTCCACTCCGTGTACATCGGTGGAGACAGGCCCGATTAAACGCCACACCATGGGCGAATGCTCGGGTGGGGTGGGGTTCTCTTCTCCGAGTCAACACATGGGTAACACTTTATTGTCAGAACTGTTACCCATGTCTTGACAATTATCTGTTACCTTTCTTGTGAACTCAGACCTCCAGCGCATACAACCACCATTCGCAAAGATATACGTTACCTTGTGACCCAACAAGACGGGTCAAGTTGTATTAGAATCTGTCGAATCGCGGAGCAACCGTCATGGCGCGGCAGGTGTCGCGCCGTTTCACAGGAGTTTGGAAGAGGCTCGCGATTTGCTTTCATTTTGCTTATCAGGTTTGTTGGCGAAATGGTATTGCGGAATCGAATCAACCTCCCCGTTCAATGGATGCCGCCAGCAGTCCTTCTGCCAGTTTCAAGGCATCTACCGGCCAGAAGCATTCCGGGCGGGGACGGCGTACGTTCGGCTTTTCGGCCTCGGGACGGCAGTTCAATATGCACTCGGTCCATTGGGCGGGAATCGCGCCGCTGCCCCACACAGCGCCGAGAAGCGCGCCACAGATTGCTGCGTTGGTGTCTGTGTCTCCGCCGCACATGACTGTGGCTACAACGCCCTCCTCGAGGCTCGGAGCGTGAAGAAGCTGATACAGCGCATTCTGAAAAGCGATTAACACCCAGCCCTGTTGACGGACATAGTCGGCGGGCGGTTCGTCGGCTGCCCTGTCAACGGTTTCCAGCAACGCATTTTCTACGGGTATGTCGCACGCCCACTTTCGAATGTTAACGTATAGCTCGTTGCCGTCGCAGCCGGAAGCGACAGCGTGCGCAATGGCCATGGCGAACAATGCGTTCGCCTGCCGGCAAACAGGATGGGGATGGGTGACCACCGCGTCCTGCATGGCCCATTCAGCCACCTGCTTCAGTTCGAATCCGGCCCCGAAGATTCCGAGCGGACTGATTCTCATCATCGCCCCGTTGGCTTGGCTTTCGGGATTGGGATATCCCCGAAGACCGGCCGAGATTGTCATGCCGCAGTCAAACGGATCGGAATTCAGCCAGTATTGGTATTGCTTCCGAGCCTCACCGGGTTCGTAGGTGCGTGATTTCACAAGTATCCGGGCGAGAAGCAGGGCCATTTCGGAATCGTCGGTCGGTTGACCGGCAAGAGTGCCCCAGGTTCCCCCGTCGGCAAGCTCGCGCACTCCGTGGGGATATTTCCGCAGTATCTGTTCAGGAGTCTTAAACTCTACCAGGCTTCCGAGGGAATCTCCCGCGAGTTGCCCCATCAGGCAGCCTTGGGCGCGAACCGTCATTTTTGCATGGCGCGATGAACTAATCATATGAGCTTCGTGGTTGGGAATCGGCGGCGGTGCGGGTTTCCCCAGGCGCGGCAAGTGTGACGAGCCTCTCGTCTATGACGCAGGAAGAAAACCCATGATTTCGCCTTATCCATTCCATGGT
Source organism: Planctomycetota bacterium (assembly GCA_034521065.1). Taxonomy (GTDB): domain Bacteria; phylum Planctomycetota; class B143-G9; order B143-G9; family B143-G9; genus JAXHMW01. The sequence goes on along the minus strand of JAXHMW010000011.1, from coordinate 114,549 downwards.
TTGCGGCTGGTATATGAATACGTGCGTGGGGTCATTTATGTAGTACCAGTCACGGAATTCAATTTCCGGACTGTACAGGCAAGTCATGCAGTATAGCTTTCCCCGTGGCTTCAGGAGGCTCCTGAGCAGTCGAAATTCTCTTTCGGGGAAGTGGAAATGCTCGATCACTTCGCCAGCAAACAATGTAGTCGTAGCGTTCTTCGAGCAAAGCCGGTCTATTGTGGAAAAATGGGTCGTCCTGCACGATTCGAAAGCCCTCTTTGCTCAGAAGCTCAGAGATTACCGGGCCGGTACCGGCGCCGAAATCGAGCCCGTAAGAATTCGGACTGATATCTCTCAAGACTGCTGAAACGATGGGCGAGACGAACGCCTGATAGCGAGGGTCGTTCACATCGTTGTTGTGGGTTTCATATCGGGCCTTTTCCTGTTGCGGGCTGAGCAGGTGCCGCGGATGACGAAAGAATCCCCGCACTCGCCGCACAGGAGGAATTCGGTTCCCGAAATCCAATTACCGGCACCACGGCATAAAGGGCATTGCATATCGTTCACGGGCGTATTCAAGTTTGCCTTCTGCTTCAAAGTAGTTGTTAGATTCCGTGTCTTCAGGTCTGCTCTTCGAGGGCTTTTTCATGAATCTTCAAATCCCTCGCGCCATACAGCACGAAGCGTACCCTCTTGACGGATTTCAGTTTTGGAATGGCTTCGATGACAGTCGCGAATGCGACCTCGGCCGCGTCCTTCATGGGATACCCGAATGCGCCGGTTGAGATTGCCGGAAACGCTATCGAATCTACCTTGTACTCTTCGGCAAGCCGTAACGCGTTGCGATAGCAACTTGCCAGCAGTTCATCTTCCGGTTTGTCAATGCCGTAAACAGGCCCCAGACAGTGAATGATGTACTGGTTGGGCAGGCGATGTGCTTTGGTGATAACCGCCTCTCCGGGGGCAATGGGTGCTAACGGACGACATTCCTCCGCAAGTCCCGGCCCCGCGGCTCGATGAATGGCTCCGGCCACACCTCCACCAATCATCAGCTCGGCATTTGCTGCATTGACAACGGCGGTGATTCCGTGTTGCGAAGCGATATCTCCCCTCACACACTCGATTTCGATGCCCGATACTTTTTTGAGCAAGATAGCGAACACCTCCCTGACTGCTTCGAAAAAAGACGAATGACCTTCCGAACATTATGCATCGGATGGCCGGTAATGCAACCGCGAGGCCTGGGGATGAACGAAAGGGTTTTTAGGTATTGAGAACGCGATCGCTGAAGCGGGGGGCCTCTCATACCCGGCTGTCAATCCCGGGCAAAGAGCCGTGGCCGAGCCCCAATGAGTATGCAGGCAAGCAAGTGTTTGCATTGGTGTTAAGAAGGGAATTGTTCAGGGATGCACCCGTGCGCTTCGGAGAGTGACCCCGAGAGAGATGGTTTTGTCTTTTGTAATTGGTGGAGGCGGGGGGAGTCGAACCCCCGTCCCGTAACGTATCCATGGCGGGTTCTACGTGCGTATCCTGTCTTTTAAGTTAGCAAAGAAAGGCCCCGGCAGGCAGGGTTCTCGCTTCGCGAGTTCACGTTAAGTTTCGCCTAAGCTACGCGAACAGTCACTTCGGCTATCCCGCATAATTTTGCCGTCAAATGCCCGGCGGGAACGGACAAATGCGACAGCAACCGTTTACTTAGGCTGCGAGTGCGTAGTTGTTGTTGGCACTTATAGGTATTGCCGGATGATTAACGAGGCCAACCGACATCCTCGGCACGCAACCGACACTTCTCACGTCCGGTCGATACCATTTCGCCCCCATTGTCAAAGAACCTTTCGGGCGCGTTGCGCGCCCTCTATATTATACGTTTCTTGTGCGCCGATGTTCCATATTGCTGCCATTTCAAGAAAATGGAGTTAATAAGGAATAGGGAAAGGCGATGGACATATGAGAAATTGTAATAACCGCCGGGAGAAGTTCGCTGACGGCTGCGACAGTCCAAAATGCCATAACCTTGCCCGACATCTGCGAGCACTCCTGAAAATACAGAAGCGGGCCCAATGACATAGGGCCCGCTTCATTGCGCCGTTACGGCACGGCACCGTCACCGGATAGAAAGGAGGTTACTCGTCCTTTTCTTCTTCTTCTTTCTCGTCTTTCGGGAGTCAGGATAGGTCCTGCCGTTCAGGTTGTGCGAGGTCAGTCCGTAGGGCGTTGTGAGCGTGACAACTGTCATCGCTGTCGCGAGAATCCTGCCGCCACGTTGGCCATCCCAACCCTGAGGTTGCCATGAACCGTGAGCCTCGCCGCCCTTTTCCATCTTCTCGTTGAGGAACTTGCACATACCCTCGTACCAGTCGGTAAAGGCCTTGCCGCCGCGCAGCTCGCGCGACCGCGTGAGGTTGGCGTGCTGGGGTAGTGGTGCGGAGGACAGACCTGATCCAGCCCGGCGCGTCCCCACTGGTCAGGTGAGTAATCCTTGAGTAGGTTCAGCTTGCTTATCACGTGAGTGTTGTTGCGGTGAGCGCCGAAAAGTGACAGTGCGTATGCAGTCATCGCGGTGTTACTCGCAAAGAACGAACGGTCGTCCCAACCGGCGGAGGACTTTGCCGTAATTTTCTTGTCGTATTCATCCTGGGACATGTCCTCGTCGGGGATGAACTGATACTGGTTAACCGGAGCGGAAACTTCGTTCTTGTACCAGTTGAGCGCGAGAGCACGCGTGCCGGGCATCAATTCAATTCCGGCCTTTTCTGCCTTGTACAGTGCCTCGACTACGTAGGTAGTGGTTGGCGTGCAGAAGTTGGAGTTCTTATCGGGAGTCCAGCCCCAGCCGCCTTTATTCTTGTCCTGCTGGGTGCAGAGGAAGTCGACCATGCGCTGCACTGTTTCACGGTGCTTGTCGTAGCCGGCGAGAAGTCCCTGGGCGAGTGCTTCGCAGATAAGCGCGTGTTCGAACATCTCGCCTTCGAGCTTCGAACCGGCAAGCTGCTTGGATGTAAGCGAGCCATTCGATGTTACGAGGCACGCGATGTAGTCCAATGCCCTCTCTATGATTCGGCCATAGCGACCTTCACCGGGGCTGTAGCCCGCATCCATGAACGCGAGCGCGGCCATCGCCGTTACTGCCAAGTCCCAATATTCCTCGCCGATGCCCATTGCCACGCTGTTGGGGTCGTCCGCGAGCCTCTTGTAACCCTTGCTGCTCCACTTGCCGTCCATGTCCTGGAAGTTCGCAGGCCAAAAAGAAGACCGCTTTCGACCATCTGCTCACCAGGAACTGAGCGTTGTCGAACTTTTTGACCGTCTCTTTTCGTCTGTCAGCGATGGATGTGAACAGGGATGTCTTGGGCTTGTGCCAGAGGAATACCTGTTCGAGCCCTTTCTCGACCTTGCCCTCGTCGTCTTTCTCGTCCTCACCGTCTTCCTTTTCCTTCTCAGGAACAGGGAGCCAGCGGGAGTTGAATGGGTCGAGGTATTCCTTCTTCTTCTCCCACCACTTATTCCATACCTTCTGTTGCGGGGGGAAATTGCAGCCCGTCAGGAGCATGAGTTGTTCGGAGGAAGCATTCCTGATGGCTTCAAAGTTGGTGTTGAGCGTCGAAATGAGGAGTTCGACGCTCTTGCCGAACGGAAGCTGGCCGAGAGCGATAATTACAGGCATCGCAATGTCGGCATCATTTTTCTTGAGAAGAGCTTCCATCTCCTCGAGAGCACTGGCAGGATTCAGGCAGAGCAACGCATATCCCGCTGCAGCCGCTGCCCGTTGTGAAAGGCCATTCGAGAACGCCTTAATCACGAGCGGCATGTGTTTTTCGTCACGGGTGTAGGCTATGCCCATCAGGGCTGTAATCCTGTTAATGTCATCAGAACTTTCCAGCAGATTGCCGATGGCTTTCGTGGCGGTTTCGGGATCTTGAAGGACGAGTGTACGCATGGCATAGAGACGAACCTGCTCGTCCTCATCCGACAGAGCCAGTTTTTCCACGTGCTGCAAAAGACGCTTGGAAGGAAACTTGGCAACGTATATGCAACCACTGATGCGGTCGCGAGAGTGCTTATCCGAAAGCAGTGAGGAGACCTTTGATGCATCCGGAGCGTAATGATTGAGCGCGATAGCCTTCAGCGCCGCGTTTGAAGACGGAGGATTGGCCTTCTTCCTGGCATAGGACATCAAGTCATCCGGGTTGGAATGCTTGAGTTTTGCCAGGGAAGTGCCTGCGCGCATGGCTATGGGAGCCTCGCGGGATTTGATCTGGTTCATGAGATAGTTAACAGCAGCCTTGCTGTCGGGACACGTAGAGAGGTATTCGCTCATGCAGTACTGCAGGACAGCGGTTTTGGGCTTGATGGAAAGGACGGACTGCTCGAGCCGGTCTGTGTGGATGCCGTTGACCGTAGCAGCTTCGATGGTGTACGCGGTGAGCATTTCGCTTTTGTTGTTCTTGACAATCTTCTCGATGAGACCCTCGAGGTCAACATCCTTGAAGTAGCGCAGAGAGCGGCCGAAGTTTAAACCGGGCCTGCCCGACCTCTCGTTCCAGGCCTCGTAAAGTTTCTTGAAGCCCTCTTCAGAATTCAGCGAGGCGATGGTCTTGGCGGCGGAGTCGACGACAGCGACATAGGTAGAGTCCAGACAGACCTCAACGACCTTGTCGAGCATATTCTCCATCTTGCGAAGACGAATGGCCTTGCATGCCGCAAGCTTGACGAAAGGATAATTGGATTCGAGAGCCCTTTCGATTCCCTTATCGACTTTCTCATCCTCGTGCTGGACGAGGTCGAGAATGGCCGAGCCCCGCAGATACCAATTTGGCGACTCAAGGTTTTCGATAGCTGCCTCGAGCTTCTTATCAGCCTCATCTTTTTCGGCATCTTCGGCGAAGGAAAAGGAAACGGCGAGCAAACACAGAACAAGGGAAAGGAAAAGACGTATGGTCTTATCGATGATTGGCCCCTGAACAGCGTTGAGAACAGCGAGAACTCCATGATTATGATAGCACAACAGTCGCCCGCTGTCGACGGTATTCCCGGCTCACAGCTTTCAAATGAGTCAAGAATAAATGGTTCGCGTTAATTCTTCGGGCGCAAGAGCCTGTCTACAAAGAGCGTTACGGTTCTGGTACATCTGTGACACTCCAGTACGGCATGTGGACAATTATTCGACGTCTAAAACAGCGCTTATATGGAAAAATAGTGGAAAAAATGCCTTGCCAACAGTAGAGACATAACCACAATATAAGGCGCCTTGTTGTCTTCTTTCCACAATATGTTGGAGCTGTCATGAGATGCCCTCACTGTTCTGCCGACGGAAGCAAGGTAATCGATTCTCGTTGGTCCGAGGACACCAATACAACTCGAAGGCGCAGAAAGTGTGACAAGTGCGGCCACCGGTTCACCAGCTACGAGCGCATCGAGCAGGGGCCGCTGTACGTGGTCAAGCGCGATGGCAGGCGCGAGCTTTTTTCCAGAGAGAAAATTTTTGAGGGACTGAGAAGGGCCTGCGAAAAACTGCCGGTCTCCGCAGATGAACTGGACAATCTCACCGACAAGATATCTCATGACATCCGTGAAAGTTTTGGCAGAGAGGTGCCCGCACCGGAAATCGGTGAGCATGTCCTTGCGGAACTCAAGCAGCTTGATCCCGTTGCTTTCGTGAGATTCGCCTCCGTATATCGAAAATTTCAGGACATTAACGACTTCTTCGGCCTCTTGGAGAGCCTCGTAAACGAGCGAACCGAAAACATGAACGGTGAAAAGGGTGACCCGGGGCGAAACTGAACGCCCACTTCAAGATGCTCTGTAAAAAGGACGGGAGGCTCGTTCCGTATCGTCGGGACAGGCTCATCGAGTCGGTAACGGTCGCAATGAAGGCTGCGGGACATCCCAATACCGGTTTCGCATCCCAGCTCGCGCAGACTATCGCGGACGACATCGAAAGCCGGTTCTCTGACGACATACCCACTACAAAGGACATGAGGGAGCACGTTGCACAGCTCCTCAGGAAAGCTCGGCAGGACGACGCCGCGGAGCTGTTCCTCGCGTACTCCGCGAGGCTCGCGCTGCGGCGTGCGGGACTGCGCATAATACCCGACCGTGAAGGCCGGTTCGACCTCGAACGGACCGGCAGGTTGTGGCGCTGGAACCGCTCCCGGTTCGCTTCCCAGTTCGCCACGGTATGTGATGTGCCACTTGAGACATCGCTGGATGTATGCAGAAAGGTCGAAAGGAAACTGCTCGCCGGAAACATCAATCCTGTTACCCTTACGGCGCTGCTCGAGCTTTGCGATATCGAGCTTCTGAAGATGGGGCTTGGGCGCAAGGCACTGCGCATTTCCCGTTCGAGTGATGCCAGTTCACGGTCCCGGGTGCGTTCGTCCAAAACTGTGCACTCGCACGACAAGAGGTTCAGAGAGATCGTGGCCGATGCAGCTGACTTGGCGCAGGCGACCGATGTTCGAAACATTCGTTGCAGGGGACTCGCCGGGCAGTTGTCGGGCGTAGTGGAAGGTGTCAGGAAATTGCTGGCAGTCTCATGTACGGTGACCTTGCGTATGGATGGTTTGCTGGGCAAGAGAAAGCGCCCGGAAAGGGCGGCGGCACTGCTTTCCGATATGTTGCGGGTTGCCCTGCGTTATCCGGCGCGGACGACCCTCGAGCTCTCCGCGAAACATAGTCCGGAAGGTTTGGCGAGGGTAGCTGCTTGCGCGGCGAGTGACGCGCCAGGGATAAGGCTCGTGGGTTCACGCAAGGAGATAGAAAGCGCGGTCAAGTGCTTCGGAGCAGCCGCAGTTTCCGGGGCCTCGCTCGAAATTTGCTCACACGGCTCTTCGCCCAGCGCGGTTCGCACCGTCCCGTTTTCCGTTCCGTATATCGAACTTGCCGGCAAGGAAGGCTCCCGTGAGCTTTTCTCGCAGACGCTTCAGAAGCTTCGCCAAAGGTGCGACGAGTTCAAGCGGATTCCAGCGAATGCTGAAACCGAGTCTGAAATATGGATAATGGAGCGTGTCCGCAAAACTGAGGTCGTCGCGGTCGAGGCTATTGGCCTTGCCGAAGCGGCTTTGTTCTCATGCGTTGGTTCTTCGCAGGGTTCGCAGACTCATGTCTCCGAAGGTGTTCGAATCTGGGAACGGTACTCGAACGAACTTGAAGAATGGGCATGAGGCTCGTCTGTGGCGGCTCTACGAGGGCGCAGAAGGAACTTTGGAAGCTCGACACCGACAGGCGTCCGCAACTGGGCGTAGTCGCCACTTCGGGCTATTGCGAGGCCTTTCCCGTTTCTCCCGCCGCGGCGGAGAGGGACGCGGCGCGGCTGTGTGTCCCGGGGCTTGCTCTTGAGGTGCGTCTCGGCGACTGTGCAGATGTTCGGCAGGCCGCAAAAACCGTTTGCCGATTGGTGGAGCAGGGTGCTTCGTTCGTAAAAGTGTGTTCGTGAACACGTGGGAGTGTGTTTGATATGGAGGCTCGGTATTACCGGAAACTTGATGATGACAAGGTACAATGTGAACTTTGTCCGCACTATTGCGTTATAGAACTCGGAGAATCGGGCAAGTGCCTTGTTCGGGAGAACCATGAAGGCACACTGATCGCCACTCAGTGGGGACACATCGCAGCAATGCAGTCCGACCCGATCGAGAAGAAACCGCTCTATCACTTTATGCCCGGTTCACAGGTGTTCTCAATAGGCGGATACGGCTGCAATCTGTCGTGCTCGTTCTGTCAGAACTGGCACCTGTCAACCGAAGTGGGCTTCACTAAGCAGGTCACGCCCGAAAGGATTGTCTCATACGCAGAGGAAGACGGCTCAAAGGCGATCGCTTACACCTACAACGAGCCCGTCATCAACTTGGAGTTCTATCTCGAGGTCGCCAAGATGGCCAGGGAACGCGGCTTGCGTAATGTCCTCGTTTCCAACGGTTACGTCAACCCCGAACCTCTTTCCGAGCTACTCGAATACCTCGACGCGGCCAACATAGATGTGAAGTCATTCGAAGACCGTTTTTACAGGGAACTGTGTGACGCCAGACTGGAACCCGTACTTGAAACAGTTCGCGGCATGGCAGGACGTATTCACCTCGAACTCACCTGCCTTGTGATTCCCACGCAGAACGACCGCGACGGAGTGACAGGTGAACTCGCCAAGTGGATTGCGTCCGAATGCGGCGAAGAGGTTCCCCTGCATCTTTCCGCGTACCATCCGGCTTACAGGGCCGAATCTATCCCCCCACCTCGCTTGCTCAGTTAAAAAGGGCCGGGGAGGAAGCCCGGGAGCACCTCGCTTTCGTCTATCTCGGCAACGTTGTTCCCGGTGAATGGTCTGATACGATATGTCCGAACTGCGCAGCCGTCCTGATCAAACGCAGGCGCACTGCAGATTGCGAAGGACTCGAGGATGGCCGCTGTTCTTCATGTTCGAAACCAACCGACTTCCTGGTCACCTGAGGCGCCACGTTAAATGCTTCTTAAGAGTATAAAGCTGTCAGGTTTCAAATCCTTCGCCGATGCCACTACGTTCGAGTTCGACCACGGAATTACCGGCATAGTCGGCCCTAACGGCAGCGGCAAGAGCAATCTTGTCGATGCGGTCAAGTGGGTTCTCGGCGAGCAGAAGTTCCGCTCGTTGCGGGCAGCGGAGTCAACCGATGTAATCTTCTCGGGAAACGAGCACCGCAAGGCCATGCCCATGGCCCAGGTCACGATAGTATTCGACAACACTCTCAACAGCTTCCGTACCGAAGGCGACGAGGTAGCTATAGCTCGCCGTTTATACCGGGACGGAACATCGGAGTACCTAATCAACGGCAGGAAGGTCCGCCTGAAGGACGTTCGCGAGATGATACTCGGCACGGGCCTGGGAGTGAACGAGTATTCCATGATCGAACAGGGCAAGGTTGACAACGTTATCCAGCTTTCGGCTTCCGAGCGGCGCAAGCTGCTTGACGAGGCCGCGGGGATACTTCGCTACAAAGAACAACGAAACGAGGCCATCCGGCGCCTTGAAAGGGTCAACGACAACCTCGAACGCCTCGACGATATCCTGTCCGAGGTCGAGAAACAGAAGCGTTCGCTTCAGTATCAGGCGAGCAGAGCCCGCAAGTACCTTCAATTGAAGGAGGAACTCGCGAGTGCGAAGCTGGACATGTTCGTGTTGCGCCACCGTTCGTTTTCTTCACGCCATGAGTCCGCACGGTCGCGCCTTGTCAAACTCGATACGGGTTACGCCACGATGCTCACTTCTTACGGCGAGGTGACCGGAAAGCGCGAACAGCTCGCCGACGAACTGGCCCGTAAGCGTGAGGCCTGCGAAAAGCTCGGTAACGAGATTATCCGTCTCGAAGGCGTTTCCGCTCGGTTCGACACCGATATCGAGTGGTGCGAAGCACGAGTGGAGGAACTCGAACATCGCAAGAAGACCTTCTCCGACGACCAACAGCGCATTCAGCGTGAGATTTCCGACATTGAGCAGCAACTCGAGCGGGCAAGGAACCGCGAGAACGAACTCGACGACGCCCGTCAGCGCAAGGACGAGGTCGTTCAGCAGTACCTGGAGCAGATGCGGTCAGTCGATCCCGATATCGCCGAGGCGAGAACCCGCCTGCGCGCAGCAGAGGCCCGGCGCGATGAAGAACGCGAAAGGCTGATGCAGCAACGCAAAAGGGCCGCGCAGGTGGAGGCCAACCTTTCACGTGCGAAGGAGCAACGTGACTGGTATTCGAGAGAGCTTGACGGCTCCACCGACAAGGCTCGGAAGTTCGAGAAGAACCTTGTGGCAATCGAACAGACCGTTTTGGAGACCCGTAACGAGTTGAAATCCGTTGTCGAAAGGCAGAAGGCCAACGAGAAAGAGCTTCGGGAAGTTGAGGAGCAAGCAGAGCATCTTCGGTCGGCGCTTGCCGAGCTCTCCAACGAACGCGACCTCGCAGAAAAACGCATCGAACAGCTTCGCAAGCTCGAAAAGCGAAACGCTGATGGCAACGATGAATTGGAAGGTCCGGTCCTTGCGGACGAAGTCTCCGTCTCTCGCGGCTGGGAGAAGGCCGCGCATGCGCTGCTTGGTGCATTTGCGGAAGCGCGTCTCGCTTCGCAGGTAGCCGAAGCAGGAGAAGGCCGCTGGGCACTTGAAGCGGAAATCAAACCTGTTATTGGCGCATGCTCCGTACCGGGAGCAATCGCGGCGTCCAAGCTCATCACGTCAGACGGGCCGTTTGCCGGAAGCGTAGCGGAACTCTGCTCACATGTCTTTTTCGTCGAAGAGCTTCCCGACGAGCCTCCATCCGAACCGGTTCACCTGTTTGACCGTAACGGCGCGATGATGAGCCGTGCGCGCATAGTGCGTCCCGCCGAAGACGAGGCCGAACAGGGCCGTTTCGTCATGCGTGCCGAGATAGCCGAACTCACCGACCAGCTCTCCGAGCTTGACCGTCGCCATGCTTCGCTCTCAAAGGAGGCCGAAACGCTGAAGAGCAGGCGTGAGGACTTCGTACGCACCGCTGCCGAATGCAACCGCCTTCGCCGTCGCTTCGAAGTGCAGATTCATCTCAAGAACGAACAGCGTTCCTCTATACGCCACGAGCAGGGAGCGTTGCGGTCGTCCATTGACGAGTGGAAGGAGAAGCTGAAACACGCTGAGGCAGAATGCGAACGCCTCGAGGCGCAGATTGGAAAGGAAGAACCCGAGTCCGATACCGGAAGCGCCATCCGCGAAATCGAGAAGACCATCGCCGAACACAGAAGCTCCCTGGAAGTACTGGATGCGAAGAAGGACAAGTTCGCCGATGCTCTGTCCAGGGCTCGTGTCGAGGCCGCCACCTCTGCGGAGAAACTCGCTTCCTGCAGGGCTTCAATAGACAAGTTCGAACGCGACCTCTCTCAGGTTCGCCAGCGTGCTGAAAGGCTCGTATCCGAGGTCCAGCGTGCTGACACGGAGATAGAGCGGGCTCGCGAGCAGAAGGACGATGCATCAGCCAAGGTTGTGGACGTCTCTTCGCAGTTGCGAAAGACGCGTGCTTTGCTCGAACAGCGCCGTGAAGAACAGCGAAAGCTCTTCGACAGAATAGATAAACTCGACCGCGAAATCCGTGAGCGCGAGGAGCGGATGGAGAGCATACGCTCTGAGCGCGAGGATGCCAAACTGGAGGTGCACGAACTCGAGGTCAAGCTCGAAGGTCTTGCGGAAAGGTGCATGGAGGAGATGGGCATCAAGCTTTCTGATGAGGCACAGAACCGCGTTGTAGATGATGTTGACGAGGCCGGGCTTTCTGCGCGGATAGAAGAACTCGAGCGCAAGCTGCGTCCGATTCGCAACGTCAACCTCGAGGCGGTGGACCTGCTGGACGAGGTGACCGAGAGGCACGAGTTCATCACTTCACAGAAGGCTGACCTGCAGGATTCGCAGAAATCTCTCGAGGAACTTATCGAACAGATAAACGAACGATGTCGCAAGATGTTTTCGGACACGTTCGAACGCACACGGTTGAACTTCAACGAGTGCTTCCGAAAGCTTTTCGGGGTGGGCGCGCGGACATAATCCTGCAGGAAGGCGACAAACTCGAGGCCGGTGTTGAGCTTTTTCTGCGTCCCCCGGGCAAGGAAGTGACTGCAATATCGCTGCTTTCGGGTGGAGAAAAGGCGCTTACCGCCATAGCTCTCCTGCTCGGGCTGTTCCGAGCCAACCCAAGCCCGATTTGCATCTTGGACGAGGTGGATGCCCCGCTCGACGAGAACAACATCGGCAGGTTCGTTACCTTGCTGAGAGACTACACCGACCGCTCGCAATTCCTCTGCGTACACACAATAAGCGCACCATCGAGAACGTGGACAACGTCTTCGGCGTGACCATGTCCGGCGAGGGTGTGACACGCATAGTTTCCGTGAAGCTGGAGAAAGTAAGAGAACTGCTGTCCGACGAAGATTGACACGCCCTTCGCTGTCAGTAAAATCAGGGCTTACAAAGGAGCCTTGAAAATGGGAATTTCCGTCAAATGCCCTCTACGCGTCTAAGACCACGTTCCGGAGAAATTCGCCGGAAGAAGAACAAAGTGTTCCGCTGGCGGTGGTCTCACTATTCCTCGTGAAAGGCCGCTGCTCAGCCCGAGCAGAAGAAGGTGGATGCGGGAACTACAACTGGTATTGCACCACTACAGGTGAAGGGTGATCGTCTCAGAAGACCAGCTCCTCGACGAGCTGCATCAAGATGATGCTGGAAATGAGCGAGGTAGTAACCCGCTGGGACGAGAACGCGCAGGACGATGACGAGGAAAGCAATGGCTCCGTTTCCGCTTCTCGTCGCGCTCCTGCTTCGTAAGCGTTCGTTCTCCTTGCCGGCATTGAAGCGAGGGCAGTGGTCGGTCATCGAGAAGAAGGCCCGTCAGCGCGGACGACTCTTCCTCTTCGTCGAAGTTCCTCATGCTCGGCGGTGCGGGTGCGGTACTTGTCGTCATCATCATCGTTGTCGTTGCGTTCGGAATGGGCGGCGACGAAGGCTCTTCGCCCGCACGACCGTTAACTCCGCTGGGACGGAAATACCGACACGAGCGGCAGCAACGGCGGTACGTCAACCACCGATGGCGTGACTCCCGAACAGACTCCGACTCCGACACCGGAGCCCACCAAGACTCTCTCCGAAGAGGAAGAAGCGCAGCGAAACCTTCCTTGACCACGGTCAACTACGCCTTCAACCGTCGGTGATCAACCGCGGCGTCGATGATTTCGCCAAGTACCTCGAGTTCGACTCCAAGAACGAGGAAGTATGGTTGAAGCTAATCGAATGCTATCAGCAACTTGGTATGCAGGAAAAAATGGTGGAGACACTTAATGGCGCGCTCGAAGCTCTCGGCACGAGCAGTGAGCTTCTGCGAATGAAGGCCGAACTCCTGATGGAACAGGAGAAGTACGACGAGGCCTTCGCCGCGTACGACAAGGTTATTCCCGGCCTTCAGGGCGAAGAACTGAGAATGCTTCTCGAAGAGCTTTATAACATGGCGGTTGCAGTGGGAGCGGGCCTGGGTTTTCTAAGCCTTACCTTGACAAAGCGTGGGGCTACCTGCAGAAGCTCAAACCTCACATTGACGAAGCGGTCTTCGAGGAATACAAGGCTTCTCTGAAATTCGAATACGAAAACGCCGGTCTGGCCGCGCCGTTCTGATATGAAAGGGCGTTCTATTTCAGATTTCCAGCGCCGCCTTTCCGAGATATATCTCGAAAAGGACTCCGAGCGAGGTTTGGACGGGACTTTCATGTACCTTGTCAGTGAGGTTGGCGAACTTGCCGAGGCACTGAGGGAAGACCATGACGACATCGAAAAGGAGTTCGCGGACGTGCTGGCATGGCTGCTCTCGGTTGCCAACATTGCGGGTGTTGACGTTCAGAAGTGCATGGAAAAACACTACTTTGTCTGCCCCGATTGCGAACAAAACCCGTGTATATGCGACTCTAAGCCGTGAGAGACACGGGAGAAACATATGAGCAAAAAACAAAACGGCAATGGCGCTGACTCCGGCGGCCCGCGTGCTGAACTGAAGGAGTTCAGCGACGCTTTCTCCGTCCTGACCGACGAAATCGGCAAGGTCATCATCGGGCAGAAGAAGGTCGTGCGAATGGTGCTTGTTGCGCTGTTCGCCGGTGGTCACTGCCTGCTCGAGGGCTTGCCCGGGCTCGGGAAAACCCGTCTCGTGACAACTCTCGCCGAATGCCTTGACCTCGATTTCGGGCGCATTCAGTTCACTCCCGATCTCATGCCCGCCGACATCACCGGCACGGACGTACTCGTTAAGGGCGAAGGTTCCGCGCTTGTGAAGTTCGCAGAAGGGGCCGGTGTTCACGGATGTGCTTCTTGCGGACGAGATCAACCGGGGCACTCCTCGCACGCAGTCCGCACTGCTCGAGGTCATGCAGGAGCGCACCGTTACCGTGCTCGGAAAAACTCACGAACTCGACGCACCGTTTTTCGTTCTCGCCACCCAGAATCCCATTGACCTTGAGGGCACCTATCCCCTGCCGGAAGCCCAGCTCGACAGATTCCTCTTCAAGATAAACATCGAGCCTGAAGGCATTGATGAGTTTACCGCCATCCTGCGCCGTTTCAGCGGTTCAGAGGAACCCCGGCCCGAAAAGGTGTGCAAATCCGAACAGGTCCTGCAGTTTCAGAGGCGAGTGCGAGAAGTCGTTATTCCCGACAACGTTGAACGCTACATCGCGCATATCGTCCGTGACGCTACGCCCGGGCTTCAAAACTCCCCGCAGTCCGTTCGCAAATACCTGCGCTATGGCCTTCGCCACGGGGCCTTCTCGCGCTTGCCGCCGCCGCCAAAGTGGTGGCATTCGCACAGGGCAGGGCGAATATCTCCTTCGACGACGTGGACGAGGTCGCGCTTTGCGCTCTCAACCACAGGCTTATTCGTAACTTCGAGGGTGAAAGCGAGGGTATCGCGCCCGCGGACATCGTGGCCGATGTGCTATCCTCTGCGAGAAAGAAAGCCTGAGAATGAGCGAACTCAGGCAAGAACTGGACGAAATAGCGTTCTCCGGCGGAGCTAAGCTCACCGGCGTGGCGGACCTTGATGCCGTGAGTGACCGGGTGCCGAACGTCATGGAACGAATCGGCGATGTCCCCGTAAATCGGGCCTTCGTTATCGCCATGCCGTTGCACCGCGGGGTCTTCAAAACGATTGCCGACAGACCCAACCCGCTGTACATGCATCACTATCGGCAGGTGAACTACAAATTGGACAGGGTAGCCTATGAACTCGCTACCGCTATTGAAGAGCGAGGATACCTCGGTGTGGCGATAGGCGCGAGTCACAACGTGAAGCGCAAGCCCATGGTCGGCCACATTTCGCACAGGCTCCTGGCTGCATGGGCCGGAATTGGGTGGCGTGGCAGAAGCAACCTGATCGTCACTTCGCGCTATGGTTCGCAGGTGAGGCTCGTGAGCATGCTCACTGACGCACCGCTCGAACCGGACGAGCCCCAGTTGTATTGCAAGTGCGGAGAGTGTCGTGCGTGCGTGGAAGCCTGCCCGGCCAACGCAATTGGAGAGACCTTCGAGGAATTCGACCTCGAAGCATGTTATAAACGACTTTGTGAGAACCAGCATATCTCTTTCGTCTCACATCACATCTGTGGCGTGTGTCAGAAAGTGTGCGGCGGAGAAAGAGCAATAAGGAAGGCGGACAGATGAGCGACATAGAACAACTTCGACAGATGATTGAACGGTATGGCCTTATCGAGAAGGAAGACTGGACAGTGCCCTGAAGGACATTTCTGATGATGCCGATGCCATAGAGGAACTTGTAAAGCACGAACTTCTCAACGAGAAGCAGGCTGCGATGCTGCGCAAGAGAATGAGCATGAGCGAGCAGAACAAGCCTCGCAAGCCCGCGCAGGCCCCGGAAGGCGGTGTGGAACAGGTCTGAGCCTGAAGAGATTGCCCCTCGGAGATTGCCGCGTCCGAAGCTGAACCGGAGCCGCTCGACCCGTCCGAGCTTCAACGAGGTGAAGCCGCGCCCTCGCCGACGTCGTCCGCCACGCAAACCGCGAATGCGAAAAAGACCCCTGAAGCCCAGAAAGGTGGAAGAGGACGTTCCGGAACTCGAACCGTTGCCCGACGAGGAAGAACTGCGCGGAAAGCCCTTCGGTGAGATTCTCCTGGCCCTTCAACTCATTGACGAGCCCACCATGGTCAAAGCCCTTGAAGAGCAGCAGAAGCTGAAAGAATCCGACCGTCCCGTTCACATTGGCGAACTCCTTCTGAAATGGGGCAAGGTAGAACGCAAGGAAGTTGTCAAGGCTCTCTTTACCCAGGGCAAGCAACTGCTCGAGTGCGACACGTGTTCGGTCATAGCCTCGCGCGAGCCCTCGACCACTACTCAGCGCGTCTCCTGTCCCAACTGTTTCGGAAGACTTCTCGTTATGGACGGTGTCGAACTCCGAGTTCCAAGGGGACACGTTCTCGACCTCGAACTCCTTGTCCGGACGAAGTTATTGGAAAGTCTTACAAGGACTTCAGGGTTATCGAACCGTACTCCCGTTCTATGGTGTCCACCGTCTATATCGGCGAGCAGGAAAGCCTCGGTCGCCGTGTCGGCATAAAGGTTCTCAACCCGAAGCTCTCGAACAACGAGACGGTAGCAAAGGAGATACGCCGCGACTCCCGCAACGCGGCGCGTATGAGCCATCACGCCATCAGTGCAGGTATTGACGTGGGTGAGATCGAAGGCACCGCGTGCTACGTGTTCGAATTTCCGGAGGGCCACTCGGTGGAGGACTTCGTCATTCGCCGTGGGCCGCTGCCAGCCCTCAGCGCTGCCAAGATAGCCCTTCAGGTTGCCGAAGCACTCAAGTACGCCATGAGCAAGGGAAGCCACCACGGCTATGTGTCTCCTTCGCAGGTATTCGTCTCATCCGGTTCCGAAGCGACAGTCTTCGACATCGGCTTCCAGACTCAGACGAGCCTCAACGGTGTGCTTGCACTGCCGGTAGGCAATCCTGCGTTCGTCGCGCCCGAAGTCATCAAGGGCTGCGTGCCCGATGAAAAGTCCGACCAGTACGCAATCGGCGCACTTCTCTATTACGCGCTTAGCGGCCAGCCGCCCATGAGGGGTGAGAACTGGGTGGATATCGCCTCCAGCACGCTCACGCTCGAACCCCAGCCATTGATGACCCTGGTCGAGGATATTTCCGACAAGCTGATTGACTGCGTTGTGAAGATGATGCGCAAGGAACCGTCCGAGCGCTACGACAGCATGAGAGACCTCATCGAGGCTTTATCGCCTCACGCGGGCATCAAGGACCAGCCCGAAGAGCTCGTGGCCGACGCTGATGTGCCCGAACCCATCGCCGAACCGGAACCCGAACCGAGCGACCGGCCCCGCCGCCGCCCGAGAAAACGCATACCTCGTCGCAGGGGGTGAACATGCTGCCGATAGTACTCTACGACCCAGCTTATCGCGCACGATTCTTCCCTTTTGCGGACTTCGTGCCTCTTTGGGAACTCAGGACCGGTGCACTCAAGACCCTTGCGCGCTGGCGGAAGGTCTTTGACGGTGCCGACGTACTACTTCTGCCGCCCCGCCAGCTTGAAGAAGTGGCAGCGGCACTCAGCCCGAGGAGCAAGGTAGTAAGCGAAGACGAACTGCCACAGGAGGCCATCTTCGTCAACAGCGCCCTCATCCCCGGCCTGATTTCGACGCGCTCAAGGTGGCGGAGCAGCGGCAATCCCTTTTGCAAGCGGTCACTCGCGGGGCGTTCAGAGAGCTTTCCGATACCCCCCTTCAGAACATAGAACTCGATGACGAAGGCGACGAGTTCCTGACTCAGGGAAGCCCTGGGAAGTGGTGAAGTCCTCGGAACCGTTCTCGCCTGGGGCCGCAGGTTCTTCAAGCGATACTCGCAGGAGTTCGATTGCACCGGGCCCGCGGAGCAGTTGCACATCGCTGCCAGCGCGAAGGTCGCAAAAAACGTCGTTATTGACACAACCGCAGGCCCCGTGATTCATTGACGACAATTCCATTGTGAAGCCCTTTACGCACCTCGTCGGCCCTCTCTACATCGGCAAAAAGACATCGTCGGCTCGGTACTGACCGCGTCGAGTTTCGGAGATGACTGCAGGGTCAAGGGAGAGGTGTTCGGGACGGTCTTTCAGGATTGCGTGAACAAGGCTCACGACGGTTTCATCGGCCATTCCTACGTCGGCCACTTCGTGAACCTCGGCGCGATGACCACCAACAGCAACTTGAAAAACACCTACGGCCCCGTTCGGCTGCGCACCCCAGACAGCACTATGGACACCGGCATGAACAAGTTCGGCATGCTTTGCGGCCCGCACACGAAGTTCGGGATTGGTTCTCTCATTCCCACAGGCTCGCTTATCGGCGGTTTCTGCAACCTTTTCGCGGGCGGCAGTTTCCTGCCGAAGTACATCGAGCATTTCCGTTGGTTCGACGGTCTCCATACGGAGATGTACCGTTTCGACCAAGCGGTGAGAACCGCCGAGAAGGTGGCCGAAAGGCGCAACCGAAGCTTCACCGCCGCCGAGACCCGCGCAGCCCTCAACGTGTACCGCAGGGTCTATAAGCCCTGAGCATGAAATTAGGAATCACCTCCACCATACCCTCCGAGATCATACTCGCCGCAGGCCATTCGCTGCTGGACCTCAACAACGCCTTCGTCGCCTCCGGCGACCCGCGTACGCTTGTGCATCACGCCCACGAACAGGGTTTCCCCGCCACGTGCTGCGGCTGGATAAAGGGAATGTACTCGGCCGTGAGGGAGCTTGTTCAGGTGGACGGCATCGTCGCCGTGACAGGTGGAGACTGCTCCAATACCCTCGCACTCGCGCAGACCTTCGAAAGCGAAGGGGTGAAAATCTATTCGTTCTCCTATCCCGCCGAGAGGGACGCAAAGCTATTGCGAGATGAGATGGCCCGGTTCGCCGAGTTGCTGGGCACCGACCTCGTCGAAGCCCAAAAGGTTCGAAAAATGCTGAGGCCCGTCCGAGAGGGCCTTCAGAAGCTCGACAATGCGCTCGCCGAAGGCAGGCTTTCGTTCGCGGATTACCATGAAATCGCGCTGGATTCATCTGACTTCGGCGGCGATGTCGAAAAGTATTCGACACGGGTATTCGAGCTTGTCGAACGCAGCGAGCGGGCACAGCCCCGCACTGACGGAGTGCCAATTGCGCTTCTCGGAGTGCCGCCGATTATCACCGACCTGCCCGAGTTGTTTGAAAAATTCGGACTGCGGGTGGTGCTCGACGAGATTCCGCGCCAGTTCACGATGCCGCACTGGCAGGGCTCGCTCGAACAACAGTACTTGGCCTATTCCTATCCGTACGGCATGAACTTTCGCGTTCAGGACATCGGCCGCCAGTGCGCAAAGCGTGGCGTGAAGGCTGTTGTCCACTACACCCAGACCTTCTGCTTCCGCGCCATCGAGGACATAGTCCTTCGCCGTGAGCTCGAGTTGCCGATTCTCACGGTCGAAGGTGATGAACCGCGTGCCGCGGATGCGCGGTTGCGCCTGAGGCTGGAAAGCTATTCCGAGATGCTCCACGGAGTCTGATAAATGGATGTTTGTGTTTCGCTGTCCCGTCTCCTGCCGTCTTACATCGAAAATCCCGAATGCGTCGTAGTCGTTGACGTTGTGCGCAGCGGCACTACAGCCGCAACCGCAATCGCCAACGGTGCAGTAGAGGTCATGCTTTTTCGCACGGTCGAACAGACCCTCGCGGAGGCGGGCAAGCGCGAAAAGGGAACTTACGTGCTCGGTGGCGAAAGGGGTTCGGACAGGATTAAGGGCTTCGATTGCGGTAACTCGCCCTTCGAATACCCCGCATCCGTAGTCGGAGGCAAAACGCTTTTGATGAGCACCTCGAACGGCCCTGCCGCGTTCGACAAATACCGCAAAGCACCTCACGTGTTGTACGCTGCATGGGCGACGGCGAAAGCCACGGCTGAGCGAGTCAGGCGTCTCGCGCCGTCGAGTGTTCTGATAGTCTGCGCCGGTACGCTTGGGCTGTACTCCGCAGAGGACGCCGTTTGCGTGGGCAGGCTGCTGAAGCTGCTTGAACCCGTGAACGAGCTTGACGACGGCTGTCATTGTGCGAACATGGCATTCGAACGATGGGGAACGGACGATATGTTCCTCGAAGCCCTTCCTCGAATGGAGGGCGGCAGGCGCCTGACCACAAAGGGCATGGAGCGAGACTTCGTGCCTTGCACGACGTCCGATGCTTTCGATTTCGCCCTCGAATACGAAGCCGAACTCAACAGGTTCATGCCCGTGAGGGAAAGATGAAGGCAATATGGGCACTGCATCACCACATTGAAAGCGAGAACCGTGCCGACCACTACGACCTGATGATCGAGCACGGCGACAATCTCGCGACGTTCTCATTCAAAGAGCATCCGCTCAAGTGCAAGGGGATTCGCGGCATTCGCATTCACGACCACGACCGAAGATTCCTCGAAGGTGGCGGCAAGCTTTCCGAAGGCAACGGCCGCTGCGAACTCGTCGAGTCAGGCACGTACGAGCCTGGCATTACGCAGGAAGGCACTTTCCGCGCTGCGCTCGACACAAGCTGTGGCCGCATGGAGCTGTGCTGCGAGGACAAAGAGGCTATTCTGCGCAGAATGTAAAAGGGCGACCCCGAAAGGGCCGCCCCTGTTTTGACAAGATATTGCGCGTGCTACTTCGTCAGGTCGAAGATGGCTACTCCGAACAGTCCGGCGGGAATGTAGGCGTTTTCGGTCGCGAATCGCATCCGATTGCCGTAATAGCCCCAGCCGCAGAGAACGTGGTCCGCAACTTCCAACTCACCGGAAACAAGTTTGAACTGAAGCGCAAGCATCGAGCCGGTGCGCACGAACACGTACGGTGAAGACACGGATAAAAGCTCTGCATAAGCGCTTGCCACCTCGTACTGGCCGGTAATCGAAAGGTCGGCCGGGTTCGAAGTGTTGAGTATTACGAGCTTGCCGTTCTCGGGTTCGACAGGCGGATAGACCTGGGCGGAATACTCTGCTCCGGTTGAGACGCTCTCCATGGGAGCATCTGCCATTATGTAGTACCGATCGGGGCGAACGAATCCCGCTGCCATCCTTCCGTCCTCGCCCATGAGCACGTTGAGAAGGTCCATTGGAATTTCGACCGAGTCGGTAAGGTTCGCCTTGCCCTGCGATATTTGCAGCGCGTTGAACAGGCGCACCGGCGCGTTCGTGCCGTTGTAAACGACCTCTGACGTATAAAGAACCGAATTGTCCACCGCTACGAGCCTTCCCGGAGTGTTGACAGGCTCTGAGGCGACTATGTCGGTCCTGTCGGTCGCATCAACGCATACAACGAAGTACTTGGATGCACTGTGGCCGAACGGGTCAACTCCGTGCCCCTTCCAGTAGGAGACGTACAGAATGCCGTCGTCAGCGAAAAGTTCACCGGAGCCTGCGGGAATCGAGATTCGCGAGCAGATGTTCGGATCTGTCGGTTGTGCGAGGTCTATGAACAGGAGGCTTTCCTTCGCGTTGTAGTAGCCTTCGAGGTCGGCTTTGCCCTGTCCGTTGAAGCCGGGGCCGCCGTCATCGGGGGGCGAGAAACCGCCGTCATCACCGCCTCCGGGGAAATCCTCTTCGTCCGGCCTTTCCGGCCAGTTTCCGGGGTCATCCGGGAACGGAACGTCACCTTCCTCGATGTCGCCGTCAAACGGGCGCGGGCCGTTGTAAGAATATGCTTTCATAACAAGAAGGTCGTCGGCAAGTCGAACGAGGCTGCCCCGATCTTCCATCATGGGCATTCCCGCATTGTTGCCGAACCAATGGTACGCGGGAACCGAAGAAAGATCCAGTGTGCCTTTGAGCGCGAAACCGTCCGTGTGGTCCAGCACGCGAAGCTGCATCAAGGACGGCATGTTCGGCGCGTTGGAGCGTACCACGAGGTACGTGTATGAGCCGTTGACGTACATGGAATAGAAAGAGGCGTTCTCGATATCCGCGGAATAAGCCGCCTCGCCGTTGGGGTCTGTGCCGCTGACGAACTCCGTCGTGCATGAAAAATCTCGCTGTACTGCCCTCACGAAGCCACCTGTTACAGGATGGATGTCCAGAACGTTGCGAGCAAGCTCGATGCGGTCTTCGAGTACGGGAACGTCGAGATTCGTTATGTCGAAGCTGACGAGCTCTGTGTCCGAAAAGGCGTACAGGTAGCCGGATTCGAGCAGTGTGCGATGGAACATCTCCTCGCCTGAAATGCTGCCGCGAAGGGTCAGGTCCGTATCACCGTATTCGACAAGCCAAGTCTTGCAGTAGTTGTGGTAATTGTGAGGCCCGAAGGCGTCGTATCCGGCGACCGGAACCGCGAAAAGCCCCTCGTCGCTGAAAAGTCCGAACGCCTTGTCGTCGTGCGCAACGGGCGTCCAGCCCCACTGGTCGGTCAGGTTCTCCTCGGCCAGAAGGGTAATCGCGGATGGGTCGGATATGTGCGAGGAGCTTGGCGACGAGATTCGAGTTGAACTCGGAGGAATAGCCCACCGAGATCATCCTGTCGCCGTCGAGTTCGAGGTAGATTGACCAGCCGGGCATTTCCAGTTCGCTGGCAATAAAGGGCTCGGAGGGGTCGGAGAAGTCTATGGCCCACAGCGGGTCTATCTGCTCGAATGTTACGAGAAAGCACACGTCGTCGGAAAAACGGCTTGCGAACTGCTGTTCGCCCTTTGCGAGTTCCAGACTCGCCACGGTCTCTACATCTCCGGTCAAAGACACCGTATTGAAATAGCTCAACGCGCCGTTGGAGTTGGAGTGGCTCACCACGAAGCAGTGGTCGGTGCCGAAGTGGATTTTGAATTTGTCGGTTACACGGCCCGTCACGGTGGCGGTTCCAAGTTCGGCGAGAGTGCCGTCTGTCGCGGATACGTTGAAGAGATTGACCTCGCTCGTACCGCTCTCGTAGTTGGTTGTGCAGACCGCGAGCCTGCCTTGTGCGTGCGGCTAGCGCGCTCACCGGCGCGTCGAACTCCACGGAGCTTATGACGTCGCCAGCGTCGTCTATCGCCACGGCGCGGAATCCGGAATCGGGCTTGTCGAACTCCATTACGCCGGCCATAGGCATGACGGGGCCGTAGTAGAACTCCTCGCCCAGCACCACGATTACACTGTGTTCGCCCTTTCGGCTTTCCAGTATGCGGCCGTCGAAAATTGTGGTGGATTCAATGTAAGGAGACGAAGGGTCGCTCACGTTAACCTTCAGAAGCGCCGAGGTCACCTCCGGCTGGCCGAGCCCTTCGCTGATGTACTCGTTCATCAGGATGAAAAGGTAGCCCTCTTCGGTAAACATGTCGCGCGGCGAGCCCTTGAAGCGGAGGTTGGCGAGCAGAGACATATCCGGGCCCTGCGAGAGGTCAACGATGAACAGGCCCATGTAGCGGTTGACAATATAAAGTATGTCGTCGTCCACGTGGTAGAGGTCGGGTTCGACGATCTCCCCGCCGCTCACGTTCTCCTTATCGCCTTCGTAATCGCCATCCGCGTTGCCCGCCACGGGTGCGTCACCCTGGCCCTGCTGAGAGCTGTCGCGGCCTCATGCGACCGGCTTGCATTTCGGCTTCTTCCTCATCGGCTGAGACGAACTCCGTCATGCCGGGCTTGCGCTCGTAGAAATCGGGGGTGTCGGTCGTACCCGTGCCGCCTCCGCCACAAGCGACGGAAACATATATGAATGCAGCTGCAAACAGGAAACAAGGCGCAGAAGTTGAGTCTTCGCTTTCATCGCATCCCTCCAGAACGGTTCTTACTCCTAATTGTACATGGATTATGGTTTTCGTTGCCGTGTAAACGGTCGGGAGTTCCCGCGGTCTCTTTTGGAAGGTCGTGGCCTTTGGCGCTAACTGAGCCGCGAGCGTTTGGCAAGATATTGAGACAGCATTATCTCGAAAGGAACCTCTGTATTGCACAGAACGTACTCGACGTTCGACTTCGCGCACTCCAGCTTGAAGCGAGAAGTATCTCGTTAACCTTCTTTGATATATGCTTCGCGGACCACTGTGGGATTGACGTTCACCTTCTCGGATGTCTCCAGGTCGCCACGGAACTCGGTCATGTCCTCGTAGGGGAAATCTATCTCCGCGGGGTCCATGAGGTGGAAGAGAATCACTTCGTGGCGTTTGTGCCGAAAGTGGTGAAGGCCCTTCATTATCGCTTCGGGGTCGTCGAACAGGTCGCTGATCAGCGCTATCAGCCCCGCGTTTGACAATCTGACTGGGCACAGCTTGTGAAGTGTGTCGGCGATATCCGTCTTCTCGGTGGGTTCGACGTTCTCGAGTATGGTGAGGATGTTCTTCAAATGAAGCGGGGATGATTTGGGCGGAATTCGGGTTCGGATGTTGTCGTCGAAAAGGGTCAGGCCGCAGGAATCCTGCTGGCGAATGGCGAGGTACGCGATGCTGGCGGAAAGGAACGCGCCGTAATCGAACTTCGAAAGCTCGCCGGACTTGAACTTCGTACTCGCGGAGCAATCCAGAAGGACGTGCACGCGCAAGTTGGTCTCCTCCTGGTACTGCTTGATGTACGCCTTTTCGCAGCGGGCATACACCTTCCAGTCGAAGTGTTTAAGGTCATCTCCCGGCATGTACTCGCGGTACTCCGCGAACTCGACGGAGAAGCCCTTGTAGGGAGAGCGGTGCAGGCCCGAAATGAATCCCTCCACGACCGCACGTGCGACCAGCTTGATGTTCGAAAGCCGTGCGACCGCCGCTGGGATCGAGGTACTTGTAGGTCTTCTTTGCCGAAAGCGAAATGTTTGAGCCGCTTGTTCCCCTGGCCACTTACTTGTATTCCTTTTCGTCCGGTTCCTTGACCGTCTCGAGAAGCTTCGTGATGACGTCCTCGACCGTGATGCCTTCCGAGTCGGCGTTGAAGTTGGTGAACATGCGGTGGCGCAGCACCGAGTGCGCGCTGTTTCTGATGTCGTTGGTGGAGACGTTTACGCGACCGTCGAAAATCGCACGGGCCTTGGCGCTGAGAACAAGGTACTGTGCCGCGCGTGGCCCGGCACCCCAGTTAAGCCATTCGCGCACGAACTCCGGAGCGTCCTTCTCGCGAGGACGCGTGGCGCGCACGAGGTCGGTGGCATAGCTCACCACGTGGCGCGAAACCGGCAGGCGGCGAACGATCTTCTGGATGCCCATTATGTCGCGCGGCCCAAGCTTCTTTTCGGGTTCGCCGGAACGGTCGCTGGTGGTGGCCTCGATGATGTCTATCTCCTCCTCGCGGGAGGGATACTCCACGTTCAGGCAGAACATGAACCTGTCAAGCTGCGCCTCGGGCAGGGGGTAGGTGCCTTCCTGCTCAATGGGGTTCTGTGTCGCCAGCACGAAGAACGGCGAGGGGATATGATCGGATTCCGCCCGCGACTGTTACCATGTACTCCTGCATAGCCTCCAGGAGCGCGGATTGCGTCTTGGGCGGAGTACGGTTGATCTCGTCGGCAAGCAGGATGTTGGCGAAGATTGGCCCCTGGACGAACTTGAAGGTACGCTTGCCCGTCTCGTCATCAATGTCGAGTATCTCCGTTCCCGTGATATCCGAGGGCATCAGGTCGGGGGTGGACTAGATCCGCTTGAATTGAATGTGGAGGATCTGTGCGAGAGTTCGCACCATGAGGGTCTTGGCAAGGCCGGGGACGCCAATCATGAGGCAATGACCCCTGCAGAAGATGGCGATGAGAAGTTCCTCTATCACCTTTTCCTGGCCGATGATTACCTTGTGAATCTCGTTGATGAACTCTTTGCGGGCTCCGCGAAGGTTCTCGATGGCCTCGAGTTCGCTCCTGGAAAGGTCAACCATGTCTCTCGCTCCAGCTGTTGATTGTAGGACAAAGGTGCATTCTAACCTTTGACAGCGTTATGCTCAAGTTAGTTTCGTCTTTAAGGTAACCGGTGTCAGGGCCATAGCGGAAGGTCAGTGCAGTACGGTCGCGAATACCCGCCCGGTTTTGTCCATTCCTCGACAGTACTACCGGCAGCCTCGCGTACAATTCACCGGGCACGCAGGCACTGTTATCGCCTTCTTCGCAAAAAACGTAGCTCAGCTTCAGGATGACTTCCGAGGGCGTCTCCTTTTCGACGTTGCGCACGGTGGCGGGCAATACCAATTCGCACTCACGTCCGCCTGTCATGCTCTGAAAGTGTGAAGAAGGCATCTTCAGAAGGTCGGGCCTGCGCGAAACTTCTATCTCACAGCGGAGAGGCGAGCCCTGAGAAAAACCCTTTTCCCTCGGTGCCCTGAGTTTGAGCACCAACTCGCATTCACCGTTGCCGAGAGGCTCGTCGGTCCGGGCGCGAAAATCCGCGTCGAACCAGTTTGACGCGAACTGCGCAGTGGAACGGAACTCATCTTGCTTTTCGGTCTCGTCCTGAGCTTCGAGTCGGTCCCGAAGAGGTGAGAGATACCCTCGACCTCCTTGCCGTCCCATAAATGAACCACTCTGTGCGCGTTCGTATCTGCGACGAAGTACGAACCATCCTCTTCCACGCTCACCGAGCCCGGTTGCGAAAGACCTTCATGCAAGGTCTTAACGAGCGGAGGGTCGAACGAGAGCAGTTTGATTTTGCCGTTGTAGGTGTCCGCAATCAGCAGACCGTTGTCACAAACATCCAGGCCGAGACAGTGCTGAAGCTTTGCCGTATCGAACTCACCGTCGCGGTCTCCGAAATCGAAAAGTCCCGTTCCGATAACGGTTCGCACGATGCCTTTTTCGAGGTCTATCTCCCTTATCGCGCTGGTCTCGCTGTCAGCCACGTAGAGTTTGCCGCGGGAGTGCGCGAGACCAGAGGGCTGGCTGAAAGAGCTGAGGCGCACATCGCCGTCATCAATGGACTCCGCGCCGGTTCCGGCAAAAACCTCTATCGTGCCCTGATGGGGAGAGAAACGCCATATCTGGTGGCTGCCTGCCATGGCGACGTAGATATGCTCGCCGAGACTGCACAGGTCCCAGGGTGAACGAAGCGCAACTTCCTTTGCGATGTTGTGCCCGGCAGACATGCCGCCAAGCTCGCCCGTACCCGCTACTGTTTTAACCGTGCGTTTTTCAAGGTCTATCTCACGGATAGCGTGGTTCTTAGTGTCGGCAACGTAGAGCTTGTCCTCGTATTCGCACACGCCCTGCGGGTCGTTGAAGCACGCTTTTTCAAAGCTGCCGTCAACGAAGCCGCGTTTGGAGCAACCTATTGTCTCCTTCACATGGCCGTCAACGTTCGCGATGAGAAGCCTGTTGTGACCGCTGTCGGAAATGACAATTGTCCGGTGGCTGATTACCTTTACCTTCCCCGGGTAGCTAAGGCAGTTGTCAGATGCAATGGCAGGCACCGAGAGGTCGGGCGGGCCTTTTGCTAGCGTGCCTTGCGCACAGGCCTGTTCGAGCTGTGATGCGATGAACGAATCGAGCTGCGAAGGGTCGGGCTCGCCGGGCGCGACTGCCGCAACGGTTCCGTCGGGGCGTATTAAAACGAGGGTAGGCCAGGAGCGCACATTGTACTCGTTCCAGATGCGCATGGAACTGTCAACGGCAACAGGGTGCTTTATGTCGTAGCGGCCTATGGCCTCACGAATATTGTCGGCGTCTCGTTCTGCGTCGAACTTGCCGCTGTGAACTCCGATGACGACAAGAGGCTCTTCTTTGTACTTCTTTTCGATGTACTCAAGGGTTGGCAAAACGTGCATGCAGTTAATGCAGCAGTACGGTTTCAGGAAATCGAGTACAACCACGTTTCCCCTCAGTTCTTTCAGGGAAACGTTTCAGGGGGAATTGAGCCACCGTTCGGCTTTCAGTTCCGGTGCATGGATTCTTTCTCTCATGAATGCCTCATCATATCAACTGTCCGCAATAATAAGAATACCGTATGCAAATAGGACTGAAGGGCAAAGCCCAACAACTTTGCGAACATATGCGTCAAGCTCTCAAATCTGGTATATTCGCCCAAGTTCGATAGTTGCGCTCAAGGTTCAAGGCCGTAAAATTCCATTATCATTTGCAAAGGAGCCCACTTGAAGCATCGTGCTATAACCTCCCTGATCCTGACCGTACTCCTGTTCGCATTCTGCGGCCTGTCCCCGTACAATGCTTTGTGCGAGGAAAACGAAGAGGCCACTTACGAAATTATCTCCATAGGTGACGTGCAAGGCGCCATCAAACGCAACGACAACGGCCTTCTTCATGTATCCCCCCTGAAGGGCGAGACTGTTGCCGTGCGCGGTGTTGTGACCGCGAAGCTGCTTGCCGAAAGCTACGGAAGCACCATCCACGGCTTCTACATACAGAACATCGGCGAGGACATTGACTCGAAACAGAACACCTCCGACGCGATTTACGTTCCACTTGGCAAAGAGTCAACGTTGCCCGGCCCCGATGGCGACTACAAGGCCGAGGTCGGCGATTTCATAGTCGTGAAGGGCAAGGTGGGCGAACGCAACCTGCTCACACAGCTTTACGAAGCATCAGTGGAGAAGATCGTTTCGCGTGGACTCGAACCGAGCAAGGTTCTTCCGCCAATCGAAGCAAAACCTCTGGACAACATCATGGCTTCCTACCGATACTGGGAGACTTTAGAGGGAATGTACGTGCGCACACCACAAAAAGCCCTCGTTACGAGCGGACCCAAGTATAGCGAGATAGGTCTGCTGCACCCTGCGCATCCAATTGCAAAAAGAACGAAGGTTTTTGCGCGAAGAGTGTTTTCTGACGTACATCCGCTCGACAACATACCCTCGAAGGAGTTCGACGACGGCAACGGCATGCGCATACTCGTGGGGCCTCTCGCCCTTAAGGGTGCAAGCTCTGATTTGAAGGCGGAGCTTGTGCCCGTGCACACCTTCTGCAAACTCGCCAACTCGGTCGCCGGACCGCTGCACTACGCATACGGCAAGTACGTTATTCAGGCAACGGAGCAGATCGAAGTTTCCGCAGGAGATGACCCTTCTCGCAACAACCCGCCTCAGGCACCCGACCTGAATGCCGAGTTCACGGTCGTCACCTTCAACGTTGAGAACCTCTACGACTACCGCGACGACCCGGTTGACGACTGCGACTTCCACGGCAACAAGGGAAGTGTCGTCAAACCTCCGTTCAACTACGTGCCGAACTCGGAGAAGGAGTACGCCGTCCGACTCGAGAAGCTCGCGCGTCAAATCATCGAGGACCTTCACTCGCCGGACATCATCATGGCCCAGGAACTTGAGGGCCAGGGACATCTGCACCGTGAAGGACGGCATTCTCGTCAACGTGGGGCCGGATGGCGGCGACGGAAAGGCCGATTCCGCACAGGAGCTGTGTCTGAAGATTGCCGAACTCGGAGGACCAGTTTACGATACCGCCTACGACCGTGACGGAGCCGATGTGCGGGGTATCGTAAACGCATACCTGTTTAGAACCGACCGTGTGAAACTTGCCGAGGTGACAGCCGAAACCCCTCTATTCGGCAAAGAACACGGTATCGAATATCACCGCGATCAGCATGAGTACAACTCCGATGCGCAGAACCCCAAGGTCTTCAACGCCTCGCGAGGTCGCGATGAAGAGATTTACAAGCGTGCGGCGCAGGTCGCACTTTTCAATGTTTCCGCAGCCGGCGAAGATGAGGGCGAACCTCTCGTACTGTACTGCGTTAACAATCACTTCAAGAGCGGGCCGAACAAGTTCGTAGCCCGAAGACGCGCCCAGGCGGATTACACCGCAGCCATAGTCAAAGCGATTCAGAAGGTGGACAAGGACGCCCTGATTGCTGTCGGAGGAGATTTTAACGTCTATCCCCGTCCCAACGACCCTTTCCGGCCTTCCGAGGAAGAGTATCCTTCCGACCAGCTCAAGAGCCTCTACGAGGCCGGGCTGTTCAACCTTCACGATTACATGCTGGACAAGCATCCGGAAGGTGCTTACAGCTATGTATGGGCCGGGCAGGCTCAGACGCTCGACCAGATTTTCGTCACTCCTTCTCTGAAGAGGCTTATTCGGGCATGCGCGGTGGCGCATATCAACGCGGACTGGGCTCCTGAGTACTTGACAGAAGCTGCCCGTGCGGCAAGCGACCACGACCCGGTTATGGCCACCTTTTCGCTTAACTGAGCAATCCGACTGACGCACTCGACAGGGCGGAGCAATAAGCTCCGCCCTTTTTGTTGAACCCCGCTCGTTGCCGGATACAATCGGCCTCTATGGGGGCGAATAAACACAACTCTCAGGGAATAACGCTCGCGGAAGTGCTCGTCAGCCTCGTTATATTGTCACTGGGCCTTGCGATGGCTTTTGCGGCCCTGCCGGTCGTTCAGCACAACTCCGAACAGGCGGTCGAAACTTCCGCATGTGCCTCCGTTGCCGCAAGCTATTTCTCCATACTCCGCTCACTCGGGCGGAATGCAACTTTACCTCAACTGAAGACCGTCTGTGACGCCGCGTTCTCAAACGCTTCGGTCCCTCCTTCAGACCTCCAGTTCGTTGAGGTCTTACCGCCACAGATACACGAACCCCCCGGCGACACTTCCTGCGTGTTCGACGACGGTTCGGTGCTCGCGGGGATGGAGGTTCGAATCGCTTACTGCGACTCGACTGACGGAGCCAAGGGCAGGGCATATTCGGTTGCTGTACGAAGGAAAGGGGGCCGGTGGCATGTGTATCCGCTCCTCGTGTGCGAATGATGAAGGCTTTACTCTCATTGAGGTGATGGTTTCACTCGGATTGACCGTGCTCATAATCGGTGCCATGGCGATGTGCATACGCGGCTTTCTGGACTCCATCGACCGCCTCGACTACGCCCACGAACTCACCGTTCCCGGCAACAAGCTGGTGGAGTTCGCCATGTCCGAACGGTATTCTGGTACGGGCGACTACGAGGTCGTCGAGCGCGACGGGGCGATGTGTCTGCGTCTAAATTCAGCCCCTTCCGGCGAAGGGATTTTGCTCGAAGGGCAATATTCCATTCAACTCCGTTCGGTAAGCACGTCACACACAAAAAAGCCTCTTACGGTCGTCGAGGTTCAGTCGGAGCCGGACGGCCCAGTCAGCGTTTACGTGTTGGAGGGGCTACCATGAGAGACGAGAGAGGAGCAGTGCTGATAATCGTCGCGGGAGGACTTGCGCTTATGTTTCTCACCGCCATGGCGATGGTCGCCATATCCAATTCCGACAGGTTCACCTCAGCCCTCGCGAAGCACAACACGCTCGTTCGAATATCCGCCGATTCCGCGCTTTCTGTCTGCCTTGCAGTCATAGCGAATGACCGGGAATCCTGTTCATCGGCATCCGAAGGTTTGGCTACAGTGACTTCGGAGCCGGACAAGGAAGCCATAAGCGACCTCGCTACGGAGTTTCTGAACCTTACCGAGCCCGACGGCAGAACAGCTTACCTGACCGCCTCCGGCCGAAAAAGCGTCCTCGACCTTCGCCCAGACTCGCACCTGCTCAGGTTTTGGCAACTTGGCGTCAACGATTTACTCAAGGCATACACCAACCTCTCCGAAGCAGAGGCCGATGCTCGTGGAATATCTCTGCCGAACCTGTCGGAAATTCCGGATGGAGTCTTTACCGAATGTTCCGGCACCGGAACCCTTGTTTTCGAGGCTTTTGGCCGTTCGACACTGTACGATGAGAACAGACCTTCAGTGCCTGTTGCCACCATGGTGGCGAGGGCTACAATTGAGCTGCAGTTCCGTGCGGCTGTCCGTCCTGCGACCGATGACGAATACCTGCTCGTGTTATTCTTTCCCTCCGAGCCGAATGTCTCCGGAAAACGTTTCGGCGAGACCGACGAGGACGTTGCAGAACTCGACTGGCCCCGGTGAGTACACACTTCCTCTTGAACGGGAGACCGTATGACCGACTCTGCCCGATGGCATTCAGCGATAACCTCCATCCAGCCAAACGAGATACGTCTGCGTGGATACCGAATCGACCAGCTCATGGGCGGCGCATCCTTCGCCGATACCGTCTATCTCGCTCTGCGCGGAGAGTTACCCTCGCCGGGAGTATCGAAAGTTGTGAACGCCGTGCTTGTAAGCAGCGTTGACCACGGTGTTACTCCACCTTCGGCACTTGCCGCCCGAAACGCCGCATCCACCGGTGCTCCGCTGAACGCCTGCGTGGCGTCAGGAGTCCTCGCTATCAATCGCTACCACGGGGGCGCGGTCGAAGGTGCGATGGAGTTCTTCATGCGCGAGGTTGACAGGGCCATGGCCTCGTCCGTCAACCTATCCGACGCCGCTTCTCAGTGCGTGGCAAGGTGCCGAAGCGAAAAGGTTCGCGTGCCCGGCTTCGGACACCGTATTCATACCGACGACCCCCGCTCGGCGAAGCTGTTCGAGGTCGCCTCCGAGACAGGAAACTTCGGCGAACACTGCGAGTTCTCCCGTCACTTTCGCGCGAGCCTCGCCCGTGAACTCGGCAGAGACCTGCCCATAAACGTTGACGGCGCAATCGCCGCCGTCCTGTGCGACCTCGGCTTCACGCCAGATGTAGCCAACGCCTTTTTCGTCATCTCGCGCGTGGTGGGACTCGTGGCTCATTCTTCCGAAGAGCGGAAGCGCGAACGCCCGATGCGCACAATAGACCAGTCCCGCTGCACGTATGATGGCCCCGCACCATGCGATATTACGAACGGAGAGTAACAGTGAGAGAAGAGCTTGTAAAACTCTTTCCCGAATTCGAACTCATCTCGGACAAGTCCCTGCGCGAAAAGACCCTTGCCGTTTTCGAACGCGCTATGGAAAAGGGCGGCTGGCAGCCGAATGACCTTGCCGAAATGCCCTTTACCCTGCTGATTGACCCTTGTCCGGCGAACATGGTGGAGCATATCCGCGGCGTTACGAGAGTCGCCCGTGCGGCGGCGAAAGAGCTTGGCGATATGCTGGGCTCGCGCATGCCGTTCGACATGGACATCCTCACCTCCGGCGCGCTGCTTCACGATGTCGGAAAGCTCGTGGAATACGAGAGCGTTGACGGCAGGTTTGTCAAGTGCGAGCACGGCAGAATGCTTCGCCATCCGTTCAGCGGAGTCGGGCTCGCCTACGATGCCGGATTGCCCGACGAGGTGCTTCACATCATTGCCGTTCACGCGAAGGAAGGCGAGGGCGCACGTTTCACTCCGGCCGCTCACATCGTTCACAACGCGGACTTCTCCTTCTTCTCACCGTTCAAGACCATGGCGGGCAAATGAGCAAATTGACCTTCGCGCAGAAAGCACTCGCGCACGCTTCCGGACGCGACAGCGTGCAGGAAGGCGAGGTAGTTTTCGTAGATCCCGATGTATGCCTTTCGCACGACAACTCTGCGGCCATCGCCTCCAACTTTTCTGCAATCGGCGTTGACAGGGTTCGTTATCCGTCGAGAATATTCATTGCTCTCGACCACTGCGTTCCTGCGGCCAATGAGAAGTACGCGGCCAACCACCGCCGCGTCCGTGACTTCGTTCGGAACCAACGCATCGAGGCCTTCTTTGATGTCGAGCGAGGTGTGTGCCACCAGGTACTCGCTGAAGAGGGCTTCGCCGTACCGGGCGGCATCGTTGTGGGAAGCGACTCGCACACCTGCACTGCCGGTGCGTTCGGAGCGTTCGCCGTCGGAATAGGCCGCACCGAGGCGGCTGCGGTTTGGGCCAGCGGACGAATCTGGATGCGCGTGCCCGCGACCATTCGCATCGAACTGTCCGGCGAATTCCCCCCGGGTGTATGCGCCAAGGACCTCGCGCTGAAAATTATCGGAGACATCGGTGCCGACGGTGCGCTGTACAGGTCTGTCGAGTTTGCCGGCGATGGGGTTTCGAACCTTTCCATGAGCGACAGAATGCTTCTGTGCAACATGGCAGCCGAGATGGGAGCCAAGAACGCGGTTTTCGCACCGGACGAAGAGACCGAGAGGTGGCTTGCACAATGCTCTCCCCGATACGACCGGGTTGACCTCCGGGCGGATGAAGATGCGACCTGCGAGCGCACGCTTCATTACGAACTGACAGGGCTTGTGCCGGGCCTTGCATGTCCGCACACCGTAGACAACTACGCGACTGCATCGCAGAAGGCCGGAACCGTTGTCCACCAGGCGCTGATCGGAACTTGCACCAACGGTCGAATCGAAGACCTCAGAGTCGCGGCCGAGGTTCTCAGGGGCAGGAAGGTGGCGTATGGAACGCGCCTTCTCGTCTTTCCCGCCTCCAACCGTGTGGCGAAGCAGATGTATGATGAAGGGTTGCACGAGGTGTTTCTCGAAGCCGGAGCGGTGCTGATGAACCCGGGCTGCGGACCGTGTCTCGGCGCACACGAGGGTGCACTCGCCCCGGGAGAAGCGTGCATTTCCACCGCCAACCGCAATTTCAGGGGGCGGATGGGCTGCAAGGAATCCTTTATCTACCTCGCTTCTCCCGCAACCGTCGCGGCGTCCTCGGTTGCCGGGTCAATCGCAGACCCCCGTCCCGACGGAGGTGTATTGTGAAAATTAACGGCAGATGCTTCAAGTACGGTGACGACATCAACACCGATGTTATCTTCCCCGGAAAATACACCTATACCGTATCGGAACCCTCTGAGATGGCGCAGCACGCCATGGAGGACCTCGACCCGTCCTTCTCCGAGCGTGTGAGCGAGGGCGATATTGTGGTGGCTGGCAGCAATTTCGGCTGCGGTTCCTCTCGTGAACAGGCGGTGATTTGCCTGCGAGAGGCCGGTATCCGTGCCGTCGTGGCCCGTTCGTTTTCGCGAATATACTACCGCAACTGCATCAATTCCGGGCTCGTGCCGATACAGTCAGAGGCAGCAGACGTTATACAAGACGGAGAGACGATCGAGATAGACCTCGAGAACGGCGTCCTTCTCTGTGATAAGGGCGAGTTTACCTTTCCGCCCTTTGCGGGAGAAGTGGCGAGGATACTCTCATGCGGAGGGCTCATCCCCTACACGAGAAAGCTGCTCGGAATCGAAAATAGATGATTTTGCCGCCAAGAAAGCACACATCACGGAGGAACAGATGTCTGACCACAGGATAGCCTGGATGCCCGGAGACGGAGTCGGTGCCGATGTCATGGATGCCGCTCTGCTCGTCCTCGACAGGGTCGGCTTCGAGGCCGAATACGTTCACGCCGATGTCGGCTGGGAGTTCTGGTGCAAGGAAGGCACTCCGCTTCCCGAACGAACCCTCGAGGTCATCGAGAACACTGATTGCGCCATGTTCGGAGCCATAACCTCCAAACCCAAGGAGGAGGCCGACAGGGAACTTGCGCCCGAGCTGAAGGGCAGGGGATTAGTTTACTACTCTCCCATCGTCCAGATGCGCCAGAAGTACCAGCTCTATTCCAACATGCGCCCCTGCAAGGCTTTTCCGGGCAATCCCCTGAACTACCGTGACGATATAGACCTCGTAGTCTTTCGCGAGAACACCGAGGACCTCTACAGCGGAGTCGAGTTCTACCCGTTCGGCGGTGAGGTGCGAAAGGTCGTTCAGAACTCGCATCCCAGGATGCAGAAGTTCGCGGATGTGCCCGACGACGAGATGGCCGTATCGCTGCGCATCATAACGAAGCGCGGTGCCTCGCGCATTATCCGCAAGGCATTCGAGTTCGCCCGAGAACATTCGCGCGATTCTGTAACGGTGGTCGAGAAGCCCAACGTGATACGGGAGACGAGCGGACTCATGCTTCGCACCGCCCGGGCAATTGCGCAAAGTTACGATATCCCCCTGTGGGAGACCAACATAGACGCCATGTGCATGTGGCTCGTAAAGAACCCGCAGGACTATGATGTCCTCGTGACGTCGAACCTGTTCGGCGATATCGTATCCGACCTCTGCGCACAGCTTGTGGGCGGTCTGGGCTTCGCGGCCGCGGGCAACATCGGCGACAACTACGCGGTGTTCGAACCGACGCACGGAAGCGCACCCAAGTATTACGGCATGAACAAGGTCAATCCCGTCGCCTGTATCCTGGCCGCAAGGCTAATGCTGGACCACCTCGGCGAGCACGACAAGGCTGACGCGGTGCTTCAGGCCGTCGGCAAGGTCATAGCCGCCGGTGAACACCGTACATATGACATGGGTGGCTCGACTGGCACGAAGGAGATGGCTCAGGCGATTGCCGATGCGATTTAGGAGGCTCAATTGGGACGCACGCTCATCGAGAAGATAATAGGCAGCCACACCGACCAGAAAGTCAGGCCGGGCAATATCGTGTGGATGGACCTCGACGTCCGCTCCGCTCGCGATTTCGGCGGCGGTAACGTCGTCGCGAACTACCATCGCCACTACGGTGACCAGCCCGTCGCCGACGTAGAAAAGACCTTCTTCACCTTCGACTGCAATGCCCCAGCCAACACCATCCCCTACGCTCAAAATCAAAGGGCTTGCCGCGAGTTCGCTCGGGAACAGGGCATCAAGGTCTTCGACGTTGACAGCGGCATCGGCACGCACGTGCTGCTGGAAGAAGGCAAGATAACGCCCGGCTGCACCGCGGTGGGTACCGACAGTCATTTCAACATCATGGGCGCCGCTGGTGCGTTCGGGCAGGGCATGGGCGACAGTGATATCGCCTATGCCTTCCGCTACGGCCGAACGTGGTTCGAGGTGCCGCAGTCCATAAAGGTCACGCTCGAGGGCCAACCCTCGATTTTCGCGACTGCGCGTGACGTTGTCTTCGCAGTTCTTCGCCACTTCGGTTCTTCCGGCGCTCTCGGCCGCGCTGTTGAGCTTTATGGTCCCGCAATTGACGAGCTTGACCTTTCAGGCCGAATCACCGTCGCTTCGCAGGGAACAGAGATGGGCGCGATATCCCTTCTGCTCACGCCAACCGATGCCGTGCTCGAAGAGCTTTCCCGGGGCCCTGACAGCCAAATGAAGGCGGTCACTGCCGACGACGATGCCGAATACGAGCAGACTCATACCATCAACGTCGAAGGGCTCGGGCCTCTCATGGCGGCTCCTCCATCCCCCACCAACATCGTGGAAGTGAAAGAGGTCGAGAATCGCAAGGTGGACGCCGTGTTCATTGGCTCATGCACCAACGGACGCTACGAGGACATCGTGGCCGCCGCGAAGGTTCTGAAAGGCTCGCGAGTCGCGGATGGTGTCAACGTATTCGTCGTTCCGTCCTCCCGCAAAATCTTCATGCGTCTTCTCAGCGAGGGATGGCTCGAGGCGCTCATGGCGGCAGGTGCCGTCGTGTCCAACCCGTCATGTGCGGGCTGCGCTTCCGGCCAGATCGGAATGACCGGCTCCGGCGAGACCATGGTCTCCACCTCCAACCGAAACTACAAAGGTAAGCAGGGGGCAGGCAACACGTACCTTGCTTCGCCCGTAACCGCGGCCAAGTGCGCACTTGCCGGCTGCATTAAGACGTGAGGAACATTATGACGAAAAAGCCCGAATCGTTCAGGGGAAAGGCCTGGGTTCTCACCGACTCCGAAGGCGAACCCATCAACGACATAGATACCGACATGATCTACCACAACGCCCATCTCGCCGAGACCGAGGTGGAGAAAATGGGTCGTTACGCGCTGGGCAACCTCGAGGGATGGGAGGATTTCCCTCAAAAGGTCTCTGCCGGTGACATAGTCATAGCCGCCAAAAACTTCGGCTGTGGTTCGAGCCGCCAACACGCAGTGGAATGCTTCCGCGCTCTCGGTGTATCGTGCCTCGTTGTCGAATCGGCAGGCGCCATTTACCGCAGAAACGCCATCAACAGCGGCTTCCCGCTGCTCGTCGCTCCCGGTATCACGAAAAGCGGAATAGAAACGGGAGATGTGATAGTAGTGGATATAGCAAAAGGCGTGGTAAACTGCCCTGATAAAGAGATACAATTCTCTGCCGAACCGTTTTCCGATGTCCAGATGGAGATTTACAGGGCCGGAAGCCTGTTCGATGTCAAGCCGGGATAGTTTCTCGCTTCCTTCCCGGAGCCTTGTGAATGGGACGAACTCGAAAGGTCGCATATCATGCTCAATGAATTGAACGGATGCAGTAACTTCGTCGAATTGTGGGAACAGACCGCAAACTCGAACCCCGACAAGCCCGCCTTCATATACCGTGACTTGGAGTTCACGTATTACGAGGTCGAGAGCATGGTGAACGCCCTCGCGAAGTCCTTTGTGGAGGACTTCGGAATCGCTGCAGGCGACCGCATCGCCATTGTGCTTTCTAACAGAATCGAGTTCATCGTCTCCTTTCTTGCTGCTCAGAAAGCGAAGGCCATTCCTGTCCCGCTCAACACACGCTTGAAGGCCCAGCAGTTCGATGAGTTGTTCAGGCTCGTGAAGCCGGTGGCCATCGTCACCTCGAATAAGCTCAAGAAGAACGTGGAACCGCTGATCATGTCTCACGCCTACATCCACCACAGGTTCGGAGTGCAGACCAACGAGCCCGACTGGAACAACTTCGACGAAATTATTACGGCCAATCAATTCGAAGACTTCGAGGGCGAACCGATTACCAACGACGAGATTGCCGCGGTACTTTTCACGTCCGGTACGGCCGGCAAGCAGAAGGGCGCGGTCATACGCCACGGCGATATGCTCAACAACATCAGCATGACGCAGCAGGTCTTCGACTTCGCCGAGGAAGATGTCCATATGCTAACTGTTCCCCTGTTTCACTGCACCGGTTTGGAGAGCATATTTCCGACTTCGGTTTACAACTCCTCCACCTGTGTGCTCGACGACCAGATTACTCCAGGCTATCTCGAGGATCTTGTCCAGAACACCGGTGCAACGACGTTCATCACTGTGCCCACGACTCTCAATCTGCTAACCTCTTACAGTGAATTGACGGTTTCCAAGTTCTCATCCCTGCGCCTGATAGCTTTTTCTGGTTCACCGATATCCGAAAGCACTCTCTCCAGGCTTTCGAGCCTCTTTCCTTTCTGCGAGCTTGTGAACTTCTATGGTCTGACCGAGACGACCTCCATTCTCACCCGCTGCAGGAGCGAGGAACTTGCAGACAGACCGGACTCCATCGGCAGGCCGCTCGAAGGCGTCAGGATGAGGGTGGCAACGAACGGTGAAGAAGCCGAAGCAGGTGTGGAGGGTGAGCTTGAGATCGGTCGCGAGCACATCGTCAGCTCCTACCTGCACCTGTCGGGCAAGCTCGAAGAGCGTTTCAGGGGCGATTGGTTCCGTACCGGCGACCTTGCAGTGGTTGACGAGGACGGCTACATCTTTCTCAAGGGCCGCTCGACCGACCTTATCATCGTCGGCGGCGAAAATGTCTATGCATCCGAGGTAGAGAGCGTTCTCTCGGCTCATCCGGATGTCAGGGACTGCGCTGTGGTGGGCGAACCTAACAAAATATTCGGCGAAGCGGTTAAGGCCTTCGTGGTGCCCAAATCGCTTGAATCGGTTAAAACGTTAGATATCAAGAAGTTCTGTTTCCAGAGGTTGCCCTCCTACAAGGTGCCGCTTGTTATCGAGGTTCTCAAAGAGATACCGAGGAGTCCGAGCGGAAAAGTCCTTAAAGGACAGTTGAAATAGCGAAGGCGGACCACTTATCAGTCCGGGCTGTTGAAAAGGTCTGGTTTTCCAGTCAGAACGCCACGTCAGGAGAGTAAATGCACGAGATACTGGTCGGTTTCAGCCTTATTTATTGGAATAATGAGACCCTCATTCAGGGGATAGAGGAGATTTCGGAATTCGGTTTTCCCGGGTTTGAAGGCACTCCTCACCTCGTAAGTCGTTACGAAGACAGGATCGATGTCTTTTCCGAAATACTCGCCCGCACCGATATCGAACTTATCGCGATAGTCAATCAGTCCAACTTCCTCATTGATGATAAACGAGAGGAAGAGGTCGAGATTGATATGAACATCGCAAGGTTCCTTCACAACGTGGGCGCCCAGTTTCTGGTAGTTACCTGTGGCCCGAGAAGGCCGGAAGGCAACACGGACCAGGACTGGAAAAACCTCGTCGAATCCCTCGAGGAACTCGGCGAAAGATCCCTCGACTCATCCATCACCCTCTGTGTAATGCCGTTCCATGGCACCATCGTCTCGAGTGCGGAGGATATCGACCGGCTTATGGAGAGCACCTCCTCCGACAAGGTCAAGCTCTGCGTTGACATCGGCGAATGCCGTGCGAGTCTTGTGGATTCCGTAGAACTCATGGACAAGTACTTCGACCGTATTCCTTATGTTCGTTTCCGGGATGTCCTCGACCGTCGCATGATCGGTCGTGCGAAAGACATCAGGAAGGCCCGCAAGAGCGAGGACCGTATCTACCAGCCAGTAGGTGTTCCGTTCGGAAGGGGGCTTTCCCAGATGAAGCGCGCCTGGGATTTCCTCAGCGAACGAGAGTTCGAAGGCTGGACTATGGCAGTCGTAGAGGAACCGCGAAGCCGGGCGAGAAGCGTGCTCATCGCAAGCAGAGACTACCTGGAAGAGCACATGGAGCTGATTTTTTAATATCAGCGTGACTTATTCGCCCTGAAGTCCTTGCACGTCGTACGTTTAGGCGTTATAATCCTCCAAAACACTTTGACGGAGGCCGCACTCGATGGACGTATCAGACCGTGTGAGAACCAACGAATCACGGCCATCCCTTTTTAACCGCATATCGGAGTTCGAGGACTCTCGTATCGTCAAAAACCTCGGTCTTTATCCGTACTTCAGAGAACTCGGTTCAGAGCAGGGGACCACAGTAAGACTCGATGGTAAAGATGTCCTCATGCTCGGCTCCAACAGCTATCTCGGACTCACCAATGACAAGAGGGTTATGGAAGCCGCTAAGAACGCGCTCGACCGCTACGGTTCCGGCTGTGCCGGTTCGCGCTTTCTCAACGGTACGCTCGACATTCACGCAGAGCTCGAGAAGGAACTCGCCGAGTTCGTCGGCAAGGATGCGGCTCTCCTGTTTTCCACGGGTTTCATGGCTAACCAGGGGCTCATTGCCTCTGTCGTTCAGAGGGGCGACTACCTCATTACAGACCGCTGTGACCATGCGAGCATAATTGACGGCGGCCTCCTTTGCTTCGGAAGGATGATTCGTTTCGAACACAACGATCCGACCTCGCTCGAAGAGGTGCTCGAGAGCCTTCCGTACGAGTCCAACAAGCTCATCGTCATGGACGGTGTGTTCAGCATGGACGGCGATATCGCACGCCTGCCCGAGATAATCACCCTCGCACGTGAGCACAACGCCGCGGTAATGGTGGATGAAGCCCACGCCATCGGCGTCCTCGGTCCGAACGGTGAGGGTTCCGCGGCCCATTTCGGACTCACGAGAGAGACCGATATCATCATGGGCACCTTCAGCAAGGCCCTCGCTTCCGTAGGCGGATTCATCGCCGGTGACGAGGATTTGATAGAGTACCTGAAACATCATGCCAGGGCACTGATATTTTCCGCGAGCCTCCCCGCGCCCAACTGTGCCGCAGTGCTCGAAGCACTGCGCATACTGCGCTCCGAGCCGGAAAGGCGAGAGAAACTCTGGAACAACACCCGCAGAATGTCTGAGGGGCTCCAGAACCTGGGTTTCGATGTGGGTTTGTCGGAGACTCCCGTGCTCCCGATCCTTGTGGGTGACATGATGCTTACCTTCAAGATGTGCATGCGCCTTCAGGAATGCGGTGTTTTCGTAAATCCCGTGGTTCCACCCGCTGTAAGGAAGAATCAGTCTCTCATTCGCATAAGCCTCATGGCGACGCATTCGGCCGAAGAGATAGACACGGCTCTGAACTCAATTGGTAAGGTCGGTCGCGAACTCGGATTGATCTGAGAAGCGATATGCATGACATCGAGGTGCTGGAGGTCAACTCCCCCCAAACGCTCAGCAGATTTCTCCGCCTTCCGTGGCGCATCTACTCCGATGACGAAAACTGGGTTCCGCCGCTTCTCTCCGAACAGCGCGACATGTTCGACCCCGCGAAACATCCCTTCCACAAACATTCAAAAGTCCAGCCGTTTTTGTGCGTCACAAAGGACGGCGAGGATGTCAGACGAATATGCGCCATACACAACCGCAACCACCTAAGCTTTCACGAGGACGGCAGGGGCTTCTTCGGGTTTCTGGAAGCGGTCCGGGACGAGGACGTGTTCCGCGCACTGTTCAACTCTGCTTCTGAATGGCTTTCCGAGCGCGGCTGTTCGCGCATAACAGGACCAACCGAGTTCTCGACAAACGAACAGTGCGCGCTGTTCTTGGATGGAGAACCCGGCCCGCCCGTTCTGATGATGCCCTATACCCCCCCTTACTACAACAGGCTTCTCGAACGAGTGGGGTTTACCAAGGCCAAGAGTTTACGCTTACAAGGTGTCCTCGCAAGACGGCATTCCCGAACGCCTTCAAAGGGTGGTGGATATGTTGTCCGAACGCCGCGAGGCTTCGGTGAGGCCGGTGGACATGGGCAACCTCGACAGAGAGGTGTCGCTGATGTTCGACATCTACAACTCCGCGTGGGAAAAGAACTGGGGATTCGTACCGATGACCCGCGAGGAGTTCGAGTACTCCGCGAAGGATTTCGCGAAAATCGCCGAACCCGAACTCGTGCTGTTCCTGCTTGTAAAGGGCGAACCGGTCGGGTTCTCCCTCGCCCTTCCAGATTACAACGTGGCCTTCAGGCACATGAACGGCAGGCTGTTCCCGTTCGGGTTCCTCAAGTTCTTGTGGCACAAGCGACACATCGAGCGAATTCGCGTTCTTGCGATGGGAATGAAGAAGGAATATCGCGGTCTCGGTCTCGATTCCATAATGTACCTTGAGACCTTCAGGCGCGGCATAGGGGCGGGCTATACCGAGGCTGAGCTGTCGTGGGTTCTGGAGGACAACGTCGAAATGAAGAGGGCTGCCGAGAAGATTGGTGGCACACTCTATCGAACCTACCGCATCTACGAGAAGTCGCTATGAGGGTTCTCGTTACAGGAACAAGCGGCTTCATCGGTCATCACTGCATTCAGCAGCTTTCTGAGCGGGGTCACGAACCGATATGCCTCGCGAGGCCGCAGACAGAGCGTTCAAAGCTGCCGTCCGAGACGGAAGTAAGGGAATCATCATATGATGACCCGGAGGGTCTGAAAAAGGCATGCGCTGGCGTTGACGCGGTTTTGCATTGTGCGGGCATCGTGAGGGCGACCTCGCTGGACAAGTACTGGAAGGCCAATGTGGCCGCCACTCGAAACCTGTGTGAGGCGGCTGTAAGCTCTGGCGTCGAACGTTTCGTGTTCATCAGCAGCCTCGCAGCCGGAGGACGCTCAAAAAGGGGCGAGCCGAGGAACGAGACGCACCCCGACGAACCTCTGACCTGGTATGGATTGAGCAAGTTCGCCGCAGAACTTGCCGTGCGCGGGCTGTTTCGCAACTACACGATACTGCGCCCCTGCGCGGTGTACGGCCCGCGCGAGAAAGACATCTACCGCGCCCTCAAGACCCTCAAGCAACGGGGCCTCGACCTTCGTCCGGGCCGAACTCAACCCCAACTGTCGCTCGTACACGGCGAGGATGTGGCCCTGGCCGCCTCAGTATGCCTCGAATGCGGCGACTCCGCTGCCAAAACCTACTATCTCTCCGACGGCGAATCCCGCGAATGGGATGATTTTATCTCTTACGCCGCAAGGGAATTGGGAGTCGAGTACAAGACCAGAAGGATGCCCGAGTGGGTCGCGGACCTCTATGCGTTCGCGGGCTACTTTATTGGCAGGTTCACCGGAAAACCCGTGCTGGTAAGCCCGGAAAAACTTTTTGAAATGAAGCAGGAGGCCTGCGGCAGTTCGGTGAAAAAACTTGAGAATGACACCGGCTTCAGACCACGATACGACCTCGCCAAGGGCATAAGAGACACGGTTAAATGGTACACCGAAAACGGCTGGCTCTGAACACCGCGCCGCGATATCTGAATCTCACCG
This sequence comes from Planctomycetota bacterium, assembly GCA_034521065.1. Lineage (GTDB taxonomy): Bacteria > Planctomycetota > B143-G9 > B143-G9 > B143-G9 > JAXHMW01. The sequence continues at coordinate 71,240 of JAXHMW010000011.1, read as the reverse complement.
ACAGGGCGATGCTTCTTTACCTTGCCGGTGTGCTGTTGTCTGTGATAGCATTCGGGCGCGGGCTTGGGGTCTTTTACGAGGTGGTTTTCGTACACCTTGTCCTGATGTGCGCCATCGTGATTCTCGCGGTACACGGGGAGCTCAGCGAAAAGGGTTGGGCGATGTTTGCCCACGACTGGTACCCGGTGTTGCTCTTCTCCTACCTGTATCCGCAGAGCGGAAAGCTGCGAAAGCTGTTTTTCTCAAAGCCGTTCGACAAGGCCGTCCTCGTCGTTGACGGCTCGCTGTTCGGGTTTCAGGCCCGACAGGATCCTTCCGCAACTCGTTGTGAAGCACCAATGGCTTGTCGAGGTGCTACACATGTGTTACTTCTCTTATTACCTTTATCTTCCGGTCGTTGGTGGCGTGCTTTACGTGCGCGACCGCTCAGGCTTTCGCCGCTTCATCTTTTCGGCGACAGTTATGTTTCTCGTTTCATACGCGCTGTACTTCATCTTTCCGGTACTCGGACCGGTGGAGGGCAGGGAGATGCTCTTCGGCGGTTTCTTCGATACTCTCGTTGACCTCGCATACAGGATGGACACTCCGGGCGGAGCTGTTCCATCATCTCATATCGCTGTGGGCTTGATAGCTTTTCTCGAAGCCTGGCGGCACAACAGGCTTTTCGGACTGCTTGTCGCACCTTTTGTGATAGGGCTTATCCTGGCGACAGTTTCATGCGGGTTCCATTACGGAATAGACGCGCTGAGCGGAATTGCCTTGTTTCTCGTAATCGTTCCGGTCAACGACTGGATGTGGAACAGGTGGGGAAGGCCGAATCAGTAGCGGCCGGATGGACGGCTGACCTTTTTGATGCCGGTTATTTTTTCCGCAGTGAGCATAACGGACATTCCTGTGGTATCGTCAACCGCCTCGACGATCTTCTCCTCGTTCGAGGTCAGCACCTGAGTGGGCTTGACGAGCATGTCCTGCTCTCCGTCGGGCAGCTTGTACACTATCTGCATCTGAAGGCCGTTCTTGATGGCCTTTTCGATTACCTTCAGCTTCTCTTCATCATCCAGCTTCTTTTCGCCATTCTCCTCATCATCTACCTTTTCTGCTTCCGCTTCGACCGACATGCCTTTCTTGCTCGTTATCTTCTCAGACTCAACCTTCAGTCCAAGCTCCCTGAGCTTCTTCTTCATCTCGTCGAAGTCAGTCGAAGTGAGAAGCCAGTAGTCCTTGATACGACCGAGAGAGTGCTTTTTGAGAAGTTTCGAGTCGAGTTCGTCGTCTCTCAGGGTCTCGGGAAGGCAGATTGCCACGATTTTGAAAGTCTTTGCCGGAGGCAGCTTGTTCTCCAGCGCACGAAGCTTGATGGCTATTGATGCAGGAATTTCGGGCGAGACCTCTTCGAGGGTGTCGAGAATCTTGTCCGCGGTGCAGTCATCGGAGGAACCTACTGCCTTTTCATCGAGCTTGCGTACGTACTCCTTGTGTGTTTCCTTCACCTCTTCTGTGAACTTCCGGAAGTAGGACAACAGGAATACATCCACCTTCTTCTTGTTGAGGTAAATGGTGCCGTTTTCGTCTATCCGGCAGCATTGCGCACGGTCTTGGTAGTCCGCCACCTCGATGCCCGAAGTGGAGTGGTGGAACTTGTCGGGGAAAATAAGGAAATCACCGCTCCTTATGGCCTGCTTCTTAAAGGAGTCGGGCAGCCTGTCATATGGTTCGGCCTCGGAAAGCTCGATCAGGTCGGCCGTCTCGGCGAAGAAGATCATGTTGCAGCGGTCCCACCATTCCTGAAGCGTCTTTTCGACGTTGTCGGGAATCGAAGTGGTGCTGTTCTTCTTGAGAAATGCGAAGATGGCATCGATATCTAAACCGGCATCGGCTGCACGGTAGATCGAGTTGAGAGACATCTTGTAAACCAAGCTCTCCTGGTCGCTTTCCAGGTCGCAGAAAGTGCCGAGGAAGTGAAGCGATTCGGGCCGGGCCTTGCGTGGATAAACCACGATCTCGAAGTTGGGCTGAACGACGAGGCATGCCTGCTCCTCGGATTCGGTAACGGGCTCGTCGGTCAGGCCGAGGCAGTACCTGCCTTCGGGAGTCATTGAAAACCACTTGAGGTCCTCGCTGATGTACACGACGCCGAGTACTGAGAGCATCCACAAGGCCTTGGCGACGAACTCGCCTTCCACCACGTGCCAGTTGCTTGCGCGGGGAATGCCGTCGTGCAGGTCGGAGGACTCGCCAGTGTAAATGCCTCGGTATGTGAGGTTCATGTTCAGCGCGTCGTCTTCAGCGATGGACTTGACTATCATGTCCGGAGTGCGCGTACGGCTGAACGCCGCGAAATCGCGTACCGAGAACCACTTATGTTCCTCTTCGAGGAGGCTGAGGCTCTCGGTCAGCATGCGCCTTGCGGTCTTGAGGCGCTGGCCGTCGGGAATGTCGTTCAGTCCCGGAGCTGGCTTGCCCTTCATGTTCAATTTTGTGGAGAACTCGTACTCGTTTATGCCTGTGTTACGCAGCCAAGCTTCAAACAGTTCCTGCACTCGAACATGACTCGCGAGGTTGAAAAAATCGTCGGCCTTGTCCAGACCTTTATCTCCTTGCCGTCGAGATAAGCCAGCCCTGTCTCGATTGAAAGCCAGTAAAGGAGTTGAATGTACAGGTCGGCATCACTCTTGCTCCATGTCCGAAGTGGTCAGGACAACCGATTCAAGCTTGGAGACGAATCGAACGCCTGCGGAACCGTCAGACAACACTCGCGGAGCCTTCTGGCGAACCATCTGAAGAAGGCGAACGAGGTCCATAAGAAAATTGCGGACGTTAAAAAGTTCGTGTGCCTTGAACTTCTTCTTCAGCTAGAACGAGCAGGCTGGAGTTCGTGATGAACTCGTAAACGGGCCCGGTGCTCTTTTTTGAGCTTCGGCGAAGCTGAGCGCACAGCGCAGCCTGTTCGAGCTCTTCTATCACCTTGTCGAAATCCTTGTCCGAAAAGGCGCACTCCTTGCGCAGTTTCTTGAGTTCTATCCGCTGTTCGTTGGCGTGTTCTTCGTAGAATTTGCGGGCCTTGGGAGAAAGGTCCGTGATGATTCCCGCGAGCCTTCCCCTGTAATCGTTAGCCTTGCGCAGTTCCTTGATGAGTTGAGCCTTGTTGGCAGCAGAAGAGTAGCCGAGTTGAGCGGCGAGTTTCTTTAACAGGTTGGCAGAAATGTCTTTGATGTCTATCCCGGTCTCTTTCGCTTTTGCCATATGCCTAACTCGATGGGGGCTCGTTACCATTAAAAGAGTCTATCGACCTCGGGTAGTACCCGCGTTTCTTGAGTACATCGCAGAGCTTGGCTCCGCTTTCGGGCTCGGTAGCTATGAGTTCGTCGTTCAGCGCAACGAAGTGAATGTCCTCGACTTCGGCGAGTGCTTCAAGCTCCTGCGCTACCATTTTATCTTTGACGAGATAAACAGCAAGTCCTTTATGGAGCTTCATCGAATTCCCTTTCGTCGAGGATTATGTACTTATACCCCTGTTCAGTAAGGAACAACTGTCTCTTGGCAGCGAACTCCATCTCGTCGGAGTTCTTGGTTATCAGAGTATAAAAGTGCGCCATCGAGCGGTCCGATTTGGGTCGGAGTATCCTTCCGAGCCTCTGAGCTTCCTCCTGGCGTGAGCCGAAAGAGCCGGAAACCTGTATCAGCACGTTCGCGTCGGGAAGGTCAATGGCAAAGTTGCCGACCTTGGAGACGACCAACAGGTTGATATCGCCCTTTCTGAACGCATCGTAAAGACGGTCGCGCTCTTTCGCGTTCGTCTTGCCGGTGATCAGCGGCGCATCCAGTTCATCACGAAGCTTCGACACCTGTGTCAGGTACTGACCGATGACTATCACGTTGGCCTTTTCATGGCGTTCGAGAATAGCCCTTATCAGTTCGACCTTGCGCGGGTTCTCCGCGGCAATGCGATACCTCTTGCGCCTGCCAGCTACTGCATATTCTAACCTTTTTTCACCATTAAGCATCAGGCGTACTTCCTTGCATACCGCCTTGGCTATCCACCCTTGTTTCTCCAGCTCCTTCCAGGGCACATCGTACCTCTTGGGACCTATGAGGGAAAATACATCGTCCTCCCTGCCGTCCTCTCGTACGAGCGTGGCTGTCAGTCCGAGGCGCCTCTTGCTCTGTATCTCCGCGGTTACACGGAATACCGGCGCCGGCAAAAGATGGACTTCGTCATATACTATCAGCCCCCAGTTCTGCCTGTCGAATATCGAAAAGTGCGGGAACGGGCCTTTTTTCGAAGTACGATGAGAGATCATGTGGAATGTCGTTATGGTCACGGGCTTCATTTCCTTGACATGCCCAGTGTACTCCCCTATGTCCTCTCGGTCGAGTTCCGTCTTGTCAACGAGTTCGCGTATCCACTGCCGGACGGCCGTCACGGAGGTTGTAAGAATGAGCGTCTTGGTCTGAAGAGTCTGCATCGCACAGATGCCTACTATCGTCTTGCCAGCTCCGCAGGGAAGCACGATCACGCCCCCACCCCGGCCGGCGTTGAAGCATTCCACCGCCTCCCTCTGGTATTCGCGAAGTTCAAAGGGCTCGCCGCTTTCGGTCTCCTTGCGCAGCTTGATTTCCAGTTTATCGCCTTCGTCGAAACCGGCCTTGTCTTCAACTGGCCAGCCGATCTTGATAAGGGCCTGCTTCAGATGGCCGCGCAGCCGAGATGGTACCTCTGTCCGGGTTTCCGACAGCGGGGCATCGAGAAATGGCGTTATCTTGTCATGATTGTGCAGTTCCCGAAGAAGAAAGGGGTCGGTGCTTTCCAATATCAGCTTCTCGCCACTGCGAATGAGAGAAAGCTTGCCGTAGCGGCTTGCGAAGTCGAATATCTCTCGCTCTATGTTCTCCGGAACTGCATACTTGGATATCTTCCGAAGAGAGTCCACTATCTGCTTCGGGCCGTGGCCTATTGCCGCGGCGTTCCAAAGCGATATCGGTGTTATCCGGTACGTATGGATGTGTTCGGGACTCTTGACAAGTTCCGCGAAGACCGCGAGCCTGTCACGAGCCTCGATGTATCCCGGCCCGTCCACTTCGAGAAGTATTGTCCGGTCGCTTTGTACGATAGCGGGTCTGCTCATATGCTGTCAGTTCACTTGAGTAGCTGATGAAGGTAAGACAGTGATTCGCTGAGATATCGGGGCTTGTACTCGAACACGAGTCTCGGCGGCTTCTCGGCCCCGGCGAGGTCTCGCAGGAAGCTGAAGTCTATCGTTCCCCTTCCAATGGGCAGGTGGTCGTCCTCGTGATGCTTGTTGTCGTGCAGGTGTATCACTCGTATCCTGTCTTTGAAGAGGCCGAACCACTTTTCAGGACTAACCTTTGAAAAAGAGTGGACGTGACCGATATCGAGACAGTAATGGTACTCGCCTTTTATGGTATCCGCTATGCGCTCAAAAAGCTCTGTGTCGTGCTCCCACGTGTTCTCTAACAGCAACTGGATTCCGAGATCCCTTGCGATCGCTGTCAGGCGTTCGAAGTGCGGTGCGAAATTCTCCACCCATTTGGACATCGCCCTGCGGGGCGTTTGCGCAATGTAGCCGGTATGCATGACCCCCAGTTTCGCCCCGACCGCGCCTGCTATGCGCAAGCCGGACACTATGTTTCTGAAGCTTACGGCTCTTATCATATTGCTGCGGCTGCCTAAATTGAGACCGTAGAAGGGCAGATGAACTGAAGGTTCGAGACCGAGTTGGCTGTACTCGATTCGCAATTGCGACCAAAAGGCGGGCGGCATTTTGCAGGTTTCTTCTATGTCTTCGAGAAGAAGGTCGGGATGGACTCCAAGCGAGCTGAAGAACGGTTCGAACGTCCTTGCAAAGTGTACATCGGCCTGACTCGCGACAGGGTAGGGCAGTCCTTGTGCGCCATGCATTGTCAGGGAATATACGCAGTTTTGGGAACAGGCAAGTGCTCAGAAATTTCCGGGAACGTCGGCGTTGGTCTTCAGGCCTTCGGGCACATGCTGGTTATTCGGAAGTGCTACGGCGCCATTGTCCGAAAAACACTTCACTTCAACCCTCGCGCCCGAGAAAGTCGGCGAGGCACGGTTGAAATCGCCGTGCAGGAAACCGGCGAAGAAGTCGGTATCCATTGTGCGCGTGCGAAGCCCTTCAAGGGTGGTCGAGAAAACTTCGTAATCGCCCTTTGTCTTGAAAGCTGTGCTGATAAGTTGCTTGCCGGCACAGGCGCGGACGAAGTTGATACGTCTGAGGAAGTCGTTCCATTCATCGAGTTGCTGCGGTGGAAGGTCGGCGGCCGTCGTGGTAAGCGTCCAGTAGCGATGAACGGGATAGGCTGAGGTGTTGGTGAACAGGTAGTCGGTGTTGAGCTTGAAGGCCTTGGAAAGCGGTTCGACAACGGGCGTGGCATCAATGCGCTGGCGGGTGAGGTACTCCTCGCTTGCTGAGAAGAGGTTATGGGCGGTAGTCACGAGCTTGTTGAGTCTGGGGCCCATGGCTCGACCGTGGTAGAATAGGGCGGTATAGAGCGCGTTCTGCGTCATGTATGCTGATGCCGCGATGCTTTCGAGGTCGTCTTCGTTGGAATCGAGGACCTTTGCAGCGAGCTCGGCGAGTACGTCCGATTCGTCCAGTGCGGGGGTGAAAGTGAACTTTCGGGCGACCGCGTAGGAACTGAGTTCCGCAAGCGGTAGCAGAAGATGGGAGGGAACCTTTTCGTAGTGTCGCTGAATGTCCTCTACCGGCGCACCGTCCACAAAAGCGCGGTATGCAAGCCAGCAGGTGCGCTTGTCGCGCTCAGTCGCGTTGACGAACAGACTGGCACTATTGCCCCAGCCGTCGGCAGCCCATTCGACATTCACCTCGTCGCCGCTGCGCCAGCCTTCGAAGCTCTCCTCGATTGACTGAAGCACGACTTCAGCCGAAGCGCGATAGGCCTTGAGGGCGGGTTCAGAGACGTTGCCCTGTGCCTGGCGGGCGGTATATTCGATCTCGGCTATGCGAATCGATGCCGGCGTGTCTCCGTTTCGGTCAGCACCCTTTCGAAGGCGTTAACGCAGGACTGCTCCCATGCAGCGTTGAGTTCGTCGCGAAGTTTGTCGGGAGAGAGCTTTGCGTAGCTTCCGTAAAAATCTGCGAGGTAATCCAGGTACTGCTTCTGGCTCTGTTCAAGTACCGGCGGTGCGGCTTCGCCGTTAAGTGCGGCTTCCCTGTACCGGGCCAGTTTTGCGCCATCGCCTTCCGGCGCGGAGGTATAGAGAAAGAAAAATGATGCCGCGGCCACGATGATAATTACTGCGGCGGCCGCAACGAGATGCAACTGTGGCAGAGGAAAGCTACGGCGTTCTCGCTTGTACGGAACGAAACCTTCCAGCGGAGTGGTGTCCACATCGCTGTTGCTAAACGCCTCGGAGAGAAGCGAATCAAGCTTCCTGTGGCCGTTCAGTTCCCGACGTTCGTCTTGCGAAAGCTCATTCTCGTCGTCGAGCTTTCCGTCGAGTATCAGTTGTATCTTCTCTTCTCTGTCTTTGTTGTTCATTGCACTCTAAGTACGATTTTAAGGGGGGTTGCGTTACTTTTTCTCCCTCAGCAGGGACATCAGCATTCCGGCAAGGGCCTTGCGGGCGCGGTAGAGCCTCACCCGCACTGTGGAAGCCGGTAATTCCAGAATGTTCGCTATCTCGTCAGGCGAAAGCCGGGAGCGGTATCTGAGTTCCATAAGCGTCTTTGCGGAGAGTGGCAGCTTTTCCACCGCCTGCCAGACCTCCTTCATCTCGATCTTGTGTTCGTTTTCCGCAAACAGTTCATCAACCGAAGGGAGTTCCTCTTCAACCCACGAAAAGTCTTCCCAGCTCACCGCGTTCTTTTTGCGGCGAAGCTCGTCCATGCACAGGTTATAGGCCATCTTGTGAAGGAAAGCGGAGAAGTTCTTGTCGGGGTCTATCTTGTTCCGAATGCGAAGAAGACGGTAAAAGGCCTCCTGAACGGCTTCGGCGGCGAGGTCGCGGTTACCCGTGACGTTCGCACACATCGCAAATACACGATCCCGGTAGCGACGGAACAGTTCGTTGCCCGCCTCACTGTCGCCATTCCTGAACCGTATAAGTACTTGGCGTTCCTCCATGCCGGAGTATTCGCCCGCCATTCAGACCTCTCTCTTTAGCTGCGGGTATTTGTCGTATTCTACCCAGTTGAGCGTCAGGCCGTTCGCAGGTGCAAGCGGCGCGGGCTGACGCGAATTCGTGTTCGAAAGACAACTCAATAGCTTGGACCGCTCTATTCCACCGGTCGAGTACATTACAAGAGCCCCTGTAAGCGAACGCACGAGGTTGTACAGAAAACCGTTCGCACAGAACAAAATGCGTATCTCGTCGGACTCCTCCAGCACGCGAACGTAATGCATCGTCCGTACCGAATCCTTGATATTGTCGGGCTCTGTGGCAAACGAGCGAAAGTCGTGTTCGCCCTCCAACATCTGAGCCGCGTCCCTTAGCGCTTCCACGTTAAGGGCCTTCGGACGATGCCAGGTGAAGGAACTGCGAAGGGGGCTCGGGGCGTAGCTGCAAAGGATGCGGTATTCGTATTCCTTGCGCAGTGCATGGTAACGTGCGTGGAAGTCCCTGTCCACCTTTATTGCCTTCACAATGGCCACGCGGCTGTCAAGTCTCGCGTTTGCGGCGTTCAGGACGATCCTGGCATCGTAGTCGTCTCGGGCGTCGAAGTGTATCACCTGTCCGCGAGCGTGTACTCCTGCATCCGTCCGCCCCGAAGCATGTACGCGCACGGGTTGGCCGTACAGTCCTTCAAGTGAGGATTCCACGAATTGCTGAACCGTGAGCGCGTTAGGCTGAAGCTGCCAGCCGCCCAGTCCGGTGCCGTCGTACTCGACAACCGCTGCGAACCTGACCGAAGCTTCCCTTTTCGCCACTCAACGCGCAAACTCCTTTATCGCTGCCTCGCATGCGTTTGCGAGTTTTACCGCTTCTTCCGGACATGTAGTGTAAACGCGCACAATCGTCACCCAGCCCGGAAGATGCGGGAATAGCTGGCTCACCGACTTTTGGTCAATGCGCTTGGTGACGGGGTTGTAAACGTTCAGATTCTGGTCTTTGAATATTCCCGGGTTTACCGGACGGGGGTCGTGACTGGCGGGTGCACCTCGAAGACAATGTCTTTCGAGCGTGGCGGAAGTTTATCATAGATCGCCGCGCGTATTCGGCCGGGGTTGATGGGTTCATCAGCGGAGGTGGCGTGGATGGGAAGTTCTGCCTCGAATACGCTTTTCCACATCACCTTTCTCTCAACGACCTTGCGCCAGTCGGATGCGAGTCCGCGTCTTTTGACGTTGTCGCTTTTGTGCCAGGTGTTCACTGTTTCCAGCAGACTGTAGTCCGTAAGGGTCAGGTACTTGTCGAGGTTTTTGCGAGGGTCGCCGCCGAGAATCTGTTCGATCGTATCCCGGAAGATGAAGGACAGCTGGCGGTCAATGCCTCGTACCGTGCGATGGTAGTAAACGTTACGGTACAGGTACCACCGGCTCTTCAGAAACATTTCCAGTGCGGACAGGCCCGCGTGGTGGAAGGTCAGGCCATTGTCGGTAAAGAAGGTGTAGAACCTCAGTCTCTCCATGTCAACGTAGCTCGACGAGATGCCGCACATGTACGCGTCGCGCAGGGAATAGTCTATATTGTCAACAGTGTAGATGCCGCAGAACAGCGGCTGAAGCCACCTGACCCAGAGCGGCATGCTCTCGTCAACCTCTTCGGGCCGGGCAGGTTTCTTGATAAGAAATGCCACGTGTTCCGGATTCACCGTCTCGCTCTCTTCGAACCGTGCGGTGGGCGACCGTCTGAGCTGACTGATCTGCTCGCCGAAATAGTCCAGGATCAGATGCTTAGACAGGTCTTCGTGCGTGATGCCGTATTCCGAGAGGTACTCGTCGTCGAAGAAGTGACTGAAAGGCCCGTGCCCGAGGTCGTGAAGAAGACCGGCAAGACGCACTGTCTCTTCGAGCAATGGATAGGAGGGGCAGGACTCGTTGCGTTTTTCGAGGCTGCCCTTGAGCGAGTCGAACAGTTTGCGCGCGAAGTAGCCGGCGCAGTGCATCACTCCCAGCGAGTGAATGAAGCGGCTGTGTTCCGCTCCCGGATAAACCCACCACGCACTCTGAAGCTGATGAATGCGCCGAAGGCGCTGCACCCAGGGCGAGTCTATGATATCGCGCTCGCATACCTCGCCGTCATGGGCAGGATACGTCACCGGTATGTAGGTGTGAATGGGGTCCGCGAAAAGGTTGACCCCGTGAAAGTAGTCCGGCGAGGAGAAAAGAGGGTCATTCATTGTTCTTTTCGCCTATGGGGAATATGTAGTAAACCTGCTCCTCGTCGCTGACGGCAAGAGCCCTGTTCGCCGCATCGTCGTCGAAAGCGCCCACTGCGACAGTGGCGAGACCCAGTGCCTCGCAAACGAGGTAGATGTTGTGTCCATAGTGGCCGCAATCCATCGCGGCGTATCGGGGAGAACGTTCGCGGTAACGCTGTCGAATCCTGTCAATGTTCACGCTGAAGGCGACGACGGCAGGTGCGTGGGTAAACATCTTCTGCTCAAAACACGCCTCGGAGAGCGGTTGGCGGACATCGCCCTCGAAGGTCTGTTCCAACGAGTGGGATTCCTTGTCGTAAACGTAAATGCCCTTCTCGATGCCCTGTATGTCGTAAGCGATCAGGTAGGTTTTGATGGCGTGGATGGCCCCGGCGGAGGGTGAAGCGAGCATGCGCGGCCTGTCGCCTGTTATGCCGCTTGTGTGGAACAGGAGGTCGGATATCTGCGAAGGGTCGAGAGCCTCATCTGCATAGCTGCGAATGCTCCGGCGTTCACGAATGGCCTTGAAGAGGTCCAGTCCCGCTGTCATATTCGGCTGAGGCAGTTCAATTTTCATTATTCCTCCTTTAGAAATGTGTTTATATCTCCGGTGTCCGCGGCGAGCAGTCTGCGTTTCCACGCAAGACCACTCGAAAATCCTCCCGGTCCGTTCGCCGAAACCACTCGGTGGCAGGGAATGAGGATGGGTATCGGGTTCCTCGCGCACGCCCCGCCGACAGCCCTGGCCGAACCGCTCCTTCCAAGCTTTTTCGCGAGTTCGCCGTACGAGATGGTTTCGCCGCGAGGAATGGAGAGCATCTGCTGGAGTGTCCTGCGAGTGAACTTCGGGAGTTGGTGAACGTCGAGATCCGCTTCGAGTTCGGCGAGGGCGTCCTCTTCGCCGTTCAGAAATCTCTCGACCGCACTGGCGGCGCCGCATAAATCCTGCGCCTTTGCCGGCCCGGACGGCTCTCCGAGCAACTGTATCCCGCTCACACGCAACCCCTGCAAAAAGATTACGGCCCTACCGGTCTTGCCGACTACTACCTCGCTACGAACCATTCTCATCGCCGACCTGCTGCATCCTGTGAAGCCGCGCATAAGCGCCGTCCTTCAAAATCAACTCCGAGTGAGTGCCGCTCTCCACGACCTTTCCGGCCTCCAATACGATTATCTTATCGGCATCGCGGATTGTCGAAAGTCTGTGTGCTATGACGAACGTTGTGCGCCCCTTCATGAGCCTGGAAAGCGCTTTCTGAACAGCTTGTTCGGACTCGCTGTCAAGCGCGCTCGTTGCCTCGTCGAGGAGCAGAAGCGGAGGGTTCTTCAGGTAAGCTCGCGCGATTGTCACCCTCTGGCGCTGTCCGCCGGACAGGTTGGCGCCACGTTCTCCGACCGGGTAGTCAAGCCCCTTTTCGAACTCCGACGAGAACTCGGTCACGAACGCCGCCTTAGCCGCCTCCTCTATTTCCTCAGGCGTAGCCGACGGCCTGCCGTATCGGATGTTGTTGCGGATGGTGTCATTGAACAGGATCGGTTCCTGCGTCACAAGCCCCACGGAGTCGAGCAGTGAAGAGAGCTTGATCTTGCGGACATCCCTGTTGTCAACTTCGATGGCCCCGTTGTCAACGTCGTAAAAGCGGGCGAGCAGGTTGAACACCGTGGTCTTGCCGGAGCCGCTGCGTCCTACCAGCGCCACGGTCTCGCCGGGGTTGATATCGAACTTCACGTTCTTCAGCACCGGATCGGAGCCGTAAGCGAAATCCACGTCCCTGAAATTGATGGCGCCGTCAATGTTCTCGATCTCGACCGCGTCTTGTGCATCGGATATCTCGCTTTTTTCGCGAAAAAGTTCCTGAACTCGGTCAATGCCTGCAAATGACTCCTGAATGGTGTTGAAGCTCTTTGTGAACGACTTTATCCGCTTGTACGTTTCCGAGAGAAGGTAGAAAACAGGCACGAGATGAGTGAGGGACAGGTCCATGGAGTTTTTCAGAGTCAAATAGCAGCTCATAAACCCGATCAGCACTATCACAAGGTAGGTGATGCCTTCCATCAACCCGGCATTGATGGCGAATGCGGTGGCAGCTCGAAGGGCGGCCTTGAAGAACTTTGTCGCGTTGGTGGTGAACTTTTTGTAAGAGGTATCTTCGAGGCGGAAGACCTTGATTATCTTGATGGAATCGAATATCTCCCGCAGTGTCTCGGTCGTGTCGCCAAGGTACTGAAGGCTTTCGTAAGAGGCGGCGAGAATTTTTTTGCTGGCCTTTCGAACGAGGTGAACTATCAATGGCAGGGCGATGAGGCTCAGAAGCGCAATCTGCCAGGAATAGTAGAATGTCGCAGGTACGAGGACGAATATGCCGATGAGAGGATTGAAGAACTCGCCCCAGAATATCTCGAAAGACTTCTCTATCTTGAGAACGTCGTTGGTCGCGCGAGAGAGTATGTCGCCCGAACTCTTGCTGTCGTAGAAACGCATGGACAGTGTCAATGCGTGGTTGCACAGATGCTTTCGCAGGTCCAGTGAGATGCGAAGCGAAATGTACTTGCGCAGGAATATGTTTGCGCCGTGAAAGACGAACAGGCCGAGAACTGCGGGAAGACCGAAATACAGCAGTTGGTAGGTGGATTCGAGCGCAACGGAAAGCTGTTCTGGGGTAAGTGCGCTAACTGACTCGACGTCCTTTGGCAGGACGTCAACGAGCATGTTCAGCAGCCGGGCGAACAACAGTATTACCCCGAAATAGCACAGAGTTGTAAGCATGAATAGTGCTATGAAGAGGTAGTACGGGCGGCTGAAGTCGAGTATGAAGGCGAAATGTCGAAGTTTTTCCCGTAGCTTCAAATGCGCTCCGGTCTTCGCTTCTCAAGGGCGGCTGTCAGTGCCGCCGAGGCTTTCTTTACTGATATTTCCGAAAGGCACTTGGCGGGCATTGTATGACATTTTCGGCGATAGCACCCTCTGCACGGTTCTTCTGTCCACAGCACAAGCTCCTCCTGGCCCCATGGCGCTATCAGGTCAGGTGAGGTCGGACCGAAAAAGGAAACTGTGGGCACTCCCATCGCAGCGGCCATGTGCATCGGCCCACTGTCATTGGATACAACCGCCTTCGAGCCGTGCAGAACCGCGGCAAGCTGCGGAATCGTCGTCTTTCCGGCAAGGTTGTGCGTGTTGTCGCCGAGTTCGGTGCTGATTCGCTTGCCAAGCTCCGCCTCATCCGGCGAGCCCACCACGGTAACCGCGAGGCCGTGTTCCTCACGGGCGAACCTCGCCAGTTCGATGAAGTGCCCCAACGGCCACTTCTTCGTCTCCCATCTCGCTCCGGGTGCAAACGCGCAGAAAGGCCCGTCCGGAAGAAGTTCTTTCACGCCCTTTTTGACCTCTTCGGAAGGCTCCAGGGCGAAGCGCACGTCCTGCTCCGACACCTCCGCGCCCAAGTATCGAACTGCATGCAGGTAGCGGCGTACCGCGTGTACGCTCTTGCGCGGGCTGTCCACTTTGTCAGTATAGAACAGGGGGGCCATCTCCCGGGCGTCGGCGAAGCCGATGCGGTGGGGGGCTCGGCTCATCCGGGCGCATAACGCGCTTCTTGCAAGCCCCTGCAGGTCGAGGGCAGTATCGTACTTGCGCGAGCGCAGTTGTCTGCGAAGGTCTCCGAATGCACGGGTGAACTCCGCGAGCCCTCCCTTCATCCTCTTGCGCGGAAAGGTAAGCACTTCATCTATGTGCGGATGCCCTTCGAGCAGGCCGGTGTATATGTCCGCTACGAGGAAGTCGAGCGTAAGTGTTGGCCTGGCCTTCTTGATTGCGCAGACCGCGGCGAGGCTTTGAACCACGTCTCCAAGTGAGGTGGGCTTGATGAACAGCAGACGGTCGGTGCTTTCGAGTATTGTAGGCATGCTACTCGCGTTCACCGTGTTTGTCGAGTGCCCTTATCAGGTTCAGGTAGCTCGTCTTCTTCGGCGAGTCGCCGAATTGAGACATCCCAGTTCTCAGTGGCCTTCTTGCGGGTAAGGTCGGCCACGAGAGTAGTGTCTCCCGCTTGGGTGTCCAGCGACCTTGACCCGGTACCGTCATCTTCATCGAGGAAGCAGCGGTCGAGTGCGGCGATTTCGGGGCCGTACACGAAGCTGGCTCGCGGCAATCTCTCCGCCGTTCCTCACGGAGACGCGGTGACGGCGTTCACATGAAAGCCCGGCCGAGACCCGGAACGATATGCAGTCGATCTCAGTTCTGTCAACGAAGACCTCGGCCGCGGTCTTTATTCCCGCAATGACATTACTCTGGTGAATTTCGCCGAGGTGTTTTCCCATCTGGCGCCAGATTTCACGGCAGCGGATATCAGGCGTGTTCTCGAGTGACAGGATATAGTCGGGCAGGGGAAGAATGTCCTCTTCATCTTCGAACAGCATTACCTGCTGAAGGGTCTCGAACAGTCCTCCGCGTCGAAGGAGCGCGAACGGCATGAGTACGGGGAAATTCGCGTCTTTGAGCAGCAAAGCTCCCTTGAAGGACTGGTCGAATGGATGATGGGAGAGCGGTGAGAGAAGCCCGAACATCGAGCGCTTGAGCGTGGCGCAGTAGGCGTAGAAGATTCTGCCGTCCGTAAGCGACAGCTTCACGGGAACGTGCGTGTCCTTCGGCTCTCCGGTGCTGAAGATTACTGCTGCCTTGTCAGCGACCTCGGCAAGCTCGGACTCGGAGCGCGCTGTGTAGGTCCAGCCTCGATGCGTGCCCTTCGAATAGCCGAGCTTCTTCAAAAGGTCGGCACTGAGGCGTTTCTGAATCCTGGCCAAATTTCACTCCCGTTTACCTGCCGTCGGCGCTTGCAAGCGTATTCCCGAAGGCCTCTGAGATCTGAGATGGCGAAACGCGGTCGCGACATTCGTAGCCCCTGTTGCATTCCCTCCGATAGCAGGGGCGGCAGGCGATATCCGCCTCTACGCACCTCGTCGAGAGTCCGATGGGGCTCGTCCTGACCGGTTCGGTGCTGAAGAACAGTCCGACGCAGGGAGTACCTGCAAGCGCGGCGACGTGCATGAGGCCCGAATCGTTTCCGACGAACCCGAACGACCTGCTGAGAAGATATGTCACCTGTGGCAGGTCGGTGGTTCCGCATAGGTCTGCCGATTCTGCCTCGATGCGGGATGCTATCTCGTGAGCGACCTTCCTGTCGGACGGCGCCCCGGCTATCACGGCGGAGCAGTCGTACTTACGACAGATCAGGTCAACTGTTCCAGCGTAACTGTCGGGTTTCCACTGTTTCGATGGCCCGAAAGCAGCACCGGGACCTACTACAATATACCGTTCACCGACAGAATGTCTAACTAACAGTTGTTCAATCAGTTGTATATCGCTGTCCGTGAAGGAAAGTTCGAACTTTTCTTTCGGCACCGGGGCTTCCTCTTCAAGCTCGTCCGCGCCGAATGCGCATAGCGCAACGTTCAGGTAGTAGGAGTACATGTGGGCCTCTTTAAGCCACTTCTGAACGCGAACAGGCCTGTCGAGCAGCATTCCCCGGCCATCGGTGGAATAGCCCACGAGTTTCGACGGTCGCGCCGTTCTCATCTCGAGTGCACTGGAAATGGAGTTAGGCAGAAGCAGACCGATGTCGTAAGAGAGCATTGAAAGCTCCCGAAGCCGTGCGCGGTTTCCCAAAAGACCTTTGAAGCCGCTCAGCTTTTCGATGGTGTGAACCGTGCCGACAAAGGGAATGCAGTTCATCAATCCCGCCACTGATTTGCGGCACAGAACGTCAACCCGGTCAACGTCACTTTGCGAGAGAGCGTCGCGCAGAGCCCACAAGGCCATTACGCAGTCGCCTAGCCAGTTCGGCATCCGTACAAGAACCTTCAAGGCTTCTTCTCCAGTCGTAATCTGCGACGGATAAGGTCGAGCGCTGCATTGGTGCTGGCCATGCGGTTGAAGTGCCTGTTCCCTCCCCAGATGTGCTTTTCGAAAGTTCCGCCGTCCGGGCCGCTGTAGCCTACGTACACGAGACCCACAGGCTTGTCGGACGAACCACCTGTCGGGCCGGCTATTCCGGTTGTCGAAACAGCAACGTCAACCCCGAGCTTGCTGCGAGCACTGCTTGCCATCTGCAGCGCGACATGTTCGCTCACAGCGCCGTGTTTGATGAGGCTCGCGTGCGATACGCCTATGTTCGCCTTCAGTTCGTTCGTGTAAGTAACAAGAGAACCGGAAAAGTAGTCGGAGCTGCCGGGAAGGTCGGTCAGCATTTTGCCCACGAGCCCAGCGGTGCAAGATTCACAGGTTCCAGCGGTAAGCGAAAGCTCCTTGAGCTGTCGAGCCACCACTTCGACCAGTGATCTTCCATCGGTTGAGATGACTGTTTCTCCGAGTGAAGCAGCGAGTTTATCGGCAAGCGAGTCCACGGTGGAGAACAAGTTCCGGTTCGTCGTGTAGAAGCGGCACACCTTGATTCCGAACGATGCGTTAATGGCTGTTCGTACACCGGTGGGAACGTCAAGGTTCGTGATTAGGGCCGAGATACGGGATTCCGAGGTGCCGAACACTTCCAGTCTTCGGACATGGGTTTCGGAGTCGAGCATGGATTCGAGGACCGGTCGCACGGTGGAAGTGAACATCTGCTTCATCTCGGAGGGAATGCCGGGCAGGCAGAACAGATGGTGGCCGTCACGTTCGAAGTGAAAGCCCGCTGCGGAGCCGATGGAGTTGTCCAGGGCCTCCGTTCCTTGTGGAATGTATGCCTGGCTCTCGTTTGAATCGGTCGGTTGCCTGCCTGTCCGCTCGAAATACCGAAGCGTCGAAGCGCGGGCGGCCTCGCTTCGAACAAGCCTCACTCCGAGCGCGTCGGCCGCTGCAATACGGGTAACATCATCGAACGTCGGACCGAGCCCCCCGCATGTAATGAGGATGTCGTGTTCTCCGAGGAGGTTGCGAACCTGTTCGGCGATGGCCGGTGCGTCGTCATCGCATGTTACTGCGAGCGGCACGGTGAATCCGAGCAGTTCGAGCTGCGAACCTATGTACGCGGAGTTGGTGTCAACCGTCCTTCCTGTGAGAAGCTCGCTTCCTATGGCAAGTATTGCGGCGGTGCTGGTTATCTTGCTCAAGAGGTATTTCCTTCGCGTTGTCCTTCGTGTTGATAGAAGAGAAGTCGTGAGATGCCGATCTTCTTGTCCTTCGTCAATTTCATTGCGGCCACTTGAGGAACCTCCACCTGCTCGAATATGCGAATGACGAACAGCCCGTCGGGGGCCGTGATGTCACCGAGAAGGCCGCGGAGCTTTCGGAAGCTCGGGCATTTGTCGTCCGCCTTCGCGAACGGCGGGTCGGCAAAAACGATATCGAATGAAGTCTCATCCACCGTTCGCCTGACGTAGGCCGCCACGTCGGCACGAACCAACTCGATATTGCTGTCGAAACCTGTAAGAGCTATGTTCGCCTTCGCGGTTGCTCCGGGCCGGGAAGAGCGTTCTACCGCCACCGCGCTTTCGGCCCCGCGAGAAACCGCTTCGATGCTGAATGAGCCGCTCCCCGCGTACAGATCGAGCACATCGCGAACCCGGCAGACGAGCCGCGAGCATGGAGAACAGCGACTCCTCGACTCGGTCGGTCAGTGGACGCGTGGTCTTCCCGGCACGTCTTTTAGTTTTCGTCCCTTTGCGATTCCTGCAATTACGCGCATGCGGCTCCCTGTCTGGGGCATATTATCACACCTTTTGACCGAGAATGACGTATCACTCACGCGTCGGTGACCGTCAGGTGGACGTTTTTGGATTGTCATTATGTCAAAGTGTGTTGAAATGGACTGGTCGGAGAACTCTGCAATCAGACAGCGTATCAGAAAACGTGCCTTTCATTACATCGGCATGTCACAATAACAAGGGTGTATGTCCAAAATGGACGAACAAACAACCGAACAGCACAACAGAGAGCACAAACGTGAGACTGTGGCGGCCGAACTCGTGGCAGGGCTCGCGCATACGGTTCAGACGCCTCTGCAGTCAATTATGATTAACTCTGAGATGTTGCTGGAGCTTGTGCGGTCGGTCGAGGACGAACGCATTCGCACCAAGGGCATGAGAATGCTCAATCGCATCTACCGCGAGACCAAGTCGCTGCAGTCGATAGTCAAGGATTTCATGGCGCTCGCACGCATCTCTGTTGGAGATAAACAGCCCACCGATATCAACTATCTCATTCAGGAGGTCGTCGAGTTCGTGCGCAACGAATGTCTTGAACACGGAGTTGACATAACCCTCTCGCTCGACGGCGCGGTGTACCCGGTGCGGGTGGACAGGGCGCTGTTTTCGCACGCGCTTATGAACCTCGTCAAGAACTCTCTCGAAGCCATCGGCGAGGATGGACTGATAGAGATATCCACCCGCGAGGTGGACGACTACCTCGAAGTGGAGGTGCGGGACGATGGAGAAGGGGTTTCGCACGAAAACGAGAAGAAGATATTCGACCCCTTCTTTTCCTGCAAACCAAGCGGAACAGGACTTGGTCTGTCTATCGCTAAGAGAATCGCCGCGATGCATGGCGGTGATCTCTTCCTGCGGCCTGAGTCGTCGCACGGAGCCGTTTTCGTCATGCGTCTTCCCCGGGGCAAGTTCATCGGGAACCCGGAGGACGCTCAGAGAGAAGGAGACAGTTGATGGACGGCAAAGAGAGTTCTGACAGACCTGAGAAGGTCATGAAAGTGCTCGTCGTTGACGACCACGTACACACCATAGAGACCATCTCCGACGTTGTGGAGGACATGGGCCATGAACCCGTCGGTGCCCTGTCGGCCGAGAAGGCTTACGACATTCTCAACGAAGATGACATTGACGTTGTCCTGACCGACCTCGTTCTTACCGGTGACGACGGGCTGAGGCTCCTCAACTTCATCCGGCAGAATTATCCGGAGGTGCCCGCCGTACTCATATCCGGCCACGGCACCGTCGAGACCGCAGTTGCCGCTCTTAAGGACGGCGCGTTGGACTTTCTCGTAAAACCTATAGACCTCACACGTCTCAGGGCGGTGGTGAACGTGGCGGTTCGTTTCCGAACCGCGATATTGCAGAACCGCGTTCTGCGTTCACGGTTGAAGGAACGCGACGTTCTGGAGAAGATCGTCGGGCGTTCTCCGGGAATTCAGCGCATAAAGCAGTTGATATCCCAGATCGCCCCGTCGAACGCAACAGTTCTCATTACAGGTGAATCCGGAACCGGCAAGGAGCTTGTGGCCGAGGCGATTCATCTCCTTTCGCCACGCAACACGAACACCATGGTCTCCATCAACAGCGCAGCGCTTTCTCCCGAGCTTCTCGAGAGCGAGTTGTTCGGGCACGAGAAGGGCGCTTTCACAGGCGCAATCAAATCCAAGGAGGGACAGTTCGAGGTAGCTGACGGCGGGACCATTTTCTTTGACGAAATCGGCGACATGCCCCAGGCCATACAGGCGAAGATACTGCGTGTGCTTGAGAAACGAAACTTCACGCGCGTGGGCGGCACGAAGCCCATATCGGTTGATGTAAGGGTGATTGCCGCCACTAACGCGAACCTCAAGGAGGCAATGGATAAAAGCAAGTTCCGCCAGGACCTGTACTACCGGCTCAACGTAATCTCAATTGACATTCCTCCGTTACGGGAGCGCGGAGAGGACGTTCCGCTTCTCGTAACTCATTTCCTTAACGAGTTGAACAAGCGCGATGACAGAGCTGTCTCACTCGGCCCCGAGGCACTTGAGGCACTGTGTTCCTATCACTGGCCCGGAAACGTGCGCGAGCTTCGTAACACTCTCGAACGCGCTTTCCTAATCAACGCAGGAGACCGCATTTTGAAGACCGACCTGCCCGCGGAGATAGCCAACATCGAACTCGTGCGCAAACCGAGGGTCAGCAAGGCTCCGTCTTATGTCGGCAAGACGATGGAGGATATCGAGAAAGAGGCCATTGAGGCAACACTCGAATCTACCGGATGGAACAAGAGTCAGGCCGCGCAAATGCTCAAGATCGGCCTGAAAACACTCTATCGCAAGCTCGAGAAGTTCGATATCCGCGAACCTGCCGAGAAGAAAAAATGATGTCGAAAGCTGCCATTATGACTTCCGGCGACGCTGCCCGTGTCAATATGACGACACGATTGTCTTGCTGTACGCCCACGGGAAAGCCGTTCGCTGCTTTCGCTATGTTTGGCATGATAGTTGAGCATAGTCTCATAATCGGAGGTGCATCTTGAGCAGGATCGTTGGCATTGACCTTGGCACCACGAACTCAGTGGCCGCGATAATGGACGCGTCGGTTGCCCAGGTTGTGACAAACCCGGAGGGGATGAGGACTACACCTTCCGTGGTCGCTTTTGCTCCCGATGGTAGGCTCGTTGGCGAGACTGCAAGGCGACAGGCCACGACCAATCCATCACGCACCGTGTTTTCGGTAAAGCGCCTGATGGGCAGAAGGTATTCGGAGTGTTCGGACCTCGAGCATCGCATCGGGCCTGAGGTACGCGAAGATGAGTCAGGTATGGCCGCGCTCGAAATCGCCGACAGGCTCTACTCTCCGCCCGAAATATCTGCAATGATCCTGCGGCACCTTCGTTCGAGTTGTGAGGACTTCACCGGTGAGAAGATTTCCGAATCCGTCATAACTGTGCCGGCGTACTTCAACGATTCGCAGAGACAGGCGACCCGCGCAAGTGGCAAGATCGCGGGTCTTAACGTTCGAAGAATAATTAACGAGCCCACCGCCGCCGCTCTCGCATACGGCATCAACAAAAGTTACAACAACGCCCGCGTGGCCGTCTTTGATCTCGGCGGCGGCACGTTCGATATTTCCATCCTGGAGCTTGGTGGCGGCATGTTCGAAGTGCTGGCGACAAGCGGAAACACGGAGCTTGGCGGAGAGGACTACGACCGCGTACTGCTCGATTATGTGATAGACGAGTTCAGGAGCGACCACGGCATTGACCTGCGGAACGACCCTGTCGCCCTGCAGCGTCTGAAAGAGGCTGTTGAACGGGCGAAGCACGAACTCTCAACGAAGGTCGAGACCCAGATATTGCAGCCGTTCATATGCTCAACACCGAACGGTACGCTCAGCCTCGACATGAAGATATCCCGCGCAAAGTTCGAAGCTCTGACCGAGCATCTGACCCGCAAGTGCATTGAACCTTGCGAGAAGTGTATCGAGGACGCCGGGCTGAATCCCCGCGAAATTGACGAGGTTCTCCTGGTAGGTGGTTCGACTCGTATGCCTGCGATTCAGGCCGTAGTCGAGAAGATATTCGGCCGCGTACCCCGCAAGGGCATCAATCCTGACGAGGTTGTGGCGTTGGGAGCCGCCATCCAGGGCGGCATTCTCGCCGGTGAACTCGACGAAGTGCTTCTGCTCGACGTCACACCCCTCACTCTCGGTATCGAGACGATGGGCGAAGTAATGACGCCGATTATTCCGCGAAACACCACTATACCGGTACGGCGCAAGGAGACCTTCTCCACCGCATATGACGGTCAGCGGATGGTGGAGGTGCACGTTCTGCAAGGCGAACGAAAGATGACCAAGGACAACAGGACTCTCGGCACCTTCAAACTTACGGGCATCGAACCTCAGCCACGCGGAGTACCGCAGATAGAGGTGGTTTTCGATATTGACGCCAACGGCATTCTCACGGTGACCGCGTTCGATAAGAAGACCGACAAGAAGACGAAGATAGAGGTGAGCTCCTCTTCCGGTCTTTCCGAACAGCAGATTCAGAAACTGGTGAAAGAGGCCAGGGAGTTCGAGTCCCGCGACAAGGAACTCAAGCGTATCGCCGAGGTACGCAACCAGGCCGACGCGAGGATATACGAGGTTCGCAAGTATCTCGAGCGGTTCGGCGACAAGCTGGAAAAGTCCTCCGTGGATGCAATCGAACGCGCACTCGATGCGCTGAAATCCGCTCTCAAGGACGGTTCGTTACAGGACATCGAACAGGCGCAGGAGGTCCTCGCCGAAAGGGCGCTTGTGCTTTCTCGAATGGAATTCGATAACGGAGCCCGCGAGCAGTCCGACAAGGCCCGCAAGCTCAGGGACCGCGACGGTTCGCGAACTCTGGACACCTGAAAGACAGCCTGATTCCGCACTTCCCATGTGCCGGGACAAAGTCATGAAAGCGGCCTCAGCCAAGCGTGCAGAGGCCGTTTTTTGCTTGCAGCGGCAGTGTGTTAACGTAGAATTAGAATTACAACTTACGAAAGGAGACATCGGATGAAAATAGTAGTGCTTATCAAGCGGGTTCCCGACACAGCCGCTTCGATAAGGATAGCCTCCGATGGTAAATCCATTGTACAGGACATAGAGTTGGTACTCAGCCCTTACGATGAAATGGCAGTGGAGGAGGCAATCCAGATAAAGGAGAATAACGGTGCAGAGGTAGTTGCCGTTCTTCTCGGTCCCTCGGATGCTAAACCTCAGCTTCGTCTCGCGCTTGAAATGGGTGCCGACAGGGCGATTCACCTCGTGGACGACGAAGCTTCTCTCGATATGTGGGGCGTGGCCAAAGAGCTTGCCGCCGTCGTGGAAGAGGAGAAGCCGGACCTCGTCATCGGCGGTCGAACAGCCGTTGATCTTGACCAGTCCTTTGTCGCTCCCGCGGTGGCTGCCATGCTCGACATGCCGTATCTTTCGGCGGCTACAAATCTCGACGTTGACGAGTCCGCCGCTACTATTCGCCACGAGGTTGAAGGCGGGTATGAGGTACTCAGGGCATCTCTGCCCTGTGTGGTCACGACTCAGAAGGGCATCAACGAGCCTCGTTATCCGAGCCTCAAATCTAAGATCAAGGCCAAACGCAAGAAAATGGACGTGCGCGAGGTCGGTATCCGCGATGCAAAGGTGTCTCTTGAGAAGCTCGAGTATCCTCCCAAGCGCGAAGGGGGCCGGGTTCTCGGCGAAGGTACAGCGGGTATCGAAAAGCTCGTGGATGTTCTGCGCGACGAAGTCAAGCTTCTGTGAACCGGGAGAAAGGTGAAATGAAGACACTTGTATATATTGATATAAGGACGGCAAGGTCCGCCCGTATCGTCACTCGAGGCCCTTGCCGCCGCGAAACAGATATCGGAATCCACTACCGCTGTCATAGTCGGCGAAACCGCTTCTCTCAACGCCGACGGTATCGAGAAGGCCATGGTCTTCGCAAGTGACGGGTTTTCCCCCGAGGTCACTTCGGATTCGGTGGCCGAGACCGCCAGGCAGGGCTCGTTTGACGCGGTGGTCGTTGCCGCTACACCGCGCGGCAAGGAAATCGCCCCGCGAGTCGCGGTTAAGCTCGAAGCCGCCTTCTTAGGTGATGTTGTCGCGCTCGACAACTCAGATGGCCTGAAGGCTAAGCGTTCCCTGTACGGAGGCAAACTCGACGGCTGGTTCAGGGCCGAAGCTTCGCCCGTAGTCGTTACGACCCGTCCGAAGATGTTCGAACCTGCGAGTGCGGGAGCGGATGTTGCGACCGAGCAGACATCGTCTGCAGAACCCGCAAGGAAGAGCGAGCTTGTGGAGGCATCCACCGGCTCCGCGGACGAAGTTGACCTGACCGAGGCCGACGTGATAGTCTCTGGTGGACGCGGCATGAAGTCTCCCGAGAACTTCAAGCTTCTCGAAGAGCTTTCTCAAGCGCTGAACGGCGTTGTGGGAGCTTCGCGAGCGGCCGTTGATTCTGGCTGGCGCGACCACGCCGAACAGGTGGGACAGACCGGCAAGGTCGTCTCTCCGCAGGTGTATTTCGCGGTTGGCATTTCCGGAGCGATTCAGCATCTTGCCGGCATGTCCACTTCGAAGGTCATAATCGCAATCAACAAGGACCCCGAAGCCCCGATTTTCAAGGTCGCGGACTACGGAGTCGTAGGAGACGCAATTCAGCTTGTGCCGGAGTTGATCAAACGCATCCAAAACGGCTGAAAACGGACAAATTATGGGATATCCAAGGCGCAGATCCTTCTCCCTTAAGAAGCTCCTCATTCCGCTTCTCGTCCTGATTATAGGAGCAGGAATATGGTACTTTTCCACCGGCGACGGGGGTGAAGATGATCTCGTTGATTTACTCAATTCACCCGAGGAGTCAAAAGGACCTTACAGCGAGTGGCGTAGCAGGCTCAAGGCAGGTGAGTCGAGAGCAGTAGCGAAGGACGTTCTCTCGGCTATCGAAAAGGGTGATGTAAAGTCTCATCCGGAATTGCTCTGGATTGTTGCGGAAGCTTGGGGGAAGGCCGGAGAGGAGGCTCTGCGCCGTTCGGCTCTTGAGAAGATTATCGTGGAGTTTCCGGAAAGCGTCGCTGCGACGAGGGCGCGTTCCGAACTCAGTACCACAACGTCCGGGGACGGCATCGCGCTGTATCTCGACGGCAAGTACGAAGCCGCTAAAACCGCACTCGCGGTCCAGCTCGAAAAGTCTCCGGAGGAAGAGAAATCCTCAATCCTGTGGCACATAGCCCGCTGCGAACAGGAGCTTGGACAGGCGAGGCTCGCGCGGGAACACTTCAAGCGCGTACTCAACGATTACGGAGATTCCCTGTTCGTTGCCGACTCGTATTTCGGTCTCGCGCTCAGCGAGTTTTCCGAAGGCCGATACGACAGCGCCCTGGAGTATTTTGACAAGGGCAGGGCAGCCGACAGGACATCCGCTTTCGGGCTGCGGTCGGCAAAGGATATGCATGAACTTCTGTACGTGAAGCTCGTAGAGGACGAGAAATCTCATTCCATGTGGGAACCGCTTCGGGAAATGCTTTGCGTGTTGTGGGACGCTGCTGACGAGGATGAACGTACGACCCTCGAACAGAAACTCGACGAAATTAACAGTTACGTCGTTTTCAACCCTAACGCCGAATTCGCCGATGCCGTGTTCCACACTGTGGAGACGGGGGACAGCATAGGCAAGATTGCTCAGAAGTACGATTCGCGAGTTCGTCTGATCAAGCATATTAACGGTCTCGACTCAGACATGATCTATCCGGATCAGCGTCTGAAGGTGCTTGTCGGGAACTCGAAGCTCATCGTTGACAAGTCGGCTTTCCGGCTCAAGCTTCTCTTCAATGGCAAATACGTCCACTCATATGAAATTGGTATTGGCAAAGACGGCAAGGACGAAACACCTGTGGGAGAGTTCCGAGTCAAGACTCTTGAAGTGGACCCGATCTGGTATTTCGAGGGAGAGAAGATCCTGCCTGATGATCCGCGCAACGTGCTCGGCACCCGGTGGATCGGCCTTGATATCCCCAGTTACGGCATCCACGGCACCCCTTTCGAGGACTCGCTCGGAAAGAAATCCTCCGCCGGTTGCGTTAGAATGCTGAACCAGGCAGTCGAAGAGGTCTATGCCTTCGTCAAGCGCGACGATGTCGTCGTGATAAGGGACTGAGTACTCAATCGCCCCCGATCCTGGATGACCTGCTCCATACTTTTTGTCATCATCAGCCGGACAGATTGCTGGAGATATTCGGAAACACCAGCGTCCTGTGCGCAAGGTGCAGCGGCATCTACCTTTCTATTCTGCTGGGATTCCCTGTTTATAGCCATATTCGGCAAGGTCATAAACCACCGCTCCGGCGCGTCGGCATTTTTGGTGTCCGGTCTGCTCGTGGCAATCATGCCGCTCGAGGTGAGCCTCGAGATTCTGGCGGGTTTTGAGGGCTCTAACCTCATCAGGTACGTGACCGGGGTTCTTTTCGGTGCTGGCTTCTCGATGATTCTCGGCACTTTCTGGGCCATCTTTTTTGCAGGCGACCTCTTTCCGAAACCCGGCAAAATATGGCAGGTATCAGCAGGGCAGGTAGCCGTTGCCGCGCTTGCTTTCGGTCTGTCGCTTCTTCTGTGGCAGTGGGCTATATTCAACATTCTCGTGTTTGCCGGTCTCGCGAGTGCTTACTTCGTGGTAAACATTATCCTCGCACACGCACTGCTCGGAATACGACAGTTGTTCTCGTGCATAATCTGTTCAGTTGTGCTGACTGCTGTCGAGTGGTACCTTCTCTATCAGGCCAACAACATCTCCTTCTGACCCACAAAAAACTTAGGCTGAAACGCCCCTTAAGCCCTTATACGAGCCGCTCGCGCTCACTAAATTGCTTTTGAAAAGGTATAAGGAAACGGCATCAGTTACGCTAAAATAAGACGTCATATGCATATAATCCATGATGACCGTACAAGCTCGCATATAAATATGTGTCCGAAGCGATTATATCGTGGTTGAGGCACCGCAAATGACTTGACGTTCATGCCGGTAGCTGATACAATATGCAACGTTGCTATGGTGACCGGAACAACTGTATTGTGCGGCAGTTATGGCTTACCGCTTCGAGAGCTTTCGGAGTACGGTGCCTTTTTTAAGAATGCTCAGCGTTGTTTCGCTTCAAATCGCAGCTTTTGAAGAGTTACATACGTCCGTAAAAACGGACGTTTAACAGAAATATAAGCCGAACGAGGTTTTCCTGCGCAGGAGGTTTCACAATGACACGTTTCTGGTTGGTTTGCATTGCCGCACTCTGTGCGGTGTACGCGAGTATTGCCGTTCCTTCCTCGGCACTCGCCGCCAATTACGCTCCTTCTTTAAGCAGTCCGATGAACGGCACTACCGGTGTCGCCTGTGACTACAGTGATTTCAGCTGGGCAATCAACGATCAGCCCGAATACTTCGTCATTCAGTGGGCTACCGATTCGGTCTTCAGTTCCAACAGCACCCTTTTCTCATACGAAGTTTCCGGAAACTCCTACAAGGTTTCCGGCCTTCCGGGTGGAATGACCCTGTACTGGCGCGTGATAGGGGTTTACGACAACACGCAGTACTCATCTTCGACCTGGTCCTTTGAGACAAGTGACGATGGCGAAGGCTTTGTGAACTTCTATTCCATTGACGACGAGTTCGACTCTTTTAACAGCTCGACTTGGTCGCGTTCGGGTAACACCTCCTATCTCAGATACCACTCCACTTACAAGTGTATGTATGCTTATAACAGTACCTATAGCTACACGAACGCCAAGGGTTACCTCACCGCCAACGACAAGGTTTCAGTGCCCGAAGACGGTGGCGCCAACGTCATTTTTGATTTCTCCTGTTACGGCTACTCCTACTACACCGTGACGCTCGCCTGCCAGTATTCGACTGACGGTTCCTCTTGGTCCGACCTTTGGAAGAAGTCCGGAGCCGCGCTCGATTCCGGGTCAAGGAGTTACAGCAGCAGTCCCGGTGCATGGAAGACCGTGACTCTTGACCTGCCGGAGAGCACGTACGGCGAAGATATATATATCCGGTTCTATTTCACTCACGGTCGTTACGGGCCTGACTGCTGGCTTGACAACGTTCAGTACCGCTCAAAGAAGTACATAAGGCGCCTTACTGTCTCTTCCGACCATGGCTCCCCTTCGCCTGACGGCACTACGGAACTCGAGAAGGGCGACACCGTTGGCGCAAGTGCGCCCCTTCATATCTCCTACCCGCAGTATCCAGAGCGTCGTTACCTTTGCGTCGGCTGGGAAGGAACCGGTTCAGTTCCGGTTTACGGCCAGGGGAATTCGCTCACTTTCACCATCTACCGATCCAGTTCGATATTCTGGCAGTGGCAGGTTGAATACAGGGTGAGCATTTCCTCGACAAACAACTTCGGAAGTCCCACTCCATCCGGAGATGTTTACTTCCTGAAGGGCTCGAAGGTCACTTTTTCCGCGAATAAAGTCGAGAGTACCGGTGATCCGCAACAGAGGTATGCGCTCTTCCAGTGGTCCGGTACCGGCTGTTGTTCGGGCAGCGGAACAGAGAACGTTATTGAGGTTACTGTGGACTCCCCGGGCACCCTGATGTGGGAGTACCGGATACAGTACGCACTGGAGATCTTTACTCTTCAGGGATCCGACGGCTTCGATCCGCCAATCGGTACCGATAACTGGTATTTCGAGAACGCGGTTGTCCTTGCCACCTGCCCCGACTTCATCGACGGCGGCAACGGTGAGGGATATGTGTACGAATCATACGATATGTACGGCGACATCGAGCCCGAACAGTACCGGCCTGTTACGGTGCGCATGACGGAACCCGCTGGTATCTGGTGGCAATGGTCAGAGGCATATTATCTTCAGGTCAACTCGCCATATGGAACGGTTCAGGGAGACGCTTCCGGCTGGTATGCAAGTGGCGCGACCATCAACACCAGTGTAAACGAGTACGAAGGGACCGAAAACGACGAAATTCGCTGGTACGCCAACGGCTGGACGGCATCAGGTTCGGTCGGCGACGGCAGTGGTAACATCATACCCGCGTTCGATATCTACGAACCCACGACTGTTACCCTCACGTGGAACAGGGAGTTCCGAGTGGAGTTCGCCACGAATGCCGGCACAACTACCCCCGGAACGGGATGGATAACCGAGGGCGACACCGTCCCGATTGACGCCACCCCCCCCCCGGACACGGCTGACACACGATACTTCTTCGACATGTGGACGGGTTCAGGTGTCGGTTCATACTCCGGTGTGAATAAACAGGCTACGATAACCGTACTCGAACCGATCAATCAGTACGCCCAATGGCGTATCCAGTACACCCTCACCGTAATCGCCATAAATGGCGGACTCGACCCCGACCCTTCCGGCTGGTATGACGAGGGTTCGAACGTATCAATAACCGCAACTCCGGAAGCCGCAGCAGATGGTATGCGCTGGCGTGCGGAGTGGTTCGGCACAGGTGAAGGTGTTGCGACCATAGAGCCTTCCAACAATTCACCTTCTACTGTAAATATCGTGATGCTCGAACCCTCGGTTCAGCGTGTTCAGTGGCATCGCCAGTACCGTCTCACTATCGAGAATCCTCAGGGCTACGGCTTCTGTCACCCGGCGCCGGGCAGCTACTGGTACTTCGAAGGAACCACTGCCAGTGGTTACTGCAAATATACGGACGGAAACAACATCTGCACGGGTTATGACGCGACCGGTGCTTTCACGGGAGGCTCGCAACCGTGGTTCTCCCAGTTGCTCGATGGCACTGCCACGGTTTCGTGGAACTGGGGCACAAGACCTGACAGCGTGGATTCGAACTGGGTCGGCTTCGTTGACGTTGCAAACTTCAACGCCGACACCGCCTCTCTCATCACGCTGGATGACGGCACCCTTGTAGCTTATTTCTTCAGCACAGACGATGGAACAATCAAGCGGGCCATACTCGTTGACGATTCCTGGGTCACCGCAACCGTTTTGGCGAATCCGGGAATGCCGACCTTCCTCTCCGCAACTGCTATGGAAGGAAGCGGTCACGTCGTTTATTACGACTCCGAGGACTCAACTCTGAAACACTATTATGACGAATTCGGCGATGCAAAGTGGGATGGCTTACAGGCTCCGCCCCCATCCATTACAATAACCGACCTCGGCGTTGCAGGTCTGCGTCCGTCCGCCGCAACGTACCAGGGAACCCTTTGGATATCCTACTTCGATGCTGATGACGCCTCCTTGAAGGTCCTTGAGACAGAGGACGGTGACAACTGGACTACCCATGTCATAGATGTCACTGACGGAGCCGGCTTCTTCAACGCGATTAAGGTCCAGCAGCACGACGGCATGCCGGTTGTGGCTTTCGCCCGCGGCGGTGGCTCCAAGGGCCTGTTTTTTGCCCGTTACGACGGCGAGAACTGGCTTGTGGAGACTGTGATGGAAGATTTCACAGGCTTCTTCTGCTCGTTGGCGCTCGATGCAGGCGATGTGCCGCACATCTCCTACCAGTCGCTCGACTCTCCGGAGATAACCTCGCTGCACTGCGTTTATTACGACGGTACAGGCTGGGTGGACGAACTGGTTGACGACTCCGGATTGACAGGCTACAACACCTCCATCTACGTAGATGACGGCGGCTTCGTGCACATTGCCTACCATGATGGAAGCGACCTCTACTACGCATTCCGCGGTCTGGACGGCTGGTTTATCAGGCGTCTGGTCGAAGGCGGCGTAGGCGGCGAGACAGGCATAACCGTCAAGGACGGCTATCCCGCCATATTGTTCATGAAGGACGGCAAGGTCTCTTACATTGACGGTAGCGGTGACCAGGTAGCCGGTGGCGGCGGCGGAACAGGTGGCGGAACCGATGAGGACTCCGGTGGCGGTGGCGGCGGCTGTTTCGTGGCGACTGCCGCGTTCGGTTCGCTTGCAGCTTCCGATGTTGCCGCACTCACCTCTTTCAGGGATTGCGCGCTCGCCAACACCCACACAGGCAGTGAACTCGTTTCGCTGTACTACTGCGTATCCCCTGAAGCAGCGCAAGCAATGGCGGACAGCAACGCTCTTCGCGCTCTCGTGCGCACAATGCTTCGCTGATAATCAGCCATGAAAACCACGGAAGGGGGGCGCGAGCCCCCCTTTTTTGTGGCAAGGCTTCTGCAATCCCTATAATCATCAGAAATATGAGCAAGTTTGCCCCGTCCATGGAGACGGGTTCTTGTTGAAACGCCGTCTTTCGAGAGCTGAGAACATGAGAACCGTGTCGATAGAGAACTTGGAGAGGCGAAAGAAAGCGACCGTGGTCAAGGTCAACGACCTTGCTCTGCTCGCCATCATTCTTGCCGCAGGCGCGATGATACGGTTCCTGCTGATGAGTCACCACGGCTACGTCATAGACATCTCGGACTTCTTCCTTCGCTGGACGAAAGAACTTCAGGAGAAGCCGTTCACGAATGTGTACGGCGGTCTTGACGTGGATTATCCGCCCTTCTACCTTTACATCCTCTATATCATGGGCAAGGTGGGCGACCTGTTGGGCATACCGCTCGACACACCTTCCAGCTTTGCTGTGACCACTGCGCAACGTTTTCTCATGAAGTATCCGGCACTGATGGCTGATATGGGCCTTGGAATACTGACATGGTTCGTCGCTCGCAGGCACTTCCGCTCGACCGCCTCGCTCACGGCAGTGGTGCTCGTAATCTTCAATCCCGCGTTAATCTACAACTCAGCCGTATGGGGGCAGGTTGACTCTCTGCTTTGCCTCTTCATCTGCTGGACCTTGTATCTGCTGGTCACGAGGCGCTTTCTCGCCGCGACGGTACTGTATGCCCTCGCATTGACCTTTAAACCGCAGGTGTTGTTCCTTCTTCCCGTGTTCGGCACGGCTTTGCTGCTCAACAGCCAGTACTGGAAATTCATTCTGTCGCTGCCGATATTCACCGGTGTCATATACATCGTCACCAAGCCCTTCACGATGGCATGGAACCCTGTCACTGTTATAAGCAATTACCTCGAGATGATCATCGGCGCTGAGGGCAAGTACAAGATGCTCTCCATGAACATGTGGAACATCTGGAACGTTGTTGGTCGGGCGATACCGCGTGAGATTACCAGTCAGATGGAGGATGGGCTGAAGGACACGATGCCCGTCATTCCGATACCAGGCTCGGAGTTCGCAGCGGCTCTGCCAAGCTTCCACACTGTTGGGATCGTGCTTATCACGCTCGCGAGCCTCTTTACAGTAATCATAATGATCCGCCGGCGAGATGAAGGTAGCATATTTCTCGCCGCGGCGTTCATCTACCTTGCGGTGTGTCTTCTTGGCACGCGAATGCACGAGCGCTATCCACTGCCAGCGGTCATGCTCCTGGTATTTGCGGGCATGTACTATCGTCCTGTACGACCTCTTTACTTCCTTCTCACAGTTCTTCACCTGATCAATCTTCACTACGTACTTT
This sequence comes from Planctomycetota bacterium, assembly GCA_034521065.1. Taxonomy (GTDB): domain Bacteria; phylum Planctomycetota; class B143-G9; order B143-G9; family B143-G9; genus JAXHMW01. The sequence continues at coordinate 39,211 of JAXHMW010000011.1, read as the reverse complement.
CGGGCTTTCTCGTGAGTTGCCAGAGCAAGGGGCTTGCCTACAACCCTATCAAGGTGTTTAACGATTTCGCGGGCAGCCCGTTCGTAATGTACCTTTCCACTATATTCTTCTTCAGTTCCCTTCTGCTCATGGGCGTGTGGCTGTACCATATCGCCTTCCGTGCGGAGAAGGTCGAGGAGGGCTATCAGGAGACCATTCCCAACGGTTTCATCCTCTCCCTTTGGGGAGACATCACCAACAACCATGATCTCAAGGGCATACTCAACCGTGTGGCCGGACGCGCGGGCTTCCTTCGTGGCCTGTTGGCCCAATACGTCGCGCCTGTCAAATACAATCCTCGAGGGCTGGACTGGTACGAGGCCACCTTCGATTTGATCGTCTCTCCGCGGAGGATATTGCAGAAACGCGAGAAGTCATTGGACGACGAATCCGAACCCAAGCCCGAAGTTGAAACCACCGCTCTCGACCAGTGGCTTTCGGAAAGGGGCTACAAGAGGCTTCTTTCAGTGTATCGCAAGCTCGAAAAATGGGCGGACAAGGCCTGGCCATACTTCAGCCCTGTATGGACGGTCTTCGCTGTCGTTTGGAGCTACATCCGAAGGGTGTTCAACTGGATATTTAGCGGATTCGACAACTCCCTGCCTCTCAACCGTTTCACGGTCGGGGACTTCAAGATACTCGGATTCCTCTTCCTCTGTGCATTCGTTCTGTTCTTTTACAACTACACTTCGCCGCCTTACCTCTATTTCGACGAGGAGTACTTCGCGCAAGACGGCCTACCAGTTCGCACGCCTCGAACGGCTGTATCCGAACGTGGGATACCCGTGGGAGACCACGCACCCGCATCTGGGTAAGCTGTTCCAGGCTTCAATGATAAAACTGTTCGGATTCAGCCCTGCCGCCTACCGGATTCCGAACCTCGTGTTCGGCGTTCTGAGCGTGCTGTTTTTGTACCTTCTCGGACGGGACGTGCTTCGCAGCAGGCGCATCGGGTTCTTCAGCGCATTCTTTTACATGCTGTGCGGTCTGAGCCTTTCCCAGGCCCGCCTGTGCACGATTGACGCCCCCAGCGCGTTTTTCATGATCCTGTCGTTCTATTGTTTCTACAAGTATTTTTCGGGCGCCTGGCATTGGTTGCCCTCTCTGTCTTGTACCGCCGTTGCTATCGGTCTCAGTATTGCTGGCGAAGTGGACTTCTGTATTCGCGATGGGAATGCTGGTTTTCCTGTTCTCGTGGCGGGAGCTTGCTGAAGGTCTTCGCGCCGGTCTATGCGAAGTCGTTCTTTTTGAAGCGTTGGCTCTGTTTCTGGTTTTCCTCCCGACCGTTCGAACTTGCCCGACACGAGGAGTTCTTGCTCGAACCCTCCAACAACGGCAACTGCAAACCTGAAACCGACGACAAGGACGGTGAAGTTCAGGGCGAGGTCTCGGAGGCAATGGACAATGACGACCCGGCGGAGAGCCTGTCCGGTCCTGCTATCGAGAGCGAAGACGAAAGCGAAGAGCAGGGCGAACAGGCTGGCGGTGATGACGGGGACGGGCAGTACGATAAAGCGGCCGAACCACCGGAAGGAATGCCTTCGGGCGGGCCGGATTACATTCAGCCGCGAAAGAGCGTGTTCTCGCTTGCCGGCAGCGTTGCGCTGCTATTCGTCTTTCTCTTTGCGATACCACTCTATATCTACTCGGTGTCTTTCGTTCGCCTGATACAGACGGACAAGAGCCAGTCAACCGTTCGCATGTACGAATCCAGTTACGACGATACCTTCCCCCGCAGGCTGCTGTACTTCATGTTCTCGCCTTTCGACGAGCACAAGGATAAGAGTGCTTCTACGACCGAGTTCGCCAAATGGGTCGTAAAGGGGCCGCGCAAGGCCGATGATATGTCCGACTACAAGCCGCCCGACCTTGACAACGAGATATACATTTCCGCTGACCAGACCAAAATGCTGGTGTTCCCCACTGGCGTGTTCGCCCTCGCGGTGGAACGTTCGCGCGACATGTATGATTATCATTCCGGTGTAGGCAAAGAGGAAAACTACAAACCTCATCCGTTCGAGTCTCGGTGGTTCCACTGGCCGCTGCTTCTCAAGGTCATCTGGTACGACACGTGGTCCTCGAACTACCACAAATACGAACAGAGAATGGTGCGCGGTGTGGTCGCGATAGGCAACCCCATTCTGTTCTGGTTCGGTCTTCCGTGCATCCTCTTCCTCATTTGGGGAGCCATAGAGGAGCGGCGAGATCGGTCTTCTGTTCGTCTCAGTGGGATTTTGCTTTATGTTTCTGCCGTGGGTGATATCTCCGAGGCAGGTGACGTTCCTTTATCACTACCTGCCCGCTCAGCCTTTCCTGTGCATGGCAATCGCATATACCATGAACGATTTCTGGAAGGAGCGGTGGACGAGGATACTGACAATTATCTTCGTCATCGCCGTGATACAGGTATTCCTGTACTTCTATCCATGGCTCAACGACCTGCCTCTTACCGAGAACGCATTCAAGAACCGAGTCTGGGGCGACTGGGGTGTCGGATACTGAGGAACCCCTCACGGCCCTTCTTGGTTGTTCCAGCCTTAACACTTGCTATACTCTCAGGACATTCCTAACCGAACAGAAGGAAACATGGCAGCCGTATTTTCACCGATTCCTGAAGTACTCGAAGACCTCAAAGCCGGAAAGATGGTCGTGCTCGTTGACGACCCCGACAGGGAAAACGAGGGCGACCTCACCTGTGCCGCAGAGAAGGTCACTCCTGAGATTATCAACTTCATGATCAAGCATGGGAGAGGGCTCGTATGTCTTTCTCTCGAAGGACCGATGGTTGACAGGCTCGGTCTGCCCATGATGGTTGAGCACAACCGTTCTCGTTTCGGAACTGCGTTCACAGTGTCCATAGAGGCACGTGAGGGCGTGACCACGGGTATCAGTGCCCACGACAGGGCAAAGACCATACAGACGGCAATTGCGGACGATACTAAGCCTCAGAACATAGTCACTCCGGGCCACGTTTTTCCGATCCGCGCCAGGGAAGGCGGCGTTCTCGTTCGCGCAGGTCAGACCGAGGGCAGCGTTGACCTCTGTCGTCTTGCGGGTCTGAAACCCGCGGGAGTGATATGCGAGATCATCAACGACGACGGCACCATGGCCCGTGTTCCCACGCTGACAACTTTCTGCGAAGAACACGGCATCAAGATGTGCACGATCGCGGGCACTGATCGAGTACCGGCACAGGACGGAAAAACTCGTTTACAAGTCCGAGCACGTGAAGCTTCCCACGGACTTGGACTTTTCCGACCTCTTCATCTACGAGAGCAAGGTTGACGAAAACGCTCACCTCGCGCTGACCATGGGCGGCATAGGCACGGAAGAATGGGAATGCGATGGCGAGGAAGCTCCCCTCGTGCGTGTCCACAGCGAGTGTCTCACGGGAGACGTGTTCGGCAGCCTGCGTTGCGACTGCGGTTCGCAGTTGCGCCAGGCGATGAAAATGATCGGCGAAAAAGGTTGTGGCACGGTGCTGTACATGCGCCAGGAAGGCAGGGGCATCGGTCTTGTCAACAAGATGCACGCCTACAAGCTTCAGGACGAAGGTCTGGACACGGTCGAGGCCAACGAGAGGCTCGGCTTCAAGGCCGACCAGCGCAGCTACGGAGTCGGAGCCCAGATTCTTTCTGACCTCGGCATCCGCAAGATGCGACTGATAACCAATAATCCACGCAAGCTCGTGGGCCTGGCGGCCTTTGATCTTGAAATAGTGGAAAGGATACCGATAGAGATTCCTCCATGTCCCCACAATCTGAGGTATCTTCGTACTAAGAAGGAAAAGCTCGGACACATCATTCACATTCTTTGAAATGGAGTGAGCTATGGCTGTCGAGATACAGGGAAAACTGGTAGCACCTGAAGGCGCGTGCGTGGCAGTGGTCGTCTCGCGTTTCAACGAGTTCATTACCGGTCGGCTTCTCGAAGGAGCGCTTGACGCTCTTGCGAGACACGGAGTGCAGGACGACAACATCTACATCCACCGCGTACCGGGTTCTTACGAGATCCCGCTTGTGGCGAAAAAGCTCGCTGCGAAAGAGAAGTACCATGCGGTGATATGCCTCGGAGCCGTGATTCGCGGTTCCACTCCGCACTTCGAGTATGTTGCGAGCGAAGTGGCCAAGGGCATCGCCCTGGCAGGATTGGAGACCGGGAAGCCGGTGATCTTCGGTGTTCTCACAACTGACAGCGTTGAACAGGCAATCGAACGCGCTGGGACAAAGTCCGGCAACAAGGGATTCGACGCGGCCCTTACCGCTATCGAGATGATGAACCTCTACGAGAAGATCTGACGGAGAGCACGTGAAGACAGGCAAACACACCGGTTCTCTGATGAGGTCGCGCGCCCGCGAGGCCGCATTACAGTACCTTTACCAGCTTGATTTCGACTTCGCGGTGTTGTTCAGCTTCGACGATTTCCTCGACGAGCTTTACGAACTGGTGCTGCAGGACGATACTGCTCCGCATGGAACGAAGTTCCTTCCTCTCAGCTCGAACGCACGCGAGTTTTCTCAGAAACTCGTTACCGGCGTGCGGGAGCAACAGGAGAAGATAGACGAGATTATCTCCGAGAACGCAGAGAACTGGAGCATTAACCGCATGGCCCCTGTTGACCGCAACGTGATACGCATGGCCACCTTCGAGATGCTCAAGTGCGATGACATTCCGAACCGAGTGGCGATAAACGAGGCGATCAACCTCGCCAAGAAGTTCGGAGGGGATAAGTCGGGTGCTTTCGTCAACAGCGTTCTGGATAAGATTCGCGGCGACCTCGAAGGCGACGGGAATGACGACTGACTGGCGTGAACGTCTCGCGGCACTGGACGACGACGAACGCATAGATACTCACACACACAGTACATGTTCGGACGGAACCGACTCCCCGTCCGAGATCGTTTGCAAGGCCGTTGAGGCAGGGCTCGCGGGAGTGGCTATTTCGGACCACGATACCATGGCGGGCTACCGCATGGCCGCGGTCAACGGTGTTCCAAAACGCTTTGTGCTTCTTCCGGCGACAGAACTCACCGCATATTACGGCGAACACGAGATTCATGTCCTGGGCTACGGTTTCGATGCCGAGGACGAAGCCCTGTGCAGTTTCCTGGACACCTGTTCCCGGTACCGTCGTGAGCGTGCGATAAAGATTATTCGCAACCTTCGCGAAAAGGCGGGTATCGAGCTGGAATTCGAGCACATGGCTGCGAAGCATGGCAAATTCCCGCTCGGAAGACCTCACATCGCCTATGAGCTTGTTGAAAACGGTGTTTGCAAGAACACCTATGAAGCGTTTCACAAGTATCTTCACGACGGTAGCCCTTACATGGAACAGAAGTACAAGGTCTCCGTTCCCGAGGCTGTTCGCGTGATCCATGAAGCCGGAGGCAGGGCCGTGCTTGCGCATCCGGGCATGCTCAGCAAGCAGGTTCAGGTCACTGTTCTCCTAACGCTCGGGCTCGACGGTATAGAGACAGGCCATCCCCGGCATCACATCACATACGAACGTGCGATGAACAGGTATTCGAGAAAGCGCGAGATACCCACTACCGGCGGTTCCGACTACCATGGCGCACACCGTCGCGATGTGGAGGTCGGCAATCGTACTACTACGGCGAAACAACTCAGACAACTACTATCAGCAGGATGACGATGTTTTTCAAGAAGCTTGTCGCACCTTTGACCAAACTGAGAGAGAGCCTCAAGAAGACCCGAAACCGACTCGGCAAGGCGGTTCGGATGGTTCTGTCAATCGGCAGAAAGATTGACGACGAACTGCTGGAAGAGCTTGAAGAGGCTCTCATCTTCGCGGAACTCTCGGCGTAGAGGTTTCCACGGAGATAGTCGAAAAAATGGAAGACGCGTACAAGATGCGCGATATCCGGGACCAGGAAGAGATCATGCAGTTTCTGCAGAAGGAGATTGCAAGAGAACTGCACTCGAACGAGCCCGGTATTCCCGAACCCGACGGAGCCCCCGTCGTGCTGTTGATCGTGGGAGTCAACGGTTCTGGCAAGACGACCACGGTTGCGAAACTCGCCCGCATTTTAAAGCAAAACCGCAAGAAGGTCCTTCTCGGTGCATGCGATACCTTCAGAGCCGCGGCAACGGAGCAGCTCACAATCTGGTCGGAGCGAGTCGGAGTTCCGATCGTCCGTCATCAGGAGGGAGCGGACCCGGGAGCGGTGGCATATGATGCCTGCGAGGCAGCAATGGCTCGCAACGCGGACTATTTGATAATAGACACCGCCGGCAGGCTCCACACCAAGTCGAACCTGATGAAGGAGCTGGAGAAGATCGGGCGCGTAATTGAAAAGAAAATGCCCGGCGCGAAGCGCGAGACACTCATCGTTCTTGACGGCACAACTGGCATGAACGCCCTGCAGCAGGCCAAGCTTTTCAATAAATCCATACCCCTTGACGGGGTAATAATAACAAAACTCGACGGTACCGCCAAGGGCGGTATTGCCGTAGCTGTTCGGCGTGAGCTGGGTGTGCCCATCAAGTTCATCGGTATAGGCGAGGGAATGGACGACATGCACCCGTTCGACCCGGAGGATTTCGCCCGGGCCCTCTTTTCTTGAGCCTCGAAGCGATTTGGAGTGTCAGACAGTGTGGAGCAAGCCCTCCACGCTGTCTTTTTATATGCCACCGGCTTTGGCATTGAACCGTCGGGCCTGTAAAATACTATGGTTATGACTTCTGTCTCTGAGCGCAAAGAACCTCAACCTCCGCAGTGGCCCTCGAAAGAGTGCAAGCACCTCGCTTCGGCTTCGGTGACTCTCAACTTCGTCAAGAAGAAGCGCATGCGAGAAGCGGTGCTGGACTACATCGCTCTTTCCCGAAATGACCGCCCCGCGTTCGACTCTTTCCTCGTAGGGCGCAAGTTGCTGACGCCCCGTGAAGTGAAGATGCTTCAGAGTTTTCCGGACACTCGCATCCTGCGCTGTCCCAAGTGCCCGCAGGAATTCGACATCACCTCCGTCGAGCCAGGTTCCCAGTTCGAATGTCCCGTGTGCTCCGAGATAGTGACCGTGCCGTCCGAAACGGCGAACATAGATGTCCTGTTCGACGCACATGATAAACAGCCTCCTCTGCTTCTGAAGGACGAGGATTTCCGCCCGCCCGGCCGTGACCTCAAGACAGAGCAGATATCGCGCGAGCTGGAGAAGCTCGGATTCAAGGTCATCCGCATTGTCGGCAGGGGCGGCATGGGAATCGTTTACCTTGCCCGCGACGAGTCGCTCAAGCGCGAAGTGGCTCTTAAGGTGCTGCTGGCCGGTTCGTTCGCGTCTGACGGCCAGACCATGCGGTTCGAGCGTGAGGCGAAAGCGGTTGCTGCCCTTAAGCACCCGAATATAGTATCCATACATACTCTCGGCGAGTTCATGGGACAGAAGTACTTCACCATGGACTATATCGAGGGCATCTCGCTCGACAAGGCCATCTTCAGGTCCGAGCTCGACCTTCAGGCCTCCGTCAATATATGCGTGGACGTCTGCAACGCAGTCCACTACGCCCATGAGGCCGGAATCATTCACCGCGACCTCAAACCCGCCAACATCCTGCTGGACAGCAATAAGCATCCGTATGTTACCGACTTCGGCCTCGCGAAGTTCGACGACAAGAAGCGCAGCATAACCGAAACGGGCACGGCCCTCGGCACTCCGCACTACATGAGCCCTGAGCAGGCTTCAGGGCGCGTATCGAGCACGGATGCCCGTACTGATGTCTATTCCATCGGTGTGATGCTGTACGAGCTTCTGTGCGGCCGTGTGCCCTTCGACGGCGAACGTTCGATGGACGTACTCATGAAGGTCATTCACGACGAGCCCAAGCCTCCGTCGGAATACGATAAGACCATACCCGACGAACTTGAAGCAATCTGCCTGAAGGCCATAGCGAAGGATCCCGACGACCGATACAGCACTGCACGCGAGATGGCGCGGGGCTGAATTCATTCCTTTCCGGCCAGACCGTTTTGGCAAAGCCACGCACGGCCTTCAAGCGTGTTATCAGGCGCATGCGCAAGGCTCGCTTCATCGCCGTCGTGCTGTTTCTCATGGTCATCTCGATAGCCGGCACATACATAGTTCTGCCGACAGGGCCGGACAACACGGCCATACTCGAACGCCTTACGCTCGCGTCCGTCGCGGTGGCGGAAGGAGACTACGAACGGTCTGCCAGAGCCATTACGCTCGCACAGGAGTTTCCGGAGGACGCGGAGGTCTCGTCCGCGGTAAGCAGACTGAAGGATAAATTGAAAGAAAAGCTGAGCGGCGAATACGCTGCGGCACAGGACCTTGAGCAAAGAGCGTTGGTGCTTGCGAACATCTTCCGGTGCATGCCGGACAGCGAACTCTCCCGGCGCACAGAGGCGGACCTTCTGGTAAAACTCGAACGCGAGATCACCCGCCTTCACAAGGCCCGCGGCTCAGGAGCCAAGGATGCTGGCTCCCTGCTCATGGAACTCTACCCCGTGCTTTCTCCATATACCGATTCTCTGGACGAGGTACGCTCAGCATACGCAGCGAGATTGCGGGAGGAAGCCGACGAGTACGAGTCGCAGGGAGCGACTGAAGCTGCGATCGAGCGACTGCAGGTTCTCGCACTCATGTATCCTTCAAACGGAGAATACAACAGGCGCATTTCCGCTATTCGGGCGGCGCAGTTCAGCGAATTCATCAGCAAGGTCAGTTCCATCACCAAGTTCATAGGCTATGGTTCGCTGGAGGTCACCGGAGAAGTGGAAGGCTGCGTTGTGACCATCGAGCACCTTACGAGGGAAATGGGCGACCTTGTAATGGATACCCGGATATCCAAAAGCATCGCCCTGATGAACGGACTTTACAAGCTGCAATTCGAAAGGGAAGGCTACAAGCCGATTGTCAAGAACGTGGCCGTGGAGGCCGACAAGAAACTCGAGGTCGAGGTTACTGAGGACGAATGGGAAAAACTCGAACAGTAGTTGCGGCAGTTGTCATGGCACTTATCGCAGTTGCGGGCTGTACGCATGTACAGACGAAAGGTGATGCGCTCGACGCCCTCTCTTCGCGCTCGGAATCAAAAAGGTCCGACGCGCTCGACTATCTTTTTCGTCTGGATGCCGATGAGCGCTTGTCTCTCGGCAGGGAGCTTTTCGTAGCAGAAGACGCCCTCCGTGGACATGCCGGAGTAAGGCTCCTGACGTCGGTGAGCTTGTCAGCCGAGGACTGGACTTGGCTCCAAAAAAAGGCCCTGACTTCAAAGCTTGTCTCGCGCTATCTCGTTCTTGCCTCTCAGAAGGGGCACACCGCGAGCCTCGGGTTCATAGTCGCAAACCTCGCCAACGCGGACGCGCTCTCGCTTCCACTGTATGTCAGCACTTTGCGGGGCTTGACCGGCCTGAGTTTCGGTGGGGTGTCGGAGACCCCTTCAACTCTTCATCGCCGCTGGAAAAGGCATCTTGACAGGCTTGAGAATGGTTTCGAGCAACTCAGCAGAAAGGTCGCGGCTCTTTACGCGACGGAGGACGAGTCGGAACAGGTCAGCATTCTGCGAAGCATTAACCCCTCCAGCCTTCCCCTCATTTGCGCGGACATATCTGAGATGGCGACCGTGGGAAGGCTCGCGGTAGCACGCGAGTTCGCGCTCATGGGCCGCGAGAGCCGTGATGAGGCGGTACTCGAACTGCTTGTCGAACTGCTCGAACACGACGACTACATTGTCCGTTTCAACGCCGCTAACTCCATCGAAGAGCTTACCGGCATGGAACTCCGGTTCGATCCCTCGGCCTCGCCGGGAGTGCGCCGTATTCAACTCGAACAGTTGAAGAACGACTTCGCGCAGTAACGGTTTTTGTATTCCTTGTTATGGCGTTTCAGTGGCGTATAATAGGCAAGCATGAAGCCAAAAGTCCACTTATTCCGATGCAGCTCTGATACTCCCCTCGCCAAGCGGCAAGAAGCAATCGCCTCGCTGCTTGGGCTCTGTAACATCTTTTCGCGCATGCCGGACAAAGGACCTATTGCCGTTAAGACGCACTTCGGCGAAGGGAAGTGTACCGGATACATACGCCCCGAGATGATAAAGCCCGCGGTGGACATGCTCGACGTGGAAGGTTACGAGCCTTTCCTGACCGATACCAACACCCTCTACAAGGGTCGTCGTCATAACAGCGTTCAGCATCTTCGGCTCGCGCACGAACACGGTTTTTCGTTCGAGACGCTCGGTTGCCCGGTGATTATCTCCGACGGTCTTCGCGGCAACAACGAGGAACTTATTGAAATTTCCGGCGAACGCTTCGAATCCGTTCCCATTGCCGGTGACATTGTGTGCAGCCGCGGCATCGTCGTGTTCTCGCATTTCACGGGACACATCGCCGCTGGATTCGGTGCCGCCATCAAGAACCTTGCCATGGGCTGTTCGCCTCGAAGAGGCAAACTCATGCAGCATGCGTCCATGCACCCCTGGGTGGAACAGGCCGAATGCATAGCCTGCGGTACCTGTGAGCAGTGGTGTCCGGAGGACGCGATAGAAATGCGCCCCAAAGCGTACATCCTGGACGACAGGTGTGTCGGCTGCGGCGAGTGCATCACCGTCTGTCCCACCATGGCAGTCAAGTTCTCCTGGAAACAGGAGCACGAGGTACTTGTCGAAAGCATGGCCGAGTTCGCTGCGGCTGCCGTAAAAGCCGTGAAGGGCAGGGCGGTGTTTTTGAACGTGCTTATGCACGTGTCCAAAGGCTGCGACTGTCTGAACAAGGCACAGGAACGCATCGCGCCGGACATCGGCATCCTCGCGTCCACCGACCCGGTCGCAATTGACAAGGCATCGCTCGATATGTTCTCGAAGACGGCGGGCAAGCCGCTCAACGAACTTATTGAACAGGAAAGAGAACAGGACGGAATGCAGCAATTGCGACATGCCGTGAAGATGGGGCTCGGTGACATGGAATACGAACTCAACGAGGTGGAAGTTTGAAGAAACTGCTCGTTACGCTTTTGCTTGCTGCGCTGGTCTTCTCAGTTGTTGACGTGCGTGCCGAAAACGGCAGAATGCCTGAAAACGGCAGCGAGATGATGCAGCAGATTCTCGACTTTCCCGGCCTGAACGCTAAGATTAAGTTCAGAACCGCTCTCGAGCCGTTCCATGCCGGGCTCGTGGAATTTGAGAACGGCAGGTTCCATATCTACCGTACCGGCGAAGGTATGATGGTCGAGAGACAGACGACTTACGTCAGTTACGTCGAGTCCGTCGAGTTCGGAAACTATCATTCCCGCATATCCTTTGAGGAATTCGGCAGAGCCATGTCAATTTACGGGTCCATAGCGAAGGACGACTTCAACCGTAAGCTGTCCTTTACTATGTATCAGATCGCTTATACGGCGAAGACCGGTTCATTGGAGAACTACGCTGCAATGCTTGAAAGGTTCGTGGGCTCCCGTGGCCCGAGGCCCGACAGACGTTCAATGTGGCTGTATCAGAAGTACTTTTCCCAGTTGCTGGTTTACCTTGCCGACAGGGAAGCTTACGACAAAGTCCGTGAAAAGGTCGGCAATCTCAACGCCGGCAGGGACTTGGAGCTTACCAAGTCACTTGCCGCGTTTCACGACGCAATACAGGAAAACGAGAAGCGCCTTCAGAAGTTCAGCTCCGAACTCGACCTCGAGTCCATTGCCGAGGAATGGGACTTGAGCATATCGAAGCTCGTGGAAAGGGTCCTTAAGCGCGAGGATCGTGAGAGACCAGGCCCCGGTAGAAACGAAGGTAACAGGAACTTCGAAGACAGATCTCGTTAACAGTGAACAAAGTATGACATTCGACAACAAACCTGAATACAAGGAGGAATCATGCCGGAAACGATGAAAGCGATAGCTAAGACCAAGCCCGCATCCGGGGCTGAGTTGGTCGAGGTTCCGGTTCCCGAACCAGGCCCCAAGGACCTTCTGGTCAAGGTAAAAGCCACAGCGATATGTGGTACAGACAGGCACATCTACGGGGTGGAACGCCTGGGCCGACTCTCGTATCAAGACCCCAATAGTCTTTGGCCACGAGTTCTGCGGCCATGTCGTGGAAGTGGGCAAGGACGTCACCGGCTTCAAGGAAGGTGATTTCGTCTCCGCCGAAAGCCACATCCCCTGCGGCACGTGTCGAGTTTGTCGCAATAAACCAGATGCACATCTGTGCAAACCTCTCCATTCTCGGTGTTGATATTCAGGGCTGCTTCGCGGACTACGCTGTCATCCCCGAGATCTGCTGCATGGAAGAACTCGCCCGACCTCGACCCGGTCAAGGCCGCTATCCTCGAACCACTCGGTAACGCCGTTTACACCGCTCTCGCCGAGCCCATTACGGGTCAGGACGTTCTCGTTATAGGCGACGGCCCTGCGGGCATCGCTGTTACCGGAGTGTCGCGTTCTTCAGGCGCGGGTAAGATCATCCATGTCGGCAAGTATCCGTTCCGTCTCGACCTCGCGAGGAAGATGGGCGCGGATGTATCCATCAACCTCACCGAGGAAGGTGTAGATGTCGTTGATACAGTGATGGAAGAGACCGAAGGCATGGGCGTTGACGTCGTGCTCGACATGGTTGGAAACCAGACTGCCGTTAACTGGGCGCTCAGTTGTGTGCGCAAGGGCGGACGCATCAGCGCGTTCGGCATTCCCGGCGGACCCATCGAAATTGACTACGCCAACGGCGTTGTGTTCAAGGGCTCGCGCATCCTCGGCATAAACGGCCGAATAATGTACGATACCTGGTTCCAGATGGCCGGTCTGCTGGACAGCGGAGCGCTGGACCCGACACCGATAGTGACACACCAGATCAAGCTGGAGGAGTTTCAGAAGGGCTTCGATGCCATGAACTCGTCCGACCGCAAGTGCGGCAAAGTCGTGATGTTCCCCTAACTCAAGGAGATATATATGTACGGAAAAATGAAGGAACACCTGCAGAACACGCTGCAGGAGATCAAGGAATCTGGCCTTTACAAGGACGAACGAGTAATCGAGTCGTCTCAGGATGCTGAAATAATCGTTGGCGGTCGCAGTGTAATCAACATGTGCGCCAACAACTACCTGGGACTCGCGAACCACCCGAGAATGAAAAAAGCTGCCACCGAGTGTCTTGACACCCGCGGCTACGGCCTGTCTTCGGTGCGTTTCATCTGCGGCACCCAGGACATCCACAAGGAACTCGAGCAGGTAATCGCGGACTTTCACAAGACCGACGACACCATCCTCTACGCTGCGTGCTTTGACGCAAACGGAGGGCTGTTCGAGCCTTTGTTCACAAAGGAAGACGCGATAATCAGCGACCAGCTTAACCACGCATCCATCATTGACGGCATCCGTCTTTGCAAGGCTGCTCGCTACCGCTTCAACCACGCCGACATGAACGACCTCGAAGAAAAGCTGAAAGAGGCACAGGCGCAGCGCTTCCGCATCATCGCTACGGACGGCGTTTTCTCGATGGACGGCGATATCGCGAAACTCAACGAGATATGCGACCTCGCCGAGAAGTACGACGCGCTGGTGATGATTGACGACTGCCACTCCACCGGATTCATGGGCCGGACCGGCCGCGGCACCACAGAGTACCGCGACGTAATGGGCCGCGTTGACATCATCACCTCCACGCTCGGAAAGGCCATGGGCGGTGCGAACGGCGGCTTCACCACGGGCCGTGCGGAGATCATCGAACTGCTTCGTCAACGCTCGCGTCCCTACCTCTTCTCCAACACTCTCGCTCCCTGCGTTGCAGCGGCTGGTATCGAAGCGTTCAAGATGCTCAACGAGACCACTGAGCTGCGCGATAAGCTGGAGGACAACACAAAGTACTTCCGCTCCAAAATGACCGAAGCCGGCTTCGATATCAGGGAAGGCGACCACCCGATAGTTCCGATCATGCTCTACGATGCGGTCAAGGCTCAGAACATGGCCCGCGACCTGCTCGAAGAGGGAATATACGTTATCGGCTTCTTCTATCCCGTGGTTCCGAAGGGGGAGGCCCGCATCCGCGTACAGCTCTCGGCAGTTCACGAAAAGGAGCACATTGACAAGGCTATTGCTGCGTTCACGGCCATCGGCCGCAAGCACGGCGCGATAGAGTAACTCACAACACGTCAATGCTTCGCACAGATATCCGCGCAGGTACATAAACAGCGCGCCAATAGAAAGCGGGAGGCCACGAGCCTCCCGCTTTTTTCTTCTGTCCGTGTGAGAAGTAGCGTTCACGAGTGCCCGCTTTCTCTATTTGGAGAAGCAGAAACGCCGCTACGAATGCAAAGTGAGTCTCACAAGTTGCCCGAATACAAAAAGAAAGAGGCGGCCCGAAGGCCGCCTCTTTTGTGCGATTGAGAAGTTTTCAGATCAGGTTACATGCTTTCCCATTGGGCTTCTGTGGCGGCATCCCAGCGATCGCCTTCGTCAGTCGTATCGTAGTCGAAGGTGCCTTGGAGAGTTGCTGAGTCGTAAAACACAGTGATTTCAAGGTCGTTAGCTTCAAGATCGCAAACGTAGATCTGACCGGTCTCGTCAACATAATAGACCTTGCGGCCGGTGTTCGTGGAAACAGGTACTGCGATGTAGCAGAAAGCTGTGGCATCATCATCGTCAGCGGTGTCCTCAAGTGCTTCGTCTGCACCTGCAGTGGTAGCGGAGTTGCTCCTATAGAAGTAGCGGTAACCATTCTTGGAGTCTTTGTGAGAGAAATAGTCACCAAAGTCCGAAAGTTCGTTCTCAAAATAGTACTGCTCAGGAGTGTTTTCTGAGTAGTCAACAGCAGCTGTGTTGAAGTTGCGACAGGTGGCAAGCGCGGCCTTCTCGTTGGAAGAACGACGTGCGTTCAGAAGACTGGGAATGGCGATCGCTGCGATAATTGCGATTATCGCGACGACGATCATGAGTTCGATAAGCGTGAAACCTCTTTTGTCCTTCACTTTTTTCTCCTTTGTTGAAGGTTAGGTTGTCAGTTCGTGCAATTATCAAAGCAAGCACTGTGCCAAAAACCGTGTGCAGAGCACAGATGTGGCGGCGATGCACTTGCAAACACGATTACAGTCTATCACGTTTTGGAGTTTCGTCATAACAGTTCCTGGCTGTTATGATGCGGGAAGTAAAAAGTGACATTCATTGACACCGAACCGACAAATCAAGTGACAAGTGTTGGCATTGCCGCAAACCTGTCTTCGCAGGAGGGTGAACACGCTTCTGTTTTTGTGAGACCGGTTTGTGCGAGTCATTAGTTTACCGTTCGGACGACTGTTGTGAACTGCACTCGTTCAAAACTGTCAGAACTACTCGGTGCATCACTGCCCTTGACACCGCCTCGGAGAGGGCTATAAATGAACTAACATTTTTCTTTAGCGGAGGAGCCATGCTCAAACGCCTTGTAACTGTCGCGGTCTTGCTCGCCTTCATATTCGCATCGTCCTGTACAAGTAACGAACAAGAACAGTCTCAGCCGGAAGTGAAAGGTTCGGTTCAAGCGGCGCGAACCCACTATATCAAGGGCGATTACGAAAAGGCAGAAATGGAGCTGTTCGAGGTTCTAAAGAAGGACAACGAAAACCCATACGCCTATTTCTATCTCGGTTTTTGTGCCTTCCGGCAGGCCAGATTCGACGAGGCTCGCAAGTATCTGATAGAAGCGCTTCGACTGAACCCTTCCACGGAGTTCTGCAAGGCCATACAGGAACTGTTCCAGCTCGAGAACTCCCGCATCATGGGGTCTGGCAAGGGCTTCTGGTTCGCTCCGACCCTTCTGAGCAATTCCCGTTCGCTCGCGTTGACGATCATGGACGACACCAACGGCGACAACCGCGTTTCGCTCGAGGACAACACGCAGATCGTACACGTGCAACTCGAGTCCCGCCAGACCTCGGTGCTTCTCCCGCCCGAACACATATACGCGCCCTCACAGGCGAGCCCCGACGGCAAGAGGATAGTGTACGCCTCCATTCGCACCGACACCAACGGTGACGGCGTGGTGAACCAGGAAGACAACGCGGGCATCTATTCCTTCGACCTCGAAAACCGCAAGGAAACCGAGCTTATAGATGCCTCCTTCCACAACAGCGACGCCAGCTTCGCACCCGATGGTAAGTCGGTCTATTTTGCTTCCGTGCGCATTGATTCGAATAAGGATGGCTACATAGACCGTTCCGACAATTTCGCCGTGTATCGTCACGATCTGATTCAGCACACTACGACCAAGGTGCTCGGCCTCGCAGGAGATTGTCGCAGGCCGTTCGTCACGGATGATGAAAACTCGCTTCTGGTTTGGGGTGTGAACGAGGACACCGACGACAACGGAGCCATCAACAGTGCCGACTACGGCGGGGTTTACCGTTACGACCTCGCCAACCCACGCCTTGAGCCACTTATTCACTGGTACGACAAGGTCAATATCTTCGACTTCTTCCCGAGGGGGGACAAGCTCGCAGTTGTCATGGATCCCGACCCCGGCGAAGAACGCGACCGATACGAGGCCGAAAGAGACGACCCGGAAAAATTCGGATTCGGCCTGTACATCATGAGCCTCGACGATGGAGAACGGAAGAAGGTGATATATCCTACGCGGGAGGTACTCGCCCAGCCGACTCTTTCACCCGACGGCTCGGTATTGGCTTTCCAGAGACGTAATATGCAGGGCACCGAGTTCGTGTGCTACTACTACGAACTGGATAAGCCTTATCTGACTGCGCGGGAGTTGACCAAGATATTAAAGTCGCCCTGGGATTAGTTCAGAAGGCCGGACGTCCGAAGAGGATGATGTCCGTTCCCACCTTTTTGTAGTGCACACCTTCAAGCTGTACGGCGGAGTCTATGCTGCCGGTTCCGCCTCCGCCGATAGGGTTCAGCCCGCCCATTCCACCCAGTATCTTAGGAGCGATGGCTATCATGTACTCGTCCACCGCCTTCGCTTCGAAGAACCTGCTATGAACGTTCGAGCCCCCCTCTATAAGCACCATAAAAGAGTTGTTTGTGATGAGTATTCGCAGTATCTCCGATATTGGAATGCCGCCGCTTTCGTCCGTATTCGCCTTGGCGAGCTTCACTCCCTTTGCCACGAGCGCCCGTGCGTTTTTCGTGTTTGTCTCCGTTGAGTGAATCAGCAATGTGCGTTTTTCACGGTCGGTTTGGGCAAGGTTGGAATCGGGTGAGAGTTCGAGAAGCGGGTCCACCACAACGCGCAGCGGATGTCGGAAACCGGCCTCGCGGCAGGTAAGACGGGGATTGTCCATCTTCGCAGTTCCGATGCCGATAAGTATCGCGTCCACCCAGTGGCGCATAAGGTGCAGGAAGCGGAACCCCTCCGGCGATGATATCGCACCGCGCGAACGGTCGGGTGGGGCGATTAGGCCGTCGGCGGTCATGGCCCATTTTGCGAGGACATAAGGACGACGAGTCTTGCGGTAATGGAACAGGCCTTTTACCACCCAGTCACAGGATTCGGCAAGTGCTCCTACATCTACCTGTATCCCCGCCTTGCGCATTATGTCGCAGCCCATGTTCTGGCCCAGCTCGGGATGAGCATGGCCGATTACCGCTCGAGTGATACCTGAACGCGATATTAGTTCCGCGCATGATGGGTTGCGCTTCCCTTCGAAAGGACAGCACGGTTCGAGCGTGACATATATGGTCGCACCTTCCGCCTTGAAACCGAGTGCTTCGAGAGCCTTGTATTCTGCGTGTGGCTGGTCATATGCGGCGTGACAACCTTCGGACAAAACCTCTTCTTCGCGTACGATTACTGCTCCAACACGCGGATTGGGGTAGGGCGGGTCAACAGGGCCGTAGGCGAGGTCGAGCGCCCTTTGCATCATCTTGCGGTCGAACTGATCCAACATGCGGCAATACACCTCTTCTGTTCGGTAACAGCAGGCCGTCACAACTATTATAATCAGTGTACGCCACTGCACCCGTAATGGGAGATTAACATGAGCGACGAACGCAAACTATCGCGCTTCGTGCTCGGAACCGCAGGTCATATTGACCACGGCAAGAGCACCCTGATCAAAGCTCTTACAGGAATTGACCCCGACAGGCTCGCAGAGGAAAAAAAGCGAGGGCTGACGATTGACATAGGCTTCGCGCACGTCGAGCTTTCCGAGCATCGCGTTGTCGGCTTCATTGATGTCCCCGGACACGAGAAGTTCATAAAGAACATGGTCGCGGGAGCAACTGCGATACACGGTGTAATTCTCGTCGTGGCCGCCGACGATTCCGTAATGCAGCAGACGCGTGAGCACCTGAGCATACTCAAGTATCTCGAAATCCCGGATGGGCTCGTGGTAATCACGAAAAGCGACATGGTTGATGAGGAGACTATCGAGATAGTGCGCATGGACGTAGCGGAGGCAGTTAAGGGTACTTTTTTGGAGGACAAGCCCGTGGTAACCGTTTCCGCCCTGAAGGGCCATGGGATGGACGAATTCCGCACCGAGTTGAACGCGCTTTGCGAACGTGTGCCGGAGATACCTTCGCGTGGCATCTTTCGATACCCGGTTCACAGGTCCTTTTCTCAATCAGGCTTTGGCACGGTTCTGACCGGCGTACCCGTTTCCGGTGAGCTTTCAGTCGGCGACGAGGTCCAACTCATGCCGGGGGGCAAGTCGGGCAGGGCGCGGGGAATGCAGGCATATCACCAATCGGTTGATACGGTCTATGCTGGACATTGTGCGGCGTTGAACATTTCGGATATCAAGAAAGACGAAGTAGAACGTGGGATGGTCGCTTGTTCTCCCGGATACTGCAGGAGCGTCACGAACCTCGAAGTACGGTTTACCTACACGCCGCTTGACACAGAAAGGCCGCTTAAGGACTATTCCGATATCACCTTCCATGCGGGTTCGGCTGAGCTGCCAGCGAAGCTGGCCTTCTTAGGGGGCGCAAAGGCAGTCAGACCCGAGCAGGCCGTTTTCGCGCAGGTTCGGCTCGAAAAGCCCGTGGTCGTGTGGCCGGGAATGCGCTACGTTGTTCGCAGGCTCTCGCCGCCGGAGACACTTGGCGGCGGAGTGGTGCTCGGAGCCTCCGACCGGAGGTTACGCAGAAATGCGCAGTCCACTATACAAATGCTCGAAAGACGGCTGTCTGCGCTCGGAGACCACAGCGCACTTTGCGAGGTCCTGCTCGAGGAGGCCGGCCTCGCAACCGTAGAGCTGAAACGTTTCTGCATCGAGTGCGGGCTACTGCCGCAAGAAATGCAACCCGTGCTCGATGAACTCGTGAATACCGAGAATGCGCTGAAGGTCGGTGATAAATACGTTTCGGCAGCTGAACTCGAAAAGGGATGCAGAGATATCCTGGATGCTATGAGCGGGCTTCATAAGGAAGAGCCTTACGTTGTTTACCACGAAAAGGTCGCGCTTCGAGAGGCAGGGCCGAAGGAGGACAGGCTTTTTGACCTTTGCCTGGACATGCTGAAGAGCAGGGGAGAGCTTGAGTTTTCGGAGGGTACGGTCAGGCAAAGCGGTTACTCTCCCCCGCTGAGCGAGGTTGACCGCAAGGTAATTGCCAGGCTGGAGAAGTGGTTTTCAGATTCACCGCTGGAGACACATAGCATCCATTCTGCTTCGCAGGACATGGGCATCAAGATATCCGAACTCGAAAGGCTTTACAGTATCCTCGTGCAGACAGGCAGGATCGTGGAACTGCCTGACGGTGTTTACTTGTCATCAGACGATATGGACTTCGCCAGGCAGAAACTGGAGGAACATTTCGAGGAGAACGAGACGCTTCGTTCGGCCGACTTCAAAACGAAGATCGGGGCCGCGAGGAAGGTGACTTTCGCGCTGCTTGACTATTTCGAGAAGACCGGATTGACCTTCAGAAAGGGAAATGAACACCAGTTACGCCGGTACTGAAGATGAAGAGCGTTTTTATTCGCTTCGGTGCCTGTTACGTGGAGCTTAATTCAGGGCAGCGAAGTTTGAACGAATATTCTTGGAAAAGTGCCTTTTCATGCTATACTTATCTTTGGTAGTCTTTATCAATAAGCATGAGCCTTGGCAAGGTTCTGGTGGACATGACAAAACTCTTGAGAATCGAGAAGTTAGTACAGGCTCCGAGTGGGGATGCGTGAGATGATGTTGCGTATGTGCACAATGCTCATGCTGGTCTGTATTGGCTTACTTATGCCCTTTCAGATGGGAATCGCAGAGGATTGTCCTGAAGACATCAAACGGCCTAAGAAGTTCCAGAAGGTCGAACTTCCCAATGGTGCGCATTATCTCATTCACGTTCCAAAGGAATACGAAGCCAACGGCGAATGGGGCATCATGCTTATTCTGCACGGACAGTGTCAGAACACTGATGGCATGATGAATGCATTCCTGTACGGCTGTGAAGGCGGCACGAGCTTCTTCAAAAACCACAAGTATATCGGCATCGTACCACAGGCACGGAAGGAAGTTTGGGGCCAGCGAGAGAATACACCCATGCTCGCACTATTGGATACTTTGACGACTTACCGGGTAAATCGTGGGCGAGTGCACCTGTTCGGCACTTCTGCCGGAGGGTGGTTTACCGGGTGGCTTGGATACGAACGCCCTGATGTTTTCAAGACCATGACGATTGTTGCGGCCGGCCTGGGGCTTGCCGACAAGAGAGCTGTCCGTAAGTTCGAGGACAGGCCGGTTTACTTCCTTGTCGGTGAGACAGACGACAATCTTAAACACGCTCGCAGGGACTTCGAAAAACTTGTAAGCCACGGCAACGACTACGCCCGTCTCAATGTAGTAGAGGGCGAAGGCCACCAGATTCGGTACTGGAAGCGGTTCGACGTTTTAAGCACCTACTACAAGGCAATTGAGTCGGGCTTCGATTACGCCGGGAAGCTTAAGAAGGCCGAGTCACTCGTCACTAAGGATCTGAAGCAGGCCATAGCAATTTCTCGCGAGTTCAAACAGCAGCCGAAGGAAGAGGTCTTCTGGAGCAAGTACCAAGAGCTTCGAAAGCGAATTGACGAAGAGGGTTTGAAGCGTCTCAAGATGATGCTGTACCGCCTGAAAGGGAAGCGTAAGAAGCTTGTCACGGCACTGGCCTCATTCGAGAAGATGTTCGAGGGTTTTCCTGTAGCCCAGAAGGCCACGGAGGTAAAGGAAAAACTCTCCGAACCAGAGAAAAAGACCCCGCCTGAAGAGGACGACAAAGGAGAGTAAGAATAGAGCAGGCCGCCGCAACGGCGGCTTTTTTATTTGCTGAACCCGATGGTCGAAGCTCCCGCCGTGTTTGTCTCCACCTTGCCCATGATATTGCCCTTGTGCGTGATCTCGCACGCTCCTGCGGCGTCGGCGATGAAGTTGCCGGAGACTTCTCCGTGGAAGGTCGCTTGACAGGCTCCGAATCCTTTGACCTTCACTCCGTGGAAAGCGCCATCACAGCGCAGAGAGGTCGCTCCGGTACAGCGGGCGTTTACCGAGCCGATAAGGTTGTGAACCTCGCACGAACCGGAACCGATAAGACGGGCATCCAAGTCTTTTGTCCTGTTCAGAATCGTTCGCACAGAACCTTTCGCCTGCAACTCGACATTTCCGAGTCTGCATGTTGCAGTCAGCGCCGCTTTGCCGCTGATCGTTGCTTCAAGTTCCGTGCCGGGAGGTGCTGTGATTAGGAGCGGGCCATCAAGGTCGTCCGGTGAAAAGACGGTATCGGCAATGCGAGAGAAACTGCTGAAGAACTGGTCGAAACTGTCGGTGACTCCGGGGGTACGAACACTGATAATGTTTCCGTCCTGCTCGACCTTGATGGCATCTCTCACCTTGTCGCTGATGCCGGTCAGGTCCACTTCCAAAACGTGTTCATCGCCGGATTCGATTACGACGTCAATGTTGGTTACCTTGAGCTTCAGACCGGGTTGTGCGCCGGTCTTGAATTTTATTACCTTCGAGTGTTCAGTCATCTTCCACCTCGTATTCAGCGTCAATGACATCGGAGTCGTCATGCTCGGAGTCGGGGAGCAAGTCCTCTTCAATGCGATCCTGGCGCTGCATTTGAGCGAGCCTCTTGTTGATTCGGTTGATGAAGAAAAGAGTTACGGGCAGCGCGAGGACCACGGCCACGGCGAAGAAGGCCACCAGCACGAAAAGGCCGAATGCGAGGGCCGCGGCACCGGCTACAACGAGGGTGCCGGCGGTCAGGTACTGAAGAGCCCTTCCGAGAAAGGTCTTCTTCGGCCGACCGTCTCCGATCACGAGCCGGATGCCTTTGCGTCTGGTCTGTCTGTCGTCCTTTGACATGCACTGAAATTGTACATGCATTTGCCGAATATGAGAGGGAAAGGCATTCGTTGATTCCGTCATAACGGTATAAGAGGTTGGTGAATAACTATGCGCGAACTTCAGCAACACATTTTGACACCATCCATAAAGGTGGCATGCCCCCCAAAAATCGATCCAGTTACAATGAGAGTTTCCGAGAAGGCCGAAAGGCCGGGAGGCTCTAAATGAAGCGCAGGAAAAGGCACAATCCGGAGCAAATCGTGAAGAAACTTCACGACGCGGAAAGAAGACTCAACGCAGGACAGAGCATCGGGCAGGTATGCCAGACTCTTGAGATAAGCGAGGCAACGTTCCATCGCTGGCGCAACCAGTACGGCGGGATGAAAGCCGAGGAAGCGAAGAGGCTCAAGGAGCTCGAAATCGAAAACACACGCCTGAAGAAGATGGTCGCTGACCTCATGCTCGACAAAGAGATCCTGAAGGACATCGCGGAGGGAAACTTCTGAGCCCGGCCAGGCGACGAGATGCAGTGGACATGGTGGTGGAGAAGCACGAGGTTTCGGAACGCCGAGCCTGCTGTGTGGCCGGGCAGCATCGCTCCACCCAGAGGTACGAACCTGTCGAGCGGAACTCCGACGAGGTTCTTGTGAAGCGGATTCACGAGCTTGTCGCGTCGTTTCCGAGGTATGGATACCGCAGGATCGCCGCTGAGCTTCAGGGCGAAGGATGGGACGTCAACGTGAAGAGAGTCCACAGGCTCTGGAAGCGCGAAGGACTCAGGGTGCCCCGCAAACGGTGTAAGAAGGGCGTTTTAGGCGATTCGAATGGGAGTTGTTCGAAGAAGAGGTCCGATGGTCTTAACGATGTGTGGAGCTATGATTTTGTTTTCGACCGCCTTTCGGACGGGCGCATGGTGAAGATCCTTGCGGTTGTCGATGAGTTCAGCCGCGAGTGTCTCGCGCTGGAAGCGGGCTTCCGTTTCACGGGAGAAGATGTCCTTGATGTCCTTGGGAAGCTGATGTTGGAGCGGGGCTCGCCGAAGTTCATTCGCTCCGATAACGGTTCGGAGTTTACTGCTTTGAAAGTTCGAAACTGGCTGTCGTCAAGCGAGGTCGGCACGCTTTTCATCGAGCCCGGAAGCCCCTGGGAGAACGGGTTCGTGGAATCTTTCAACAGCCGTTTGAGGGACGAGTTTCTGAACATGGAGATTTTTTACGGCCTCGGCGAGCTGAAGAAGCTTGCCGGTAAGTGGAAGGAGTACTACAATACGAAGCGTCGCCACAGTTCGCTTAACAACCAAACCCCTTCCGAGCGCGCCGCCTTTTGTTCGGACTCGCGGATTCGCACGTGCGAATCCTCTCGCCCTCCAAAAGGCGTGTGTGTGCGGAGAACCAGCGGTGAAACTCTCATAACAGGCTGAAACCAAAAAACGGGGGCAGGTCAAGTGGAAGAACTGTTCCTCTTCTATCTCGACAGGAAGATAAAGGAAGCTTTTCAATGCTACCGACATTCGACCCGGCGGATTGCCTGTTCATACACTCCGAAGTTACCTTTGGTGCTGTTTTTGAATCTCGAAATCATTCCCCTCTGCATTTCAAAATCCTGTGAATCAAAGACATCCCATATTTCATTCTCTTCTTCTGTGGGAGATTCGTATCCGAGTTCCTGCGAGTACCGTCTCATCCTTTCGAGCGAGGCAAGACTGTGTTTCCAGTTCACTAATGGCTTGAGGAGAAGGATCCGACGTTCTTTAATAGTTGTTTTTGCCAATGGATGAATACGCACATCCCAATTGCCTCCGGGTGTGAATTCAACTCCTATTGCCGAAAGAGCAATATCGAATCGCTTTAGACGTGCATCGAGTGTTTCGGGCTCGCATTTCTTCGCCACTTCGACGGTCAAATCTCGTATTGTAAAGATATCGTTGTACATGCCTTCCTTGACGTGAGTTGCTCCTTTTTGGAGCAGGCAGTCAATCAGGACTTTTCTGGCCCGTTGACTGGGAGGCCAGAAATCAACATCTCTTGGTTGTTTTCCGGTAAGGAGGGTCTTGAAAACGCCTCCAGCAATGAAGAACCTTGCTTTGCACTCGTACCCCACAGTCATGCCTACGAGACGCTTTCCGAATTCAAGGACAGTCTTTTCCGAGAAAGGTAGGATAGTATCGAGTAGGATCTCTGCTCTGTAGTGTCGGTAGACAACATGGAGTTTTGTGGAATCACACCATATGGAACGCCGCTTCCAGGAAATGCGGCCAGTCTTCTTGCTTGAGATTTTCCCCACATAACCTTGATACCGTTGCTCCAATCACAGAGTCGTGTGTTACGAAAATATGGAATCCGTAATTGTCGGAGATGTCTGAAAGTAGTCTCTTCGCTGTGAATCTCGCAGCGAAATCTCCATCCGCCATACCTGGTAAGATTTGTTCTGAAGCAGAAATGCTGTCCATGACCTTGTTGTGCCCAAGTGACTCCCAGTTCGTTGATGCCATCGCTCCATCATTGACAAAAGGACCAGGATCTCCGAGCAAGTGCGACTTCAAAACTTGTATCTGAATGCCTGCGCCTTGAGCAAGATGTTCGCCAGTTTGAACACATCGGTGCAAAGGGCTCGATCTAATGCTTCGCAACCTTCCTCCAAGGAAAGCCCCGAGTTCTTGAGCTAATGACATACCAACCTTTGTTATTGGGAACAAGTATGCCTCTTTTCCTGATGGCAGGCTGTTTCTCACAGAATGCCTGAGAAGTATAGCCACTGGAGCATCTTTTGGTACCTCAGAAAGGTGTTTCAGCAGCGATGGGGGTATTTTAAACTTGCTGTTTCTCATTTGGCTCGTCCCACTATGATCGATGGTATTGAGGGGGTAAGTATCTCCTGCTCAAACTGGAAGCCTGCATCTTCAAGCAGAGCTGTTAATTGGTTCTTAGTGCGTTCCTTTCCTCCTGTGACCGCGAAAAGGTGGAAATCGCAGAGACTGCCAGTGAACGATTGCTCTTGTAGTAGCATATCAATGATGATCAATTTGCCTCCATTGTTGACGGTCTCCCTTGCTCGACTCAGAATCTTTCTTGCTGCTCCATCGTGCCAATCATGAATCACCCCGGGCCAGTATGACAGCATCTGCTTGACAGTTCCAAGGCTGAAAGATATCTCCTGGAAGCAGAGAAAGGTTGTCCAATTCGCTAACTGAGAAATCAACAATTTCCAAGACTTGAGGAAGATCAAGCAATGTCACATGAAGGTTAGGGTTCCTTTTCGCGATCATTGAGGCAAGAGTCCCAGTGCCGCCACCCGCATCTACAACAGCATTGACCCCTTTCAATGGCAACAAGTCCACCAGCAGAGAGTAGTCGTGTTCTGCGTAGCTTCGGAGCATTCTGTGATGAGCTGGAGCACGCTTCTGGTCACAGAACATTGATTCGAAGAAGTTCGGTTTCTCATCATAAACGCAGGTGTTGAGGGTGACATGTAGATTTCGCCATG
Source organism: Planctomycetota bacterium (assembly GCA_034521065.1). Classification (GTDB taxonomy): domain Bacteria; phylum Planctomycetota; class B143-G9; order B143-G9; family B143-G9; genus JAXHMW01. Next base: position 13,488 of record JAXHMW010000011.1, on the reverse strand, counting down.
GTTCCGTCATGCGTTCTGAGTATTCAGTCGCGGCATCAGCAAGAGTTTCTGGATGCGAAGCACTCAGATATGAACCTTCTGGGGTTGGCTTCCAGATATCTCCATCGCATTTGAGAAGACCAATTTCTGCTAGAGCGCGAAGCAGTCTTCTTGAGTTTTCGGTAGCTAAAGAACATGAGTCTGCAATGTGGTTGGTCGAACCAGGCAAATGCTCAAAGATCCCAATTTTCACTGCACAAGCAATCGCATGAGTCTTCCAGAAACCATCCAGGTCAGCAGAAAGACGCTGGAAGTGTGACCCTCGCCGCAAGTAACAGACAGTTGCACCATGTTCATCAATGATTAGCCTGTTCCAACTCCTGTCTTCTACTCTTGCCTGTCCATTGTAAAAAGGTTCAATCATCTGATACCGAGGCTCGTAAAGCGAATTTCCTTGTGCATCTATATGGGACCATCCTTTTTCGTCCTTCGCCCGTGCAAATGCCTTGTGATACACGTCGAGATCGTCAAACCACTTACCATGAAGAAGGCTCCCGTCAGGCAATATGTGTGTACACTTACCGCCCTCAATCTGTACTACGCAAGAGCCTTCCCTGAAGTCACCTGCATAAACATAGCGGTCTGAGTAGGCAGGCTCGCCAATGGGCAGGATGTGGTGATATTCTCCTGTCTCGTTCCGCACCACACATAGACCTTCCTGAAAGTTGCCACACCAGGCATACCTTTGCGTGTATGCAGGAATTCCGTCCGCTTTGATGTGAAACCAACCGGTCTCATCCCTCACAGTGGCATGACCACCGTAAAAACCGAAGGTCTGAAGAAATCTGGCGGGATACACCGCATTTCCCTTCAAGTCAATGTGATATGCTCCAGACGAATCAAACACCGCAGCAAGCTTGTTCCCAGAGTAGCGCAGCACACGCGTAAAGCGTTCCTCGTAGAATGGCCTCTTTTCGTAAATGTGATGGGTTTGATCGGGTGAAACCTGAATGCGTGACCTATCCATTGGCCTCATCTTCCCTTCTTCTGAGCAAGCAGTTCCTGCACACTTTTCTTGATTGATGGTTTTCACACAGTTCAGAGTATTCTTGTGAGTGCCAAAGGTCAAGAACATCCTTGTCATGCACGTTGCCGAAGTCGCCAAGCGTCCTTCTGAGCTCGTCAGGAGCACAGCAGACATCGAATCTACCCTCTGTGTTGACCCACATTTCTCTTCCAAGAAAGGGACAAACCCAATCATCCTGTACATCGCCGGATTCACATTCAACAGGAACGGGCTCGAAATTCACAAGCAGTATTTCTTTCCCTGACAATCTCCAAAACTTCTCCATCCTGGCACAGAATCGAGCGGTCTCATTCCACCGTCTTCTTGAATCAAAGCTCCGTAGCAGTGACTCGGTAGCCATCTCGTCATTGTGAACCCAAAGGTGATGCCCCTTCACTCTCTCGAACCCAAGAGCGTGAGCGAACATGACGAGCATGGGGATCTCCTCAAGGTTCTTTTCGCGAAATGTCGGCTGAAGTGTCAGTGAGCTGCAGGCAATCCCGTTCGAGCAAAGCCTATGCCTTGCTTCAGCCAAACACATAAGGTTGTCCTTAACCTGCTCGAACACCGTACCCCTCATTATCGCCTCTTGCGTGGCCTTCATGATGCCGTTGAAAGACACCTTGATGTCAGAGCATACGGGCAGCAGTTTCTCAGCCCAGCATTCTACGCCACCATGCGGGAAGGTGCCGTTGGTTGTGAGGTTGAGCTTAAGGCTATGAGTGCGGCAAAGAGAAAGTATCCCCTCGAAGTCAGAATACAATAGGGGTTCGCCCATTGTCGAGGGGATGATCTCCTTTGGCGAATAATCTCTCAGGTCGTGAAGGACTTTCTCGATGGTCGAGATTGGCATCCTGCGTTTCGACGAACCCGTTTTTGCGTTTCCGTTAATCTGGGAATGTCCCTCACACATGTCGCAGCGAAGGTTGCAGTCGTCTGGATTCGTATCTGAATGTTATCCTTCGTGGAGAATCAAGCACTTTTGGTACTCTTTCTCGATAACTGAGCAATAGATGCTCTCAATTCTCTTTGCATGCTCATCAATAGATGGCACTTGCCCGTCGCTTGAGTACAGATATCCCTGCTTGCCCAGCGTCATAGCCCTGAGCGGGTCGTCAACAAAAACCTGCATCTTCTTGCATAGGTCATCGGCATTCCTGTGCTCAAACAACAACCCATTAACTCCATGCTGAACGTATTCAGCCATGCCGCCAACATTGGCGGTTATCACAGGCAACCTGACTTGTTGCGCCTCATGGATAACAAGAGGTGAATTCTCTACCCAGATTGATGGAACGACAACAGCATCACAGTGGTTGAAAACGTCCCTGACGATATTCTTGTTTTCGTATTCGTCGCGCCACTCGACTTTCAGGAGGGTTCCTTTTGTCAGTTCATTGGCTTTGGCTATGAGACTCGGAGTTATCGAAGAACGGTGCCTGCCCCATATCCTGAGCTTTGCCGAACCTTTTAGACTGGAGAACGCCTCAATAAGAATGTGGATTCCCTTTGCGGGAATATGGGTGCCTATGTAGCCGAATGTAAAGGCATCTTCGAATTGCCGATTCCTGCCCGTCAGCCTCTCCCTGTGAAATCCGTAGTCGAGGTATATAACCTTCTCTTCGGGTAAACCGAACGATCGAACAAAACGATCCTTCAGATAGCGTGAAGGGGCGATGAATATATCAACTAGTCCAGATACCTTCTTCACGTGCGCCATTCTGCGAACCACCCAATCGGTCCAAAAGGTCAAATCCTTCTCGTAGTCTTCCTCACTTCCGGAGAAGTACCTGCTGTAGCACAGCTTTGCACATTTCTCGGCTTCCTGAACACCGCAAAGCCCCCAAACATCGTCCCTGGATTCTGCGTAGAAGGACATGAACTGCCCCCTCGGGCACATCAGCCAATAGTCATGCAGCGTGAAAACAATCGGCAGCCCGAGATTGTACGCTTCTGCAACTATGGATGTAGAAAGGTGATTCAGATGCCCAATATGAACTACATCTGGCTGGAACCGCTCCACGACTTCTCTGAATTTTCTACCCACACCCGTATAAATGTAACGATCCCTGTCCCTGTCAAGTGGTTTATTGACAAGATTGAGGAGGAGCCGTGGCTCCCCCTCATCATGTTCATGTACTATTTCGTAATCAGGTAGAAACGGGTCATCGAATCGGCAGAAAACCTGCACGTCATGCGACTTCACAAGCTCCATACAAAGCGACTGTGAATACACTTCGGAACCCGCATTGTAACGTAAAGGATATCCGTGTATGACTTTGAGGATTTTCATGGTTGCACCTTCTTGCTTCCTTGCTTGTCAAGTGGATTCACTTCTGGGGATTCTTCCAGATAGTCACCATTCCTTTTCTCGTACTTCTCTCGATCGAAGCAAACCTGTTTGAAGGCCTGTTCAACTCCGACCTCAAGTATTCGCTCGCTATACGAATGGTGCCCTTTTGTGTCGTCGAAGAAACGACCGACTCGATCGATCATGATGTAACTGCCTCTTATCATATCTTCGCTTTCCACAATTACATCCGCGCCAGAATCTTCGGCTGTTCGACACTTTCTCGCATATTTCATGAAGTCATCACTGCTTACTTGTACCTTTCGCACGCTATGTTCATTCTGACCATGTACGTTGATCGCCTGAAGAATCTTCCATCTATCCGGGTCGACCTGTTGAATGAACGAGAGGAGATCCTCCTGAATGTTATGTGTTGTTACCACTGTATTGATTTTTAGCTTTATTCCTGCGGACCTAGTACGTGTACACAAGTCCAGATAGTCAGTATGAGTAAAACTTCTGTCTGCAACCGTTCTTCCAATTGCTTCATTCGTCTCGGACACAATTAAATCAATGCTTAAAGCGATCATATCGACTTTAGACTCACGTAGCTGCTCAATAACTGCAGTAGAGAGATACGCACCATTTGTTCCTAAGGACGTATAGCATCCAACCGCCTTCGCTTCTCTCAGAACTGAGAGTGTTTCCTCAAGCCGAAGAATGGGTTCTCCTCCTGTCACATTAAGTTTTGCCATGCCTGCTCTTCTCAATTTTCTCACCAGTTCCTTAATTTCTTCACGGGTTAGAGATTCCAAATAATCTGGAATGTCTTTGAAGGTCGCGAAGCAATAGCAGCAGCGCATGTTGCACTCATTGGTCCAGTGTAGGTTTACTGTTGATGCAGGCAATTTCCATTCTGTGGCTTTGCATCCTTCAGCTACCACTTCCATCTGATCAGCACGTAGCAATAAGGTACGTGTAGCGGGAAGGGTAGGGGTAAATCTCTTGTTGCGCGTTTTCTTCATTGCTTTCTCCTTGAGAGTGTTGGCGCACCAGAACACATCATTTTTACAACTGATTTTGTAAGATGGTCAATGGTAGGCAAAACCGTTGGGTTCACTTGAACTACTTCTAATAGTTCTTGCCTATTCACAGGTCTGCCTCCTCGCTGCATCGGATTCGCTTAGCGCGACCAACTCCTCGATCTGATCAATTACATGCTGCCTTGCACCTTCGTTGGCGGAGCACAATTCGAAGTATCGCAAACTGGTTTCGCTCCAGAAATCCCTCGTTTCGGTGCTGCTGAGTCTTTCTTGGTTCGAGTCAAGTTGTGTGGTTGCATCAAGATTAAACGGATTCCCAAATCCCCATTTCTTATGTGTCAGTCTTCCTTGAAGGACTTTGAGATCCTCAACGAGATGAACCACACAATACACGCCGTGAAGTTCGAGAGCTTTCCTAACAGTATGCTTATGAATACCAATTCCAGAAAACTCGATTACACCACGCTGGTGGGTCTCTATGAAACGGAGTAAACTGACCCAGCTCTCATATTCTTCAGAAATCAGTGACTTCAAGTATTTTTCCCGAATGTCATCAATCCCTACACCTGGGCACTGAAGCGAGTGCTGGAGTGCTTCTTGAAATCTAGTTTTCCCAGCCCCTATGTTTCCTATGACAAGAACGAACACCTACCACCTAACTTTCTTGTAAGCTATGAACACGGTGTCAATTCTATTTCCAGTGAAGCCTACCGCAATTCCCCCTTTATCTTTTGCCTTCCGAATTGTCTTGTCTGCATATGCTGCTCCTCTTGTCATCACATTCAACTTCTTTGCATTTAGGAGCTTTCTTCCATGCATCACGAGAATTCCGTGTTCCATGGCAAGCTCGACCATCTTCTTAGTGATCCCTCTTTGCTGCATTCTCTTTTTTGCGTGCTTTGTGAATTCGTAGCTCATAGAGCCTCCTTTCTCTGCCTCATAATTGCATTGTCTGTGCCAAAATCTTCAAGTATTGTAGAACAAATGCGTAAGCCACTATGTGAGAATGACTTACGACGATAATGAGCAGAAGAGAAAAACCGGCCTCACAAGAAAGTATGATAGAATAGACAGTAGTATGACGTAAATATCATGTTACGGAGGATGATGTTGTGGTTAGATCAGATGTAGTTCTTGTTACCTGGCACAGCTTGACCGAGGGCGTAGAAGTCCTCAGAACAGTTTCGGCCTACCTTGGCAGAATCAGAAATCTCAATGACAAGAAATGGAGTTCTCCGATCATTCTTGATCCATATGATGAGCAGAACTCACCCCCACGAAACAAGTGCGGGATCCAGATTTCCAAGCTGTATTACCTCCTACCCTCGCAAAAGTGCATCGACAGAATCCATAACAATCCCTCGAATGATGCCTTCAAGGAATCTCTCAAAAAGCACTTTGCCAGTCGAAGGTGGGCAGACGAGTTAGATGCTGTTTGGAAGGATGTTGACCCTGATTCCAATGTTTCCCATTGGAGATCACTTGAGAACCTGCAAGAGCTTTACGATGCAAAGAACTGGGATATCTCAAAGAGCCACTACATGAAGATTTTCGCAAAGTTCCTTCCTCTTGTGGATCAGTTCAAATGGTTAAAGATGAGCAATGGTGATGACGCTATCTTCAGGTGGGAAGGATTGGAAGTCATAAGACCTGAAGATGCCGGACTAGAAGATGAAAGCAAGTTTGACGAAGACCTTCAATCCGAGAAGATCGAAGTGAGACGGTTACATGGAGGTGGCAAGTCTCTTTCCAAGGGAGTGTTTGACCTTTACAATGAGGGCAGTGTAGCCTTATGGTTGAGGCAAGTCGTAGATGAGATTAGTACTAAGGAGAAGGGCAATGGGATCGTGATTTCTTCTGCTCCTGGCGTTAGGGAGACCTTTCTATCATGGTACTTGCTTGCCGAAGCGAATCTCCTAGATGATAGGTACACAATCATCAAATCTGGTTACGACAAGACCCACAAGCCTGGAGAAACATGGATTAGTTTCAAGGTTAGCGAGAAGAAGCTCTTAACTGCTCTTTCAAACGAACCGCTTTATACTGAGAGTAAGTCAGATGCGAGAAAACGTGCCAACTACTTGTGGCAACATTATGGAACACAGAGACAATCCGTTCTCCGTGTTATTCTCGGTGAAAGAGGAGTTGGTAAGTCAAAACTCATACGGGATCTGAAAAGCGATAACAGAAAGGTAGTTACACGAAACTGCGCTTCCTTTCAGGACGATACGACTTCTGAATCTGAACTGTTTGGTCATGTGAAGGGAGCGTTTACCGATGCAACAAAGGATAAGGTAGGAGCTTTCGAAGAGGCTCGTGGACAGATACTGTTTCTTGATGAGGTCCACCACTTGTCTCTTCGCGTACAAGCCAAACTTCTTCTGGCAATTCAAACAGATGATGAAGGGAACTTCTCCATTCGACCATTTGGCGGTAACGAACCGAAGAAAATGCGCTGCAAACTCGTTTTTGCGTCAAACAGGCCAATTAAGGAACTCATAAACAGCCTTTCCCGTGACTTTTTTGACCGCATTTCCCAGCAGGTGATTTATCTACCTCCGTTGCGTGAGTGCCTTGATGACTTACAAAGTGACTTTGTGATCGTTTGGAAGAGACTCAAGTTGTCTTCCGATTGTCCAATTGGAAAAGAGAACGAGCCCCAATTACTTCCGTGGTTGAGGGAGTATGTGACAGAAAACCATGGAAATTTCCGCGACCTGCAGAAAGTCGCGATTACATGTCATAACTACTCAGAACTAAAAGCGGAAAAATCAGAAGTATGCTCCACGAGCTTGATGTCATTCCTGCGAGAACAACTTGCCTACACCTCACTCGCTGCTGAAGAGCAGGAATTCAGCACGGGAAAAACAGCAAAGCAGATAGTTGTTCGGTACAAACAACGATTAGCTGAGTGGGCAATTATGAGGTTTGGTTCAGCGAGTGCGGCTGCTGAGCATTTCCGAAATCTCGGAGACAAGATTGCTATGGAAACGCTATACAGGTGGAAGAACAGGAAATGACTGGTCTTCGGTCATTTTGTCAGCTGACAGAAAAAGCCTAAAAGCCTAAAAGCCTGTTCCGAACCGCCTTCCTTTCACCGAGTAGAGGGTCTTTCTCGTAAATCATTACCATCATTCTCACTCGCGCCTATGGAACACTCACCCGCAAACAAACCCCTGAGCTAACTTCTGTATCCGCACTAAAAGCGGTCTTTCTCGATATGTTTCTGACAGACCTTGAGGCATGAGAACCATTATTTTTCAGATAGAGCTAGGTACCGCTTAGTTCTATCTTTCTAGCCCCTGGGGCGATCGTTTACGGAGCCAATCATTTTCCAACGAGCGAAAATTACGCACACCAGTTAACGCAGAGCCCGACGGAGCAAATCCATCGGGCTTTTTTTGTGTTACGCCCATAACGCGCCCGTTCCAAAGGGTTTACGCCAACTCCCACCTTTACTACTCAACCCTCAAACCTCTCTGTCCCTCTCTCCATTTTCTTTCGGCTCCGAACTAAAACGGTTCCCATCCCACCAGAACCACCCGGAACTCTCCAAACCTCTCTGCCAAAAGTTCTACGTTTTTCCTCTCTCTCGATTTTTGCCGAAAATCGCAAAATGAAAGTTCTATGTTTTTCCTGCTCGGAAATCTGCGTTCAAAAACCTCCCATTTCGCCGAATTCGGGTTAACAGACCGTTCACTTGAACCCCATTCTACAGTGACAGCATAGCGAATGTTCGAGTTAACAGAGCAGGAGGAAAGCATGACCTTGCGGATCCACTTTTCGCATCCCCATCGTTTGTAAGGTACAATTCAAACGTTCAAGTGGTACGCACCGTTCAGACGGCAACCTGCGGATGGGTTGCAATCGCTGAATCTGAACATGCCTAACAAGAGCGCAAGGGTATGAGTTTTGTGCTCTAACATCCTTCGTTGGCATCGAACACGCAAGGTAATCGTTGGCTTTTCTGCATAACACTTTTTCAGGAGGATCTCAATGGAACAGATCACAAATCTAACGACCTACAAGGCAGCTCATACCGGAAACGGGCAAGTATCTTGCGCACTGCTGATTAACGCTATCCCCCAGCAGCTATCCGCTTGCCAGTCCCTTCTTGCTGCAGCCGTGGCTCTTGAGCTTCACTATGAGCAGTATGGCATCGGCAACATCTTATTCGCCTTCGCAGATGTCGTAGATCGTACCCTCATGGACGACTTCGGTAACGTTCTCAACTATCCAATCGTAGTCTTCTTCGTTGGCGATGGGGCAAGCTGCAATGAGTATTATCGTTCCTGTGGCCCGATGACATCGGAGCAGATGAAGTTCTACATCGAGCGCAAGAGATCGTAAGTCTCGCACACGGTCCCGCAGAGTTTTCGCGAGCCCGTTGCAAATGGCTTGCTGAGCCTTGCTGCGATTTTGTCATATGGTAGAATAGGAGCATATGATGCCTCAAGAAGACGGCTTCGACATGAATAGCACAGAACCCTCTCTAACAGGTTCGCGCATGACTAAACCTGTCCGCAGTTCTCTGGGGCATATGAGCTCTTCTGCTCGACGTCGTCTAAAGGCTGACTACATGAGACCTGAAGAGATCGATGTACCGATGTCTGCAGGGGAGGGCATCCCCAAGGAATGGGACTTCATGCAGCCCGGGATGCCGGGATCACAGAAACACCATGTTCCTCTACACGAACCTGCTCCATCGCAAATCTCAGACGCTGACCCTCACGTAGCCCATCATGAGTTGGAAGCCCCACCATTCGCAGAAGCACCAATTCAGCAACTTGACCCAAGAACTGAGCCCGAACCCCAAATTGTACCGCCCATCTCAAAAGCAGAATTCGAATCACTGCCTGTTGTCGAATCCGAAGGGTTTCTCTCAAAGCCGATCGAACCCTTACACCCGATAGACCCATATCAGCCGGACCTGTATCCATCGTTGCCGAAGATGTTTGACAACGGTGGGATTTTGCCCGTCAACGCGAATACCAATATTGATATAATGAGTTTGCATGGGTTTTGTGTGAACTTATCAAGTATTCGTCCGCAAACACTTGAGGGAAGTCTTCATTATGGGCCAAATGAAATAGGTTTCTTAGAAGACTTTTGTGGTTGGTTCGGAGGGATCATAGGGGGAGAACAAGGGGAAGAGAAGGGGAAAGCCATCGGCACCTCAATAGAAGATGCTATTTCCGACGTTCATGATGCTCACAAGAAGGTAAAGGAGAAAGCGGAAGAGCTTGCGAAGAAAGGTCATACATGTTGCGGTCCAATCCTGTTTCCGTATATTCCATACTATTATGATCCGATCACAAATACTGAGTATTCAATGATCGTCATGCAGTGGGTGAACGTTGAAGTGGCTTTCTTTAATAATGGAGCGGAGGTCAAGAGAAAGAAGTTCGGCATGTATGAAGATACTGGGGACGGAGCAGATTACTTCTATGATCACTCTCAATCCAATTCTGATCTTTATCTGTTTGGCGACTCCCCATACATCTCCGAGAGTGCTTTTTCTAATATCGGATTTTTGTGTGATCGAATTGAAGTTCAGTTCTTCTTCTACACAGAGTATTGGTACGAAGTGCTTTCCGATGATGCGCCTTTGGACGCGACCTACAAGTTCGTATCTGGAGAGTTCTGGAAAGTCCTCTGGACATGCAATGTCAGAAAATAGCGAAGAATGGTCAGCCCGTTATCGTAAATCCAAGGGCATCCAAAGAGAGAACAATTGAAAAAACTGAGAACTCTCCTGATGCAGTTCAGCCACCAAATGGTTCCTATCCAGATCCATCGCTATCTAATTATCATGGTAGCGAGAGGTTTAACGGAAATGGAGACGAATCTTGGAGACTGAATCCTGAAGCTGACAGGTCTACTTTTGAAAACGACTTGACTTCCGAGAGAAACAATGGTTGGGTGTAGATTACGGTTTGCCTATTGGCTTTGCATGGCCTTGTCGTCGTTCTTCTTGCTGGATGCGCTCCGGCTACTTTCGATTTATCCACTTCCTTGGTGTATCCCTCAGATAGAGCTTACAGCTACGACCTGAGTGCGTCCTATGATTTAGAAACAAACACTCTCTGGTGTAACAGCAGATCCCGTCGTGCTTGACTCGCACAGAACGTGCACTCTCTGTCCTCATCCGATCGTCCTGCCTACGTGCTCGCAAGGACCTGAGAAATGGCGCTGCTAATCACGAAGCATCCTGGCTGAATGGGCAAGTCAACAAGAAGACTTGAGTTTGAAGTCCCGCTTCTTTGGGAGTTGACGGATCAGGGAGAGAGTTGTGTATTCATCTGATGGTTGTGCAAATCGGTAACACTACTTCTGGTGCTGTCCACAGCATTGACAGCGAAGGAGTGAATTTGATCTCATTTGACCTGTGGCTTGAGAAATCTGAGCCAGCTATCGCTAATATTCCCTTTGAGCATGCGCTGAAGACTGACGTAGAGATACGGTTCTGTATAAATTATGTTCAAGGGGGAGATGTGTTCATACGCAATCCAGCTCCTGCTGGTGAGTTTGCTGTCTGTTCAGTCACGACTGAGAAGATTGAATACAAAAAGTTCCCCTTTCCAAGAAGAAATGTCGGCTTGGGCTCGCTGAAGAAGTAGCAGAAGATTCTGGAAATCTGGCAAGGCTGCTTATAGAAGAGGTTCCACCTTGGCCTTTCATGAAGATAGGTTCAGCTTCAACAGGGGATGGTCTTTCCACTGACAACGACGCGCAGAGTCGTGGATGCGACATGGAAATCGAGTTCCGCTATACCCCGTCATTTGCCAATTGGGATGGATGGGAGGATGATATATCCGCTTGGTCTGAGGGAAAACAGCTTGACGCATATGTGCGTGAGATGTCAACATCGCGCTTCAGAGTTCTTGGTGTATGTGGTGGATATGTTGTAACGCCTTGCGACATAATGGTGGTCTATTCGATCGAAGAACAGGAGTTTATCCAAGTGGAAATCGACAGGAAGACTGTGGTTAGACATGGAGAAACGTCTTATTTGTCTTCGCAACGAGTTGACCTAATGTTTGCCTATGACGCGCAAGGCGAGTTTGTTGGCGTATTAAAGTGTGATTAAGCTCATGTATGTTAAGGCTCTGCGCATCATTGATGTCGTCGTGCGTGACAGTGTCTTGTAAGTGAGAATCGAAGTGGTGTAGGATCCCATACAGCCCCATCCGCCTAAAACTCTCTTTTCCTCTGGCTGAAAAGATAGCCTTAGACGTTTTTCGATCTCGCGCGAAATTCTGAGTTCTTGAGAATCCCTCATCTCGCCATAGTGCGAGTTAACAGACTCTGTTCTTCGAACCTCAAAGAATCGTGACAGCATAGCAATACTGAGAGTTAACAAGAGGTGTCAGGGAAGCTAAAACCTCACACCTTTTGGAGTTGGCCTGCCCCCCAAAAATCGATCCAGTTACAATGAGAGTTTCCGAGAAGGCCGAAAGGCCGGGAGGCTCTAAATGAAGCGCAGGAAAAGGCACAATCCGGAGCAAATCGTGAAGAAACTTCACGACGCGGAAAGAAGGCTCAACGCAGGACAGAGCATCGGGCAGGTATGCCAGGCTCTTGAGATAAGCGAGGCAACGTTCCATCGCTGGCGCAACCAGTACGGCGGGATGAAAGCCGAGGAAGCGAAGAGGCTCAAGGAGCTCGAAATCGAAAACACACGCCTGAAGAAGATGGTCGCGGACCTCATGCTCGACAAAGAGATCCTGAAGGACATCGCGGAGGGAAACTTCTGAGCCCGGCCAGGCGACGAGATGCAGTGGACATGGTGGTGGAGAAGCACGAGGTTTCGGAGCGCCGAGCCTGCTGTGTGGCCGGGCAGCATCGCTCCACCCAGAGGTACGAACCCGTCGAGCGGAACTCCGACGAGGTTCTTGTGAAGCGGATTCACGAGCTTGTCGCGTCGTTTCCGAGGTATGGATACCGCAGGATCGCCGCTGAGCTTCAGGGCGAAGGATGGGACGTCAACGTGAAGAGAGTCCACAGGCTCTGGAAGCGCGAAGGGCTCAGGGTTCCGCGCAAACGGCGTAAGAAGGGCGTTTTAGGCGATTCAAGCGGAAGTTGTTCGAAGAAGAGGTCCGATGGTCTTAACGATGTGTGGAGCTATGATTTTGTTTTCGACCGCCTTTCGGACGGGCGCATGGTGAAGATCCTTGCGGTTGTCGATGAGTTCAGCCGCGAGTGTCTCGCGCTGGAAGCGGGCTTCCGTTTCACAGGAAAAGATGTCTTGGATGTCCTTGGGAAGCTGATGCTGGAGCGGGGCTCGCCGAAGTTCATTCGCTCCGATAACGGTTCGGAGTTTACTGCTTTGAAAGTTCGAAACTGGCTGTCGTCAATCGAGGTCGGCACGCTTTTCATCGAGCCCGGAAGCCCCTGGGAGAACGGGTTCGTGGAATCTTTCAACAGCCGTTTGAGGGACGAGTTTCTGAACATGGAGATTTTTTACGGCCTCGGCGAGCTGAAGAAGCTTGCCAGTAAGTGGAAGGAGTGCTACAATACGAAGCGTCGCCACAGTTCGCTCAACAACCAAACCCCTTCCGAGCGCGCCGCCTTTTGTCGGACTCAGCGGATTCGCACGTGCGAATCCTCTCGCCCTCCAAAAGGCGTGTGTGTTTCGCGAGCCCCATCTATTTCGGCTCGATATCGGGCGAGCTGAAATGCATCCTGGACCGTTTCTACTGTTTCTTCTCGCGGCAGTTCGGCGTTCGTGACCTCAAGGGCAAGAAGTTCCGTAACGATGACCGTGAGCGGCGCATCCCCCGATGCGATCGTCCTGATGTCAGCGAAACTGCCTCAAGACGCTGGTTCGGCGACTTCTGCAAAATGGAATGCCACGGAGAGGTTGTTGCGGGAGGAACTTCGAAGGGCGGCATCAGCGACCAGGCAGAGATAGAGGACCATGTGCGGAAGCTCGCCAAGACGCTGTAACGAAAGAAAGCCCGGCCTGAACCGGGCTTTCCCAAAGTCGAACTGTGCGGAAGCTCAGAATTCTATGCGAACCTGGTTTTCCCACAGACCGTGAATGTTGCAATAAGATGTCGCGATAAGCGTTCCGGGCTTTTCGGCTCCAGCACAGGAATCGTTGAAAG
>JAXHMW010000010.1:0-92706 GCA_034521065.1 Planctomycetota bacterium | reverse complement strand
GTCTGTCTGGTCACTATGGTGCATGCGCTGTCGTAGGGCCGGTTTTCGAGCCTGTTGATGCGGTCGAGCGCGAAGGAGTCGAGTTCGTTGTCCAGCGCGGTATAGACCAGTATCGTCCAGCTCTCGTCAGTCGCGGGAGGTGGTGTGGTCTGAGTCGTGGGCGATGTGCCGCCCGAGCCGCATGCGAGGCTCGCGAGTGCGGCGGTAAAAGCGGCTGCACAAAGGAGTGCGCGGTAAAGGTTACGCCCGCGGGTAGTCAAAGCTCTATGCTCACTTCCGCCGTGAAGGTGAGTGAACTGTCCGCGCGTTCAAGGTAGCTGTCCAGGAACGGTTTAAGCCGCTGTTCGACCTACGCCTGAACAACTCCTCGTCACCGTGCATTACGACGATGTGTTCGTCGAAATCGACGAACTCGCCGTTGAGCCGGATATGGAGAGTGGATATGCCCTCGGCCCGTTCGATGGAGAAGGTATTGCCTTCGCGGGTGACAACTATGTGTGCGCCCTTCGGATTGGAGTCCGTTCGCAGGTAGTAGAAGGTGTTGACCTCCCAGCCGGGGATGAGCGGCTTCCAGACTATCTTCTTGGGGTAGGGGTTTCGGGTGTGTTCCGCCAGCCACTTCGCGCTGTCCTTGTCGGGTATCTGGTGGCCCATTCCCTCGTGCTCCACGTACTTGATCTTGTAGCCCTTGCTGTCCTGTTCGTGCAGTTTCTTAACAGCGTCGGCAAACGCCTTTGTCAGCTCGTAGCGCTTGTAAGCATGGTCCTCGGTGCCTATCTGTATTATGATGGGCGTGTTTCTCAGGTTTTCGGGATTGGCTCTTTGAACATGTTCTCCGCCTGCTGAAGATGCAACCGCGGCCCACCTGTCAGCCATGGCGGGGCCGAGAAGCAAAGTGCCCCATCCGCCCATGGAATAGCCCATGATGTATATCTTGTCCGGGTCGGTTTTGCGAAGTACGTTGGATTCGAATATCACCCTGTCCAGAAGAGCTTGCATCTCACCGATGCCCCATGAAAGCACCTCGTCCTTCGGCGCTCTGGGCACAACAAGGCAGCCGTCAACGGAGTACTGCCCCTTAGCTGCATCGTAAGCGGAATCGTTGGTGGCCTTCGCGTTGCCTCCGCCGTGAAGGTTGATGAACAGCGGCACGCCTTCCCGCGAGGCGCGGCCGCCTTTCCGGTAGAAGTACTTCATCTTCAGCGAAGCGGCCTGCACGAAGAATTCTCCGCTTCGTGTGAAACGGTTGTAGTTGTCGGTGTTGAGTTCGTGCACCTCCTTCTCGACCATCGAATATACCTCTTTCTCGATAAGCTTGGTCCACACTCGGATGTCTCTTTTGGAAAGGGGTTCGACGCGGGCGAAGAATTCGGCCAGCTCACGGCGGCCTTCCTCGTCTGCGCGGATATACTCCACGACCTTCTTTTTAGTCTCGGTGTATGAAGGGCCTTTGTCCTCAGTGAATGCGAATGTAGCAGACAAAAAGGCAAAAAGCGCGGCACAGAGGAACAGCAGGGCTGCTTTTCTCATGCGAACTCCATTGAGGTAACTGAACAAGAGTTTACTGCTTTTCCCGAGCTTGTAGTGCGGGCGCTCAGATTCTGATACTTTTAGCACAAGAAACTCAGGTGGCCACCTCGAATAATTGGTTTCATGCGAAAACGAGCGAGGCATGGCAAAGCCGGATTCGTTTGCAGCAAAAATGTCTTTTTCGAGGGGGCCAATCAAATAAGGAAAGCCTCATAAGCATCATCTCCTGAACTGCCACGACACATTTTACGCATCAATGTTATGTCCCTCCTCTTTCCTGAAGTGACGTATCGCCCTGCCAGAACCCCATTTACATGCGCTTAAAAAAAAGTTACGGAAAAAAATGACCGGGGACTTGACATATGGGGGGGGGAGATACAATACAAGTGCATCTTTTATTGTGAACATCATTCATGCTCTGACTTGAAGGAGGAAAAATGGCAGTTAACATCGTTGACAACACTAATTTCGGTCCATCTATCTCGACCAACATGGGCGAAGTAACAGTAGTACTTCTGCACGACTTCTATGGCGAATGCGGTTCCGCACACCAGCGCGCACTCGCAACCATCGAATCAGTGGCCCTGTACTATGAGCAGTACACATTGCCCAGTGTCCAGTTCTTTCGCGGCAACAAGACCGACATCACCATGGTGCAGACTGACATCAAGTATGTGCAGTGTACACCGTCCTATTACTTCTACGTGGGTGACGGTAGTGGCGGTTACGACGAGTACTACCGCCACAACGGCCCTATGAACGCCGAACAGATCAAGTACTACATCGAACAGCAGAGAGGTTAGTCCAGTGTGACACGGGGCACGCCCTGCCATAAGGGCGTGCCCTACGTCTCCAGAGCAGTTCGCAGCTTTCGAAAAACTCACGCTTGAGCGGCAGTTTTCACTCAAAGAACACCCCGCAGGGTTACGAATATTGCAAGGAGCAACCATGGCAAACGGGGACAGGAACAGACCACTTACAACGACTATCTTGAGTACGGGCCGGACGGCTCGGCGCATCAGGTAGATCCAATAGCTGCTTTCACCACAGCCAGAAGGGGCAAAGTGGGCAGACTGCCGGTCTCGGCGTATGACCCGACACTGCCTTACACCCCGCCCGAGTTTGAACCCGGCTTTGAAGCTATGCCAAATGTGAGGAGTATTGACAGCGTCAACGTGCCAGACCCAGCGCAAGAACACTCTGCCGAACCCTACACCAACAAAACGTTCGGCCGACGACCCGACGGAACCCGTATGACAAAAGAGGTTCTACTATCTGATCAGATTCAATCCTTGGAGCCAGCCATAGAAGAGACTTTTGGCGGCTCCCAGCGCGTAGTGCGCGAGCCTGGCGGCGTTCAGATGGTTATGAGACAAAACCTGTTAGATGTAGATGACCCATTCAGTGGAGTAAATCCAATGCTTGAGGTCTCTGGTGCTGGAGATGGAGACATAGAAAAAGCTCTGCTTCTTCTTAAAAGGGCGATCAGATACTCCAAAGAACATGAGATTAGCGTACTTGAGGTGTTTCTGATCCTTCTTCGTGAAGATAATACTCTTAGCCATAAGTACAGAATGTCTCTAATCAAGGAGCTTGAAAAATGGAGACGTTGGGCGGATGAGCAAGCTGCTGCTGTTGACATCATAGTTGATGTGGTTACTTTGGGTGCAGGCGGGTTAGCTTCGAAGGTCGGTGGAAAAGTTGGCAAGGAGATTGCTTCTGAATTGAAACGTTTTGGAATTGGTGGCTTGCTGAACTCGCTTGTTTCAGCATATTTTGACAACTTTTTCGAGCGATACGCAATTCGGAGGGTGTTAGAGGCTATTGCCTCTGGGGAGTATGCGGAAATTCCAAGTACGGACTACTTTTTAGTGGCTCCTCCTCGAGAGCGTAGTGACTACGGAGGTCTTGTGTGGGATCTGTGCGTCAAATACAAGGAGGTATTTGGCGAGGTATTAGTGGATGGTGATTCAAAGTGTACATTTGAATATGGAAAACAAGACAAACAAGAAAGGATAGGTGCTATTGGTTCATCTGGTATGGGCTGTATTGGTCCTGACGAACCCGAATTACGAGATATCGCGGCGAAGTTCCCAGATAAAAACGCACGAAAAGCGATGGTCCAGTCAGTCTCTGGGTGCTTTTACAAAGCTACAAGAATATACCCTAGTTCCTTTCAAGACGATCCTGATGGTAATGGCTTGTCCGCACAGCAGAAGTACGCGGATGCAATTACAAAGTATCTGGATGAGCACACGGTGACAGTATCTATCACGATAATGTACGATGCATGGTCAACAACGTGGGAGAATATAGAGCCGGTGGACAATACAGTCTCAATCAAGAATGGCGCAATCGAGTTAGATGAAAAATTCAGAATGCCACCTCTTCAGATTGGAGATATGCTTCAGCCGGGCTTCAGCTTCAACCTGCATGACACTGGGGAAGGCCCTTCACGAGTTGGTCCAAAGTCACCGGGTCAGGAATATGTCATGGAACACTGTGAAGAACCTCAAGGTAATGCTGCTGCGAACTATCGGATTTACTCTGAACCAAGACCAGAATGGAAGGAGCAGATTGCGAATGTTCAGGGAGCATCTCGTATTAACATTGCTCGACGTCGACAGAGCGGAAACTAAGGAGTCAAGATGATAACTTCTTCTTTTTTTGCCGGCAGAACATCTTCTCGGAGTTTCTTTGGCAGGTCTGTAGCTGCAAGTCTGCTGTTTATTGTTCTTCTCTATGCAGTCTGCGACCAGTATCCACATCTGCATACTGAAGAGAAAACTCCAAAGCACTTAACTCCAACAGGCTCTCTGTGTTTCGGCCTTATTGATGATATTTTTGGGGATTTGCTCTTTTCTGTTGGTGACTCTGTGCCACAATCATCAAGGAAAGGCAGATTTTACAACATCTCAACCAGAACAGTAACGAGCTGGACTTTAGGTTTCCCCGTACCAACATCGCACAACTTCCTTGGGCAGATTGGTAAGAAGTCGTTTTTGGGCTACGATTGGGGGGGGTGGGATGAAGAACGGGGCATCTATCTCTATCTTCATAGTATGCAATATCGTCGTAATGAGAAACTTGAAGTGAAGTTCAAGGACTTCATTCAGTATGTGGACACAAATGACGCTGAGATTCGGATGATCAAAGGAGGAGATAAGCGGATTCTGTTCGTGCGTTCTGGTGAGGAAGTTCACCTCTATGACATTCAGGTCTCAGAGCTTAGACTCGCAAATCACAGGATAATCGAAGGTGCAACTGGCACAAGAGTGTACTTTGACAACAAGGAATCCCTCTCTCACGCAGTTCTTAATGGTGAACGCGTTGACGTAAGATTTGGACAAAAAGAAACCTCGGCTGACCTATCCGTTGTGCTTGGGAAGTTCTATGATGAAAACGCACAATATTCCCTCGTAAATGCAGTTGAGGACAGAGGGCTCGTGAGTTTCGTTTTTGCTCAGGGAAACAGAACGAAACCTGAGCAGTTCTTCTCAGCAGGATTTGACACTGAGAGCGGTGAATTCGTTGGATGTGTCAGAATTGATTCTTCTGAGCTTCTGTATTCACTGATTGACGGGGTGCGTCTTGGCAACGGCAAGCTAATGGGCTCATTTGCAGGCTGTTCTCATTTGTTTGATTACTCCAGCGGTGAGGTGGTCTCCTCTTACACGGGAATTGAGGAAGTTCACGAATACAGGGATGGAGCAGTTGCTCGAACATCCTGGGGGCATCTTGTATCTCTGGACAGTGCTGGCAATGTGAAAAACACACTACAAAGGCACTTGTTTATTCCGGAACAACGTTTGACTTGTACTACCCCGGACTTCACATTGTTGCCTTCAGGGCCTGCCTCATTTGGGTGCTACGTTTATGCGGGTTACCAACGTTTTGGTGATAAGCTCAAGATGTCCCGATTCTGTGATCTTGTACTCCCTGAGCAATACGGCAGCTCTGTTGCTGTAACTGTTTCTGAAGACAATTCTTATGTGGCGATAGTCACGTCCAGCGGCAGTGTTATTAAGGCAGTGCTCAAAGATGCCAGTTTTGCTTTGACAGAAATCGGATCGCTCGGAAGGGAAGTAAGCTCTCCGTGCTACGTATTGGCATCTGCAGGCCAGGTCGTTGTCGGCCTTGGATACGAGCATTGTACTGAAACCAGTAGTGGAGAAGTCTCTGTTTTCAGCATCACAGACCATGAGAGGAGAAGCTATAAGTGCCAAGCAGTAAGGCAATTGTGCTCTGTCATTCAGTGCTACAAAGATGGCAAATTGCTCGGTTTTGGTTCAAACGAAGATCCAGTTGAGTGCAAGGATACAACAATTGCAGTTCACAAAGGGGCAACGCTTTCCCTTGGCTTTCTTGAGAACAAAGCAGAAGACGGCTGGCGGTTGATTGTCGAGAAAAAAAGCGATGAGGCTCTTACGAAAAGCCAATTCTCGTTTGTCAAAGGAATGGTAATGGGTCGACTATATGCAAGGACTTTCCGGATTGTCAAGCGTTTGTACTCAGTTAGTTCGTCTTTGCCTGAAATGCAAAACGGAGACCATAAAGAAGAGGATGGGCGAACAGTCTTTTTCCTTGCATGCGACACTACAACTCTACCCGGTCCGTACATTAGAGGTTCTGGGTATGGCTTTGGAATAGGATACGCATTTAACGCTATCAATTCAGAATTCGGGCGATTGCGGTTTTGGCAAGACTTTAACACTCTCAAGACCATTATTGTGCCGAGGGAAAGCCATTACGCTACCATTCACTACTTCGTTGCAGTAAACCTTGATACGAATGAGATTAGAGTTGCGGAAGCGAAATCTAAGAAGAGTGTATCTTTAGCCATCCATTACAGTTGTGAAATGGAACAAGGGGTTCTTCGCCTAAATACAGGTCTTTACAGCATCAATGTTAGAAGAAGAAAACATCATGATAGAGTGGCACTAGAAGTGAATCCACAATTTCGCCATATCCAAAGCTGCCAAATGAGTTGAAGTCCCAAAGGCAGACCCTCTTGTTGGCGCAAGAAGAGCACTGACAAGTCCGCTTGTTCGAACCTTCACAATGCCACCGATTCCGGCATATCTCCTCCCGGTGTTCAGGGGGCACCGGGGAATTCCGAACACAGTCGAGGAAGACGATTCTCGAGTATCTCCGGCGTTTTGAGAGGCGATTGCCTGTTCAGTACGGACTGAACACCAGTTTTCATTCGCAAAGCAGATCCCGCAGTGAGTCGAATATTAAGGAGTAGCTATGGCGAACGGGAAGACAACCTCAACGACTATCTTGAGTACGGGCCGGACGGCTCGGCGCATCAGGTAGATCCAATATCTGCTTTCGGCACAACCAGAAGGGGCAAAGGGGACAGGCTGCCGGTCTCGGAGCTTAGTTCAGAAACAGGCGAGCAGTTTCCGCTGTTTTTGTTCAGTGGACGCTCAGCAGCGAACGGTAAAAAAATGCCGGGCTCGGGGTACGACCCGACACTGCCTTACACCCCACCCGAGTTTGAACCCGGCCACGAGCCTCCCGTCGAGCCTATGGATGATGTGCTTCCCCGGCCGGGGCGCCATCACGCCGAAGAACGCCGCTTCATACCGACCGTGGAGCCGAAGCCGGCCTCAGACAGCATGGACGAAGAACCGAGCGAACAAGACATTCTTGACAGACCGATAGACCCGATCGAACCTCCGGGCCCGGACAAAGGGCCTATGATCCCAAGCGCTGATATACCCGGGAGCTTCCATGAAGACGACATTATGGGAATACCTAACAGCGGAAGTTCGCCAACACGGTCAATTGAGGATGGATTTGTTGGCATACCGGATGACCCCAAGGCCCCCAAACTTCAGCCGCCGTTTGAGGGGGGTGGGCATATTCTTGAGGATACTGTTGCCTCTCGGCACAATGATAGTTATGGCGTCACGAAAGAAACGACCGAGAGCGCAGAATCAGATCAGTGGCCATGCTTTCACCTCGGTGTAGTAACTTCTGGTGATTTTGACCTACACTGGGAAGACGTCTCTGCATGGGCTGCTGAAAGGCAAGCTGACGATTACGTTTGTCCTATGTGTGGCTCAAAGAACACGAAGGCTCTGGTTCTTGTAATAGGCTTCTTTTGGGACACAAAGAAGCCTGACACAATTGAAGGTTGTAGTTTTGAACCGCCGATTTCAAACATGGACAAGATAATGTATACACTGAACCGTGGTTTGTTGAGCGTTGACAATTCTATGCCTGATGAATTTATCCAACGTGCCGATTTTGGTGAAGGCGACGTGTCTGGTGGAACACTGTTTGACCACCCACCCGTCGAACATGTGGCATCAATCACGACGCTACCACCGGTTGAAGATGGTGCCGAGAATTCAAAAGGAAACACCGAACAGAAGGCGATGGATGTTCTGCAAAGAGCTAAGATGACGGCGACTGCGTTTGCCTCAGCAACCAGCGGGCACTATTGCATGTCACGATGGGCTTCCCACGGTGGACAACCTTTTTTGAAATTCGCAGCAGATGGCAACCCTGAGTGGGACTATTCGAAGTACTATTGTGTAGGTAACAATGGCTGGAAGGTTTCCGGTGCTGCAGTCGCAGGCTTTTTCTCAGAGTTAGTAAGCGAACGCTCAACCGTTTCTTTTACCTGTTGTTCAGCTGCAGCGGGGCTTGGTTCTGTTTGCTATCGGGTGACTAAGGAAACTGGAGCGACCACATGCGGTGCCGTGAGCGATGACAGAAACGACGGACGACCAAGGAGTGAAAGAGAGAAGCAACCAAGAGACAGAAAGCACGGTATGAGAGTGTATAAGAAGTTGGAGGGTCGTCCTACAATTGAGAGTTACGAAGGTGATTGGAGAGGGTTTCAAGATGCATGGGCCCACGACGGGTGGGTGGACTACTACAACAGAAAGTATCGAGATGCTCTGTTTAGCCCTGTTGTTCCTGTACAAAGAAACCGGAAACGCTGATGGCATCATATTCTGGCAGTTCGCATCTTCTCAACCGTTCTTTGTTTTGCAATACGTCGGCATCGGTTGCAATCGCTTGCCTGTGTTTGGCTTTGCTCGTAGCGGGTTGCCGAGACGCCTCTCGGCACACCGTGGAACCCGGCGTTAAAGGTCGCTCCGCTCGTATTGTCCATAGAGGCTCGCTCAACTGGCGGGGGTGGTCTTCATTCGAGCGAATAAGGGCGGGGTCATACGAGCCTCATGTGCCGAGGTTTGCAGTCACAGAAAGCGGTGAATATGTTCTGGCAAGGCTACCCTATTTCAGGCTGCGATACGAGAAGGCCCGGACGCCTGCGCTGGGTGCATTTGGCACCTCAAGAGGGAATTTGATCTCCAGCATGCCTAAAGGATCGCAGGTGTATTCCGCCTCAAACGCGCTTTTCTACGCTCATCATGAGGGCGGCACTTTGGAAGTGTACTGTGTACTGCCTGAAGCATGGGCATACGTGAAGGTCATTGAGATGCTGATCGACAGCGGCGTTTACCATATTCAATTCTTCGATGGTAAGATAAGAGTCCTAACTGTTCACAGTGACGGTCAAAAGAACGTTCTGAGTTGGACGGATTTTAAGAACCCATATTCCCAACTGAAGAGACTGCCAAACGTAACTGGATCGGTTTTCGAGTTCCCTGCGAAGAAACTGCTGACAGGCAGGATCGAACTTACTTCCGTTCCTCCCTCCACAAAGACTGCAATTAGCTGCATGTACAAAGACCGCTTGCTGCTGCATCGGTCACGGGAGACGCACAACTACTCACGCAATAACCTTGAACGCCAGTCACTACTGTCCTTTGTTGAGTGCTACGACCTATCACAGAGCAAGCTCGTATGGGTTTCGGACGAATTTGAGGAGCATCCCGGAGTCACGCCTCCACGTGCGGTTCTGTCGGGAAGCGATACAACAGGGATAGTCTCCAGATTCTCAGAACTCGTTCTTTGTAACCTGTCAACTGGTGATCTCATTGATGCAGGCAGGATCGCTTCCGGTACAGGCGAAAGTGGGATCCCATTGGTGCTTGCCGATGGACATTTTCTGTACAGTACAGAAAGAACTCACAGCAGCATCATGAATGGGGAGCTTTCAGGCTACGAGGTGTCTGTTGTGAAAGCACAGAATCGGAAGGTAGTAGCAAGCCTGAATACAGAGTTCTGCTTCCACAAACGCATTGCAGTACGGGAAACAGAAACGATTTGTCTTGCAGGTACATCAGAAGCAATCACTCATGTTGTCAGCATATCAAGGGACACTTGGCGTGTTCTCTGGAAGCTCGACCTTGAATGGGCGCTGAAGCCTCAGCGCGTTCATTTCTGCATAAACGGGCAAGTGCTCTTTGTTACGAGCGGTTTCTCTTACAGGTTAGTTGAGTTGCCGCAGGAAGATTGAGGGCGAATCTGTGAAAGCAAAACACGTGCTCTGCTTTCTGGTCTGTGTGGCGATGCTGTTAAGCGCATTGACTTCATATGGATTGACCGCAGCAAGTGTTATCCGCACAAATCGATCTGGTTTCACTCATCCCAACACACGGTTTGTATCCCTGAAGACAGATGACCATGTTCCCATCACGTCAGACGGGAAATACATAGTAGTTGAGTGGGAAAGCACGATCCACGTATGCAGCACCTTAGATGCGACTCCTGTGCTACAGATCCATCCTCGCGGTCGCTTTGAGTCATTTCGGCTTGCAGACGATGTGTTGTTCTACTTTGACAAGCAACGAGTGCACAAGCACCTCATGGCTTGTGCAGTACCCGAAGGGTCTCCGCAGAAGGTTCGGCAACTCAACACGCCCACTATGTTCACTGACAACTCGTACCTGAGCTTTGTCTTTTCTGTACGCGAAGGTTCTTGCGAAGTTCGAGAGTACACTCTTGCAATTGACGAAGAACTTAGGAATACGTTCACCATCTCAATTGACCCTCAAAGGTATTCCGCCTTCAAGATCGTGAGGGCAATTGGTCGTAAGCTCCTGTGTTCGTATGCCTCAGAACCTCAAGGCAAGAGTACAGAGCACACAGGATCTAACCGAGAATACCAGTACATTGCGGTTGATATTGACTCAGGGGATGTGCTTTGGGAAACAGAGAGGTTCAGGGCGGACAAGAACAGCTTTAGTTTCTTCCATGAGCAAAACGACAATGCAGCACTGATAACAGCAGGAGAAGACCTGTTTGTTCTTGACCTCAGCACAGGTCATCTTGCAGACCTCTCCGTGGCTGAAAAACTCTCTGAGTGTCGTGATGAGCTTCTCATGCATGCGCACCGTTTGGCCTTGCTCGACACCAAAACAGCAGAACAGTGTTTTCGTAAGAGAACCTCAGGAGAGTATTGCACGGTTGATGTATTTTCTGGCAAGCTGACTGGCTCGTTTAGTCTCGGTCTTGTCTTAGTGCAGAGACTCGCAGTGATGGAGGACGTTGTCATCTATGCTGCGGGTAACGGCAAGCAAAGCAAGTTTCCCGTGTATGGACGTTACCTTCAAAGGACGCATCTTGTTGGTATCAACAGGACAAATCCTGCCGTTGAATGGGTGCTTGCTCTGGACTGGAAGACGGTATCGAAGTACAAGGATTTCAAGGAGTTTCCCGGCCTGCTGTATGCAGATTCCGGATTCGTTGAAGCGAGCAAAGGGAACCGTCTGTTTCTCTTTGCTCCGTTCGAGATAATGGAAGTTCTGGTCAGCAACAAGTGAAGATGCGAAAGCAGGTTCCGCTATACTCCACCTTTGACGGCAAGCGTGCGGGCATGATCCGCCTTGACATAGAGCCCCTCTTCATCTTCATGACATCGCCTGACAAGGTTAATATCGGCTATCCCGACGGCATCAAAGAAGTTGAGTTGAAATAGAGCCGAGCCTGCGGCGAGAGAGTTGAGAGTAGAAAGCAGAGGACTGGGAGCAAAAGGCAAGGTAACCACAGAACCCAAACCGTGAAGATGGACCTTTGCACCGCTCCGTCAGTTTTTACCCGTTTGTACGCGAGTCTTTGTAGGGGCAGGTCCTGTGCCTGCCCTTTTCTTGTTTTAGGGATGCTCCATGGGCTTGGGCAACCACAGGGGTTGCCCCTACATAAGACCGTGCAACTTTCCGTGTTAGATATGTCACTCCGGCGACCGCAATTCAGCGGCGAACCGAAGCACTGTCTTTTATCGGCGAGGGGTTGCCCCTACACAGGACAGTGAAGGCGGGCGGCGGTTGGCCGAGGCAGATCAAGGCATCGTAGCACCAAGAGGTGGTCGAGTGAACAGAGGGCTGTTCCCGCCCGAACCCGATACACGCCTTTCTCCTCCCGGTGTTCAGGGGGCGCCGGGAATTCCGAACACAGTCGAGGAAGACGATTCTCGAGTATCTCCGCCGTTTTGAGGTCGCGATACCGTGAAACACAGCCATGTGCGGCAGTTTTCACTCGCAAAAAGCACCCCGCAGGGATAGAATATTCAAGGAGTAACCATGGCGAACGGGGACAGGAACAACCACTTCAACGACTATCTTGAATACGGGCCGGACGGCTCGGCGCATCAGGTAGATCCAATAGCTGCTTTCAGCACAACCAGAAGGGGCAAAGTGGGCAGACTGCCGGGCTCGGCGTATGACCCGACGCTGCCTTACACCCCGCCGGAATTCGAACCCGGCCACGAGCCTCCCGTCAAGCCTATGGATGATGTGCTTCCCCGGCCGGGTCGTCATCACGCCGAGGAACGCCGCTTCATACCCACCGTGGAGCCGGAACCGGCCTCAGACAGCATGGACGGAGAGCCGAGCAAAGAAGACATTCTCGACAGACCGATTGACCCGATCGAGCCTCCGGGCCCGGACCAAGGGCCTATGATCCCAAGCGCTGATATACCCGGGAGCTTCCCTGAAGACGACATTATGGGAATACCTGGCAGCGGAAGTTCGCCAACACGGTCAATTGAGGAAGGGTTTGTCGGGATACCAACCGCGAAGAAAAACGGAGATGCACTTTCTGAGATTCCTTTTAATCCCGGGAAAGCAGTCCTATTTTCGGACAAGGATTATAACAGGCCCAGAGAGCAACCTAATAGCTTTGTACTTCGAGACAGATCAATGCACTTTCTAAGATATCGAGGAAATACGCACACGGTGTATTACACAGTGACTCTTCTTGAGATAGAAATTGTTCTTGATTGCATTGTTGACGGAGCATTGAAGACAATTGAAATTGGCATGAAGGAACCTTATGATAAACCGCGAGTTTTCGAATCATCCGATAGAGATTCTGACCGAGCTGAGAGTGCTACTGATGAGAATGGCCTACTGAGACCGGACTTAGTGCATTTGCCCCTCAGTGGTGATAAGTACTTCGATTTAGATATTGGCATCCGTAGAGAAGATGATGAAACAGAAATTGGCTTTGGTGATGCCTCTATTGGAGCTAGGATGCGTAAAAACATCAATAAGTTCTCTAATAAGAATGCGCACATTGATGAGATCGTCAATGCCTCTTATGTTTATAAGTGGTACGTCTGTTACTATCAAAGTTATCCAGGTGCAGACAAAGAAGATAGCCTGCGGTATGTTGACTCATTTCAACTATGGTATGACGTTATAGATGACTATAAGCGTGTAAATGAACCGATACCCAAAGTAAAAGGCAAGAGTGAACGCCAGTTACAAAAAGTACCTGAAGCGACAACTTCAGACAAAGAGAGAATGCGCGAAGCACTTAAGCCTTACAAAGAGCCACAAAAAGAAGATGAAGATGAAGAAGACAATAAAGCAAAGAGAAAAGCAACAACACGAGTTCCTGTACTTACAAGAGGTGAAGCAACTTCATCAGTGTTAGAAGGAGACGAGACAGCATGGGACTTCTGACAAGCTGCAAGCAGAGAGTGCAACCAGTTGCAGTGTTGCTACTACTGCTTATCTGCTTCTGCACTTGTTTTCTTCCCGCGGAAGTAAACAGGGCTGACCTATGGCCAGTATGCTCCAGTTTGCAGAAGATAACCTCTGAACTCACCAAGGATGCTATCCACTCTGAACTGCTACTGTCGCGGACTCCTTTGCTTGCAAGACAGTTTGACGGCCTTTCGCGAAAGGTGGCTGTCTCGGAGTTCTGCGTTCTTGTTGGAGAGTCGGTGTTCGACTTTGCTGGTGACTACATTGGTAACCTTGCCTTGTCGCCTGGCGATACTGAGGCTGAGCCCTTTATCTTGAAGGAATCAAGTACCGGGTATGTTGCCAAGGCCGGCAAAGTGTGGCGCTTTGACCTTGATGAAGAGCGTACGCTGCAACAGTTCTGTTTGTTACCGTCGACTGTCACTATTGAAGGAAGAAAATCTGCGATAGCGCATGCGCAGGTGCTCTGGGCTGATGACACCTCCTGCTACGTCTGTCTGACTGCTTTGGAGACTTCTGGGAAGAATGCGTATGTGCTTCTTAGATACAGTCGTAATAATGAAGAATTGAAAACAATATCGGTAGGTTCTCAACGCTACTACCTTGCCTCAAGCGCACAGCCTGTCTTTGCATGTTTCAAGACTACTTCGGACAATACGCCTCCCTCTACTCAGGTGTTCGACCTATCAAAGAAGAATCCCCGTTCCTTTCAAATGCCTGGAGTCTACTCTGTTGCGTTTAACAATGACGCTTCCCTTGCTGCACATATATGCCTGACCGAAGAGCAGCCCCAAGAGGGACGAACGTACGAAGTGCGCGTTTTACGTACTGAGGACGCTGAGATGCTACTAAAAGTCTCTCTGCCGGGGTCGAACAATAAGCCCCTTGGAGAGTTACCTGAACCAGATATGACGATCACACCACGAGATGCTGGCACATTGCCTTTTTCGCGGCATCCTCGCGACCCTCGCTATATACACGTGCACTTCGATAAAGATGGGGCATTGCTTCTGTGGAGAGAGAAGTCCCTTTCAATCATCGAGGATGTGACCACGGTACCGCGGGTCACTAACAACTCCTTCCTCGGTCGTGTGATACATGTTAACTCTTCCAGTCTCGCATTCGTGGAGGATTCGGCACTGGTTCGACCTATTCACCCTACAAGCGGAGAGGACGCGTATGCAGGGAGATTTATACGCTCCGAACGGGTTGAACGAAGTAAGCGTATCGCCCAACACTGGAAAATGGAAGTCCTTAGCGACCTCGATGTGCAGACTGGAATCTGTTATGTTCTGACGTTCGGTCAGTTAATAGCCGTTGATATTCGTAATACGGGAAACTCTGTGATGCTCGAAGCGGCTCCGATCATATCACAGCAATTCACCCTCACGGGTCTAAAATGGGACTGGTTCAACAGGTCGCTCGTATTGCTCGCCGAAAAGGAAGTCAATGACTACACAATCCACGCAAGCCTTAGTGCAAAGCTGAAGGTAGCAAGGGATGGGGGTTTTGACGTAGTAACAGAGTGGGGGGATGTGCAGTACGGGAAAAATGCAGTTCGACGAGATGAGATATGTTCTCAGTGGGTTGCTTGCAACGCTTCCGTTCTCAGTTCCATGAGAAAAGCCGGTCTGCGAGGTGATGTACTTTTCAGCACGGCTGATGCGATCTATGTGGTTACACGCGAAACCGATTCGGAAGCACTGCATCTTTTTGCCCCCAAAACAGCCGAATCTGTTCGGTTGCTGCAAGTACACGGACATATAGCAGGCATTTTGGGGGAGAACAAAGCAGCTATAAGCTATTCCACTAATCCCTCCGAGGTCTCCGTCGTAAACCTGAAAACTTTGAAGACAGTAGCCAATCACAAACTGCCGTTGTTATACAGCCTTGAGTTTGTTGAACCGGACATAATCGTAGTAAAACACGGCGGTTGGCTAACACGCGGTGTTGTGGTAAGGAATAAAGGGGATGAACTTGAACTGACTCGGCTAACCCCATCAGTTGCGGTCCAAGAGCTTAGCGGGATTATGCTGGCCAGAGGATTGTCCATAAGAGGGTCCATTGTGCAATCGTCTTTTCTTGTATTTCTTGAGCAGTTAAAAGCAAATGGCGAAGATACGGAATTAATGGCCTTCGCAAATGCGCTGTTTTCGAAATGAGCTTGCCAAAAACTGGATACTTGGCTAACTCGAACAATTCCCGGTTCTGTCTTAAAAGCACAGATTTCGACTCCGGGGCGTGATTGCGGCTCATTTGACGGTAAGTTGGCGGATTATGCGGCTATTTGCGTCCGTTTTGCGCTCAGCCTTGCGAATGCGGTGAAGGATCGGGCGAAAGTCCTCCCAGTCAACGACCCCGTTCAGTTTCGCAAGGAAATAGCCCTTCTTTTCGAGCCTCGCAAGTACGTTGTCGATGCCGAAAAATCCCTCAAGCATTCTTGCTTCTCTTTGGTTGATTGCTACTCCATCCGTTGTATACTTGGGTTGTGGATGCGGTGATTTTTCGAGGTGGCCTTATGAGAAAGCTGTAAAGGTTCAAGCGGCAGCAGGTGTTGCCGCCCGAAATTGGCCACCTCAATAAGGAGGGGACTTAATGAGATTTACACTTGTCTTCACAGTGTTTCTTTGTTTGGCGTTTCTCGCATTCTCTGCAGAGGAGTCTGTGTCTGAAGAAAACAAGCCTTCGATCTGGGAAGATTTCGTCTACACAGAGTTGTACAGCGTGGAAGAACCCGGAAACGAATGGAATTGGACTTCTGTTTCGGATGGAGTAGGGCTCAATCTTGAAAGAGACACTGTAAACATCAGGCATCGTAACAAAGAAGATGAGTGGGAGAAATCATCTTTTCAGCATGATGTATCTGGCTTGGAGTTCCTTGGGTTTCGGGACAGCACTGTTTACTGCTACGCTCCGAAGATGAAAGATAGTGGTTTGCGTTACGCTGAATCTATCAGGGTTCTTGGGATCTCTTTGTCTGGTGAGAGAGTATGCGACGTTGAGTTTAGCGATTTCCCATCTTATGAAGAAGGTGATGGTCCTTATCCTAACAGTTCTGACATTGACAAATACCACTATCATTTTGATTGTCAGGTAGTCCTGAGCAGCAATGGGAGAGAATTACTCTTGTTACAGGAAGCGTCGTTCTTCGATCTCCAGCGCGGAACTTTTGCCAACTGGGGAGTCTCAATAGAAACCTACCTTAATCTCCCTGATCTCTCATGCACTTCCAAGTCAGTCCGAAGCCAACAACTAACAGGGATCCTGCCATCTAATGACACTATTACTCCAGACTGCCGAGTGTTGTTTACACGTGATAACCCTTTCGATATCATATCAAGGTACCACGGTATTGAAACAATCGTTCGAGCCGCAAGTAATATCGACGATTTCGAAATCACAAATAGCGAGAACTGCCACCCCATAATCAAAACCGCAGCAGCGGATATCATACTTGTGTATTTACCACCGACAATGTTGGAAGATCATGAGAACGTTGTTGTTATCGTCCCAAAAGGTGATTTCGAAAAAGCAAAAGCGATATCCGTCCCGTTGTATCCCGCCGTAGTGTTCTCTGTCGGATCCTATATACTCCACATGGCAGCAGCTGATGAGGAGTATCCCACCTTGTTCTCAGTGCATGATTCTCTGGGCATTGAGATCAACTTCTCAACGGGTACTGTAAAAAGGTACCCATTACCATACTTCAGGATCTGGAAGAAAGGGCACTCTCAATACGTGGTTAAATATCGGTCTGATAGATATGCCTTGTACAACAACATTAGCGAGTATGACTTGCGTCGACCTTTGATGCCCTCTCAGGCAACGGCGACAGAGAGCTTTCAGATATCCCTCGCCAGACCTTATGTGTCATGGCACGAATATGTACTTCACCAATGACTCCTCAACAGAGCTTAATGTGCTTGATTTGTCCAGAAACAAGGCACGAGTAATCCTCAGGCTGATGGACTCGAAGTTCATTCAAAGATTTGCGTATGACAGCACGAATGGTAACATTGCCGTCCTCACTTCAGATAACGTTCTTTCCTACTACACATATGAACACGAACGTGGATTGTCTCTGAAGTGGAAACATGAAGCCTTTCTCGACAATGATGGATGGTCCTGTAGAAGCGATTCTGGTTTATCGGCTGTTGATGGTCAGGTTACTTCAGCCTGGACAGAGCCAGTTCGCACCGGGAAAGCTGTTTTGCACACAATTGTAGCTGCCAATGATTCCAAGCATTCATATCAATTTGCAGTTGATGAGGAACCAAATGGAATGAACTCCTATCCTGGACTGATCCAGATTCGTGGATTTAATCTTGAGAAAAGAAGAGTTGATGCTGCATATGTCGGCAGTACCGGGAAGCCCGTTAAGCATCCGCTTCCGACCTACAATAATGGTAGTAGAATACTCGGATTTACTGTTGCTAACGGAGAGCTCGAGTTTGTCTCATCTCATGTTGACAGCGATGAAGTTAAAAGGACACAGATCGCTACAATAGAGCAACCAAGAGAGCGCATTGTTGCTTCGAAAAAAGCCACGGCTGTAATGGGTAACATGTTTTGCTCTGTGATGTACCTTGATAAAGAGAAGGGATGTTATCTCGCCTACTCAACTCTGGATTCGCAACGTTCAGGCTTGATCAAACTCCACCAGTCTCCTCGATTCCTGTACATGACTTCTGCCGATACCGCTTGCTGTGCATTTGATGACAAGGTCGTTAAGTATCAACTCAAGTAAACATTGGGCCACCTCGAATAATTGGTTTCATGCGAAAACGAGCGAGGCAAAGCCCGTGCCGGGCACCCAACTTAAATCGTGCTGATGGTGGCTGGCGGCCGCTATCGCAGGTATTACCCGTTCGCCTGCTTAACATGCCTGTGCGGCTCGCACCCGTGCCGGGCAGCCAAGTTAAATCTTACTGATGGTGGAAGACAACACTATCCCAGGTATCCCCCGTATGCATGATTAATCTTGACTGTGTGGCTCGCACCCGTGCTGGACAGCCAAATACAATCTTACTGATGCTGGATGCAATGCTATCGCAGGTATCCCCCGTTCGCTTGTTTAGAATGGCTGTGTGGCAGTCGATGCTCGACACCTTGGCATGCCCCCCAAAAATCGATCCAGTTACAATGAGAGTTTCCGAGAAGGCCGAAAGGTCGGGAGGCTCTAAATGAAGCGCAGGAAAAGGCACAATCCGGAGCAAATCGTGAAGAAACTTCACGACGCGGAAAGAAGGCTCAACGCAGGACAGAGCATCGGGCAGGTATGCCAGGCTCTTGAGATAAGCGAGGCAACGTTCCATCGCTGGCGCAACCAGTACGGCGGGATGAAAGCCGAGGAAGCGAAGAGGCTCAAGGAGCTCGAAATCGAAAACACACGCCTGAAGAAGATGGTCGCGGACCTCATGCTCGACAAAGAGATCCTCAAGGACATCGCGGAGGGAAACTTCTGAGCCCGGCCAGGCGGCGAAACGCGGTGGACATGGTGGTGGACAAGCACGAGGTTTCGGAGCGCCGAGCCTGCTGTGTGGCCGGGCAGCATCGCTCCACCCAGAGGTACGAACCTGTCGAGCGGAACTCCGACGAGGTTCTTGTGAAGCGGATTCACGAGCTTGTCGCGTCGTTTCCGAGGTATGGATACCGCAGGATCGCCGCTGAGCTTCAGGGCGAAGGATGGGACGTCAACGTGAAGAGAGTCCACAGGCTCTGGAAGCGCGAAGGACTCAGGGTGCCCCGCAAACGGCGTAAGAAGGGTGTTTTAGGCGATTCAAGCGGAAGTTGTTCGAAGAAGAGTCCGATGGTCTTAACGATGTGTGGAGCTATGATTTTGTTTTCGACCGCCTTTCGGACGGGCGCATGGTGAAGATCCTTGCGGTTGTCGATGAGTTCAGCCGCGAGTGTCTCGCGCTGGAAGCGGGCTTCCGTTTCACAGGAGAAGATGTCTTGGATGTCCTTGGGAAGCTGATGCTGGAGCGGGGCTCGCCGAAGTTCATTCGCTCCGATAACGGTTCGGAGTTTACTGCTTTGAAAGTTCGAAACTGGCTGTCGTCAATCGAGGTCGGCACGCTTTTCATCGAGCCCGGAAGCCCCTGGGAGAACGGGTTCGTGGAATCTTTCAACAGCCGTTTGAGGGACGAGTTTCTGAACATGGAGATTTTCAACAGCCTCGGCGAGTTGAAGAAGCTTGCCGGCAAGTGGAAGGAGTACTACAATAAGAAGCGTCGTCACAGCTCGCTCGACAACCAAACCCCTTCCGAGCGCGCCGCCTTTTGTCGGACTCGCGGATTCGCACGTGCGAATCCTCTCGCCCTCCAAAAGGCGTGTGTGTGCGGAGAACCAGCGGTGAAACTCTCATGAAACAGGCTGAAACCAGAAGAACGGGGGCAGGTCAGACCTTCAGGTAGAATATCAGTTCCGTAACATTTACGAGACCTTCTACACTCCGCTGCAGGAGTTGCAGGCTTGGACGGATCCGACTACCTTCGCGACTACGGTTGAGGCGATTTTTCGACGAACTCGGACGCGAGGGCTGGATTTACTTCGCCAAGCATTTGTACGAAAAAGACAAGGAGCGAAAGGGCGGACTGGGATTCATGCGGTACGTATCGGACGGTAAGCCAGCGTTTACAGTTGACTACAAGATAGGCAACGGTAACCTTGTTGATGGCGCAACGCGCAAGATCTACGCCGATAAAGTTGGAGACAGGTTTCTGACAGCAACCGAGAGGCGCGACCTCTATCTCGACTGCTGGTACGAGCGCATCAACGAACTTGGCGAAGAAGGCTGGCGGGTACCGCAGACCGAGACCCTGCAGTTTCTGAGCGGCATGGGAATGCGCCTGGTCTGGAAACTTGAACCTGCGAATGGAATCAACTAAGAGGTAGCACGAAGATGACAAGGATTTATTGTGCCGGCCCGTTGTTCAACAAAGCCGAACGAGCGGAGATGGCGGCCATCGCAAAGGCACTTGAGGCCGACGGCTATGAGACCTTTCTTCCGCATCGCGACGGAATAGAGATGCGCCTTTGTAAGGAACAACTGTCAGAGAACGGAATGTCGGCGGAAGAGGCTTCCCGGCATCTTTCGCTGTTGATATTCTGCATGGACGTTTTTCAGGTAGTGGAGGGCTGCGACGCCCTGGTGATGAACCTAAACGGCCGCGTACCGGACGAGGGCGCGGTTTCAGAGGCCGCAATCGCGTGGTCGCATCGCAAACCGGTCGTCGCATACAAGGCCGACCCTCGGTCTCTGATGTTCGGCTGCGACAACCCGCTTGTCGCAGGTCTTTTCGACTTCCAATACTGCCATTCCCTGCCAGGACACTTGCAGACTGCGTTCGCACGGCAGTTGCGAAGGGCGAAAGAACCCCGCCATCGAGTGACCACTACGTGTCGTTCGGCCGTGAGGCGTGGCGCAAGCTCGAATCCTGCCCGGATGTATCCGAGTTCGCCGTGCAGATGGCCGACCTCGCCGAGAAGCATTTTGGTGGAAACTATGAGTAAATCCGTAAGACAGAAACTCGAAGAGCTCGAACGCAGCCAGTTCGCTGGCTCTGCGGCTACGCTTTCGACCGATGAACTCTTCGCCTCAAGGCAGTTCGAAGAGGAACCATGTGACGTTCGAACGGCATTCAAGCGAGACTACACGCGAATTCTTCACAGCCTCGCGTTTCGGCGATTGCGCAACAAGACACAGGTGTTCGTCGCACCATCCGACGACCACGTCTGCACACGTATGGAGCACTCGCTTCTTGTGGCCTCTACAGCACGCACGATCGCAGAGGCTCTGAACCTGAACACTGACCTTACTACCTGCATAGCCATGGGCCACGACCTCGGACACGCCCCGTTCGGTCACCTCGGCGAAAAGGCCATTGCACAGGCGGTGAACCACCTCGCGAACAGTGACGAGGACGACGATATAAGAAAAGAATTCTCGAAACTCGAAGGGGCTCGTGAAGGGAGTTACACCTTCAAACACGCGCAACACAGCCTGCGCATAGTTGACCTGCTCGAACGACGGGATGTTGAAGGGATCGTTCGCCCCGGTCTGAACCTTACCTTCGCCGTCCGCGATGGAATAGTCCACCACGACGGAGAACGCGATACGAGCGAATATCGCCCGCGAGCCAACCCTCGGCACTTTTCCCAAAAGAGCGGGGAGAACCCGGTCACCATCGAAGGTTGTGTTGTGGCGCTTTCCGACCGCATCGCCTATCTTGGGCGAGATTTCGAGGACGGGTGTTACATCGGCGTGGTTTCACCCGATATGCTGGACAAGTCCGTTCGGGATGTACTTGGAACGACGAACCGAACCGTGATGAGGGCACTTATCACATCGGTCATCGAGAACTCTTCATCAGGGATATCCGACCCGGTGTTGCGCCTTGACGACAGAACCGCCGAGGCTATGAACTCGCTTATGAAATTCAACTACAAGCACATCTACGAGCACGAGGGCACTGCGAGAAACTCCACTGCCCAGATAATGCAGGGAATGGTGCAGATGCTCGCAAACATCTCCCGCCAGATCGCACGGATAAGACAGGGCGATGAAGGCGGTGCGGATTACGAACTCACTCGTTTCAACATTAACCACTGGAGAAGAGTTCTTCGCAAGTTTGTCACGCAGGATGTGGCCGAAGCAGAAAAACACTCAACCGCACAACTTGCGGTAGATTTCGTGGCCGGTATGACGGACAGGTTTTTCATAGAAACCTATTCGGATATGATCCTGCCCCATTCCGGCGTGTAACTCGGCGACCGCCGCAGCCCTTTTCAACGGCCACAGACGAAGCCGGAACCGAGCACGAGCCGGGAGTGATTTGCCCTCCGCGTTCCTCAGTGGAACCACCAATGGACCAGAAGAAAGCAGGCACGTGGGTCTGCCCGTACATGGGTTCCCAGACCAAGACGTAGCACTTCATTGCGGTAAATTTGCTGGAGATGGTCGTCGTCGAACGGAAGAATACCTGCGATAGCGGCCGCCAGCCACCATCAGCACGATTTAAGTTGGGTGCCGAGCATCGACGTGCGAGCCGCACAGGCATGCTAAAGCAGGCGAACGGTGGAACCGTGTGATATCAGTTACCAAGCACCGTCAAAATGCCTTAACTTGGGTGTCCTGCATGGACGGCACCGGTCGAGCTTTCGACAACTGAGCTTGTCCCCAAAAACTGGACAGGTGCTTAAGGTGGAGGAATCTCCTGCTACAATGGGGCTCGCGAGCCCTGAACGGAGATGAGAATGAGAAGAAAGAGACGCAGTTTTTCGGCGTGACTGTGAAGAGTAGAGACCTTCGCCCTTATACCTACGACAACAACGGCAACTTGCTGAGCTAGGGCACAAACGAGGCATTCCAGTACGACTGGAATGTTTGTGTTTTATGCTTTTCGAGTGTAGAGTATTCCTGAAGGGGGAAGAGAAGTTTGAAAACGGCGTTCGGCATTTGTAGCGTGGAGAACCTTGTGCGGTATCAGGATACGTCCAACAACACCTATATGTTTCGCTTCGCCTCCACTGCGGAAACATCATGTCAACTCAGGAGATTCGGATCTTCAACCAAATTCGGAGGAAGGTTTCTGTCCAGACGAAGGGGACGGGTTAACCTTTCCTGGCCGACATCGGTTGACTATATGGGAATACAATGTAGAATTGCCTTGCGCTCGCGCAAATCATCCGAAGTAGCCTGTGTTACCCGTTCAGACGCTGAGAATTAGGGAGAAATCGGTTGCTCTTGGTTGAGAACGAGATAGGTGACCGCTAACATCCTCTGTCTCACTGACCTTTGGAGGGCAAATGAAAGACCCAGCAATGATTATGGGAATTGTTGCTTCTGCGCTTGGCTTAGTCAACCTGATTCTAATTGTGATTGTTCTTGTCACTAACAAGCAAGCACGAGCATGGAGTATTAAGGTACTAAAGAAAGACATTGACACGCGCTTCAAGAAACTCAACACCTCGATAGCCGAAGAAACCGAGAAAACGAGAAAACAAGTAATTCAAGAGAATGACGACCTGTTTTCAGACTTCTCAGAGCGGACTGGCGAAGCTATGCTCAATGTTCAGACCAGCGTGGACAGAAGTCTGAGAACAGCAGAAAGCGAATTGAAGGCGTGTATAAACAATTCAGAAGAGAAGATACTAAGTAAAGCTCAAGCAAGTATAGATGAGACCAAGAGTGCTCAATCGAAGATTATTAAAGAGTTCCGCAAACCTATTGATGAGGCTCTTCGATGATAAAGTCGTATATCAGATACTTGCGAGATATAAGCCGCAAGGTGTCGGTCGGAACCGCTTTCTCAAATGTTCTATATCGGAAGCGAAAAAGGAAAAACGCTGCTAATGTCCTTCCGCTACCTGAGCAGTTGTCAAGAATCAGGCGCGATGAAGCAGTTGACGAGTTCAAGTGGCTAAGAGCAGTCTGCGACATAACAAGACGATCACCAGATGATCAGCTCTTCGTTGGCATTGGCACTCTGTTTGGATATGCAGATACAGAGATGCGAGAGAGACAATTTGCTGCTCCTCTCGCATATGCTGTATGTGATATTGATGATTCTGAAGAAGAGATGAACGTAGAGATTAGGCCTGACACTCTACAACTAAACTTCGATTTTTTGTCTGAGCTCTTGGGAAGATATAACGAAGAATTCGACGACATTGACATTGACCGTGATGACGCTCAACGAGCAATCCAGAAAGCGGTTGATCTCCTTCCTGAACTTAGCGAACGCTGTGGAAAGGAATTCGATAAAATATCTGAAGATATATGGAGGACGCTTAACGGTGAATTTGAGGAATTCGGGGACAATATCTCCTTGTTGAGCCAATTCAAGAGCACCGACGAAATCCCAGCAACTCTCTTAGAAACAAATCCAGAGACAGCTGAACCTTGTTTCTATGTATACCTACACACCCTTTTCGTGGCAAAAGTCCCTGACTCACTATCCACATATACATCCTTGAATCAGCTTAAACGTAGTTTATCAGGGTCAGCCTCCCAACATCTTGCTCTCAACAAGCTTCTTTCCAGCCTTCGAGACCCCGAAAAGATTATCTACCCAGAAAGGGACCAAAAGATAGAACGAGATGTAGAGGAGGCTATTCAGGACTTTATCCCATACTCTCTCTCAGATTCACAGGTTGAGGCAGTCAAGAACGCTTTCTCAATGGACTTCTCCTACATTCAAGGTCCCCCTGGCACAGGCAAGTCATTCACGATCTTCAACATTCTGCTTTGTGCCCTAATCATGAAGAAAACAGTACTTGTTGTTTCGCAAAAGAAACCTGCTCTTGACGTCATATGTGAGAGCATGTCAAAAGTGACGGAACTGACAGACTCCGGCCCCGCAATCCTCCATTACTCATATGGTAAATCAAGACGGAAACTAAAGGTCATTGTTGACCGTCTGATTAAGTTCGCGGAGTCATCACTGCGTAGTTGGGAACCTAATACGCTCGAAAGACAAATCTCAGAGATCAAGAAGAGTATTGGTGAGTTGAACGCTGAGATAGACAAATACACAGACAAAAAGAAAAAGTTTTTGGACGAGGCCAAACATCACAGAGATGCTCAAGAGAAGTTCTCTGATCTCAAGAAGAGATTTCTCGACGAGGAAGAGATTGAGATAAGCCGGGAGTTCCATATAGAGCATCGGCTCAAACCAGATAGGCTTTCTCGCTTTTCCCGCAACTTCGCAGAAAACACTGCAGACTCTGACGAGTCATCTTTGCTTGACTTGGCATATGCAACCAAGCTCTCGACGCTTGCAAAAGAGATGTCTGTCGGTCTTCACAACTGCTGTAATCCCCCTGTTTTCGCGGCAACATTCGACTCCTTCGCAGAAATATACGAGACAAGTTACACCGCCGATGAATGCAGCCGGAAACTCGAGAGAACTCCGTATTCTCAGATAACCCACAAGCTTGATGAGCTTATCCAAGAGAGACATAAGGCTTGCGAGAAGTTCTTTGAGCTGCTGCCTAAATACGCTTTTCTGAATGCGTTTAGCTCAGACCCGTATCAGATGAAAGACCAAATGGTGCGACTAAAAGGGATGCTACATAACGTTCGTGCGGATTTGGTCGAATCCAAGCAACGCAAACTCGATTTCAGTATCCTGTTGGAACTTCTTCCGCTCTGGACAGGCGAAGTACGCCACCTATCGCGCCTCCTGCCCATGCAAGAATGCTTGTTTGACATTGTGATAGTGGATGAAGCATCCCAAGTCAACATTCCTGAGGTTTTTCCAGCATTATACAGAGGTAAAAACATCGTTGTTGTAGGTGATCACAAGCAACTTGGGCTAAGCTCAACTGGGATTGGCTTCAAGTTCACGAAGAAGTATGACCAGTTGATGTGGGAAAAGCACATCTCCTCGAAATCTGATGCTGCTATCTCATACAGCGATGGAGTAAAGAGGAAGCTTGCCGTTTCGCAAGCTTCGATTCTTGACTTCATGATGAGTGAGTCACAAAACGCAGAGATTCAGGAGGTTGTGCTGAACGAGCACTATCGTTCATTACCTGCACTGGCGGCGTTTACGAATATTTCGTTCTACGACAAAACACTCGCAATCATGACCGAAACACCAGAAAAAGTAGAGAGAGCTGTTTTCAAGCCCGTTAGAGTTCGTGGGCGACGTGCAACAGACACAGGCAAGAAGATAAACTATCAGGAAGCAAGTAAAGTTGTCAGCATTGTGCAAGGGATCTTAAAAGATAAACAGAAATACCGTGCCAATCAACAGGTTACAACTATCCCTGAGCATGTGGCCGCAACACAGTGCACGGTTGGAATTATCTCAATCATCAGAGACCATGCGAATTACATTAAAGAGAAATTGCATTCCCTGGAAGGCAAAAATGGGTATGACTCGCTTGAACTTGTATGCGGCACACCGGAAGAACTCCAGGGACATGAAAAGGAAGTGATCATTATCACCGCATGCCTAGACAATGACTCCAAAGGGTTTGGACACTTTAATAAGCCTGATCGCATGAATGTTGCGTTCAGCAGGGCGAAGAGTTTCGTATTTTTTGTGTACTCAAACATACCGCCAGATTTTACACGCGTTAGACAGTATCTGTCCCACTTCACTCCATCGCTTGATGAGCAGTCAATTTGCGGTGGAGAGTATTCCATGCCGGCCTCGGCATTAAACCCGGTGACCTGGGAGTTTCGGCAGGAACTCATGGAATCCGACTTTGAGAGAAAAGTCTACCGCTTCATCAAAGAGAAGATCATTGCGGATAATCCTCAGTTTGTGGTCTATAACCAAGTCGAAACGTGCGGCCAGAAGAGGCTCGATTTTGTAGTTTTCAATAAAAACAACAAGAAGTTTGTTGCCATTGAAGTAGACGGTGCAAGACATTTTGACAATGACATGGAGTACTCTCAACAGCATCTTGATCGAATGTATATACTCAAACGTGCTGGATGGAAGATAATAAACACCCCATATCACAGATGGTACAACAATGGCTGGTTGTGTGATGAAGATGATCCAGCAAACGCAGAAGAGCAGAGAAGGTTGGAACGATTGATTCATAATGCCCTAAGGGACGATAACGAGAAGTCAACAGATGCGTTTGAGCCCGAAAATGCTGACAGCAAGCAATCACAAACACGATATTCGGGGTAAAGACAATCGTAGAATGCCGTTGTAAGAAGTTAGTATCTGCCCCAACCATACTCGTAGGCACAGCAGCCTCGGACGGAGAACACCTGCAACTGCTTACGGAGCAATTCCCAGCTTTGTAGAGCGAGTATTGCTTGTAGGAGCGAATGAAGAGCTTAGAATAAGGACAGGTGCCGGGGTTCCGGTACCACCGTTTCCGTAGTGGAGCCTAAGCGTAGCGAAGCCGGAACTGCGGAAATATCAGGTCAACTCAGGAGTAGAGGATCTTCCACCAAATTCAGAGGAGAGGTTACTCTCCAGACGAAGGGGACAGATTAGTGGCTTCACGAACCGCGGGACGTTGAATTACATTTTTCGCCACCATTTTTCAGTAGAATTTCCCCGGATTTCACAACAATGGACGTCTTGACGAGCACGGGCTACAATTACTACCGTGCCCGTAAACTTGCTTTGTCAAAGGAGTCGCTATGCGTCGTACTAATCCTCTCCGGTCTGCTTACCGTTTTTTTTGTCGCGTTGCTTTTCACGACCGCACGCGCCGATGACACAATCTCCGTTAAATTCTCATTCCCCACTAACGAGGCTTGAACTCTCTTATAGAGATGGTTACGTCTTCTTCGATATCCCTTTTGACAAGGGCTACAGCTACATGTCCGAGCCCGGTTTGCCCATGCTCCCCATTCGCACCGCAAGGCTGGTGGTGCCGTCAAACGCCCACAAGGTAAGCATAGACGTAAACAGTTCATCTGTGAGCTTCGACCTTCCGGGCAAAATGTATCCTGCACAGGAGCCCCTGATAATCGGCGAGCCCGGCGAGTTCACTCCGGCAAACGACGAGTTCTACTCGCGTGATGAATGGTTTCCGCCTGTCACCCATGAACCTTACAGCACAGGTATTCTGCGCGGAATGCGCGTAGTGAACGTCCCGCTGTATCCGGTGCAGTACAATCCCGCGCTCGAAATGTACCGGGTATGCACTTCGATGACTGTCTCCGTTGACGTTGTGGAAACCGGCGATAAGCTGCGTGCTCCGGCACGGAACTTCGACACCTATGCAAACTCGCTCAAGAGGTTCGTGGACAACTCCGAGCAGGTCGATGCCTTTTGCCCGACTTTGACCGCTCCCGGCACCACGGCTCTCGAAGGTTCTGCGGGCGACGACGACCCCGCGATGGGCACGCTCGGAAGCGGTGATGTCTCCGACGCGCCGGACGAGTTGGACTACCTCATAATCACCGACAGCACTCACAAACCCGCGCTGGACGATTTGGAGCAGTGGCGCACGAGAACCGGGCTTAGAGCCTATTCCGTGCTTACCAGTTCCATCTACGCCAACTACTCCGGTTCCGATAATCAGGAGAAGATCAGAAATTGTATTATTGATTTCTACACGAACAAGGGCATCTCGTTCGTACTGCTGGGCGGCGACCAGGCCGTTGTTCC
This sequence comes from Planctomycetota bacterium, assembly GCA_034521065.1. Classification (GTDB taxonomy): domain Bacteria; phylum Planctomycetota; class B143-G9; order B143-G9; family B143-G9; genus JAXHMW01. The sequence goes on along the minus strand of JAXHMW010000010.1, from coordinate 64,220 downwards.
CGACCGCGACAGCCGCGGAGTGGTGGGCAGCCTCGTGGACTACTACGACCTGCCTGCGGACTACTACTACGCTTGCCTGGACGGCGACTGGAACAGCGACGGCGACAGCACCTATGGTGAGTCCGAGGACAGCCCGGACTACTACGCAGAAGTCTATGTCGGGCGAATTTCGAGCAATTCGGTCACCTACACCCAGAACTTCGTGGACAAGGTGATCAACTACGAGAAAAATCCGCCTTCGAGCGGATTCTGCCGCAATCAGCTTTTTACCGGTGTTGAGCTTTGGAACACCTACAACGGCTACTCCGACTACACCTACCCTGTCTCCGATGCGGAAACAAAAGGCGACGATATTTACTCCGTGATAGAGGACAACTGGGAGCATGCCGATACCGACCCCCAGTACAAGTTCTACGACACATTCACAAACTGGGATTCCTCTACTGCGGGCGACTATCCGCTCACTGACGACAACCTAACCTCCAAGTTCAACTCTCCCGGCTTCAATTTCACGATGATGCTCACACACGGCAATTATAACAGCTGGTCGATGGAGACAGGCGGGGCATTCTATGTTAACGATGCGTATCAGTCCAACACAACCAAGCCCGGCATAATCTACACCATGGCCTGCCTCACCAATGGCTTCGACTACACCTTCACCTCGCTTTCGGAGGCGTTTTTATGGGCGCCTAACGGCGGCTCGGTCTCTTACACCGGATGTTCGCGCGAGGGTATCGGATACGTTAACGCAAGCGTGATCAAGGGTTCTTCAGAGGGCTTCGCAAAGGACTTCTTCACAAGCGTTTTCAAGGACGGAGACGAATACCTCGGAGAGGCGCACATCAACCACAAGACGTCCAACGCCTACCGGGCGAACTCGCACGACCTTACACACTACCTCATGAACGGCATCAACCTGTTGGGCGATCCGGGCATGCGTATGTTTACCGACAACCCCTCCACCTTCACGGTGACCCATCCCGAACGTGTGAATACCGGTTCGGTCAACGTCACTGTTAACGCGGGAGTAGAGGGCGCGACCGTGGTCATCAGCAAGGGAGACGATTTCTACGGAACCGCGGTAACCGGCGCGGACGGCTCTGCCACCATCGCGGCTTCCTTCTCCACACCCGGAAAGGCGGACCTCTCGGTCGTCATGCAGAACTACGAGCCCTATCTCGGTACCCTTTACGTCAACACTGTTCCGGAGGTATCGTGCAGCGACGGTGACGCCTTCATGCGCGAGGGCGAGTCGCTCACGGTCGATGTCGCCATCACCGACCCCGACTCCGGCCAGACCGTTACAGTGGAGGTAGAAAACCTTCCGCCTTTCGCCTCGTGGAACCCCGTAAACAGCACCATTACCTTCAATCCGAACTTCCTCCACGACGGGCAGTACTCCTACTCCTTAGCGACGACCGACGACTTCGCTTCACAGTGCCCCGACTACGAAAACGGAACCGCTACCGAGACCTTTGCGATATCCGTCGGAGATGTCAACCGCCCGCCGGAGCTGTCGTACTCTTCCACCCTCTTCGAAGCGACGGAGACCGATACGGTATCGTTCTCCACTCCCTACACCGACCCCGATACGGACAACACCCATGATGTAACAGTCGCCCGGACTGCCCGATGGAGCCACCTTCGACACCAACTCTATGACCTTCAACTGGGACACGGGCTTCTACGATGCAGGCACGTACGATATAACCATCACCGTGCAGGACGATTCCTCCACCCACTACGAACCTACCGGAGAGGACACGGACTCCGTCACGATAACAGTCACAATCGCCAACCTTAACCGCGAGCCGGTTATAGACCCCCTTTCCGACATGACCGTTACAGAGGAAGAACTCATAGACTTCGTGCTCTCGTTCGACGACCCCGACGCCGACGACACCATAAGTCTTTCCGTGGAAAAACGCGCCGAATGGAGCGTCGTTCGACACTTCGACCGGGCGATTCGTCTGGACTCCGTCGAAGTTGCAGGAGGGGATGCACTCCGATATCAGGTTCTCGGTCAACGACGGCCATGTGACTGTTACTGAGAGCTTTTCGATCGAGGTAATCGACGTTCTGCCCCCGGACATATTCGAGGCCGTGACCCTCGATGAAAACGGAGATGGAAACGTCGAGCGGGTTCACGTAATCTTCGACGAAATAGTACTGCCGGACTCGCCGTTCGACCCCTCGTCCATAACGGTGGAAGGAAGCTCGCCGTATTCGGTGGAGTTTGTCGGCAACTACGACATGAACCTGTACTTCGACCCTCCGCTGACCGGCACTGGTGTCATGGAACTCAGCTACACTGCACCGCAAAGCTCGCGTGTGTTCGACACGGTCGGCCACTACTGGCAGCCGTTCAGCGACCGGGCACTTACGGACGGCGCAACAATGGTCCTGCTCTCCGCCCTGCCTTACGACGACAGCGGTAACGGCTTCACCGACCGCATCGTGTTCACCTTCTCGGAGACGCTGCCGCCCTCCGCCGCCACGCTCGACGGCTGGGAGATATACGATTCCACCGGAACGGTTGACGTGGTGGCGCACTGCACCTCGGTAGAGGTCAGCGGCAACAGTCTCATACTGTACGTGCAAGGCGACAACCAGCGTCCCGACACGCCCCTGCTGTTCCGCTACGACGGGAACTCCCTGACCGACAGCGGCGGCAACACGCCCGTGCTCGATAACAACACCTCGCCCGAACTGCCGGTACTCGAGGTGCTCGAAGGCCAGCCGCCTTCGGTGTTCGAACTCACCTGCGACCCCGTTGACCCCGACCAGGAGCCCGAGACCATGAACTACTCGTGGGAGTTCGTTCGCGGGCCTGTTCCGGTCACGATAACGAATCCCACTTCCTACATCGCCCACGCCGAACTGCTGCGCCCGGGCGAGTACGAGATGCGCGTGACCGTATCCGACTGTTTCGGCGACTCCGTATCGCGTCCGAAGTTCATCACCGTGCGAAACGTCGCGCCGGTAGCGAGGGTCATCGGTTCCATCCACATGGACATCGCCGACGAGGAAGGCGTTATCCTCGATGCCTCCATGAGCTTCGACCCCAACGCCGACCCCTGCACCTTCTCCTGGAACGTGCCGCACGACGTAACCCTCGACTACCCGACATCTCCCTCTCCCGTGGCCACCTTCCCGCGCGTGGGATACTTCACTGCCACCGTTACTGTGACCGACCCCTTCGGGCTGTCCGATACCGCTTTTGTCGAGATTATCGTGTTCAGCGAGAGCTTCACTCCGCCGACCGCACAACTCGGCCCCGACAGGCAGGCTGTCGCAGGCAACTCCGTCACTCTCGACACCATGCTCAACGGCACGGGAACGCCCCCTTACTCCGTCAACTGGAAGCAGACAAACGGCCCGTCCGTGCAGATTGATACGTCCGAGGACGGCCAGCGTGCCTCGTTCACGCCGACCGAACCAGGACTATATACCTTAGAAGTGGAGGTAATGGACGCCCACTGCTACTACTCCGGCGATTCCGTTAATATCGTGGTGCATGCGGATTCCGACAACAATCCTCCGCTTGCAGATGCAGGTGAGAATCAGATACGTGTGTGCGCTCACGCAATCACGCTCGACGGAACGGGTTCGTTCGACCCGGACGGCGACCCCTCTCTATTCCTGGCGGGTGCTGCTCGAACAGGGCGAAATCGAAAACGACTCATCGCCCACGCCGACCTTCCGTCCATACGGAGCCGGAACTTACAAGATCGGCCTCACCGTCTTCGACGGCACGGACCGTTCGGTCGAGGACGTCATCACGCTGCACCTCACCGACGGAACCTACGAGCCCCCTGCTGTCTCCGCCGGTTTCACCCTCCCCGCGACCAAGGCTTCAGAACATCCCGAACGGTTTTCCGTGTTCGGCGAGTATCTCGAACCGCCCCAGTCCGGAGAGCACTACCACATTGAGCAGGTCGGTGGCCCGACAGTGTGCTTCACGCCGTATAACGACACTGCCCAAGTTCGTGCGTTGCGTGCTGGTGTTTACTGTTTCCGTGTGACACTCTTCGATGGAGAGTTCGTTTTGCAGCGGATTGTGTACGTGCCAGTCTATGGGCCGGACGAGGCATTGGCGCTGGAAGAACCGGAACAACCGGCCGAAGGTTATGCGGGTCACGAGGTGCATCTCAACGGCCCGGACGGTGCTTCGCATTACCTCTGGGTGCAACTCGACGGTCCTGCTTGTGCCAAAGCGCACGATTCAACGGGCAAAACAGGCTCGTTCTATCTGCCCTCTTCAGGCGAATACACCTTTATGCTGTACATGTCGGACGGGTCCTCCTGGACCGAACCGGTAAGCTACAAGGTAAATGCCGTGGTCGGCAGTCCGCCCTCGTCGGGCGGTGGTGGCTGTTTCGTGGCAACCGCCGCGTTCGGTTCCCTGACTTCCGATTACGTGGGCGCCCTTACCGCTATGCGTGACGGAACACTCGCGACTTCGCGCACATCTTCGGCACTCGTGGCTCTGTACTACAGCGTATCGCCTGCTCCTTCGGGTTCGATTCGCACCTCCGAACCCCTGAGGGCATTGCTGCGCGACCTGCTGCGTTGATTCATCGCCATCGCAAGATACTTCGTAAACGAAAAAGCCCCGTCCACAACGGACGGGGCTTTGTTCATTCAAGTGAACGGACTATTCAGTTCCTCATGTCATCAACACGGTTGGCTGGCGTGCGAAGGATATTAATTTCTGCGCGGTGTGTACCGACCCGGACTCCTTCCCGAAAACCGGACGGCGTTTTCGTCTCAATCACCCAAAACCCGGATTTCGCTTATGCCGAAGCAGGGCGGGATGAGCCATTCGCCTTTCTGTGTCATAATGCCCGTCAGGTGCGGATTCTTGTCGTCTTCGCGAAGGTAGTATGAAACGCGCAGGATCCTGCCATCCGTGTCGGAGGCCCACAGGAAGTTCCGTCGCGGCTCGGGTTGCCCTGGCGCGGGACGCTTACGAATCGCCGCCCGCACGGAGACTCTCTGCGCAGGGTAGGTTTCATCGCCGAGTACATTGACGTAGCCCCTGCCTCCACGGGCAGCACCGAATACCTTGCCGTAAAACGACGGCTTCTTCTCAAAGGTCATATCGAGGCTGCCGTCAACGGCGTACAGCCGCCACGGGCGGTCGGGCCTCTTGATGAGCAACACACCCCCGATTTCGGACTCGACATCTCCTTCGAAGACCTCGTAAACCTTGCCCGAACCATCAACGAGCTTGTCGCCGACGAGGTAGCGGTCAGGGGCGACCTGCGTCGGTGCGAGGTCGAAACTGAGAGGCTCGCCGCCGGGGCCGGTGACATCCCTGCCGGACTTGTCAACAAGTTGCCATTTTCCGTCCACAATGTGCGAAAAAACTCCGCGCCAAGCATATCTTACGCTGTTCAGGTTCTTCCTGTCCGCGATTATCTCTCCGTCCTCGATGACGACGAGCCTCGTGTCATTGTTCAACGCGATAAGGCCGGGGCCGAGATTGTGGAAGAAGGAGCCGAAATTCCCCTCGATAACGAACTTTCCGTCTTTCGTGAATACTGTAAGAGTGCCGTTTCGGGTAATGCCGATATAGCCGTTTTCCTTCCGGCAGGCGGTCATTCGAGCAAGTTTTTCTTGCTCTTGAGTGAATAGCACTTCGCCTCCGGGCCTGACAGAACTGACAATGGCGGTGTCTCTGACCCATTTTCGCGCCACAACCACGGAGTGGTCGGTACCGGCTACGCTATCAACTTCGGCGTACCTCGCCGGAAGGACGGTTCCGTCCATCAGCACAGCGCCGAAGTAGCCATCCCGCCGGAAGCTCGCAATGTCTGTTGATACGAAATCCACGGATTCCGGCCCGCCACCCGAATAGTACAGCTTCTTGCCGGTGGGATTTTTCTCCAGCGCATTCTTGACCCACTGCTCCGCCGACATTCCTTCGCTGTTCAGCGTGATTTGTTCCTTTCCTTTCGTACAAGAGAAGAGGCCAGCTCCTGTACTGCTTATCGAGTCGAAGACGGGCTCGATGATTACTTTCCCGTTGCGGTTCATCAGGCCCTCGCCGGAGAAAGACCGAATAATGAACTTATCTCGGGTTATCTGCCCGATGTCGTACAGGAGAGGCGAAGAGATATCCTTGTCGAAAACGCCTTCAAGCTCGAAATGTCCGTCGGTGAGCTTAGCATAACGGTCGCCGAAGAAACGGCTCACGAGCCCGATGTATTCGTCAAGCACTTCGCCAGTGAGAACGTTGACCACCTCGCAGGTCTCGTAAGGCATGAAGACCCGGTAGCCGTCCTTCATTCTCCTCAGCTCGCGGTAAACCGCCTTTGTGTCCGTCCCACCATCGAGCGAGGCGATGCGGTAGGCCAAGCCTTCAAGCACAATGGCTTCTCCGTTCTCGAAGTAACTCACGAAACGCCAGTGGCTGTCAACAAGTCGCTCTCCCTGCGTGTCGAAGAGGGTGAAGCGCATGTCCTTGTGAGCGAGCACGGCACCTTTGACGTTCGTGGTTCCGTAGGGCTCGTAGCCCTCCGGCAGTTCGAACGTACTTCCGTCGGGGGCGACGAATTGCCAGAGCGGAGGGAACTTCCTGACTACATTGCCCTCTTCGTCTTTTTCCGGCTCGGGAGTGAGGTCAACGAAGGCGAATTCGTCGTTCCAGTTCCTGACACCGACGAAGCTGTCGCAGAGGACGGGCTTGGCCTGTTCGGCGGCGGCCAGCATAGTGCCTGCAACCACGGGCGGATAAAATTCGCCTCTTGCGAGTACCTCTCGCGTCTTGCGGGGCCAGAGCGGGAAGCTGTGCTCGCCGATGGCGAAGTCCTCGCGCTCCTGTGATGCGATATCGATCAGTTCGAAGTTCTGCTGCTTGTCATCTTCAAAGTACAAGACCACCTTTTCCGGCGAAATAGCCCAAGCCCACTTGCTGCCGTTGCCATTGTCGGATTTGGGCAGTTCGAGAACGGTCTTGCCGGTTTTGTCTATGACCAGGTTGTTTTCACCCGAACGCTGGACGAAGGCGTTGCCGTTGTGGAAGGGCCACACGAGACCGTTGAATTTCCCGGTTGCGGCCTTGCCCGCGGTGTCAATGTAGTGCCATTGTCCGTCGGATTGCGACTGTACCGCCGCAAGCCCTTCGCTGAAAGGCTGGGCGTCCGCGAAAGGTCCGAAAGCGCGTTTGCCCGATTCGTCAATGAAGAAGTAGCCTTCGATGTTTCGTGCAAGCGCGTAGCCGTCGAAGAACAGGTGGGGGAGAGGGTCGTCCTTGGCATCGAAGGCCGCGACCTGTGCGCCGTGCAGCATTGCGGGCGGGAAGCTGAAATCCTGGGCGGGCGGAAGGGTCTCTGTGAAGCGTCCGGTATCTATATCGAAAAGAGAATAGTGCGAACCTATCCTGACCGTGACGGCGCTGTTGTCCCCGAGGCGATAGAGAGTGTCGGTCTTCATCACGAGCAGGTCCCGGCCGTCGGAATCGAACACGTGGAAGGAGTCGTCGAGTCCTCCGTAGAAGTAGCCGTTGCCGAGGTTCTCGAGCCGGTCCCATTTCGGCTTGATGACAGTATTGCCCGAACTATCCAGTACGCCGTATTTCATGGGTTGGCGCGCGACCGCGGCGAGTTTTAGCGGGCCGTCTGTCCGTTTCGGTTTTGAGGGACTTTCTGTGGCTGTTCGGGTCGGCCGGGTGGAAGTGCCCTCTGAGTCCGGGCGCGTGAGCGTATCGCGAATGAAGGAGATGACTATAGCGATGCAGGCGAGCAAAACAATGGAGTGAAAAAGCAGGTTCGCAGGTTTTCTGAACATTTTTGCCGCCTCGGATGAACGGTTGCGCAAGTATCTGTCAGGATTATACGTCAGTTTGTTCCTTCGGCGCCCGCGGAGCAAAGAAAAGGCCCCCTAAGAGCGGGGGCCTTTCTGTAGCGGTCAAAGTGAGTTCGGTTCAGAAGTCGAGCCAGACCTGGAAAACGAAGAGCGTTACCGCATCGGGGTCGTCGAAACCTGCAAGGTCCTCGTCGGGAAGGAAATAGCCCATTGCCGCGGCAAAGGTAACGTCCTCGGAGTAGTGGTAGATTCCGAACAGGTCAACCTCGTAGCCGAGTCCGTCTCCACGGTTCCCGGAAAGGTCGCCGTCGGCCTGGAACCATGTGACGGTGCCGCCAAGCTCGAGCTTGCCGTCGTACAGCGAGCTCATTCCGCCCTGAAGCTGAACGCTGATGTATCCCTCGTTCGCGCGGGGCAGAATGTCACCGTAAGCTTCGGCGACGAACGTGCGGTCATAGTCTTCCTTAAGTACGTTGAAAGCGAGCGTGTCGTCCTCCTGGCCCTGGATGAACAGGATGTCCAACCCGAGCTTGGGTGTGGAATCGTGCTCGAAAGTGTACTCGAAGCCGCCCCAGAAGCGGATAGCACCCATCGCAATTGCGGGGTCGTCGTGGTCGCCGTCCTGGACGCAGAGGTCGGCCCATATCTCCAGCGACTCTTCCATGAACATCCAGTCAACGTAAAAACCGAAGTTGTAGTAGGTCACGTGCGGGGTGTTGTTCTTGTCCATCCAGAACATGACGTACATACCAAACTCGCCCTGGTCGAGTTACCACGGTAGATGTTAATGAGGTATTCATCAATGTCGTTGGAGTTGTTGCCCGCAACAGATGCTTCGTCGATCTTGAAGTACTTGAACTCGAACTTAACGGTTCCGAAGTTGTAGTGCCACTTCATACCGAGCGGTTTGCTGTTCAGGCAGGAACGACATATCGAAGTCGAAAGCGCCTTCGAGACTTTCGACCGCGTAGGTCTTGCGAATCTCCCACTTGGCGTCGAACTTGCCCACTGTGAATGTCAGGCCTTCCGTAAGGAACTCCTGCATCTCGATGTAGGCTCGCTTCAGCTCAACGCTCTCCTTGTCGGAGTCGTCGGTTTCGGCGACAATGTCAACGCGGGTGTACACGTTGTCTGTGTACCAGTTCTTGACCTTCACGGTTGCTTCGAGGTTGCTCTTGGCAACTCCGTCCGAAACGTCGTCGTCGTAGTCCTGATTGTCGATAAACCAGCTCTTGTAGATGATCTCGGCCCCGACCATGACATCTTCGCCCGCTGCAAATGCACTTCGGGATAAGCCCATGACACAGACCAGAAACATCGCACTTGCCAGCACAAGGTGCCTGATACTCATTCTCATCTCCTTCTCCTGAATACGTTCTCTGCGCGTTGTGAAAAAACGGTCTTTCGGGAGTTAACGAGAAAACATCCCTTTTGTTACGGCGGATTTGCGACAAACTTGCTAATGGCATTCGCTTCGTCCCAAAAGGCCGCCGCATTATCAAAGGAAGTTTAATTCTTGTGTGCTGCGCATTATAGTCTCTGTATGAGGCAAGGCAACCAGAACAACCTTGAAATAAAGAAGGTGCTGTGGGGAAACCGGGCCGCAAGCAAGAATCAGATGCGGCAGGACAGAGCAAAATCACTTTGACTGGTACCACAACTGGCCACCGCGGACAATCCGCAATCCCGTCACGCAAAGCGCAGATTTCACCTCCGGGGCGCTATTTCAGCTCATTTGAGGGTAAGTTGGCGGATAATGCGGACGTTTGCGTCCGTTTTGCGGTTCGCCTTGCGGTTCCGGCCAAGAATGGGCCGGAAATCCTCCCAGTCAACGACCTCGTTCAGCTTTGCGAGAAAATCGCCATTCTTATCGAGCCTCGCAAGCGCATCTTCCTGCATCTCTTCCCCTTTTATCAATCATCCTGCCCCTCACTTCGTTTGACTTACTTCCTTCCCGTTGTATAATCAGTTGTGAGTTTTGCCATTGTTCGAGGTGACCTGAGTTCTTTATATGTAGGAGGTAGAAGATGCCAAAGTATTTTGATGGTCTGGCGCTGATGTTAGGGGGAGGAATTTTCAACACAAGGTTCACTTCTGTTGGTTCAAAAGGAGAAGTCGTAATATTCAAGGTTAGAAACGGCAGCCATGTAAGAGACCTACCTTCGATCGTCGTACCAAGGTATCCTTTTCGAATAATCCGCCATGAGACGAATTAAAAATACTTGAAGGCTCATTACCCGATGAATGTATTCGTGAGATGACAGACAGTGAGTTTAAGAGTATTGAGAAACAGATAGGAAAGAGAAAAACACTTCTTAGATAGTACCCCTCTACATAAACCCGTGGTCTCTTAGGAACGTTTCGTCGATGTTGCCTTGTTAGAGTAGTCGTCTTTCAACAGGCCACCGCGGACAATCCGCATTCCCGTCACGCAAAGCGCAGATTTCACCTGGGGGGGGGGTGATTGCGGCTCATTTGCGGTTTTTTTTCGGATAATGCGGACGTTTGCGTCCGTTTTGCGGTTCGCCTTGCGGATCCGGCCAAGAATGGGCCGGAAATCCTCCCAGTCAACGACCTCGTTCAGCTTCGCAAGAAAATCAGCCTTCTTGTCGAGCTTGGCCAGAACGTTTTCGACGTCGAAAAGCCCTCAAGCATTTTTACCTCTCTTCGATTGACTTATACTCTACCAATTGTATGCTCAGGTTGTGGATGCGCCAATTATTCGAGGGGGCCATAAGTCATGGCTGTAGGTGGAATTGAAGTTGCCAAACGAGCCCGTTGCTGCGTCGCCAACAAGCTGGTCCGCGTTGTCGTAACCGTAGCTCTTCGTACCCAATTGCGTTCCACCGGACGAGAACAGATCCTGAAATACGAGCCTACCCGCGGAATCGTACGTGTAATCCTCTCGCCCCCAAAAGGCGTGTGTGAACGGACAACCAGCGCTGAAACTCTCATAACAGGTGGACCAAAGAATGGGGGCAGGTCACCGATAGTCTGGCTTTTGAGAAGAACCGAAAGCAAATCAGCTTCTTATTGTTCTGGTTGTTCAACAAACAGTGGTTCGCTTATCCTTGGTTCATCTAATGCAACACTGAAGTCAATATCCGCACCTGCCAGCTTCTTCAAACGAGCAAAATCGTCAATAGAAAGAGTCGCCTCCCAAAGAACATTATTCTCGTCAAGATAAAATGCAGACATACCATTTTGGTAAAACAGTGGGAGAAACAGCACCACGCACTTGTCAGAGAAACGTCCTTCGTGGGCAGCTGAGTTTGTAAACCACAGGGATTGGAAGCCATAGAGCTGTCTTGGAAGGGCAGGTGGAGACTTGCTGCTTGGAAGAAGACCGTTCTCTACGGCTGCGGATGCAAGAATGCCCTGAGAGAACTGCTTAACAGCCGATTTAGCGTAGAAACTTATTGTGGCAGCATCAAGTGAGCCCTGTGAATTCCAATAGTCTGCGCTGCTGTTGCCATGAAGCATTTTTAGTTGAGCCAATGTGACTTTCGTCGATGCGAGCCCGAGGTGTTTAAGTGAAGGAATGTCTGAAGCAAACTCAAGTCCCTTTTGAGTGAGATAGGGAGAAAGGTATATCTCAAGAACCTTCAGTCCTTTCAGGCGGCCAAAGAGCTTGAATTGTGAATCTGTCCAATTTGTGCAGTTGTTCAAATAGAGTCTCTCCAACGTGGAAAGTCCAGATACGACCTCCGCAGACTTGTCCGATAGGAACGGGCAGTTAATCGCAAGGGTTGTGAGAGACTGTAGCGTACGCAGGTTCTGTACAAAAGAGTCAGTAAGTCGTCCTATAGGTACGGAAAGGGTTTTGAGCCCCGTTAATGTACCTAACTGGAGAGATACCTGGTTGTTTAGTTCCATGTGTGGTACGAGTTTCATGGCATCAATCTTCGAAAGTACATCAAGCGTCTTTTGGGAAAAAGACAAGGCAGTTAGGTCTCCGATTACGGCGATAGATTTCAGAGAGGCAAGTCCATGCGGTAGATCTGGAAAAGGAGTCCTTCGCGTGTCAAGAGCGACAGTGAGTTTCCGCAGCTCGCGTAGCGTTCCCATTGGAGCGAAGGATGGAGTGAAGTCACCGTTCAGCACTATTTTGAGTGAAGTAAGGCCAGTGCATTTTGACACCTGCTCAATCATTGGATTTTCCGTGATGGGCAAACCAAGATGCTTCAGGTTCTTCAGGTTCTCCAATTCGCTCATGACCTTGGGGCAGACTTCTCCGAACATGTTCCCTACAATACTCAGGTACTCAAGTTGCGGCATGTCTGTAAGGAACATGGAACCATCTTCATCAAGCACGCCTGTGATAACAGACAGGTGCCTCAGGTTCTTGAGGCGGTGAACTCTGGTTAGGTCAATTCCCTGGTCTCTGAATCCCAAGACCCTCAACTTTTCCAGGCTGGTCATCTTCTCAACGCTTGTCATTGGAATCAACCGTGACATGATGAATAAGGACTTCAGAGAATCAGCTTTCGCAACCGCAAAAGACTCAAACGCAACAGCATCAACGGATGTGCACATGTCAACATAGAGGGTCTTGAGAGTTTGCCGAGATGACAGCTTCTCAAAAATCCACGAAGGTGCGTTTCTGTATGAAAACGCAATATGGATGTGAGTGATTGTGGGAGAAATCAGCAAGGCATCAAACAGTTTCTCACCTTGCGGCGAGTTGAGCATTGGAGTGTTTATCACAATGCCAGTTGCATTGATGTCTTTGAGAGATGAACCAATGCGTTCAGCAGTAGTGAGTTGTATTGAACCGCTAACTACAACACCCCAGATTGGAGAGTCAACTTTGGCGCGCAGAAAATGCCTTCCATTATCGTAGACCACTAAGTTTGATGAGAGGACATAGTTGTCTGAGAGAAACCCAGGATTCATTGCGACGCGTGTCGCTGCAGGTTCTTCGGAGTATGACCAAACATCAAGGGAGATGGAAGAAACCTTGGTTTCTTCAGCGAAGGAAAGAAGAAAGGACAGCGCTGAAATACTCAGAAAGAGCAATACAGTCTTCGCACACAAAGAACATCCGAATCTACTCATGTGTTTCCCCGCATTTTAACCTGTCCCCTTGGTCTGGACAGAAACCTTCCTCCGAATTTGGTGGAAGATCCTCTACTCCTGAGTTGACCTGATGTTTCCGCAGTGGAGGCGAAGCGTAGCGAAGCCGGAACTGCGGAAACGGTGGCGCCGGAACCCCCGGCACCTGTCCTTATTCTAAGTTTTTCATTCGCTTCTACAAGTAATACTCGCTCTATAAAACTTGGAATTACTACGTAAACAGTTGCGGGTGTTCTGCGTCCGAGGCTGCTGTGCCTACGAGTATGGTTGTAGTGTGTGAAGTCGCGAGCCTCATGACTTTCTCCTCAGCTGGACAAACGCGCCCAGAAGCACAACCACAAGAGCCCCTGCGCCGTAAAACCACCAATTTGTTCCGTCTTGCTCTTCATCTTCAGCAGCAGCCGGAGGCGCATTAGGCTCAGTAGCAAAATCCGGAAACAACTCTTCAGGCGTTGGCCAGGGCTTGTTCTCAAGGGCTTTGAACTTCTCAAGGATCTCAGCAAGTTCGGGGTTTTCAGCGCACCATTCTTCGAGGTTCTCAATCATCCGTTCAAAGTGCTCTATCGTTACCATTTCCCAACAATCTTCGTGCTTCTTCTTCTGCCGTTTTCCATGTATTCATGACTTTTGACCTGTGTTGCGAAGTACTGCGAGCTTCTTTTCAGCAAGAAATATGGAGATAGCTCTTTTGCAGCAGATATCGGAAACTGAGCTATTGCATATGGATTGTCTATTACCTTATGTCTGAAAAAACACTCAATAATAAGATCCTGAAGATCGTGCCAAGTAAAGAGACCGGCATCATTATCTTCGTTGTGTTCGTACTGTTCTTGCAGGGGGTTAATTGTCATTACAGAGACAAACGTACTGACGTACTTGTGGTCAGGGAACCTTGTCAGAAACTCATCTGGCAGCTTCTCAACAACACGAGCGTCAACCAATATACTCGTAAGAAGAGTCTTAACTTCTTCCGTGGCATCAAGATAAACTCCGAGCTTTGCGGATGCTTCTTGAAAGTGAGGAGGACCTGTTGGAGGAGTTAGATACTTGCCGTAACGTTTAAGCTTATCCTCGTACTCAGGATCTGCTTTGCTGTGAAGATGCATGGCATGTGAGAACCATACACTATATCTCCTGAGCCGCTCGAGTCGAACATCTTCCACACTTCCCCATGTGCGCAGGGAAGATGTGAAGTCATCCAACGCTGTTTTCCACTTCTTTGGGTGCTCTATCTGTAGTTGCCATTCAGATGCGATTGCCTTGTATGCAAGTGGCAGCATATCTGAAGCGGTTTTGAGCTCTGAAAGCCTGCTTTCCCATTTCCCTGTCTTCGGCGACCGGAGTTCTTTGTAACTCTCGCTCTGTGCAGTCAGCAATTCATGTACGTCGCTCGCAAGCTCGTATGCTACTTCCCTTGTTTCGGTTTGTTCCTGCTCATCTTCAGCGCAAGCAAGAGTTGCGGAAATTGACAGGAGAAGGAACATCAGTATCAGTTTTCTCATTGTGATTCCCTCTCTCATTGCCAGCTATGCTGCGAATTAAGGGCGCATGGAATAATTTGTTCCAGTCCAAGTCAATTATACAGAGAATCAGCTTGAGGTCGCTCAAAAGGCGCAGTAATTCACTCTCCGCCCCCGTTGTTGATTGCCTCTATGAAGTCCATCACCAGTTGTTTCCGTTACACATGCCGCCCTCCCGCCGTTTCAGTCGAGGGTTATCTTTGCAGTGAAGGTAAGGGCTTTGTCGGCACGGGCCACGTAGGTTTCGATCATGACCGCGAGGCTGCGGGTCACCTTGCCGTTGAAAAGCTCCTCGTCGCCCCTCTTCACCACTACCGGTTCGTCGAAGTCTATGAACTCCTCGTTGAGCAAGAGAGTGAGCCCGGAAGGCGAACCCTCTTCGATCTCGATCGTGTTGCCGTCGCGTGTTACAACTACCTTGCCGGTCAGACCGTCACCGGCGAGCCAGTAAAAACTTCCCGGTGACCATGAACCGGATGAAACGGGCTTCCAGACTACCTTTTCCGGATAGGGCTCGCGGACGTGTTTTCCCACCCACTTGGGGCTGTCCGAGTCGGAGAATATGTGCCCTGCCCCCTGATGCTCCCTGAACTTGTAAATGTACCCTTCCTCATCCGCCTCGTGCAGTTCATTCAGCCTGGCGACGTAGCGCTTGGCGGTCTCGTAGCGGGGCGGGGTATTGTCCTCGGTTCCGGCCTGTATAATGACGGGAGTGTTGCGGAGATTGACAAGCGGAGCACCGCTCGGCTCGATTCCGGCAGCGGACGAGCCGAAGGCCGCCCATCTGTCGGCCATGAGAGGCCCCATCCAGGCAGTGCCGTAGCCACCGAGCGAGTAGCCCAGGATGTAAACGCGGTTGGTGTCAATGTCGCGAAGGACGAACGATTCGTAAAGCGCCCTCTGAACAAGCCCGGGTATATGGGGCTTGTTCCAGCCGCCCACAGCATCGGTAGGCACTCTGGGGACGATGAGCGAACCTTTTACTGAATAGTATCCTTGCATGCCAGACCAGCAGGAGTCATTCATATCCTTGCTGCCCCCGCCCTGGTGGAAGCACAGGTACAGTGGAGAACCGTCCCTGCCGCCCTTGCCTGAGCGGAAGAAGTACTTCATTTTCATGCCGTCGTTTTCGAGGAAGAACACTCCGTTGCGTGCAAACTTTTTGAAGTGCTTTTCGTTAAGGGGTTCGCATTCGGCCTCGACCCTCTCGGCCAGCTCGGATCGCATGACCTTCATATACCGGCTAACGTAACGGCTCTCGAGTGGAGGCAGTTTCTCGAAAAACGTCATGAGTTCTGCTCTCTTCGCATCATCTGCAGCAACGTACTCGGCGATTTTGTCCTTAATCTCGCGGTAGGACGGGGCTTTGTCTTTCCGGCCTTTCCGAACGCGGGAATGAATGCGATCAAAGCAATTAGCAGCATTGTGGAAAATTGGTAGCGCATAATACCTCCAAGCCGGCACTACACAAAACAGTAGCGCGAACTGCGACACAGTTGCACAAAATGCCGCGCAAGAAAGGGTGGTGAGGGGTTGTGTGTCATTCAGCGGCTCTGAGAAAGAGTAAGCTTTCATGCGCTATTTGTTCGGCAAGTGCCGACGAACCGCCTGTGAGTCAAGTCAAATTATCAGTGATGTGCTAAGCGCTGAAGTAAGACATTCACAGGCTCACATCTTTAGACAATGAACCTTCAGAAATGCCGCGTTGACTTACGAAAAACCGCTACTCCGTGGTGCTTGTCCTGCCCGCTTACTCTTCCTCCTCAGGTGGGTCGGGCATGTCGTAGCAGACGCCGTAAACGCCCTTCACACGCAGCTCGCCGTTCTCAACGCCGGTGGAATATGTATCGCGGGGACCGCCGAAGTCTATGAGAACACCTATTGAGGCCGTGTCGCGACGCTCAGAGCCGCCGCCCTGCAGAAGCGATGTCTTGATGCCGCTGTAAGCGTCGTTGCCCGCACCGAGGTCGAACAGCAGTCCCACACCGTTGGTGTGGCCCGTGCCCTGTGCCGCTCCGGCTCCCTGATAGTAGTCGTCGCCGGAGCAGTCTATGAGAACTCCGACAGAGTAGTCGTGCGAGCCTCCTATTCCAACGCCGTTCTTGCAATAGTAATGGTCGTTTCCGCCACGGTCGAGCAGCGCGCCGGCCGAGAGGTGAATGCCCGCGCCAACGCTGTACTGAGTAGTGCAGTAGTAGTCGTTGCCGCCACCATCAATAAGCAGTCCCGCAGCATACCAGTAAGACGAGCCCTGGCCGTAAACTTCGGCAGTATAAGTATCGTTTCCAGACGCGTCGGCGATGATTCCTACCCCTCCGGAAAGCCTCAGGCCGCGAATTCCGAATCCGAATCCCTGAGAGAGTGACTGGTAGTTTGTCGGCAACAGCGGCACGTGCAGGTACTTTCCACCGGCGAAATAATTGTCAACTCCCTTATCGTCTGCGATAGCTCCGCAACCCCTGGGATAGCCGAACCCCTGCGCGAACTTCGCGCCGCGGTATATGTCTCCTCCGTCGGCTTCAGCGAGCAGGCCGATACCGAACATGCCCGCGCCCTGCGTGAAGGTATCGGAGCGGTAATAGTCGCTACCTCCGCGGTCAACAACGAGGCCGACACCGAGCAGCCCTGCGCCAATGGACAGGTGTCCCGCACTGTAGTAATCGTCGCCCTCTGCGTCGAACAACATGCCTATACCCATGATGCCGGTTCCGCAGCCGACCCCGTGAGCGGGTGGCATGTAGCGGTCGTCGCCTTTTACGTCTATCAGGCAACTGACGTAGCTTCCCGCCCTGTCGCCCCAGGGAGCGATCGCGGCGGCGCAGGAGTTCTTGTAAACGTCGTCTCCACCAAGGTCAATTAGCAGCGCGGCATCCTTCTCGTGCAGGTCGGCACCGAGTGAGCCGAACACGACCGGCCCGAGCGGAGTATTGGTTCGGATGGACATATGCTGTTTTTCAAGAAGAGCAAGGGTGTCGTCGTCGAGCGAGGCAAGCTCCTCGGTCACGTCGGAGACCACTTGCGCTAAGAACACCGCGGCAGTGGCGAGCATATCGAGGTCGGCGGAGTTGGCGGCCATCATCACGTCCATGGCGTCTACTTCTTCATCCATCCCCTCGGCGAATGCTACAACGTCCGAACAGGCAAATGACGGAAGATGCGTCAGGACGAGCTTCTTCTGCTCATCTGAAAGGGGTTCGAGAGCCTTGCGCACCATAGAATCGGTGTACTGCATTGCCCACAGAATCAAGTAGATCTGGTCGGGTACGGAACGAGGGAGGCCTTGCAGCTTCGAAAGTCCCTCGGTCATCTCCGCGGCTTCTTCGCGCGAAAGCTCCTTCATCAGCGCGCTGCGGGGGTTGGCCGGACCGTGAAATTCCGTCTCCTTCACTGCGAGGTCGATAAGCGAGGCCATGTAGCCGATGGCGTTCTGAGGGTTCTCGGCCGCGCCCTCCAGAGCAATGCCTGTTTCGTGCGTCAACTCGGCACAAAAAAGAGGCTCGTCGAGCATACGGTTGACGACATCGAGCCTGAGCGGGTCATCTATCGGTTTTTTATCGAAGGACAGGTCCTTGATGGTGAGATTCGCCGCTTCGAGTGCCTTTTCGAGTGCTTTTATCTGCACTTCGCCAATCGGATTTTTCAGGATTTTGTCGGTTTCGGCCTCTTCGGCAGGTGAGTGGGCCGAGAACGCGATGCACAGGACCGCAAGAACGAGTATGAGAGCGGTGAGTTTGTTCATATTTCCCTTCCGTTGCTTTGTGGCTATTATACACCCGGTGAACGCATGGTCACGGGTCAAAAATGCACGAACCCCGGCCAGGCGACCGGGGTTCGCAAGTTACTGGGGAGTGGCGGGCTTTAGTTGGGCGGGTAGTATCCGAATGCTATGCCGAACGATTCATATTGCCTGATTTTCGTCATTCCCATCAGGCCGGAAATCTTCGTGGGTACCGAAACATCATTGTTGATGTCCGGCGGTCCGAGTCGGCCCGAGCCCCATTCGCCCCAAGAGTAAACGTGGCCGTCACTGTCAACGGCGCGTCCTCCGTAGTAGGAGCATTCGATATGCACGATATTTGAAAGACCTTTTACTTTGGCAGGCCGGTTGGTTGTTCCGGAGCGTCCGAGTTGGCTGTTGTTATTCTCTCGTCCCCAGGTCCAGACGGTACCGTCGTCCTTCAGAGCGGCGAAATGGTACCTGCCCGCAGCTACCTTTTCGATTCCGGAAATGTCCAGCACCTGTCTCGGTGAATGCACCTCGCTGTTGTAGTAGTTGGTTCCGAGCATGTCGTCGTAGTTTTCGAGCGCGATGAAGGTTACATTGTCACCGTGCTGCACGACGGGATTCTGGGGAATTAGCGTGATGGAGACGAGCGTCGTGCTCTCTTGCTGGGGTTCGAAGCCGACCACCTCCATGCTCGCGCTCACGTTACCGATTGTCGCGGTGATAAGTGCAACACCAGCACGAAGGACGGTCGCGATGCCGGGATCCTGGACTTCGGCTATGAAATCGTCAGATGAAGTCCAGATACACTGTTCTGTGACATTCGAAATCGAACCGTCATCGTATTGGCCGAACGCGATGAAGTTGACTGTACCACCAACCGGTGCTTCGGGGTAGTCCCTCATAAGGAGTATGTCTGTAAGGACAACTTCGGTGGAACCGGGGGACTGTGTTTGTACAGTACCGGTGTCCTGTGGAGTGTCGTCTTCGGTGCTCGAACTGCCGCCTCCGCCACATGCCATGGCGATTGCGAAGAACAGAGCGGCAAAGGTACTGAGTAAGGCCGTCCGTTTGGTCATGGTCAAACTCCTTCGTAACTGAAAGTTTTTTTTCGGGAAGTTCGGTCTTATCGGCTCATTGCCGAGGTTTTTCTTAAAAATATCGAGGGGCTTGTTCCGGTTACGGAATCAAACGGACGCTCAAGCATTTCGCAGGGCCGCATCAATGACGAAACGGCCGCAAACAACCGGTCGAACATCTTGTCTGATATGGAACCCATCCCGGCACAACTCAAAAGTGGAAAGTCACACTTTTCAAGGATGGATTTTAGAGTCCGACATGCGAAGATTCGCATTAGTTATGGCACAGAAAAACCAAACATGGATTTAACAAAAGCCGTGCTGCAACCCGTCTGCTAACACGGTTTTAACGCCATCTGAATATGTGCGGCAAGTTCTTTTTCGGCAAGGTTTTGCGTGTACTTAATCTTCTCCGGTTTCCCGGCAGGCGGTGTCGGAAAGAATGCTGTAATGCTGTAATATTGCGGGTTTGCAGGCGGTTTAGGTGAACAGATCCGAATCTACTGAGTTGGTGTTTCCGCTTCGGTGATGTTTCTTCACGATCTGCTCCGGATTGTGCCTTTTCCTGCGATTCACTTTGAGCCTCCCGGCCTTTCGGCCTTCTCGGAAACTCTCATTATAAACGGACCGATTTTCGGGGGGCATGCCAGTTGTAGGAGTAGTTCGTAATGGTTCCATTTATTGCCCTTCCCACCTGCCGTACAAGTACAGCGCAGTATCCACATATCCTTCTACACCCCGCCCACACAGCAGATCTGCTATTCCGCCTCTTTGAGGCGCCTAAGGGCAGAAGCAAGCTCTCTTTCGGCTTCGGCAATTTCATCTTCGGTCATCTGTTTAGTCTCGGGAAGATCGAAATAAGCTGATTTCGGACCGTACTTGTCGCGAGGCTCGTACCCACAAGCCAACAGATACTCAAGATCCATCCCCCAGAATGTTATCCGCTTAGCATTGACGAATAGATTTTCAAAGATGCCAGGGTTATCACTGGCAACTACTCTCTCTGCGAAAAAGGTTGATGCATACAGATGTGAGCACTTTGAGATGATCACATCTTTTGTGTTGAAAAGACACATATCTATGCCTCTGTCATAAGCTTTTCCAAAAGAGAGTTGCACCGACTCCGGTGCAATCCATGCTGTTTTTTCAACACGGACTTTTGTCTTCACAACGTCTGTGCACTGAAAAAAAGCAGTTGAGGCTGACTCGACAACACAATCAGAAATGGCAAATGATTCAACATTCGGCCCGTGAACTTCTATCATGGGATAGCCCTTATACTCTTTCGTACGCTTGATCACTGTGTCTCGCATGCTCATGTAGACATTTTTGTCGCTACAAGGCCAACATCTTGCTGTGACCATGGGAACAGATGAGTCAGAGATGAACTCGCACCCTCTCGCTTCTCCACAACCTACGAAAATTCCGAGGCGAGAGAGTCTCGGACCGTCTTTGACTTGCTCAGGAGTGGGGTCATTCACGGTAACACTACAGTTCGACAAGTAGCAGTGCCACCCGAAAACCGCTCTTATCACATTGCTATTCACCTGCGTATCAGACCATTGAAACAAGGACTTAAAGGTACAGTTGATGAACACACCCATTATGAAAAGGAAAGGACTTCTGATTGTAATGTTCTCAAACGTGCAATCTGCAGCCGCTACAGCGCCAATGTTCAACATGATCCTCGTTAGTAGGAGTTCCTTAAAATGGCATTCAGTAAAACGACAAAGCTCATCCTTCGAGTCAATTAACCCACCCTCTGCATCTGAAAAGCGCTTCAGATAATATCGAACTCGGACTTTCTGAAGAAATTCGGTTTCTATGTGTCCATCAAAGATGAAGGAGAGTCCAACCAGATAAGATATCTGCTCTTCATTGCCGGAAACAAGGTCGAGCGCCAAGAAGGCGCACTTATCAAAATGACACATACCGGCAAAAACAAGCTCCGTATCTCCATCTCTTTTCAGAGCTTTGCCTGCCTTTGAGACACCGATATGTGTTATCCTACAATTCGTCATCTTGACGAATCGTGCGGAAACCATGCAGTTGTGTAGACTGGCTCGGACATCTTCGCCCAAATCCCCGTCCGCGTTGAGCTTTCTGACATCTTCAGGTACAGGACAAAGATCAATGTCAGAGAATACACATTCATTGAAGCTCAGGACGGTTGAATGCTGCACGTGAAAGCCGTAAAACTCACGGCTGCCAACACCGGTAAAAGTGCACGAAGATGCAAACTGTACCTCGCCTGTTTTTTGCCAGATTATGCCGCCTCCATCAATCTTGATCTCCGAGCCCTCTTCTATCACAAGCTGGCCATCAGCGGGAATGAGATACAGCTTGTCGAGGACATCTCCATCACTGAGAGAGAGCTTGTCGATTGCCACAAGCTTCTCTCTTTGATAGACCTCCTCAGCATGTCCGTCGGTAATTGCGAAGGCAGTAAAGAGAACTACTAAGGCAACTAATGCCTCGCGGACGGTTAAATACCTTGTCATTTTTCGTACTTCCTTTCCACGTCAGGTTCATTTGCGCCATTATCAGATTGATCTGGAGGCTACCTCAAAAATTGGCGCACCTACGACCTGAATATACAATGGAGGGCCTTAAAGTCAGCCGAAAACCTGCGCCTTTTTCTTCTCATTCTCATCTCCGTTCAGGGCTCGCGAGCCCCATTGCAGCAGGAGATTTTCCACCTTAAACACCTGTCCAGTTTTTGGGGACAAGCGTACGGCGAACCGTTCGCCGCCGTGATACGTCCGAGCCCGTTGTACGTATAGTTCGTTATGGTACCGTTCATGTTCATTTTGTCATGCTGACGAGCCAGGTTATTGCTCGCTTGCAGTCAACTGCAAGTTTCATGACGGCACCGTTCATTTGAGCCATTCTCTGCGTCACTGCTTCAGAAGTTCCTTGTAGGGAATACGAATCAGTTCATACTCACTGCTTTGAGATGGGTTGACAGCTCCAATGAAACAATCGTCAAATGGAATCAGGAGTGTCCCATACGGAGGAGATTCTCGAAAATCTAACTCCAAGAAGCCATCATTTGCATCTGACAGGTCAAACACTACTGGATTAGAAAACAACCCATAGCCCCCAACAAGTGTGTTAGCGTTCACAATATGCAAACAATGCCCTATGAAAGAAGGGTACAGTTCGAGCCTTCTCGTCTCCTGAAGAGAGTTCGTTCGATCTAAATGATAGGTATAGAGATGGAAAGAGCAAAGAACTGCTAACATCTCAGACTGTATATCAACGGCGTATATTTTGCTTTCCAGAACTACTTGCTCAACAGACCCTGTACGTCGATTCCATATCTCGAGGTTTGAGCCTTCCCAGAGTAGCAACAGATCTTTGTGCAGGTATGCTCCAGACCATTTCCACTCCCCCAATGAGGCAAT
This sequence comes from Planctomycetota bacterium, assembly GCA_034521065.1. GTDB lineage: Bacteria > Planctomycetota > B143-G9 > B143-G9 > B143-G9 > JAXHMW01. Next base: position 41,599 of record JAXHMW010000010.1, on the reverse strand, counting down.
CTCTTGACCGTTCTTAAGGGACAGCAAACACGCAGTATCATCATACACGGCAACACATATACCTTCAGAATCGGATGGCCACAAACTATCGTAGCTTCCTTCTGAAACAATGCTTATCTCGCCTTCGGCGTTGACAGACATTGTTCTTCCTGAATGTGACAGGTAGATGCTATCTTTGTAGCCGGCGCATGGAATAGAAGAAGTCTCATTGGTGATGACAACAGTATGAAGCTTCTTGTGAGATGCTTCAGTCGATGACAGTCTCCAGATATCAATTGAGACCGAATCATGGGATTCACTGTAGACAAACACTGTACTATTGTGTTTGTGAACAACGAAAGCATATGATGCATCGTAGGATGGCGAACACGCTTGAAGAAGAAGACACAAACCGAGAAACACGATCATGTACATGAGTTTCATTTCTCGCTCCTCACTTTCGTGTTGTAAATAGCCCAAGTTTCTTTAGAGCCAGGGGAGGAACCGTTAAGGGGAGGGTTGCTTAGCAAGTCCCCCGCTTGCTGCTTTGCGGTCTCGTATTCTTGCTTTGTCACCTCTTTGACCGTCACTGTAGGCTACCTCAAATAATTGGCGCATCAACAACCTGAGTATACAACGAATGGAGTGGCAATCAACCGAAGAGAGGTAAGAATGCTTGAGGGATTTTTCGACGTCGAAAACGTGTCCATGCTGGACACCCAAGTTAAAGCGTTTTGACGGTCAGAGGCCATTGTCAGACTGTTCTCCGTTCGCTTGTTGTAACTTGGCCGTGCGGCACGCACCCTTGCCAGGCTCGATAAGAAGGGTGATTTTCTTGCAAAGCTGAACGAGGTCGTTGACTGGGAGGATTTTTGTCCGACCATTCGCCGAATCCGCAAGGCTGAGCGCAAAACGGACGTAAACAGCCTCATTATCCGCCAACTTACCGTCAACATGTGCCCGCAATCACGCCCCGGAATCAAAATCTGCGCTTTTCATGACAGAATTGGGTATTGTTCGAGGTGGCCACAAGAATGAAAAATAGCAAGACGAGAATACTCTACAGTTTGGTTGTAGGAGTGCTGAGTTGCGTTTTTCCGTTGCTGACGGGAAAGTTCGCGACCTGAGTTTTACCGGTCGGAAGCTCAGCAGGGATTCACAGGTCGCCGTTCTCACGATCATGCGTCCTTTGCCGCTTCTGAACAGAAGTGTGTTGCTTGTTGGGCCTTAACTCGCTTCAATCCAAGGAGAGCGCCATTCCTGGCCATGAAGAAACGGTTTTGAAAAAGGGATTGCAGAGTAAATCCGTGATGATAAGGGTGGATTCGACGAGATTCACATACTCGACGAATGCCGCACAGAGAGCAGTTGCTCCAACTGACGAGACAAGAGGCGAAGGCGAGTTGCTCTCGTTCCCCGTTACATCTCATGATGACGAGCAGCTTCGCATGCAGCTGCAGTTCGCCTATATCGTCGGTTTTGGCGTTGCACTGGCACTGTTCTCATTCGCAGCGAACACTTTGTTTCCCCTTGCCTTGCAGTTGTTGCCCGCATAGCCGATCTGTTGACGCTACTGTCCGACCATTCTTCGGCGACCATATAACGAAACGAAACGAGACGTTTACCTACGACTGGAATTTTCGTGTTTTGCGCTGTTCAAGGGTAGAGTCTTCCTGAAGGGGGAAGATAAGTTTGAAAGCGGCGTTCGATATTTGTAGCGTGGAGAACCTTGTGCGGTATCAGGATACGTCCAACAACACCTATATGTTTCGCTTCGCCTCCACTGCGGAAACATCAGGTCAACTCAGGCTAGAGGATCTTCCACCAAATTCGGAGGAAGGTTTCTGTCCAGACGAAGGGGACAGGTTAACTCTTCGGTTGATTGCCACTCCATTCGTTGTATACTCAGGTTGTTGATGCGCCAATTTTTCGAGGTGGCCTTTTATCAATTGGTAAGGCAACTACTCATCCTGATGGTGAGAACATACAGATTAATGCATGTAACTCAAATGCTGAGCAACACAATGGGACTGGTGCCGAACACAATATTGTGGACTCTGCTATTGAAGTGGCAGAAGATTCCGACAGTTCCGCTGATACGGGTAGCGCAAGTGGCTATACTGGAGATATGGAGCACACAAACTCAGGTCCTGAACCAGATGATACGGATCCAACAGGGTGCCAAGTTCAAAAGCGAAAGGTACTCAAAGAAATGAGACGGATAGCATCTGCAGCGCTACTGTTGCTGCTCCTTGTTTCATCTGCAGTGTTGTTGTTCTTTAGCGCTTTGTCGCCCCCACTGTTGAGGACTACAGAAAATCTAACAATCGGAGGAGACTACGAACTTGACCATTTTCTGTATGTACCCAGAGGACAAACGCTAACTATCGAGAAAGGTTCAACTATCTTCTGCGACAACGGGGGGATTCTCTGCTACGGAGAACTCAACGTTGCAGGCAGCAAAGGCAAAGTTCAGTTCAAAGGAAAGGGCTCAAAGGGCTTCTATGGTATCAGGCACTACTCTCTTGAGCCATTGGAACTCAGCAACTTCTCATTTGAGGAGCTGAAAATCCTCCCGCTTCCAGGTTTCTTCAGGATGGAAGCATGCTTCTCTGAAGATGACATTGAGCGGGTGCTTGCGGAAGGATTTGTAGAGCATTCTGATCGTGACTTCCCCGTCGTTTCATCTCTTATGTCGTCCTTCTCACTGAAAGTCTCTGAGTCAAGCGTGAAGGACATCGTGTTTCCAGATGAATGTGGTGTTGCGCTCAAAGTTGAGTTTGATGACCTGCCGTTAACAGGCTGCATATTCTATGCGTTCGAGCTAAACGTTCAGAACTCGTCCTTCTCGCACATTGAAGCAATGACAGAATCTGACTTCTTCTTTCGGCAAGTGATTTCTAACAGCTCCTTCGCCAGGGACAGAATGAACACATATGCCGATTTCGTTCAGGCAGCAGTGGAAAATGTAAGCGAGCCTGTTGTATACAAGGATTCCTCCTTTACTGCTCTCAGTCTTACATCATTTGACCAATCGGGGTCTATTGAAGCCAAACGCTATCAGAACTGCACTTTCTCAAACTTGAGTGTCGTCAGAGTTGCTTTCATCGGCAATGCAGCCTTTTTAGATTGCCATGTATCAGTTGTTGAGCATCCAGGCGCAGAAACGAGTGAAACTGCATACGTCTTCGAGAACAGCGAGAAGCTTGGACTATCTGTTGAGAACTCAGCGATTTCTGTTATCAACCGAGATGGATACCTTGCACTCGTCCGTGGGATTGGTAAGTTCAGTCACTGCGACATCGAATTTAAGGGAGTATCGAAAGAAGATGTCAGGATTGCGGGAGGTTTCCTCTTTGATATTGTGACTGAAGATTCGCAAACAGAGGTCTCCCCCGGCGTTCTCTCTTTCAGCAATTGCGAAGTTGTCAGTGAAAGCACTCTCGCTTGTTTTATTGCAGATGAGTATTGCCAACTGGAATTAGAGAGCACCTATCTTGGTGATAGAATGAAAGTCTTCAGAGATTTCGATAATGCGCCATACAACTCACACATTGTTATCCCAGAGGGCTTTGTAAAGCTGATTCTGTTTCCAAAAACAGTTCCCTCAACAGCAGTCATAAAAGTAAAATAGCAGCATGCCGTGAGGATTGACGAAAGGCATGTCAAGAGAAGCCGAGAAACACAAGAATGAAAAATAGCAGGACGAGAATACTCTACAGTTTGGTTGTAGGAGTGCTGGTTGTCGTTTGCTTTGCTCTAATCTTCGTTTGGCATTATGCCCCAGCGCTGTCTGCAAATAGGATTCTAACACTCTCCGGTGTGCCGGAAGGCCTGCGCACGAACGAAAGGCTAATGCTGTTTGCCGATATCGCGGCGGGAAAATATGGGCGAGGTCGCAAGCGCTTGCGTTCGATTAAGAAGGACAACTTCTATTATTCTTGGCTCGAAGTACACGTGTGCTTTCTGGAGAACAAAGTCGTTTCAGATGAGGCACTCGCCAAGCTTTTTTCGGCGTCAGAGCCTGAAAACGCTTCCTTCGCAGAGCCCCTTGTCAAGTTCTACCGATGCGCAGCCATGATACGGAATCAGGATCTTGATGAAGCAAGAGAAGTCCTCCGTGATGGAATTGACAGATCTGATTCAATACTTCTGTCTTGCCTGTGGCTGATGGTCAATTCGGACAAGGCTGAGTTTGATAAGCAGCAAATGAAGACGCTCACAGGTTCACAGAACTTTTTTAGATATGAGGTGGGGTTTCCTTCTGGTAAACCTATCCACTTGCTTATGAAATGCGCATCAACGTCATACGAGAACTTAGATGGGACGCCATTTGGTTTTAGCGAGGACAGTGGATTTAGAGTGTTGTTACCGGAATCAATACGAGTGCAACAAGGAGTGTTCGAGAGGAAGAAGCTGATAGAAATCGTAGATGAGTATCAGAAGAAAGGAGTTGTTGATTGGCGTACTTTAGAAGAGTTGTCCAAGCAGACTCTACCTGATATTCCGTACATATCGATGCTTGACAAGTCTCTGACCAGCTACTATGACTCCGTATGGAAAGGGCAACTTGACGCTGAGTTTCCGTATGCCCTTCAGGCGATACTTCTGCAATACTTTGAGAAAAAGGTCTTTGAAAACGGAGACGATGCTCATATCCCGTTGTACTCGACAATGCAGAAAATGCTCCAGGCAAACTCGTTCTTCTTGCTGACACAGGATACGGACCGTGCGAGAAACCTGCTTAAGTGTGCATACCGTGTCAATCCGGGTGTGATCCAACCCGAAAGCAATCTTGAGCAGAATAGCCCTGATGACTACGCCTATCTTCCCCTGTATTGGGATCTACTTAGGCTTCTGATCGAAAGCAAGTGTGTACCTCAATAAATGGTTCCGAGCGAAAATGGCCGAGAAAGTCAGGCGAGGGAGATATGGGATTTCGACGCAAGTAATAGCCTTGGCTATATTTAAGGAAGAAACGGCTTGATGACGAAGCAGGGAAAAGCCGCAGATATTTGCAGCAAAATTGTCTTTTTGCAGGTGCCCAACGGGGTAAAGACAAGTCAACTTAAGGGCGGGGGCGAAGGTCGTTGTTCTGGTTACCTTGTGTAATACCGAAACATCGCAAGAAACCAAGCTCACCCGACACTGCACAAACGGGCATTCTGTTAACAGGTCAAAGGCCCTGCAAATGGCCGGTTCCACCTATTGGCGTGAAAAAAAGAACTTGGCTGTTGTGAGGTGTTATTCTCAGGATACCGAATTGTGGCCAGCCCATCGGCCACTCTTAATGGAGGAAACAAGGAGAAAAAATGGATCTCAACATCTGTGTTGCGGGAGAAGCGGGGCAGGGCGTAAAGACCATCGGAATGCTGCTCACCGGAGCTTTCGCGGGGATGGGGCTGCATGTCTATGCCACTCAGAGCTACATGTCTCGTATCCGCGGTGGTGTCAACAGTTTTGACATACGCATCGCAGATTACCCGCTCTATTCCGCATCCAAAGATATCGACCTGCTTATCGCCCTTACAGATAGAGCTCTTGACGCATATGTGTCTCATGTCTCGCCGGATGGCATCACTGTCTGCAACGCCGAAGAATGTGAACAGGACGTTGCGATAGAATTCACCAAGGTCGCAAAGGACACAGTTGGCAGCAAGCTTATGGCCAATACGGTCGCTGCGGGCGTGGTGTTCGAGATACTCGGTTTCGGCCTAAAAGAGCTTGAGAAGTATCTTGACAAGCGCTTTTCCTCTAAGGGGGAAGAGGTCGTGCAGGAGAACATCAAGTGTGCCGCAAAGGGCGCTGAGATCGCGCACGAGGAAGCGGGGAAGCTTAACTCGCCGAAACCTGCGGGCGCGCAGACCAATATCGCATCCGCGAGCCAAGCTTGTTCTCTTTCCGCCGCAGTCAGCGGAGTCAAGGTCGCCTGTTCGTATCCCATGACGCCTTCCACGGCCGTCCTGCAAGGTCTTGCCGACCTCTCTTCCGAATACGGAATAGTCGTCGAACAGGCCGAGGACGAGATAGCCGCCATAAACGTCGTTTGCGGTGCGGCCTACGCGGGAGTTCCCGCGGTTACCACCACCTCGGGCGGTGGCTTCGCACTTATGTCGGAAGGCCTTTCGCTCGCAGGGATGACGGAGACACCGGCGTTCATTTTTCTTTCTCAGCGTCCGGGACTGCTACCGGTCTTCCCACACGCACGGCGCAGCAGGACCTCAAGTTCGCCGCTTACGCAGGTCATGGCGAGTTCCCACGCGCAATCTTCGCACCGGGAACGGCGTCCGAGGCGTACGAACTCACCCGCCACGGGCTTTGGCTCGCTCACAGGTACCAAGTGCCCGTTATTCTGATGATTGACCAGTATCTTGCAGACCTTCTCACGAACGTGGAGCCTTTCGATACTTCACTCGGCCACATTGACCGTTGCCTGCTCGACGAGACCGGTGAGGACTATCAGCGTTACAAGCTCACCGAAGACGGAGTTTCTCCCCGTGCGATTCCCGGGGTGAACGGCTTCGTGGTCGCCGACTCCGACGAGCACGACGAGACCGGTCACCTTACGGAGGACCTCGAGGTAGCAAAGGCCCAGCAGGATAAGAGGATGCGCAAGAACCGGCTTCTTCTCGATGATTTCATTGAGCCGGCCTTCTACGGAGAGCGCAACGCGGCGAAGGTGCTCGTCTGCTGGGGTTCTTCTTACGGCCCGTGCAGGGAGGCGGTTGACCTGCTCAACGAGCGCAACGAGGGAGCGGCCGCGATGGTGCATTTCCCGCAGGTCTTTCCCATCAACACCGAAAAGGCCCGAAAGGTTCTCGGAGCTTACGCACGTCCCGCGGCGACCTTCTACTGCGTCGAGGGCAACTCCACCGGCCAGTTCGCCGACATGCTGAGAGAAGCGGGTGCACTTATTGAGTCTCAGAAGATTCTGCGCTATGACGGACTGCCTTTCACCGCCAAGGGCATCTACGAGGAGGTTTGTTCACGATGACTTATCCACAGCTCGCGGAAAACGCATGGTGCCCCGGCTGCGGCAACTTCCCGCTGCTGAAGACCCTCAACGACGCGATAGACTCGGCCGGGCTCGACCGCCACAAGCTTGTGCTTGTCTCCGGCATCGGGCAGGCGGCCAAGCTGCCGCACTTCACCTATGCCAACGTCTTCAACGGACTGCACGGCAGGGCACTGCCCGTTGCGACCGGCATAAAGTTTGCCAATCCTGCCCTGAAGGTGCTTATCACCTCGGGCGACGGCGACATGTACGGCGAAGGCGGAAATCACCTGCTGCACACAATGCGCCGAAACGTGTCCGTCGCGGCGTTCGTCCACGACAACCAGATATATGGACTTACAAAAGGGCAGGCATCTCCGACTACGGAGGAGGGTCATGTCACTAAGCTTCAGAGCTTCGGTGTCATCAACAAGCCGGTCAACGCGCTCGAACTGGCCATCGCCAACGATGTCGCCTTCGTCGGACGCGGGTTCGTCGGGAACCACGAAAACCTTCATGATACTATGGTTGAGGCTCTCCACTGCGACGAGGGCTTCGTGCTGCTGGACATACTCCAGCCCTGTGTGTCGTTCAACAAGGTCAATACGTTCAAGTGGTACAAGGATCGGGTGACTCCAATAGACAAATCACACGACCCTACCGACAAAGAAGCTGCACTTCGGCTCGCAAGGACATGGGGAGACGAGATTCCCGTAGGCGTGATATACAAAGGCAGCCGTCCGTCCTTCGAGTCCCGTCACCCCGTGCTTGCGGAGGGCAATCCGGTTCTCGACTACGATGACTGACCGACCCGCCGTTCTTGCAATCGATGAGGCGGACGGCTCGCAACCGTCCGCCGTTTCTGTTATTCGACATGAACTTTCGCGCACGCTGAACGCTATCCTCTCAAAACCCTGTCATTGAACGCAAAAAACGCGCTATTATTTTTCCTCATATACAATGCGCCGCTCCCGTGACCGTGCGCATGAACACAAGAGGTTTCTGACAAGTTGCTAACGGAGGGAACTATGTCTGGCACCCCCGCCGGTACACCGATGAACGTCCCGAATCCCCACAACAGGGCTCTCGAGAGCATAGCCGTAATTGGCTGTTCAAGGCTCGCAAGGGAACTCGCCACTCTCGCCTCATTCAATTCGCTGAAGGTCTTCCTCTACTGTGAAACCGAGCAGCTCGCCGACGAGGCCATGGCCGACATCCAGCAGGAGCTTGACTTCAAGGTTTCCCGCTGGACCATCTCGAACGCCGAGTCCAAGGCACTCATCGCGCGCATTCACGCGAAGACGGAGTTCGACCCCTCGCACAACGTCTCACTCGCCTTCGACTGCTCAGGTTACTCGGGCGATGAGCGCGCACAGTTCGTCAGTTCTCTCGACGAGGCGTTCGACCCCTCAGTGGTAATCGCCTGCAACCTTTCGGGAACCACCCTTGCCGATGCAGTGAAGCTTGCGAAACGCCCCGAGCGTTTTGTCGGTGTCCGCTTCATGCCACCGGTCTGGAAGGCCGACGTGGTGGAGACCTTCACGGTGGAAAAGACCTCCGGCGCGGCATACGACTTCCTGCGGACGTTCATCGAGAAGGTAGGGATGAACCCGCATCTGCTCGAGGATGTCGCGGGCAACGTATCCGCCCGTGTGTTCTCGGCGCTCTTCATTGAGACCGTCAAGATTATCGAACAGCAGAACATCGAACCGGCCGCGGCCGACGAACTGATAAAGGACCTTTTCGGTATGCGCTTCGGCCCGCTCGAGATGGCCGACCGCATAGGCCTCGACAACGTGAGGGACTGGTGCGAGAGAATCGCCGAGGCCCACGGAAGAGAGGACCTCAGGCCCCCCAAGCTCCTCGAAGACCTCGTTGACCGCATGAGCCTCGGACTCGACTGCGGCAGGGGTTTCCATTCCTACGACGATTCAGACAAGAGGGGTTAGCCACCAAAGGAGATAAAAGTGAAGGTACTCGTTGTAAACGCAGGTTCGTCCTCGATCAAATATCAGCTTCTCACTCCGCCGGAAAACAAGCCGCTCGCAAAGGGCACGCTTGAGAAGATCGGAATTCCGGGTTCACTGCTTACCCATTCCGTCAACGGTGAAAAGCACAAGATCGAGCAGGACATACTCGACCACTCTTCGGGGATTGCGCTCGTGCTGAAGACCCTTACCGACCCAGAGATCGGCGTCATAGAAGACGTTTCGGAAATCGAGGCGGTCGGGCACAGAATGGTGCACGGCGGCGAGAAGTTCTACCAGCCCACGCTCGTGACCGCGGAGGTGATGGAGGTGCTCAAGGATTGCATCCCGCTTGCACCTCTGCACAATCCGCACAACGTTCAGGGCATCGAGGCGTGCAGAAAGGTTCTGCCCGCAATTCCGCAGGTGGTCGTCTTCGACACCGCCTTCCACGCCGATATGCCGGAATATGCTTACCTCTACGCTCTTCCCTACGAGCTTTACATCAAGCATCGCTTCCGGCGCTACGGCTTCCACGGTACAAGTCACTACTACGTCGCCAACGAGGTGGCAAAGCGCATGGGCCGCGAAAACGACCCCGAGCTGAAGATCGTCACCGCTCACCTCGGCAACGGCGGCTCCGTCGCTGCCGTCAAGGGCGGAAAAAGCGTTGATACTTCCATGGGATATACGCCGGTCGAGGGGCTCGTAATGGGCACTCGCTGCGGCGATATAGACCCCTTCCTGTTCGTACAGATTATGGACATGTACGACCTCGAGACCGAGCAGGCCTCGAACCTCATGAACAAGTTCTCCGGCCTGAAGGGCGTAAGCGGTCTTTCTTCCGACATGCGCATACTTGAGGACGCGATGGAAACCAACGAACGCGCGAAGCTCGCGGTGGAGATGTTCTCCTACCGTGTGCTCAAATACATAGGTGCCTACTCGGCCGCCATGGGCGGGCTGGATGCCATAGTCTTCACCGGCGGTATCGGAACCAACAGCCCGATCATTCGAAAGTGGGTCTGTGACAAGCTCGGTTACCTTGGTGTGAAGATTGACCAGCCGACGAACGAGGACGGCATGGGCAACAAGACCCTTAAGATCAGCACCGGCGACAGCAAGGTGGATGTCTGGGCCTACCTCACCAACGAGGAACTCGTCATCGCCCTTCAGACATCGCAGGTCGTTAAGAACCTCAGAAAGATAGATGAGCGATAAGGAGCGCGCAGAACTGAACGCCCAGCCTCCGGCAGACCCGGAACACCGAGGGTGCAGACCCACCGGCCTGGATGCGGATGCAGTTGTGCCGGATAATTTCCGTGAACAGCTCGAACAGCTCGAGAAGAGCATCTCCTACTCTTTCAAGGACCGTTCGTCGCTCCAGCGCGCGCTTGTACACATCAGCGCGGCCGCCACCCCGGGCAATTCCAACGAGCGTCTCGAGTTCCTGGGCGACGGCATTCTCGGCTTCATTGTCGCAGACATCCTCTATAACAGGTATCCCGAAAGCGACGAAGGGGAGCTGACTCAGTTCCGTTCCCGCTTAGTCTCCACCAGCGCACTGGCTGAAGTTGCCCGGAAGCTCGAACTCGAGGACTACGCTTTAGTGGACAGTTCGCTTTCCAAAAAGAAGCTCTCGAGCCGCTTGCTGGCGGGACTGATGGAAGCGGTGGTAGCCGCCATATACGTTGACGGGGGCATTGTTCCCGCACGCGCTTTCATCAGTAATTACATTGCGGACGAAGAAAAAGATGTCGGCGAGCATGGGCAAGATGCCGAGCCGAACAACTACAAGTCCATCCTTCAACAGTATGTGCAGGGAGTGGACCAGCAGCTTCCGAGATACCGCGTGGTATCAGTGTCCGGTCCCGACCACAGGCGGCAGTATGCGGTGGTGGTCGAGTACGCCGGAATGTCTTTCAAGTGCGGTTACGGAAAAAGCAAGAAAGAGGCCGAACAGAACGCTGCCAGAAACGCATTCGAGGAACTGTGTGCTCTGGAGAGCGAAAAACAGTGATTTTTTTCTTGCACGTCCTATTCGGGCCGCTATAATCGCATCCGTGTCTGAAGGCATGTCTCGGCACTGACCGCCGGACGAAAGCCGTTTTTTTTCTTGACATTGCGGATTGCGCACCCTTATAATCGCTCTCCGCTTTAACAGAAGCTTAGCAGCCCTTAGAGTTTGCGAGCAGGATTTACTCTTAAGGAGGGAAAATGAGCACTGTTTCTAAGATTCTCGTAGTGGTAATACTTGTGCTCGTTGCCGGTTCCACCTTTCTCCAGGTAGCACTCTTTGCGCAGAAAGCCAACTGGCGCAAGGTATATGAAGCCGAGAAGCAGGCCCATCAGGCCGATGTGGGCGAACTTGAAGACAAGGTCACCACTAAGAACGACTCTATCTCGAATCTTGAGCAGGAACTCCAGTCCGTAAAGGCCGAGAACAGCAATCTCGCCGACCAGGTGGAGCAGCTCAACACAACCCTCGCTGAGGCCCAAAGAAAGGTCGAGCAGGCTGAGCAGATGAAGGCCGAGAAGGAAGATCAGCTCACCCAGCTCAACGAGAAGGTCACGAGCATGATGGAGCGCATCGAGCAGCTTCAGGAAAAAATGCGCCGTGACTCTCAGGAACTCCTTGAGGTCAAGAGGGAGTACGAGAGGCTTGTCAACACCGTCACCGCTCTGCGTGACCGCAACAACAGCCTCATGATGACTCTCAACAACACTCGCAGGCAGCTTGAAGAGTACACAAGGAGTAACGAGGAACTCACACTCGCCCTTCGTAAGTACCGCACTATTTCAGAGCAGCCCATCGAGGTCACCAAGCCCAAAGAAACTATCAGGGCGCAGGTTCTCGCCGCAAACAACGAGGCAGCCGTTATATTCCTCTCAGTGGGTAAGGATGACAAGGTCGAACTCGGAATGGAGTTCATCATCCATCGCGGCTCAACCTATGTCTGCAAGGCTCGTGTTGAGTCCGTCTATCCCGACTCCTGCGTTGCGAGAATAATCGAGAAGTCATTGAACGAACCCGGTGCGAAGGTCGAAGTCGGCGACAACGCGTTCACCGACTGATTTAACCCGGATTTTAAACGCGACCTTCAACGGAGGTTATTATGGCCGCAGAACCTTATCAGGATGATCTTGCTCAGGAAGAGGACGTTCAGACTCAGCAGGAGAGCACCGTTCCCTGGACAGTTATGCTCATCATCGCTCTCGTGTTCCAGGTCGTTACCATCGTCATGGCTTGGAAGGAACTCTCGGAATTCTATAAGATCTGAGTTTTCCATCCTCCCAATTTGCGATTCCCAAAAGAGGGCAGGTTTCCTGCCCTCTTTTTTTAATCGCTGCTATAATAGGCGTATCCTCTTGCTCTTGACGGAGACGTGAATGTCAGCAAACATCTTCACTGATTCCTTCAACTACTTCTCCGACGACATCGGTATCGACCTCGGTACCGCTAACACCCTTGTCTCCCTCAGGGGAGAAGGCGTCGTGGTTTTCGAGCCTTCCATTGTGGCTATCAAGAGGAGTACGAGAGAGATATTGCTCAACGGTGAAGCTGTCGGCGACAAGGCCAAGGTCATGGAGGACAAGGCTCCGAGCAGTATCGCTGTGATCAGACCTATGAAGGACGGAGTCATCGCGGACTTCGACATCACGCAGGCGATGCTCTCCTACTTCATCCGCAAGGGCAAAAGGCATGCGTCGCGTCGCAGGTTCTTCTCTTTCAAGCCTCGTGTCCTGATTGCCGTTCCCACCGGTGTCACCCCCGTCGAAAAGCGCGTGTTCATTGACGCCGCCGAACGTGCGGGCGCCCGTGAAGTCTTTCTCATGTCAGAGCCCATGGCCGCGGCCATAGGTGCGGGCCTTCCCACGGGCTCGCCTCGCGGCAACATGATAGTTGACATCGGCGGCGGTACGACAGAGGTCGCGGTCATCTCCCTTGCCGATATGGCATCTCAGAAGTCTATCCGCGTGGGCGGTGACGAGATGGACCACGCCATTATCCAGCACATTCGCACTCATCACAAGATTGCTATCGGAAACCCCACAGCCGAGAGCATCAAGAAGGAGATAGGTTCAGCTGAAGGTTTCAAGGAAGAAAAGAAGATGGAGATCAGCGGCATGAACCTTTCCACCTCTCTGCCTGCGAGAATCACAATCACCTCGGAAGAGATTCGAATGGCCTTACGCCCGATCGTGGACGATATAATCAGGGCCATCAAGCAGACTCTCGAGAACACCCGCCCCGAACTCGCGGGCGATGTTCTGAAGAACGGAATCGTCCTGGCAGGTGGTGGTTGTCTGCTTAACGGGCTGGATTCCATCATCACCCGTGAGACCGGAATTCCCTGCGAACGGGCCGAGGGCACCGTTGACCTGTGTCGCGCGCGGCACTTTCAAGGTGCTCGAGAACATTGAACTTTTCGTGGACTGCCTTACCACCATTAAGGGCCTGACCTGACTTTAAATGCAATTCTGGAAAAAATCGCCCTCATCGGTGGCACGCTTCTGCTCTGTGCCTCCTTAGTACTCTTCGACGACTTCTTCAAGCCAGTCCAACTCTCCTTCTCTTCCGCCGCTGAACCCGTCTGCTCCCTAAACCGTGCCGCTGTATCATCCGTCACGGACTTTTTCTCGCGGTTCTTCCGTTCGTTCGCCGAGAACCCCAATCTGACTTCGGATGAATTCCAAAGGCTGAGAAAGCGAGTTCGCTCTCTCGAAGCCGCGAACGCCATTATGCGCAACAGGCTAAAAAAACTGGGCGACGTGCCCGCCTTCGCGGGGCTCGAACCGCTTCCCTGTAAAGTCACTTACTACGACCCCGTGGGCGCAGCGGAGGTGCTGACCCTCGACGTTGGCTCCGCAGATGGCGTGCAACCGGGAATGGTGGTCTGCTGCGGAGATGTCATCGTCGCACGTATCTACAAGGTCGCTCCCGCTGTCTCGCTCGCTGTGACCTCCCGGCACAGGTTCTTCAAAATGCCCGTCCTGCTTGTGGACGACGAGGACGAAACGCTCGCACGGGGAATCGCCGAGGGCAATGGCATCGCACTCGAGGTGCGATTCGTGCCCTTCGAACAGAAGGTATCCACCGATGCAGTTGCTCTCTCGAACGACGAGTCTCCATTCGTGCCGAACGGATTCGCGATTGGCGATGTCTCGTTCGCCGAGCCCGACCCCTCAACTCGGTCCTGGCGTGTCAAGCTCGCTCCCCATCCGTATTCCTTCGAACTCGAAGAACTGTACATTCCCACCGGGGTTCAGAAGCAGCCCGAAATGCACGTGCCGCGGGAGGCCCGTTGATGGTGTTCGTTGCCGCTGCACTCGTTGTGCTCTTCGTGCTGTTGCAGGGCGCTTTCGCCGAGCCCGGTATGCAGTTCGCCATATACCCGTACGGGATACTCGCCCTTGTGCTGGTATTCAGGGCATCTCCGGCTTCCCGTTTCCCTCTTGCGGCCTTGCTGGGACTGGTGGCGGACCTGTTTTCCGCGGGTCGCTTCGGTGCCTTTTCGCTCGCATTCGCGCTCTCTTACTTTCCCGCTCAACTCGTCTCGAAGTACCTGAGCGCGGAATACTCCTTTTCGCGCTTCATTATCACGTTCGTATTCGTCTTCTCGGTTCAGTTGTTCTGCTTCCTTATCGGCGATACATCGGCATCACTCAGAATGTTCCCCGCCTTCTTCCCATTCATAATCTACACCGCGCTTGCCAACGGCCTGCTTGCCCTCGCGCTCTGGCCGCTGTTCTCCTGGATTCTGACGAGCCCCGGCAAGAAGCTGAGAATGACATGGGCGGACTAACACTTTACCGGAGATTCCCATCGCTCAAAGCACAAACGAAACACAACTGAGATTCGCTACCGCCGGTCTTCCCATTCGTTTCCGAAAGGGAGACTATCGCAAGGCCGTCACCCGTATGCGCCCGGAATTGCAACTCGATGCAATCGAGATCGAGTTCGTCCACGGTGCGCGTATGAGGCCGGAAGTGGCCCGGGAGCTCGGAGCACTCGCTTCGGAAAACGATGTCGCACTTACCGTCCACGGCCCTTATTACGTGAACTTCAACGCACGCGAGCCGGAAAAGCGCGAGCGTTCTCACAAGCACATTATTGCAACCGCGAGGCTCGCGCAGATCATGGGTGCAAGATACGTCACCTTCCATCCCGCTTTCTATTTAAGGATGGCTCCAGAGTCAGTTTTCGCGACTGTGCGAGACGAACTCGCGAAGTTGCTGCTAAAGCTCGAACAAGAGGACATTGACGTGCGAATTCGACCCGAACTCACGGGAAAGCCGACTCAGTTCGGCTCGCTTGAGGAGTTGGTGAGGCTCGCGAAGGCCCTGCCCGCTCTGCGGCCGTGCATTGATTTCGCTCACCACCACTCGAGAGCCGGGGGAGGGCGAAACGACGTTGATAGTTTTGCTCAAGTCCTGGATTATCTGACGGAACATCTCGGACAGGAAGCCCTTTTCGACATGCACATGCATTTCTCCGGTATAGAATATGGGCCGAAGGGCGAACGCAAGCATCTTGTGCTTGAGGAGTCCGACATGGACTGGAAGGGCTTTCTTCGCCTCCTTCACGAAAGAGGCGTTGGAGGTGTACTCGTCTGCGAGTCCCCCTCTATCGAAGAGGACACAATGCGCATGGCCCGCTACTACCGCTCGCTTCAACAAGGAGTAGACAGATGATACGCAGAACCGCTTTTTTACTTATTCTCGCAGCGTTCGCGCTGGTTATAAGCCCTGCTGAAGGCGAGGACCCATCCGCACCTTACGATGTCATCGGAACCTGCAATAAGCCCGAACAGTTCAAGGCTCTGCAGAAGCAGGTTATTCCTGATGTCGTCGAGCTTGCCGGTCATTACGAGCCCGTTGCCCGTGCCCGTCACTCGCGAGCCCGGTCCAGGGCGCTTGAGGAATACAAACCGTTCGCGGACGAGTTCGAAGCGAAATGGGGCGAGAAGGGCATAGAGGTGCTTGTTCGAATGATGGAGCCCTGCCTTGCGCCGGTGTTCCGTTCTTTAGCCGTAAGTGACAAATGGTATCTGCGTTTCCGTGCGCTGTACTGGCTGTATTTCAACGAGGACGAACACAGTGCCGAACTATTTGTCGAGAATCTCACTCATGAGAACTCGATGGTGAGAGAGGTCGCTGCGGTCGGACTGACTATGGTGCTCGACTCTCGCACCTACAAGAAGGAATATTCAAAAAAGCTCGCGAATATTCTCAAAGGCGAGAACGACCAGTTCGTATCTTCCGCGCTCGGCACTTCGCTCGAAATGCTGAAGAAGCGCAAAAAGCCCAGGGTGATATACTCCTGCGAAAGCAAGGAGGATGTGGGAAAGCGCATTCGCCCGTATCTCAACAGCTACCGTCCGGCTCCGCCTTCCTTCAAAGTTAAATCCTATAGCAGGTCCGGGCGTTCTGGGAGACTGAAGCCTACAGAGAGCTGGTCCTATCCCGTAAGCGGTTTCCATCGCAAGATTATTCGTGGCCTGAAGTCCGTACCTTTCGGAGAACTCAAGACGCCTACCGTCTATCACCTCGGAGAGGACGTGGCCTGGTTTGAAGAAGGCATCGGAACCTACGCCATTGCCGACGGAGTTGTGAGGCTCGTCGAGGCGGGAAAGGGCGACTGGGGCGGTTTCGTAGTTGTGGAACACCGCATTGACGAGGATTCATATTGCTGCGCGTTGTACGGTCATTCCGGTGCTCTGCTGTTCGCCGAGCCCGGTGACGAGGTCAAGGCGGGTCAACTGATCGGCAGCATGGGCTTGTCCTTCTCTTACGAGAACGGCGGCCACGGTTCTCACATCCATTTCGGCATATTCAAGGGCGAATTCGACGTTTCGAAGTGTGTCGGATACCGCCACAAATCAAAGGGCAAGGACGACTTCCACTCACCCTTCGAGTTTCTTGACAAGCGGGTGAGTAAGTACGATGCGGACGAACAGTGACCGGTAGTCTGCAACTGACCTCTAAGCAAGGTCGCAGCTTTTGATGCATCATTGTCGCAGCAGGGCGCACTACTGAGTGCGGAGGACAAAAAGCACTTGACACCTCCCGTCCATCAACGTAGAATAATCTGGCTCCGAACTGTGCTTAAACGGCCTTTATTACGAGGTTAGTACTATGAAGTTCATTCGTGCATCAGTAACGCTGCTTGCCTTCATGATCGCGGCTCTCGCATTCACCGCGACCGCGCACGCGGCCTACACGCCGACTCTTTCGTCACCTTCAAACAACGCGGAATTCCAGGCGGCCGATAACCTTGATTGCTCATGGACCGCCGGCTCCGATACCCCTGACCATTACATCGTCACCTGGGCGCTCGATTCAGCAATGACGGATGTCCTGTTCGAGTACGAGACCACAGACACGTCCTACTCAATATCCGGTCTGCCCGGGCTAAAGACCGTTTACTGGCAAGTTACCGCGGTTGACGCGCAGGACAACGAGTATCCGTCTTCGGTCTGGTCGTTCGGCACCACGACCGACGGTGAAGAGTCCGCCGGTGAAGAGACGGTTTTCAAACTCGATTTCGAAGACAGAAGCTACGAACCCGACGGTTGGACAGCATCCGGCCCGGACTGGCGAACATGGTCCTATAACAACAACGTACACCTTTTGCGTTACATATGGTACTACGATAGGAACGAGAATTCCTACTTGACGCAAAACTCCAGCTTCGTCTGCGGCCCGGATGCCGAACTCGCCTACAAGTGGGCTCAGCTACAACTACTCCTCTTCTTACCGCGAGACACTGAGAAGTACAGGTGTCAACCAACAACGGTTCTTCCTGCGACAGCTCTCTACGACCATTACGCTCAGAACAACTACAGATATTGGCCTGGTGGCTCCACTTCTTATTATCCTTACAGCTGGAAGACGCAGACAGTTGACTTCAGCGACTACGCCGGCCAGAGCATTCGCTTGAGATTCTGGGTTTACACCAGCAGCAATTCATACTCATCCTGGATGATGGACGATTTCACTTTCAAGCAGGCCAAGGGCTACGAGGGAACGAAGCGTGAGGTGACCCTTACTTCCGACTACTCGGACCCCGTTCCCGGCAGCTCGGTCGAGGCAGTGTACGGCAATCCCGTTACAGTCAACGTAGGCTCCCAGTTCTACAGCCCCGCCGGCATGCCCGAGGTCAGGTACGTTTACGACCACTTTACCGGCACGGGCTCCTTCCCGGTTTACGGAGAATCCGCTTCGGTCACGAAGAAGGTGTTCAGAACTTCCACGGTGACTTTCGAGTGGATAAAGCAATACAAGTTCACGGTCTATTCGCCCGACGACAGGGGCGATCCCGACCCCAACGGTCTCGTCTGGGCCGATCAAGGCGCTGAAATGACCTTCGAGGTGCAGCAACCGACTGTTGCAGGTGTTGTACCCGGAACGAGATGGTTGTGCTCAGGCTGGGAGGGTACCGGCAACTTCCCACCGGATGGCATCGTGCCTTCGGTTACCGTTGAATCCGTCTCCATATCCTCCACACTTACCTGGCTTTGGAAGATTCAGTATCGTCTTACGATTATCAATCCCTGGACCGGGAATTGGAGAGGTTGACCCGCCTGCCGGTGAATACTGGTACGACGAAGGCGGCACGCAGGAAGTTCAGTCCAACTCTTTTCACGACGTAGGCGACGGAACCGCCTGGAAGCTTCTCGGATGGGAAGGCACCGGCTCCGTTCAGAATTCCGAACTCTCAAGCGGAACCGTCACAATAACTCAGCCATCCACTCTTACCTGGCAGTGGCAGAGGCACTACTTCTTGTATATAACATCCGAGTACGGGCAGGTAACCGGCGACGGTCCGGGGCTGGTATGCGACAGGTACGGAACTTCAGTGCGGAACTTACACCCCGTATGTCGTTTCGGACACTGTTCGATACGACTGCAAGGGCTGGACAGGCACAGGCTCGCTCAGTGATGGCTCCGGAACCGACACCGGCACGTTCAACATAACCGACCGTACCGAAATAGTCTGGAACTGGCAGCGTCAGTTCCTCGTAACTTTCGAGGCAAACTATGGCAGCGTCAACCCCTCATCAGCATGGGTTGACGAAGGTGCAACTGTCAGTGCAACAGCCGTTGCGCCCACTGAAACTGCTGTAAGTCGCTTCCAGTGGAACACCTGGCTTGACCCTCTCGGCAATCCGATTGGCGGTTCCGATCCAACACATACGTTCACCGTCAACGGTGTTGAAACCTATACGGCGATGTGGGCGGCGGAGTTCTTCGTAGAGGTCTTCGTGCGTGATGACGAGGGTACTCTTGCGATGGACTACGACGGCTGGTACGAGAAGTTCGAGACAATTGACATAGTTTCCATGCCGCCCGCCGCAAATTCGGGTGAGCGGTTTGTTCCCGGCTGGGAAGGTACCGGTGAGGGAAGCGTTACCTATGACGCTTTGCCTGCAACCCCTTCCGGCGTTCAGATCGAAGTCCTTGCTCCTATTGTCCAGGAAGTTTTCTGGGTAATTCAATACGAGTTCACCATCGAAAATCCTCGCGGGTTCGGAACCCCAATCCCTGCTTCAGGCTCTTACTGGTTCTTCGATGGAGAGCGCCCGGAAGGCCGAATTGACTTCTATTCCGGCACGCACATATGCACCGGCTTTGTAGGTACCGGAAGCGTCGCAAACGGCGATACGCCCTATTTCCGCTTCGTGATTCACGAGCCCTCTTCGGTCGAATGGCTCTGGGATACCCCACCGGTCACGCCCGATGAGAGCTGGACGACCGCCCAGTCGGTGACCTCCGGAATCAACGGCAGAACTGTTGCGATGAAGCGTCAGAGCGACGGCTCGCCTTTTATTCTCTTCCACGAGCCCGTATTCGGCACGATAGAGGCGGCCTACTGGCATGATGATTCCTGGGTGACCGAAACCGTGGATACAGTTGGCAGCGGCAACCTTTCCGCCGCCCTCATGCTCGACCGTTTCGACGTTCCCTTCGCCTGCTACCGCCGTCCCGCGACCGACGAGTTCGTCTTTGCGACGCGCGATGCCGCGGGTTGGATAACCCAGGTTATTGATTCGGGCGACGGTGTAGGAATGTACAGCAGCATGGATATTGCCGAAGACGGCACAATACTGATTTCCTACTACGTGGCGGATACCGGTGAGCTTCGCATAGCCAATTCTCCTGCTATGCATGTCAAGGCCGACCACGCCTCGGACATCGAACTGGCCAGTTCAGACCGTTGACGACACCGGCAATGTAGGGCTCTTCTGCAAGGTCGAGTCCATACCCTTCTGGGGTGGTGTTCGCATCGCGTACTACAACTCTACCGAGGCCGCTGTCCAGGTTGCGACCCTCGAACCCGGCGCCCCCGGCTGGACCATCGAGCGCGTCACCGAGGACGGCTATGACATGGGCATAAACACCGCCTTTGGTCTCGACCCCGCCGGAAAGGCTATTCTCGTGTTCCAGAACAACACTGTCTCTGTCAACGACCAGGGGCTTGTTTTCGGACGCGAACTGCCGGAAGGCTGGCAGGTCTATTCGCTCGACGAAGAGGGAATCACCGGTTTTGATGCGGTACTTGTGGTTGACTCCTACGGATATCCCCATGTCGCGTACAACAACTTCGGTACGCTGCTTTACGCCCGTTTCAACGGCGAAGGGTGGACCATAACCGAAATTGACTCAGGCGACGTAGGGTTCGGCATCTCCCTTTCTCTCGACGAGGACGACAACGCCGCAATTACTTACTGGAACAACGGTTCGCTCTACTACGTTGATGTGGCCGACAATCACTTCGAGGGCAAGATCGTCAACCGTTACACTCAGACCTCTCTCGTTGACGACTCCACCGAAACCGGTGGCGGCGGCGGAGGTGGCTGCTTCGTAGCTACAGCGGCGTTCGGCTCCATGGCGACTTCGAGCGTGTCCGCTCTTTGCTCCGTCCGAGACTCCGCTCTCGCGGGTTCCGCGCAGGGCACAAGGCTCGTGGGTCTTTACTACGCGGCTTCGCCTTCGGTAGCTGTCGAAATGGGTAGTTCTGACGCCGTGCGCGTTTTGGTCAGACGACTTCTCGGCAACTGAGCGCGTATTGCAAAAGCATCTCAGGAAGGGGAGCTCCGGCTCCCTTTCTTTTTGTTGCAACGATTAGCCTCAAACCCGCTACTAATTACCGGTCGAGGGCTAAAAAGTGCTTGACTGAACGAGTTCGAAAAGTTAAAATCATCTACTTGTCAAGTAGTCTGATTTCGGAGGTTCTAATGCTCAGAAGAGCCATAACAATGCTGGTCTTTCTCTTCGCTGTCGCATATGCGTCAACTGCGTTCGCGGCGTACCAGCCTTTGCTTGTTTCTCCTACAAACGGTGCCAGCGCCGCGCCTGACGGCACGACTTTCTCCTGGATGTCCGGTGGTACCCAGGTTGACGGGTACAGGGCTCAGTTCTCGCTTGACTCCGGGTTTTCCTCCGTCTTCTTCGAATACGACTACGACAGCACCACAACCTCCAAGGTCGTCAGCGGACTGCCCGGCAGCAGTACAATATATTGGCGTGTGGGAGGTCTCGCGGAAGGCAGCGAGTACTGGGCCGCCTATCGCTCCCTGAACACGACCTCCGACGGCGAGAGCAGCACGAACTACGCTCTTAACGACGACTTCGCCAACGGTATCTCAAGCGCGTGGACTGTCAGCAACTCTTCATACATCCGTTCCTCTACCGCAGGCAACGGCGGTGGTTGTGCCCAATTTCGGTTTTCGAGAACTTATTCCACTCTCAACTTCAACATGATGCGTACGGTTGACATTCCCGCCGTTCCCTCCTACCTCAGGTTTGATGTCGGACACGACTATGATGGTTACAGCGAGAGAATGTATGTCGAGTTGTCCGAGGACAATGGCGCTACTTGGACTCGAATCGCTCTTCTTCAGAATTCCAGTCCATACTGGGATACCAACGAAAACGAAAACACAGCCCCGCGTACAGCCGCCGATTGGGCCACCCCTACCTATCCCATTCCTGCCTCCGCTCTCGGCAAAACCGTGCAACTGAGGTTCAGGGGCTATATACCCAGATACACGTATTATCCGCAGTACGCTTACATTGACGACGTTCAGATATACTACACTGGCAAGACCCTTGAGGTCTCGTCCGATCATGGAGCACCGTCGCCCTCCGGTGTCTATTCCGACGCGATTGGCACCGTAGTCTCAGCTTCGGTTGACCAGTCAGTAGCGGATACGATTGACGAGAACAGACGTTACTACTGCATCGGCTGGACAGGAACGGGTTCCGTTCCCGTTACGGGCGACTCCAATTCCGTTGATGTTTACCTCTATCGGCACTCCACCCTCACGTGGAACTGGGAAACCCAGTACGAGTTGACCGTAACATCTGTTGACGACAGGGGAATAATCTCTCCGTACGGAGCCCACTGGGTCGCCTCAGGAACTCAATTTACGATTACGAACTCAACACCCATCTGGAATATCGGCTCTACGACTACCCGGCTGTTCAACCACCAGTGCGTAGGCACGGGTGTGTTTTCCGGCACAACGCCGTTTCAATCCGGGCTTCCCGAACACACTATTTCTGTTACCGTTGACGAGTCGGGCACATTGGAATTCCAGTGGATCAACCAGTACAAGGTAACCATCACCAATCCCGATATGCACGGTACGCCGGAACCCCTTGTCGGTGAGCACTGGTACAAGGACGGCGAGGGCTTTTCGTTCAACATCGAGCCAATTATCTACGATGGCTCTGGTACAGCCTACGAGTGCATCGGCTGGAACGGAACCGGCTCCATAGATGAAGGCGACCGCAACTACGGCTCCGCGGCCATAACTTCGGCTTCCACGCTCGAATGGCTATGGCATACGAAGTTCTATATCTGGATTATCTCACAGTTCGGCAAGACGGGCGGCGATGAAGCGGGCTGGTATGTCGCGGACACTTTCCTCAACGTCAACTGCGAGCAGTACCACTACGTTAACGACGACGTCCGCTGGGAGAGCAGGGACTGGACCGCCTCGGGTTCACTGTTCGATGGCATCGGTCGTGAGACCGGAGACTTCCGTATCATAGCTCCTACCACTATCGAGTTCAATTGGTATAAACAGTACCGCATAGTCGTTTTCTCGAACTACGGCCAGACCATGCCGGAAGGCCGCGTCTGGGCCGACGACGGCGAAGACCTCACCGTCTCTGCGGTGCAGCCTTCCAATACCGATACAATGCGTTTCACGTGGAACGGCTGGGTGGGAGCTACGCTGCCCTCCACGCCGTCAGGCGGCACTACCACAACCATCACGGTTACGGGCGTGGGTTCTTATACAGCACTTTGGACCGCCTCTTTCCTCGTGACCGTTACCTCTTCGAACGGAACTTTCGCGGCCAACTACGACGGCTGGTATGTCGAGGGCACAGACGTCTCCGTCGAGGCGTTGCCCCCTGCTTCAGGTGTCGATGCCCGGTACGTCAGCGGTTGGACCGGTACCGGCAACGGCGCGGTAAATCTGGCGGCTTCCGACGACCACTCCGACACCCAGACCATCACGGTTAACTCGCCCATCGAGCAGGAAGTTTACTGGGTCCGGCAGGTCTCGCTTGAAATACTTGTTCCGCAGGGCATTACCGGAACCTATCCGCCCGTCGGCATTTCGTGGTTCTTCATCGGCGACCTCGCACAGGGCTACGCCCCCTTTGACGTCAACGGTGTGCGATGCACCGGCTTCACCGGAAGCGGCTCTGCTCCCGCAACCAGTTCAAAGGCGTGGTTCTCCTTCGTAATTACCTCGTCCTCGGTAATAACCTTCGAATACGAACTGCCCTCTCCCGCGCCCGAATACACCTTTAACGCGCCGAGGCTCGTAGGAGCGAAGATAGGCGGCGACGTTCTCGCTGTCGCCCGCAAGTCGGACGGTTCGCCGGTTATCATCTTCCACGATCCCATCGCCGGAACTCTTGAGGCAGCGTACTCGCTTTCCGGCATCTGGTACGCGCAGGTCATTGACGAGATCGGTTCGGCAGACACCGACGTGGACCTCGTACTCGATTCCTTCGATGTACCTCACGTCCTCTACCATGACCCGCTTACCTCACAGCTCAAGTACGGATTCCTCGACACCAACCTGTGGCGCACAAGGACAATAGCCAGCATGCCCGGCTCCGGCAGGTACCTGTCTCTTGCGATAGATCGCTTCGACAAGCTGTATGCGACCTACTACAACAACGAGGACGGTTCGCTGAACATTACTTATCCGACCGACTCCAAGTCGGACTCGAAAAACGATAACTGGACTAACATGGTTCTCGACGACCAGGGCAATGTGGGAATGTTCTGCTCTGTCACACTCTCCGAGCTGTGGTCCGAGCCCTACATATCCTATTACGATGCCACGAACGGTCAGCTCAAGCTTGCCCACTACGACCACCTCGCTGAGACCTGGGTGTTTGAGACCGTTCCGTACGACGGCGACCTCGGCCGCAATACTTCCATAGTGGTTGACTCATCCGGCAGGCCCGCGATAGCATGCCAGGAGAACTCTGTAAACGTTAACGAGCAGGGCCTCGTCTTTGCAATCCGCCGTGACAATGGCTGGCAGACCTACCCGCTCGATGAACAGGGCGTTACCGGTTTCCATCCCGAGATGGCGATAGATGAATCCGGCAACTTCCACATCTCGTACCACGACTACGCTGACCTGTACTATGCGCGTTTCAACGGCGTCACCTGGTCCGTTAACAAGATTACCGACGGAGCAGCCCTCGGCGAAGATACCGCGTTGGCGCTCGACGAAAACGGTTATCCCGCAATCATCTTCTGGGACGGTGGAGACCTGAATACGTTGACACCACCGACAACCCGTTCACCGGTTCCATAGTTGATTTCTACGGTTACTCAGGCGACGAAGCCATTCAGGATGACGAGCAGGACACGTCCGGCGGCGGTGGAGGCGGTTGTTTCATTGCTACCGCTGCATTTGCATCCTACAGCGCCGGAGCCGTTCGTTCGCTCACTGATGTTCGTGATTCCGCTTTTGCATCAAGTGGATGCGGCACGAACCTCGTCGGCCTTTACTATCACGTTTCTCCGAACGTCGCGACCGAAATGCGCCCGGCACTGAAGGCGGTCGTTCGCGACTTGCTCAGGTAAGGAATTGCGGAGCAGCGGTCACAACACCGCTGCTTCCTCTTGCAGCGATTGGCGCCATTACGGCACCTTTGTTGCAGTAGAAAACAAAAAACGCTGTCCGAAGCTCTATGCTCGAAAGGGGAGCAGTTATGCGTTTGCATACAACTGTACTTTTTATTCTCTCTGCAGCCCTTGCAATGCTGGTCGCCGGAACCTCTCACGCCGCGGTCACCGATGTCAGCGGGCCTGACTTTCTCGGCACCAATGCCGGTGTCATAACTCTCGAGGCCGAGGTGGATTCCAACCCCGCACAGGGTGTTGAGTTTTCCGTCAAAGTCGAAGACGGGCCATGGACCTCGGTCGGCACCGACATAGACCCTGAGGGCGGTTACACCTACGACTGGGAAAGCAACATGCTGTATTCCTGGGAGGTTTATTTCCGCGCCCGCTCCCTGCCCAACGGTATTTGGTACGATTCGGAATCGTTTCGCGTGTTCAACCTTGAGACAGGGCCGATTACCGGCTTCACCAGTCCCGCGTCCGGCACAATTGACATGAACGCGACTTACACGCCCCCTTCCGGCTACGTCTTCCCGTCGGATTTCCCGCAGGCCTCCGGTCCGACAACCTATTTCTCCAACACGAACATGAAATATACGGGCCAGAACCTGACAACTCCCTGTCAGGGAAGCCTCACATACTTCAGAACGAACTTCGTAGCAAGCGGAACCGCAACGATTTCCCTGAAGTTCGCTGTTTTCGCCTCGTCCGGCTCCACGCCCGGAAGCACACTCGCCACGAGCCAGGCTTTCACGGTGGGCGGTGGCGTTCAGGCTTTTTCCACTAACATTTCCAACGTGCCCGTTGGCTCCTTCGTCGGCATCGAAGTCCAAGGCAGCAACAACGGTGTCTTCGTTTTCTGGCAGTATTCCTCATATCCCGGCGGCAGCACGCCTTACGGATACCTCATCTACAACACCGGCACGAGCTGGTACACGTACTCCTACTACACCGGGCCCGCGATCGAGTTTACCCTCAACAATCCGTACGTTCAGTTCACCGGTGTCGAGTTCGGCTACAAGGACGGTATTTCAGGAAATCCGCAGAGCATAGGAATGGGTGTAGCGCAGGGCAACAGCCTGTACAGTACTTCATGGAACACCGCCCTGCCCGGCCAGGAGTTTGGTTCCGACCAGGCATACGTCGGCACACGTGTTTACAACGCCGGTATCCCCTCATCCTGGAAATGGCAGGGACCTTACACGATCACCAATTCCGTAGGGGTTACGGTTACAAACACCCTCAACAGGGGACACGTCTTCGTTGACAACATCCAGGTAGATGTTCCCTACTCCACCACCTGGACCTTCCTCGATATTCACACCCTCTCCGCGCCCCTGTATCTGAACGAGGAAGACACCCAAAGAAACGTGTTCAGACGCTGGCAGCACGGCGGAAACAGGACGCAGTCCTTCGAGTTCGGCTACCAGTCGCCCCGCTACTATCGGGCTATCTATTCGACAGAATTCTATTACGACGTTCAGACTGAATACGGCACCGTTTCCGGAACAGATACCGGCTGGTATCTTTCCAATTCAATGCGCAGTACGAGTGTTGACCCGTTTGTGGTTGTCGGTATGGGCGAGAGGTACGCCTGTATCGGGTACACCGCAACGGGCGCTCTCGACGACGGCGACACCAACTCCACTGGCAATTTCAGACTGTCTGAACCCACCACGGTTGTCTTTAACTGGGCCAAGCAGTACTATCTCGAAGTCAATACTCCCATCGGCACTCCGCTCGGAGACACCACCGGCTGGTATGCCGAAGGCTCTACAGTTGTCTCCTACGTTGAGTCACCCGTGCCAATCAGCGACGGCAGGCAGTGGTCATGTGTCGGTTGGACCGGCACCGGCTCCATCGGCGACGGCATCTACAGCTACACTGGTGATTTCGAGATAACCGAGAACACCACGATAACCTGGAACTGGCAGGAGCAGGTGCGCCTGCGCGCAAACACAAACTACGGTGTCGTGCTGCCCGATGAAGAGACATGGCACTTCCTCAACGATGAGGTGGACTTGCAGGCCTTTTCTCCCGGTGATTCCGACCAGCAGCGATTCTTCTGGCAGGGCTGGACGGGAGACGGCATTTCTTCACCCGTCATGACCACCGAAATAACCGTTCTCATGGACGGTCCCAAGGACATTCAGGGTCTGTGGGATGCCGAGTACTACCTTTCGGCGGTCGCACAAAACGGCTCGCTGGCAGACAATTACAACGGCTGGTATCCCGCGGGGGACACCGTGCTCATCGAGGCAATTCCGCCCGCACCCGAACCCGGTGTTCGTTTCGTGGTCGGCTGGGCCGGTGACGGTTTTGTAGAGGTGGAACCCGCATTCGACGCGGTAAACCCGCTCTCCATAACTATGGATGGGCCCGTCTCGGTTTTCGCCACATGGGAGCGTCAGTACAGTCTTCAGATCATCAACCCGCAGGGCATAGGCGTGCCCGTGCCGGACATCGGCACTTACTGGTAACTTCAGCGGCCAGACCGTTTCCGGCTGGGTGAACTACCGTACGCAGGGAATGGTTTCCACGGGCTTTGTCGGAACCGGCTCCGTGCAGTCTTCCGAACACCCGTTCTTCGAATTCACCATTCGTGGCCCCTCTACCGTGACATGGCAGTGGGGTACGCCCGATATAGCGGACATGCCCGAATGGAACGCTCCGCGAGACCTCGCAAGGAACTTAGGAGGTTCGCTCGTTGACATGAAGCGCGCCGCGGACGGCTCTCCCGTCGTGGCCTACTTCTCCCCCGTTGACGGTTCCATAAAGGTCGGAATGCTTTATGACGGCGCGTGGAACGTCTCCAGCGTCCACTCGTTCGACTCCAAGATTGACGGCGAGCCCATGATGGAGCCGGGCAGCGACCTCAGCGTCGCGATAGACAGCAACGGCATTCCGCACGTACTGTTCTACGACCCCGCATCCAAGTCTCTTTACTACGCCGTTTTCGCCGGTTCCAACTGGGCTGTTTCCGTGCTCGACGACGAGGGCGACCCCGGAGCGCACAACGCCATTCAGATCGCCCCCGGCAACGTCCCGCACTTCGCGTACTATCGGGCCGAGACCGGCTCTCTTGTGTATTCAACCCTTGTTGATAACGTCCTTGCAACTGAAGTCGTTGACAATGCGGCCAACGTAGGCCTTTACGTTGACCTGGCACTCAGCCCGCGCGACAGCAATCCCCGGTTGTCATACTACGACGCCACTCACGGTGACCTGAAATGTGCGATAAGCGACGGCACCGACTGGGAGATTCACGTTGTGGACGCTTCCGGCGATGTCGGGATCGAATCCGCGATCGCTGTTGACCCGTCCGGCACTCCTCTTATCGCGTATCAGGAGAACACCGACGGTGCGATACAGGGGCTGCGTTTTGCGTTCCTTATAGACGGCAACTGGCAGTTGTACAACCTCGACGAGACTAACCTCACCGGTTTCGGCATTGACCTCGCGGTTGACCCGACCGGCAACCCCCACGTCACATATCACAACTTCGACGGTCTGTACTATGCCTTCTACAACGGCTTCAACTGGGCAACCGTCCTGCTGCAGGAAGGCGAACTCGGTGGCACCACCGGTCTCGACCTCGACAGCGAGGGCAACCCCGGTGTCGCCTACTGGGACGGCAGGAACCTGCTCTATGTAGATGGCAAGGGCAACTCCTATGACCTGACCAGTAGTCGTTGATGAATTCGTCGAAATTGTCGAGGAGACCACCAGCAGTGGTGGTGGCGGAGGATGCTTTGTCGCTACCGCGGCGTTCGGCTCCATGGCTGCGAACACTGTGAGCGGTCTGACTTCTGTCAGAGACTTTGTTCTGGCTGCAAGCCGTTGCAGCGCTTCACTCGTTGAACTGTACTACTATACGGGTTCGCACGCCGCGAACGCTCTCAGAAGTTCAAACGCAACTCGTGCTTTCATCAGAGACCTGCTCGAAGAGGTCACTAACTGATAATTCCGGGCCTTCCGGAGGTAAAAATGAAGAAACTCAACGTTCTGCTCGCGCTTGTCGTCCTCGCTGCTGTAATCGCTCTGCCAGCCAGTGCAAACGCAGCCGTCCGGGATATCACCGGGTTCAACGACAAGTCAAATAACGGTGGAATTGTTCCGCTCGTCGCTACCGCCGACGGCAACACTTCTTACGTGACCTTCCAGTACCAGGACGAGTCAAGCTCGTGGGTTACTATCAGCACCGACTTCGACGGCTCCGACGGCTGGAAGGCACTGTGGAACACAGGCTCTATAAACCGTCCCGGTGTCTATG
This sequence comes from Planctomycetota bacterium, assembly GCA_034521065.1. Classification (GTDB taxonomy): domain Bacteria; phylum Planctomycetota; class B143-G9; order B143-G9; family B143-G9; genus JAXHMW01. Next base: position 12,212 of record JAXHMW010000010.1, on the reverse strand, counting down.
TCCGTGCCTTCGACAACCTTGCACCGAGCTCTCCGAAGGTAGTCTCCGTGCGCATCCAGAACGTTATGGCCGAGGATATCTACGGTTATCGCGACCCCTCCACGGGCATTGTCAGGTTCTCCGCCCGCTATGTCAGAGAAGGTCAGACAGGAACCTGGCCCGAAGATTTCCCGCCCAGCGAGAGTTGTGACAGGTATTCGTACGGCTACAGCTACACTTCCACCGCCACGAAAACCAAGACTCCCTTTGCCGGCAACCTCACTGAGATCCGCACGAATTTCACGGACTATTCCGGCAACAGCGGAAGCGGCAATATCAAGTTCAAGGCCTGGGAGAAGGCCGGGTCCACGTGGAACCTCACGCTCCTTGCACAGAGTGCTACCCTCGACATTGATCCCGGCCTTATGACATATTCGGTCAATTTCCTTAACCTGCGCAGGATACGTACATCGGCTTCTACTACTCTACCACTTACGAAGTGTACGTCCGCAAGTACGATAACAGCCAATCATCCGAGTTGTACCAGATCTACGGCAACGTCGTTTACAACTACGGCGACACTAACAACGGCTCTTTCTACTCTTACGACTACTACACCGGAGCGCCGATAGAATTCACGGTGTCCAGCACTCCGCCGGCCGTCACGCAGATGCAGGCCGGTTACTCGCTGGACGGTGGCACCACCTGGACACAGACGGTCAACGGAGTATTAAGCGATACGCAGGAAAAAACTTACGATTTCTCCTGGAATACCCGCGACCTCGTCTCCGACAACGTAACCTTAGGCGTTCGCACTTTTGCCGGTACCTGGTGTTCCTGGTTCGCCGAAGGCCCGATAAGGGTTGAGAACAAGCTGTACGTATCAGTCACAAACAACCTCGGATTCGGCACCGTGGATGTGGAAGGCACCGAGGAGACGGTTCCGTTCTCCGGTACCTGGCTCTATCAAACGCCTTACGAAGTTGTCGCACCACAGATAGTCCCTTCTCAGAGCGGCGAGACAGATGTTCGATACAGCTTTGACACGTGGTCCGACCTCGGTTCACGCGCGCACGACGTCGAACTGTACTGGGGTGATAACCCCCTGATCTCGGCCAGCTACGTGAAGCAGGTCACGGTCTCTGTTACAACTCCGTATGACCAGACCCAGGAGTTCGACGGCTGGCTTACTACGAACAACTATTACAACTTCGGGGTAACTTCCCCGCACGTTATCGACAGCACTACACGCTATGTCTGTTCCGGTTTCACCGGTACAGGCTCGGTACCCTCATCCGGTGACACTTGCGAGACCGGCGACTTCTTCCTCGAAGATCCGTCCACGGTCACATTCCACTGGTACGCGGAGTACTACTTTGCTCTCACAAGCGAGCACAGCGACGACACAGGCGACCTGGAGGGTTGGTACCCGACCGGCACCACTCTGCGCTGCTCTGCTACCGAGATAGAGCTACTGCCGGCAAGCGAACGCTGGCGCACGATAGGCTGGACTTCGACCGGCTCCCTCGCTCCCGGTTCCGGACTCGACACAGGTGAGTTTGCAATCACCGAACCCACGACCCTTACCTGGCTCTATGACAGGGAGGTCGCAATCGTGGTTCGCGCAAACCATGGTGAAACCGACCCGGACGGCCGCGTGTGGATTCGCAAGGGCGACCAGGTTTACAGTCGAAGCCTTCAGACCACCCCGACACGGATGACTCCAGGTTTTCCTGGCAGGGTTGGGCCACTCCCAACTCGCATGGATACGTCGGGCTGCCCGTCTTTACCTACACCGCCAACGAGGCCTCAACGCTTACCGCCCACTGGCTGGGTGAGTACAAGGTGGAGATTACCACTAACGGCTCCATCATATCCACCCATCCCGCCGATATGTTCTACGAGGAAGGAACCGATGTCATCATCGAGACCACCCCGCCTTCCGCGAACAGCGGCGAACGCTACCTCCTTTCATGGGAGGCTGACGGAATAGGCATGGACGACGTACCACCGTCGCCCGCCACGCCTAACCCCTACTCCTACACCGTGCTTTCACCCGCAACCGTCAACGCCAACTGGGTGAAGCAGGTTCAGCTCACGATATCCGACCCCATGGGTGCCGGCGTGAACATGATTCCGCCCATCGGTTCTTCCTGGCATTTCGTCGGCGACGAGGTGGCCGGCCGTGTGGACTTCCTTTATCAGGGAATCGTCTGCACTGGATACACCGGTACAGGCTCCGCTCCGGGCAGCACCGCTCCGCTTTTCCGTTTCGACATCACTCAGCCCTCCGAGGTAACCTGGAACTTCGAACTGCGTGATACCTCGAACATCCCTGCGCCGCTGTGGAACGAGCCCTTCACGCTTGCAACCAATGCGTTCGGCACCGGCTGTTCACTGGCGTGGAGCTCAGCCAACTCGCCCTTTGTGGCCTACACCGGCGCGCCCGCAGAGAACCAGAAGGCCGACGGCAAGACCGAACCCGACTCCATTCGCGTCGGGTGGGTGTTCAACGGCCAGTGGCGCATTGACGTGATTGACTCCGGCGGGCAGTTCGGCCAGAAGGTCAACATTGCTCTCGACTCCAACGACCTTCCCTGGGTCGTTTACATAAAGGACAGCGAGGCAATGGTAGCTCACTTCGACGGTACCGAATGGTTCTCCCAGATCGTCACATCCAGCTACGCGGCCACCAACTACATAGACATAGCCATAGACGAGTACGATACCGCTCACATCGCCTTCTACGGTTCCAGCATCGGTGCGCTCATCTACGCGCAGCCCGATGGTCTGATTTGGGCAACCGAGGAAGTTGACGATGTCGGAAACGTCGGACTCTACTGTTCCATCGAGGTTATGCCGATTCTCAACTGGCCGTCCATTTCCTACTACGATTCAACCAACCGTGCGGTAAAGTTCGCGCGACTCGAAAACGACGTCTGGAACATCTATGGTGTTGACACCAACGGCGATGTAGGCCGCAACGGAAATCTCGCGCTCGACCCCAGCGGCGTCCCCTACATCTGCTACCAGGTCATGACCGAGCCCGCCGACATGGGTCTGCGCATCGCATGGCTCCGTCCCGAAGGCTGGCAGAACATTGACCTGTCCACTAACAGCATCACGGGCTACGATATCTCCATAGATATTGACTCGCACGGCATCATCCACGTAACCTATCGCGATTTCGACACCCTGCGTTACGCGTGGTATAACGGTGTCACCTGGGGCGTTGACTACGATGTCGCCGGCACTCAGGCCAACGGCATGACCAACGTCGCCCTCGATAGTTCCGGTAACCCGTCCATCGTTTTCTGGGACGGTGCGGATCTCAAGTTCGTGGACACAGCCGCGGGCGATTACACCGGCCCGATCGGTACTGACGAAACCCGCCTCGACACCGCCGGTGGCGGCGGTGGCGGTGGCTGCTTCGTGGCGACTGCTGCGTTCGGCTCCTATGCTTCTGACAGCGTTACTGCACTCACCGGCGTGCGCGATTCCGGTATCCGTGCAAGCAACAGCGGTTCATCGCTCGTCGCACTTTACTATGCAGTCTCACCGGCTCCCGCCGGTTCCCTGGCGAATTCCGCCGCTTCACGCGCGCTGTTCAGGGAACTACTGCGCTGATTATCCGCTGACCGACTGACAAAAAGGCGGGGCTTGTTGCCCCGCCTTTTCTTTTCCTCCGCACTGCCGGTTCGCAAACCGGTTATGATATCCACCCAATGACAGATGAACTGCTTAATCACATATCCTCCTACGACTATCACCTGCCAAGGCGTCTCATCGCCCAGAAACCAGCCACTCCTCGTGATTCCTCACGCCTGCTGGTCTTCGACCGCGCCACCGGCAACATCGAACATACCATTTTTCACAGCTTCCCCGATTACCTGTCCCCCCGAGATGTGCTGGTCATCAACGATACAAAGGTCTTCAACAACAGGCTTTATGGTCACCGCAAATCGTCCGGCGGCAAGGTGGAGGTCTTTTTGCTTGAACCGCCGTTCACACCCGAGCTTCGCGCGATAACTCGCTCAGGCGGCAAGCTTAAAGAGGGTGAACTGATCGCTTTTCCCGACACGGATATCGAATGCGAGATCCTCGCGCTCGGAGAGCATGGCGAACGGCGGGTGAGCTTCAACTGCCCTGCTGAAGAGCTACAGCAGTTCTGTGAACGTTTCGCCGATGTCCCCCTGCCTCCCTACATTGACCGCCCACAAGGCGCAACCGAAGAAGATGTCTCACGCTACCAAACTGTTTATGCGAAGCGCACCGGCGCTGTTGCAGCCCCCACAGCAGGCTTTCACTTTACCGACCGCATATTCGAACAAATCAAACTCCGTGAAGTACAGGTTGAAAACATCACTCTCCACGTCGGGCGAGGAACCTTCGAGCCAGTCCGGACCGATGATATCTCACAGCATGTCATGCACTCGGAATACTACGAGATCTCGGACGGAACCGCCTTACGCATCAACGAGGCCCGTGAGAATGGAGGACGCGTGATACCGGTCGGCACTACATGCGTGCGGGTTTTGGAGACTGTGGCAGATGGCAACGGTGTGCTGAGCGCAGCTTCCGGTGAGACCGACATCTTCATCAGGCCCCCCTACGAATATCGTGCGTGTGATGCCCTGCTTACCAATTTCCACCTCCCAAAAAGCACGCTGCTCATGCTCGTGGCGGCATTTGCCGGTCGCCGCAACGTTCTTAAGATATACGAAAAGGCCGTCGCGCTTAACTACAGGTTCTTCAGCTACGGCGACGCAATGTTCTTGCAATAACATTCACACGAGGTCGCTTCCATGACCGAACTTGTTGAAAACTCCATCGGTAGGCTCGTGCCCAAGTCCGTCAATGGTTTCTCTCACGAACCCTATTCAGGAGCCTTCGCGGACCTCCCGCCAGGCCCGGAGTGGATTGCCCCGACTCCCATGCGCCAGGGCAGGGGAGAGAGTAAGCTGCGCGAATCGCTTGCGGACGTCGTGCGGGAGTGCGTGCCGGACGGCGGCTGGGTCTCCATGCCCCACTACTACCGCGACGACAGCACTGCTCTTGCCCTGCTTCTCGAAGCCCTGAAAGATGCCGGTGTTAGCGGCGTACATCTGTTGGGCATAGCGTTTTTTAACTCGCACGGCAGTTTGCTCAAGGAAGCTTTCGAGTCCGGCCTGCTTGCAGGTGTGGAGGGTAACCTGTACGGTGCGAGCGCGAAAGCTGCGGCTGGTGGCGCGTTCTCGCCCTGGGTAGTCACGGGCAGAACCCACGGTGGCAGGGCAAGGGCAATGCGATTCGGAGAAAGACAGGTGAACCTCGCAGTTATCCCCGTCCCCGCTGCCGACATCTATGGCAACGCGAACGGTGTAATGGGCCATCCGGGTTCCCAATGCGGTCCCGTAAGCCTTGCCGAGCCCGATGCCCGTTACTCCGAAAACACAGTGGTGCTGACTGAACAGCTTCTGCCCGCGCCGCTCGTTCCACATCCCATTGACATGCGCTTTGTCTCGCATGTCGTGCAGGTTCACACGGTCGGCGATAGCAGGGGCATCTCCACGGGCTCGACCGATATCCGCCGTGTCAAAGGCGACCCCGCCAGGCAGGCGATTGCTGACAACGTGCTGAAGGCCATGCAGGCAGCCGGAGTGATAAAGGACGGCTTCAACTTCCAGATCGGTTCGGGTGCGGGATTGCTCGTCTTGAAGGAAATGTTCGGCATCATGCGCAGAAACGGCATTCGAGCGGGTTTCACGACCGGCGGCAGCATGGAGTACCACGTTGACCTGCTCGAAGAAGGGCTTATCTCGACCTTTTTCGACGGCCAGTGTTTCCAGCCCTCTGCGCGACTGTTCCACTCGCTCATCAACGACCCCCGCCACGTGGAGGTATCCACGTCTCTTTACTACGATCCATCCGCACGCCAGCCCGCGGTAGGGCTTATGGATGTCGTCGTTCTCGGTGGCAGCGAGGTTGACCGTGATTTCAACGTCAACACCCTGACCGGCTACGACGGCGTGCTGCGCACCGGTATCGGCGGCGGCCCCGATGCCGCGGCCGGTGGAAAGCTCACCGTTTTCGCGCTGCCTCTCGCACGAGTCAACAGGTCGGGCAGGTCGGCGCCCTGCGTAAGAGAGCGCGTCACGAACGTCGTCACTCCCGGCGAGGTTGTCTCCGCGGTGGTAACGGAGGAGCACATAGCAGTCAACGAAAACTGCAAGAGTCCGTATCTGCCTGCGCTGCTCGAAAACGCCGAAAAACATGGACTGAACCTCGTGAAGATAGACGCCCTCGCAGGTCTCGCCATGGACAGGGCGAGAAAGCTCGGCAAGCTCATGGACGAACCGGTGTTCACCGACGACATCATCTTTGTCGCACAATGGCGGGACGGCAGACTCATTGACGCGGTTAGGCGCCTAACCGACTGAGCCGTGCCGAAACTGACAAAAAAAGGCCCGCCATATTGGCGGGCCTTTTTGCTTGTTACGGAATCGGGTTATTTTGTCTGCTCGTAAATGAACTGCACGCCCCGGGCGTACTGGTTGTCGCCCAATTGCTGCAAAAGACCCTGCAGGAAGGCACGCTGTTCCGGGTACTTGCTGGTATCGGGGTTGCGCTGGCGAAGAGCGCGTTCGGTTTCAAGGAGCTTCTCGTGGTTCTGCTTGAGCGCCTGAAGCACACTCGCGTCGGCCTCAAACTTGCGGGTTAGTTCCTTTTTCAGCTCCATCGTAACACTCACCCACTGGTCGCCCTGTTTAACGCGGTATTCCTGTTCTATCCTGCTCGCGGCTACTACATTCTCCTCGAGAGCAAGCCACAGGGTGTAATCCATGGGCTTCATAACGACCTCTTTCGTCGCGTTCGCGCAGGTCGCGGTACCGTTTATTTTCGCACACAGCATATCGTTGTAGTAAACCACGTCCGTGAATTCCAGCTCGTAAACGAGTTCGTAGTCGCCGAGTTTGCGAGAGTACTGCCATTTGTCACCAACCTTGCGGTGCTCTCCCTTGAAGTTCTGAACGTAGGAAAGAAGAGCGTTGATGATATCGGATTCCTCTTCGACCTTCGGCTCCTTCATAGGAAGACCCGTCTTGAGCGTCTCGTTGTCGTTGAAGACGTACGCGCCGTACTTGAACTGGCGTTTCTCGGCATCGAGCTGTTCCTTGGAGCGCGAGGCCGGCATGGGGTCGCCGTTCAACTGTGCTCGTATGACTCGGATGTCCTCGAAAAGGTCCATGTGGAACTGGTGGTATTTCTTGTCCTCTTCGGCGCGATTGAGGATGGACTGCACCATGTCAACCGCCACGCCGAACTCGATGGTGCCATCCGAGCCTTTCATGCGGACGGTCTTTTTGATCTCCACATCGTAGTCCAATTGTGTTCCGAGGGGAAGTTCGAAGTCCAGCTTGACTGCCTTCGAGGGTCGAAGTCGGCTTCGCGTTCGCTGCTGCCTTTTCCCAATAGCACGTAAGCAGCACCGGCGACGACCGCCAGTAATACGAGTGCCAGAATTGCTAACGGGCCATTCTCATCCTCGCCTGCCTCCCTTTGTTGCTTTGAGCGGAACCTTTGTCGCTTTGAAGCGAAGTATTATAGCGGCTTTGAAGCTACTCCAGCTCTTCAATCGGGCCGAAGTACTCCTCCAGCTTCTTGTGAACCTTGTACATTTCACGCTTGCCCACGACCTTCAAAGCGACCTTGCCGTCCTTGTCCAGCACGATGAACGTCGGCACAACGCCCACCTGAAAGTAGTTCAGCATGAGGTAGTCGGCATCACATGCAACGGTATGGTCTATGTTCATCTCTTCTATGTACTTTTTGACCTTTTGAGGCTCGGACACGGAAACGGCAATCAGTCGCGCGCCCTGCGGAACAAAGTGCTTTCGCCAATCGTCGAACGGGCGCCAGATACGAGTACTCGACGATATCGAAGGGTCGAAGAAAGCCAGTACAACAACGTCTCCCCGGGCCTCTTTCGCAGTGTAACCTTTGAGTTAATCCACTCTGTGAACCAGAATTTGTCAACCTGCCTGTTCTCAACCTTCCACTCGTTAAAGATGCGGTCGCGCAAAAACTGCTTCGCGCCGGTGAGGAAGAGGGTGCCCTGCTCGATGACCTCCTTTATGCGGAAGTAGGCCTCGTCGTACTGCTTCAGCTCAACGCCCTCTTTAGCCATTGCGATGGAGTCCATCTGGTTCTTGAGAGTGTTGCGCGCAGCCTCGTCAACCGTGGTCATTGATACGAGCTTGCGAGATATCGTGTTCGTGCGTTCGACTATCTTGCCGGACTTCTTCAATCCCGCTACGAATTTCAGCTTCGAGTCGTAAAGCGTCTTTTGCAGGCAGTCGAAGTCGAGGTTAAAGCTCATTTCTTGCACCACGTTCAACGGGTCGTTCTCGGGCAGGTCTCGAAAGTAAACCTCGCCCTTTACGCTCACAATCGTTTTCCCGTCAACCTCGTAGGCCTTTTGAACCTCGTAGTCGTAAACGGCCGTGTAGTCGCCTACCTTTACCTCACGGTTCCATTGTTCGAGCAACTCCACCATGCGGGGCGGTATGAACGCTATGTTCTGCGCCACGGTGTTCAAAACGGAAGTCATGTCAACTCCGTCGGTCTCAGAGGGGTCCGGCTGGCCGTTGACTCCCATCACCTTGAGATGAAATATCTCGGATTGCAGGCGGTGTTTGCGCAACTGCTCGACTTTGCTGTCGTTCACTATTGACTGGTCGAGCGGCATTCCGAGAGCCGTGGCCTCGTCAACGCGCAGGTTTTGAAAGGCCTCCTGTTCAGCTATCGTCACCCACTCGCCCTTTCGAGAAAGCACTACGCGACGCGAGTCCTTTTCGGTCGTAAGTGCGATTATAATCGACTGTTTCGTCGCAGGGTCGCTGGTTCGGGTACGGGTCGTATCCTCCACTTCGTAGCGAAAGATACTGCCCGGCTCTATCACGAGACCGATTTCGTAGCTCGCGGCCTCTTCTCCTTTCGCGCAAACGCCTATCAACAGAACCGCCAATCTCGGCGTCCCGTGTGTTCGAAACGTCTCTACTCCGTCAGTCCAAAGAATTCTTCGCTCGCACGTATGTTTGACGCATGCGGAGCGCCATTTCTCGACAAACAGCTATTTTAGCGGATTTCCCGAGTGCTGGCGGGTATCACAGACCCCAGTTGCGGTGGTCGTAGTCTATCGGTGGAACGGGCTCGTTAAATACGCCGCCTCGCGGTAGTATCTCTACTATCTTGCCGTCGGCCTCGAGGCTGGATCTCGAACCCGCGGCCCATGCCGATCTGTGCGTCAAGCTCCTCCAGCGGGATTCGGGCCTCGAATATTCTGCCCAGACACACTGAGCCGACCTTGTCGCCGTCTCGGCCGTTGTTGCGGCAGGTGAACTCCTTTTCCTGCGAACCGACATCGAACGCCGAGGCGATTCCGCAGTACAGGGCTTGCGAACCGTACGTACCACCTTGAAGGCGTCGACTCTCCGAGCTTGGTCGGATACGTCAACACGCAAAAGAAGGTTGCTGTCGTCGAAACCGAAGTAAACGTCCTGAAGCCGCATGCTCGACACGCGTGCCATCGAGCCGTAATCGGCACTGGAATCGTAATGAGCGGCGAAATGCCGTTGAATACGACGACACCCTCGCATGAGCCCGCTGGAGAGGCGCCGTGGGCTCGGAATACAGCTTGCGTTGCCCGCGTTTCTTGATGGGCTCGTCCAGAAACTCTGGGTATCCCTCTCCGAGGTGGCGGTACACGTTCTTGAGATGCATTCGAAACAGCGCGTCGAATTCCATGTCCTGCACGGAAGAGTGGTCTTCGCCGTACCACCAGAAGTAATCCGAGCCCTCCGCGATGTAGATCTCCTCCCACGCGTTTTTTACGTCGGCGGAGTTGTACTTGCCATGGCTCGACTGAGTCATGATTCGCAAATCCTCGCGTACCCGGTCTATGTACTCCCACGCCTCGATGTCCTCGTCGTGGCCCGCCCATATGGCGAAATCGCCGTTAATCCACGAGCCCGCCGCCACCCTGTCTATGGAGTGGGTAGGTTCGTGATTCTCTATGTACTCGCTAATGCGCGTCAGGACTATGTCGTCGGCCTCTTCGAGCTTTTCGTAGAGTTTGACGAAGAACGGATAAGCAGTGCGGCGGTAATGTTCCCACGCGTTCTCGCCGTCCAGGATGACGAACACGCACAGCGGCCGTTCGCTGTGACGCTTGCCGATGTCACGAATTTTTTCCAAAAAGTCGCTTACCGCGTCGTCCTCGTTGAAGTACTGGTATTGGAAGGACATCAAGTCGGATACCACGTGGTCGCGAAATACGATTGACAGGCTGCCCGGCACCCCGTTGACCCTGTAAGGGCGATAGGGATGGCGCTGCGCGCTCTTCTGTACTCCGGTCGAACGGGCGAGAATCTCCTCGTCGGTAGCAATCCACTTCGCACCGGCGGAAGCGAACAGCTCCGCGGCCTCCTGCGATACGCTGCCTTCGCTGGGCCACATACCCGCGGGAGCCTTGCCGAATACTTCCGTGTGGTATTGGTAAGCTCGCCTAACCTGCTCGTATGCGTCGCCTGCAAGCGGCAGAGTCCTGCGCGGCAATCGTGCGTCCGGCATGGCCTCGTGGACGGAGTGCTCATCGAGCAGCAGCGGTATTATCGGGTGATAGAACGGAGTGGTGGAAAGCTCCAGCCTGCCCTCGTCCTGCAGCTTGCGGTGAAGGGGTATCACCTGTTTCATGACCTCGATCTGCTTGTCGAGGATTTGCTGCTTCTCCTCTTCAGAGAAATGCTGGCACTTGTACGTCTCGCCCAGAAAGACGTCATCTTCGAGTGTAATCGGGTGAAACCACGCAAGGTTGGAAAGTGCCTGGATATCTCGTATCTCTTCATCCGAGAAGCGTGCGACGACCTTCTCGTCAATATCAACTCCGCTGCGCCTGCCGTAAAGCTCGAAGTAGCGGGGCAGGGGGCGTATCATCGTGTTGGGATTGGTCATGAAGAAGTTCTGAAGAAGGAACCGGCGCTGGTCATAGTTCATGTCGGAAGGAGCTATACGGCTGAGCGACTGCCAGATGTCTTGCTTGCCGTCTATCTGATCCTGAAGCTGGACGAGGAGAGAGGGAACGAAGTTCACCGTGGCTTTGATGCCGGGATGACGCTCGATCATCGCCGCCATCCCGTAGTAGTCCTTTATCGCGTGAAGCCGAACCCACGGCATTTCGATCCGATCCGAAAGCGTGTCCTTGTAGAAGGGCTGGTGCTGATGCCATAAAAAGGCGAGATGGATCGGTTCTGTCATTATGTATTTGCCCTTTGCCCGCCGAATCTGCGACAGGTCTTCAATTATTCGTATGCAACAGGCGTGCCCGTGCTCATTTCACGAACATGTAAAGTACCAAAGGCGTACCTTCCTGCGCGAGGTAAGGCAGCAGACGCTCTTCAAATGAAGGACGATGAGAAACGCCATGCATAAGTGTCTCCATAAGCGTCGGGAGCCTGTCGTAACGCACGAAGCTCACGTCTCCGTGTGCGTTGCGGATGTCATCGTACACTCCGTCAACGTGCGCTATCTTGTCCACAAGGCCGTACTCAAGTGCCCTTTCGGGAGTGAAGATGCGTCCGTCTGCGAACTCCAAAACCTCTTCGCGGCTAAGGTTCCGTCCCTCTGAGACGAACCTCACGAACCGCTCGTAGTGGGTGTCAACGAGTTCCTGAAGAACCGCTATCTCCTTCTCGCTCGCAGGCTTGTACGGAGACATGAGTTTCACGTGGTCTCGCTGCTCTTCACCCGCTCTCATCTAGATGCCGACCTTGTCCAGCAGGCCCCGAGAAGTTCATCGTCTGGATGCGTTTACACCTATGAGCCCGTTCTCCGGGTCGGGTCGATGTAAATCTTGTCAGCATGGCAGGAAACGTAGTAGCCGCCCGAGGCCGCCATGCTGCGGAAGTGCGCGTAAACAGGCTTGTCGAGTTCCGAGTCGAAATAGTGAAGTATCTCATCCGAAACGTAGCCGGAACCTCCGGGCGAATCCACGTCGAGAAGGTAGGCGACTATCTCCTCATCGCCCTTCGAATGCTCGATGTAGTTCTTCAGTTTCTGAAGAGAAATGCCCGCATCGGAGGGGAACATGGTCGCCGCTCCGATTACGCCGTGCATGGGAATCACAAGGACCTTGCCGGGAGCCGTGCCTTCGTCGAGCACGGTCTGTGGGCCGAAGTTCGTTGCGCCGTACTGGT
>JAXHMW010000009.1:0-121548 GCA_034521065.1 Planctomycetota bacterium | reverse complement strand
TGGTCAACAAGCGTTCATTGACCCTGGGGGGGAGATTGTTTTCGAACTTAGCACAGGGTTAGAGCCTTGTGGGTTGTTTTCATGTGGCCTTGTACGTGTGTATGACACAGTAGCTAAGGAGTATTTGTTCCTTGATATTTCCGTGAACGTGTGTCCGAGCCACAGAAGCTCAGGATTTTGCATTTGGTTTTGCGTCCATATCTACTTCAAATCGCCCACTTGTCATTACCAGGAAGGGAGAAACCTGTGCTGACGGATGGCCTCTTTATCAATATTACCCATCAAGATGCTCTAAGTATCTATCACAAACAGAGATATCCGTCCGTGTTCCCGTGATAACCGGCGAATGGCTTTCTTACGAACTAAATGCACTGATCTCTGAGCGGCGTATCATGCGTCTTTCTGGAGAAATGACAACGACATATTCGGAAACCGGGTTCCGGAAGGCCTTGCCACATGCGCTGCAGGCCCTGAAGAGGATGGTGTGCACGTTGAGCGGCGAGGTTGTAGGCTCCAAGAGTTTTCTGCACATCGGCGAGTTCAGCGAAGGGCTTGCGCCGGCCCTTGACGCTGGCACTAAGCTTCGGACAGATTAACAGGTTGCGGGATACCGCTATTCACTCAAGTCCAAAGCAGCTTTTCCCTTCATGGATGGTTACGCAGTGTGCGTGAAGGACTCTGATATAGGAACGAGTGTCCTGATCGACAAAACGGTCAGACCTGTATTCATCGCAGAGCAAGGGCAAGAGATATCTCCCTCAAGAGGCGGAATCTGGCCAGTGGGAACACTGTGGCAGCATGATATCGAATCTGGCTATTCTTTTGGGACAGAGACTATAAGTACAGTGAGATGGTCTTCGTTGACATGCATGGCGATAAGGTGGATCTTTTCGACTCCAAAGTTCTCGAAGCGTCTGGCTTCTTTGAAGGACTTGGCTTTGTTCGATTCGAAGGCTCTAAGAAGTACAGTCTTGTGACGGTCGATGGTGATGTCCTAAAGCGTGATCAGTATCTCGATTGCCTGAAGTTCTTGTAGGGTTATTTGTGAGTTAGCAAGGCAGTTATCAACATAGACAGTTCAGGTAAAGCGCTCGAAGTTGGTGGATTCGACGGTGCCCGAGAGTTCCATAACGGTGTTGCTGCAGTGAGGACAGGAAAGAACTGGGGGTTAATATCCAGAAGGAAGTCATTGCACCCGCCATCTTCCGGAGAATCTTGTATTGACGGTATCGCCATAATGTGCATAGCCAATTGAAACATTAACGTCCTTGCATGCGTGTCGGCGGGGTGTAGAATTATTTGTGGGTATCGGTGCGTAGCAGCACAACCATGATAAAGCATGCTGACGGGGGATGCCTGTGATATCGGTCTCCAGCCACCATCAGAACGCTATAACTTGGGTGCCCGGCACGGGCTTCGTCATCAGCTATTTCTTCCTTAAGTATAGCCAAGGCTATTACTTGAGTCGAAACACCTTGTCGTCCTCGCCTGCCTTTGCCTCGCTCATTTTCGCTCGAAACCGATTTTTTGAGGTGCCCTTGACTATGCTGTTGACGTTCTCTTTTTTCAGAAGAAGATGTTCCTCGTAATACGCGGTCAGCATATAGTAAATGCCAATAGAGTACAAAGATGAGTCCGGTAATTAGCCGGAACCACTTCTCTATCTTGGTCATTGCGTTAAAGGCCTTGCCCACATATTGGCTGGCGAAGGCAATGAATATCGCGAAGACGATTACGGGAACAGCCGTGCCGATGCCGTAAACCAAAGGCGGAAGCACCATTGATTCGTGTTCCAACGAGATGACCAATGCGCTGAGAAACAGTGCAACGGACGGGGGACAAAAGGCAAATGCGAACAGGATGCCCAGCGGAAGAGCCCAGATCGCACCGCCCTCGGCGATACGCTCCTGGAGCTTCGAGCCTCCCACACCGAATGAGAGATTAAACTCGAACAGCCCGAGCAAAATCATGCCAATGAAAAGCAGCGCCGGGCCCAATGCGATATAGCCGTAATGCTGAAGGCTTCGGGAGGTCGAACTGGCGTACTCCTGCAGGTTTCCGGTATTACCGGTGGCCTTCTGAAAGGCCCACAGCAGGATGACGCCCAGGGTCACATAGACCAGCGTCCGTCCGAGCGTGTACAACGCGGCTGACAACATCACGCGCCTGGTTTTGCTCACGTTGCGGCTGAGAAAAGAGATAGCGGCGATGTTGGTCGCCAGCGGGCAGGGGCTCACGGCCGTCACAGGCCCAAACCAGCAGAGCTTGCAGCTTACGACAGAGAAGCTCATTCCTCGTCTCCCTCTAATATCCGATTTATCCCATTGCGGATATACTGCTCGAGTTCGCTTTTGTTTCTGGCCTTGAGCAGGACGTCCTGCAGACGCTCGACACGGGTCTCCTCGCCGTCCTCGATCTGAACTATTAGGACAGTGGGTTGGCCGATTTTGTACTTGTCGGCCAGGGCTGTGTTCTTCAGGTAGTCCACGGTGACGAATTCCATATCACCTTGCGCGACAGCGTCAGCGTACTCTTCGTTGACAATTCTTTCGGTGGTATTCTCAACGATCGTGCAGTCAATACATGGAATTCCGCGCATGTAGAAACAGACGACCACTTTCGTCTCTCCCTGTTCTGCTACGGGAACCGCAGGGGCTGGAGAACTGCGCACTGCCATTTCCTTGCCTATGGCAACCCCGATACTGACAAGCAGAAACACGATGAGTAGCTTGCCGAAAAACTCCTTGGCTTTCATTCAAACACCTACTTCACACCCAATTCGCGCAGCTTTTGCTCCAGTTGTTCCTGTGGCATGAAACCGGTATGGCGCTCGACTTCTTTTCCATCCTTATCAAAGAACAAGTGTCGTATAGACCTCATGCTGGAGCGGGCGCCAAGATCCTGTTCCTCACGAACCGGGACGAACAAAATATTCGCCTTTCCATCGTACTTCTCGCGAAGGGTCGCCAAAATCGGCTGAAGCATATCACAGGGGCGGCATCCCCTCCCTGCGCCAAATCCACCACCGAGGGTTTGCCGCTGGCGCGAACCTTGTCCACCGGATTGTCCGCGGCCAATATTGCCTGCTTTTCGAGCCAGGCGGCATCAATCTCTATTTTCATCCTCCGACCCAGAGTACGGATGTGTTCGTTCTGGATTTCCTGCTGCTTCTGCTGCCTGAGGTAGTTGGCGATAGCATCCCTGATAGCGTTAAGGGGTTGGTCCCCGACCATATCCTTGTTGTTTTCGAAGAACTCGACCACTTCCGCATCAGAAACCTTCACATCGCCGACGAGCGTGTTGAAATACTCATTGAGAAGCTGTTGGTCGGAGAGAGAAGAAGCGGGCTCTCGCCAATCTTGGTCAGAGCCGCCCTGGCTTCGCAGTTAAAGTTGCTGCGTAGCCATTTGCTCCAGCAGAAAGAATCCGTTCTTGCGGAGTTCCTCTCGAAACTCCTCCGGGGCTTTGACGACCTCGGCGTCAATATCCTTGCGGGTAATCTTCAGATCACCTGCTCGCAGCAAAACGCCCTCGGGCAAATCCGCCGGGCTTGCGAAGACCAGAGAAGCCGACGCAAGGTTTGGAAATTTCTGGCCTACGGTTACCGATTCGTTGAAGGACTCAATAGCAACCGGTTGTGTGTCAGGGCGAGCTTCGGATTGCGTTTCAGCTTCATCGGTTTCGGCGCTGTCAAAATCATACCGGTTCTTCCACTTTGAAGAATGTCTCCCTTGCTCATGAAGCCTTCATGTCGCCAAAGCTCCTTGCCTTGCTCGTCAAACCGCGTACGAATCATCCTGATACCGTACTGCCGGGCCTTGGCGATATTCTCACGTTCGTTGACGTCAATGAACTCCACTACAAATTTGTCTGCGTAGTCCTTCTTCAGATTTTCCAGGATAGGAGCCATCATCTTGCACGGGACACAGCTTTTGGCTCCGTGCGCCTAACAGCTTCGGCAAGCCGCTGGTTTCGTCACCGAGCCACCATTGGAGTTATCACCTTTTATCATCTGCGCGGCCACGATTGCGCCGACAATCGCTCCAACGGCGATCAAGATCAAGCCTATTCTAAGAAATCTCGACATATCGCTTCTTCCTTCCATATTCAAGATTGTTCGCATCCGTTTTGCGGCCTGCAAAAGGCAAATAGCGGATGCGAATACCTTCAGACAGGCAAGCAGGCTCGTGCCACTTGCGCACAGCCATATGACAAGACCGCCTCGGGTCAGTTCTCACTGTCTGTCCTTCTCTGTTAGGTCCTTCAGCTTTTCCCGGGCAGCCGCAGTCACCTTGGCGACCTGCTCGTCCGTGCATCGCTCTGCACACTTCTCAATGTCCAAGTCGGTGACCTTTATCTGTACGTAGTTAGTAATCCCGTGGCGGTCGAAACACTTTTTGGCGCAATTCAGCGGACAGCCATCAATAACCAGGTTTACGTCGGCGACACGGGCGGTATCCACCATGCCACGGATGTCGCCACCCAGCCCTGCAAGGCAGAACATCTTGCCCTCCCCCTTAAACATCAACTCGCGTGCGGCCTTGTCGGAGATCTCGCCGACGTTAGCTCCGCCGGAGCACGCATACAAAAGGACGACCTTGTCCGACTCGACACCGCATCCGCAGGAAGATTCGTTGGACGGCTTCGGGGTTCCACAACAATCGCTCATAACTACTCCTTCTCACCATATGTACTGCGAAGACCCGTTCGAATGTCGGCTGTTAGAGGGCCTTCCTATTCGAAAACACTAACACCGACTGCCTGTGTTATCATGGTCGGCTAAAATGCTACGTTCTTTCGCCAACTGACGAAGTATAACTAATGCTCACTGCCTGTTCATAATCGGCGCAAAAATGTGTCCTGCCTCTGCCGAAAAGGTCTTAGTGTCCTAATTCCTTCTTGTAACCAGTTCCCCGACCATGGCACATAGTTTGCAAATGTAGTGCTTCGGGCAGTTTGAACAGGTGGTGTGCGATGGATTCACGCAATACACATCGAACAGTGTCGCTTTTTGCCAACGCTATACATCGGCGTTCGCAATCATATTCTCCCTTGTGGTCAGCGCCGAAGAGGCTCAACAGGACGATGGGCGTGAATTCCCTGCGCCACCTGACAAAGCCATGCCGCCCTCCGACGCTTCGCGTAGCCCCTTGCGGCCGGGCGATTCCGCCACCTTAACCCACTGTTCAGTTTTTGGGGACAAGCTTAGAAGGCCTCGCAGATTTGGACGGCTTATTTACCATCAGTTGCGCGAAACTCGGGCGGAACGCAGGATCAGGCTCGCAGGTGCATGTCGTATGACAACGCCGACCAGCTCACTAACGAGCTTTCCACCGGCAACTACGGCAACTACAACGCGTCCTTCGGCTACAACTCCCGCGGGTTGCTCACAAACGAGACCCGAACAACCTTCATGCCGACCACAATTACATTCTCCTACGACGGGTGCGAGCCGCACAGCCGAGATAAAGCAAGCGAGCGGGTGGTGCCTGTGATAGCGGTTGCCAATCACCATCAAAACGATTTAACTTGGGTGCCCGGCACGGGTGCGTGCCGCACGGCCAGGTTAAAGCATGCGAACGGGGGATACCTGCGACAGCGGTTGCTGATCACCGTCAGCACGATTTAAGTTAGGTGTCGAGCATCGACTGCCGCACAAGCATGTTAAAGCAAGCGAGCGGGTGGTGCCTGTGATAGCGGTTGCCAATCACAATCAAAACGATTTAACTTGGGTGCCCGGCACGGGTGCGTTTTCGTACGAAACCAATTGTTCGAGGTACCTTCTTTTCCGCCGTTGCAAATGCGGATATCGACCGCTTCCGAAACCGTCCGAACAGAAGTGAGTCGAATATGCAACGTCCGAACTGGGATACGTACTTCGCGCGCATCACCCTCGATGTCTCAACCCGCGCCACCTGTATGAGAAGAAAGGTGGGCTCGCTAATAGTCAAGGACAAGCGCATCCTCGCCACCGGCTACAACGGAGTTCCATCCGGCATCACTCACTGCGAGGTAACCGGCTGTGTGCGGGTGAAGATGAAGGTGAAAAGCGGTCAGCGACACGAGCTGTGCCGCGGTCTGCACGCCGAGCAGAACGCGATTATCCAGGCGGCCATTCACGGCGTGAGCATCAGCTGGTGCTGAGCCGCACCACCACCGATCCTGGCGCGGTCTGCGCCAATAGCGCTGGTACAGGCCAATATCGAAGAGATAGTCGTGCTGGCCGACTACCCGGACGAACTTGCCAAGGAGATATTCGAAGAGGCGGGCGTCACCGTTCGCTTCCTCAAACTCGAAGACCCGAAGGCCGCAACTGAAGCAGAAGCCCCGACACCGGAAGGCAAATGAGCAATAAGAACAAGTCGAAGTCCTCGAAGAATAAGGGCTCGTCAGACAAGAAGGGCAAGAAGAAGGAATCCAAAAAGTCCTCGGCGATGTCCATGGTGAAGTCCATAGTGCTGGCACTGCTGCTCGCGCTGCTGGTAAGGGTTTTTATCTTCGAGATGTTCAAGATTCCATCGTGCAGCATGGAGCCCACGCTCGAAGGCGTGGATATGAGTCACGGCGACCGAGTTGGTGTGAGCAAGCTTTCGTACATGTTCGGCAAGGTCAATCGCTACGACGTGTTGGTCTTCAGCGCCGAGACCGTCATAAACGGCAAAAAATACAACCGCGACTATATCAAGCGCGTGGCTGGCTTTGAAAACGAGAAGCTCGAACTGCGCGCGGGAGACCTCTACGTCAACGACGACATCGCGCCCAAGCCGCACGACGTGCAGCAGTCGGTGGCTACAGATGAACTCATTCTTAGAGGATTTCGAGGACTACTCGGAGGAAAGCGACGGACGCTTCTGGTCCGCCGACGGAGCGCGGATGAACGTGGCGGACGGTGCCATGCACATTGAAGGAGGCTCGGTAAGCTACGAACACTGGAACCGTGTGCTGAACAACGGCACGTACCTTTACGGCTACATAACGAACCTCGTTCCGCGTCTGAGCCTTCTCGACGGCGTGATATGTCCTTCAACCCGCAAGCGGTTCGAGCCCCATTACAAGGACCTTTACTACGAGAGCGATGTAGGGAGGCGGTCGGTTGACCGCGGCTTTATCTGCCCGCAGACCGGCGAGCGCATCCCCTATGACGGCGAGCGCGGCGATACTTCCCAGCCTCTGCGAGGTGAAATGGGCACCGACTTCTGGCTCGGTGGACGGTCAGTGGTCGGAGACCTCGCGTTCGAGGCCGACATCACTCCGCAGGTGCCCACCGGCAGCATCACGGTCACGATAGGAAGGGGGCAGGAGACCTCCACCCGTTACTTCCCGCAGTCCATTGCGCTGCCCATAGGCGGAGGTTTCGAGCCGCATCTCAAGAACATTGACGGGGTCACCCGCTCAGGCTCGGCAATCCTGAAGGAAGGCGTAACAACGCATGTTTCGTTCAGTTCTCGGCACGGCGTGTCCCGGTACAAGTCCACGGCAGAAAGGTGCTGGAAACTGAGTTCATACTGTCCGGGCGAGACTCCACGAACTCGCTATTGTGCGTGTCCCCGGCGACAGCACCTGGGCATCACCTTGGACAACGTGACCATCAAAAGGGACATCTACTACCTTGCGGTGGATATAGACCAGTCGGTGAACCCTTATCTCGTGAGCAAGGGCATTTACAAGGTCCCCGAAGGGCGGCTGTTCATGTTGGGCGACAACAGCGCAGCTTCCAACGACTGCCGACTGAAGCTCATGCCTGTGCTGTTTACCACCAGCGGGGACCAGCATTTGCCGCCAAAATCTGGCCGCCATCGCATTGAAGTGGCTGCCATCCGGCGGCGAGTAGCTGCGTTCAGTTTCTCCTGAGGTCTGCTCATTGCTTTGTGAATCGTTACCTGCCGGGAATCCAGAGCTCCGAAGCTGAAGTCGATATCGGTGGGATGCGTATTCTGTTGGTCTGGATCGCAGAAAGTAGACGCCTTTGCGCGGGATAAAGTACTGCGGCAGCCGTTTGAAGTCATCGCCTTTAGCGGCTAAGACCACCGCGTTCTCCCCTTCACGGGCGAGAACTTCCAGAAAGTCGGACGGTTTGACCTTTATTGGTTGCTGTCGCTGTATCGCGTCCAAGCGGCCGGCGCGGCAGCCTGCAACTGCTCCGGCTCTTCGCCGAACTCGGTTCGTTCGTCATACGTCCTCCAGCGAACCGCTCAAAAGCTGCATTGCTATTCTATCACCAGAGTGCGCAAAGGCCAAGTCAGTTACAGCCGACCTTTCATCTTCCAGCCTTCGCGACGCTTCCCGCCGAAACTATCTTGCCTTCAATCTCCAGGCAGCAGCACGTACCCCGGCCTTCATTATCCGGCGTACTCGGTAACCTCTCAACGCAGGCCTCGATTTCTGCATTCTACCGCTCTTCGCGGGTCTTTTTTTCAGTTTTTCCGCATTTTGGGATTGGTTTAAAACTTTTATCGCCTTCCATATTGTCTCCTTTGACAACAGCCACCCAGAGCATACCGCAACAAGCTGAACAGCATGGGTAGACAGCAACAATTACAAGGGACGGTGAAGCGTCTTTTTCGGGTCCCATAACACGGACGAATAACCAGCACGTTGGGCACCACGACGGATGGTCGCTGAAGAAGAGCCGCAGCGGCGCCCTTGCCCATGCCGTCTGCGCATTAGTCCTGGAAGAGGACTTCGGGTGAAGATGGCGGAAGACATGAACCTGCCGTGAGCGTTGTTCGCGAACACCGAATTGCCGCCGACGAGCACAACCATCGCATCCCTCGAGGATCACGCCTCCGCCTCTGCCCGGCTCACCCAGCAGGAAGCCCTATATCAGTACTCCGAAGAACAGCAGGGATAATCCTGTTTGAGGAACGACCAAGGCTACGACCACCCCCTTGCCCTCGCCCTTGCTGAACATCAGGGCGATCGAGAACACCAACTGGAAACGCTCATGTAGTCGTGGCGAGCGCCAGCAAGCTTTACGGCCGCTGGCAGCAACACCTCCGGCGAGAAGCCAGAGCATGGATATGGAAGAGAAAAACACGAGGGAAACAGCGTACAAGAACTGGCGAAAACGCTGCTTGATCAACGCCATCGTCAAGGAAATTAAAGCCCAGGTGCCTTCCAATGATTCCGGCTTGCCCCAATTGGCAAACACCAGAACGCCTACCATGCCAGCGAAAAGGAGAGATGTCTGCCAAAGCGGACGGCTTCGGTCGTCTTCACCCCGGTCTGAAACCGGCGCCTCGAGGCTGCCGGCTCACGCCCCCGACACAACAAAGCACATTATCAGCCCCGTTACGATGGCGAAAACAATTGCACAAATCGGTGGCGCGTACGACAGGGCAGCTTCGCCGAGGAGCTGCGGGCGGTTAGAAACGGATCGCCAAGACGTCGATAGCAGGGCCTGCGTAAAGGAAAGTTGTTGCCGGGCCGATTCCGGCTCCCATCCGGACAGACACCGGCGAACAGGGGCAAAATCGTACACCAACACACAGCCAGTATCGTGCCCGATACGGAAGCGACCGCGTAAGCCATAAACTCGTTCGCGGTGCGACCAAAGTACTTGATAACCGATGACGAGCCTATGAAAACGGATATCGCTCCGGCTATGAAGAATGCCGGCAGCAGACACATGAGCACGTGCAGTCTCGCGTACTCCTGCAGAAGCACAAGCGCGAAGTCGGTACCGCCCCCCACCACTCGGTTTCCCGGCTGATTGGAAGAAGTATGCGATGCAGAACACCGCAAGGAATAACGCTCCGAGGCCAACCTCTTTCGCGTTGAATTTCATCGTGCCTCCATTTCATCAACGCACTTCATAAACTTCAAAACGCATGGAGCTTTAAGGGAGTACATCACCTTGCGCTCTTCCTTGCGCGAGTCCAGAATACCCGCACGTTTCATTATCGACAAATGCCTTGACACCGTCGATATGCCTCCGGGGACGACCTTGGTTATCTCGCAAACGCATACCGGCCTTTTGCTCAGCAGTTCGACGATTGCGAGCCTTGTGGGATGAGAGAGCGCCTCGCAGTAACTCGGCTTCTTTTTCTCCAAGAGCGCGCTGTTTTTTCTGTTAACGCCATCATGCCGATATTTGTCTGCGAGATTTTCGCCGACGGTGCAAACTTTTTTTCGCTCCGGTGTTTTGCCGCACGGACGGTATAATTTTCCATCGTTCGGGAGGTTTTTTGCGCACGGCAACATACGTCATCATCGCAGTGGTATTCCTGGCCGCAATCGGCGCGGTCATCTGGTTCATTTCAGGTTCTTCTCGCAGCGGTTTCGATATCTACACTTGCGAGGAAGACCCGTATCGCCGCGTAAGCTTTAATCCAACTCGAAACGCGCTCCCCAGGACGAAACGCTTGTAGATTGGGATGACATCCGTGTGCACTCCCTTCCCCGCGGTTCCACCTCCGACGACATCTCTCCACCCGAAAGAACTCCGCGCTGCATCTTCTGCCTGTTGCCCCCCGGGCGCAGACCCCTCGCGGGCGACTTCCCCACCGTTCTCGGGCCTGTCGCGAGCCACATGAAGCAGCGTGCGGAGTCCATCGCCTCCAACGCGTCGGTGCTCGTGGCCGATACTCGTAACTCTCCTGCTCGAAGCCGGCAACCTCGCTTCGGCCTTCGGCATATCCGATAAACGCATTTCGATTGCCGCCGCGGGCGCGGCCACGGGATTGTTTGAGGGGGAACGGCTGCTGGAAACCGACCCCGACGGTCGCTTCATTGCCGCTCTCGGGCAGAATTCCGCCCTCCGTGTCCTGTGCGATGGTGCGAAGCTCGAAACTGTAAGGAAGTGGGCGAATATTGCCGTGGAGAACGACGTCGCGCTCGTGGTTGACCGCAGGGGTTATCTCGTGCCGAACGCACTGGCAATGTCAACCGTGGACCCAAGCGCCGTCGCATCCTCACTGCTGCGCCTCGCGCTTCGAAGGATGAACTTCCCTCGTGGAAATGGTTAAAGGGCGTGAAAGCTTCTGGCTCTTTTTCGGGAACTGTACCGCCCCGCGGTCGCAAAAAAGCTTGGACTCACACCCTCCGCCGACAACCCCTTCCTCGCCTATAGCCCTTGACATCAGAGGAGCCTTCATGAGCACCATCAAGGTAACAGCGTTCAACTGCTCGCCTCGTCCCGCCGGAAACACTTCCATGTTGCTCGAAGAGGTTTTCAAGCCGCTCGAAAAGGCCGGCATAGAGACCCGTCTCGTACAGGTCGGCAGGAAAAGGCTCTCGGGATGCCGAGCCTGTTACAAGTGCCGCGAGAACGCAGACGGCCATTGTGTGCTCGACGACGACTGCAACGAACTGCTTGACATCATGTACGCGTCGGACGGCATCCTGCTGGGCTCGCCCACATACTTCGCCGACGTGACAGCCGAGTGCAAGGCGCTGATCGACCGCGCGGGCTACGTCTCCATGGCAAACGGAGGCCTTCTCAAACGGAAGGTCGGCGCTCCGGTCATCGCGGTGCGTCGCGGAGGACAGATTCACGCGTTCGACTCCATAGTCAACTTCTACGCAATATCAACCAGATGATCATACCGGGCTCGTGCTACTGGAACATGGGCATAGGCCGCAACCCCGGCGACGTATTAAACGACGAGGAGGGCATGCGCACCATGCGCGTCCTCGGGGAGAACATGGCATGGCTGCTCAAGAGGGTGATTTAGGCCGTAGTCGAACTCTCAGATATTGCCCGGTTCGTCGGTGAGAATCTGCCCTGCTGCGGCGACCGAGGTGACTATAGTCGCCTTTACTGCCCCTTAGCGAGGCGCACATTGCCTATTGGGCACCTCGAAAAATACGGTTTTACTGTAAACGGCTGCGGCTTTGCCATGCTTACCTGATGTTCGTTGAACGGTCAGAGAATGGATGTGTGCCACACAGCCGAGTTATAAAGCGAGTGAATGGTGAATCGTCTGATAACGGACTCTGACCGACAGCACGAGATAAAGTGGGTGTCCAGCATCGACTGCCGCACAGGCATGTTAAAGCAAGCGAACGGGGGATACCAGTGATATCGGCCGCCAGCCACCATCAGCACGCTATAACTTGGGAGCCCGGCAACGGGCGCGAGCCCCACGGGCAAGATTAACCATGCGAACGGGGATACCAGTGATATCGGCCGCCAGCCACCATCAGCACGCTATAACTCTGGAAGCCCGGCACGGGGGCGCGAGCTCCCACGGGCAAGATTAACCATGCGAACGGGGGATACCTGTGATATCGGCCGCCAGCCACCATCAGCACGCTATAACTTGGGAGCCCGGCACGGGTGCGAGCCCCACGGGCAAGATTAACCATGCGAACGGGGGATACCTGTGATATCGGCCGCCAGCCACCATCAGCACACTATAACTTGGGGTAAGTCGGCACGGCGCCGGGTAGCCCAGCACGGGCAAGATTAACCATGCGAACGGGGCATACCTGTGTAGTATCGCCGCCAGCCACCATCAGCACGCTATAACTTGGCTGCCCGGCACGGGTACGAGCCCCACGGGCAAGATTAACCATGCGAACGGGGGATACCAGTGATATCGGCCGCCAGCCACCATCAGCACGCTATAACTTGGGAGCCCGGCACGGGCTTTGCCTCGCTCGTTTTCGTATGAAACCAATTCTTCGAGGTATCCTTCGGTCGTTTTGCGAGTCCGAGCATGCATTGTATGCTGCCCCAAATTAAGGACAAGCAAAATGAAAAGGGGATGCGGTCTCCTGTTTTGGCTGTAGGCAAGGCAGGCGGCGAGGATTACGCCAAGGAAATAGCGAGAATGGTAACCCATGTCGAGTTTGTGGGCTGAGTAGGGTACGGCGATAATTTCTCTTTGTTCTTGTAATCGAGCGCGTATCCAGATGTCGCACCATGCCGCAGGCAGGCGAACAGCCGACCTCACTGCACCTCGTACGCCGGGAAGTAAGAGGAGTTCAACTCATATTCCGGCAGGAACCAGCCGGAATCACTTGCGGGGAGGCAATCTCCGAAGGATATCTTTTCGGACATTCGCCCTTTTCGGGATATCTCGCAGGGCGTTGAAAAAAGAAGGGGAGGCTCGTGCCTCCCCTTCATGTCATTGCGGCAAGAACGTATTAAGGAAAGGTAACGAGCGTGGGGGTATTGCGATTATCGTCGTCACCCAGCCCAAGCTGGCCATCCTCGTTTCTCCCCCATGCATAGACCGAGTCGTCAGAGCAAAGGGCGAGGGAATGACCAGAACCTTTAGCAGTTATGTAGATAACATCTTTGTCGGAGAGAGCGCCGACGAGCGTGGGGATATCGCGCTCGACATCGTCACCCAGCCCGAGCTGGCCACGAGAGTTCCACCCCCATGCATAGACCGAGCCATCAGAGCAAAGGGCAAGGGAATGCCAAGCACTTGCAGCTAAGGAGATGACATCCTCTGTCGGAGAGAGCGCCGACGAGCGTGGGGATATCGCGCTCGACATCGTCACCCAGCCCAAGCTGGCCATGATTGTTATAGCCCCATGCATAGACCGAGCCGTCAGAGCAACTGGCAAGGGAATGCCGAGAACCTCCAGCTAAGGAGCTGACGTCTTTATCGGAGAGAGCGCCGACGAGCGTGGGGATATCGCGATCGACATCGCTCACTCAGTCCGCCAGCTGGCCATACACGATATCCACCCCCGTGCAGAAGACCGATGCCGTCAGAGCAAAGGGCAAAGGAGTGATAAACTGCTGCAGATAGGGAGCTGACGTCTTTGTCGGAGAGAGCACTGACGAGCGTGGGGATATCACGTGCGACATCGTCACCCAGCCCGAGCTGGCCATCATCGTTATCCCCCCATGCATAGACCGAGCCGTCAGAGCAAAGGGCAAGGGAATACCAACCTCCAGCATTTAAGGAGCTGACTCCGGATCGCAGAGACGCTGACGAGCGTGGGGATATCGCGATCGACATCGTCACCCAGCCCGAGCTGGCCATCATCATTATACCCCCAAGCATAGACCGAGCCGTCAGAGCAAAGGGCAAGGGAATGAGCAGCACCTGCAGCTAAGGAGATGACATCCTTGTCGGAGAAAGCACCGACGAGCGTGGGGGTATCGCGATCAACCTCGTAACCCAGCCCAAGCTGGCCTTCAGCGTTATCCCCCCAAGCATAGACCGAGCCGTCAGAGAAAAGGGCAAGTGAATGAGCAGAACCTGCAGCTAATACGGCGTCTGGGGTGCCATCGCCTCCACCGCCACCGCATGCCAATGAGACACCGAGGAAAACAAGAATTAAGAGCTTAAATCCGTATCGCTTCATGGTTTCTCCTTATTGGGAACCTCGAAAAATGCAGTTTTACTGCAAATGTCCGCGGCTCCGCCATTCTTCGTCATCGAGCCATTTCTTCCTCGCCTGACCTTGCCTCGCTCGTTTTCGTCCGAAACCGATTTTTCGAGGCACCCTTTGGCCGCCTTGCGAGTCCGAGCGTGTATTGTAATTCTGTCGCCTATAAAAAGCAAATGATAAACAAGTGAAAAAAAAGGGGAAGGTTGTGGCGGGCAAACATTCTCCAATCTTAACATGCTGAAAGGCAAGAATTCCCGCTCATATCACTCAGTTAACGTAAGTGTCGTGAGCATACCATGTTACGCTAAAACGCTCTTGTGGATGTTCTTGCGACGGGTGTATTTGAGATCTTCCAGTTTGCGGATCAGTGCTCGTTCGAGATCTTGTTCGGTCATTGTTTGCGCTCTCTTTGAAACCGGGTCAAGTATCGGCTTCATTAATTACAGTACGGCTTTTCGTCTTCTCTCTTTGGGCGTAACGGATATTTCCTACGCCGGGTTCAACTTCCTGCCCTGCGCGAGAGTATCGCCGTCTTATATTCTTGGTCTGCAATATGAGATTGGGGCAATCTTCTCGCAGCCGTACACTCTTGTCAAGGTCAAATAGTACGACCTTTAACAAACCGACATTGCACGGAGGCCATTATACGTTTGGCAGATCAAAACGCAACCGCGAGTAATGGGTCAGGGGAGGCTCGCGCCTCCCCTTCATGTCATTGCGGCAAGAACGTATTAAGGAAAGGTAACGAGCGTGGGGATATCGCGATTAACATAGTCACCCAGCCCAAGCTGGCCATGACCGTTGACCCCCCATGCATAGACCGAGTCGTCAGAGCAAAGGGCGAGGTAATGAGAAGAACCTGCGGTTATGGAGATGAGATCCTTGTCGGAGAGAGCGCCGACGAGCGTGGGGGTAATGCGATCGACATCGTCACCCAGCCCAAGCTGGCCGTGATCGTTATTCCCCCAAGCGTAGACCGAGCCGTCAGAGCAAAGGGCAAAGGAATGATAACTTCCAGCAGTTAAGGAGATGACATCCTTGTCGGAGAGAGACTCCGACGAGCGTGGGGATATCGCGATCAACCTCGTCACACCAGCACCGAGCTCGCCATTATAGTTATACCCCCAAGCATAGACCGAGCCGTCGAGGCGAAGGGCGAGGGAATGATAACTTCCAGCAGTTAAGGAGATGACGTCTTTGTCGGAAAGAGCGCTGACGAGCGTGGGGATATCGCGCTCGACATCGTCACCCAGCCCGAGCCCGCCATAAGCGTTATCCCCCCAAGCATAGACCGAGCCGTCAGAGCAAAGGGCAAAGGAATGATAACGTCCAGCAGTTAAGGAGATGACATCCTTGTCGGAGAGAGCACCGACGAGGCGTCGATTATCGCGCTGACGACGTCGTCACCCAGCCCGAGCCCGCCAGCAAGCGTTCAACCCCCAAGCGTAGACCGAGCCGTCAGAGCAAGGGGCAAGGGAATGCAGCAAAACCTGCGCAGCTAAGGAGATGACGTCCATTATCGGAAGTAGTCCGACGAGCGTGGGGATATCGCGATCGACATTGTCACCCAGCCCAAGCTGGCCTTGACCATTATACCCCCATGCATAGACCGAGCCGTCAGAGCAAAGGGCAAAGGAGTGATCAGTTCCTGCAGTTAAGGAGATGACATCCTTGTCGGAGAGAGCACCGACGAGCGTAGGGGTATCGCGATCAACCTCGTCACCCAGCCCAAGCTGGCCATCATCGTTTCTCCCCCAAGCATAGACCGAGCCGTCAGAGTAAAGGGCAAGGGAATGAGAAATACCACACGCTAATGCGTTGTCTGGGGTGACGGCGTCTGGGGTGTCATCGCCTGCACCGCCGCCGCATGCCAATGAGACACCGAGGAAAACGAGAATTAAGAGCGTAAATCCGTATCGCTTCATGGTTTCTCCTTATTGGGAACCTCGAAAAATGCAGTTTTACTGTAAATGTCCGCGGCTCCGCCATTCTTCGTCATCGATCCATTTCTTCCTCGCCTGACCTTGCCTCGCTCGTTTTCGTATGAAACCAATTCTTCGAGGTATCCTTCGGTCGCCTTGCGAGTCCGAGCGTGTATTGTATGCTGCCCCAAATTAAGGACAAGCAAAATAAAAAGGGGATGCGGTCTCCTGTTTTGGCTGTAGGCAAGGCGGGAGCGAGGATTACGCCAAGGAAATAGCGAGAAAGGTATTCCATGTCGAGTTTGTGGGCTGAGTAGCGTACGGCGATAATTTCTCTTTGTTCTTGTAATCGAGCGCGTATCCAGATGTCGCACCATGCCGCAGGCAGGCGAACAGCCGACCTCACTGCACCTCGTACGCCGGGAAGTAAGAGGAGTTCAACTCATATTCCGGCAGGAACCAGCCGGAATGACTTGCAGGGAGGAAATCTCCGAAGGATATCTTTTCGGGAATTCGCCCTTTTTAGGGGGATATCTCGCAGGGCGTTGAAAAAAGAAGGGGAGGCTCGCGCCTCCCCTTCATGTCATTGCGGCAGGAACGTATTAAGGAAAGGTAACGAGCGTGGGGATATCGCGATTAACATAGTCACCCAGCCCAAGCTGGCCATAACCGTTATACCCCCATGCATAGACCGAGTCGTCAGAGCAAAGGGCAAGGGAATGAAAACGTCCTGTAGTCAAGGAGATGACGTCTTTGTCGGAGAGAGTGCCGACGAGCGTGGGGGTATTGCGATGGACATCGTCACCCAGCCCGAGCTGGCTGCGATCGTTGGCCCCACATGTATAGACCGAGCCGTCAGAGCAAAGGGCAAGGGAATGACCATAACCCCCAGCTAAGGAGATGACATCCTTGTCGGAGAGAGCACCGACGAGCGTGGGGGTATCGCGATCACCTCGTCACCCAGCCCAAGCTGGCCATAACCGTTCCACCCCCATGCATAGACCGAGCCGTCAGAGCAAAGGGCAAGGGAATGAGCAGAACCTGCATTTAAGGAGGTTACATCCTTGTCGGAGAGAGCACCGACGAGCGTGGGGATATCGCGATTAACCTCGTCACCCAGCCCAAGCTGGCCTTCATCGTTATCCCCCCAAGCATAGACCGAGCCGTCAGAGCAACGGGCAAAGGAGTAAATCAGTTCCTGCAGTTAAGGAGATGACGTCCTTGTCGGAGAGAGCGCCGACGAGCGTGGGGATATCTCGATCGACATCGTCACCCAGCCCGAGCTGGCCATCATCGTTTTTCCCCCATGTATAGACCGAGCCGTCAGAGCAAAGGGCAAGGGAATGAGCAAAACCTCCAGCTAAGGAGATGACATCCTTATCGGAGAGAGTGCTGACGAGCGTGGGGAAATCGCGATCAAGCTCGTCACCCAGCCCGAGCTGGCCACTATTGTTATCCCCCCATGCATAGACCGAGCCGTCAGAGCAAAGGACAAGGGAATGATCAGAACCTGCAGTTATGGAGATGACGCCTTTGTCGGAGAGAGCACCGACGAGCGTGGGGGTATCGCGCTCGACATCGTCACCCAGCCCGAGTTGGCCTTCATCGTTCCACCCCCAAGCATAGACCGAGCCGTCAGAGTAAAGAACAAGTGAATGAGGAAAACCTGCAGCTAATCCGGCGTCTGTGGAGCCATCGCCTTCACCGCCACCGCCGCCGCATGCCAATGAGACACCGAGGAAAACAAGAGTTAAGAGCGTAAATCCGTATCGCTTCATGGTTTCTCCTTATTGGGAACCTCGAAAAATGCAGTTTTACTGTAAATGTCCGCGGCTTCGCCATTCTTCGTCATCGAGCCATTTCTTCCTCGCCTGACCTTGCCTCGCTCATTTCGTCCGAAACCGATTTTTCGAGGCACCCTTTGGCCGCCTTGCGAGTCCGAGCATGCATTGTAATTCCGTCCCATGTAAAAGCAAGTGAGAAGCAAGCGAAAACAAGGGGTGGGGGAAGGTTGTGGCGGGCAAATATTCTCCAATCTGCACATGGTGAAAGGCAAGAAATCCCGCTCAAATCACTCAGTTAACGTAAGTGTCGTGAGCATACGATGTTACGTCAAAACGCTCTTTCAGATGTGCCCTAAGTGCCGTGGGGGTAAGGGGTTGAGGTGGGTTGAGGAATGTGGAATTTGTTTGCCGGGGAATGCGCTGGTTAAGAGGAATTGGCGCAAAGGCTGTGGATGCAAGGGGATAGGGAGTATTTGGGGCGTGGCCTATGCGCGAAATCTGCGTATAGGTGAGGAGGTTCGATTTGAATCAGAATGCAGGTGGCGCGAAAGGGACTTCTACGCTCGAACGGGTTGCCGCTCGATTGTGGGCGCTCGACGATGAGTATGAGAAGCTCAAACGCCGCATTGATGACGACAAGGTCATGCTCGCCGCGCTCAAGCAGCAGGCGGATCTGCTCGTTCTCATCACCAAGCACGGGGCCGAAGACGGGGAAAACGAGACCCACGAGCCTCATCTGACGCCCGACCAGGCAGCGGAGGAATTGCGTGAGCTGTACAGCAAACTGCAGCCCATCCTTGCTTCCTGAGAGCGCGCTTCGGGCGCGTTCACTGGCGGAATGTCTTGCACGGGGGGACCGCGAGGCATTTGCGAGGCTCGTGCTTGGTCTCGACCTGACCGCATTTCATCGTCTGTGGCTTGAATTCTGCGACGCCGAAAGCCGCACGGTTCTTCTTGCCCCGCGCGGGCACGGCAAGACCACAATATGCGACATCCTTTACGTGCTGTGGGCAGTTCTGAGCAATCCGGACATACGGGTGTTGATCGTATCGAACACGATGGGTCAGGCGAAAGCGTTTCTGCGCGAGATAGCGGCGCATCTTCAGCGGGAGGAGATAGAGAAGCTCTGGGGGCCTCGAAAGGGCGAACGGTGGACGGAGACGGAGATCCAGCTTCCGCGCAAGCGAGTGGCGAAGGAACCCACGGTCACCGCGGTGGGCACGGGCGGCGCGATTATCAGCCGCCACTACGACCTCATCATCTGCGACGACATAATTGACGAGGAAAACTCGTCCTCAGCCCGGCAGCGCGAAAAGGTGCGCACCTGGTTTTACAAGACTCTTATGCCCTGCCTGGAGCCGGACGGACGAATGCACATAATCGGCACTCGCTGGCATTACGGCGACCTTTACGGGGAGCTTTCCAAGCGTTGGAAACTGCGAATTGACCGCGCCATTGACCGCGAAGGAAAGGTACTGTGGCCCGACAAGTTCAGCGCCGATACCCTCGCCGCAGTCCGCGAACAGGCTGGGGAGCGCATCTTCAACTGCCAGTACAACAACGACCCTTCCGGTTACGAGGGCGCCATATTCAAGTACAAGCACTTCCGGTTCTACGAGCCGGGCACACAGCCTTCGGGCCTGCGATGCTTCTGCGGGGTGGACCTTGCGGTTTCTCAGAGCGAGACAGCGGACTATTTTGCGCACGCGGTTGTGGGACTTGACGACGACGGTCAGATATACGTGCTGGAGGTTTTCCGCGACCGGCTTACCTTTCACAGGCAGGTGGAGTTCATTCTGTCGCGGGCGACGCTTTACAAGCCGATGCGCATAGCGGTTGAGTCGTTTGCATATCAGAAGGCGATGGTGCAGGAGATCATGCGCCGCTCAACCGTGCCGGTGCAGCCTATGCAGGAAGGCAAGGACAAGGTGGCGCGAGCGTGGAGGCTCGCGGCGCACTTCGAGCAGGGGCGGGTGTTTGTGCCGACCGACAGCGGCGAGCTTCAGGAGGAGCTGATGCAGTTTCCCCACGGCGAACACGACGACCAGGTTGACGCCTTGGGCTATGCCGCGCATGTTGCTTCGAGCTATGGCAGTTTCCTGGTGAAAGAGTTTTAGGGAAGGGGCGCGATGTTTTCATCACCGTTCAGTGGCAAGAGAGAAATCGCCAAGCAGCCGCACGAGCACAACAGGGTAGAGAAGTATCGTCGGTACTGGCTGTACTACGCGGCACCCGAAGGCGACCCGTACTCGACGCACAACGAAATTCCGTCTCTGAAGGACTTCAAGGACGTGCCCGAGTACGCAAGCGGAGTGTTCAACTACGTTCCCTTCGTCGTCAATGTCGATCTGAACCTGCTGCTCGGAGAGGACTCCAGCCAGATGCTCAGCGGGCCGGACAGTATGGCCACCGAGAAGCTGCACGAATTTGCCGAACAGGCCGAATTCGACCGGAGCCTGTACAACGCCCTGTTCTCCGCCCTGGTTTGCGGCGACGCATATGTGAAGGTCGTGCCGGTCGAGGACGGTGCCGGTGTAAGGTTCGTGTCACTTGACGCGGCCTCGGTCTTTCCTCGCCTGGATCCTCACGACCATAACCGTGTGCGGGAGGTCCTCGTGGACTACCGCTACAGGGACGAGGCAAACCGTCTGCGCCGACACAGCGAGCTGTGGATGGACGACGAAGTGCTTGTGATGCGCGACGGCGAGAAGGTTGAGGAACTGAGCGGCGACAACCCGCTGGGCACGATTCCCATTGTGCATTTCGCGTGTCAGCCGCTGCCCGGGTCGTATTTTGGACGACCCTCCTACATTGACGTTCTGGCCGATATTGACCGGCTCAACAGTTCGGCCGGCGCGATGTTCGAGGTTTACAAGTACTACGGCAGCCCGAAGCTCATACTGCGCGGAGTGATGGCGGACAACGTGGAGCTTGACCCGAACGTTCGGCAGTTCTGGCAGTTGCCCTCGACGGATTCCGACGTGTCCTTTCTCGAATGGCGCAACGTCACCGGAATGATGGACGAGCTGATGAAGCTGGACTTCGTGGTAAGGCGTAAGCTGCCTGAGTTCATTCTTGAAAACGTCAACGACACGCTGTATCCCTCTTCCGGGTACGCGGTGAGCTTGCAGCTTTCGCTCCTTGACAGCAAGCTGCGCACTCTCTCTGCGGGTTTTCGCCGGTCGGCGGCGGAACTTCTGGAACTGGGCCAGGTCGTTGCTGGACTCGACCCGATCAAGGCAAAGATAAGGCTCGGCGCTGGCAGGGAAGGTCTTATCCAGTCGCTCCAGACAGTATTCAAGTTGCGTGACGAGGGAGTGATAACACGCTCCGAGGCGCGTGAAAAGCTGCGCGAAGAGGGGGTTTTGGATTGATTGAGGCGAAGCGGATCGGAGGCTACCGTCCCTGCGACTGGGAATGCGGCCGAAGCGCGTCCTATGAGCTTTCCTGCGATACGCCGGAAGGTGAGAAGCGGCGGCTTTTCGCCTGTAAAACTCACCTTATCGCGGCTTTCATGCGGGTTACCGAGAACGAGATGAACGGCGGGGCGATACACCCCGGAATGGACGCACCACAATGAGCCGCATCTATTTCGCGGGGCCTCCGCGGCTCTTTCGTCGCTCGCAGCCACCGATGCCACTCTGCGCATCACACTGAGCGGGCTCGGGGATATCTCGACCACCAACACGCGGTTCTTCGCGTACAACGGGACCACGCGTTCGGAGGCACCGGACGGCGTGACGTGCCAGGCCGCCCAGGTCGGCGATTCCTCCTGGACTGCGGTTGCTGGCTCCGGCAGTGCGCTCTCGCTTTCGGACCAGGGGTCGGCTTCCTCTCACTCGTGGGACATCGCAATTTCGGTGATGCCGACCACCTCGGGAGTGAAGACCGCGTTCGCCTTCGCCATCGAAACGGAGTACGTGTAATGGCCTGGCGGTTCAAGGCGACTCTCACCGACGGGACGACGGTTGCGGACGGTCTGTCCGCAACCGGCCGCTCCGACTGGCTCGAGCTGGCCGACAAGCTCTCGCGCGATGGCGGCGCGATTTGCACCCTCGTCCTCTCCGACGGGGAGAGGGAAATAGTGCTGCCCGCCTCGGGGCGGTACGTTCACCTGAAAAAGGCGTTCTGCGAGATCACCGGGGGAGCGCCGACGCACTTTTCCTACGCGGTCGGTTTCGTAACGGGACGCGAGGCCGTGCTCGTGTGGGGAGAGGAGGATGGCTCCGTGCGCATCGAGCGCAGGCCCCTTTGCGCAACGCTCGAACGCTACGGCATTGACGGCGTAAGTTCACAGTAATACAACCCGGGGAGTCGTTGTGACCTTCACGATCTTCAGCACACTGGACAATTCGGCCGCGATCTCGTCACCCGTTCTCGGCGCGGGCGGCGAGGGAGTCGGCACGCTCGGATTCGACGGCGGGATGTTCAACAACGGTGTCATCTGCTACGATGGCTTCGTGCGCTTCCCCACTCGCGACTCCTCTGGCGAAGAACTCGTCACCAACTCGGCGTGCACCATCTCGATGTGGTTCATTCCGCACTTCGACACAGGCGGGATACTGCAGAAGGTTCCGTTGGTCTCGCTGTACAACGACGACGGTTCGCGCATCACGGTTTTCTACGACGACACGTCCGGCAAGTTCGGCTTCACCGAGGGCGGAGTCGGGCAGGTCCTCGAGAGCAGCGGCACGAACATAACGGCGGGAACACCCATCCGCATCGCGCTGACCTGGGACGGTTACTACCGTTCGCTTTACATCAACGGTTCGCTCGCGGTCAGGCAGGACCAGGGCGCGGAGTTCATGCCGGATCAATTGGTGTTGGGGCGAGTACGCCCGGACGGTTTCGCGGTGTCGGGTTACTCCAACCCACCCGGAGTTTTCGACAACCTGAAGGTTGAGACCGAGTACAGAACGGACTTTACGTTCATGTTCTCGGGCGGTATCGAGACAAGTTCTGACAGGTTGTCATTCACTCGGACGGTTTACGAATCCGAGCGAGGGCTTTACCTGAGTGCCCACGTGGACGACCAGCGCAACGCGCTTCTCAACGGTTCGGGCTGCAGCGACGAACGCTGCGCGTATTCGAAGACCGGCTCGTACAGCAGCCGGGCCTCTTCGCTCGAAACCCGCCCGGGTTCGGTTCGGCAGTGCTTTACGAGCCTTCCCGCGCAGTCCGCTCGGGATGCTGCAACGCCCGCGGTTTACACCACGGATGACGACAGGGATGCCTACAGCGGCGGCGTGGTGGGGATTTCCTCCTCGCGCGGCGGTTCGCTTACCGCCCTGGGCAGTTGCGTGCAGGACAGGTACGGCAGGGTCATCGCTATCGGCGAATGTTCGAGCGAACGCGATGCGAACGCGACAGGCCGCGGTGCGGGGCTTTCCGTCCGCGCTGTCGCGTTGTCCTGCAAGGACGGAACTTCCGACTTTCGCGCGGGAGCCACGAGCGCACTCGACGGCGTTCGGAGCAACCGCTCGGTGCTAACGGAGGGCGGTGCCGGAACAGTGCCGACTCGCACAGGTGCCGACAAGGGCGCGTACTTCGCGGCAAGCGAAACCGCGCAGACGGATGTACTGGCTGCCGTCTGCGGGCTGGACAGCTCCGAGGATGTTTGCGAGGTGACGGTTACCGGTTCGCTCGTTGCGGACGACGAGAAATCCGCGCTCGCGGCGGGCTCGGTATCCACTTTCGACGCGGTGGCCTGCCACTGCCCGTGCGAGATACCCCGAGACGAGGTCTCCGCTTACGTGCCCGCCTCCGCTTTCGATGCCGATGAATGGCTCGGACTGATCCTGCACTGGGCGGGCAGTGCCTGTTCGGACGACCCGGTTCTTTCGGCCGCGGCGGGCGCGAGCGGAAAGTTCGCACCTACTGAACCGGGAGGCTGGCGAAAACTGCGCCGTCCCTCGATAACACTCGCCTCCGCACGTGCGGCAAGGCGCGAACAGGGCGAGGACGAGGCGTACTGGCACGCTCTGCTCGACTTCGACGTGCGGGCGGCCAGCGGCAGCGCGTCCAAGCTTGCCGCAAGGTTCAACCGTGTGGTCTGTTCTGCTTTGAGGAATGCGCCGGTCACGCTCTGCGGACCGTTCAAGGTCGATTCGGCACGCATGCAACGCTCGTTCGGGGCATTCGGCTCGCATGTTCGGCTCAAACTCGAAATTTCAGCTCTCGTAACTCCTGCAAAGGCAGTCTTTTAAGGGGGATAAATGAATCTCAAACCCGTAATGAATCCGAAATCCGTGACATGGGGCTCGGTGTCCTTCAACGGCGTAAAAGCGATTACGTTCCGCCAGAGCGGCAGCGTAATACGCGACTGTTCCGACACGGACACGTTCGAGACAGTAATCGCGCTCGCACGCGTCGGCAGCGAGGTGGTCCTGCACGGCGACAACATTGACCAGCAGATAGGTTCCACCATGATCGGCGGAGAGGCGGAACTGCGCTTCACCCTGGACGGAGCCCGTTCCGGCGACGAGCCCATTACCTTTGTCGCACCGCACGCGGTTCTTGTTGACAAGAAGCTCCAGGGTGGCCACGGTCAACTCGCGGCGGCAGCCGTGCGCTTCGTCCTTCGTTCGGAGGACGGCTCGACCGCACCGATCGGAGTATCATGATCTGCTCCGAGCTGCGCGAATACGCCGACGCGATACTATACGACCCCTCGCGATTTACCGTATTCGAGGCACGCGACCACTCCAATTCGAGCGGACTGCTCAAGGGGCGTGCGACCGTGTATCCGAGCGCGTTGGGCTGGCTTGCGGTGGCGGGCGGCAAACCTGAACTGCGCAGGAGCGACGGCTCGGAGCGGTTCGAAAGGCGCCTGCACGGGCCCGGTGTAGAGCTTTGCTTCGAAAGGGGCTGCGAATGAGTGACACTCGAATGATGCGCGGCACACTTGTGAAATTCGCGGACGGCGAAAGCTTGAGGATCGCGACCATTCCGTTCACGGACGAGGGCTTCGCGATCGCACGTTCGCTGGACGAACTGGCGAAGGTCGAAGGCGGCAACGCGAAACGCATGAAAGCCCTTCTGGATGTCTGCTTCGAGGCCGTGCGGCTGAACTATCCGCACATCAGCCGCAAGGAGCTTTCGCAGAAGCTCGACCTGGAAAGCGCTTACGCGGTAATCGCGGCACTGAAGGCTCGCAACGCATGACACACGAACGGATGCACTTGTACCTCGAGGCCGTGTGTCTTTCGGTCGGCACCCGTCCACGGGATTGGGAGGAGGCCGTGCGGGTTGCTCGGGTCCTGTCCGCACGCGGACAGTTGCCGAGTCCGGCCGAGGTAATCGGCGAACCAGACGACAGGAACGCCGTGGTGGGCTGGCTTAACGCCGCATTGGGCGCGGCGAAGGGGGAATAGATGGGCACAGTGCCCTTTACATTCGGCGAACTGGTACCCAAATCGGGTGCCAGCATAGAGGAAACCGGCACCGACGACGGTGTGCGCTACGTGTCGTTTCCGTACATGGACGGTCGTTTGCGCGTTGAAACGGGCTTTCGGAGCCGCACCTGGCGCGCCCGCATTCTGCTGAGCGCACCCACGGTTGCTGCGCTTGCGGAGTCGCGTGCCACGGTGCGCGAACTGGCAGGCTCAGAGGACGTGCTGACGGTCGGCGGGGAGTCCTTCGAGCCGGTCGCTATGCGGGCGGACTCGTTGTACTTCGGCCCTCTCAACACCCACAAGAACGGGTATCTGCAGGAATGCGAAATGGTATTCGAACAGGTGAGGCCGCAATGACGGACAAGCCGATATCCACGCAAACCGAACCGATCGCCACTGAGATTCCCGTCGAGCCGCTGTCCGTAGGTTCCGATGAACGCGGCGACAGCGGGCCGAACAAGGAGCAGTCTGTGCTGAAACTGCCCGAAAGCGACGAAGTGCGGGGCCGCGCAGCACAGGTCGGCGAGGCGCAGGAGGCCTTTGCAATGCCGCTTCGGCTGGAGGGTGCAAAAGAGGCTTCCGGGCGTACGGTGCCTGAAATCGGGCCGATTGAAACTTCCGCCAGAGCCGGGCTTGACGTGGAAGGCCCGTTCGAGCGGCACCGGCAGGCCACCAAAGTTGAGGCGGTGCGGGAGCATGAACGGGAGACGCTCGAAATGCAGCCGGAGACGAAGGTGACACGACATACCGGCGAGGAGGGCACGGAAGTTCTCGCACGTGGCTTTCAGGCGATCGAG
Organism: Planctomycetota bacterium; assembly: GCA_034521065.1. Taxonomy (GTDB): domain Bacteria; phylum Planctomycetota; class B143-G9; order B143-G9; family B143-G9; genus JAXHMW01. The sequence goes on along the minus strand of JAXHMW010000009.1, from coordinate 95,353 downwards.
AGGCTCGAAAAGGCGGTTCGCAGGTTCGAAAGGAGGTCGCGGTGACCGAAAAAGTGCTCGACATGAAGGAGCGTTCCCGCGACGACTGGGGCGTTGACGACGTGACACTGAACATCGGTTCCAAACCCTCGCGAGCGACCATCAGCATGCCGCACGATGGCACGGAGCCGCCCGAAACACCGCAGGCGATAAAGGTGGTCTGCGACGAGAATACGGTTTTCCAGGGCACACTGGTGAGCAGCAGCGAAAAGGCGGTCGGGAAACTGCCCGAACTCATAGCGACCTATGCAGATGCACGCGCGAAGCTCGCGAAGATACCGACGCCCGCGCGACGCAGGCACAGCGACGGCGAGACTGTTCTCACTCCGAACGAGCCCCTTGTATTCAACCGCGACGGCGAGTTCGACCGGAACCCTTCAACCGAGCTTCGTTTCGGCGGGCCTTTGGACGAATGCGTCTGCTGGAGCTTTTGGGACGTGCTGAACTACCTTGTCGAATACGGCTTTTCCGACTCGCCCGCGAGTGAGCTTGTGAGCTTCGATACGTCCGAGATTGACGGCTTTTGCAAGTCGCGGTTGTTCACGCTGCTGGCGCGGAATTTCGACATATCGGAAAAGTCGCTCGCCGACGCCCTTAATAGTCTGCTGTCGTTCGCGGGGCTTTCCTGGCGGGTGGAGTTCGACGCTCCCCTTCCATATATCACGGTGTTCCCCCTTCGCGCGTTCGGCGATGGCAGAACGTTCGATGCGGGAGTGGTGCGGGGAGTTGTGGATATCAACGAGCCTCCCGACATAACTGAGTTCGAGACGACCGCGCACAACACCCTCTGCCCTCAAGCGTAAAGGTTGTGGGCGCAAAAAGGGCGGTTGAACTGACTCTTTTTACGAAGAAGAAATACGTGGACGGCGAACTGAGCGACTGCGAACTTTTCGAGGGCGACCTTCGCCCCGCATGGTCGCAGGAGGAGCAGAACACATACGAAGTAATCTACATTCTCGACCCTTTTTGCAGAAACCAGGCACTCGAGTCCGTTCGAAAGAGCCTCTCGCACGTTTACCGTTTGTACGAGATAAACCCGGACTTCCGCATCGGGCAGTTCTTCGAGTCCGAAGGTGATTCCGAGCCTTACGTAGTAGAGGCGATCACGCGCGACGCGGTCGGGCGGCCCACCCCTTACGAGATAAGTGTTTTGCGTGAAGAGGACGGCAAGTGGGACATGCTCTCGGACGAGAGGCGGCGCCTCATAGGCTGCATGTCGTCGCAGAACGGGCAACTTTTGGAGTTTTCTCGGCCGGTGAGCGTTACAGCGAGCGCGGACCCCCGAGTGACGAAGGCGCATGAGTTGGGATACACGGTCTGCATTGCGGACAACACTCTGGAAACCGAAACTGTAGAGGGCAGTTCTTACTTGCCCGCTGCAGAAGCGACAGGGCCGGAACTCGTGGTTCGCGTGGACGGATACGCTGTTCGGAAGGTTCTTGCGGACACTGTACATGTAAGGTTCACAGAGGCCGACGGGGGTGAACGAGACGACCGCGAGGCCATGCGCGAACAGGCCCGTGCGGTTTACGACGCTCTCGGGAGTTCGAACAGGGCGAGGCTGCGGCTCATGGGACTCGTAAGCGACTTGAAGGCAGGTCAGTTGCTGGAGTCGGTCACCTTCGACAACGGCTTTGACGGACTGTGGCGGTCGCCTTTGGAGTTGAAAGCCATCGCGAAGGTCGTAAGGCTCCGGGCGCATGACAACTCGACCAAAGTGGAGGTACTTTGACCCTCGAACGGGCATCATTCGCGTTCCCTGTAGCTCTGGAAGGACCGGACACAGGGCGAATAGCGTTTTCGAACTCCGATGCGCAGGCCCACAAGTGGGGCGAAGGCGATGACAGGGGCAAGCTGTTTGCAGCATACGACGACGGGGCCACGCACGGCAGCTTCGTCCATTTCGACCTGTCCGGAGAACATGTTGACATGTACTCCTTCGCCGCGCTTCTTCTGCCCGGACTCTCGTTGGAGGTCTCCGGTTCGTGCGGGAAGGCCGAAGGCTGCATAATGCGGGTCAGCGCTTCGGTGGAATTGCACGGGGCGGACGAGCCCTATGAACAGGGAGGAGCCGAGACTCTGCGGTGGCTGGCATCGTGGGGCACGAGCATTCGGTTCCCCTGCTGCGAGGGTCTTCGCAGGGACGCTACGGACGGCGTGCTTTTGCGCTGGGAGGCTCAGAGGGAGGGTCTGAAATGCCTGTGCGTGAAGGTGAGTCTGAACGTCGGCAGGACGGACGGGGGAGCGGGTCTCGTGGCTCCGGTGGCCGCGAGTGCGGTTGCCGAACTTTCCGAACCGGCCGCGTTCATTCTCGAGCAGCGGGGGCCAGGCGTGTTGCTGTGATGGTGGCTCCCTCGCCGGTGAGGACGAGCTGGTCGGGCGAGATGACCGTAACCTCGCAGCTTACCCATTCGCCGCCAGCGGGCAGCAGGGCCATATCGTAGCCCAGGTATCCGCTGTATTTGCCCGCGCTATCGTACATGGCGCCGGTGGAGTCAACCGTAATGGTATTCGCCTTGAAGGCGACCCAGACATAGGTCAGGTGGCCGTTGTCATCTACCACGAGCCTCCATTCGCCGCTCACCTCTCCGTTGACGGACCTTACGGTGCCGGACGAGGAGGAAGAGCAGGCCGCGCCGAGGCCGATAGCGCACACCGCGAGCAGCAGAACTGCAAGCCTTGCGAGCAGGTTCATGGAATCCTCCGCGAAGATAAGGGCATTCATGATATTGTATCTCCCGGATACGGGGTGTTTCACGACAAAAGCGGGAACCGATGAAAGGAGGGAATATGCCAAGGTTCATGTATCCGAACAGACCGACCAATAAGAAGAACGTCAAGCGCGAGAAGTGGCGCTGGGTCATGCTGCCGGGCGGCAAGCGCGTGCGCGTGATCGTCAAGCCGCATTGATGTCCGAACTCAGAGGGGGTGCTCATGCACCCCCTCGTTCTTCTGCACGAGGCTCTGCGCCGTGCCCTTTTTTCCCCGTGTTCGTCGCGCCAAAACTATAAAATCAAGATAGTGAATTAGCTCCAGTGCTTGTGAAGCAGCACATTGAATGCATGAGAGGGTGATATGAAAAGGGCTTTTACAACCGCTGTCGCCGTATGTCTTCTCGTAATCGGCTTTTGCACTGCACCTGCCTCCGGCGAGGACGGCGCGATTTTCCTGCGCACTCCGGATATCTCTGATGACGGGTCATTGATCACATTCTCATATCAGGGCGATATCTGGATATGCAACTCCGACGGTACCGAGGCGCGGCCGCTGACTCTGCACTCGGAGCAAGAGGACAATCCGGTTCTTTCTCCTGACGCAACACATATCGCATACGCCGCCTCATACGGCGCCGACAGGGACATATACCTCATTCCCGTAGAAGGTGGAGAACCAGAGAGAATTACCTACGGCCCGGGCGATGACTACCCCACCTGTTTCTCGCCGGACGGCAAATTCATCTACTACGAAAGCAACCGCGACGGCGGTTTCAACGACGATATTTACCGCATCCCCGTCGAAGGAGGACTTCCGGAACTTTGCGTGTTCGCCCCCCGCGACAACAACTACTGCCCCTGCATTTCCCCTGACGGAGAGAAGCTGGCCTTCTGCTTCCGTTCGTCAATCGCCATGCGCAAGAGGGCGGGCAACAAGACCCATGACACCGCGGAGGTCTTCGTCGCAAACGCGGGCGCGCCTGTCACAGAAATAGAACGAATCACCGAAAATATGTACCAGGACTTCGAACCCCGCTGGAGCACGGACGGCGCGAGCATCTACGTCATGTCCGACCGTGATGGAGGCTCATTCCAGGTGTACAAAATGGGGGCGGACGGCTCGAACGCCGAAGTAATTACTTCCTTCCCCGGCAATGGTATTTGGGATTATGACGTGGCGGATGACGGAACTCTCGTGGTGGTCTGCGAACACAAGCTGTTTGTCCAAAAACCCGGACAGCAGCCCGTCGAGTTGAAACCGGATCTGTCCCTGCCTCCGAGAAAGCTCGAACGCCAGTTTGAAACGCGCCAGGCCTCGATTACCGACTTCGCTGTTTCGCCGGACGAAAAGCTCGCGGTGGTCATTGCCGACGGCGATGTGTTCGTCTCCGACCCAAATCTGAACTATCTCATGCCGTTGACTCGAACATATGAACTGGAAGAGAATGTCAGTTGGTCGCCTGACTCTAAGTACATCATCTTCAGCAGGCTCGTCGGAGGAGTGATGAGGCTCGTGAGGATAGAGGTCGCGACAGGCGAGGAGAAGGTGCTCTCGAAGGAGGGAGTTGATTGCTTGAACGCACAGTACTCTCCGAACGGCAAGTACATCTTCTACCGCAATGCGAGTGATGACATTCACATCATGCTATCAGATGGTTCCAGGACAAAGGTTCACCAGGAAGCTGATCTAATGCCTCTCGGTCTTGCTCGTCACATCGTGTTCTCCGGTGGCCCTGAATTCATAATAGACGAGGATAAGGAGAAGCTGTTCTACTATGACGTGAACGAAGACCTGGGCTCAACTGCCTACATGCGCGACCTTTACAAGGACGATAAGCCCACGCGCATCAGTTACCTCGGCATGAGTGCCGTACCTGTGGGAATGGTGGGCAACACGAACCTCGTTTACAACGACACTCTTCTCGGTAAGAGCTGCGCTTATACGGTTCAGCTTGTCGCCGTCAACGCGCCCTCCTTTGAGAACCCTAAGGAGAAACTGGAACGGCTTCTTGACCCGGACAAGAAGAAGGAGAGCCGCCCTCCGCAGAAGGAGAAGCTGGTTATCAATCCCGCGAATATCAAGGAGCGCACCCGTCGCGCATTTCCCTCGATTGACTCTCCGCACTTTATACCGGCACTCCTACCGTCGGGAACCGCCCTCGTGGTCTCGATGAACATTGGCGGCTCCGGCTCGCTGCAGTTGCATACGGGTAACGTCAGTACCGGTCGGCTCAGCCGCGGAACCAGTCTCCCGGGCCTTTTTGACAAGATAATTATCTCGCCCGACGGCGAAGCATACATGACTGCCGGAGGTCAGCTTTTCCGAATCCGCACATCCGGCCGTCCATCGCTATCGCGGGTTCGCGTGAGCCCCGTCAAGTGCCTTGCGAACGAATCCAGGCGCAAGATGGCTCAGTTCGAAGAAGTCTTCTGGATGCTCAAGCATTCGTTCTACGACCGGCAATACCACGGTCTCGACCTCAACGCCGTATATGACAAGTACCGCACTCTCATCGGTCGTACGACGACCGACACCGAGTTCTCTATAGTCATGAATCAGTTTCTGGGCGAGTTCAACGCCTCTCACCTGGGCTTCTACAGGATGCCCGATATCAACCCACTTCGCAGTCTGTTTGGCCAGCCAGCGCAACGTAGCACGCCGCACCTTGGCTTCCGGTTCGCCGTGGACAGAACGGACGGAGAGTACTCAGTGAAGGTGTCTGATTCGACCCTGCAGGCTGAATTCATGGGCATTGACGAGGGCGATGAGATTATCAGCGTGAACGGAGTGAATCTCGAAGAGGGCGTGAACCCGTACAAGGTGCTCGCCCTTTCCGGCGAAGAACAGGTGGATTTGTACATACAGGATATTGACGAGGAGAAGCCGAGGCGCATTTTCATGAACGGCATGCACCCCAGGATGGTTGGCAGTATGAACATCCAGAAGTGGGAACAGTCCCGCGTGAACTACGTGTTTGAAAATAGTGACGGAGACTTTGGCTACGTAAATCTCTTCGCGATGGCCTCCGGCGACCTGGCGAAGTTCAAGAATGCCATCGAAGAATACTTCGGAGGCTACAAAGGGGTTATCCTGGACTTCCGTTACAATGGCGGAGGCTATGTCGCCAACGAGATGGTCGAGATGCTCGACGACGAGCCTTACCTTTTCCACCGTTTCGCGAACGGCTCTTGGATACCTGAAGACCTGATTCGCCGTGAGACTTACATGAAACCGGTTTGCGGATTGTTCAATTATGCGTCATACTCCAATGCGGAGATGATGGCAGCGGCATTCAAGCTTCGCGACCTCGGCCCGTCAGTCGGTCTTCCGACAGCCGGAGCGGTAATCGGCACGAACGCCATGCGCACCCGTGACGGCGATATAGTCGCACTGCCTACGTTGGGCGTTTACGACCGCGAGGGTCGCAATTTGGAGCTTTCTCCGACCGCACCCGAGGTAATCGTGGAGATGGACATCCGTCACATCATGGCGGGCGAGGACCCTCAGCTCGACCGTGCGATAGAGGAGTTGCGCAAGGAGGCTGAAGAAAACCAGCCGGTATTCAAGCCTGAAAAGAGTTCGAAGTAAGCAGCGAATGGGCCGCTTCCGGCAGTGGCCCGGCAGCACAGGAAACGACAGTACGGGACTTCGCATGAGAAACGCAAGACCAATCGCCATCGCCCTCTTTGACGAAACCGACGTTCCATCCGTCGAGGAGTTCGTTTCGCGCCACAAGGCCACCTGGGAGGACGAAGACCCGCCGCGCACAGTGCAAAAGCAGGGCGAGTCGGCAGTCATCGCAGTGGGCGAGGATCAGTTCACCTTCGCCGCATTCAGGAAGCCTTTCGCGTGGAGCTCGCTCGAAGGGCCGTGTTCGACAGCCTGGTGGTGGCACAACGCGGCCGACGAGATTCGCTCGCACGGGTCTCACGTCGTCATCATGCCTCTCGAGGATCCGTTCGACCAGGTTGACGTGGCGCTCGACCTGACTCGCCTCGCGCGGCACACTGTGCAGTTCAAAACTGCAGCGGCATTCTCTGGCCGACTGGTACGGTGGTGCATCCTCCGGACGGCTTTTTCCAGCAGGCCAAGAAGGCCTCCACGGAGTTTTTGCCGTTGCTGCTGTGGGTGGATTTCCGCATCGCACCGGATGAACTCGGTCGCTATTACCTTTTTACAACTGGAATGGATGCTTTCGGCAAGCGTGAGATAGAGGTATTGCCCTCGCATCACCCGCCGCAGATAGTGATTGAACGGGCGTTCGACATAGCCCATTACGTTCTGGCGAGCGATGTCAAGCTGGGCGAAGGCGAGACCGTGGGCACCTCGCATGACGAACGCATACCCATAAAGGTCGGAACCTCGATGGCGCAGCGCGATATCGAGGTGCTCTCCCTCGAGTTGCCGGATGAACTGAAGTAGGTGCTAAGCCTTCTCGGCGGGTTCCTGCCTTGCGATGAGCTCGGCTATGCCGGTCCAGGCCGGAACACCCTCTCCCTCCACAAAGACCGAATAGTCGTCCTGCGTAAGCCCGCGAGAGCGTGCGATCGCGCGAATCTTGTCCAGCCTGTGCTTCTGATGAGGACGGATGACGACGATGGGGTATATGCCGTGGTCGGCGTAGGCGCAGAAGTCGGAAGGGCGGTCACCCATTCCGAAGCGGATGTCATGGCCTTCGGCCGCGAGCTTCTCCAGCACCGCGCTCTTGTAAGCGGCGCGCGGACTGTCACGGAAGTGCATGGCGGACGATAGGTGAAGGTCGCAGAAGTCCAGTCCGAACCGCTCCAGCCACCGGAGAGTGTTCGGACGGGCCATCCTGGCGCGCGCCGTAATCGCTACGACGTTGTAGCTTTCCGAAAGCGACTTCAGAGTCTCAACGACCTTTGCGAACGGCACTCCTACAGAGTCGCACTCCACGAGGTACAGCTTGAACCAGTCAATGAACCTGCGCCGAAGTATGGTGCCGTCAAGGTCTATTACTATAGTCGGACGATTTGACATCTCTGTTATTATATCTGGTTCGAACGGTCTGAAAAACTCGAGGGGCGCATCGCGCCCCCCGGTGGTTTTCGAATGAACTCGGTGTCCTAAGAACCCACTCCCACGGTGATGTTGCGGAATCTCGCCGGAGCGGAGCCGTGCGACATCTCGGCCGTCTGCATCGGCTGGCCCTTGCCGCAGTTGGGAACTCCCCACAACTGCCAGTGGTCCTGGCCGCAGATGGCGTCGCAGGAACCCCAGAACTTTGGCGTGATTCCCTGATAGGTGGGGTTCTTTAGCATTCTGCCGAGATTGCCGTCCTTGATCTCGTAGGCGAGCTCACAGCCGAACTGGAAGTTCAGCCTGCGCTGGTCAATAGACCACGAGCGGTTGTTCATCATGTATATGCCGTCGCCCGTGTCGGCCACGAGGTCGTCGAAGTCCCATTCACCCGGCATGAGCGACAGGTTGGTAATGCGAACGATCGGCACGTTCTGGTAGCCCATGGCTCGGTTGCAGCCGCGCGAGCGGTCGTCGTTCACAACGTGCGCGAGTTCGCGATTGGTGAGGTAGTTCTCGAAAATGCCGTTTCGAACGATATGCCAGCGTTGGGCGGGTACTCCGTCATCGTCGTAGCCGATAGTGGCGAGCCCATTGGGGACCGTGGAGTCGGCCACGAGGTTCACTATGTCCGAACCGTAGCGGAAGTTGCCCTTCTTCTCGGTGGTGCAGAAGGAGGTACCGGCGAAATTGGCCTCCATGCCCAGCACCCGATCCAGTTCGGTCGCATGTCCAACGCTCTCGTGTATCTGCAGGCAAAGCTGGGTCGGGTCGAGGATGATATCCGCCTTGCCGGATGGACATGGGTCTGCCGAAAGAAGCTGTACCGCCTCTTCCCGTATGCGAGGTGCCTCTTCGAGCAGCGGGAGGCTCTCCACGAGTTCGTAGCCCATTGTCATATTCTGACCGCGGTGGGAAGAGGGGTAGGAGCGCACCTGTCGCTCTCCGCTGTCGTCAACCGCCATAGCCTGGTATCCTGCGCCGCCGCGGTAGAGCAACTGGTCTATCCACGAGCCCTCACTGGTCATGAGCCACTGGTGTTCACGGGTGAAACCCATGCTCGCGCTGGCCATGCGAATTCGCGTGTCCTTGCGCAGTTCGTGGTCGATAGCGAACAGCAGGTCGAACTTCTGGTCCACGGGTACATCGAACGGGTCAATGAGAACGGGCGTGCGCCAGGTATCTACATGCACCTCTTTGCCCGCGAGCTTTACCGGTTCCTTGAGGGTCGTAGCGCTTGCCTTTGCGATAGCTACAGCTCGGGCGGTGGTCTTTTCGATGCCTTCGGGGGTCATTACGTTGTTCGATGCGAATCCCCATGCGCCGTTACAGATAACGCGGATTCCGTAACCCAGCGACTTGCGAAGGCCGATGTTCCCGACTGCACCGTTGTAGGTGGCGATGTCCTCGTCGGTCTGTTCTATGATGCGGATGTCGCTGTAGCTCGCGCCCAGCGAATTGGCCGTGTCTATGCAGTGTAAAGCAAGGTCTTTCATCGCTCTTGTGCCTTTCTGTTAAAACTCGGTGCCGGAGGTGAACTCGAGTTCCTGCGCCCTGACGGCTGGCAGTACGAACGAGCCTCCGAAGAACGCGCTGGCGGGTTTCACTTCGGAAGATATGTGCGTGATGTTGTTCATCACTCGCAGGACACTGTCCGTGAAGCGCATGTTGCGCACGGGCGTGACGACCTTGCCGTTTTCGATGAGGAACACGCCGTCGCGCGTCATTCCCGTCAGAGTGAGGTCCGAGGGCTTGAGCACGTTGACGTAGTGCAGGTTGGTGACAAGCACTCCGTAGTCGGTTTCGGCGACCATGTCGGACATCGAGCTATCGCCCGCGTCCATTATTATGTTACCGGGGAAAGCGCCATAGGCGTTAGGTTGCTTCAGCCCGTGTCCGGTAGGCTTCTCTCCGTACTTAACGGCATGTTTCCGGTCGTAAACGATGTTCTCGAGAACTCCCTGCTTTACCAGGTCCACGCGCTTGCGGGGCGTACCTTCGAAGTCGAACGGCATTCCGAGGGAGAGCGGGTGGTCGAAGTCATCGGTCAGAGTTATGTTCTTGCCGAAAACTCTATCGCCGAGCTTGCCCGACAGAGGCGAGGTGCCCTCGTGATACGAGCGGGGATTGAAGCCCATGAACGAGAGGAACAGCACGAAGTTGGCGAAGGCGTCGTGAGGCAGGACCACGTCGTATTTGCCCGGCTCCAGTTGCGCGGGCTCGTGAGAATCCTTCCATATCTGTATGGCTCGCTCGGTCGCCTCGGTAAAGTCCAATTCGTCAACGTTACGGCCCGTTATCTCGGCCCAGCCGCTGACGTCGTCGGCCTCCACGGTAATCGAGTATTTCGCGCTGGTTGACTCGTGGAACTGGAGCAATCCCTTGTTGTTCGCTATGCCGATTCGAGAGGAGCCCGATGAGAGGATTCCCGCGGCCTCGCAACCTGCTTTTTCGCACATTTTGAAGGCAGCACTGACCTTTTCGGCACGGTCCATCGCGCTGAATTCAGCGGTGGAGTCGAAGAAGGTGCGGTTCTTCATGTGGCATTCGGTCTGCTCTTGCATGGGGACGGTGTCCGGGTCGTGACGGGTGAGTTCCATGACAGTCTCGGCGGCCTTGACCGCGGAGCGCAGGGAAGCCTCGTCGAAGCGGTTGAGCGACGCGCTTCCGACCTGGCCGGCTTTCACGGTGCGGATAGTAAGGTTATCGTCCGCGCTGCTGACGTTCTGGTGGATGGTATTGTTCGCAAAACGGGTGAGGCTGGAATCGGAGGAGGAGAGTATCACCTCGACCTCCGGCGCGCTGGCGATTGCGAACACGGCCTCTGACACCCTCTTCAATTGCTGTTCGTTGAGCATGGCTACCTTCTTTTGTTGTGAGTTCTTTAATTATACATGCTTATGGCCTGCTACGCTATGCAACAGGGCGCAGGAATCAACCCGCGCCCTGTCAAAGTATGGGGAGTGGGAAATCTTATTTCTTCTCGCGCAGTTTCTTTACTTCCTGGCGCCTGTCGTAGTACTTCTGGCGAAGCTCGGAAGATTTCTTCATGTGTTCTTCGGCCTTGTCCTCTTCGCCCATGGCCCTGTAAATGGCCGCGATGTGACTGTGGCCGCGTGAGGCCTGGTAATAACCGTAGCAGCCGCGGTAGTCGTCTTTTGCGAACTCGAGCTTCAGCATGGCCTCGCAAAGCTTCTTTATCTCGTCTATGTCGCCCTGAGGGTTCTGAGCAGTTGCGGCCATCGCTCGCCCGTGTACCTCGTACAGTGCGAAACGCGCGGACGCCATCACTATCTGAATCACGTAGCGTTTGTAGGCTTCCTTGTCTCCGCCAATGCGCTTGAAGTACTCGGTGGTCCTCAATGCCTTGAAGCGCGGAGTTGTACCAGTTCATGTACTCCATAACCAAGCCCGCGGCCCGCTTGGGTTCCTTCTTCTTGTCCAGCACGAATGCCGCGTAACGGGAGTAAAAGCGCATTAGGGTGCCGAGATAGGCAGGAGGTCTGGATTCATCTTTGCAGTACTTTCCAGTTCGCCGAGAATCATCTTCACCGGCTCTTCGTCTTCTCCGGCAATCACGTGGTTGAACAGGTCGGAAAGAAGACCGTATAACTCCCTGGCCGGCAGTGATTCCTTCACGGCACCATAGTAGTCAAGGGCCATGTCAGGATAGCCGTATTCAAGGTAAGTCTTGCAGATATAGCTTTTTATCTTGCCGTTTTCAGGTGCGAATTCGTTGAGCTTCTTTAAAACCTCAAGGGTGTCCGGCATGGCGATCAGTCCCTGATCGCACGCAAACCGCCTCACCCGGGCTCGTTTTGTCACCCAGTTCGATGTATTCGGCGGCCTTTTCCTTGTCGTCCTTTTCGAGCATCGCCGCCGCGAGATAATACACCGCGACCGGCTGGTCGGTGTTGGCCTTGATGTAGCTCTGAAGGGCCTCGATGGCTTTGTCCAAATCCTGCTCGGCGTTCTTGCACAGTTCGTAAAACTGTTTGACACCCTTTCTTTCGGCGTATTTGCCGCCGGGCTTCGCCTTCGATTTCACGAGTTTCACCTCGGGGTTTTCGGCACGAACCCCGCCTGCGAAAGCGAAAACAAAGACAAGCGCGACAAGTGCAGAGTAAACGTACCTCTTCATGCACTCCTCCTTTGGTAGCGAAAATAACTTAACCGTGAGTGTTTCTGGTAGGTATTGCGGGCGGAGAGACGGCCACCCCACCGGGACAGCCGACTACAGGTGGGTCAGTATCGAAATCTTGGCGTTCTGTTATAACTTACCATCAATATTATCGTACGGATTGTCAGGCGAAAGGCTACGTTTTTGTGAATATCGAACTGATAACTACTTCAGAATCGAGAAGCACAGACGTTGAGTTTTACGTTTCAGCAAGTGTATGAACACTCTGCCTTAGGTCTGAGCGTGTCGGGCAGTATAATCGGCACAAATGGTTGACCGTAAGGCGGAATTACGGGACAAGAGCATCGGCAAATTGCTGGTGAAGTACTCTATACCGGCCATTGTCGGGATGCTCGCGAACTCCCTTTACAACGTCGTTGACACGATGTTCATCGGCCAGGGCGCAGGCACAAAAGCCCTCGCCGCGCTCGCGGTCTGCTTTCCCATTCAGATTTTCACGCTCGCAATGGGACTGTTCGTCGGAATAGGCGCCGCCTCCATCGTTTCGAGAAGGCTCGGGGCAGGTGACGAAGAGACCGCCAACCGCACAGCCGGAACCGCGCTCACAACTTCCGTTATCCTCGGCCTGATTCTGCTCGTGGTCGCCATGATCTTCATGGACCCCGTTTTGAAGCTCTTCGGAGCAACACCCGAGATTCTCCCGCTCGGTCGCGAATACCTTACATGGGTGATGCTCGGCAGCCCGTTCTTTGCCTTCACTGTCGCCTCCAATCAGCTCGTGCGCTCCGAAGGCAATATGCGGCTGTCAATGTTCACGATGATACTCGGCTCGGTCGTGAACGCCGGTATTGACCCTATACTCATCTTCGACTGGGTGCCGGGCTCGGGCTGAAGGGCGCGGCGATCTCCACCATGATCGCCAATATCACAACCTTCCTGTTCATGCTCAGCTATTTCGTGCGCGGCAAATCGCTTCTAAAGATACGCCCGAAGTACCTGTTGCCGGACTTGTCTCTGTATCCGGAGATTTTCGGCATAGGGGCTTCATCGTTCGTGCGGACTATGGCGGGGAGTCTGTTGACTATTGTCGCGAACAACACCATCACCGAATACGGTGAAGAGTTGCACCTCGCAATTCTCGGAATCTCGATGCGGATTACTATTTTCTTCCTCATGCCGTTGTTCGGCGTGGTACAGGGGCTGCGTCCGATACTCGGCTTCAACTACGGTGCGGCTGCATAATGGACCGAACAAAGAGGGCACTTACCACCGCGCTGAAGTTCTCTGTGCTGTACTGCACGGTCTGCTTCTTGCCGCTCATGTTCTTTCCGCGCCACATTATCGGCGCATTTGGTGACGACCCCGCCCTCGGCACCGTGGGCGGCCCGGCTCTGCGCATCATCGTTCTCGCAATGCCCATAATCGGACTTCAGGTGATCGGCGCGAGCCTCTTTCAGGCTCTGGGGAAGGCCTTTGCGGCGATGTTCCTGTCCACCTCGCGCCAGGTCTTGTTCCTCGTGCCCTTAATACTTATTCTTCCGCACTATATGGGCATAGACGGAGTCTGGTGGGCATTTCCCATCGCGGACGTTTCCGCCACCGTAATAACCATGTTTTGGGTGCGCTTTCAGGTCTGCGAGTTCGACAATCGCGACTGTGGCCCTCCCGGCGTTGGAACGTAGCATACAGCATTGCACCATAAACGGCATTTGAGGTACTGCTCGCAATATGGACTTCTTCCTTATATCGTCATTTCAGCTTTGCATCTGTCTGCCACGTCAGGCACAGGTTCCCGCGAGCCCCATCAAAATTGAGAGCACTCCCAGAATAATCGCCGCGGTTGTCGCGTTGCGCGAGTAGCCCGCGTACTTACTGGCTCTTATCATGTCGCCTTTATCTTTTTCGCCTATAGCCATGACACTGAAGACGATGGCGACTATTCCAAGAGGCAAGCAGCACAAGATGGTCACGAGAATCGCCGGGATGATGTTCGACTTGAAACTTCGCTTTGAGTAATTGCTTGCAATGTCCGAATGCGTTCGCGGGCTTTTGCGAAAAGGCTTGCCCGAACGGCGCGGTGCGCCTGTTTCCCTCTTCTTTGGCTCAGGTGACTTTTTAGGGGAGTCCTCTGCGAACCCCTGTTCGAAAATGTCGTCAGCGCCGTCACTTGCGGAAGGTTGCGGGTCGGTTTGGAACTCCTGTACGACAGGGTTGGGCGGCGGAGGCTGGATGCGAGGTTCGTGTTCCGACTTCTCCTGAGCGTGGCCGCAGTAAGGGCAGAATGGCGCGTCTTCTTCAATCTCTCTAAAGCAGTGGATGCAGTCCTTCATAATATCCGCCTGAGGGTAAGTGCTACGTTGAGTTCCTGCGCGTAAGGCCACGTCTCGTGGCGGCGTGAATTGCGTACCTGTGGCACTGCATGGCGGCAGGCCATAAACCTGCCTGAAAGATGGCTATTACAAGCCACATTGCATTTGCATCGGTACAGTACGGCGACCTCCGTGCACGCTCAAGAGAAATCAACAAACTCTGCGACCTTGCGATGGATGGACTCGTTGGGCACAAAGTCTTCGAGAAAAAATCAGAAACAATCACGAACTGCTTTAAGCGCCGTTTGCGAACATTTGAGGAAACCGCTAAAAATAAAGTTCTACTGCAAACGGTTCTGGCTTTGCCATGCTTCGCCATCGAGCCATTTCTTCTTTAGTATAGCAAAATTATAGCAAAAAAATGTTTGCGTCGAAACACCATATTCCCCTCGCCTAACCTTTGCCCCGCTCATTTTCGCTCGAAACCGATTTTCCGAGGCAGCCATTCGGCATCCGTCAGTTGAATGGATGCTCCCCTCACCGCAATCTTACAGCGGACAAAAAAACATCTTCCGACAACTGCCAGAATACCTTTTTCGATGTAGGGGCAGGCCCACGTGCCTGCCCTCTTTTTTTACCTATCCCCCATAACCACTTGTGCGGGCGATGAGTTATCTCATGCCTTCCGGTTTCCTCACGGGAACAGGCAGAAGCTCTATGCTGTACACCTCTCCGCCCTTGCCGTTGCCGAGCTGGCCGAACCAGTTATTCCCCCACGCCCAGAGCGAACCGTCTTCACAAAGGGCAAGACTGTAAGCACTTCCGGCGGAGATGGCGAGGACATCTCCCATACCTTCCGGTTTACTCACGCGCACAGGCAGAGGCTCTTTGCTGTCAATGCCCTTGCCGTTGCCGATCTGGCCGGAATAGTTCTCACCCCACGCCCAGAGCGAGCCGTCTTGACAAAGGGCAAGGTTGTGAACACCTCCGGCGGAGATGGCGACGACATTTCCCATGCCTTCAGGTTTACTCACGCGGACAGGCAGATGCTCCTCTCCGACCTTACCGTTTCCGATCTGGCCGAACAAGTTGTACCCCCACGCCCAGAGCGAGCCGTCTTCGCAAAGGGCGAGGCTGTGAGCACCTCCGGCGGAAATTGCGAGCACATTCCCCATGCCATCCGGTTTACGAACGCGGACAGGCAGAAGCTCTTCGCTGTCCCACTCTCCACCCTTGCCGTTGCCGATCTGGCCCCCACCGTTATGACCCCACGCCCAGAGCGAGCCGTCTTCACAAAGGGCAAGGTTGTGAGCGCCTCCGGCGGAGATGGCGAGGACATTCCCCATACTTTCGGGTTTACGCACGCGGACAGGAAGAAGCTCTCTGAGGCTATTCTTACCGTTGCCGATCTGGCCGTCATCGTTCTCGCAATGCCCATAATCGGACTTCAGGTGATCGGCGCGAGCCTCTTTCAGGCTCTGGGGAAGGCCTTTGCCGCAATGTTCTTGTCCACCTCGCGCCAGGTGTTGTTCCTCGTACCGCTCATTCTGATACTTCCGCACTATATGGACATAGACGGAGTCTGGTGGGCATTTCCCATCGCGGACGTTTCCGCCACTGTAATAACCATGTTTTGGGTGCGCTTTCAGGTCTGCGAGTTCGATAAACGCGACTGTGGCCCTCCCGGCGTTGGAACGTAGCACGGCCTTCGGTGTAAGGCCCGTAATGATGGGCCGAGGCTCGGCTCCCAAGTTAAATCGTGCTGATGGTGGCTGACAACAGCTATCGCAGGTATCACCCGTCCGCATGCTTAAACCTGGCTGTGCGGCACGCACCCGTCGTACTGGTAAGACTTGTTGTAGGTCGAAAGCCCGGTTCTGCTCTCGGCAACGAGAAGATGCCTTGAATCGTGCGTGTAGGTAGAATTGAAGTTGCCGAACGAGCCCGTGTACAATCTGATACGAGCTGGTCCGCGTTATCGTAGCCCTAACTGTTACAGCCGATGCGCAGGCCTCCCGCCAGAGCTTAAACACACAAAAGCAAGGCTTAGTGATAGTTGAGCCTCCACTACTCCGCCTTCAGGTAATACCGCTTGGCTGATCCAACTATGCGGTCAATGCTCTTCAAAAGACCAGCATCGCCTCTGAACACCTTCGGGGTTTCTCCGGGGGTCCACTTCACAATGTCAAACCATCGCTTCCCTGCAGAGTCAGACTGCACATCGATCAGGTAACCATGAACACCTTCAACACCATTCCATCCCTGGATATCGGTATTCCAATGAACGTATCCATTGCGAATCCGCCAGTACTTATAAACCACTATATGTTCGTTCAAGTTCTGGCGATCCCCTCTGAGTGAGTATTGCGTTGACAGATACAGAGCCTTCACTATGACAGCTTTCGGTTCCGTGTAATCTCCGGTTCGTTTCTTCCATTCTTTATATCCATCCAACAGATCTCTGCTGAAGCGATACATGTCCATCCTATCAGTAGTTTGAGTTACACTATTGTGGAATTGTGAAACGTATATGCCTTTGTCCACTAAATCTATCTTTCTTGCACCGTATTCGTCAACAAGCTCGTATTGCATCACGACAGCCAACTCATTGCAGGTATGGTAGCTAAATGCAATATACATAAATGGCAACACTAACAGCATGCCCAGCATGCCAGCCAACACCGGGACAAAGAAATGCAGGATCCGCTTAGCTATAGTTGTCTTCTTAGGCTCTTTATTTGCGTGACTCAACTTGCACCTCACATTGGATCGTTCTCGTAGACATAAGTGTCATCGGCAACCTCCATGTTAGCAGGTTGCCTTACTCGTCCGTGTCCGTCTCTGACGTCGTCGCTGTAAACGTAATCCTCGTTATTTCCAGCCATCCCAACAACGCGGTTTACATTCTGGCCTTCTAAAGGCCACCTCGAAAAATCGGCGCATCAACAACCTGAGTATACAATGGAGGGACTTAAAGTCAATCGAAGAGAGGTAAGACTGGTGGAGGGTTTTTAAGTTAAGTTCGACATAGAAAACACGTCGATGCTCGACACCCAAGTTAAAGCGTGTTGACGGTGGTTGGCGGCCGCTATCACAGGTATCACCCGTTCGCATGCTTTAACATGCCCGTGCTGCAGTCCATGCTGGACAGCCAAGTTAAATCTTGCTGATGGTAGCTGGCGGCCGTTATCGCTGGTATCCCCTGTTCTCTGACCATTCACCGAACATCAGGTAAGCATGACAAAGGTGCGTGCCGCACACCCAGGCGAGGAAGAAGAGGTAATTTGACGTAGGTCATGGCCATACATACGGATGGATTTCCGGCAATTACGAAGCATGGCAAAGGTGCAGCCGTTTGCAGTAAAACTGCATTTTTAGCGGTGCGCGCTACCACTTGTTAGAACTGTCATTACACACTCATTTCTATCTGCCGCGTCAGCCGCACGTTCCCGAAAGCCCTATCAAAGCTGAGATTATTCCCAGAATAACCGCTATGGTGGTCAAGTTGCGCGAGTAGGAAGCATATTTCTCGGCCTTTACCATGTTGCCCTTGCTTTTTTCGCCTATGGCCTTGACGGAGAAGACTACGGCGATTATTCCGAATGGCATGCAGCAAAAGATCGTAACGAGAATCGCCGCAATGATGTTCGACTTGAAAATTCGCTTGGAATAGAGTTTTGAAACGTCCGAATTCTTTTTCGAGTTTCTGCCAATAAACTTGCGGGTGTGCCGGGACGAGGTCGGTTCTCTTTTCTTTGGCTTATGGGGCTCGCTCTTTGAGCTTCCGAAGGCCTCTTCGAAAATATCGTCAACTTCGGAGCTTGAAATCTCTTGAGGCTCGGATTCCGGCTTTTGCTCGGGAGGCTCGGGAGGCTTGGGCGGCGGAGGCTGGATGCGAGGTTCATGTTCCGACTTCTCCTGAGCGTGGCCGCAGTAAGGGCAGAATGGCGCGTCGTCTTCGAACTCTTTCGAGCAGTGGATGCAGACCTTCATGTTCTCCGCCTCGTTGTTCGTGCCACGTCCGGTTCACGTACGGACCCCGTGCCGATGGAAATTGCTTGCCCTTGTCGCTGCAGGGCGGCAGGTCACTAACCTTCAGGGAAGACAATCAGCTCGAGCGAAAATTCGCGGCGGTACAGCAAGGCATGCTCAGTGAGGAGAATTCGACAAACTCAGCGCCCCTGCGATGGATGCCCCTCGAGGAAACAAGGTTTTCTGAAAAAACTCAAAAACAGTCGCGGACTCGTTTTGGATCCCTTCCCTATGCAGTTCAAAATTGTAGCAGTACCACTCTTGTCGTCAAGCGCAAAGGTATCTTCGACTTATCCGAAGCTCTACCGCGAAGAATCGCCGAGCCCTGCAAAACATTATGTGGTGGCCTGACCTCACAATCGGATGCGAATCCGGACAAGCAGGGCTATATTCTGGTGCAATCCTTTCGCATGCTTTAACATGCCCGTGCGCCACGTCGATGCTCGACACCCAAGTTAAATCTTGCTGATGGTGGCTGGAGACCGTTATCGCTGGTATCCCCTGTTCTCTGACCATTCACCGAACATCTGGTAAGCATGACAAAGCCGCAGCCGTTTACAGGAAACCGTATTTTTCGAGGTGGCCACAAGTACTGAGTATAATGCGGATATACTGAATATAGCCGCAGCCGTTTGCAGTAAAACTGCACTTTTCGAGGTGGCCCGAAGGGAGAGACGTAGATGAACTGCCCTAAGTGCAACAGAGAAGTACCAAAGGGGGCCGCGTTTTGCGCGCACTGCGGCGCGAGCCTCACCGAAGGCCCCCAAACTCGAGGGCCTGAACAGAACTCCGAAAAAGAGCAGTCGCCACACGCGGAAAGCCAGCAAGCACACCAGCCTCAGCCTCCTCAGGAACCCGGCTCACGTGACAAGAACAGGCAACGCGCCCGTTTCGAGAAGGGCAAAAGCAGCAACAAGCTGTTCTTGGGCATAATCCTGGGGTGCAGCTTTATCGGCATAATCGCGCTGATAGGCCTCGTTGCCGCCATCGTCATTCCAGCGGTAATTTCGGTCAGGCAAAGGGCCACACAAATGCAAATGGATGCACTTGTGCGCGAATGCCAGGCTGAGCTTCAAAGATTTAAAGTCGAGTACGGAGCGTATCCAGAACCGAGGTCGCCGGAGGCGTTGAGCATTATCGAACCCAGACCGATGCCGGAGGCCGATTTGTCCAAGTTCATCATCAGGTATTATTCCGACGACGACAACTACGACGGCGTACACGAGGCAAGCGCGTTTTTGCTCGTGGCCATTTCGTCCAATTACGTCCATGCAGCATCGGAGGATGGCAGCCTTGCCTACGACACGAACTTGCGCGACGAGTTCGAGTTTCTCCGAAATATTGACCATGCACCCACGATAGACTTCTCAACAGGGACGGATGAAAGGCTTGACGACCTGCTTTCACGTTGAGATTCGAACCAATGGGGCCACTTCCGCCAACCCCTGTGCGAAATTTAGCTTCATGCTGCGCAAACCGGGATATATTTAGGATGAAAGCCAAATAGCCGTCAAAACTTCGGAAAGCACATGAGATACGTATTATTCGGCGTGGTCGCCTTTATCGGACTTGTCGTGTTTGTCATGCTCGTGGCGGGCGGTTTCCTGATGTTCTTCGGAACCGCACCGGAACCGACGAAAAGCCTCGCCGCCACTACCGATGATTCCGAGCGTAACATCCGCGATGCCGTGGAGCGCAAGAACAACGAGCAGGTCTCTCTGGCCAAACGCCTCAATGGCGAGAACGTCACCACCTCCATACTCGAGAATTTTTCTCTCGAACTGATGAGCGCCGAGCCCCTTACGCAAGGCAGGATAACCCTGACACTGCGAATCTCCAACAGTGGCGAGCGCGAGGCGATTGTTTCGTCACTGCAGCACTCCTGCAAGGTGTACGTGGGCGGCGCGACTTATGACATTCGCAGCGAGGAACGCAAGCTCTCGACAATATCCGCGGGCGGTAAGACCGACGTACTGCTGATTGTCAACACGGATGCCGAAGGCGAAACCGTGCTGTTCGTGGAGTGGTTCAACGTCAACGACCGTACCCAGCAGGAAGAATCCCTGCGTTCGAACGAGGTACGCATAACTCTCTGACATATCTCTCCCCATTACGGAGGAACGATGCTTCAGGACAGTTCTCAAGACCTGTACGTCGTCAATACCGAGACCATCCCCGGCATGACCATCATCCGGGCCCTCGGTATCGTGCAGGGCAACACGGTGCGAGCGAAGCACCTTGGCCGCGACTTCGCCGCAGGGCTTAAGAACCTGGTGGGCGGGGAGCTTACAGGATACACGGAGCTTCTCACGGAAGCCCGCCGTGAGGCTCTTTCCCGAATGCTTGAAGAGGCGCAGGCCCTGGGCGCAAATGCGGTGGTAAACGTCCGCTTCTCGACAAGCGCCGTAAGCCAGGGCGCTGCGGAGATATATGCCTATGGCACCGGCGTGTACGTAGAACCGGACACGACAGCGAGCGGATAAATGGAATTTCTGATAGGTACCGCGGTTCTGCTGCTAATCGGCCTCATCGCCGGACGGGCCTCGGAGAAAAGACACTTCGCCGAACTCGAAAGACGAGAGGGAGAACTGCGTGACATGCTCGTAACTGACATCCATTATCCGCCTGACGACGTTGAATTGCCTCGCGGCGGCGTGATGATCATCGGAGACGCTGTCATAGCAACCGACTACCTCAAGTCCTTCATCGCGAAGCTGATCAATATCGTGGGCGGCAGAATCGGCGTTTACGAATCACTGCTCGAACGAGCCCGGAGAGAGGCGATAGTGAGGGTTCTGCAGGAGGCTCGTAATAACGGCTACGACGCGGTGTGCAATATCCGCATAGATACTGCAGACATCGGCGGCATGGCGATGGGCGCAAAGACAGTTACTGTCGCCATCTCAGCCACCGGAACCGCCTACAAGCGCAGACACATGCCCGTGCCGGGCAGCCAACTTAAATCGTGCTGATGGTGGTTGGCAAGCGTTATCGCTGGTGTTCCCCGTATGCATGGTTAATCTTGGCCGTGCGTCTCGCACCCGTGCCGGGCAGCCAGGTTTAAGCGTGCTGATGGTGGTTGGAGACCGATATCACAGGTCGATTGTCTCACCGCATAAACCCTGATACTTCCAATAACCCGAAAGAAACCTTGTACCTCATCAACTCATTGTAATGCTCTGTAAAGCGTGAATACTCGAAGCGTTCTATACCGAATACTTCTGGCGTCACTCGGGTACCGGTCTTGTCAATAAGGTACGAGCCCGGGCCATATCCCACAACAGCACTACCTTCAACAAACTCCTCTGCCATCCAAAACACGGGGGCGATTTTGATATTGCCTTGACCATCAATGTAGCCGTACTTCCCGTCTATTTTGACTGCACTCAGACCTTCTGAGAAGCACCTTGCGTCTTCGAAAACCGCATCAGTCAAAAAACGCAGGTCGGAATCAACCAGCGCGAACTTCTCGCCTTTACGACGTTTGACAAACGCGAGCCCTTCAGAAAAAGGCCGTATGTCAAAGAACGACTCTTCAGATAACCTCTCTCCGTATATATCACATGCGTAGAATGTATTCAGGTATGGACTCTCAAACATAGTATTACCTGACAGGTAGACCAGTTTATTCTCCGTTCTGTATATCTCCTCGCCTTTCCTTGAGACAAGTATCTGCTCCTCAAAGATAAGATGCCCGTCTTTCAATTCACCACTGAATGCAAGAGCGTAATCCCCTTCGAAGTCAAACGCGTAGTCATATTTCGGGCTGATGACGGTCTTTCCAACCGAATTTTCATACCCATACTTCTTGTTCTTTTTGAATGGATAGAGCCCTTTTGCGTCCCTGTTCGAAACAGATGGATACGATGCAGGATCCTGAAAGAACTGAGGATTCGCTGGATTATTGAACGGAATATAAACCCTGTACAACCTCACCGTCAGAAACTGCGAGTCTTGGAGCTTCGGTTTAGGGAAAAGCGAGTCGTATGCAGACACAACTCCTACGCTTGCACGAAGCTGCATTGGATCACACTCGTAGAGCACTTCTCCGGTTTCGGTAAGAACTGCTCTGGAACGAGAAGCCTTGTCAGGGTCTACACGTGCAAAACCAGAATGGAATCCTTCTGCACGATAGAACGAGCGGAACTTCTTCTGGCCATCTGTATCAATGTAGAAGTACTCATCACCCTTACTGAAGCACGCAAGCTCGTTTCTTTCGCCCGAGAATCCGCTAATGTACTTCCAATTCGCACGAATACGGAGCACTATCTTCCCGTGAGTGTCTATGAATGCCTTCTCCCCGTTATTCTCAATGTACGCTAACCCATGTGAGAACTGCTCAGCGACTTCCACCGGATTTTCAAGTAACAACTTCCCCCGCTTGTCGATGTAGTCAAAACCATCGCCTGCCTTCACTACCGCAAAACCGTCATTGAAATGCGAAACGGGCTCGTAAGGCGTTCGGAGTTCAGTCCCGAGCCTGCTGATAAACAGAAGAGCACCCCCCGCTTCCCTGACCACTGCATAGCCATCATGGAACGCAGGCACACGGAACAGGAGCATCCCTTTTTCGGTTGTCATGCATCTGTCTTCTACGAGAGAGTATTTACACGGGACTACTTCCTTTCCACCATCGTCAATGTAGCCAATCTTGTCCTTCTTGCTAACGACGGCGGCTAAGCCATTTGAGAAGTGCGAAATGTGCTTGTAGACACCGTATTCTACGATAATCCCGCCATCCGTCCCGATTACACCGTACTTAGTGCCAACTACGACAACCGCTCTACCACATTGAAATGAGAATGCCGCATCGAACTGCGGGTCTATCGAGAACTGTCCGCTCCTGTTAATATAACCGTACTTGCTCGTTCCCCTGTCAAATGCAGGTACAAGGCCATTTGAGAAAACCGGGTAGACATCGGGCCTGAATGCAACGTAGGGAGTACTCACAAGCGGATTGCTGAAAGAGAACAGAAGCTCTCGCTTCCCACCATCTTCCGAGAAACAATACAATTGAGTCATGGATGGAAAGGCAACAATACCCCTTTGCTCCTCGGTAACCGCAATGCTGCAGGACAATGAAAAAATCAAAATGACGATTATCACGCACTGTGAAAACTGTATTGTGCTATTCATATAGCTAACCTACACTTTCTGAGATGCCCGTGCCGGGTCGATGCTCGGCACCCAAGTTAAAGCGTGCTGGTGGTGGCTGGAGACCGCTATCACAGGTATCCCCCGTTTAACATGCCCGTGCGCCACGCCGATGCTTGACAGCCAAGTTAAAGCGTGCTGGTGGTGGCTGGAGACCGCTATCACAGGTATCCCCCGTTTAACATGCCCGTGCGCCACGCCGATGCTTGACAGCCAACTTAAATCGTGCTGATGGTGGCTGGAGACCGTTATCGCCTCGGCTGTGCGGCACGCACCGGCAGTTCATGCTGATTAGTCTGCTGTTCCTCTGTCAGTTCTTGCAAAGTGAATTGCGTTCGACAAGCACAGGGCATACCTCTTGTCTGATGTCAATTTCTCTCCAAAATCATCTACGGCAATAAGAACTCCTCTATTGAGTTTCTCCTTTTCCGACACAATCAGGAACACATCAAGCCCGCCAGAAAGAGGAATCGTATCGGGTTCTAAGAACATCGAGTGCTTGCTTCGAATTTTTCGGAATTCCAATTCCCCGAATACTGCTTCCATTTCTTTCTCAAAGGACTCTCGAAAATCCTTCAGGTTGCTCGCACAATATCCGATTACGAAAGTCCTGCTACCATTTCTCGAAAGCACGTTCCTATGTGCTTTTGATAGTTTGAGACGTCCTTCGCTTGTGATAATGCATACTTCTGATACAGGAACATTTCCCGGAATCTCCCCTCGGATACTCTGCCAGCACGGATGCGAGTAGTTCTTGGACAAAGCAATTGGCAGGTCAAACGGCCTACTCGGAATGCCTGAATCGCTGAATACGAACTTGCTGACAACATATGGCTTGGAAAAATGGCCGAGACACAACACGATGAATGCAAGGTCTGCACCGGAAAGCTTATCAATGTCAGCGCTCTGGAATGTCTTACTGGCGATGTCCCCAACGAAACTCCCACTGAAGAAATCATAACCCGACACCTCGTTCAGTAACGTCAATACATAGAGGTCATAGAAAGGCATCCTGTCGTTCTCAATGCCCAGTCCACTTTTGTCTACCCATCCAAGAGCCTTTGCCAGAGACTCCTTATCAGGTGCTATTCCATGAGCAATCGCAAGGTTCTTCATGCATATCATGCTGCAGGTAAGACCTGCAACAGTCATCCCAAGCGAAGCCGGATGCTTTGGCAGATATCCCCACCCTCCGTCTTCGTGTTGGGTATCTTTGAGAAATGCAAGGCTCTTCTCCCATACATCAGTTGATACCTTCACACCTTGACGCTGTGCCTTGTCAAGTGAGTTCAGCACTAAAGCGAGCACTGACATGTCGCCAGGAGTACCACCCTCTGCGCTGACGCCGTATCCCCACACACCTTTCTTGCTTTGCGATTTTACGAGCCTGTCTGCGGCTGACTTGATAGCCTTTGAAACGTTCCTGTCTGTAAACTCTTCTGCATCACACATTGATACAAGAGCACACGCGAGGGAGAATACGAGTTCATCTTTCTCCGCTCTTCTGGTGATGCTCTTAAGTGTCTTCTCAACAACTTCAGAGTTCTGTTCTCCTGCTCGCAATATAGCTGACAATGCAAGACCTGTTGCTCCAAGTGAATAGACATTTCCTCTTGCGACGTAAGAGATGTTGCCGTCATCCTTCAAATCGGCAACAAGCTTTGTTACACAACTGCTGAATGCAGAGTCTTCACGAGCCTCTTCACCAGATGTCGGCACGAATACAAAAAACGAAAAGCACAACAGTAACAATAAAAACATTCTCATAATTTGACTCCTGATCTCGCAGTCCAGAGGACGCTCTCAATCGGCAACCTCGAAAAATTGGCGCATCCACAACCTGAGTATACAACGGATGGAATAGCAATCAACTGAAGCGAGCTACAAACGGTTGAGGATTTATAAGCTAACTTCGAAATAGGAAACACGTCCATGCTGGACAGCCAACTTAAAGCGTGCTGATGGTGGTTAGCAACCGCTATCGCTGGTTTTCCCCGTCCGGTTGTTTAGAGTTGGCCGTGCGGCATGGAGAATTTATCTGTGGCCGCCGTACGTGTATTTAGGGTTAGTGGCACAATGTTCATTTTTGTCCTTGAATGATCGCTTTGCTCGGTGCTTAGGAGAACAATCCTCCATATGCGAACTCTCCCCTGTTCGCATGGTTAATCTTGCCCGTGCGGCACGGTCGATGCTCGACAGCCAACTTAAATTGTGCTGATGGTGGCTGGAGACCGCTATCTCTGGTATCACCGGTTCGCGTGCTTTAACATGGCCGTTTGGCACACACGTCGATGCTTGACACCCATTTTATCTCGTTCTGTCGGTCAGAGTCCGTTATCAGACGATTCGCCATTCACTTGCTTTAACTTGGCCGTGCGGCTCGCACCCGTGCCGAGAATCGGCCCGACACGGGCTTGATCTCGCTCGTTTTCGTACGAAACCGATTATTCGAGGTGCCCTATAGGGAATGACAGGACCGTATGAGTTGCTGGAATCCTATTCAGGTACAGTTACTGAAATTACAACTGGAGCGGTTTCTGGGGGCAGGGCAGGTGATTGTCAGAGCTATCAGAAGGAGAAACAGGAGAAAGCAAGGAAAGGGCTCGCTAATCGCGAGCCCTTTCTCAGGAAAGTTAGGTTCCAGCTCAAACATCCTGGAAGTAAGCGGATTCACCGTGCATGGAGTCGTCGAGTTCGCTTTCCTCTTTTTCGGAAGTTTTCACGCGAGTGAATTTGTTGATGATTTTAAGCATCAGGTAAGTAAAGCCAAAAGCATAGATGGATGAGACAAGGATCGCGATAAGTTGAACACCGAAGAACTTGGCGTCACCGAAGAAAAGCCCGTTGGGGCCGTCCGGATTGACAACCTGTGTAGCGAAAAGACCAAGCATCACGATACCGATAAGACCTCCGACACCGTGAACACCCCACACATCAAGAGCGTCATCAAGTTTAAGCTTGTTCTTGAGCGCGACCGCACCGAAGCAAACGATACCTGAGACGATACCAATGATTGCGGCAGACTGAGGTGTTACGAAACCCGCTGCGGGAGTGATAGTCGCGAGTCCTGCGACTGCACCGGTGAGAAGCCCGACGAACTTGGGCTTTTTGGCAAGCATCCATTCAACAACGAGCCATGATATCGCGGCACATGAAGCTGCGATATCGGTATTGATGAAAGCTGTTGTAGTAACGGTATTGACCGTCAAAGATGAACCAGCGTTGAATCCGTACCAGCCGAACCAGAGCAACCCGGTACCGAGTGCGACGAGTGGAATGCTGTGAGGGCGTGCCTCGGGCTTGCGCCGTTTCTTAACATAAATAACCGAGGCAAGCGCGGCCATACCGGCAATGTTATGTACTACGATACCACCTGCGAAGTCGAAAACTCCCCAACCGGCAAGGAGACCATTGGCGCCCATACCATGTGTACGAACGGGAAGTACACAAGGAAAAGCCAAGCGACGAGGAACATCAGGTATGCGGGGAAGCGTACTCGGTTTGTAAACGCTCCGGTAATAAGTGCCGGGGTGATGATGGCGAACATCATCTGATATGCCACGAAGAGCAATTCGGGAATAGACCCATCCCCGAACGGCGATGCTGTATCAACGCCGATCCCCATCAGAAACGCCTTGTCGAGGTTTCCGATAATACCGAAGTTGTCACCGCTGAAACACAGCGAGTACCCGACGGCGAACCAGATGATCGTCGTGATACCGAGTGACACAAAGCTCTGCATCATGATGGTCAGAACGTTCTTGCGACCGACAAGGCCACCGTAAAAGAACGCCAGCCCCGGGGTCATAAGCATCACGAGGCTCGTGGCAAGCAACATGAATGCGGTGTTGCCAGTGTTCAGATCCATTCATCGCTCCTTTCAATTGTGAGTTTTTCCACTAATGCGAACCGCATGCCGCACAAGAGGAAAAAACGCAAATTCGTGAAGCGCCAGAGTAGGGAGGTCGTAAGTTTGTATTTGGACTATAGTTAGGTGTCGGACAAACAGTTCAAAGAGCTGATTGTATCAGATACCGGCAGTCGGTCGAAATCTCACACAGTGAAAGTCCTTACCGTTATATACGCAAAACCGGAAAGAACTTACCACCACTTATTCTGAGGGGGTGTACCACGAGAGAGCTTTTCGTGTGACTCCGAGCATTCGCGCGGCAAGGCTGATGTTGCCGTTGGTTCTTCTCAGGGCCTCTTCGACCAGAAGCCGCTTCACTTCCTTCAGTGAAGGAAGCACAGTTGGGAAGAACAACCTCTCGCCATCAACGGAACCCTCCAATTCGGCGAAGCGCCTTTCGTTCTCGGTGCGGATATGCTCCTCAAAGACCGAAAGAGAAAGCATTCCGGAGCGATGGAAAGTAAGTGCTCTCAGCACAAGAGCCTCAAGTTCGCGAACATTTCCCGGGAAGTCATAAGAAACGAGCAGATCAAGCAACTGAGGCGGGTAAGAAGGTACGCGGACGCCAAGCTCGGACGCCTGCAGGTTGAGGAAGTGGTCAAGCAAAAGTTTGATATCGTCAGGGCGTTCTCTGAGCGGGGGAACGACTAAGGTATGAGCATAGAGACGGAAGAAAAGATCGTTTCTGAATTCGGGCGAACTCTTGATCTCGTCAATGGAGCGATTTGTCGCGGTAACGATCCTTGCTGAAGAAGGCACGACCTTATCGCTGCCAACCGGGTAGTACTCGTTCTCCTGCAGGAGGCGCAGCAGTTTGAGCTGGGAGTTGTGAGAAAGGTCACCGATCTCGTCAAGGAACAGGGTTCCATCCGCAGCCTGAGCGAGAAGACCTTCACGCGTGCTCTCGGCGCCTGTGAAGGCCCCTTTCCTGTGTCCGAAAAGTGAGTCCGAGAACATGGTGTCATCGAGCCCTGAGACAGTAAGGCCGATAAACCTGCCCTTTCTGGCGCTCGAGTTGTGGATGGCGCGAGCAAAAAGCTCCTTGCCTACACCGGTCTCGCCGGTTATCAAGACAACCGCGGAGGTAGGAGCCATGGCCTCGATGAACTGGAACAACGAACGCATTCGGGAGTTCTGAGTGATAATCCCACTGAACGCATCCGGGTTCTTCAATTCGCAAGCCTGAATGCCCTCTCTGAGGACGTTGATCTCAGCGAGGCTCCTGCGATGGCGTAACGCGACCTCGATTGTGGTAAGTAACCTGGCTTTGTCCACCGGCTTTGTAATGTAGTCGAATGCACCCAGTTTAACGCAGTTCACCGCGCTCTGAACATCTGTGTTGCCGGTAACGACTATCACAGGAGTGTCCGGGTGATTAGCGGTCATTTCGCTGAGAACCTCCTCACCGGTTACATGCGGCATTATCAGATCGAGAACGACCACATCGGGTGCGAGGCTCTCGACCTTATCAAGAGCCTCGCGGCTGTCCGAGCACTCGAAGACATCGCGATAACCACTGAGTTTCAGAGAGGTAGAAAAACTTCGGAGAATCTCTCTCTCATCGTCGATCAGAAGCACTCGAGCACTGTCCGGCATAGGACATCTCCTGTCATTCAAAGGGAGGAAAAGACACTGTCACGACAGAACCCTTTCCTTCCGTTGAAGTTACGGTCAACTCACCACCGAAGCGTTTTACTATCCTGAGACTCACGGGCAGTCCAAGACCACTGCCGCCCTGGGTTCGCTTCGTGGTGAAGAATGGGTCCATTATCCTTTTTCTTATATCTTCCGGAATCCCACAGCCATTGTCGGTCACCTTGAGCACTGAAGTGCCATCCTCCGCAATTTCAGTGACAACGAGGATGTTAGCGGCTCCCCGCTCAATTGAATCGACCGCGTTCGTGATAAGATTGGTCAAGACCTGTTCGAGCATTGCACTGTTGGCGCTTACGGTTACTTCGGATTGCTGAAGCTCAAGTCGAAGGTCAACGTCCTTTTCGTCGAGCCTGCGTTTGACCATAGCGATGGAGGACTCGACAACTTCATTCAGGTCAACGCGCGAGATCATCCCTGTCTCGCCTTGAGAAGTGAATCTCCTCATATCGCTGACGATTCCCTTAATGCGCCTCGAACCATCGAGTGTCGCCACGAGCATCTCGTTCATGGAGTCGCACAGGAACTCTATGTTACTCCCTGAAAGAACATCAGCATCATCTCTTTTTGCGTACTCCCGCAGGGCAGGCTCAACCTTTCGCCAGATCTCAAGGCATGACTCCGCGTTCATCATTATGTAGCTGTTGGGGTTATTTATCTCATGACCAACGCCCGAGACCATGGTGGCAACGGCTATAAGCTTGTCGGCCTCGATGAGTTTATCGAGCGTCTCGTTCATGTCGTCGGCCATCTGGTTGAAAGCTTTGGCAAGCGAGCCTATCTCGTCGTTCGTCGAGACACTGCTTTTCGTGGTGAGGTCCCCATTACCAAACTGACGAATGTCTTTCTCAAGCTCCATGATGGGCCAGGCAAAGCGATTGGAGATCGCGAGAGCCACAACAGCGATCATAAGGCTCAGGATCAAAGCTATGACTATGAACTGCTTCTTGAGCAAATGAACCGCGACAAGCACCTCGGATTCGTCAATCTCCGAAACGACCACCCAGTCGATATCATCGACACCAAGCGCGGAACTCGAGAAGAAAACGCGATTGTCCGTGAAATCAAGACATTGGCCGCTTCCTCCTCCCTGTTCCAACCCAAGGCGAACAGCTTCGGTCTGTACACTCTGGAAAAGAACGGTGGTGTTGTGAAGGGAAATGTTCTCGATTACACTATCGGGCTCGCCAAGATCCCTCATAGTGTCTAAGAAACTGGAACTATCCTCGATGAACTCCCTTGAATCACTTCTCATCTTCATGTCTGGACCGACGAGGTAGGTTTCCCCCGTCTGTCCGAGCCCTTCGGTTTTCCAACGCCTGTTGCCGGTCATAACTCTGTCTATCTCGTGGAGCGGAACCTGGAAAATTGCCACAGCGATCGTCTCGCCGTTATCAATGATCGGCGTGGCGACAAAAGCGGCAGGGGCGAGATAGGAAGGCAGGTACATCCCGAAATCGACAAGCACGGTTCCGGCCCTGTCGTTCATTTCCCTTGCTCGCGAAAAAGCCGCTGCAATGTTAGTTTCGCGCAAGGGGCCATTGATAAGGTTGGTTCCGAAGTCGATTTCCTTGAAGACGGTGTAAACGATGTCGCCGGTGGCTGAATCCACGATGAAAATGTCGTAAAGGCTGTTGACCCGCCTGAACTCCCTAATGAAAGGATGGGATCTGCTGTGGATAAGGTCGTAGGGAAGATCGCCCGCCGCCTTCAGGTTTTCCCGCGAACTTGCGGGAAACGGGTTGTCAACGATGTATCGGCTCTGAAGAGCTACCGCGGCATTATTTAAAGGCAATATCCTGTCGAGAGTCTCCAGCCTTACTGAATCTTTCGGTAGCCGTGGAAGAAATTCCGTTCGATAGTACTCCCTCAACCTGTGTGAATCTATGCTGATCGCGGACGGCTCAAGGTCAAACTGCTTGTAGGTTCGGGATAACTCTCGGGCTGACTCCACGATAAATGGATCGGCGGCGAAACCGAGCAGGAGATTGTCTATCTGCCGGAAGTAACGCCTTATCTGTCCCTTCTTGTTTTCCTGTATGGCCGCGAGGCTCTACAAGAGAGGTAGTGGTCTGCAGTTCGCGAGCGGTATAGTACCCCTTTGTACCGATAGCAATAACCGTGGCGATGCCGACAGTGATGAAGAGGAGTACGAGTTTATCGCGGATCTTGAGTTTTGGTTGCAGGTTCCACACTTGTGCAATTATAGCTGATTACCCACGACAAGAGACACTTAATATAGCTCCACCGACCTGCTTCAGGGCACCTCGAATAATACGGTTTTACTGCAAACGGATTCGGCTTTGCTGCACCTTTACTTCCCAAGGTGACTTCAGGCCGTTTCGGTTATCCTTTTGCGGCTCCTTGTTTCCTTCACGCCTCGCTTCCGCCTCCTTTTCTGATTCGGCGTTACCTTTTGCCGGGGGCAACTGCACACGGACAGGCAGAAGCTCTATGCTGTACACCTCTCCGCCCTTGCCGTTGCCGAGCTGGCCGAACCAGTTATTCCCCCACGCCCAGAGCGAGCCGTCTTCACAAAGGGCAAGACTGTAAGCACTTCCGGCGGAGATGGCGAGGACATCTCCCATACCTTCCGGTTTACTCACGCGCACAGGCAGAGGCTCTTTGCTGTCAATGCCCTTGCCGTTGCCGACCTGGCCGGAATAGTTCAAGCCCCACGCCCAGAGCGAGCCGTCTTCACAAAGGGCAAGGTTGTGCGAACCTCCGGCGGAGATGGCGAGGACATGTCCCATGCCTTCCGGTTTACTCACGCGGACAGGCAAAAGCTCTTCGGTGCCTTTTCCGCCGTTTCCGATCTGGTCGTACACGTTATAGCCCCAGGCCCAGAGCGAGCCGTCTTCACAAAGGGCAAGGTTGTGAGCAAGTCCGGAGGAGATGGCGAGGGCGTTCCCATACCTTCCGGTTTACTCACGCGGACAGGCAAAAGCTCTTCGGTGCCTTTTCCGCCGTTTCCGATCTGGTCGTACACGTTATAGCCCCAGGCCCAGAGCGAGCCGTCTTCACAAAGGGCAAGGTTGTGAGCAAGTCCGGAGGAGATGGCGAGGACCTCCCCCATACCTTCCGGTTTACTCACGCGCACAGGCAGAAGCTCTTTGCTTTCCCACTCTCCTCCCTTGCCGTTCCCGCTCTGGCCGTGCTCGTTGTCCCCCCACGCCCAGAGCGAGCCGTCTTCACAAAGGGCAAGGCTGTGGAAACGTCCGGCGGAGATGGCGACGACATCTCCCATACCTTCCGGTTTAAGCACGCGCACAGGCAGAAGCACTTTGCTGTCCTCCTCTCCCCCCTTGCCGTTTCCGAGCTGGCCGAAATAGTTCCAGCCCCATGCCCAGAGCGAGCCGTCTTCGCAAAGGGCAAGGCTGTGGTAACCTCCGGCGGAGATGGAGACGACATTCCCCATGCCTTGCGGTTTACTCACGCGGACAGGCAGAGGCTCTTTGCTGTCACCGCCCTTGCCGGTGCCGATCTGGCCGTACTCGTTCTGGCCCCACGCCCAGAGCGAGCCGTCTTTATCCACGCAAAGAGTGTGGCATCTCCCTGCCGAAATCCGGCTTTGCTGCACCGTCGCGCCTGTCTCATAGCTGCGCGTTCCGCTCGTGCCGCCAGAAAACATGTCCCTTAAACCGCCGAGGTTCAGCGAAAGCGCGAGCACCACAACAGCAACTGCAACTACCGAAACAATCAAGACCGACTTTCGCATTCTGTTTTCTCCGTTATATTGGCGTCAACAGAGTTTACACAGTTTTAAGGCATCCGCACTACTGGGCACCGCTAAAAATACAGTTTTACTGCAAACGGCTCCGGCTTTGCCATGCTTATCTGATGTTCGTTGAACGGTCAGAGAACGGTTACGTTGCAAGTGTCCGCCCTGCCGAGGGAAGCAGGACATTTTGGTGCAGGCTTTCGCTTAAAGCTTTAACTTGGGAGTCCGGCACGGGTGTGTGCCACACGGGCATGTTAAAGCAAGCGAACAGGGGATACCTGCGATATCGGTCTCCAGCCACCATCAACACGATAAAAGTTGGGTGCCGAGTTAAAGCGTGCGGACGGGGGATGCCTGTGATAGCGGTAACCAGCTACCTTTAACACGCTTTATCTTGGCTGCCGAGCATCGGCGTGTGTGCCACACGGGCATGTTAAAGCATGCGGACGGGGGATGCCTGTGATAGCGGTAACCAGCCACCTTTAACACGCTTTATCTTGGCTGCCGAGCATCGGCCCGGCACGGGTTTCGCTCGAAACCGATTTTCCGAGGCAGCCATTCGGCATCCGTCAGTTGAACGGATGCTCCCTCACCGCAATCTTACAGCGGACAAAAAAACACCTTCCGACAACTGCCAGAACACCTTTTTCGATGTAGGGGCAGGCCCACGTGCCTGCCCTCCCTTTTCACCTTTCACCCATAGCTATTAGTGCGGGCGATGAGTTATCTCATGCCCCTTTTCTGTTGGCAACCGGCTGCCGCAGAGTTATCTATGTGTTCGTTGATTTGCTCTAAGGTTTTGCCTGTCCGCTATCTGCCATCCTCATACCCAGCGCAACGACATTCCGATGCGTCCGACGACCGGACAAAATCCTTCCCAGTCAACGACCTCGTTCAGTTTTGCAAGAATATCACCCTTCTTGCCGAGCCTCGCAAGCGCGTTTTCTGCGTCAATGTTAACTTAAAGGCCCTCAACCGTTTGTGACTCTCTTCGGTTGATTGCTAATTCATCCATTGTATACTCAGGTGGTAGATGCGCCGATTTTTCGAGGTGGCCTTGTGCCTTTTTTGGTATATGGGAAAAGCCCTAACGGGAAAGACATTACGTATGATAGCTGGGTAGAAACCCTGAGGATATTGCCAGAATTGCTTACGCATATTGACTGGCAAGCCAAAGGCAAACCACTGGTTGTGGAAAAAGCAAAGAAACGTTGCAGAGAGAAAGCGCGGAAAGCATATGAAAAGGGATAGCAAAACGGCTGGAGGCATTTTCAGGTTACTGTTCTTGCTCGGGTTTGCCTGGGCTGCAATACATCAATTGGGCTGTACTGATGGCCGAAGTAGCGTGCCAACCGAGGTCAGCACGTACAAATGCGTTGTCAAAAAAGGCGATTTTTCTATCGAACCCTCGCCTTTCCCGGGTGGATTTCAGACACCGTCTGTAATTCCGCGCGGACTCGTTCTCAGAACAGACGGAAAAGTACTCATAAGCAAGAGAAACTCAGTAGAGATCGTCGAAGGAGAGATTTCAAATACCGTTCGCACACCGTATTCCCGTGCTTCGCTGTTTCTTGTAGGTGGAAAAGTCGTTGTGATAGAACGTCGTGAATTGGATACTGAGGAACAAAAAACCTTGGATGGCAGCCATCCGGGCTGGAACGTGGGACTCTCGCATGGTCTCGGGCGGAGTTCTGTTCTCGACATGGAAAAAGCGATTCTCCTTCCCTCAACAGATTTCTCGGGCCAAAAAGCAGTCTTCATCCCCACTTTCATTAACAGAGCTTTGATCTGGAAGTACGATTTAAATCAGATCTTTCAGCCTGCAATTGAGATCAACAGAGTCGCACTCACCATTGACATTGCACGTACCACTGCATGGCGTGACTACATGACGCGCGAGCCTCAGGACAGCCACTTGCAGTCCCTGCCCGTCTGTCACTACTCTGAGGATGACCAGGCTTTCCTTGACCTAAACGACATCAAACATAAGAATCCCAGTCTGATTCGATGCTGTTCGAGAGCTTCCGGCTTTCACCAAGACGATAGTCTTTGATGAACAGTTCTCCAGTGCAATGGCCCTGACCATCAACCACGCTGGCTCTGTCATGTGCTCATTCGACAATAATGGCGGCGTGAATCATCGCTATGCCACTGTTGCAGGTCCTCTTGTTGCCACGTTCCGGGACGGTTTTTACTTGATGTCCGGGAACCGTACATGGTTCCTGAACACAAATGGCGAAGCGGAAGCAGTGGGCTCGGAATTTTCAAGAAACACTTGTCAGTATCAGGTTTCCGACAAACGTGTGCTGAGTGTCCCTTGCCGGGCGGTTGGCAATATCAAGCTCTTCGACCTGTTCAGTGGTAAGGTTTTAAGCCAGACAGAAAATTGCTCAGCGTTCAGACATGCGCGATTCTCTCCCGTTACCGGAGACCTCCTTACCCTCGAGATAGCGTTTGACGGAACCGCCTGTGTTTGCTACTACACGGTTAACGATGTCATTGTCAAAAGACGCGAAGTGAAGTTGAGAGGATCAGCATTCGCTGTGCACTCCGCATATGACTGCTCGCTGCGACCGTTTTTGACCATGGTAGGCTCTGACAAAGACGCAAACGCACTCCTGGAAGCATACTTCTACATTGATGTCGGAAAACTTGTCGCTTCTGAGCTACCAGAGCATAAAAGAGGTCTCTTTTTTGAGCAAAACGTAATTACTGACGATCTTACCGCGAAGTTCCCCAACGCGCTTTTCCGAAAAAGGCGGGACGACAAGGGGGACACCTCAGTTTGGAAGATCGCTCTTGACCGTAATGAACCTGAGTACGAGAAGCTTGCTCTGGCCACTAAACAGAGCCTTGAGGGAAAACACATAGCTTCTGTGTCCGTTGTCGGCTCCTCCGATGTACCTTTTATGCCTTCCGACCTGCTCGTTGTGTTTTCAGACATGACCGCGAGCATTGCTGACCTGAAGTCATCTCTTGGACCAAATGAGGACCTGTCCTATTTGATGCCAGAGCCCTGGAGCATGTGCGCGAAAAACGTGTTTTTCTCCACGAGATCCGAGCCCTTGTGGTTTCCGCCACCTCATATGCACAAGGCGTTTCTGGCTGATATCAAAGACAAACGTTTGCGTGTGCGCCTCGTGCAGTGCGAGTATCCCATTCTCAACCTGTTCCCCCACCCCGAGGATCCCAACAGGGGGTGGTACGGCTGGGCTCGTGAGGGCGAGTTCACGCGTTGCGAGTTTGTGAAGATGAACAAGGCTGAGTGACTACCGAGGTCGTGGAGAACGCCTGCATTTGGAGATAGTTCGGAAAGAGAGAACTGATGCTTGTGACTCCTGTGTTCTCAAGGACCGTCCTCTGACAAAGGAGGCTCTGTGACTTCCAGTAGTTGGAAATGCTGCCCGAGATCGTCCGTTCTGTTTCTTGTGCTGGCTGTTATGCTGTCGGTCTTCGGGATTTCTTGTGCAGAGAGAACGCCCGAGGCTCAGGATCAAACGCTCTACGCTTGCATTCGCAGTGGCGGTTTTGAGAGCAATTTAGCGATTGTATACGGGAGCAAAGGTCTGCTCCTTGCCGAGTTTTCTGCAGAGGGCAGGTGTTTGCGTAACGTTCCACTTGACCGTGAAGGCGAAGTTCGTTCGTTCGGCTTTATAGGCGAGTCGTTCGTCTTGCTCTGCAAGGGGCATTTGCCGTCAGTCTATGACCCCGCTACGCTGACACAGAAGAGCAACATTGAGTATTCGGAAAACAAGCCATTCAATAGTACAGACATACACCCGTCAGATGAAATTCTGTGTCTCGGTTTGCGGCAAAACGGTCTCTATGAGGTAAGAAAGACATTTGAAGTCGAGCCGATCCTGGGGGCATCATTCAACGCCCAGTGCGAGTTGTTCGTTCTTAGTCGTGCTGTGGCCGGTGTCTTTGACCCCATTAGTCACACCCTTGAGCTGTTTGACACTGTGAGAGGTGTCAGGATCAGGACTTATTCGCCTGTGAATTCGCTGAGGAGGGTGTCTCCCGCAAGTTTCGAAGTCGCTGTGCCGTGCACAGGCAAGGGGAGGGCGTTCGCAAGGGCGGTCGGCTCACGAGCCCCAGCCCTGGGCAATGGTGAAGAATTGACGCTGCCCGTGGCGATGAGGGGCCACGACCTGCGTGTACTCCCGCGAGTTCAGGACGAACATGGCTGGCTCAGCATGCCGGTAAGACGCTCAGATTTGTCCGTTGACTTTGTTGCCGCTGGCATATACAGAGACGCGGTGGATATCCTGGAGCTTATGAGGCTCACAGAAGGGGGCATTCTGGTTTCTCGAACAGTTTGGGCAGACGGAGACGGCGATATACACCCGTTCTCTGTCGCTACATGCGTTGTTGAGGATACCAGAGGTACGCGAGTCCTCTTCGACGATCTCACATATCAGGAGCGAGACAAGCACGGAGCGGTGCTGCACGAGAGCTACTTCGGTGACAGGTTTGCAGGAGAGAAGGCTGCGCCGGTTACTTTTTCGTGCGACAAGTGCCTTTACGTACTTGGTTCAGACTCTTTGTACATGATAACATCTAAACTCCAGATCAAAGAGGCAAATGTCACGTTTTCAAAGGAGGAGAGGCTTCTGCGAAAACACGGCAGTTCCAAGATTGGCATACTTAAGGACGGTATACTTAAGGTTGCAGATTTATCGGATCTATTCGAAGCAAATGCCGAGCCTGAAGGCGCAGTTGCCGGGAAGTTCGATGTTCCCACATATAGCAAGCTTTTTCTCTGCAGCGATGGAATCGCGGTCTGGTCGTGGATTGACGGATCACTGTCATTCATGCCATTTATTGGTGTAAGCACGAGATGGTCTCCGAAGAACTTCAGAGATCAACAGACAAAGGCGTTTGCGTTCGGCGACTATATCGTTACATCTGGCGAGATCTCCATGCGAGTTTTCAGATTCCCCGATGCAGAACCTCTGTGGACAGTGAAAGCCTTGGACGACCTTGTTCTGCATGTAACTGAGACACAATGCGGGCTGTACTTGACAGACGGCAGCAGCGCATACTACTTGCTCGTGGACGATGCAGACAACCGAGCGAAACTTGTGGAGATAGCAGAAACATCTGGTTGGACGGCAACACATTCATCGTGCGCAGATGACTTAGTCATCCGGGCAGAAGACGGCACGCCTTTGCGCATGCATAGGGTCGGTAAATGAACACAACACGCGGATTGCCAACTACACGTACAACGGCCTTGGTCGGATCACGGCGGCGAATGGTTCGCCTTATACCTACGACAACAACGGCAACTTGCTGAGCAAGAGCTCTGAGATTTTCACGTATGACTGGAATTTTTGTGTTTTATGCTGTTCGAGGGTAAATATTTTCGAAGAGGGAAGAGAAGTTGAACGCGGCGTTCGGTATTTTTAACGTGGAGAATTCGGTGCGTTCCCAGAACACGACAAACACCACTGACATGTACTACGCTTCGCCTCCACCGCGGAAACATCAGGTCAACTCAGGAGTAGAGGCTCTTCAACCACATTCGGAGGAAGGTCTCTGGCCAGAAGAAGGAGACAGGTTAAATTCGACCTCATCTGGAATTCGTATCTATCAGTGTATCATCAATGTGGGAGTCCCCAAGCGGGGGCCTTGGATGGACCGGGGGTCTTGGATGCACTATGCCAGATTGCTGTTGGTAGTACATTTGTTCATCTTGTTTAGTTTAATTTCCTCGTTAAGTCACTCTGATACCTCAATACAGACATCTTACCCGATCAGTGCCGTTGGGGTTGACCAGGACCTCGAGATGGAGTGTCTTGATTATGTGGTTGAAGGAGCACAACGCATTTACACTCCCCGCCAGTCCGATATCGCTACAGCCTTTGAAATCCAGCTTTCGCCGCTGATCGAAGAGACTCCTCAACTGCTTTCAGACATTGAACAGAGCGGTGCAACCGGCCTTTCGCTGCGATTCATGGATTATTTCGAATGGTCTCGTACTCCAGTGTTCAGCAAGTACATGAAAACGATTCTGAACATGCCGAACATATCTTTCATTCGACTCGAAATGCCTGTCGTGCCGGACGAACTGATTGAGATGCTCCTCAATGCCCCAAACTTGAAACACATCGCAATTGACGCTGGAGACAACTTGTTGCTCCACTCGTGTTTTCCCGAGGCACTTGGAGTGCTGAAGGGGCCGGTAAATGTACGCCAGACAGCGCGTCTTCTGAGCAAGCCCGGCCTGCAGAGTCTTGCTGTATTCGATGTGTTCGACTCTGACTTCCGTGATGATGGAAAAACCGTTTCTCTTTCAGATCAGTTGCAGTTTGTCTCCCTTGCTTTTCGAGAGGGCAAGTTAGATGCCGCAAACTACCTTGAACTTGACAGTTTGTCCAGAAACACAAGGTTAAAGCTGTATGGGCTCGGGAGAGACCAACAGCAGTTTTTCGAGAAGCTCGCCACAAGCTGCAAGTTAACGGATATCACCGCCTCCAGCATTGATCCCGCAAACCGTGTAGTCTTGCGGTCTCTTGAGCGCCTCAGCCTAGACGACACAGATCCATCAGGTGAGGTGTTCGCAGATCTTTTGAACATGGAGCTGCCAAACGTGGGAGAACTAATCCTACGGGCGGATTTTCTCAGGCAAGTAGACTCCGAGAAGCTCTCAACTCCAAAGGACATGCCCCAACGTGGACACCCTTGACCTCTGGGGAGCCAGAGTCACTGAAAAGCTCCTTCCATTTATCTCATCGTTCGAAAAACTGACGTGGTTAAGGGTTAGGCTTTTAGACATAAAGGTGCTTGCTCAAGGCGAGTACGTTCTGCCTTCAGAAGTTCATTTGTGCGTTCTCAGCGAAGGTGCAGGAGAAAGAGTTTCACCTGCGAATCTTGGTGCTCTTTCTCCGGAGCGGATTTCGATACACTGCATCGGAGATGTCTCCAACGTGCTTGAAATGTTCAACGGTGTGACGAGCCTTAGGGAGATTGAGATAGACTTCGGCATACTTGAAATGGAGGGTATTTCACTGTCTGAATCAGGGATTTCGGCCAAAACCTTCGGGATTCTCGCGACACTTCCAAAGCTCCAGCGGCTCAAGATGTCAATAGAGAGACTTATCATTACGGGAGGAACTGTCTGCTGGCAGTATTCGTCGCCTGCTCTTGCAGCAAGTGTGAGAAGACTCGTAAAGCTGCCCGCACTTCGACACCTGTACCTGCAAGGAATACCGTTCCCGTTCTCTGAGCCCGAGCTTCTCAAAGAACTGGATACCATTCGTTACAGCTTCGGAAGCCACGAAGCCGGCCAAGTAGCTTTCCCTGGCTTGCCCACAAGAACCGATAACCCACAGATATTGATCCGCATGCCATGGTGGTTCTACAACAAGCGGCTTTTGGCGGGAGAGAAGAAATAAGGGGGAAGTACTGAAGAGTCTTTCCACCGGTGTAACTACAACTCGTCCTTCGGCTACAACTCCCGCAGGCTGCTCACCAACGAGAACCGTACCACCTTCATGCCGACGATAAACTCGTTCTCCTACGACGGCATGAACTGCAGGTGCGTGCCGCACGGCCGGGTTACAACAATCGAACGGAGAACGGTTTGACAATGGCCTCTGACCGTCAGAATGATATAACTTGGGTGGCCAGCATGGCCCAGAAGGACATGAACGGTACCATAACGAACTATACGTACAACGGTCTCGGTCGTATCACGGCGGCGAATGGGTCGCCTTATACTTACGACAACAACGGCAACTTGCTGAGCAAGGGCTCTGAGTTCTGTTGTGACCATTAACTACTGTCGTTATCTCTGCATCCGATGGCGTAAGGATTTGAGAGGCCGGGTTCTTCTATTTCTCCCAGCCGGAAGAGCCCGAGATTCCCGCGTTCCTGGCGAGTTCGCTCACCAGATCCCGAAGTCCGAGTCCGGTAGCCGCACTGATCGGGAAGACCTTGTGCCCGAGACGGTTCTGGAGTCTTTCGAGTACTTCTTCCCATCCTTGCAGGTCGCACTTGTTGAGCGCGACAACTTCCGGTTTGCCCATCATGTCCACCGAATAGCGTTCTATTTCGTGGCGAATCTTCATATAGTTGTCAATGGGGTCGGATCCGTCCAGGGGCCGGACCTCAACGAGGTGCAAGAGCACTCGTGTGCGTTCGACATGGCGCAAGAACTCGTGGCCGAGTCCCGCGCCGTCCGAAGCTCCTTCGATAAGGCCTGGAATATCGGCGAGGATGATCGTGGTCTCGCGGTCCAGGTTGACAACGCCGAGAGAGGGCGTGAGAGTGGTGAACGGATAGTCCGCTATCTTTGGCCGAGCGGATGAGAGTCGCGAGATAAGGGTGGACTTGCCCGCGTTGGGCAGCCCCACTATGCCGACATCCGCGATGAGCTTGAGTTCAAGGCGCAGTTTCATGGCCTTGCCGGGCTTGCCCTTCGTGTATTCGCGGGGGGTACGATTAGTGGACGACATGAAACGGCGGTTGCCCTTGCCGCCTCTGCCGCCTTCGAGAACCTTGAAGCTTGAGCCGTTTGCCACGAGGTCGGTAAGAGTCTCGCCGGTCCGGGCGTTTATTATTGTGGTTCCGCACGGAACTTCGAGTACGAGGTCTTCGCCGCTTTTCCCGGTCTTGTTGGCTCCTGTACCGGGCTGGCCGCTCTCCGCCTTGAAAATGTGCTTGTATCTGTAGGCGTAGAGTGTGTTCATGTCGTGGCGCGCGACAAGAATTACATCGCCTCCGTCGCCTCCGTCGCCCCCGTCGGGGCCTCCACGAGGCACGAACTTCTCACGCCGGAAGGATACGCACCCGTCTCCGCCCTTGCCGCTTGCGACATCTCTGCTCAACGCTGTCAAGAAACATTTTCACCGCCGATGAATTCAATTGAAAGTGAGTTCTTTGCGAGTTCAACGTAGTGGCGCCAGGACTCGTCGAGAGAGGCTATTTCCTCTTCGGTCAGCTTGCGCACGGCTTTCGCTGGCGAGCCCAGTATGAGCGAGTGTTGGGGGAACTCCTTGCCGGGAGTCACGAGCGCACCGGCTGCAACGAGCGAGCGGGGGCCGATCTTCGCACCGGAAAGGATGACCGCACCCATTCCGACAAGACATTTCCCCGACTGTCGAGCAGTGTATGACAGCCCCGTGGCCGATGGTAACGTGCGGCCCGATATGCAGGGAACATCGGTGTCGCAGTGCAGCACGGCATTGTCCTGCACGTTTGTGCCGGCACCGATTGATATGGGAGCCTCGTCCCCTCTCACAGATGCGCCGTACCATATATTGACGTCTTTGTGTAGCTTTACGTCCCGAGTAACCGCTGCATTCGGAGCGACGTAGGCGAAGTTCCCGTCGGGGAGTCGCACGGTATTCAATGGTCCTGGCATATGGGTGCTCTCCTGTGCCCTGTTGTTTGACCGTCGGCTAAAACGGCATACCTTTTGTTCACGATTATAGCCTACTGTACTTTTTGAGAACAGGGGGGTAAGGGGTGGATTCCCTAAATCCTTCCGCCCCCTGAGAACAGCCGGACGCGCGGCACAAAGGTACAACGAAAAATCGGTTACTTACGAAAACGAAAACGAGCGAGGCAAAGGCAGGCGAGGAAGAAGAGGAAATCTGACGTATGCTATGGCCATGGCCATACATACGGAAGGATTTTCTCAATGACGAAGCATGGCGAAGCCGCAGCCGTTTGCAGTAAAACTGTATTTTTCGAGGTGTCCACAATTTGAAGCGGTAACAATTCCGGTTCATGCCGTTTTGTCACAAGCGACCAAAGAGGAAGACTGAAGATGAAGGGCATAAAACTTTACTTACTGATCGGGGTCTTGATCGCGGCTGTTGTGGTTCTTGCCATATTCTATCAGCCCCTTATGGGCATGTACTACAACACGCAGCTTTCGAGCTTCGAGTACAAGCCGACCATGAGCTTCGACACGGTATCGAACGCGGGCATAACCGGATTTGTCAATTTCCGCGAAGGTGCCATTCCCATGCTCGTCAAGAACTTAGAGAGCGAGGACGAGAACGTGCG
The DNA here is from genome assembly GCA_034521065.1 of Planctomycetota bacterium. Taxonomy (GTDB): domain Bacteria; phylum Planctomycetota; class B143-G9; order B143-G9; family B143-G9; genus JAXHMW01. Next base: position 52,619 of record JAXHMW010000009.1, on the reverse strand, counting down.
AATCGCCTCGATTATTGCGATGGGGCGCATCAACCCGACCCAGAACGGCAAAAAAGCTCTTCTGGAGGTGGTGCGCGAGGGCCGTCAGCCGGAACTTCGAGCGGCCGTGTGGGCGCTTGTGAAGCACAAGAAGATCATGGAAGGCGATATGAAGGAGATTCTCAAGTCCGCCGAAAAGGACGAGGTGAAGATCGCGTGCGCCAAGTACTTCAACCTCGCGGTGGACGAGTCCGCTGCTCCGCTTGTGGCCGAATTGCTCAAGAGCGACAACCTCGAAGTGCGCTACGAGGCCTGCAAGACCCTGCAGAACACGCCTTATCCCCCCGCTTCAGCCGACATTATAGACTCTGCGAGGAAGTTCAGCACCGCAGGCAAAGATGATATGCTGATGACCGCCTGCACCACTCTTGTAATGTGCTCGGACAGCCAGTACGCCGCCCCGGTGTTCGAGGAACTCAAGAAGAACGACGTACCCAAACTGCTCGAAGCCGCCCGCAAGTATGTAAAGAGGCTTACGCCGCAGGATATTTATTCCTTCGTGCGCGGCGCACTGACGTCCGATAACCCTGTAGAGCAGGAATCCGCGACAATCGTCTCGGAGAGCCTTCCCCCCGGCATGAAGAACGAGCTTGGTAAGTATGCGGTGAACAAGAGCGACCCGGACGTCATAATCGCCGGTCTCGAACTTCTGCAGGAGTTCGGCAAGACCGACAGCCTTCCTCGCGCGCTCGAGCTTATGCAGTCCAGTGAGTCGGAAGTTGCCTCGGCCGCGGTCATCGCGGTAGGCAAGATCGCGGTCAACGACAAGTTCGGCGACTATCCACGGCTTAACGACTACAAAGAAGAGAATTCCCGTAACAAGATTATCGAGGCCGTGCTTTCGGTCATGAAGGACCGCGAGCCCCTTCGCAGGGCATGTTCGCAGGCACTCAGAGACCTTTGCGCCCCCGACGCCCCTGTCGGTACCGACTACGAGAGCTGGAAGAACTGGTGGGACGACTTCAACAACACCAAGGGTCTTGTGGCGGAACTTGTAAAGAACCTCGATAAGGGCCGCGAGTACATGAACAAGGGCAACACCCGCGAGAACCTTACGACCGCTAAAGAATATCTTCAGAAAGCGTCGGCATCCTGCGAAAAGCTCGAAGAGATCGCTACCCGCAACGAGAAGATCGTCAAATGGGTAAATCGCAAGCGCGACGAGATCAACAAGCTCTTATACGTGGTGAACAAGTCGAAACCGCTGGATGTCATGAAGTAGTCATTTCCCTGCCGACCGAACTTTATCAGGGCCGGGTGCGCGAGCGCCCGGCTTTTTTCTGTACTCTGTTGAGAACTCGGCAAAAGCGGGGCAAATTGCTATAATCCGGAGCCGTTGATGCTCTCAAGTCGTCAGTTGAACGGGAGAACATGCGTATAGTCATAGCGGGCCCTGGCGCCCTTGGACTCTTATTCGCGGGATATCTCTCCGATAATAACGATGTCACGTTGCTGCACCACGACAGATCCGCGGCGAAAGTGCTCGACAAGCAGGGCTTTGACGTGACCGACGGGCGAGCTTCGCACTACATGCTGCCGTGCGGCGTGACCGTGCCCGAGCGCGCTGACCTTTTGCTGGTATCGTTCAAGACGTGGTCGTATTCGGGTGCGCTGGAGGCAATGGGCCGCTGCGACGCTCGTGCGGTTCTGACAGTGCAGAACGGCATCGGCAACATGGAGAGGCTCGCGAAGGTTTTCGGTAAGAATCGCGTTTACGGTGCGAGCGTAACGTACGGTGTAACCCGCGAAAGCGCGACATCCGTTCGAGTGATGGGGCACGGCTCGGTCGAGGCCGGTGCCTTCGGCGCTGGAGAAATGACCGGCGGGATAGTGAAGATCCTCGAAGAAGGCGGGTTTAACGCGCGAGCCGCAGATGACATAAGGCGAACGGTGTGGTTGAAGGCCGGTGTAAACATGTGCATCAACCCCGTTGCCTGTATATATGATGTTGCCAACGGCGAGCTTCTCGACATTCCGCGGGTTCCCGAATTATGGCGGAACATCGCCGGTGATGTTTCCCTCGCCGCGGCGACGGACGGAATAGATATCGCGCCCGAACAGCTCGCAGAAAGGGCGCGACAGGTGGCGCAGCAGACATCGCAGAACGTGTGCTCCATGTTGCAGGACATTCGTGCAGGGCGCCGAACTGAGATAGACTCGATCTGCGGAGAGGTCATACGCAGGTCGAAGGAGAACTGTTTCAGTGCAAAGACCTGCGAGGACCTGTACCGGTCAGTGAAGGAGCTCGAAAGAACCTGAGGACACAGACCTTGAGCAACTCCGGCGAAGACAGAAACGAATCGAAACCCATTTCCTCCGATGAGGTACGCAAGCTCGTATCGAACTTCGAGGACAAGATGAGTTCTGCCAAGGGCGAGCTGCAGAAGGAGATCAAACTCCTGTACGCGCTGCTCGGGGCGGTTCGCACATTCAACGAACCCCGTTCACTTGAGGCCTGCTCGCCGACATAGTTGACAGCGCGCTCATGGTGTGCGATGCACAAAGGGGCTTTCTGCATTTCTCGGTAGGCGACGCCGAACCGACCAAGGTCGCCCGCACAGCACAGGGCGACAGTTGGGACGTTTCAGAAGATGAATATTCCGAAAGCACCCTGAAACAGGTGCTCGAATCCGGCAGGAGGCTCGTGCTTGACGAGGACGAGGACGCGCTTGCGAAGCGTCGCAGTGCGTTTGAGCTTTCGTTACGCTCGATAGCATGTTATCCGCTTTCTTCATCGGACGAGATAAGCGGCGCGCTTTACGTTCATTCACGCGAGGGGCGCAGTTTCGGTCCAGCGGAGCTTCGGACTCTCGGGGCACTCACGGAGCTTGCCGACGCCGCCATCCGCAGGACGCTGATATACGATGAGAACCGCCGTGCCCGGGAGGAGATAACGCGGCTGAACGCGAAGCTTCAGGAGAGACTGGAGGAGCGCGAACAGGAACTCGAGAGAACTCGCGAGGCCCTTTCTCGCCAGAGCAGCATTATGCGGGCTTCGACGGATTACGGGGGGCTGGTGGGTTCGTCATCTGCAATGTCTAAACTTACGGATACCCTTCGCAACCTCGAGGATACCGACCTTCCCGTTCTGATCTGGGGCGAATCGGGCACCGGCAAGGAACTGGTCGCACGAGCGATTCACGCCCACTCCGAGCGTTCAAAGGGCCCGTTCCTCGCTATCAATTGCGGAGCCATGCCGGACAGCCTGCTTTCAGCGGAGCTTTTCGGCTACACAAAGGGCGCATTCACCGGAGCAACGAAGGAAAAGCGCGGGCTGTTCGAACTCGCTGACGGAGGAACTCTCTTCTTGGACGAGGTAGTGTCCATGTCTCCGGACATGCAGAAGAGCCTTCTTCGTGCGCTGGAACGTGGAGAGGCCCATCCTCTCGGCTCGGAGAAGTCCCGCAGTTTCGACGTCCGTGTGCTCGCAGCCGCGAACCGCGAGATGGACCCTCTTCTGAAGAGCGGTGAGTTTCGCGAGGATCTTTTCTACCGCCTTGCTGTTGTTCGCATAAACGTTCCTCCGCTTCGCGAGCGTCGGGAGGACATACCGATTCTTATCGAACACTTCATGGACAAGTACGGCAACCCCAAGGACGTGAGCTTTTCACCCGGCGCGCTGGCAATGCTGCAGTCTTTTCCCTGGCCGGGCAACGTACGGCAGTTGGAGAACGAGGTTCGCAGGGCGCTTGCACTTGGGAAGGGAGTTCTGACAGAAGATTTCTTCTCTCACCTCGACACTGACGGCAGCGGCGAAGAGCTTTCCGCGGACACTCTTAAGCTGTCGGAACTCGAGGAGAATGCCATTCGCAGGGCATTGGAGCTTGCGGATGGCCAGAAGGTAAAGGCGGCTCAGCTTCTGGGCATCCCCCGTCGAACGCTTTACGAGAAGCTGAAAAAATTGGGCATGTAGTGCAGCAGACGGCGCGAGTGTTCTCACTACTGTTCTGGATGCGCGGGACAAGGTTTCCCATGCGAGCCTTGCCCGACCATCGGAGGCATCGGTTCCGGCGCGTCAAAGAAGAGGTTTCTTAAGGCGTCTGAAAGGGCGGCCTATTGGGCCTGTCTCTGCAAAAAAGGTATTGACAACTCCGGTTCCGACACATAAGATAGTCGTTTAACTTGGCGGAAAAATACGCCTTTTGAGAACATAGAGGTTTCTCAGGAACGCGACGCAGATTCGGGAGGATCAAGATGAGAGCTATTTCAAGGGCGTTTCTGTATGCCACGTTACTCGTGGTGGCATTGAGTTTCAGCCTTAATAGCGCCTTGGCGGAGAACAAGTTCGGGCCAGATGGACTGAACTATTACTCCGGTACGGACGCGGTAGAGGATCAGCACATAGACCTTTCTCTGGCAGGTGGCGCGACCAACCTGCTCAACGGGCCTTTTGTTGACCCGAGCGCTGGACTCGACGACAATTGCACTCAGTTGATAGACCTTGGTTTCAGCTTCAATTTCTACGGCAACCTGTACACCAAGGCATATGTCAACCTGAACGGTTTTCTTATCTTCGAGCCCCCGACGGGCGCATCAACGCCCTCGAACTCCGACCTTACGCAGAACCTCGCGCCCACTGGCGCGGGCGGCAACGGTTATGTTCTGTGGTCAACCGACCTGCCGAACGCGATCGTAGCGCCCTTCCTCGCCAACCTCGACTTCTCAGTCGGCAGCGGTACTCTGCTTTACCAGACGGTGGGTTCGGGCAACAAGAAGATTTTCGTAGTCCAGTGGAAGAATGTTCCGCTGAAGGGCAGCCCAAGCGAGACCGTCAGCGTGCAGATTCAACTCCACGCCAACGGCTTCATCTACTTCGTATATGACAAGGTTCCGGACACCCTCACCGACTCGACCGCTGGTTCCCGCTGGACCGGTGTGGAGGACGAGACCGGCAACAACGGCCTCACGTACACCTCTACCCAGTTCTCCAACCCGAACCTTCGCGTTCCCTACCAGCTTTCAACCGGCACCAACATCCTCATCTACTCGGACCAGGACACTGCCAAGCTCACAGTGGTCTCCGCATTCGGCAATCCCTCCCCGCCGGTAGGCGACCAGGTTCCGCGGCCCAAGAACTCATTAGTGACCGCCCTTGTCGAGCCCACAGTGGAGATCAACGAAGGCGAGCGCTATCGCTGCACCGGCTGGGTCGGCACAGGTTCCGCCCCCTCATCATGGGACGGCACCGGAGCGCCCAACTACACGGTATTCGAAATCGTTGACGATTCGTCCATCACCTGGCAGTGGGTGCAGGACGTTCCGCATCCAGGTCACTTCTCTCGGCGACAACGGTAATCCCCAGCCGCCGGCAGGCGACAACTGGTATTCCCTTTACACTACGGTTACCCTTAGCGTCACATCGCCGTACCAGTCCTGGACATGTACCGGTTATATAGGAACCGGCGACATCGGCTCAGGTCCCGAGACTTCCTTCCAGGTTACCGTAACCCAAGCATCCACCATCATATGGAACTGGCAGTATGCCGGTAATCAGCTTTCGCTCGGAGTCATCTCCGCATTCGGCACTCCCACGCCGACCGGACTTTCCTTATACACTCCCGGTCAGCAGGTAACGGCTTCCGTACAGGCATCCATAACAGTGGACGGCGATACATACGCGTGTATCGGTTACGCGGGAACCGGTTCGGTTCCCGTGGCAGGTACCGGTAACTCGGTAACATTCACGATTTTGCAGAACTCCACCGTCACATGGAACTGGCAGAAGCAGGGAGGCGGAACCAACCTGCTTACAATTAACTCTCCGTTCCCTCCGTTGCCGGGTTATACAAGGCTTTACGACGACGAGCTTATTGACGTGAGTGCCCAGTCGCCTGTCGAAGGTGACGGCTATCGCTGGGTATGCACCGGTTTTACTTCCACCGGTTCATCCATACAGGCTCCCAGTACAGCGTCCTCGTTCTCGTTCACAATTACCCGCAACACCACCATCAACTTCCTGTGGGACATCTACTACAGGCTCGATGTGACTTCCGGTGATGGCGATGAGCTTTACGGCGACCCGCAGCTCTCCATCGGTGGCGGCCCCAACCAGCCGGTATCCGCAGAATCCTGGTGGAGCACGGACATGCCGTTCCGCCTCAGCGTCACGACTCCTTACACCCCTGAAGGCGCGTCCGGCGTTCGCTACACCTGCCTCGGCTGGGAGGGAGTCGGCAACATTCCGCAAGACGACACCTCGACCTCGGAAGTCGTGTTCTTCCTCGACCAGCCCACGCACATAACCTTCCTGTGGGAGACGCAGTACAAGTTCACTGTGTACAATCCTCGCAACCTGCCGGGTCCGAGCCCCTCGGTCGGAACGTACTGGCATCCCGAGGGCACCGTGATTAACGGCTCGTGCATTGACTCCATCGGCTACTACACCAGCATGGGCTACGAGGCCACCGGCTCTCTCACGTCCAGTTCGACCTCCTCATTCCAGTTCACCATCAACGCTCCGACCACCGTTGAATGGATTTGGCAGCTCAATTTGCCCGATTTCATCACGAGCGAGACGCTTGACGATAACACCACCGGTCTTTACACCTCTCTTGCACGCGAACCTCAGACGGGCTATCCGTGGATAGCGTATTTCGACAGCGTCCCGGGCGACCTGGTGGTAATGAACTGGGATGGCAGCCAGTGGATTAAGCAGACCGTGGCGACCATCGGCACGACCGGCCAGTACGCATCACTCGTGCTCGACAACCAACTTCACCCTCATATCGCCTACTACGATGCCACCGAAGGCGACCTCTGGTACGCGAACTGGACCGGAGTGAACTGGGAGCGCATTCTCGTTGACGCTGACGGCGACGTCGGGCGTTACGCGAGCATCTCGCTAATAACAACGCCGAACGGCATCGTGCCGGCAATCGCCTACTACGATGACACCAACGGCATTCTCAAGTACGCACAGCTTTCAGGCAGCGGTTTCGCCGTTCAGGATGTAACTGCACCGGCCCAGGGCGACAGGGGCAAGTACTGCTCACTGGCCTTCGACGGTTTCCAGAACGTCCCGTCCATAGCCTACTACGATGCCTCCGAGGGCGACCTCATGTTTGCCACCCGCATCGGCGGTGTCTGGTTCTCCGAGGTAGTCAGCTCTGTCGGCGACGTGGGCCGTTTCGCTTCGCTGTCCTTCAACGCGGATAACGAACCCGGTATCGCTTACTACGACCTGACCAACCGCGACCTGAAGTTCATACTCAAGAGCGGCAACAATTGGCTTACGCCTGTTGACGTTGACAGCGCAGGTGATGTCGGTCAGTTCTGCTCGCTGAAGTTCACGGCGACGAACATCCCGATGATTTCCTACGCCGACTACGGCCGCGAGTCCCTCAAGTTCGCGTTCTTCACCGGTGTCGAGTGGGTAACCCAGGTTCTTGACGACCAGGGCACGAACGTCGGCTGGTACACTTCTCTCGGCCTGGATGCGTTCGGCAACCCGGGCATTTCCTACGCGACCGCGACCCAGGTCCGCTACAAGGCGGTCGAGACGCCGACCGAACCCCAGAACCCCGGCGACAACAACAACATCGGAACCGATGGCGGCGGCGGTGGCGGCTGCTTCGTCGCGACCAGCGCGTTCGGCACGATGGCCAGCGGCGCCGTTCAGACACTCTGCAGTGTCCGTGACAGCGGCCTCAACTCCGCAATTCCCGGCTCCGCGCTCGTAAGCCTCTACTACGCTGTATCCCCGACCGTTGCAGACAGGATGCGAATGTCCGCTTCCTCGCGCGCTCTGGTAAGGGCTCTGCTCAGCGAGTAAGGCAATTCGACTCGACTCAACAGGGAGCCCGACGGGCTCCCTGTTTTTTTGAATGCGCACTGTAGTCCTGCTGAATTGAATTGAATGCCCAAGCTGAATACAATGCCCTGCACACGCTCGGATGTCCTTCCCCTTTTTGCGAGCCCAACTCTGACACAGGAATGGAAATATGACATACGACATATTGGTACTCGGTTCAGGCCCCGGCGGATACGCCGCCGCGATAAAGGCATCCATCATGGGCGCAAAGAGCGCAGTGGTCGAAAGTGAAGAACTCGGAGGAACCTGTCTGAACTGGGGCTGCATTCCCACAAAAGCGCTCGCGCAGTCCGCTCACCTCATTCATTGTATGGAATCCGCCGGAAAACTCGGAATCGAGGCCAGTGAGTTCAAGGCGGACTGGGAAAAGGTGCAGGAACATGCCGAAAATGTGGTGGCCAATCAGCGCAAGGGTCTGGCATCGCTTCTTAAAGCTCACAAGGTGGACGTGATCGAAGGCCACGGAAGGCTCGTGGAAGGCCCGGCCATCGAGGTGGATTCCGACGGAGATGTAAGGAGAGTGGAGGCGCAGAACGTCATAGTCGCGACTGGTTCGCGCCCGATCACCATTCCCGGAATGGACTACGACGGAGAGAAGGTCATCAATTCCGACCACGCGATATATTTCGACAAGCTTCCCGGAAGCATGGTCGTTGTGGGCGGCGGAGTTATCGGCTGCGAACTGGCCACCATCCTCGCGAGCTTTGGAGTGAAGATTACTATCGTGGAGATGATGGACAGAATCCTGCCGCCTGTTGACGCCGAGATAGTGAAGAACTTCTCTCGCAAGCTCAAGCGGATGAAAATCAAGGTCCATACCGGCACGAAAGTGACCGAAGCCGACACGTCCGGCGAAGGTGTTTCTTGCAGCCTCGACAACGGCGAGACCTTTGAGGCGGACAAGTGCCTCGTGGTAGTGGGACGCGAACCGGTAATTGACGACAACAACCTTCTCGAACTGGACCTGTGTCCCGATGAACGCTCCGTGGATGTTGACGAACGCTGCCGCACGAACATGGACAAGGTGTGGGCGATAGGCGACGTTACCGGCAAGTGGATGCTGGCGCACTCCGCCACGAAGATGGCGAAGGTAGCCGTGGCGGACGCTCTCGGAGAAGAGGCCTCTCTGGAAGATGTGGTGATACCGAACGGCATCTTCACCATCCCCGAGATCGGGTACGTCGGGTTGACAGAGGAAGAGGCCCGCGAGGAATACGGCGAGGTCAAGGTCGGCAAGTACCTGTACCGCCCGCTTGGACGGGCCCAGGCCGGAGGGCAACTCGACGGCCTGTTCAAGGTCATCGCGAAGGCCGACGACCATCGCATTGTCGGAGTTCATATCTTTGGACACGAGGCGACCGACCTCGTCGCGGAGGGTACGCTCGCCATACAGAAGGGACTGACTCTCGAGGACGTTCACCGCACTGTTCACACACACCCGACCTTCACCGAGGGGCTTTACGAGGCGTGCGGCGCCGCGCTCGGCGAGGGCATTCACTCGCTGCCGGAGAAATAGATGCTCAGGATACACGACCTCGGTACTCTCGCTTACTCGCGCACTACTCCGCAGCAGGTTGCCCTGAAGGATGCCGTCCGGGCGAGCAGGCACGAAGACGACTTTCTGATATTCGTCGAACACGAGCCCGTCATAACGCTTGGCCGTAGCTGGGAGGGCGGTAACCTTCTTCTCAGCGAGGACAAGTACCGTGAACTCGGCTTCGAGGTTCACAAGGTGTCCCGCGGCGGCGACGTCACTTATCACGGCCCCGGTCAGCTCGTGGCCTATCCTGTGTTCCACCTTTCGCGCCACGGGAAGGACATTCACAAGTTCCTTTCGAACCTTGAAGAGGTATCAATCAGGGTTCTGGCAAGCTACGGTCTTCCCGGCGAGCGCAAAGAGGGCATGACCGGTGCGTGGTCGAAGGGCCGCAAGGTCTGCGCGATAGGCGTTGCGATATCGGGCTGGGTGAGCTACCACGGCCTGGCGTTCAACGTCAACCCGGACATGAAGCATTTCGGGCTGATAGTCCCCTGCGGAATCAGGGAATATCCCGTCGGCAGCCTAAGCGAACTTGTCGGCAAAGACGTTCCCATGTCAGAGGTTCGCGAACGGTTCATTGATTCCTTCAAAGAAGTTTTCGCACAAACGGAGCACACATACACGAATGACACTGAAACCGGCAAACTTTCCTGCCTGGATGAAGAAGGCCATATCTCCGTCTGACGACGCGGATGTAACCGAGCTTCTCCGGCGCAACCGTATAAACACCGTCTGTCTGCAGGCTGCCTGCCCCAACCGCCACGAATGTTACAGGCGGGGCACGGCCACGTTCCTCATTATGGGAAGCATCTGTACGCGTAACTGCGCGTTCTGCGACATTGCCAATGGCGAAGTGGTTCCCCTTGACGCCGACGAACCACGCCGCGTAGCTCAGACCGCGAAGGAGCTGGGCCTGAAATTCGTGGTGCTCACGTGCGTCACACGCGACGACCTTCCCGACGGCGGAGCCGAACACGTCGCGCAGACCATCCGGGCCGTGCGCGATGCGGGCATTGACAGGGTGGAGGCACTCGTTTCGGACTTCGAGGGCAGGCCGGATTCGGTTCGCAAGGTCGTCGAGAGCGGGCCTGTCGTCTTCAACCACAACGTCGAAACCGTGCAGAGGCTCTATCCCACAGTTCGCCCTCAGGCCGACTATGACAGGTCGCTTTTCGTTCTTCGCGAGGCCGCGAAGCTCGGAGCGCTGACCAAGAGCGGAATAATGGTGGGGCTTGGCGAACAGCCTCACGAAGTGCTGACAGTATTCAGAGACCTCGTTTCGAACGGCGTTAGAATACTCACTATAGGCCAGTACCTTGCCCCTTCGGCGATGCACCATCCCGTGAAGGAGTTCGCTCCCCCGGCAAGGTTCGAATGGTACCGGCACAAAGCCCTCGAAGCGGGCATGACAGAGGTAGCAAGCGGGCCTTTCGTGCGTTCATCGTACATGGCCGAGACAGTTTATGAAGGAACAGAGAGATGAGCGATATATTCGAGCTTAAGCTTCCGTCGGTCAGCAAGGACGAGAACGCGCAGGTGACCGTCAGCGCGTGGTTCAAGGAACCGGGAGAGGCATTCGAGGCCGACGAGCCGCTGGCCGAACTGCTGTTCGACAAGGCCGCCTTCGATTACTGCGCCCCTCGCACGGGCGTGCTGAAGGAGATAGTCATCAAGGCCGACCAAAAGGGCCGGGCGGGCGACGTGCTCGCCAGGGCCGAGGTGTCACAATGACTCGGGGCAAGTTCATCGCCTTCGAGGGCATTGACGGCTGCGGTAAGTCAACCCAGCTTCGGATGTGCGCTGAGAAACTGCGCGAAATGGGCCGCGCCCCCGTTACCCTTCGCGAACCCGGCGGAACGGAGACCGGCGAGAAGCTGCGACAGTTGATTCTCGACTCGAAGCACTCGCTGGACATGAAGGCCGAGCTGTTTCTGTTCATGGCATGTCGCGCGCAGCTTGTTGACGAGGTGATTCGCCCCGAACTGCTGTCCGGGCGCGATGTGCTGTGCGACCGCTTTCTCTGGTCGAGCGTGGCCTACCAGGGCGGAGGGCTGGGTCTCGGAGTCAAGACTGTACTGCGCATCGGCGACTTGGCGACCGACTGCATACATCCTGACATGTACATGATATTCGATGTCGAGCCCGCCGTATCGCAGGAGAGGCGGGGCAAAAATGCCGACCGGATCGAGAGCAGGGACGGTGAGTTCCACGCGACCGTCCGGGATACCTATAAATGGCTTGCGACGAAGTTTCCGCATCAGGCGACGATACTGAACGCCAACGGCACGGAGGGAAAGTGGCTTGAAGAACTGGACATTTCAACGGTCGGCGAGCGTACCGACTGCGATTTCCTCGACAACATGTGGGCAGCCAAACGTATGCAGGCCCTCGAGGACAAGACATACGTCTTCGGCCTCAAGCCGGAGTTGAAACGCGAGATCGTCCGCCTTTCAAAGCGCTATCTCATGACCAGCCCGTACACGAGCCTCGTGTTCAGCGAAGCTAGCTACGATATTTCTCCCGAGATGCTCGATGAAGAGCCGACTATGGACACCGGGCGCAGGCTAAGGAGTCGTCCCGCCGCGAACACGAAGAGCCTGGCCAAAAAGGGCTATGCAGGCGGCGCAGGCGGCGCAGCTCCTGCTAACAGCAAAAACGACAAGTTCCAGGCCGAAGAGGATGAACATGCGCGCAAGCCCATTCCGCTTCTCACCGACGGGAACGTAGTACAGGATACTGCGGGCAAGCCGCTCGATAACCAGTTCGCGGCCCACGCGTACTTGTTCTCCGCAAACGCCCAGGCATTTGCTCGCAGCTCTGCGGCCGGTGATGCAAAGCAGGCCGAAAGGTACAAGGCCGAGGCCATGAAATCGCTGAAGAAACTGCAGCTCAAGCGCAACGGCGATTCGTTCGGCGACGATTTGCTGCTCAATGCGGTTATCGCTGCCGGTCTCGCGCGATTGGGCGAGGACGACAAACTGTTCGCGTACCTCGGCGGCGTGGATTACTCGCAAGCGTTCAAGGACAAGGGCGAAGAGTACGTTGTGCTTACAGCCCTGTATCTGTCTCACGTGGTCAAGCTTTCGAAGGCTGCCCGGAAGGCCGTTGCAAAGGCTGTTAAGTCGAGAATGGGCATGGACATGACCGAAAGCCCTGTCGGGCGTGACATCACCTACATCAAGAATTGGATGAAGTGGTTCCCGGTCGCGCTGATGCTCTCATCTTCGTTTGAGATCGAGGTCATCAAGGGCGACAGGGCGCAGCAGCTTCTTCTTCTCGCGCTCAGTTCTCACAACCGTGAGCACTTCTCCTCGCCGGACATCGCATGGGGTCTTTCACTCAAGTGGCTGCTCGAATTCGGCGACGATGCCTGGGACGCGCACGCGAAGAAGGTCAAATCCGCTGCCAACAGCGCTTTGGCGAACGCATGCAGCAAGGATGAGAGCCTCGTTTACAAGGTTCTTGGCTCCCGGATAACGGCGATAATCGCGCGCTGAGACAGAACTATCCGCTCGTTACAGGGGCCGTCCGTAAGGGCGGCCCTTTTCTTTGCCGCCAAAGCAGGTATGAATGTAGAATTACCTACTGCCTGACACAGGAGCAGATATGAACTTCAGCAGGCTATTACTCGTAACCGCGGTTTTAATTTGCACTCTGGCATTTACCAGGGCGGTTGTATCGGATGCAGAGGATGCCAGAAAGCCGGGGCCTATCATGCTGTGGGGAGGCGGTTTCGAAAGCAAAACCGACTGGAAGGACTTCCTCGCAACCTGTCCGAAAGGCCCTGTCGTCGTGGTCACTGATGCCTCCAGCGACCGGGAAAAGACCTTTAGCTCTTACAAGAACCTGTTTGATGAACTGTCGAAGCGGGAAGCATTGCAGTGGAGTCTTGTGGATTCGCCACCCGTGGACCTGAAACATGCCGGAGCCATTTTCCTGTGTGGCGGCAAGCAGATGAGGCTCGTCACGGCGCTTGGCAAGCGCGAGGAATCCGGCGATGAGATACGTGAAGCCCACAGGGCGGGAGTCGGGATTATCGCGACGAGCGCGGGTGCGATGTTTTTGTGTTCAAGCTGCATCACGGGGCGGGAAGTCAACGGCGAGTGGGAGGTAGTCGAAGGGCTTTCTGTATTCGATGGGATATGCGAAACGCACTTTTTCCGGGAGGACAGGGCGAAGAGGCTGCGCGACTGCGCAAAGGCGACCGGGGCGAAGAGAGGATTCGGCATCCCCGCCGGCAACGGCGTGGTTATCAATGCTGACGGGGAAACCGAAGTACATTTCAGCGCTTACCGGCTAATGCTGCAATAGATGCACGGTTTCGTAGCGAATTCTGCGCACTTCTAAAGTGGGTCCTTGGTGAAGCGGTCGTCTTCGGTGATATCCGTGTCGGTCTCCTCGTAATTGACCGTCGCCAGCCATACGAGCCTCTTTTCTCCAAAATCAACAGTTCCACCGGAATAGAAGGCCGAAAGCTCTCATCGGGCCTCCTTTCCATATTGCAGGTTCCGGAATCGGGTGGCTGAGTTCAGTAGGATTGTCAGCTTACATCTTGACTCGTTATGTGTATATCATGTTAGCGGTGTGGTCAACGTTGCTTTTCTGAACACAATAGTCTTTTGGTGTTTCGACGTAATTGAAAGCACATACAGAGAGTGTATAATGACATCCAGGCAGATACGGAAGGGTTTTCTGCCGGAGGGACAGTGAGCAAGCTGCAGGACTTTATAAAATGCGATGACAGGGAACGTGCTCGCGCGCTTCTCGGCGAAATTCGCATTCAAGAGGGCGAATACCTGAGGACGGTCGCCTACTTTCACGGGGCGGGAGTTGATGATTCCGAGGACATAGTCAACGAGGTTTTTCTCGAGCTATGGGAGAAATGGCTCGACAGTCGCAATTCGGCGGATTGCGAACTTGATATCAACTACGCCTGGCTTAATACGGTCGCACGCAACAGGGCTCTCGATGCAACCCGCAGGGCGGAGCGCAAGGTGTTACGTCTTGACAATGCGGTGCTGGACAGGGCAGTGGAAGGGCGCGACGGCGAGCACATCCGCAAGGCGCACGAGGCGTTGTTCGAGCTTCGCGAGGAGCTCGAGGGCGAGGACTATTCGATATTTATGTTCCAGATGCTCAACTCCGACACCGCCAAGGCGGCCCGGGCCGCGGGTATGCAGTACTCCACGTTTCGTTCTCGCTGGGAAAAGCTCGTTCCGAAGTTGAAGAAAAGGCTGGAACTCAAGGGTGTCACACTCAGCGCGGTAGCTCTGCTTCTCGGCGCGAAGCTGTTCGAGGGCAATTCAGGAATACCGGCAGCCGCGGCGCAGGCAACGGCACAAGCAGCATCGAGTTCAAAGGCTGTGGATGCCTCCTCGGGTGGCAACTCGATTTTTCACGTACTTTCCGGAAAGGTATCAGCGATCTTGCTGGTTTCCTTGATTGCGGGAGGCATTGCAGGTGTCTTCGCTTCTGAAAAGCTGACTGGCTTGTTTGTTGATGAAGCTCTTGTAAACATGCGTTTCGAGAAGGACCTGTCTGGCTGGGAACCGAACCTGTACAATCCGGATCATGGCGCATGGGACGTGCAGTGGTCGCCCGAATTCGACGGTTCATGTCTTCTCTACGTTGCAGGCACTCCCGGAGTCGCCAGTATTTCCCAGAGACTTCGACGCGACCTTGAAAAGGGCTCTCTTCTGTTTGCTGAAGTGCAGCATGAAAACACGAATGCAGCACACGTGGCACTTAGATTTGATTCTGAATGGCTTGACAAGACAGACGACGCGGCCATCGCGCCGGCGCGAATACTCTCATACATACTCGAAAAAGATATTTCGGAGGGCACTTTGGTGACTCTGAATTGCGCGGTTTGGCCGGGCGAGTTCAACTGCACCGTAAAGAGGTTTGGTCTTGTGAAACCTGATGATATTGCGGCTTTCGAGAACGCGAACTCTCTTTCCCATGAGTGGGGTGGCGACGCCAAATCCTTCTTAAATCGTGAACTTGGATTATTTGCAGGTGATATGTAGATGAAAGGGCATACGACCGACAAGTTGAAAGTGTTTGCCGAGTGTAAGGACTGGAACAAGGCTAAACAGCTTCTCGGTCAAATACAGCGTGAGTATTCATCTTATCTCATGGCCCTGGTGTACTTTCACAGCGGAGACGTTAATATATGCGAGGACATTGTCAACGAGGTTTTCCTCGAGCTATGGGAGAAATGGCTCGACAGTCGCAACTCGGCGGATTGCGAACTTGATATCAACTACGCCTGGCTTAACACAGTCGCACGCAACAGGGCTCTCGATGCAACCCGCAGGGCGGAGCGCAGGGTGTTACGTCTTGACAATGCGGTGCTGGACAGGGCTGCGGAAGGGCGCGACGGTGAGCACATCCGCAAGGCGCACGAGGCGTTGTTCGAGCTTCGCGAGGAGCTGGAGGGCGAGGACTATTCGATATTCATGTTCCAGATGCTCAACGCCGACACCGCCAAGGCGGCTCGGGCCGCGGGTATGCAGTACTCCACGTTTCGTTCTCGCTGGGAAAAGCTCGTTCCGAAGTTGAAGAAAAGGCTCGAACTCAAGGGTGTCACACTCAGCGCGGTAGCTCTGCTTCTCGGCGCGAAGTTGTTTTCTCGTTCGTTCTCTCGCGCAGCGGCTTCAGGTGCTGCGGGCGTAGCGGCGGGAACAACTGTCACAGGTGCTGCATCGGCAGCAGTTGCCGGGTCAGGTGCAGGACTCGGAGTATTCGGGGTGTTCAAGCTGTCAGCCCTGTTGCTGGTCGCTGCCGTTGCGGGCGGTTTTGCGGGCGCGGGCATCGCCGGTGAGACATCCGGCCCGTTTGTCTCTGCAAACAGCGCGATACTCGACAACATGGAGTTCGAAGAGAATCTCGACGGTTGGCGGACGAACGAGAATCGAACCGGATACCGGAACGTGGAACGTTGAGTGGTCGGAGCGATTCGGTGGAAGCTGTCATATGCAGGTCAGTGGTGCCCCCGCTGTTGCCAGTATCGTACAGGAGTTGAAAACGCCGGTGGAGAAAGGGGACATGCTCGCAGTGAGGGTGTATCACTTGAACTCTAACGCTGCGAACATCCGTCTTTGCATCAACGACGAATCTGTCGCGGTACGTCCAGCGTGATTCCGGCACCGGCTTTGTAGACTGTCTCCTACATCTTCCCTCAGGACATGCCTGTCGGAACCCGCATAGGAGTGCATCATACTATCTGGCCCGGCGAGGACAAGGCTTGGGTGGACTGGATTCGTCTCGTGAAGGGAGTCGGCATGGGATCGCATGCCTTCGAGGAGGCTTTCCGCGACGGCCCCTTGCAACCTTTAGCCGAATAGTTAACTCCCGTAAACAAAAAACGAACAGAACAGTGGGCAGAGCGAAAAAAGTACAGAGGGAAAATGGACAAGCGGCCGGTAAACTATAAGGAAAGTGGCTACCCCGCCAGGACTCGAACCTGGATGAAACGCCGAACCTTCTGTGTTGCCAATTACACCACGGGGTAGGAGTGCGAATACCAAATACGGAGGAATTCTATCCTGTTTCGGAATTTGGTCAAAGAGACCACAGTGCTTTACAATATAAAAGCGACCCGCCGTGAGTGCGACGGGTCGCAGCCGAGGTACCCCGCTCGAGCGCGGGAAAGAGACACGTTCATTCGAGAAGATAGGAGCCCGTGTCTATCACATCCCAAGCCTCTACCCCGTACCAGTATTCATCCGCCGTGTAGGTGTAGAAATCATGGTGACTGGATCGAGTAATGCTAATACTCATCCTCGTAGTCGAGCACCACATATATCTCGAAGTGACCCCAAGAATCCGTATAACCTTCGTAGAGTAGGTCGCTGTACGAATCCTCCACTAACACCCGAGCCCCTGCGATCGGTTCGTCCGTCCAGTAGTCGTACACGTCTCCCGATACCCAGCGGCCGTAGGTCTTTGGCCCCTCTACATAATGCACTCCGGCACCGGTACTCCCGCATGCGAGAGAGGCTCCTGCGAGCGCAATCGCGAAGGAGACGAAAAGCAGCTTCAGAATTAGTCTGTTGTGTGGCATATTTTGCCTCCGTGTTGCGGACGTTCACAAGTGAGACGCGCCGGAGTGCGTTTTTTGGTGTGATGTTTGCTCCTCTCGTCAGTCATAGTATTGGAAGCAGTGTTTTTCCCGAAACTCGCCATTTAGCGCGTCTAATTTTAATCGCACTCCGTATTTGCGCAGAATTCTTCGCGACGGGGAAAATAACAGTAAATAAAAGGGAGTTCGTTATATGAATCGTTTTCTGAGAGCGCTTTCGGTCGCCGCAATCCTGCTCGCCGTTTCCGTTTCGCTGAGTTGGGGAGAAGCTCGGAGACTGGCAGACCAACACAGAGTACGGCTATCGCATCAAATTTCCCAATCGCTGGGACAGCCAGCCCCTTCCTCCACCCATGGACTACAAGAGCCTCGGTATCTCAGGTGAGGACCTCGAGGTTGACAAGAAGGTTACGCCCATACGGGTTTTCAAAGGCCGTGATGGTGCTGAGGCTCGTCTTTTCGCTGTTGACGCCCCGGATATCAAGGAATGCGAAAAGATTGTCCGTACCTTTGCCAAGAACAGGCGGGTCAAGGGCCTTAAGAAATTTGATAAATTCTGGCAACTCTTGCCGTAAGACCGAAATGAAGGTCGGCATTGCCAAGTACGGCGATTGGCGCACATGGATTGTGCACTTTTACATCGCAAGCAACGAGAACGGCAGCTTCCTGCTGTATTTCGAGTACCTTGAGGGCCGAAAGCAGTACCTTCGCGACATTGAAGACTGCGCAAAGAGCTTCGGCTATTACAAGAAGGAAAAGCAGGATAATGAGGGTAACGATGAGCGCATTGACCTGCCACCCGGCTGGGACGTGTACGAGACCGACCACTACCTGATACAGAACAACCTCGGCGACCGCTCAAAGGTTCGAGACTTCGCAAAACGCGTCGAGATGCTCAACAAATACCACAGAAAGGTCGTGTATCCTCGTGACGACCTCGAGAAAATCCGATCCAACAAGCAGCGGCCCAAGTTCATAATCAAGTACTTCAAGAACCACAAGGGATTTCAGGGCTACGCTGGTGACGAAGGTGTCTGGGGTGCCGCAGCCTACTACAGCCCGTCAAGGGGTGAGATTGCCTTTTACCTCTCAGGTTGGAAGAAAAAGAGCCAGGGCATACTCTATCACGAGGCCACACACCAGTACCTGCAGGAGTTCGTTGGTGGCCCGAGGGTTCGCTTCCATATCTGGATTAACGAAGGCCTCGCGGAGTACTTCAACGGTGCGGGAATGCAGTCAATTTCAAAGATTGAACTCGGTGGAAAGCTCAAAACCTCCGAGCAGACCGTCAAGGCCGCCATTCGTAACGGAAAGGTGCTGCAGTTCAAGGATGTCATCGGGATGACTCAGCGACAGTACTACAGGCTCGGACGTTTCGCTTACGACCACGGCTGGGCAATGGTGTACTTCCTGCTTCATTGCGATAACGAGCGGTATAACAAGATCGTTCCCAACTACTTCCATCGCATCCAGGAGCAGACCTTCCCTGTGCTTCAGAAGCTCGCTGAGGAAGGCATGGACATCAACGAGGACGAGGAGGCCGAGGACCGTGATGCGAAGCCCGACTGGGCCAAGGAGGACGACGAAGCGTCTATCCTCGTCAAGGCACAGGAGAACGCGAAGAACGACGTTTTCCAGGGCATTGACCTCGACAAGCTACAGGAGGAGTTTGAGGAATACTGGCGCTGAGCCCGCTGTCTTACTCAATACACAACGAAAGGGGTGCCTCGCGGCATCCCTTTTTATTTGTGAGTAGAGTCAATATCAGAGTTTGACGCCGTGTTTGACAAGGTATGCTCGGGCTTCGTCTTTGCCCATGTACTTCTCAAGCATCTTGAGTGGCGTCTTGCTGAGGTCCACGATGATAAGTCCGTCAAGTGCGTTTGAGAACTTGGGTCAACGTTGAAGGCCAGGATTTTGCCGCCGAGTTTCAGGTACTGGCGCAAAAGTACGGGAACGCTGTTCTGCATGTCTTCAAAGTCGGTGATCAGGTTCGAGAGTTCCTCGATGTCGGTTACCATCGATGATATCGGGCCGGTTTTGTAGCCTTTTATCTTTCGATTTTTGAACGGAGAACGCGGTTTCACGTGCTTCGCGAGCTCGTGAAGGAAGTTGGTCTCCTTCAGGTAGGAGATCATAAGCTGGCGCGAGAAAATCGAATAGTTGTCATTGATGCTGACGGGGCCAACCAAGTAGCGATACTCGGGATGCGCACAGGTGAAGTGCCCGATACCCTTCCAGAGCAACATCAGCGGGGCGAAGGAGCGCTGGTATTCGGGAACGACGAACGACCTGCCCAACTCCAGCGAGTTGTCTATAGAGTCGAAAAGCTCCTCGTCAAACTCGTACAGAGTGTTGATGTAAAGGCCATTTAAGCCCTTGCGCTCGATTATCTTGTCAATCCGGCCGATGCGATAGGCTCCGACGATATTCTCCTTCTTCGGGTCCCACACGAAAAGCTGATAGTAATCCTTGTCAAACTCATCCGTGTCGATTTTCAGCCCTGTTCCCTCACCGACCTTTCGGAAAGTGATTTCGCGCAGTCGGCCGATCTCGTGCATAAGCGCGGGAATCCTGTCGCCCCGCTCGCAGAAGACCTGGAAACCATAGCCTTCTACGAGCAGGCAATCATCATCAAGAGAGTTGAGTTCTCCGTGCACTTCCTCGGGAGGAAGTGGTTCGACGATCTTCTCCAGCTTCTCTTCACGAGAATCGGAAGATGCACCGCCTCCCCGTGTTTCCTTCAGGAACTTGTTCTGCAGCAGGTAGGTTCGCTTGCGCAGGTACTCGGTGAGTTCTGCTTCGCTCTCGAAACTGTCGAGTTTCCTGCGAGGTATCGGGTTGCCGACCGCAACGCGGAATACCTTGTTCTTCTTATTGAGAAATTCCCGCGGGAGCATGACGGTGCGAAGGCGCTTGTGTACGAGACCTGCGACCTGGAAAAGGAAACTGTTGGATCCCTGGAAGTAAATGGGAAGGGCGATGGCGCCGGTCTTTTGGATTATCCTCCCCACCGTTTGCAGCCATGGGGGATCAATGATCTTGCGTTTGGTGACCTGGAGGTGCGATACTTCCCCGGATGGGAAAACGGCAAGCAGTCCTCCGTTGCGCACCCATTTGATAGCGTTAACAAGAGGCCTTGCGTTTGAGGCAACGGATTCCTTTTTGCCGAAAGGATCAACGTAGATACACAGGTCGTCGAGGTCGGGGACGTGTCCGAGCAGGGAGTTAGTGAGTATCTTCACATCAGGTCTGCGTTTCAGAAGCAGGGAAGCCAGCAGAGCGCCCTCTATCGCGCCGAAAGGGTGGTTTGCCACAACCACTACAGGGCCTTCTTCGGGTATGCGGTCTATCTCGCCTTTTCCGGTTTTGATCTCTACGTTTAGTGCCTCAAGCAGCCTGTCGCAGAAATGCCTGTCGTCCTCGCGTTCGGCGATTTCGCGGTACAGCTTGTTCAGTTGAGGGAACTTCAAGGTGTGTTCGAGCACCGTTCGAGCAAGACCAAGAACCTTGCTCTTTATCGATCCTTCGCCACCTATCGGAAGGTTGAGTAGGTCTTTGTCGGTCTTCTTCGACATATCCCTCTTTGTGGTTGTGCACGATTAGATGAATACAGAAACGCGCGACATTGATTATACAGCATTGGCGACGACGGCCAACATATCAGGTGTCCTTTTGCGACGTCTCAGACGATGATGCTACCTGCTGCAGTTCATCGTAAACCTTGTCGAACTCGTCCGTAGGTGCCTTGCAGGCAAAGCCCTTGCAGAGATACGCCTGCGGAGCAACGCCGTGCATCTCCTCCGTGAAGGGTGCAAGCCCGGCCAGCAGTTCGCTGTTGTCCGCATCGCGCACCAGCATACTGACGCGGGGCAGCAGCGATGCTCTCACTTTAGATGCGAACCGGCGCGTGTCGCCGTCGAGGTGCTCGGCTGCGACGACCACCTGTGCTGACGTGACGGTCCGGCGAGCCTGTCAACGGCGCTGAGAAGGTGGCAGTGCGCCGAAGGCGAGTGCTTGCACCACGGTTGTGCGGCACGGAACAGCGCCATTGCCGCCTCGCGGAATCTCTTCTCGCCGGTCAGGTGCGACAGGCGGGTGAGGACATCGGCCATTATCGAGTTGCCCGAGGGCAGGGCGCCGTCGTGAAATTCGCGCGCACTCACCGGCAAATCGTCGTCATGCAGAGGGCTCAGGGCGAATCCACCGTCCGTATCGGCGAAGGTCTCAATAGCCCTGTCGGCGCATATCACGGCGTGTTCGAGCATGGACGCATCGCCCGTTGCCTCGTACAGCTCGACGCATGCCCAGCCGAAAGAAGCGTGGTCGGTCAGAAACTCTCCGGTGCCCGGTTTTCCATCACGCCAGGAGTGAACAAGCCCGTGTTCGGAGAACAGGTTCTTCTTGACGAATTCGAAAGCGGTTTCGGCCGTTTCAAGGGCCTCGGTGTTGCCCGTGCGGGAATGGAAGCGGGCAAGTGCCGCGACCATCATGCAGTTCCAGTCGCACAGTACCTTGTCGTCGAGATGAGGACGTTCGCGATTCGAACGGACTTCGAGCAGCTTCTCACGAAGCCGG
This sequence comes from Planctomycetota bacterium, assembly GCA_034521065.1. GTDB lineage: Bacteria > Planctomycetota > B143-G9 > B143-G9 > B143-G9 > JAXHMW01. The sequence goes on along the minus strand of JAXHMW010000009.1, from coordinate 30,566 downwards.
GCGAGTTTCTCTTCGAACTGCGCGGGCTCTTCGTCCATTTCCTTTGCGAGTTGTTCGACAGGTTTGCGCAGGTGCAGCACGTTCGCCTTCGCATTCGAGGGACCTTCCTGTTGGCTGAAGTTGCCGTCTTCGCTGACGTTATACACCCGGTAGAACAGCTCGGAGTCGTCGCCCAGAACTTTTTCGATCTCTTCGCTTGTCCAGACGTAGAAGCGGCCTTCCTCGCCTTCGGTGTCGGCATCGAGGGCGCTGTAGAATGCTCCGTCGGGCGAGGTCAGTTCGCGTTCGACGAACTGCATGATGTCCCGGCCGGTTTCGAGCATATTCCTGTCTCCGGTGAGCGCATAGCAGTCAGCGTATGCAAACAGGAGCATAGCCTGGTCGTACAGCATCTTCTCGAAGTGCGGCAGAAGCCAGTTCGAATCGGTCGAGTACCGGTGAAAACCGCCTCCGAGATGGTCGTGGATTCCACCAAGGCTCATTTTCGTCAGGGTTTTGACGGCCATATCCCTCGCGGTTACATGCTGAGTACGAACGTTGTAGCGCATAAGGAATGAAAACTGGTGCGGAGAGGGGAACTTCGGAGCGGCTCCGAAACCTCCGTTTTCCATGTCGTAGCGGCTCGCGAGGTCGCTGAAAGCTTTGTGTACCATCTCGATTCCGATCGCCTGACCGTCCTCGGACGGGGCGAGGGTATTAGACAGCGCCTTGTGTATTTCCTCGGTCACCTCGTTGAGCTTGTCGCGTTCGTTCTCCCAGAGCTTGCCTATCTGCTGCGTCACCGTGAGTATGCCCGCAAGGCCGTAAGCGTCCTTCTTCGGCAGGTATGTCGCCGTGTAGAAGGGGCGTCTGTCAGGTGTAAGAACCACCGTAAGAGGCCAGCCCGCGCTCTGGTTCATCATCTGACAGGCCGTCATGTAAAGGCTGTCTATGTCGGGACGTTCTTCGCGGTCAACCTTGATGCAGACGAACGTTTCGTTAAGCGCTTTTGCCACCTCTTCGTCCGAGAAAGACTCGCGTTCCATTACATGGCACCAGTGGCAGGTCGAATAGCCCACGGAGAGGAACACCGGCTTGTCCTCTTTTCGCGCCTTCTTAAATGCTTCTTCCCCCCATGGATACCAGTCAACGGGGTTGTGTGCGTGCTGAAGAAGGTAGGGGCTCGTGGATTCCGCGAGGCGGTTGGTCTTTTCGTTTCTCAAGGTCGTCTCCGTATTTTGAGATTTTCTGACTGCTGTGCTTCAATCATAACACAAACGAACAAGGGGGCGATAAGCCCCCTTGTTCAAGTTTGGCGTGTGAGTTTTTCTGCTACTTCAGCTCTTCGGGATTCAGGCACTTCAGGTCGTCAACGACGAAAATGCCATCCTTGCGCACTAATTCGTCGTCGAAGAACAGCTCTCCTCCGCCGTAGTCCTCGCGCTGGATGAGCACCATGTCCCAGTGGAGGCTCGACTTGTTGCCGTTCGGAGCCTCGTCGTAGGAGTTGCCGGGCGTGAAGTGGATGGAACCCGCGATTTTCTCGTCGAACAGAGTGTCGTTCATCGGGTGCAGGATATAGGGGTTGACGCCGATGGCGAACTCTCCTACGTACTTGGCGCCCTCATCCACCTCGAAGACCTCGCGAAGCGAATCCACGTCGTTCTTAGCGTCGATCGAGACGATTTTGCCGTCCTTGAATTCGAGCGAGACGCCCTCGTACATCACGCCTTCCTGGGTGGAGGGAGTGTTGTCAGTGATTCGTCCGTTGACCGAGTTCTTTACTGGAGCGGTATAAACCTCGCCGTCGGGGATATTGAGTTTGCCGTCGCACTTGATGGCCGGGATGTCCTTTGTAGAGAAGCTGATGTCGGTGTCCTTGGCGACGATGCGGACGCGGTCGGTTCGATGCATCCTTTCGACGAGTTTCTCCATTGCAGCAGACATCTTCGCGTAGTCGAGCGTGCAGACATCAAAGTAGAAGTTCTCGAAGTCCTCGGTGCTCTTGCCTGACTGCTGTGCCATGGAGGCGTTCGGCCAGCGCATGACAACCCAGCGGGTGTCGGGCACGCGAACCTGCATGTGAACCTTCTCACCGTACAGTTTCTTGTAGTTCTTCATCTGCTCCGAAGGCAGTCCCGCCATTTCAAACTTGTTGTCCGAACCGCGCACTCCGCAGTAGCAGTCCATTTGTTGCATCATGGACTTGTGAACATCGCCGAAGACGGTCATCTGGTTCTCGTCGGCCTCCGCTACGAACCTGCGCGAAAGCGGTGAATCGTCGAATACCCAGAAGGGCACACCGCCGGCCCTCACCACGGAGCTGATGAGTTCCCTGACGAGAGGTTCGGTTGACGAGCCTATGAAGTTGAGCATCACCTTCTCGCCTTTTTTGACTTCCATTGAGTAGTTGACAAGCATGTCGGCGAGCTTTTTGACTCTCGGGTCAAGCATATTGCATCTCCTTTATGTTTGTATTCGCATACGTTTGTACAGTCAATTCTACCCGGCGTCATGGTACGAGCGAAGGCCTCTGCGGCAAATCAGCGATTCAATGCCATGTTTTTCCGCCATACGAACACAATCCGGTAAAATTTGTAAAATCCGAGCGTATATGATACGCATACGTGTGTATCTCGTACTGAGATGAGAGGGCGGAACAAGATTCCGCGTCTCCGGTCTAATTATTCGGACCATTTGGTCTATACCGTTCTACTACTGCCCTTATGGAGGTGTACTTTGCGTAACAAGAAAGGTTTTACCCTGATCGAGCTTCTGGTGGTCATAGCGATCATCGGAATCCTCGCTGCGCTGATTCTGCCGGCGCTGCAGCAGGCGCGCGAGCGCGCACGTCGTGCTAACTGTCGCAGCAACCTGCGTCAGCTTCTCCAGTCAGCTCTCATGTATGCGGACAGCAACAAGTCCAAGATGCCCGCCAACGGAGCCACTTTCGACGACTCGACTGTCGAAGGTTCCTTCGATATCCTCCGGCTCAGCATGAGTGTTCCCCGTGACGCTTTCACCTGCCCGTCCAAGACTGACGCTGGCTACGCTTCTTACGGCTACTACCCCAACGTTACTACCAACGTTGAGGGCGGTGTCGTGATTTTCGCCGACAACCCCGACAACGGTTCGGACCAGCCGTCCACTAACCACAAGGGCGACGGAATATGCTATGCCAATGTCCAGGGCCAGGCTCAATGGTGGAACAAGCCAGACGAGGATGCTGACGATGCGGATACTTCACCGCACGCGATGAGGATGCTCGCTGGGCCTCTGATCCTGACACTGAATTCACAGATCACATCTACGAAGATGATGATGACCCTGAGTTCTCCGATGGTTGGGAACGCGAGGACTCGAAGGTACAGGAAAACACCTGGACTGACGAAGAGGAATAACACCTGACCTGACCATAGCTCATTAACTTGGGACGGGGAAGCGCACGTTTCCCGTCCTTTCTTATGCTTCTGAACTCAACATTCATATACTCGGCAGACGGTTTGCGTATATATTCACTTGGCGAAAGTCGGAAGAACATGTCCAGAGAGTCCTTTCTTGACAGGACGAGTAGAAATCGGCGGCGTTAGGATTACCCCGCCAGTTGCTCTCGCGCCCATGGCGGAGAACACGAACTGGCCCTTTCGTACCCTCGCTTTAGAGTACGGTGCCGGGCTTGTGGTGACGGAAATGGTCACAACACACCCATATTCGGTGCCCACGAAGCAGACTTTGAAGATTGCGAAGAGGGGGGAAGGAGAGCGTCCGCTCGCCCTGCAAGTGTGCGGAAACGAACCGGAGTTGTTCGTGCGCTGTGCCGAGAATGCAAACGAGGAAGGCTACGACCTGTTCGATCTCAATCTCGGGTGTCCCGTTCGCCGGATGGTCTCTCGAAACTACGGCGGTGGCCTCATGCGTCAGCCGCAACAGGTTGCCCGTATCTTGCGGATTCTCGTGAAACATTGCGATATGCCGGTAACTGTAAAGATACGTTCCGGGTTCGACACTGACAACATCAACGCCGTTGATATCGCGCGTATAGCCGAGGATTGCGGTGCGCAGATGATTTTTGTGCACGCGCGCACCGTTCGTCAAAAATACAGCGGAAAGGCTGACTGGGATGTGATTGCTGCAGTAAGGGACGCGGTATCCATACCGGTTTTAGGCAACGGTGACGTTGTTGACGGGCCATCCGCGGAGGCGATGTTCCTTCACACCGGCTGTGATGGTATTATGATAGGCAGGGCAAGCTTGGGAAGGCCGTGGATTTTTCGCGATATCGCCCATTACTTCCGTACCGGCGAGGTGCCTTCACCGCCACCGAGGCAGGAGGTCGTCTCAGTCATTCGCAGACATGCGGCAATGCTGAAGCAGTATCTCGGTGAGAAAAGGGCTGTACTCCCTCTTCGAAGGCATCTGTGCCAGTACTCGAAGGGAATGGACTACTCCCATGAGTTCAAGCGAAAATGCCAGTTTATTCGTTCCTTTGAGCAGTTCAGGCAGATAATGCTCGAGCTCCCGAACTACCGTACCGAAAGCAGCGAGTAGTTTAGTCCGCTGCTACATGTCGTCCGTTGCGCCTTACTGAGGTAATTATGGACCTCAAGAAAATGTTCATAGGCTCTCGTGCCGGAGTTCTCTGGCTCATTCCGGTCGTCACAGGGCTTATTGCCATGCTGATCGGGCTTGTTTCTGTGGACTCTTGCGCTGCGAATGAGGTAAGAAGACAGGAACGAACCGCGAAACGTGCTTCCACGGTATTCGCGTCGATTACCCCAGGACGAGTTCTCCGAAAGCGCTTCCCGAGCCCGGGCGTTTGCAGGGATACTATCACCAGTTCCAGAGATACTAAACTGGATTTCTCAGAAATCGAAAATCGGGTATGTCGCGTCCGGCACAATCGAGTTCGAGGACACTAATTTTACATATGAGTATTTCAGCTCTCGTGCGCCCCTCTCTCAATACGTCATCTCACCAGATACAGTGCTTTCATCTCTCGTTCTTGCCTGTCCGACCTTCGATGCAGCCGTTCTGCCTTTGCAGAACGGTATCACGCTGAAAATTGTGCGGGAAGGAATACCGTTCAAATTCAGTGAAGCTCCCGTTGGAGACAGTACGTACAGGACGGACGGCGTTGATGTGCGCATAAGGGGCTGCATCGAGGATGATCAGGTTTGCAGCGTTTATTGCGTCTGGGCGGCCGAGGCAAATGGCGAGATACGTATCTATTCACCCTTGAAAAACATCCTTCGCCGCATTGCCACAGAATGCGGAATGTATGGAATGTGCCTCAGGCGCGATGGTAAGGTCATTTATCACTTCGCAAACAGCAGCGAAGACACCTACATGCAGCTTTCCGCCGACCAGGATAGCCCTGTGGTCTCAAACGACGAGTTGCTGTTCTACACGACCGAAATATTCTCTGGCTCGCTCGAACTGACGACTGTCGTTCCGGTGCATCTGGGCTTTGTTCCCGGTCTCGCCAACGTCGCCCTGTACTTCCAATGCTCGGTGTTTTTGCCGGACTCGTTCTGATGGCGATAGGCAGGGCGGTTACTTCCGAACAAACGGACGAGCAGAGTGATGAGGAGGAGTTGGAAAGCCTCAACGATTACATCACCGGCCTTCTGATAAGCCACGAGATGACCTCCGCCATCGGAACCGGAAAGTACTCGCTTGCACAGGTGGTTTCCATGAAGCTGAGGCGTCTGCTCTCAGAGCTTGACGGCCAACTCACCGACCTCGAAACCGATATTTCCGCAACGCTGTCATTAATGGAGGCAAGCGGTTCGGGCGTCGTAAAGCTGGATCCCGATGCGCACATCAAGTGGGCCTCCTCCGGTGCATTGAAGCTGTTCGCCAAAACTCCTTCTCTGTACGGCACTGATATTCGAACTCTTCTTGCTGACAGCGAGGAGGTCGTGCGCTTCGAGAAGGAATGGGATTACGTACGGCAGATGTCGCGTACGAAGCTGACTCTTCGCTTCCTGTTGAACCGGACTTCCGCGGTGCTGATGAAGGTCTGGGCCATACCGATCCGGGCCGATGACGGCTCCTTCGGCGGAGCGAGGGTGCTCGTCAGAGACTTCGGGACTTCCGAGCTTCAGGAAAAGGACCGGCTCACACGCCGCAGTCTCGAAGATGTGGGAATGTTCGCAGCCGACCTGGCGCACGACTTCAACAATGCTATCTGCGCCATTATCGGCTCGGTCTCGCTTCTTGAACTGCGCCTCAAAACGGACCATCCCAACATATATTCCGGAGTCATACGGCAAAACACGGAATATGTCAAGAATGCCTCTGAAAGGGCCGCGGCCCTTGTGCGCAAGATGATGAAGCTTTCTCCGAGCAGCGACAGCGCTTCCGGCAGCGCGGATGTCGCGGCTGCAATTCGCAAGCTCGAGGCCGAGCCTCCTGTATCAGTGAAGCTCATCAACAGGCATGCGGAAGCGAGTGGCCCGTTCGTCAAAATGGAGCGTTACACTTTGCTTTCAGTTCTCGCGGAGGCACTTCGAAGGGTGTGTGAACGTTGCGAAGGCAAGTACACTGTGGAGACCGAAGTTCAACTGGTCAAAGGTCACGACCTGCCCTTCGATGCCGACAAGGAACAGGAGTTCGCGGCTCTGGTGTTTCTTGGCAACTGTGAACAAAGCAGCAGCTATTCTGGTTCCGGTGGCCTTAACTGGTTCGAGGCCCAGCGTGCGGTGCTGGATTCAGGTGGATTCATGGTAGAGGATAATCACCAATTCTCCGAGCCCAATAGTGTAACCTACCTGCCCGTAACAACTCCGCCCGCATCGGTAATGAAAAGTGAGGATGACAGAGGAACATCCGATGTCGCTGCCGACCCTCCTCCCCCATTAGACTGAGGAACGATGAGATGAGAAAAAACTTGTTCGCACTGTTCTTGTCCGTTGTCTTGCTGTTCGCATTCGCGGGAGTACATGCGGAACAGGAGTTCGAGAAGCCCGCTGAACCTGAAAAACTCGAACGCGACAAGAAGAAAGAGCTGTTCGAACTTGTGGAGGACTACTTCAAGGCATCAGATGTCGCAGAGGAACTGAAACTTCTGCACAAGCTGGACAGGTACGGCAGCCTCAACCGTAGTGACTTCAGGTCGCTCGACCGCCACGTCTGGAAGATAGTTGCACAGCTTCCCAAGCCCGAGAAGGCCCGCGGGACAATAGATGTCGATTCCCCCTTCGGTTCGACCAAGGTGATTATCAGCGGACGAACGAACCCCCGCTCGGGCGGACTTCTGCTCGGTCTGCACGGTGGAGGCAAGGGTTCAGGCGACGGTTCGCAGGCAGCCGGTTCGTTCGGAGGCGCGAAGAAGTGCATTTCGTTGTTCCCTACCGCAATTGACAAGATTGATAACGCATGGAACGACCCGCCACAGGAACGCTTCCTTACATGGCTCATCAAGTTTATTCGCCGAAAGGAACCGTACAACACCAACCGGGTTTACGTGTGCGGTCACTCGATGGGAGGGCACGGAGCATACGGGCAGTTGCTGCAGTATGCCGACCTATATGCAAGCGGATTCGCAAGCGCGGGCAACCCCCTTGTTGAGGACACGCTCGACCACTACGGCGACGCAAGGCATCTTGCGGTAAACCTCTATAACATCCCCATTTACTTCGCACACAGCCACGACGACCCTCGTGTCGCGGTCAAACCTGTACTGGAGTGGGCCAAGGTACTCAAAACCCTGCACAAGGAGCATCCCAAAGGCTACGAATACGTGTTCAGCGAAGAGCGCGATAACGCACACAACTTCCCCAAAGAGGGAGTTAAGCATTGCATTGACTGGATGACAGAACGTGAGCGCAATCCCCGCCCGGAGAAGATTCGGTGGATGACCTTCCGCAAGTGGAAGAGACATTTCTACTGGGTGTTTTGCTATCAGCCGGAGAGATTGAAACTCGTCGAGGCGGAATATACCGACGACAGCGTCGTAAAGGTAAAGACCGAAAGCATGTTCAGTAAAATGGCGGTGTTGTTCAACGAGGAACTCATTGACTACGACAAACCGGTCAAGGTCACTGTCAACGACAGGGTGGTGTTCGAAGGTTATCTCCAGCGCTACAACGTTGCGGCGTTCGTGGCTGCTGTCAAGGAATACGAGGACCCCGAGTTCACCTACGATGCCAAGGTCATTTTTCAGCCCTGACCCAGCGCGATGAGTTGGTGATAGTCCATCGCCAGAAGCTCTTCGAGCGGCGGAATGCTGTCACTTCGCTTTATGTTCTCGAATGCGTCTCTCAGGCTCACAATCCTTCCCCTTCGGCGCAGAAAGGCATTGGCGACTTCGGGATCGAAGTGCTTGCCGATGTCTTTTTCGATTATGGAAAAGCACTTCTCAAGCGGGAACGGGCCATTGTAAACCCGCTTGGATGACAGCGCGTCGAAAACGTCGGCCACGGCGATTATCCGTGCCTCCAGCGATATGTCCTCCCCTGCAACACCGTCGGGATAACCTGTGCCGTCGTATCTTTCATGGTGGCTCCGGGCAATGTTATGCGCCATCTCGGCTATGGGCTCGGAAAGCCCCTCGAATATCTCCGAGCCATACAAGGTATGACGCTTGACCGTGTCGAACTCGTCGTCGGAAAGCTTGCCGGGCTTGAAAAGCACTGCGTCCGGCACACATTGCTTGCCGATATCGTGCATGGGGGCGGCATCGTGAAGATGTGAGACGAAATCAGAGTCGAGCTCCATTTCCTCTCCGATCTCACGCGCATATTTCGCGAGTCTCACGTTGTGAACGTGTGTGTCGGGGTCGGCTTCCTTCATCTCCACGGCACGTGCGATTCGAGTCATTATCGTGCGGTAACTGGATGAGAGCTGGTGGATGAGCCTCGAGCGCGTAATTGCCGTGCCGGCGAGCGAGGACAGCGAGCGTATCATCTGCTCGTCGTCTGCGGAAAAGGCCGACCAGGTCTTCTGCTCGGGGTCGTAGTTCCGGTTGATAATCTGGACTACGCCGACGTTCTTGCCGAGATGGTCGAACATCGGCCACAGCAGCATGGAGTGGCATTCGTAATTGCTCTCGCGGTCGAACTTCTCGTTGTGGGAGTATGACTTGCCGTGTATGGAATACGCATCTGGGATGTTGAGTGGCTTGCCATTGAGCGCGACGTATCCGGCGAGAGACTGTTCACCGATTGGCACCGAAACGGATTTGCCGAAGCTGCGGGTCAGTTCGGTCTTGTCTCTTCTGCTGAGAGTATGGTTCAGGGCGATGCGGAAGTAGAGTTTATCTCCCTCCCGGATGTAGAGGGAACCCGCGTCGCTGTCTGTCAGCTCAACCGCGGAATTGACGATGAGTTCAAGCAGGCTTGAAAGGTCTTGCTCGGCGTTCATCGCAGCCGCTATTTCGATGAGTCTTTCGAGCCTCTGATGAACCGCGCGGAATCTGGAAGTTTCCATTTTTGGCTTCCGTGTTCGAGTTCTGTGCTACGCTTATAAAGCGTACAACGAAGAAGTCGCACCGAGACGATATTGCATACGTTTTCACTTGCAATATCCCTGCCCATTACTATAAACAGAATACTGCCCTTCACGCAAAAGGAGGTGAAATTGCCACACGTAGAGATCAGAGAAGAGCGATGCAAAGGCTGCGGCCTGTGTATATCGTTCTGTCCGAAGAACGCCCTTGAAGCCTCTGAAGAGATTAACGAAAAAGGTTATCACCCGGCAATGCTGAAGTATCCTGACAGGTGCATAGGTTGCGGTATTTGCGGCCGCATGTGTCCGGATCAGGTAATAGAGGTATTCAAGTAGTCTCGGAAAGGAGCACCCATGGCACAGAAGATTCTCATTAAAGGTAACGAAGCCTTGGGCGAAGGGGCCATGCAGGCCGGAATGAGGCACTACTTCGGGTACCCCGATAACTCCCCAGAGCGAAGTTGCCGCTTACCTTGCAACCCACCTTCCCAAACGCGACGGCGTCTTTCTGCAGGCGGAGTCGGAAATTGCTGCAATCAACATGGTCTATGGCGCGGCCTCGGCTGGCCGTCGCACTATGACCTCTTCATCTTCCCCCGGAATCAGCCTGAAGCAGGAAGGCATTTCATATCTCGTCGGTTCGAGGCTACCCTGCGTCATTGCAAACGTCATGCGCGGCGGCCCCGGACTCGGCAATATCGCACCGGCCCAGTCGGATTACTTCCAGGCAGTAAAGGGTGGAGCACACGGCGACTACCGCTGTATCACTCTCGCACCCACAACATGCCAGGAAATGTTCGACTACTCCGTTATGGCGTTCAACCTCGCGGACAAGTACCGCAATCCCGTTTTCATTCTCTCTGACGGCGCGCTCGGACAGATGATGGAACCCGTCATCATACCCGACGAAGTTCCGATCGAACAGCATGAAAAGTCGTGGGCACTGACCGGAGCCAAGGACCGCAAGATGAACGTCGTAAACTCGCTGTTCCTTTCTGAAAAGGGACTCGAAGAGCACAACAAGGTCCTGCAGGCCAACTTCAAAAAGATTGAGCAGGAAGTGCTTATCTACGATGAGTATAAGATGGACGACGCGGAGCACATCTTCGTCGCCTTCGGACTTGTCAGCAGAATCGTGCACTCCGTTGTCGATGCAGCGCGCGAGCAAGGCATAAAGGCGGGACTGCTGATTCCCAAGACGCTCTGGCCCTTCCCCTCGAAGAGGCTCTCACAACTGGCTGAACAGGCCAAAACCTTCATGTCCGTCGAAATGAACGCCGGTCAAATGGTCGAAGACGTGAGTCTCGCGGTCAACGGCCGCAGGCCCGTGTACTTCTATGGCAGACTCGGCGGAGCGGTTCCGCGACAGGCGGACATCCTCGAAGCCCTCAAGAAGGAGATCCAGGGAGACTGATATGGCACAAAAAGTACATGAAATACCCAAGAGCATACAAAACAAACCTCACCACTACTGCCCGGGCTGCGGTCACGGAGTGGTGCTGTCAATAATCGGCGAATTGGTTGATGAGCTCGGTCTTCGGGAGAAGGCCGTAGGCATCGCGCCGGTCGGATGTTCGGTGTTCCTCTACGAGTACTACGACTTCGACAGCGTTCAGGCTGCGCACGGACGCGCTCCCGCGGTCGCGACCGGTCTCGTGAGGGCTAATCCCGACCTGCACGTCATCAGCTACCAGGGCGATGGTGACCTCGGAGCAATCGGCACCGCGGAGATTATCCACGCCGCCAACCGCAACGAGAACTTCACCACCATCTTCATCAACAACGCGATTTACGGCATGACCGGCGGACAGATGGCACCGACGACACTCATCGGCCAGACTTCGGAGACCTCTCCGTATGGACGCGACCCTCTGACCGACGGATATCCTGTGCGCGTATGCGAACTGCTCAACGCTCTCGAAGGCCCCTACTATCTCGAGCGCACGTCTGTGACGACTCCTGCTGAACGCGTCAAGACCAAGAACGCCATCAAGAAGGCCTTCCAGTACCAGATGGAAGGTAAGGGCTTCTCGCTGGTCGAAGTACTCTCCCAGTGCCCGACCAACTGGAAGATGACGCCGGTGGAATCGGTCAAGTGGGTTAACGAAACAATGAAGAAGACCTTCCCCATCGGTCGTGTGCGCGACCGAGGTGCAGAGTAAAGGAAGTGGCAATGGCGAACAAACCGAGAAACGATCGAACACATTTTCGCCGGATTCGGCGGTCAGGGCATTCTTTTCATCGGACGTGCCCTGTGTCACGGCGCACTTCTCAGCGATATCAGCACGTCCTTCATTCCGTCCTACGGGCCGGAGATGCGCGGCGGCACGGCCAACTGCAAGGTCGTTGTCGCGGAGACCGAAGTGGGCTCTCCGATCGTCGAGAATCCCGACGTCGTGGTCGCGATGAACCGTCCATCTCTGGATAAGTTCGAACAGACGATCAAGCCCGGCGGCAAGATTATCGTCAACTCATCTCTTATCGAGAAGAAGGTCGAACGTGACGATATCGAAGAGTACCGCGTGCCGTGCAACGAGATTGCGCGCAGCGTAGGAGCAGCGAAGGGCGTAAGCCTTGTCGCTCTCGGTGCATATGTCGGCACGGAGGACTTTTTCGATGTCGAAAAAATCGAGAAGGGCATAGAGGTGATGACCGGCGAGAAGCGCAAGAAGTTCCTCGAAGGCAACCTGAAAGCTTTCCGAGCCGGACTTGACCATACCGTAAAAAGCTAATCCCTGCGAGGAGGAAAAATGGCGCTGAAGATTTGGTTCAATGGTGAACTGCTCGAAGAGAAGGATATTAATATCTCTCCCTTCGACCACGGTTTCCTGTACGGAGATGGAACTTTCGAGGGTATCCGCGCCTACAGCGGCAGGATATTCAAGTGCGAAGAGCACGTGGACAGGCTGTACGAGTCCGCCCACTCCCTTAAGATTCACATTCCGTACACACGCGAAGAGATCACGGAGTTCATGAAGGTTACGCTTCGCGCGAACGACCTCAAGGACGGCTACATCCGCCTTGTCGTCTCTCGCGGGAAGGGCGATCTCGGTATCGATCCCCGTCGCTGTGACAAGGGACCTACCATCGCCATTATCGCAACTGCTCTCGCGCTCTATCCCGAAGAGCTTTACGAGAAGGGGCTCGAGGTGGCAACCGCCACTACACGCCGCATTCCGGTTGATTCGTTCAATCCGCGCGTGAAGTCGCTCAACTACCTCAACAACATCATGGGCAAAATCGAGGCCAACAACTTCGGTGTTCCCGAAGCCATCATGCTTAACCACCAGGGTCTTGTCTGTGAGTGTACAGCCGACAACATATTCATCGTGAAGGACGGTAAGGTGCGAACTCCGCACTCCAGCCTGCCCATCCTTTGCGGCATCACCCGTAACACGATACTTGAGCTGTGCGACGAGCTCAACGTGCCATCATGCGAGGATTTCTTCACGATGCACGACGTGTATAACGCGGACGAGCTGTTTCTGTCCGGAACCGGCGCGGAACTCATTCCCGTCATCAAGGTTGACAACCGTTCGATCGCTGACGGAAAGCCCGGCCCCATATTCAGGCGTATCCTCGACCGCTTCCGCGAAGTTGCTAACTCCACCGGTGAGCCCATCTACGAGGGCTGATCGAAAGCCGCCACGTTAAAACAGGGGTGTCGAGGGTCTTCTCGACACCCCTTTTGTTACGGAGAGGCGAAATGAGCGATTCCAGGAAAAAGCACACTGTCTTGACATTCGCGAAGGCGAAGGAAAAGTCTCGCAAGTTAGCGGCCGTTACCGCATACGACTACCCGTTCGCAAGCTTCGCCGAGAAGGCGGGGATGGACCTCATCCTCGTCGGCGACTCGTTAGGCATGGTGCAACTCGGCTACCGAGGACACCCTGCCGGTTACCATGGACCATATGATTCATCACTGCAAAGCCGTGCGACGGGGCGCGCCAAACACCTTCATGGTAGGTGATATGCCGTCAATGTCCTACCATGAATCGAACGAGCAGGCCATCCGAAACGCGGGACGCTTCATCAAGGAAGGCCGCTGTGATGCGGTGAAACTCGAATGGTGCAATTCCGTGGTCGAACGAGTCAGGGCTATTACCGATGCGGGCATCCTTGTCATGGGCCATGTGGGCTTCACACCTCAGCGCACCGCGCAGCTCGGAGGCTACCGTATTCAGGGCAGGGGCGATGAGAAAAACGTCGTCGTTGACCAGGCAAGACAACTGCAGGAGGCAGGCGCGTTCTGTGTGCTTATGGAAATGGTCCCGCCCGAGGTGGGCAGGGCTGTTACCGAGACCCTTGATGTGTTCACCATCGGCGTGGGCGCTGGGCCCGATACGGACATGCAGATGGTCGTAATAAACGACCTGCTCGGTATTTTTGAAAAGTTCAAGCCGAAGTACGTTAAGCGATACCTCAACATCGCCGAGATGGCTACTGATGCGCTGAAACAGTACATAGCCGAGACAAGGGAAGGCTCCTTCCCAACCGACGAGAACTTCTACTCCTGAGCAGTTTAAATGCACAACAAACGATAACACAACAGGCGCAGACATGGACTTTAATTGCATAGTGATTGGCGGAGGCATTGTGGGGCTCGCGGCAACCGACCACATCTCAGCGAACACCGATAACGTGGCGCTCTTCGAACGCAACAGCACTGTGGGCTTCGAGACATCCAGCCGCAACAGCGAGGTCATCCACGCGGGCCTTTACTATGGCAAGGACAGCAAGAAGGCTCGTATGTGCGTCGAGGGCAGGCGCGAAATTTACCGCTTGGCGCAGGAACACGGCATACCCGCCCACAAGTGCGGCAAGATAATCGTCTCCACGAACCCACAGGAATCCGAGCAGCTTCAGAGCCTTCTTGAAAAGGGCCGTGAGAACGAAGTTGAAGGGCTTCAGATGCTCACCGGTGCGCAGGTAAGGAAGCGCGAGCCCCATGTAAGCGCAATCGAGGGATTGTTATCACCGGAATCCGGCATCGTGGACTCCCATGCTCTGATGACGCATTACCGGAGGCGAGCAGAAGAGCAGGGGGCCTTCGTCGTGGTCAACTGTACTGTGACGGCCCTTGAGAAGCTCGCAGACGGCTGGAAGGTAACTTACCACGATTCAGACGGAGTTGACAGCACCACCGCCGCCACCGTAGTCAACGCCGCGGGGCTGGGCGCGCAGGATGTCATGCGCATGGCATCTTTCGACCCCGACCAGCATGACCTTACCCTGCACCTTTGCAAGGGCGAGTATTTTACAGTGAAGCCTTCGAAAGCCGACAAGGTCAAGTGCCTGGTGTACCCGGTACCGAAGCCGAATCTCAAGAGCCTCGGCATCCACACGGTAGTTGACATGAGCGGAATGTTCAAACTCTGGGCCGAGCGCGTTTTACGTTGATGAGATAGATTACTCGGTGGACGAGTCCAACATACGGGCGTTCCATCAGAGCGTAAGCCCGTATTTGCCTTATCTGGACGAGTCGGACCTCGCGCCGGACTTTGCCGGGATTCGTCCGAAGCTATCAGCCGAGGGCGAAGCGGCTCGCGACTTCCACATCCGCCACGAGGCTCAGGCAGGTCTGGACGGGTTTATCAACCTCGCGGGCATAGACTCGCCGGGGCTCACCGCCGCACCTGCTATCGGCAGATATGTTGCCGATATGGTCAATGAGCTTGTCGGCTGATACCTTTGACACAGCGCCCCTTGAAGCTACAATGGAACTGATAAGGAAGGGGTAAAGATGAGAAGCGCAGTAATTTTTCTCGTCCTGGCCGTGCTGTTCGCCTGTTCCTTCGCTCCCGAATCGGAGTGTGAGCTTCAGGAATGGACAGAGTACAAGCTGAAGGCCGAGAGGTTGAGACCCGGTAAGGACTACCGTTCACCTTTCTTCGAGAAGCAACGTGTACGCGATTCCGTAATCAACCTTCCCTGCGGCAACCGTCCCGGTTTTCCGATTGAGATACAACCCAAGATAGTACGAGTGGACACCGACGTTGACGGCGAGTTCGACCACATCGCATGGACTCCCGCAAGGAGCAAGGAGTTTGAACTCACCCTGCAGTACCAGAGGGGCGAAAAGGTCGAACACCGTTACAGGTTGGACATGGAGGTCGGCGTGCCTATCTCGTGCGCGCAGTGGAATGGGCTGCCGAATAGGCGGCGACAAGGTTATCTTTGCCGACGACAACAACAACGGTTTCTTCGCCGAGTTCAATCGAGACGCGGTTTACGTTGGCAGAAGCATCTACGGCGTACCGTTCGGCCAGTACCTGCTTCTGGATGGAGAGATATTTGAAATCAAGGTCAACGAGACCGGTACGAGCGTTCGCTATCGCAAGTACAAGGGCGAATGGGGTTATGCTGATCTCACATCGGAATGGGGCGGCACCAAACCGCCCGAGGCTGCCATCATACAGGCACGCAGAATGCTCGGAGGAACCTGCTTCAACGTCTGCGAAGGAGACGAGCCGAGGGTTCCCGCGGCGAAGTACCAGATTATCGGGGGGTATCTGGAGGATGTCGTTATCGAGTCCAAACGTGCCAGATTATTCTTCGAAGTCGAGTGGAAGCAGACTGCAAAGGTCGAATGGGGCGTGGGGCTCAAGCTGACCGCGCCCTATCAGTACGACCCCGAGACCGGAGAGCTGAACATCTCGCCCGAGTTCGAAATCAAGGGCAAGCACGGCGAGTTCTACCGGGGGGCCTTCTTGAACACCCGCAAATACCATGCGTGGGTACAGTTCCTTGATGCAGAGGGAGCGCAAGTCGGCACTAAGACCAAGTGGTCCATGGATGATGTCGAAGTGGACCCATTCAACACCGAGGTCATGTGGATTCCGTTTCAAAAGGTCAAACCCGAAGGTGCGGTCAAGGCGCTCGTGACAATGGAAGTTCCGGGTGTCGGCGAGGCTCCGATGGAGATAGACCTTCAGCAGTCTTCCGATAGTTGAATGTAAAAGGCGCGAACCGTATGGCTCGCGCCTTTTTTATGCTTGCCCGGTCTCAGAGAGGTTGCTGCGTGGGCCGGATTTCTATCTCGTCCACGTCAACGTGCTGCGGCTGTGTGACGGCATAGGTGATTCCCGCCGCGATATCGTCGGACTCGAGTTTTTTCATCTTCTCCATGGAGTCCATGAAGTTCTCGATGATGTCCTCGTCCGTGATGTCGTGGCCGAGTTCCGTATCAACAGCACCGGGTTCAATGGAGGTTACACGTATTCCGTACTGGGGCGCAAGTTCCTGCCTGAGTCCCTCACTAAAGGCTGTGACAGCGAACTTGGTGGCGCAATATACCGCACCGCCTTTGAACACTCGCCTGCCCGCGACGGAGCTAACGTTTACTATGTGTCCGCCTTTTGCCTCAGTCATGTGGGGAAGGGCTGCGGCCGTCATGAAAAGAACGCCCTTGACGTTGACATCAACCATCTTCTCCCATTGGTCGACCTTTACCTTGTCAACGTAGGAAAGCGGCATAACTCCGGCGTTGTTGACCAGAATGTCCAGCTTTCCCCATTCATCCATGATGGTCTTCACAACGTTGTAGCAGTCTTCCTTTACGGTTACATCGCCTTTGACCGCGATGCATTTGACACCATGCTGCTCCAGTTCGCCCTTCAACTCTTCGAGCCTTTCGACTCTTCTCGCCGTGATGGCGACGTTTGCGCCCTCTTTGGCAAGATGTATTGCCGTCGCGCGACCGATGCCGCTGCTCGCGCCTGTTACCAGCGCCGTTTTGCCTTTCAGCTTCATTTGTACTCCTTTCGTACTTGTCGTACTTGCTCAAATGCTTATATTCAATAAGATATCATGAAAATGGATGAACGGCCGGGTACAATGGCTTAAAGAGAAAGGAACTGATATGGAACGCACTGCTCGTATCGCCCGCGCGATTTCGGACACGAACAGATTGCTCGCTCTTTACGCCTTGAGGCTGGGAGAACTTTACGCTTGCCAGCTATCCGTGCTTTTGGACGTTGCACCGTCCACGGTTTCCAGCCACATGTCCATTCTTCGTCACGCGGGGCTTGTGGGGTCTCACAAACACGGCAGGTGGGTTCGCTACGAACTTTCACCCGCGGATGACATCGCGAAAGGAGGCTCTGGAATGGGCATTCAAGCATCTTGATGACAATGATACGGTAAAGAAGCTTCTCAAGGAGCGGCTTAAGGCGGTTGACTGCGATTGCGCGAACATTCCGGATGAAATCTCCGAGTAATCAGTCCTCTTTGGCCTCCTCGGCCATTTTGGCCGAAGGGGTGGCCACGATCTCTTCCCCTTCCGACAGCCCGTCCCTTATCTCGAAGTGCGTCTCGTTCGATAGGCCGGTCTCCACGTAGCGTTTCGCGTACACCTCGTTCTGACGAACGAGTACGTATCTTCTTCCATCGCACGACTCCATTACCGAATAGCGTGGGACGAGCAGAACTCCGTCCTTTTTATCTGTTATGAATCTCGCCGTAAGTCGAAAACCTGCTCCGAGCTTCTCCGGTACTTCATCCAGCGAGATGACTACCTTCACCCTCTGTTGCTCTACTCCGAGAGATGAAAGCTTCGTGTATCCCTGCGGTTCCACGCGGGTTACCTTTCCGGTGACTGCGAACCTTTGTGCAGCCGCGAGTTCTCAGCAGGCGTTCCCTTACTGAGAAGCAAAGCATCAGTGGTCAGAACATCGCAAGAAACCTCCATGTCAGCAAGGATGCCGATCTCGATAAGTTGTGTGCCCGCACGGAAGTAGCCATCACCAGAGGTGAATTTGCGCAACACAACGCCACTTACAGGCGCCTCGAGTACCGCAAGCTCGAGCTGATGCTTCAGCTTCGCGAGCCTCGCCCGCGCTCCCTCCAGCGCCGTGCTGCAAGCCCTTCTTTTTCAAATCCTTTTTGTCAATGTGGCGACGTATGAACGACGGGCCGATTTTAGCTGCTGCATGAAAAGCTTTCAGAGCCGAAAGAGTGAACTCCTGCTCGCGAAGTCCCAGCACCGCGGTGTCGTATTCGAGCTTCGCATCGTCCAGTTCGTCCTGAGAGATTGCCCCCTTTTGGTGGAGTTCCAGAAACCGTTCGTATTTCTTTTCGGCCCATTCCATTATCGTCCGGGCGGCCTTCACCTGCGCCTCGGCCGCTTTTACGGATTCCTCTATCGAACGCAGAATCTGTTCGATTTCGGTCAGGGCCGTGTTTTCGAGGGTGTCGTCCTCGTTGACGGCAATCTTCGCCTGCGCTTCACCTACCGCCGCCTGCGCCTCATCGAGTGACTTCTGCATCGGAACAAGGTCGTAAGATGCGACCTGTTCGCCCTTGCGTATCCGGTCGCCGACCTCCAGCTCTATTCGCCCGATTCGACCGGTTAGAGGCATGCTGACAACCCATGTCTTTTCGAGGCTCGTTGTCGCCTTCTCCATAAAGGATTCATGCTATCGGGCCGCGTTCGACCTCCACCATCTCAACCGAGTCAGCATCGTCGCAGCCGGTTGTGATTGACATTGACGCAGCAAGCGCAAGTAGTGCGAGAAACCGTATCAGAGCGCGCCTGAAGTGCAGGATGAAAGTCATTTCGTCACTCCCTTGTCTTCAGCGAATCGAGCCAGTCGAGTCGAGTCAGAGCGATGTATGTCATAAGCTGTGCGAAGAGGATCGCAAGAAGCATAACGACTGCAGCAACTACGAAGTTTGACGTTGCGAAGTTGACCGGAAAGCGGTACAGTTCGGTGTCGTAAAGTGCCGAAACTATATTCGCAAGAAGCATTCCCATAAACAACCCAACGACTATCCCCGGTACACCGACCATTATGCTCTCCAGGCCAAAGACAGACGTAATCTCCCTCGGCGGTGAACCCAATACTATCTGAAGGTGCCAACTTCTCGCTTCCTCTCGTTCAGGGACACCAGCGAGGTGTTCATCGTGCTGGCGAAACCTATCAGGGATGCGAAGAAGATCATTATGGTGAGAATAGTGCCCATTGTCTCGCCGAACGTGGAGTATATGAGTTCGAGTTTCCTCTCCCTGCTCGCGATGCCTGATAACGTCGGCAGGTCTCGCAGTTCTTCCATAAGCGGGTCGGACATCTTGCCGTCGCCGGTCGAGATAAGCAGACGGTTGTAAACGTCGCTCTCTCCTATCAAGCGCGAAAGATACCGGGAATCTATATACGCTCCGAGCCCAAGAAAGGTCTCGACAATGCCCGAAACGTGAACCGTGACCTTTCGTCGTTCCTTGATCAGTGGTCGCAACTCAAGAGAGGAACCCAGCGTGCAACCAAGTAACTGTGCGAGTTTGTGCGACAGTACAACGCCACTTTCCGGTCGTTCAACGTAGCTGCCGTTAAGAGCTATCGGCGTGTGGAGCCTCTGACCTTCGGACAGGCCGATGACAACTGTGCGCTTTGTGCGCAAACCGGCCGAAAGCTCACAGGGCAGCGCGAGTTCCCCTTCGCAGTAGAGCACGTTCGGCAGGTCCGCAGTCTCTCGAATGCTCTGCGCAGAAGCGGGGTCGCGAAGCGTGACGGATATGTCCTCGTGCGAGACGTGGTCGAACTCGTGGCGCATAACGATGTTCAGCGAATTGCCGAGGCTCGTGACGGAGATCAGTCAGCGGTGCAACTGCCACAGCGAAGCGGAGCCCGGCGAACGAACCGGGTTGCGTGCGAGAGACCGGAATGCCATCTTCAACTGGAAGGGCAGGCGTGGCCAGAAGGGCACGAAGCGTTCGAGCAGTGTACGCGAACCTGCCGGAGGTACGGGCGGCTTCATCGCCGTTGCGGGAGGAAGGTATGCCGCCTTGATTGAAGCACGGAGCGAACCCACAACGCATACCACCACTGCAATCGCCATGGAAGTGGTAAAGAACGACATCCGGAAGGTCGCGGCTATGCCCGGCATCTGGTAGAACTGGCGGTAGGTATCCAGCATCGCTGTCTGCAGCATGTAGCCCAACCCGCAACCGGCAAGTCCACCAAACATCCCTACTATTGCACCGAACAAAGCGTAGTGAAGTGCAATGGCCGCCGAAGACGTTCCCAATGCCTTAAGTGTGCCTATCACTGTTCTCTGCTGGCGCACGTAGCGGCCCATCAGCACGTTCAGAATCAACGCTACGAAGAGCAGGAATATCACGGGCATGATTTTGCCGCTGATATCCAGCCCCTTCAACTCATCGAGCAGGTAGCGTACGGAAGGCTCATCGGAGACCTGCCCGGCATCCACAACTCCGTAACGGTCGAGCATATTCTCGAGACGGGTTACGGTAATGTCAGTCCTGGACCGGTCTCGAAGAGTGGCGAGCAACTGGTTGTAAGCACCGGTCAATTCGGTGTTGTCGGCGAGGAAGTCCGTCGTGAGATAGAACACGCCGAAGCGGCTGGGGTCCGGAGCGAACCCGCCGTCCGGGCTGATCAGATATACGTATTCCGGAGAGCTGGCCGTGCCGATTACCTCGAGCGTGTGCTGCTTTCCGTTGATGAGTGCCTTGAACGTATCGCCGGGGCGCAGTCCGTTGGCTTCGGCGAATGAGTTGTTTACTATCGCCTGCTCTTCATTGCGGGCAGTGAACCACGTGCCGGTTTCCAAAACTACATCGTTCAACACCGAACGGCGCTCGAACGGCATGGAAATGGCTGTGCCCGTTATCGGCATTCGCACGTTTTTGAGGTGTACAAGGGCGGGTGATTTGATGCGTCCGCGAACTCTTGCAATGTTGGATGCCTCTGCGACCTGTTCCAGCGTCCAGTTCGGCGCACGCTTGAGCGAAACCTTTATGTGCGCGAGATTCTGAGCGTCGAAGTAGGCCCGGCGCGCGGCGTCGAGGTCGAGATACACCGAGCCGAAGCCGATATATGACGCTATCCCCACTGCCGTGACGACGATGAGGGCGAGCAGCGCTCCCTTTTTGCTCCACATCTCGCGAATGAGCTTGCGAAAGAGTATCATTCGCCTTCACCCTCGCTGATGTCGAGGTCTTTCGGGGCAACGGGTGAGTCGTTCTCCACGATCCGCGATATCGAGCCGTCCTGAATGTAGGCCACCCGGTGGGCTATATCGCGCACTGAAGGGTCGTGAGTAATGACGACCACGGTCTTCTTCATATTCCGGTTGAGCTCAAACAGGGTCTGCAGCACCGATTTGCCGGTTGCTGTGTCTATTGCACCGGTTGGTTCGTCACAAAGAATCAGAGCGGGATTGGCTGCTAAGGCCCTTGCGATGGCGACGCGCTGTTGCTGGCCTCCGCTGAGCTGGGAGGGGAAGTGCTCCTTGCGGTCGAGTAGGCCGACGGTGTCGAGCACCTCGTGCGCATCGAGCGGGTCAAGCGAGAGTTCGACGGCTACCTGCACGTTCTCGAGAGCTGTGAGGGATGGAATGAGATTGAAGAACTGAAACACGAAACCGACCTGTTCGCGCCGAAAGCGGGTGAGTTGCTTATCGGAGGCTTGAGTCAGGTCGAGGTCGCGAAAAGTGACTCTTCCGGAAGTCGGCCGATCCATGCCGCCGATGATGTTCAGCAGCGTGCTCTTGCCGGAACCGCTCGGACCGCAGACGATAATGAACTCGCCCTCGCGAATGTCAAGGGTGGCCTTGCGCAGGGCGAACACATCAACTTCGCCCATCCTGTAAACTTTCTCGATTTCCTTCGCGGAGATAAGTGCCGCGCTTTGGGTCATGCTATCCCCCGAGGGGATGTTATGGCTTGAAGTGCTTGCTTATGCCCCTCTTCGTGTTGCGGCAGAATTCCACTATCTCATGCGCACAAGGGTGGTCAACTTCTTGCGTATGCGCTCGTATGCATCGGTGAACGGCATACCTTCGCGGTAGAGTATGTGGTAAGCACGCTTGATGGCGTCGATAGCGTCCGAGTCCATTCCCGCCCGCCTAAGCCCGATGATGTTGGGGCGGCGTATTGTGCTGTCCAGTTCAAGCAGCATAAAAGGAGGGCAGTCCGAGTTCACACGCGAAAGGCCGCCGATCATCGCGAGCCTCCCTATCCGTACGAACTGATGCACGGGACTGTTGCCTGAAATGAATACTTTTTCGCCCACCTCGCAGTGCCCTGCAATCAATGCGCCGTTGGCGATAACAGTGTTGTCGCCAATCCTGCAATCGTGTGCGACATGAGCGTTGGCCATCATGTAGATGTTCTCGCCCAGGATCGTATCCGCACCCTCTTTCGTGGCGCGGTGTATCGTGCAGCCTTCCCTTATGACAGTTCCTCTGCCGACCTGAACGCCGGAACGAACAGAGGGGTCGAACGAAAGGTCTTGCGGCAGGTGGCCTACAACGGCGTTCATGTGTACCTCGACCTGCTTGCCGAGAATCGTTCCTGTGCAGACATATGAACGGGCATACAGCCTGCAGCCGTCACCGACCGTCGCACCCTCTTCAATGATGCAGTACGGGCCGACCGTGACGTTCTCTCCTATGGTTGCATTCGGATGCACAATAGCGGTTTTGTGTATGTTTGAATTCATTGCCGACATTATAGGCTTGTGGCGGCATTGGTCAACGGAAGGGTAAGAAAAAGGGCCTGCAGGGGCAGGCCCTTTGCTCCGAAAAAACGAGTGAGCTTGCTCAGCTCAGGAGATTTCGATCTTGCGGGGTTTGGCCTCTTCGACCTTCGGCATCGTGATGCAGAGTGTACCGTCCGTGAAGTTGGCCTTCACCTTCGAGGAATCAACAAGGTGAGAGAGTCGAACGGAGCGCTCGAAGCTGCCCCTGTAGCGTTCGATGAGGTGATACTTCTCGTCCTCGCCTCCCTCTTTCTTCTCTTCCTTCTTCTCTCCTCGGATGGTGAGAACGCTGTCCTCGACGAGGATCTCGACATCTTCCTTCTTCATGCCGGGCAGGTCAACCTTGACCTCTACCTCGTCCTTCGTCTCCCTGATATCCATCTGGGGCGCGAACATGGTACGAGGACGGCCACCTTCCTGGAAGAACTCGTCCATAATGCGGGACATTTCGTCCTCGATGCTGGTGACGAGGGAGTCGCTCGCTCTCCTGAACTTCTCCGGGCGATTCGAAAGCTTGAACATATCCATCCTCCTTTCAAACAGGTTTCCATTTACTCGCTATATCTTTTGCAACTGATGTGCCAATCTCAGATGGCGTAATATAGCCGTTACCGCACGTTAATATGTTTGTCGGTGCGCCATAATATCAGACCTGTTATGTCGTTATGACAAGAGTGTAGGTGTTATGCGGTTGAAATCGAGGCGTCACTTTCTGAAGACGATAATACGGTCAATATGACCTATCGTATGCTCTGGGCGGCGAGAAAAGCCTTCAGTGTAGCGGAAGGTGAATGGCGGGGGAATTTCTCGTGATAGTCGGGAAGCTTGACAAACGGTAAGCTAAGTGCGCCCTGCAACGTGCGCATTATCAGCAGGCATTCGGCATCGCAGTCCGAATCCCTGACCGCCTTTGCGGCGGCCTCCATGGTGGCGGTGTCAGGACGTATGTCAGAATGATTGATAATTCTGGCTCCGGTCTGTTCCGGCTCGGTCAGAGTGTCCTGGTGGGCCCGAAGAGTGGCGGCCGCTTTCGCAACGTAATGACTCGCCGGTAAAGAGGGTATCTCGAAGACCTCGCAGGGCAAGGGCACGAGCCTCCACATGCACGGGCGAGTTCGAGAGAGGTGCTATTCATGAGATTCTTCATGCGGTTGTACTCGCTGAGGCCGCCTGTGTACGAAAGGACGTTGGCCGCAGCGGTTGCCAGGGCGATGTTCTGAGAATCGAGGTGCGAGGTGAGGGCGCCGAGAGCGGTTCGGTCGGACAGGTGCCAACCGTATGCGCTCAGGATATCACCGGCGAAGGTAGACGGTCCCTGCCGGCTCCAGCAGTTGAGAGGCATACCTGCCGCGTCTCGGCGGGCAATCCCGCCGGCCGCCGCGATGAGGAAGCATGGCGTAGTAAAGCTCCGGCAGGGCAGTGGAGTTATAGGATGTCTCGGGCTTTCGCTTCCACTCGGCGTTCCACTTCTCAACCCACTTCGCCACGATCTCGTCCATGGCATCAGCAGCTTCTTCGCTCGCTACGCGCGCAAGCTGAGGCAGAGCGTGACAGGAGGATGTAAACCTGTCAGAGTCCTCGAATGCCTTGCGGGTTATGTCTTTGGCGGAATCGCTGGAGAAATACGTTAGCATGCTCGCCGCCCAGTTCGCGCGGCGGGGAATGCCCTTTACCTCGTCCTTTTCCAGAAGCTTCTGAACCTTTCCGACCGCGGTGTAATCGCCGACTTCCACCAAATAGCGGACCCTCTGCAAAACCTCGGTGGAACGCTCGGGCGCGTAAACGGTCTCGCGCAGCTTTGCGAGTGCTTCGGAATGCGCTGTCCACGACAACGCCCTCATGCAGGCATCGGAAAATCCGCGGCCTTTGTAGGTCGCCGCTATGTCCATGCACTTGTCGGGTTCGGCCATACCTGCGATTTCGAACAGGGCGTCTATGAGATCGGCCTGCCCTTCTTCGTCCAGAACGTCCGCAATTCTCTTTCGGAACAGGTCGCAGGCCCTTGCCGAATCGAATTCTGCAAGCGTGCGCCACAGCCAGGGCAGGGCGAGGTCCTCGGCTTTCGGAAGTGCTCCGGCAATCTCGAACGCTTTCTCGTCTCCCGCCTGTGCGAGTGCTCCGGCAAGCGTGGCGGTCGGAGGAAGGGAATTCGAAATTGCTGCGATGGCCTCAGCGTTGACCTTTGGCGACGCGGAGTACTGAAAGACGAAGCTCTCCAGCCTTGAACGTTTCAACCTGCGAATCTTTGCCGCGTTAGTTATCACGAGCTCCTGCGGAATGCCAATCGCACCGAGAAGCCGTATGGCCTCCAGTGCCACGTCTTCATCCTTGTCCGAAAGCGCGATTTCGAACAGTTTCTGTTCCATTCCCGCCGGTTTGCAGGTATCCAGGAGCCGAAGGGTGTAGAGTCTTGCGGAAGAATCGGCGAGGTCGAGCCCCTTTGTGAGATGGGGCATCATCGGCTTCGTGACCGCTCCTTTCGAGTGGAAGTAAAGCCGGTAGGCACCGAGAATCTCCTCGGGTCAGCATACGTGTGCCGATGAGAAACGCGGCCTGCCGATCGGGTTTCCAGCCGTCGAATTTACTCAGAAGCTCGATGGCCTTATCGGCCTCGAGTTTTTCGAAGCGGGCTACCTCATCGGTGAAGGCGCCCGCACGCGCTAACGGGCAGACCACAAGGGCAAAGGTGAGCAGGGCGGTTACTGTCGCTGCACAGAGCGAGCGCAGCAGACGGTGAGTTTGTGTCAATCGAGTTCTCTTCTGAAGTAGTAAACCAGTTTGCTGATATCCCTCGGGTCGTTGACGACCGTAACGAGTTCCCAGCCCATTCCGCCCATCTCATCGAGATGGGTTTCGGTGATGTTCTTGACAACGTGATATTCCCAACGCTTCATCTTTCCTCCCGTGCTCGAAAACAGCACATTACTCCGAGCCTTGATAACGCAGCGTCTGAGATGATCGTCAAGTTGGAACCCGAAAAAATCGGGCGAAGCGTCCAAGCCCTTACACGTTGTATTTTACATACTGCAGAGCCACAAGTCAAAGAGTTAGCGGACAGAACGCAGCAATTGTGTCGCGTGTTCTCGTACTTTCTCGACCGGGCAGTTCGAAGCTGCGTCGAGCAGCATTTTTCGTGCGCTTTGAGATGACGTCCTTTTCACCGCCGCGGCGATGAGGTCGAGATAGTAGTTCATGGCTTCGGGCGACATCCCGCCGCCTTGCACGGCAAGGTACTTCTCGTGCGCAAGCTGCGCAAGGTATTCGTCAGCGATGGCGGCGAGAATCGAGCTTACGAGACTCTTCGCTGTTTCAGAGCCCCTGGGACGCAGCGAATCGTCAAGGAAGTCCTCGAGAAGGGGCAGGATTTCCCTTGCATTACGGTTTCTCATCAGCGAGAGCAAAGCGGATGAGTACCGCTTCTCGCGGCTCGCGAGTTCGATGAGGTAGTGCGAGCGGCAGCGAGGCGGTGTCAGCAGCCTTGAGGGCTTCGAATGCGCTCGGGCGGGCATCGGAGGGAACGTACTTGAATTTCTCGCGGAATTCGTTGGCATATCGGGTGGAGAGTCGCTCGCTTTCGCCTATTGCCTTCAGCGCGGCAACAGCGGTGGAGATTTCCCGGCTCTTCGCGTAGTTGGCGAGGGTGCTATATACGTCGGCCTTCGGCCATTTTGCAAGGACCTTGAAAGCGTGGCTTCTCTGATTCGGTTCGCGGTATCCGATGGAGTCGATGATGATTGGAACGGAACGCTCGGAGCCGATCTGCGAAAGCGCGGTCAAAAGCTTCCGGTAAGTTGCAGGCGAGGTCTTTTTGTCGAGCAGGCGGCGGTGAACGATGGAGACGTCCTCGGCGGTGAGGAATCCGCCCACGCCTGCGCCGCGTGAATCAGTGCGCCCGGCTCACGTGCGAAAGCCTCGAGCGCAAGAGCCTTGCAGAACTCGTTGGCGGTTCCCCGCGAGCCCGGCAGTTCAACAGCGAGCTTCGCAAGCTCCGAAACGACCGAGAGCGCACGCGAGTCCGCCGAAGAGGGCGCGTCGGCTGCGAGTTTTACGAGTTCGGCAAAATGTTTCTGGTACGCCGAAATATCTTTCAGGCCTTCGGGCGCAAACGCTTCCAGCCAGTTTTCCACACTTGCCCACCTGTCGCGGGACTGTTCGGTGGAGAGGTTCGAGACCGCTGCCGAAAGGAATTTGAGGAAAACCGTATGGCCGTCGGGTAGCATTCCGTAAAGTTCGAGAATTGTTTTCGCGCTCCGAAAACCGTCACCGGCACGGGAGTACAATTCAATGAGCTTCACCAGTTGCTGACGGGGGTAGCTGGGAAGGCGCTCTCCAGCCGCGGACTTCTGTGACAGCTTCATCGCCATGACTGCGAGCACCCGTGCATCATAGTCACCCTCGGCGAACGCGCTTTCAGGGTTCTCCTGTGAAACCGATGGCAAGACCGTGCCATTGTCCCCGCCTGAATAGGTGAGCGCGGCGATGACGAGGACGAGGACGACGAACGCGGCTGTACCGCCAAGAAGGAGCTTGCCCTTCTTCAGCGTCCGGCTGTCCTCCTGTTTCATCTGTTCGAGGTCAATGCCCTTTTCCCTGTTCAACTGTCCTCACCTGCCATGTTTCGCAGCGCCCTTCGCATGTCCGGTGGCAATGGTGCCTTGAATGCGGTGCGCCGGCCGCTTACCGGATGGTCGAATTCGAGATACGCGGAGTGCAAAGCACAGCGTTCTATAACCGGTTCGTGGGCGGGAGCTTCTCTCCCGGTAAAGGTGGTCGCACAGTATCGGATGCCCGATGTGACGCAGGTGAACCCGTATCTGGTGAGTCCGGCCCGTGAGCAGTCCGACGTGAACAACGCTGTATTTCCCGTGCCATTTTACCGCCTTTATCTCTGTTACGGCACGTCTGCCCACGTCCGGCCGAACTGTTATGCGGCGGAAGTCGCTGCGGTGTCTGCCGAGAGGTTCGTCTATCGTCTTCACGCACTTCGGAACGTTCCCGTGTGCCAGAGCCACATACCGCTTGCGGACTGTTCTCTCCTTGAACTGCTCGAGAAGGCTCTTGAGCGACGCATCCGACTTCGCGCAAACGAGCAGCCCCGAGGTGAAACGGTCAAGGCGGTGAACTATGCCCGGGCGCAGCACACCGTTGATGGTGGACAGCCCTCCCTCGCAGTGGTGCATGAGTGCGTTTACGAGCGTGCCGTCGGGATGACCGGGGCGGGATGAACCACCATGTCCGGTGGCTTGTTGATTACGATGAGGCTCTCGTCCTCGAACACCACGGAAAGCGGTATGTCCTGGGGTTTGGCAGTGAGGACAACAGGTTCGGGGATGGAAATGTCTATCTCGTCGCCGTTGCGAACTGTCTTGGCTGGCTTGGGGAGCCTGCCGTTGAGTGTGATAAGACCGTCCCCGATGAGTTTTTTGAGGTACGAACGGGAGAACTCATCGAGGCTTTCTGCGAGAAAACGGTCGAGCCGCCACCCGTCAAAGGACGCGGAGACGGTGAGGTTGATCTCGCTTATTATGCCTTCTTCGCGGGGCATGGTCACCGTCCGGGAGAGAATACTAATTGCCGTTATTGTGCTTGCCGTTACGGTTCTTTTTGCACTTCGAACCGTTTCTGTCCTGCCGCCCGTGGCCCTTCCGGGAAGTGTTGTTCTGAGCCTCTTCGGCCGAGGCCGCCTGCTCCTCGGATTCTGAGATCAGGTCTTCTATCTTGCTGTAGTCAATTTTTGCGGAGTTCTCGTCCGGCATGCCGGTACGGTCGGCGAGTTCCTGCTTTATCTTTGCGTACACCTCGCAGCTCTCGTAGTCGTCACCGCATATGAAGACGAAGTCGTCGAGGTTGCGGCTGGAAAGCCTTGCTGCGATGCAGCGCGGGTCTGATCTGTTCAGGTATGGGCAGAACATCAAATGCTGCTCCTTCTCGTTGAATTGCAAGCACCGTAAACGGCCGCAGAATTATAACTTCATTTCGCCTCCAGTAAACTCGACCATCCCCATCCTGAACCTTGCAAACGCGGGCAACTCGGTATGATTTGGGACGTTATGAGCATTTCATCTTCGAGACTCCCCTATATCTTCGCGGCTCTCATCATCCTTGCTTTGTTCGCAAGCGTTGACACGGTTGCCGAAGAGGCTGATGAGCCCCATGCGGTTTACGGCGAAAAGGCCGTACAGGACGCGACGGACTCGGCGCTCGCCCATATCGCGAGTCAGATTGGCCCGGACGGCTCTTTATCGGGCACGTACTCGAATTCCGCCATCACCGCGCTTGCGGGAATGGCCTTCCTCGCCGGAGGCCACACGCCCGGCCGCGGACGCTACGGAGGCAAGGTTCGAAAGCTCGTTGACAAGACCCTCGAAAGCGCACACGGAGTGTCGGGATACATCAGCGGCAACCGCGGAGACAACATGTACGGGCACGGTTTCGCCACGTTGTTCCTGGCCGAAGTTTACGGCATGTACCCCGAACCGGAAGTAGGAAAGGCTCTCCGCAAGGCAGTTCGGCTCATCGAGGTGTCCCAGGGAAAGCAAGGAGGCTGGAGGTACCAACCGGCTCCTTCGCAGTCGGATATTTCCGTTACGATCTGTCAGGCCATGGCACTTCGTGCCGCGCGTAACGCCGGAGTCGAGGTGGATGCCGAGGTGATAGAGAGGGCTCGCGAGTGCGTTCTCGCGGCGGCGAATCCCGACGGCGGATTCCGCTATATTGTCGGTCAACGCGGAAGCTCCGCGTTTCCGCGTTCCGCGGCGGGGGTTTGCATTCTTTACTACCTCGGCGATTACGATTCCGAATATGTAAAGAAGGGCCATGAATACCTTGACAGGTTTCTGCCCCTTTCCGCGCGCCTTGGCAGAAACCACACCATGTATGCCCTGTATTACGCCGCCCAGGCCATGTATCAGGCGGGTGGCAAGACTTGGGCGAAGTGGTATCCGCAGATATGCGAGTTCCTGATGTCGCGTCAGCACTCTGACGGCTCGCTGGATTCCTCGTACGGTTCTGTTTACGCTACGTCCATCGCGGCGATAATATTCCAGATACCCAAAAGGTACCTGCCAATCCTGCAGAGGTGATATGAAAAGCTTCCTCCTCACTGTCAGCGTCCTTGTCGTCTTGTGTTGCGCCTCCTCCGTGTGCGAGGCGGACCAACTCGTACCGCCTGTCTGGAAGAGCAGGAATACTTCGCGGGCACGGACGACGGACAGAAGTACATGAAACTCGCCGACGATTTCGCCGATGTGGCCGATTCATACGTCAAGCGCGACGCGCTCGCGTCGCGAAAGGCCGCCCAAGCACTCGTAAGCTGCCAACAGTTGCTCGACAAGCACACGTTCGAAAGCGACCCCCAGGGCGCCGAGCTGCTTTCGCGCATCAAGTTCTGGCTGCAGATAATTTCTGGTCGCTACGCCGGTGCGCTCGAAACGGCTTCCACGCTCTTCGAGAAAACTTCCGGCCAGCGATATTATGTCTGGATTGCACTTGCTTCCGATAAGGCCGGAGAGGAGGCGCCTCCCCGATCCCCTGTATTGCACTACCGACCGCAGGCCACGCTCGCGGCCGCGAACTTCCTGCTCATGGCAGGCGAGACCGCAAAGGCTCGCTCATTATTGCGCGGCAAAGCTGCACCAG
>JAXHMW010000008.1:0-121902 GCA_034521065.1 Planctomycetota bacterium | reverse complement strand
GAAGTTACGGGGCTAATTTGCCGAGTTCCTTAACGAGAGTTCATCCGAGCGTCTTAGGCTTCTCGCCTCGCCTACCTGTGTTGGTTTTAGTACGGTCACCTTTGATCTTGTTAGAGGTTTTTCTAGGAAGTATGGGATCGCTCACTTCGGACTCAATTGCCTCGCATTCGTATTTCAGGATTGCCCCCGTGGATTTACCTGCGGAGACTCCCTACGTACTTAGACAGGGACGACCATCGCCCTGCTGATGCTACCCTGCTTCGTCACCCCATCACTCAAACGATCAGTAGGTGGCAGCGTGGAACATCTAGCCCGTTTCTCCGTTCGACCACGCCTTTCGGCCTCGTCTGCAGGCAGGCGCTAACCCTGGGCGGACTTACCTTGCCCAGGAAACCTTAGGCTTTCGACGACAGGGATTCTAACCCTGTTTATCGCTACTCATTCCGGCATAATCACTTCCACATCGTCCAGACGTCGTTTCCGTCGCCCTTCATCCTAACGTGGAACGCTCCTCTACCGCACACAGGATCCTATCCTGCGTGCCCGTGGCTTCGGTTGTACACTTAGCCCCGTTCATTTTCGGCGCGACACTGCTCGACCAGTAAGCTATTACGCACTTTTTAAATGGTGGCTGCTTCTAAGCCAACATCCTGGTTGTCTTAGCAGAATCACTTCCTTCTTCACTTAGCGTACATTCGGGACCTTAGCCGACGGTCTGGGCTGTTTCCCTTTCGACCACGCAGCTTATCCCACGTAGTCTGACTGCCCGGATCTATAACAGTGGTATTCGGAGTTTGATAGGGTTTGGTAAGCTGGTAGGCCCCCTAGCCCATTCAGTGCTCTACCCCCACTGGTTAAACCGGACGCTAGCCCTAAAGCTATTTCGAGGAGAACCAGCTATTGCCAGGTTCGATAGGCTTTTTACCGCTAACCGCACCTCATCCCAGCAGTTTTCAACCTACGAGGGTTCGGTCCTCCACGGACTTTTACATCCGCTTCAACCTGGACACGGTTAGATCACCTGGTTTCGGGTCTATGTCATAAGACTCATCGCCCTGTTCAGACTCGGTTTCCCTGCGGCTGCAGCCCAGAAGGCCTTAACCTTGCCTCATAACATAACTCGCCGGATCATTAAGCAAAAGGCACGCGATCACCCATTCCGAATAAATTCGGCATAGGGCTCTCACAGCTTGTAAGCACATGGTTTCAGGTTCTATTTCACTCCCCTCAGCTGGGGTACTTTTCACTTTTCCCTCGCGGTACTCTTCACTATCGGTTACCAGAGAGTATTTAGCCTTAGGAGATGGTCCTCCCTGATTCACACCGGGTTTCACGTGACCGGCGCTACTTGGGATACATCCGGGAGTATCAATCATTTCGTCTACGGGGCTATCACCCTCTATGACTCGGCTTCCCAGCCGATTCGACTATGAAAGATATTTATAACTCCCCGGCTCACCTGCGAGCGAACCTGGATGATCCCACAACACCGAACGCACAACGATCGCAGTCTTGACGTACATTCGGTTTAGGCTGTTTCCCTTTCGATCGCCTCTACTCAGGAAATTCGCAATTGCTTTCTCTTCCTGCGGATACTAAGATGTTTCAATTCTCCGCGTTTTACAGGGAATCCACGGATCGACAGTTATTTACACCTTCCCGTGGCTTATCGCAGTTAGTCACGCCCTCTCTTCTGGTACCTAAGCATCCACCATGAGCCCTTAGTAACTTGGCCTCAATAGCCATGACACTCTTTCCAGCGTTGTACACAGCACACTAATTGTCAAAGAGCAAGTATTTCTATCCGCATTACTGCGGAAAAAACGCGATTCAGTAAAAAACTCGCTTTGTATCTTGGTGGAGACGATGGGAGTCGAACCCACTACCTCCGCCTTGCAAGGGCGGCGCTCTCCCAAATGAGCTACGTCCCCAGGGGTTGATCTTGGTGGGCGTAGGTAGATTCGAACTACCGGCCTCACCCTTATTTTCGGGTGCGCTCTGACCAGCTGAGCTATACGCCCTGGGTCAAGAGAAAAATCCACAACCGGAGCGCCGGAGAGCTTCGGTAATTGTCCTTAGAAAGGAGGTGATCCAGGCCGCACCTTCCCCTACGGCTACCTTGTTACGACTTAGTCCCAATCGCCGAGTCTCACCGTCGGCGGCCGCCTGGCTCCGAGCGGTTGGGTCGAGCGACTTCAGGCGCTCCCGACTTTCGTGGCTTGACGGGCGGTGTGTACAAGGCTTAGGAACGGATTCACCGCGGCGTGTCTGATCCGCGATTACTAGCGATTCCAGCTTCATGGAGGCGAATTGCAGCCTCCAATCTGAACTTCTGGTTAAGGGGGGCAGGCTTTCGTGAGATTTGCTCCGCCTCAGCGGTCATTGCTTCCCTCTGTGCCTACCATTGTAGCACGTCTGCAGCCCCAGACGTAAGGGCCATGAGGACTTGACGTCGTCCCCACCTTCCTCCGGCTTGGCGCCGGCGGTCTCAATGCGTCCCCGGCCGGAACTCGCTGGCAACTAGATCGACAGGGGTTGCGCTCGTTAAGCGACTTAACGCGACATCTCACGAGCACGAGCTGGCGGCAGGCCATGCACGCACCTGCGCGCAGCTTCCCACCGATGCGGGACCGCTCCCGGCTTTCAGTCCACGTACTCCGTCCATGTCCGAGTCTGGGTCAGGTTCTTCGCGTAGCCTCGAATTAAGCCACATGCCTCCACCGCTTGTGTGAGCCCCCGTCAATTCCTTTGAGTTTCACCCTTGCGACCGTAACTGCCCAGGCGGAGCACTTAACGCTTTCGCTCCGACTGGCGAGGCTATGGAGGATCCCCACCGAACAAGTGCACATCGTTCACGGCCAGGACTACCGGGATCTGATGCTCGCCGTTTGCTACCTTGGCTTTCGTGCCTCAGCGTCAGTAACCAGACCCGAGTAAGCCGCCTTCGCCACCGGCGTTCCTCCTGGATATCAACGCATTCCACCGCTCCACCCAGAGTTCCGCTTATCCTCTGTCGGTCCCTCGAGCACGGAAGTATAAGATGCAGTTCTACGGGTAAGCCGCAGGATTTCACACCTTACTGACCAAGCCACCTACACACCCTTTAAGCCCAGTGATACCGAGCAACGCTTGCTCTACACGTATTACCGCGGCTGCTGGCACGAGCTTAGCCCGACCTTCCTCACTAGGATAGGTCACGTCAAAGGGCAAAGCCCCCTGCGTTTCCTCCTCTGCGACGGCGCTTTACAACCCGAAGGCCTTCGTCGCCCACGCGGCGTCGCTCGGTCAGGCTTTCGCCCATTGCCCGAGGTTCCCCACTGCAGCCTCCCGTAGGAGTCTGGGCAGTATCTCAGTCCCAGTGTGCGCGGGTCGTCCTCTCAGACCTGCTACCCGTCGTCGCCTTGGTAAGCCGTTACCTTACCAACTAGCTGATAGGCCACAGACCCCTCTATGGGCGTCGGAACTGCAGGCCGCTGGACAGTATTCGTGTGGTCTTATTGGGTATTAGCTCAGGTTTCCCCGAGTTATCCCCAACCCAAAGGCAGGTCATCTGTGTATTACTCACCCTTTCGCCACTGAACCCGAAGGTTCCGTTCGACTTGCATGTGTTAGGCACGCCGCCAGCGTTCGCTCTGAGCCAGGATCAAACCCTGCATGAATGTATCAACAACTCTTTGGTTATTAGCTGTTGGAATTGACAGAGCTCGTGAACGCACGAGCCTGTCTTACAGGATCCTTCCTCGTACGCTCCTTAAATGGCTGTGGATATTCTCTTGTCAAAGAACTTATGAGACAAAAAAAGCGCCTCGCTCAACGCCTCCATCAGACAACAAAGGAGGAGTGCGTTTCCCGAACGCTGAAACAAGTCTACCAGACTCGCGACCGTTGTCAAGCGTTTTCTTCAAGAAAAATTCAGGTCGTTTCAGGCAGGCGTTAGACGCCCCTCGGAAACGATCCCTAAACACTCGACAATCTCGCCTCCACCGCTCGGTTCCATGTCTCAGAATCAAGAGTTTACACCCTGAAATGGTAACGAGAAACCGAATTGCGCTCATGCGCCGATGGTGAGCCTTGCCTTTGCTGACTGTAAAGAACTTGTTAGCCGCTGTTCAAGCGGGACGAGTATCATACGGACCGTTTTCAGGCGGTCAAACAATTGCCCATCTCTTTGGGTAATCGAATTGTTACTCGGAGTTTGACCCGGGGATCCGGGCCCCGTTGACAGCGAGGGAGTATCCTAACCACTGTTTTTCGGCCGTCAAGCCTTTTCGCTTCCTGTTTTTTCGCGTTCCTCGAGCGAAATGCAATCAGAATCCCGCACAAAGCCAACGGGCAAAGTACAATAGAACACAGACCTTTTTCTCCACCTTTGACGAAACATCCTGAACCGCGGGACAACTATACTGGTATGACGCACCTCAGAAACATCCTTTTCGCACTTGCGGCATTTATCGTGTTCGCGCCATTGCCCGCGCGCGCGGCTTTCGTATTTATCGCGAACGTAAACCCCGCTTCCTTCGACGTTATTGCCGAGTTCAGTCCCGTGCGACCCGACCTCCTCTTTGGCCTCGATGGCCGACCTCTCGACAACACGGCCCAACTCCTTACTCCCGATTCGCCGCGAAAGGTCCACTGGTTCCGCGCACGCCTTCAAGAACTCCCCGGAACGGAATTTGTCAACTTCGCCTTCTCCAACTCTCAGGAAACCTGGTCCCTGCTCCTCCCTCAGACCGCCGCACCTCCTTCTGCAGGGCCGCTCGTCCTCAACACAAACGTTCGCAACGCTCTCGGCGGCCAGATGTACGTCGGAAGCGGCATTGCGCTTGTCCGACTCAGCAAGAACGGAGTTAAATCCGCCTTCTCGGCGACGTTCCTTACCTCCGACCAGCAACAGTTGAACATATCGGTCTCCTCACTTCCATCTCTGTACGGTTCCCTCGATGCTTCCGGTGAACTCATGTCCGGCCCCGACATGCGGGTCAGGCCGGGCTCGCGAGTCGAGCTTCTCGTGCTGTCGAACGCGAGGCCGACAATCACTTTCTCTGCCCTTATCCATGACCCCTCAGGCTCAGATATCCAACCTTCACTCCCGGACCTGCAATTTGACCTCGCTCCGCCGGACCTCGACGCACCATCGTCCTCGAATACAAAAGAGGCAACTATAACATGGCTGCGACCGCCCGACACCTCCGGATACGAACTTCAGCGAAGGGGCGATGCCGACTCCGAATGGACAACTATTGCCGACATTTCGAACCCGAACACACTTCAACATACCGACCAAGTCGCAGAAAACGGCGTTTACCACTACCGGGCAAGAACCGTCTCCACGAGCCCCTCCGCCGAAAGCGCATGGTCCACCCCCCTGACAGTTAATTTTGCCGAAGCGCCCGTGCAGGTGCCATCCATTTTGCAGAGCTACGAGGTCAACTCCTCTAACTGGACTTTTTCGTGGCCCGAAGTCCCGGGAGAGGACGGCGTTACATACGAATACGAGATTCAATGGTCGCGTGACCCCTCGTTTTCCGACTATTCATCCCTCATCACCTCCACTCCGTCCGCCACAGTGCCTCTCGCGGGGCAGGGAACCTGGTACGTGAGAGTTCGGGCCATCCTTCCCGGCACTCCTCACCTTTCAGGCGGCTGGTCCACGACCGCTACGGTAACGCTCGCTCTCGGCACTCCCGAACTTTTCGTGCCACTCTCAACCTCCTCTCCAAGCCTGTTTGTCAACTGGTCCGCTGTGGAACCGATTCCGGCCGGGGAGTTGCTCAGCTACGAGGTCCAGTTGTCGGACTCCTCCGAGTTCAACAACACTCTCAACGGTTTCACCGGCGACAGAACGTCAACCCGACTCTGGCTCGGAAACAGGGGAACATGGTTTTTGAGAGTAAGGGCATTGGCGGGAGGCAACACGGGCAACTGGTCCCAAACCGCCGCTGTATCCTTCGTGCCCGGTGACGTCTCTGCGCCCCGGGAGCTGACGGCATATCCTTCCACCTCCGAGGTCAGGCTCCACTGGACCGTGAGCTATCCGCCCGATACCTATCACACCATATACCGCGCACAGGAAGACGGAAACTTCGAGGTCATCGGAGACCTTATTCAGGGTGACTCCTTCCTCGACTCCACGGTGTCGCAGTTTACGAAATACAGCTACCGCGTGGTCGCTACCGACGGAAACAGCGAATTCGAGTCCGCGCTCGTTACAACTCGTACTCCCGCCCAAACAGGCTTCTCGGGCTCGGTCGCCACCTCGTCCGCGTTCAGTTCCGGCTACGCCTTCCTCGCCTCAGCAAGCGATTCCACAGACCGTATCCAACTACTCCGAAGTCCCGCTGCGGCTCAACCTTCCTACTCGATTGCCCTCAACGACGTGGCGAACAGCGCGAACATGACCCGTTCCTCGGAAGTTGAGGCTCGTTGCGCACCAACCGGCATCGCTGCTCATCGCCTACTCGTCCGCGGGACAACTCGGTCTCGACGAATTGTACGCCGCCATCCTCACCGTAAACGCTTCCGGCGGCGTTTCCGTCTCCTACGGCCCCGTAAAGCTCAGTTCCTTTTATGCGGACATCGTCAACTTCGAACTCATCTCCAACGGCACCGACGGGGCACTGGTCTTCTACGATGCGCTGAGCGGAACGTACTACTCCAGCCTTGTTCAAAACGGCGAGTACTCTCCGCCCGTAACGCTCGCTTACAGCGACCACTTCCCATCCGCAGACTTCCACCGGCCGGTCCTGCACTTCGACGAGGACCAAAGCCTGCACATCGCGTGCGCAGCGGACGATGGGATTGCCTCCCGGCGGGTCCTCTACGGCTTCATGCAGTTCTCGGCTTCCGCCGGAAAGTACAGCGAATTCAACTCACAGATGCCTCTCCAGCCTCTCAACGGCTGCTCATCGCTTGCCGGTCTCGCCGTCAGCGGGATGACCGCGAGGCTCGCGTGGACCGACCCCTCAGGCGCGCTGAGAGAGGCTCAGGGAACTTTCACCGCAGGGGGACTTGTGTGGGAGGAATCGGGCACTGTCCTTACTGATGTGCTTGCCGCTTACGGCTATGGCCTGCTCTCAGACCCCGCGTATATCGTGCTGCGCAGCGACCGATACGTCAACAAGAACGTGCTCTCCGTGGCCCGGGGTTCCACCGAAAACCGCGCACTTACCCCCGTCGAAACATGGTCTTCAGCACCTAGGGACTTCGGCAGACGAGGAGCGGAGACGACTTCTCCGCGGGTCTCGTGAGAGATGACGGCAAGCTCGTTTATATCAG
Organism: Planctomycetota bacterium; assembly: GCA_034521065.1. Taxonomy (GTDB): domain Bacteria; phylum Planctomycetota; class B143-G9; order B143-G9; family B143-G9; genus JAXHMW01. The sequence continues at coordinate 114,627 of JAXHMW010000008.1, read as the reverse complement.
AGGATTATTCGAATCTCCCCAGAGCGTCACTCCGGGCAATGGCGGAGGTGGCGGAGGCGGTGGTTGTTTTGTCGCAACCGCGGCCTTCGGAGCGGCGGCGAACGCGGCCGTTTCTGCTCTCTGTTCCGTCAGGGACAGCACGCTGTTCGCAAGCTCAACCGGCTTGGCCTCATCGCCTTGTATTCAGCATCACCCTCCGTCTCAACCGTATTAACGTCCTCTGCAACCGCAAGGGCCGTTCTCAGGCGGCTTCTGGCCCGATAATGCAAAGCCGACCATAAATGCAAAACGCCCCGCCGTCCACGGGGACAGCAGAAAATGATGCGGTTGCGGGCTTCAGCAGAGACGTTCCAGGCAGTCGAACTGTTCGCCGATAAACTCTTCAAGAGTGCGGCGAAGCTTGACGGGAGCATGGGAAGAAGAACCATCGCAGAGTACTGAGAGCGCAGCCGAGGTGGAGTACACCGGCGGGTCGTAGGTGAGCTTGCGAATGTCAACGTGCGCTCCGCAGCAGGGGAGTTCGAATTCACTGTCGCGGTTTCCGTGAATCAGGCCCTCTACCGCATCGTGCCATTTCGCCCGCGAGACCTCTGAGCCGCACTTCGGGCAGTATATCCGAAGTGTCTGGGTGTTCGTATAGAACGGTACGAGACCACAGTTCGTTACAATGAACACCTTGCCGGCTTCAGGAGAGCTGTCGGCGCTTTCACGCCACTGCAGCCCGTCGGAATCGGTGGGCACAAGACCTGCCTGGCGAAGAGCCCGGCGAAAGTCGTCAGGGGAAATCTCGCGTGAGCTTCCCCGCGGCACAAGATCGAAGTATTTATACCTCTCGAACGGCATGCCTTATTATATCATGAAAGGATGCCTCTCCCGACATGTTGAAGTATTTTTTGGAGGACAAAGCACTACTTCCTGAGAGGAAAAGCCTTATCTGCCTTATCATTAATGAGTTACGACCTGATTACCGTCAAATTACTAAACGCCGACCGCCTCTTTGCCGACCGGCGTTTCCTGAATCGAATAGAACTGACTGCGAGTTTAGGGTAACTCGAACAATTGGTTTCGTACGAAAACGAGCGAGGCAAAGTCAGGCGAGGAAGACAAGGTGTTTCGACGCAAGTAATAGCCCTTGGCTATACTTAAGAAAGAAACGGCTTTGTGACGAAGCCCGTGCCGGGCAGCCAAGTTAAATCTTGCTTATGGTGACAGACAATGCTATCCCAAGTATCCACCGTTCTCTGACCATTCAACGAACATCAGGTAAGCATGACAAAGCCGCAGCCGATTGTAGTAAAAACCGTTTTTTCGAGGTGCCCTTTATATGCCCGTTGCTGTGAGATATCTTACCGCCACCTGCCTCGGCCTCGCATTCATCCTTTTCTTACTCTGTGAGGCCGCTGCCGAAAAGAACGAGCCTCCCTTTTCCTTCCGGGCGGAGGTGTCTCTGCCCTCCGGCGAAGCCATTACTGAGGCTCCGAAGGTCGCAGACACCACCGATGATTCTCATTACACCCTGTTCGTCTCCAAAAAGGGCAACGTTCGACTGTACCAGACATACCCGCTTCGAACGGTTCGAAAGATGGGCAACGTCCAAGGCGCGAGGCTCGCTGCTGTAAGCAGAAAGGGCAAGTACGCAATAATCGTTGGAGACAGCTCTATCAGGGCCTGGGCACTCTCCTACGAGGCACGAGAGCTTGAACCGCTCACCGTGGAGACCGCCGGAATTGAGTCCGTTGACGTTTCCGACGGAGGCATCGCCGCAATCGCTTCGACCCGGTCAACTCTGCTGTTCGACCTCAAAAAGGGCGAGGCAATTGCCACCCCAAAGATATATTCTTCCGCCTGCAAGATTCGGGCAAAACGTGCTGTCTTCGGTACCTCGGACGGACAGGCGCTCATCCTCGACTGCGAAAACGGTGCCACTCTCAAGGCAGTGCGATTCGGAATGGACAAGGTGACGGGCGTTGACATCACACCCGACGGAAAGATGGCCGTCGCGGCTGTTCAGCGCAAGAACACCGTATTCGTATTCGACACCGAAACCGGCGACACCCTCCACGAGCTGAAGCCCGAAGGTGTTGACTTCTTCCCCGGAAAACCCGTTCTGCGCGATTGCGCAATCAGCATGAATGGAAAGTACGTGGCCGCAAGCTATAACAAGAAGTTCCTCATCTACGACCTCATTTTCAAGCAGCTTGTCGGGTTCGCTGAGACCGTCAGGGACTTCCAGGGCCGAATAAGGCTCGTAGGCGATAAGCCCACGCTCTTCTGCTCTCAGACCGTCGCGTTCTGGGAGTACAAGCCCGGAAAGTACAACGGATTTACGAACAAGCCCACACTGTCTCTGACCGAAGCCTCCAAAAAGACCAAGGGCGTGCGGGAAATTGTCTATTCTGCCGGAGAGGACCGTTTCTATCTTTTCATGTTGAACGGCAAACTGATGGAGCTTAACCCATCACGCAACCGCAAAAAAGAACTGGGCACCGTCCCCGCAAAGGGGAAACCGGCGCTGTCGCCGAGAGCCAACAAGCTCGCTTTTGCGTTCGAAAGGGCGATTTGGCTCTACTCCACCCGCAGGCTGACATCTCACAAAGTCATTGAGACAGGACCGTTCGACGAATTCGGCTTCGTCAGCGAAACTCGCCTGTACGTGCGCTCAGGAAAAAAGCTGACCTTCTATAACACTCGCGGGCACGACCTCGCATCCTGCGACATACCGTTTGAACCCCATGGTTCCTTTCCCGGAGAAGGTGCCGCTTATGCATATGACAACTCCGGCAGGTGGCTGGTGTCCGAACTGCCGGACGGAACCGCAAAAACCGGCACTCTCGCCCTTGATGGCGCACGCATCGCCGGTACAACTCGCGCGGGAATACTCACCCTCAGGGGACTCGAAGGGAAACTGTTCCGTGAGCCGTTCCAAACTCCCGTCTTCAGCGTGCCTCTCGCTCGTAGCGTGGGAGACTTCGCCGTTGACAGCCGTTGCGAGTACATCGCCTACACCTCCGCCTCAGGCGCCTATCTGCGCGAGGTCGAAACAGGAGGGCGATGGAGATTGCCCGAGGCCGCGGACTATCCCGAAGCGGTCTTCAGCGACAACCGCAGGATGCTGTATTTCTTTTCTAAGGGCGGAGTCACTGTCTTCCGAAGGTAGTACTTTGCTGCTTACTACTCGTGAACACAAAAAAAGCCCCGCCGTTCGGCGGGGCTTTTTACGAACAGAAATGGGAACCCTATTGAATCACTAATTCCTTACCTGCGATTGTTACGTTGTTGGAGAAAAGGTTCCCCCCAATGAGATTCGCAATAACCGGGGGAACGAAGTGGTAGTTCATACCGCCGATGATGTTCTCCGCAAAGGAGTAACCAAGCTGGCTTGCATCAATGCTGAATGCAAGGAGCCCGGTATCTCCCTGGTAGAAGTTCACTGGCATATTGGCTCCCCACGCACCAAGCTTGGAAAAGCTCACGGTCATGGTTTCGGAAACTGCATTCCAACTGAACGTCGCGTTTCCTAAAGCACTGTAAGGAGAATCAGCCAAATATATGCCGTCGAATTCGTCGTACCAATCTGTTATGTCTGCCGGAGGAATGTAAGGCGCTACAACACAGGCACTGAAATATGAGCTGTCGGACGATGAATCAAAAACCATGAAAGAGGCGTACTCTACGACCCGAGTAAAAGCATCGGCGGTGAAAACGACCCAGAAAACTACCTCGCCACCGTTGAACGGAGTTGAGGTGTAATTCGGAAGCTCGACGCGCAACATAATCGATAACTGGTTTGACCCAATCGCGAAGGCTGTGCCAGAATAGTCGTCTTCAGGTGCGGAAGCTATAACGTTGTAGGAACCGTTGCCGTTGTCTTCCATCTTAACGTTGAGAACGCCATCAATCAGCATCTCTTCACCGGCATAAGGAGCTGTAACAGCTATGCTCCAGTAGCCTTCCAGTATAGACTGGCCCCAGATTACATCGGCTCGGAAAAACAATATCTGACCGGAGTACACCCATTCGCCTTCATCGTCGTCGTATTCCTCGGTGTAAAGCCAGGTGCCGCTGCCGGAAAGGAAGCCTTTGAACTGACCCGTCCAGCCGCCTTCGTCGCTGAAATTTATGGTCATCTGGAACGCACCGGTGGTCTCGTCGAAAATGTCAACCGTACCACCGATTATCGGAAGCTCGGCGTGCGAGGGGATGCCCGAAGCGTTGATCGTAAAACCGCCGACCTGATCCATATAGCCGTCATCATCCTTGATCTGAAGGTTCCACATATGGTTCAGTTCCGAACGGCTGAAGTTTCCGCCGGCCTCATCAAGTAAATATGCCTGAATAAAACCTTCGAAATCCGTATCGTCTGCAAGAGCGCTCAATGAGGTGTACTCAAATTGGCCTTCAAGGCGATGCTGCGATGGCGCGGCATCCGTCTTTCTGACCATTCTGACTTCTTGCAGCAGGAACTGAATCTCGCCCTCTACATCACTCGTTTCAGAATCGGTCTGAGTCATCTTTCCATAAACGAACTCCTCGCGAAGTACGTACCACTCTCCGACATCGCGCCACGCGGTCTGGAATATGAACGTACCGTCCTCGTCGAAGTCCAGCACCTCGACTACGAACGGGATCAACTCCTGTGCGGGCGCCATATCGCGTAGCACATCCGCAGTGTACATTCCCGCAAATATGGGGTTGGGTTCTATGCGAAGCGCCGTACCGCTATTAACACCAGACTCATAGCTCATGGTCTCGCGGTCCATGGCCATCGTACCACTGAGCTCGACATCTATCGTGGTCGGAGGAATGCTGTCATTCAGTGCAAGTACTACAGTGCCTTCGTACTCGCCTGTATTGACATTATCAAACGAGAACGAACCTCCTGCGACCTTAGGAAAGATCGGAAACATATCGGGCTCGGGCATTACGTCGCCGAACTCATCGATAATGAAGTACAGCTCAATATTCCCGTCATCGCGGTCAATCTTGGCACCATAGGCAAGCGCAAAAGCGTTGATCTTCCACTGACCAAGAAAATCACTGAGAGAGAACTGCGCGGGAGGCGTGGACGAAGGGGGCGGGGTCGGAGTCCAAGACGGGGTCCGTGTTGACGGTGTGGGCGTGTCGTCGCCGGCACCGCCTCCGCCGCTTCCGCATGCCAGAGATACGGCCACGTTAACTGCGACCAGCAGAAAAAGAACTGCAAATCTTCGGTAGCGATTCATTATTCCTCCTGAGAAACAAAGGGGTAATTGCGTTGTTGTGGAGACTCCATCATGATGACTCACGGCCGGAGTCAATTGTACTATAGTATATTCCGGTGTTCAACCGTTTCCACTTATATGCTGTTTCCGAAAATACATCCCTGACGACAGTTTATATACCGCCGAAAACTTGCTGTCAACACCGAAAACGAAACGCTTCAGCGTCGGGTTTTCAAGCGAATGCACTCGACGGCCCTCGGAAGAAAATCCTGCAATTTATTACGGCATCCTGCCATAATCCGAAAAGGCAAAAGCCCAAGGGCGATTCCACGGCACCCGGCTCACCCTGAAAAACAGAAGGCCCGCGATATCGCGGGCCTTCAAATTCAGATACTGTCATTAACCATTATGCCTTCGATCCGTCGTCGAAGCGGTGCTCTTCGCGAATCTTCTCTATCTCTTCCTTGCTCGGTTTCTTCATCTCGATAAACCGTGTCTCGCCGTAGCGAAGCACCTCGAAATTGATCGTCTCTCCCTCTCCGCTGTCAAGCTCCTCGTTCACTACCTTCTCGAACTCCGCGACCGTCCCAACCGAACGTCCGTTCACTTTGACGATGATATCGAACGTGTATGACTCGGCTATCGCTGCCTTCGAACCGCTTTCAACCGCATAGACCATTACTCCCGACATCTCATCGTCAAGCTGGAAGAACCTCCGTACCTCGTAAGTGACATCCTTCACGCGCAACCCGAGCTCCCAGCACTTGTAAAACGGTGCCGCGGCAAAGTCCGCGGGGGCGGTCTCGAGCTTCAGTCCCGTCTCCTTACGGGCGCCGTCTCGAAGAAAAGTCACCACTACGTCTGTCTCCGGGCCGAACTTCGAAAGCTGCGCTATGAGCGGATACCTCCGGTTGGGCCACGGATAACGACGCCAAAAACTGTAGCCCAGCATGTCGTTGTCAACACTGATCTTGTGCCGTGTGCCCTTGCGCTGAACGTACGTCACTATGTCGCCGACCCTGATGCCGGCCTTCGACGCGGGCGAGTCCTTGTAAACCCAGATGACACGCGCTCCAACCTCCCCGTACTTCGTCTCTTCCAATACTCCGAAGTACTCCGCGAGGTCGCGGGTGATGCGCTGCATCTCCACTCCGAGCCACACAGTCTTGCGCGACTCAAGAAGGCTCATCGGCTTCACGTCCGCGACTACGTTACCCGCAGGTGCCGATGCCACCGAGACCAGCTCATCGAAGCCCACGAGCCTCGCCATGCTCTTCGTGGTGAGGTTGCTGTCGGAGTACCAGTAGTTTCGGCCTTCGGCCTTGGTCTTCCAGTCCTCGACATAGGACAGGTAGATGCCGACGCAATTGCCTTCGTCGTCGAAAACGAACTCGCCGTCGTCTATACTGCTGGCTCCGGTGAAAGGCCCCCCGCGGAAATTCCGCTCTCGCCTGGCGACGGGATAGTAAACCTCGTCGAAGCCCTTGCCGTAGGAGTTGAACCACACCGGGCCGGATAGCGAGTAATCTTTGTTCTCGACCGAGAACGCGCTCATGGAGAACATCACGTCATAGAGCGAGACCTTCGCGTCCTTGCTTATGATGGATGCAGGTTTCTGGAGGCTCGGAAGCCGCACTACGAACGCGCTGAAGTGTTTGAGCTGTCCAACGAAGGACGCTTCCTGCTCCTTGCCGTCCACGCTTACCATTATCTTCTTAACGCTCTTGATCTGTGCGGTCTTCCACGGGCTGGGCACTACTATCGTACCGTTGCCGTCAATGCATATGCCGTAAAGGCGAGGGTCGGTCTGACCGGCGGCCTTGCCACGTATCTCGAAACGGATGGGCAATATATCCTTGCCCACGAGCCCCCTCAGGCTTTCGAGGTATGCCTTGAATTCCAGCACGCTCAGCATCTTGCCGCCCAAATGGTCGCCGATTACCCAGTTGTTGCTACCTTTCTCGCTCCAGACAGGCCCGCACAAGTTCATCCCGACCGCGGTTCCTTCTTCGTCGAAAAGAAGCGCACCGTACATCATATCAAGCGCAAAAAGATCGTCAGGAAACTCCGACATCACCCTCATCGAGCCGTAGCGGTGAACGAATTCGTCGCGGAACTTGTCCATCCTCGCGTAAAACAGCTTCGTGCCGAACGAAAGCTCGAATCCCGACTTGAAATCAACTGTCTCGCCCTTACGTTTACCGTTCAACAAAAGAACCCACGCGGGCATTGAGAGCATGTACTTTTCTACCTTCGCCTCGAACTCCTCGCCGTCCCCGAAGGATACCTTGATGCTCTTTATCATCTCGGGCGGTATCACAAGTTGGTTCGTAACTACCTTGTCGGGTTCTACCAGCACGGCGCTCGCCTCGAGAGGACGGTCATTCTTCCAATACTCCTCCCACACGGTGACCATGGGGGACTGGAGCATATCCGGCTCGACCGCCCTCGAAGGGTCGGCAAGGCGATATTCCACTATCGCAAGGGCGTTCTTCGAAAGTGAACGGACCTTGCTGTTGATTACGTCCATCTCCGTGTCGGCCTCTTCGGCGAAAGCCGTGAAACCGGCGAACAGGATGAGCATTATCGTGAACAGAACTGTTGCTGTTTTGTTCTTCATCATCATTCTCCTGTGGCCAGCGGCCTATTCGTATTCCTCTTCGACGGCCTTCACGTCAAGTTCGTAGTCAAGGATGAGAAGCACCTCAAGTCCACCGCGATTGACCACTACTGGTACTTTTCGGTCGCCCTTGGGACGTTGTGCGAGGCTCTCATATATTTCCTTGAGCTTTTCGAGACTTTCGACCGGCTCGCCGTCTATGCTGACGATTATGTCGCCGCGCATCATGCCCGAGTTGGCTGCGTTGCCCTGGTACTTCACGCCCAGGACGAATACTCCGTGAGGCTTCAGGAAGTGGAAGTAAGGAGTGGAATCCTTCGTGATGCCCTTCATGACGCAGTTCCACGCCTTGCATTCGAACTCATCGCCCTCGAACTTGCCCTTCAGTTTCGACACGACTCGATAAGTAAGCTCTTCCTTGTCGCGCTTGACCGTGAACGTATATTCCTCTCCAATGGGAAGGAAAGCCAGTTTACGGATTATCGCAGGAAGACCCGTCTCGTACAATGCGTCCGTGGGCTCGCCGTTTACCGAAAGAAGTATGTCGCCCGCTTGGATTCCCGCCTCCTGCGCAGGGGAGGCGCGGTCTATGTTTGCTATCAGAACCCCGCGATCAGCCTTCAGGTGGGAAGAACGGGTAAAGTCGTGAATCGCCTGAAGGGTCAGACCGAAGTATGAGCGCTTAACCTCGCCGTCCGCGATTATGCGCTCGGCAACCTGCCGCGCAACGTTGGACGGTATCGAGAATCCGATGCCGGACCCCATTATCCCGAGTGTGTTGATGCCAACTATGGTGCCGTCGAGGTTCACAAGGGGACCTCCGGAGTTGCCCGGGTTGATGGACGCGTCCGTCTGTATCCACAGGTGATGCTTGAACTCGGCGAAATAGCGTTCGGTGGACGAAACTATTCCCTTCGTTACCGACCGCGTAAAGCCGAATGGCGCGCCAAGCGCGAGTGCGGCCTGACCCTCGACAACCGTGTCAGAATCACCCCACTCCGCCACCGGAAGGGCGGCTATACCCTCTTCCGCCATCACCTCTGCCAGCTCCTCGCTGTCCAGCTTGAGTACAGCGATGTCGGATTCCGGGTCGAGCCCCACTACCTCCGCCTTCACCTCGCGCTTGTTGTACAACACGCAGGTAATCTCTTCCGCCTTCTCGGCTACGTGGTTGTTCGTAACTATGTATCCTTCAGGTGATATTATCGAACCGCTGCCGAATACCTGGTACTTGCTCTCTTCCCCCCGCGAAAGGTCCTGCTGTATTGGCTTTACGAAAACCAACGCGGGATATACCTTGCTGATCGCCTTCTGTATCGCGATTTCCTCTCGCGGCTGACAGCCGGAAAGCGTCACCGAAAGAACTATCAGTCCCAGCAGCAATGTCCTCGTCTTCATTCGCCCCTCCCGGGTTGTTGCGGGCACTACCCTTTGTTACTCGCTTCTCTTCGCAAACATTCGAGGAAAGTTCGGTTATTCACAAAAAAATCGCCCCCTGTAAAGGGGGCGTTGGATTTCAATGGTATCCCGGGCGGGAGTCGAACCCACAACCTTCGGCTCCGGAGGCCGACGCTCTATCCAATTGAGCTACCGGGACAAACATCAGTTCATTATACTCCTGTACCGACTTCTTCAAGCTTTTGCGCTTGCCGCAAAATGTGTATTCTAAAAGGTACACACGATTTCCAACGCTCGCGTTCCTGACTCTGTTACACTTTTACGAGGAGAAACCTGTGGTCGCACAACTGAGGATACTGCTCGCAGTCATGGTCGTCGGCGCATTTATCGCCGCGGCAATTGTCATATACTCGATAGAACAAGGAGATAACGTGGAGTTCTTCCGAAAAAACTACGGTGTGTTCAAGATCAAGGACTACGGTGAAGTCGTCTTCGAGTTCATGCCCGAGGCCGCACCGAACCACTGCGACCGCATCAAGTATCTGATTGATATTGACTACTACGACGGCAAGACCTTCCACCGTCTCGCCGCACTACAGGGCCCCGGAAAGGGCCGGATCATTCAGGGAGGCTCTCTCAACGGACAGGGCGTGGCAGGTCACACGGACGGAGTTACTCTCAAGCTCGAAGCAAAAGCACCTAACGACAAGGGAACCATCGGCATGGCCCGAACCATGGACCCCAACTCCGCAAACAGCCAGTTCTGGTTCAACCTCGACGCCAATAACGTTCTCGACGGTCAATACACCGTCTGGGGAAAGGTTGTCGAAGGAATGGACCTGCTCGAGAAGATGTGGAAGGAAAACTACATCAACGATAACGCGGGCCCGCGAAAGAAGCTCGTAATCGAAGACGCAACCTTCCGCCCGAAGGAACAGAATTGATTGTTACGCGCATCTGTCTTTTCGGAGGCCTGGGCAGAATGGGACGCGCTGTCGTCTCATGTGCCGAGGATTCGGCCAAGGCACGCATCGCTCAGATTGTCGAGCGCGAGAAGCCCGGTCTCGCCAACGAGTACCGTCAGGTTCCCGTGGCCCCTCGCCCAAATGCTCCCGCCGATGTTTACATGGACTTCACCGTCGCCGGTGCAGTCGAGGGAAACCTCGAACTCGCACTGCGTGACGAGAAGCCGTTCGTAACCGGCACAACCGGCCTTTCAGACGAAACGATGGCCCGCCTCATTCGGGCGGGTCGTCGAATTCCCGTCGTTTGCGACTCAAACATGTCCGTCGGAGTTACAGCACTCAGAGAGCTTGTTCGAGAGGCTCGCGCTCTTCGGAATGTCGGGTTCGATGTTGAGATCGTCGAGAAGCACCACAGGCACAAGCTCGATTCCCCTTCCGGCACCGCGAAAAGTCTGCTTGAACAGTTCGAGGACGTCTCGCCAGTCCACGGCAGGCAGGGCAAGGGCAAGAGAACCGATGACGAGGTGGGAGTTCACGCGGTTCGGGCAGGCGGAATATTCGGCGAGCACACGGTCATTTTTTCCTCGGAAACCGAGACCGTTGAGCTCACCCACAGGTTGATTACGCGCAATGCTCTGGCATCAGGTGCGCTGGAAGCGGCCGTGTTCGCTTCGGGCGCGAAGGTCGGATTTTACACAATGGCGGATGTCTGGCACTCGTTGCGCAAGTAGGCTACTGCCCGTCCTGCGGAACGAGTTGCGCCGCAAGGGCCTTCAGCTCCGTGCTCAACTCCTCGGGAACTATCTCCGCAAGAGAATTGATGCCGTCCACAGTCACCTCGCGGTCAAACTTCCTCCACGGCGCGCAGCTCGGAAAGAAGCTCCTTCACCTTTTCTTCGTCGGCCTCGAACTCGATGAGCTTCGCCTTCGCCTCGCCCTCTTCCGCGGCTGTGACGTAGGGTGAAACTGGTACCTTTTCGAACTGCACCCACTTACGTCCCTTCTCGTCCTCGAAAAGAACGCGTCCACCGAGCCCGGTGTGGCATAGTAGAAATCCCTGACGTAGGAGAACATGGCTTGTGAGGCCTTTTCGTAGGATGCCCTGGCCTGAGCTATATCTGCACCGGCCTTCGCGATGGCGAAAAGGTGTTCGGTCATTGCGGCCGCGTGCTCGATGTACTCCGATGTCGGATCCGGGGGAATCTCGCTGTCCAGTTCAAGCGCGTTCGTAATGAACCGGGCGCGTTCCAGCAAGGTCTTTTCCAGCTTCTCGAGGTCGGCGAGAGACAGCATCCGGCCGATATCGATGTACAGCCCTATATAGTTCTGCATCTTGACAAGGTCGGTACGGTTGATTTCCTTCCCGTACTCCTCGTACCGCTTCAGAACTTCTGTGCCGCGCCTTGCCGCGTAGTAGCTCGAAGCGCGGACTGCCAGCTTCTTCTCGGTCTCGTAGCGCGCTGCAACCGTCGCCTTGAGAACCGCATCGGCCGCCTGAGAGATGTCTTCCTCAAGCTCCGCTTCCTTCAGCTTCGTCCGGGCGCTTGCCCAGGCGAGGTCACAGGTGCGAGATGCCGATGTCCAGAAGTTGAAGTCCCCTCTCAACCGTGGCCCTGGAGGGAACTCGCCCTCGCCCCAGCTCGCGACCGAAACTGCTAAAACCAGCAAAAACGTGACTGTCAACCTTGCTTTCATTGGCCTCTCCCGGTCAAAATCAGTACAACTGCTCCCAGAACCGTATAAATAGATAGGTACAAGCGCCAGCGGTACAGTTTACCGCAATTTGGCATTCGAGCAATGACCCTCAACTTGCACAGTATTCACGCAATTGCGCTTGCTTGTACTCTTTAGACGCGTCTAACTCGGTGACAGCGTTCACTTTCGGACAGGAACGGCAGGAGCACGCAAAATGCGAAAGCTGCTTTTCACCCTCTCACTACTTCTTTTCGCCGCCTCTCTCGCCTATGGCGACAAGTTCCTTGATAAGACCAACGACGCAAAGGGCAGCGCCGGCAAGCTCTCAAAGCTCGCTGAACTCACCAAGTTCGAGTTCGAGTTCCACGGGCCCGGGTACGTCAAGTTCCAGATCTCGACCGCCGGTGCCTTCCCCGAAGAAGCGGACGCTGACCTCGCATATTACATTGACTTCGGTGTGGACCCAATGGCCGCCGCTAACCCGGAAGGCTCGTGGAAAGCCGACATGTCCCTTATCTACCGTCCCTTCGACAGGGAAAACTCTTTTACGCAGGAGGGCGAAGCGGATGGCCTTAAATTCGCCCTGGTCACCGCCCATAAAGACGGACACAAGGCTCTTCTCAACCTTCGCTCGCAGGGAATGAAAAACGACTATCTCGCCCGAATGAGACTCCGAAGCGTCCTCGAGACCGAAGAAGGACGGGCGACCGACTACATCGACCGGATGTGGTTCTACCCGCGCATCACCGAGAAGATGGGCCCCGAAAAAAGACCTCCGCTTCCTCCGAAAGACCAGATCAACTTCAAGGAAGATGAACTCGCTCGATTGATCGTCGGGCTATTCGAGTTCTCCCTCGGTTCCGAAAGAGGGCTTATTGACATCACTCGCAGGGACGGAAAGTATTACTGCACTTTCATGTGGTACGGCGGCCAGATTACCGAGGCTCCGCTTTACATCCTCAAGATCAACGAGCCTCCCCGCAAGCGCAAGGGCTTCACCATCGAGAGCGTTGACCTCGCTATGAAGACACACTTCGGCCTGCCGTTCCGCAATCCGAACCCACGCCCGACCATCATCAACTTCCCCGAGTTCAACGGAAGCAAGTGCAAGACAGTCGTTGAGACCGATATCGTCCGATTCGACCGCGGCGAGATATATTACTCGCGCGACGAGTTTATCTTCGAAGCCATTCGCGTTGACCGTGAGCCCAACGACAAGCCAGACCGCCGGGCCTATTTCAACCGCTACCTGAAGGAACGCTATATAGACAACGCCCGTGATGCCTATTCGGCCACCCTGTCGCTTTTCAACTGCATTTCAAGCGAGGACTGGACCCCGGGCCTGGAGCTTTATCGCATGGGCGGTTTCGAGAACAAACAGTACCTTGCTCGCCGCATGGTTCGAATGTCGGGAATGATTGACCACTTCCCCGACTGCGACGAGGCCATACGAAAGCGCGCTTTGCAGTTGCGCTGGCGCATGTACCGCCATCCTGCCGTCGAACCGGTTCTCAAGAACAAGGACGTCACAAAGGCCGTCAGACTGCCGATTCTCGTCTATATCTTCGAAGAGACCAACGCGAAGCTCGACCAGCACTACACAATGGAGGCCAAGTTCACCCGCAAGGAGATTCGTTCGATAAAACGCGGCCTCACACGCGGCTCCGAACTGCTGTTCGAGGAGACCTTCGGATACTTCACACCTGTCTTCGACTATTACGATGAACAGGAATTCGCCGAGGAACTGCCGCCCATTACGAGGCTCGGAAGGGGAGTCTATGCGGTCAACCCCAACGAGGAGACAGCCAACGACTACATGCTGGTAATGGAGATGATGCTGAAGTACACCATCTATCCGCACCAGTACAAACCCACCTCGGACATGCTGCCGCCAGAGCAGTTCCGCAAGAAAGGCTTTCAGTACCCCATTATCTTCCTTATAGGAAAGGTCGATTCCAAGAACTTCAAAAACTACAGCCGCACCCGCTCACAGTCCGACCCCGGCTTCAAGGACGCCAACGTGCTTTCGGGTGTCACCTTCACAAAGGGCATTGACCGCGGACATCCCGGATACTGCTCCATAACGCTGGACAGAGGCTTTCAGGAAAGCGACCTGCTGGAAATCGTGCACTGGGCAACCATCATGATCATGTTAGACAACACCGTACAGATGAAGGACAAGTTCAACATGGAATTCCTGCGCGACGGCAATATGAGACTGCTGCCCGACCCCTATACTCCCCTTCCGGACTACGATGCAGAATACGGTACCGCGGAATGGTGGAACGTCTTTCTCAACGTTTACTGGACCGGCGGACTGAGAAAGCTCTTCAGCTTCGGAAGAAGACCCTACTACGTAGAGCAGGTCACGCGCTATCCCCAGATTCTCGGCGAGACCATGAGGCTCGGAGAACACAGGCGCTGGAAAGAACAGAAGGACAGGATTCCGAAAGAGGTCGAATAGTACCTGCCGCCGAAAGCACACATAAGAAAAGCCCCGCCATTGAGCGGGGCTTTTTGTTCGAAGTCGCACGGGAAGTGCAGCTACTTCTTTTTCTTCTTCTGAGCTTCCTTCCATTCCTTCTTCGTCATCCACTTGCCATCGTCGTCCTGCACGTAGTGCTCGTCCTTCGCATTCGCACGCCACTGCTGGGCGTAGAGCTTCGCGACCTTGTCAACTTCCTTCGGCACTTCGTTTATCTTGGCGACCAGTTCGTAAAGATTTTTGCGGTCCTCGTTTTCCGCCTTCACAAGTTTCTTGACCGCGGCCTTCTGCTTCAGGTTAAGACCGTCGGAGTTGCGAAGGTCTATGTAACCGTCAATCTTCTCGCCCACGTTGCCCTTGTCGTAGTAGGTCATCAAGTGGTCTTCGTAGCGCTTCTTGATGCGCGACTTGATCTCCTCGATTTCCTTGTTCTTCTTGTCGATGTCTATGTCATCATCGAACTGTTCAAGACCGTCGTTGTCGGTATCCGCGGGCTGGTTCGCCTCGCGCATGTCCTTCACGTCCTCCTCGGCGCGTTCCTTGATCTTCGCCTCGGGGAAGTTGATCGTTATCACCACGTCTCCGCAACCGAATGATACGACTGCAAGAATCAAAAGTGCTGGCATTAGTGACTTGAGCATGGTTCCCTCCGTTCTTTGCTCGTTCGACGCTGCTTGTCCTGAGATTATAGCATAGTCTTTTACAAACGGCTACTTACTCGACCTCAAGTCCCTCGCCGGACTCGATGTTCTCTATCGCTCGCTGTATCGAGCCCCATACCGTGGGCCAGTCTCCGCGTGCCGCTCCGGCAACTCTTATGATCATGCGGAATATGGATATCTTGCCAAGAGAGAACAGAAACATGCGGTCACCCATCAGAAGAACGTTCTGCTCGGCCGTACCTGGCTCGCCCTCCGGCAGCCCCGATATCTGAACTATTCCACGCTCGAGCTTCGCGCCGATGTGAATGTACTTGTAGTCGAATATCTCCAAGTTGAACGTGTCCATGTGCTTGCGGGCCTCTTCTATAGTGTTCACCACTCCCGCCGTTATTCGCTGCTCACGGCCCGGGAAAGGCTCGGAATGAAGCCAGATTCGAAACGCGCTCGGCGAACCGTAAGACCACTTGAAATCACGAATGTAGCCCTGGAGGTTGCCCGATATCGAGGCAGCTATGTCCTCGAAAGGCGCGGTCATGAGCATCAGGTCCACGTCGTGAAATTCCACGGAATCGAACCCGAACTCGGGATACTTGCCAGGCACGAAGTAAAACGAGCCGAATGAGATATCACCGCCGAACGCGGTCAGAACTCCGCCACCGGATATGTCGAAACGGCCCTCCGAAAGGGACACGGTGTACTCCCCGTCAACATCGCCCTCGAATGCGTCTATACCGAACTCCCCCGCAACATACCGGGTGTCAATGTCCTCGAAGGATATTGCCAACTCAGTGCTTCGCGAATCGAGCGTGACGGATTGAACCTCGAACGGTGAAACGACGACCCTGCCGCCTCCTTCGAAAGTGTCAGTGCGCTTTTAAGGGCGAAGACGTTGTCGAAAAGGCTGACGGGAAGCTCCAAATCCGAAGCGCTCATGCCGAAAGCCTTGAGGGAAGCGAAAGTCAACTTGCCGCTCCGCGACTGTCCCGAAGGTTCGAGTTCGTAGCTCGCGACCCTGAAGGGCAGGGCGGCGTTCATCTCTCTCGCGTGGACGAGGAACGAGGTGTCGCTGGGCCCGTCAACGGTAAGCTCGGCATCGCCCATGTCAAGACGGCCCCACGTAAGCCAACCCTTGTCCGAAAGCTCCACCGTGCCGCTCACGTCAAGGCTTCCCGCCTTTGCAAGCATGCCTCCCTTGCCTGCGTAGATGTCGCCGAAGGAGCTTTCGAAGCTAAGAGTAGTCGAATCTCCGGTCAATGAGAGTTCTACCTCGAGCTTCGAAGAACCCGCACCTTAAAAGCGAAACTCTTCCCCACCCCTGTACTGCTTGAACCACGCCCGAAGCCCGTCAACCATCGTTGACGCGCTGACCGATATCTCTTCCCCCTTCATGTCGAACGTGAAACCGGCGTCAACTACCCCTTGGCCGCCGTACATCTGCTCCTCGCCCACGAGCTGCTCGGTTATAAGGTACTTAGAAAGAAGACCGGCATCGAGCTTCGCAAGAGAACCCCTTGCAGTAAGCGAGCCGTCTGCAGCCAGACGCAGAGAATCGAAGTCCAGCGAATCGAAAATGGGAGAAAAACCGCACTCCAGCCCCTTGACGCTCACGGTGCCGTCCGCAAGCAACGTCCCCTCTCCGCTGAACGTGAATTCGTCCTCGATCGCCAAGTAGTACATACCAGCCATGAACTCGCCCGGCAGCAGCGAACCGGACGAACTCACATCCGTCACATCTTCATGAACCCTCACGGTGAAGGACGAAGACAGCACCACACCCATCGCCTCGTACGATAACTCCTCTATAACAGCACCTTCGAGTTCCACTTCAAGACTGCCTTCCGCCACGATATCCCCGCCGATGACCACACGAGCCTCGAAAGTACCACGCCCGTCATAATCGCCGGGCACGGCACTGCGCACCGGCTCGAATATCGAAAGCGCGTTGTTGATTTCGGTGAGCGACAGCTTCGCCACGACCTCCGTTCTTTCCGAACCCACCGCGAGAGTTATGTCGCCGTTGGCGAAACTGGACTTCAAAACAGTATCGGCGCTTACCTCTCCGCTTTCCTGGTCCATAGAGAACTCTCCGGTAAGAGAGCCTGCGGGCAATTCCACCCTCTCTCCTCCGGGGTTGATGTGAACAGCGTCGAACGATACGACTCCACTGAACACGGAACGGGCGCCGAGATGCAGTGTGCCCTTCGCGCCCAGACCCTCGAAATCGCTGCCGTAAGCACTTGCCTCGGCCACAGCCGTATTGAGCATTAACCTGCCCGTCGCGGTGTCCTCAGTCGCAACGCTCGCACTTATGGAACCCAGCGCGATATCCGGCATCGAAAAGCTCTTCGCTTCGAACTCCATCCGGTTGTCGTCCGCGAAGGCTAGACCTTCTTCGGCAAGAATCAGCGAGCACTCTCCTCGCGCACTCAACTCACTTGCACTGATGTCGGTTCCATGCCTGACCTCCTGTGCGCTCAGAACGCCCTTGAAGCCTATTTGAGCGCTCTTGGCTGCCCTGTAGGTCACAAATGAGTCACTTACGGCAAATCCGCTCACCGCGAACTCGCCGTACTCTACGCTGAGTGCCGTTAACTCTCTGATAGCCCCCTTATAGCTGCCTGCAAGAGCCTCTGCGGTCACTTTCGCCTTTATTACATCCGCCTGCGCGCCGAATCCCGCAAACGAGCCCGAATACTCAAAGGAAACACCGAACATTCCCCCCGAGTACGTCGCATCGCCCTTTGCCGTGCCGCTCAAGTTCTCTATGCCATCCGGAAGCAGTGCCTTGTCCCCCAGCCACTTCATCAGCGGAGTGAAGTCGCTCACAGAAAATTGCACAGCCGCTGCCGGAGCATCCCCGAAGAAATATCACCGCCAGCGCTGAGAGAGGATACATCCAGTTTCACTTCGAACGGATACCTCGTCGCCCAGGCTCAGCTTACCCGTCGCAAGCACTTCTCCAAGCCCTTTCGCGTCGCGAACATCTACCTCGAAGCTGCCGGACATGTCCTCCACGTCGAGCGTCGCGCCCAATCGTATGCCGTTCAGCTCCTGTTCAACGCCCTCCGCATTCACCGTCAGGGACGCGTTCGCCTCCGCCACGAGCTCCGCTCTCTTTTCGTGGCCGAAGGACACCTGCGCGGTAAGGGGCTCGCTCCCAAACCGGACATATGAGAGATATTCCTCGTACTCGGGCATTTTCAACGCCTCGAAAAACCGTGCCGCGTTCGCCGCGGCGACCTCTGCCCGCGCCGTCGTGCCCTTCTTCGTATTACCGTACGTACCGCTCAAGGAAAAAAGCTCGGACACGTCCATCGAGCAGGATACCTCCGTGTCTCTGCCAAGCTCGATTTCCGCCGAGACGGTGGTCGCACGCTCGTGAAGGTTCATTGCACCGTACGGAGAGCCCAGGCCGTCCAGGGTACCCGATAGCCCTTTCAGAGCAATGCTCGTGACCGCCGGATTCCACTCGAATGACACCTCGCCGTCGAGAGAGACCCCGTACGCGCCAAAGGCGTACTCGATCGCCTCGAAATACACGCCGCTCAGGGACAGACGCCCTGAACCTCGCACCTCCATTCCCCTGTTCGAAAAAACGAGTTCGGCTGAACCCGTGTACGTAGCCTCTCCCGAAGCGTTCGCATCCAGCGGCATTAGCCTGAGTTTATAAAGAAGTTCGCCTATGTCTCCGACGAAGAGTTCCCCATTTAGCGCGATGCGCTCGGATATCTCCAACGTCCCTGCAAAGGTGGCGTCCCTCGTGCGAAGCTCCTCAAACACGACCGTCGCGGTCCCCCCCAACGAATAGGAACCGCAAGCGCTCATTTCCAGCTTCTCGGTGCCCCAAAGCATGCTGTTCAGGGAAAGGTTACTCGCGGATAGCCTCGAAGCTGCCGCCGAACTCGTCGCCAATCGGTGCGAGCGTTGCCTCCAGGTCGGCTATGCCGGATGATGCGGCAACGTCCGCGAATCCCAGCTTTCCAATAAGCTCGCTCGCCGCCGCAAGATTCACGCCTCTGGCCTCCAGCTTTACTCCGCTCTCCATTTCGCCCGATTCTGCAGAGACCGTTATCAATTCCGCCAAGTCGCTCCTCACAGTCAAAGTCGCCACGCCTGTGAGGTCGCTTGCTACCGCAGCACCCTCGAACGCTATGGAGGATATTCCCACTGTCACACTGTCTGCCTTCAACACGCCGGCCCCCTCGAACACGAACTCCCGCACCGTCCACACTGAAGGCTCTTGGAATTCCTGCGAAGACGGCTGCTCGCCCTTTCGAGATGAACTGTCGCTTTCGGACCGCTGCTCCCGCCCGCTATCCGAAAACGAGCGCATGAGAGCCTTAAGATCAGAGCTCGAAACTGACAGGCTTGACCACAACGCGCTTCAGCTCGCTCGAAAGAATGCCGAGAAGCGACCACTCAGCTCGAAAACCGCTTATCTCGACCGAACCCACCACTCCCGGAACGTCGATCTGAACAGCCTCCGCAAGCACCATTTCCGCGCTCATGCCCGTAAACGGCGATATTGATGCGTCAGTTATGTTCGCGGTGACAGTCAGCCCGTCAAGCTCGAAGTTCTGAGGTTTCGATGTTATCTCCCGAACCGTGTACCAGCTCGCGCCGTACAGCAGCAAAGTGATCACGACCACGAGGGCCACAAGGATAACTGCGGCCCTGACTGTCCACTTCAACCAGGCTGGTCGGGGATAGGTCGGCTTCGTGGTCTTGTCAGTCATTGATGTACTATTCTACTTCAGCATCGCCGAATAGACAATAAAGAAGAACCCCGCACTGAGGCGGGGTCCTTTGGCGTGTGAAATGTGAACAGAACGAAAAGACTCAGTCCTTGTCGGACTTCTCTTTGGCCTCGGCTTCGGATTCTTCAGCTTTCTCTTCGGCCTTCGGCTCTTCGGCTTTCTCCTCGGCCTTTGCTTCTTCCTTCTCAGGCTTCTCTTCCACCTGCTCCTTGGCCTTTTCTTCCTTGGCCTCAGCTTCGGGTTCTTCAGACTTGTCTTCGGCCTTCGGCTCTTCGGCTTTCTCCTCGACCTTCGGCTCTTCGGCTTTCTCCTCGACCTTCGGCTCTTCCTTCTCAGGCTTTTCTTCCGCCTGCTCCTCGGCCTTTTCTTCGGTTTTCGCTTCGGCCTCAGGCTCTTTCTTCTCCGGTTTCTGTTCAGCCTGCTCCTCGGCCTTTTCTTCCCCGGCCTCGGCTTCAGGCTCTTCGACCTTCTCTTCGGCTTCCGCCTCAGCCTTTGCTTCTTCCTTCTCAGGCTTCTCTTCCACCCGCTCGTCGGCCTTTTCTTCGGTTTTCGCTTCGGCCTCAGGCTCTTTCTTCTCCGGTTTCTGTTCAGCCTGCTCCTCGGCCTTTTCTTCCCCGGCCTCGGCTTCAGGCTCTTCGACCTTCTCTTCGGCTTCCGCCTCAGCCTCAGGCTCTTCCTTCTCAGGCTTCTCTTCCTTCTGCTCCTTGGCCTTTTCTTCTGACTTCTCCGCCTTTTCTTCCTTCTGCTTCTGGCGCAGTTCCTTCTTCATCTCGAGCCGCTCGCGCTCTTCTTCCTGGCTCGTTACCTCGCGCAGGGAGAGACGAATCGAGCGGTTCTCGGTGTCTATGGTCAGGATCTTGACTTCCACCTCGTCGCCCGGGTCGAGCAGTTCCTCTGCCGGTACACGAGAGTTGGAAACCTCGGAATGAGGCATGAAGGCCTCTACCTCGCCGATGTCAACGAAAACGCCCTTGTCGGTGATGTTCGTGATTACGCCCTTGACAACCATCGCCTCGGAGTACTTGAAAGGCACTTTCGTGTCCCAGGGGTTCTCCGTAAGGTGCTTGATGGAAAGGCTCACTCGCTTGCGTTCCGGGTCTATGGAGGTGACGACGGTCTCGACCTTGTCGCCCTTCTTCACCACCGAGCCCGGGTTGTTGATCTTCTTCGTCCATGACATGTCGCTCACGTGAAGAAGGCCTTCGATGCCCTCTTCGATCTCCACGAACGCGCCGTAGTTCACTATGTTCTTCACAGTGCCCTCGACAACGCTGCCTTCGGGATAACGCTCATGCAGCGATTCCCACGGGTTGCGATCAGTCTGCTTCATGCCGAGAGAGATCTCCTTCTTCTCGTCGTTGATGCCGAGGATAACGACATCCACTTTGTCGTTGAGGGAGACTATCTCGGACGGGTGATTCACCTGCTTGGTCCACGACATCTCGCTTACGTGCACGAGACCTTCTATGCCGTCTTCAAGCTGGACGAACGCGCCGTAAGGCATGATATTCACTACCTTGCCGCTGTGCATGGAGCCGATCGGATAGCGTTCCTCGATGTTCTCCCAAGGGCTCGGTGTCTTGTGCTTCAGGCTGGCGGAGATGCGCTCGCGCTCCTGGTCTATCTTCAGAATATAAACATCTATCTTGTCGCCGATCTTCACTATCTCTGACGGGTGATTGACCCTCTGCCACGACATGTCAACTATGTGCAGCAGGGCGTCAATGCCTCCGAGGTCAACAAATGCGCCGAAATCGGTGATGTTCTTAACCTCGCCGGTGCGAATCTCGCCTTCTTCCAGTTCGCCAAGAAGTTTTTCCTTCATCTTGTCGCGCTGTTCCTCGAGCATCTGGCGACGCGAAAGAACGATGTTGCGCCTGTTGGGATCTATCTTGATGATCTTCGCCTCAATCTCGCGGCCGACGAAGTCGCCGATCTCCGGGATGCGGCGGATATCGACCTGAGATGCCGGAAGGAATACCTGCACACCGATATCCACAAGGAGACCGCCCTTGATCTTGCGAACGATCTTGCCGGATACGATATCCCCAAGGCCGTACTTCGATGTAACTATCTCCCAGCCGCGAATCCTGTCCGCCTTGCGCTTAGAAAGGATCATTGCGCCGGAGTCCTCGTCGAAATCGTCGAGAAGTACCTCAACGACGTCGCCGGCATCAAGGTCTTCCACGCTGCTGAATTCTTGGCGGTTGATGAAACCTTCGCTTTTGTAGCCTATGTCAACCACCACGTATTGCTCTTCGACCTTTACAACGTGTCCGCTGTAAATCTTGCCGGGTTCGAATTTCATCACCCGCTGGTCGAGAAGGCTCTTCATCGTTTTCTCATCGAGGGGCGAAAGTGAGCGCTCTATCTCTTCCTTCACCTCGTCGGTCTCGACGATCTCGTTCAACTTGTCAATTCGTTCTTGCTTGTCTAAAGTCATAAATTGGAAACCTCCGAAAATGGCCGGGAACCCGATGCCCCCTGTCGCCGGAATAGAAAAAACCGCCGCCGGAATGGCGGCGGTAGGAATATAGCGCAGTTGTTCATCTGCTGCAAGCAAAAGGTCTCTCTGAGAGCCGTGCTGATGT
This sequence comes from Planctomycetota bacterium, assembly GCA_034521065.1. GTDB lineage: Bacteria > Planctomycetota > B143-G9 > B143-G9 > B143-G9 > JAXHMW01. The sequence continues at coordinate 92,253 of JAXHMW010000008.1, read as the reverse complement.
TTACTCAACTCCCTTCGGACGCCTGTAAACCTTGGCATCCTCCACTCCGTTCAGAACCTCTGCTACTCCTGAGCGCAATGCGCCCATCTCGTCCTCGCCGGGGTACACGACAAGCTCGATTCCGCTGGTTCCAAGATACTCTTTAACCTTGTCACACAGCGGCTTGCAATTGGCGAGTCCGCCGGTGAGAATCGCGCAGTCAATAGCGCGGCCCTCAAACGCCGGCTGAAGCGAGCATATTTCCTTCGCTATCTGGTACGCCATGCTGTCCATGGCAAGTACCGGAAATTCCTCCCCGGCAAGGTAGCGCTTTTCGACCGCGACCATGTCGTTCGTGCCAAGGTAGCCCACCATTCCGCCCTTACCCTTGATCATGCTCTTGACCTCGGCCTTCGTGAAGTCGCCGGTGAAGCAGAGGTTCACAAGGTCGCCCTGCTGGGAACCGTACCGCTTCTCTCCGGCGTGAAGGGGCCGTCTCCGTCAAGCGCGTTGTTGACGTCAACAACTCGCCCGAGCCTGTGTGCGCCTATTGATATTCCACCGCCCATGTGTGCGACTATCAGGTTCATCTTGTCGTAGCGACTGCCACTGATACGTGCGTGGCGCTTCGCAACGGCCTTCTGGTTCAGCGCGTGGAATATTGACTTGCTAGGCAGCCCTTCGAAACCGGACAGGCGCGTCACTTCCATCTTCTCGTCAACGATGACGGGATCAACTATGAACGCTCCGCAGCCCGCCTCTTTGGCGATCTCCTGCGCGATAAGCGCGCCGAGATTGGAGGCGTGCTCGCCCTGAACCGCGTTCTTGAGGTCCTCGATCATCTCGTCATTCACCGCGTATGTCCCGCCCTCGCGAAGGGGATAAAGGAGCCCACCACGGCCTACGACAGCATCTATGTCGGCGATGGACACCTCGTGCTTGCGAAGACCGGCCAGCACGAGTTCCGCGCGCATCTTGTACTGTTCGATTATCGAATTGTAGGATGCGAGGTCCGCCGTGGAATGCTTGATGGTAGTGGTGAAGATCTCCTGCTCGCCATCATATGCGGCGAACTTCGTGGAGGTGGAACCGGGATTGATCGCTACGATTGTGTGTCCCATCGTGTTCTCCGTTATCTGTGCTCTATCGGTCGAAAGTCTTCGAGTTTCTGAATTCTCGCACAAGCGGCTCCGGCTGCGTTTACCACGTCGTTCACTCGGCTCGAACGTGAAAAGTCTATCACGCTATGTTCATCAAAACCGGATGGAAGAAGAACATACTTGCAGCCGCGGAAATACGACGCATGAAGGTGAAAAAGAACGTTGCCAGTATCGAGGTTAGGCGCTATCAGAACGTTCGCCTTGCCCGCCGCGCCGTTCGCATGGTCGCTCAAATCAAGCTTCTGGGCCGCCGCCTTCTCGCTTACCGCGGGGCCGAATTGAAGCTCCTCGGTCAGAGCTATCCGCTCCCAACGACCGGTTCGGTCGTTACGCGTCTCCTCGCGAACAAGATTCGCCGCCTCGCGAACCATCTCCACGGAGCCGCCAGAACCGGAACCGCCAGTCGAATAGGAGAGCATAGCAACGTTCACCTTATCAAGAGGCTCGGGACAAAACAGGTCGAACGTCAGCTCCGCGGTGCCTCGCGTTACATCCGCGAGCCTCCTTGAGTCCATATCCGCAACGACCGCAACGTCGGCAATTACAAGAAGGTCGCCCGCATAACCGGCAGGATTGGTGCTGTTCTGGAATGTGAACGCTACTGCCATCGAAACGGTTCCGGTATGCCGGTGAAGGCGAAGCGTGGGGATGAAAAAATCTCGCGAGGTACTCGCGAGCCCCCCAAGCACACAGTGTCCTTCACGTCTTGTTCCTTCGATGCCTGCGGTGCCCGCAACCGCGTAAAGGACCGGGTCCTCGAACATCCATTTGCATTCCTTCTCAGAGACAATGTGTTCACGCGAGAACTTCTCCGAGCAGAACCCGGCGAGCGCACTACGGTTTGCCTCGCACTGTTGCGAAGAGGGGTCGAGGATCTTTGTACGTGCAAGCAGGTAATCCACGAACTCTTCGGTGGTCTTACCAAGCTGTGCTGCCCTTTCACGGCACAAAGGAGCATTTATGGAAAGCTCGCGAATGCGTTCGGGCTGGCCGACGAGAACCGGCTCGCAAAAATCATGCATCTTCTCCGCTGCAAGAAGCGGTCGAGCGGCGGCATCAACTGCTGCATCAGAGAGTAAAAGAGTCGCTTTGCGTTTGGTATCTATCAGCGAGACGAGGTGCGTTGTAAGGTCGTTCATAATGGGTGTATATCTGTCCGAGGTTGTAATTCCGTAGCTCGCCCAAACGTGGATTCTACGTTGTTATCGCGGGTTTTCCAGTGTTAGCGGCAACTGTTCTCTTTACCCGAAAAGAACAGGGGGCCGGATAAACCGGCCCCCTGTTTTCGGATGCGTTGTCGGCTCAGCGGTCGAGCAGACGCCTCATGAGTGCACGTACGGCATCGCTTGCGGCCAGCTCGTTCGCCACTGCGGGCGAGACAGAGTAGTAAAGGCCGGTGAGCGTGTCGCTGGTGACACTGGAAGCGAGAGCGCTGTCGCGAACCGTGGTCAGTGCCTCGACGCTGTCGGTTGCAAGAGAACCGAACGCTGCGGTCGCTACGAAGCAGCCGCCGCCTCCGCCGTTGCTCGGAAGGGGCTCGTCCGCGCTGACAACCTGGATGTTGACGATGTCCACAAGGCTCTTGTGTTCGCCATTCCAGGTGTACAAACCGAACGTGTAGGTGCCCATTACGGTCGGCAGGAACTTCATGCTGCCGCGGTAGTTCTCCTCGAAGCGCAGGAAGGTCGGGCCTGCCATCTGTACCCAGACGTGGCCGTCGCTCTTCATGCCGCCGCTGCCCTTTACGTAGGCTTCCTTGTTCACATGGAACGGTCTGTCCTCCATGGTCTCAGCTATCGCGATGCGACTCTTGATGCTGTTGACCGGGACGATGACCTCTGTCATGTCAAGGTTCATGCCGTCGTAAACGTACAGTTCGAACACGTAGATGCCCGCTGCCTTCGGAGTGAAGGAAGGTGCCTTGGCGTTCGGGGCGAAATGAACCACCGGACCGGCGGTCTGGACCCACCTGTACATGAGATGGTCGCCGTCAGCGTCGTAGGAGGTGTTGGTGAGGTTGATCGATACCGGCAGGTAGAAACCGACCTCGCCCGGATCCTCGTAACCAGCCACGGCCATCGGAGGCAGGTTGTCTTCCACTACCTGGATGACTACCTCGTCGGTGTAGCTGAAGTTGATGCCGTCGGAGACGGTAAGGTGGAACACGTAGGTGCCGGGCATTACCGGAGTGAACTCGGGGCGCATTGCCATAGCGTTGTCCAGTGTCGCCCAGGAACCTTCTACGCTCCACATGTAGGTAAGAGGGTCACCGTCGGCATCGTAGGAGTCGGAGCCGTCCAGTGTCACGTTTCCTCCGAAGTTCACAACGCGGTCGTCGCCTGCGTCGGCTACCGGCGCGTTGTTAGCAGTATCGGAGATTACCGTCACTACCACCTCGTCAGAAAGACCGTTGTAAACACCGTCGTCAACGTTCAGTTCGAAGACGTAGATGCCCGGAGCGGTCGGGGTAAAGGTGGCAAGCGAGGTGTTTGCATTCGTTATCGTCACCAACGGACCGGCTTCCTGTGTCCACGCATAGTTCATGTCATCGCCGTCCACGTCATAGCTGCCGCGGCCGTCGAGTTGAACCGTAACGTTCGCTACACCGTGCTGGTCCTTGCCAGCGTCGGAGATCGGAATGCCGTTGCCGTCGGAGAAAACGATCACGTTGATCGTCTCGGTGTCGGTCGCGCCGTCGTCGTCCATGACCATAAGGGTGACAGGGAAAACGCCGTCAACGGTCGGGGCGATGGACGGGCTCATTGCACCAGGATCGCTGATGTTGAGAGACCCAACGCCTGTCCAGTTGTAGGTGATCACGTCACCGTTCGGGTCGTAGCTGAGTTGACCATCAAGAGTCGCGGTCGGGGCGAGGTCGCGGTCAACGAACACGTTCGTGCCTGCGTTTGCCACCGGAGCGACGTTAACGATGCTCACCGTCATGACGTCTGTGGCTTCAACACCGAACACGTCGTAGACACGGATGCGGAACACGTAGGAACCGTCCTTTGTGAGGATGACCTGCGTGTGCAGTGCATTCGGATCCTGGATGTCAACAGTAGCCGGGCCGCTCTCGAGTTCCCACTCCACCATGAGGGTGTCGGTGGGCTGGTCGGCGTCACCGGCGGTGGCTCCGAGCATCACGAGCTGCGGCAGGATGGAGAGTTGGTCTGCGTCCGCGGTAACCGTCGGAGGCGAGTTGTTGCCTTCGTGCGCCGCGAGATTACCGGCCGGGTCCATCACCGAGCTGCCTCGGTACATGAAGAACGGCAGACCAAGCGAACCGCTGTTGTTGGCCAGGTGGAAGATGAGGTCGGAACCGATGACCTCGACGTCGGCGTCTGTGAGTCCGCCAAGAAGGTCGGTCACTCCGTCGTTGTCGACGATCATCCAGCCGGCAAGTGTTGCCGATGCCGGATCCAGATCCTCGCTGTACGTCACGACGACATCGTTCAGGAAGCTATCGCTGTCAGGGTTGGTCGTCGCGAAGGTCATGAGGACGGGCTCTGCCTGATCCTCAAGGGTCTCGGTGAATCCGGCAAGCGGGTTGCCTACCGTGTCGGTCAGGCCAGCCGGCATCTGCTGCAAGAACACGAGGTCCTTAGGCTCGGTGCCGGGAACAGGGTTGCCGAACACGAGGTGCAGAGTGAAGCTGTCAACCCACGAGTAGGCGGTCGCGCCGATGCCGTCAATAGTGAACGAGCCGGGCAGGAAGCCGGGCTGCTCAGTCATGATCTCGTCGAACACGACGTATGCCTCGGTGGTGTTGCCGTTGCCGTCGCCGAGTGTGTAGCCGCTGTCCCAGGTGGGAGGAACGGTGTCAATCACGTCGAGCACGCCGGTTATGGCGTTGTCGGAACGGATTCCGTTGCCGTCCTCGGCCGCGATGTAGATCTGCTGAGCCTCGGAGTAAACGAGGTCAGGAATCTCACCGGAGCCGCTCGTTGTGCTGATTATCAGCGAAGGAACCTGCGTGGAGCTGAGTGTGCCCATCAGGGGACCGGATACGGCCTCTGCGAACACCTCTACGCTCGTCGCGCCTTCGCGTCTGTTGTACCACTCGTCAACGCCGTAAACCGTCGTGCCGAATGGTGCGTACTCCTCAATCACCGGAGGTGCGAGGTCATATACCACTTCGTAGTGCATCAGGTCGTTCGGAACAACGGTCACCTCGTCGCTTGTGCCCATCGCACCGGAAAGGTCGCAGGTCATATCTGTCTCTTCGGCCCTGTAAAGGGTGACAGAAACAATTGCTACGCCGTCCGTGAACGATGCGCTTGTCGGAAGTATCGGAGGTGTGCCGAGAACGCGCGCCGGGCTCGGGCCAACGAGTGCGATCGTCTCGGTGGTGTCCAGCAGCGTGTTGACGTTGTCGAATTCGTCGTAAGCGGTGATGGTGATGTCGAACACGACTCCCGCGATCTGCTCCGCTGTCGGAACGTCAACCGTAAGGTAGTCGGTCGCTGCGGGAACTACCTCGAACGTGGTGGAGGAAGCAGTCACCGAGTTATCCCAGCCAGCGTGGATGGTGTAAGTACTACCGGCCACGGTATCGGGATAGAAGGTGATGATGGCTGTTCCGCCACTCGTGTTGGAGGTCGCGGCAAAGGCGGCCGGATTATTGAAGCCACCGAAGCTTCCGCCGGTGCCGGTGCCGGAGAACGTCCAGTCTATGACATGGCCGTCGGATACGAGGTTACCGCCTACTGCGTCATACACGGTCACCTCTACCGGTACCGATACGCCCGCCGTGTAGGTGGCGTTCAGCGGTGTGAACACGATGTGTGCAGGTACGTTCGGACTGAACGAGGTGTCCTGCGTCACTGTGTCATCCGAGAAGTTGGTGCCGTCGTTCGCGTAGATGTCAATCGTGTCAAGACGGTTGTAGGAAACCTGTACGGTCGTCTCGCCGGACGAGGTGTCAACCGTGGTCGTTCCGCTAAGCGTACCGTCCGTGGTGCCCGCGCCTCCGTTAGGAACGCGTGCGGTCAGGGTCACGGTCGCCGAGCCCACCGTCTTATTGTCGTAATCGTCGTAAGGTGTGACCGTCACATCGAACGGATCATGGGCGATCGCGCTCGCTGGTGCTGTCACAGTGTAGTAATCGACCACGGCGGGGCCGACAACGACGTCTTCGAGCGTACCGTTCACGGTGCTGTCGCTGGACAGTTCAACCGTGATGTCAGTGGTCTCTGCCATGTAGAGCGTGACTGGCTCGGACGCGCTTCCGTTGAGGAAGGTGACCGGGTTGGCCGGCCATGCCGGTGCGTCGCCGCTCGCAGCAGTGGCGGAACCGCTGAATGTAAGGGCGGTGTTGCTCGAGTAGTCGTTCATGTGGTTGCCGTAAACGTCCCAGGGCTGAATGGTAACCTGGAAGCTTGTTCCGGCTGTAACGTTCAGCGACACGGTGGTCATTGTGAATTCGCTGATTACGTCGTCCGGCAGCATCGTGATTGTCGGTGAAGTGCCGGTGGCGTTGTTCAGCGCGCTTACAGTAAACGTATCGCCCGAAGTAGTGGACGGCGTGAACGTCACTGTCAGGTAACCGCTGGCGTCGCTTGTGGTGTCGTTGGTGAACGGGTTGGCTCCGATCGCGCCGTTTGCGCTCGTGCCACTTGTCCTGGTATAGCTCCATGTGACGCTCTGGCCCTGCTTCACGGCATTGCCGTTGGCGTCGAGAAGCTGTGCACGTACGGAGATATCGTCGCCCGCGCGAACGTTGCCGCTCGGGTTCGACGGGAAGTCAACCGTAATCGAGCCTACCTTTGTGGTCGCATCGAAGAACACGTCCGCGGTGTTGTTCACGTTGGACATGGTCCCGAAGGTGTCCTGTACGTACAGATCCACGTAACCGACATCGGTGTAGCGAAGGTTGTTTACCGTCGCCTGGCCGGTGAACGGGCCGACGCTCGAGCCGTTGACGAGAGTCATCGCCGAGCCTGCCGGAGTGGAACCGCTGGAAGGTGCCACGGTGGTGACGTTCAGGGTGTTGCCGTTCGTGCTGGTCACGTTGCCCCACGAGTCGTTCGGGGTGATGGTCAGGTTGAACGGTTCGTTGGTTACGTGACTGGTCGGGAAGCCCGACAGTATGTAGGTGCTCACAACTGCTGGGCTTACTGTTACTGCAGAGGGACCGCTCACTGTAATGGAGCTTGTCGCCGCCACGTTCAGAGTGGTTACCGCCGCGTTGTAAAGTGTCACGCTCGCGGTTCCGCTTCCGCTCGAGAAGGTGATGGACGTGGGCAGCATCGGGTTGGTGCCGTCAGGCGCGTTGTTCGCACCCGTAACGGTTATCGCAACCGTGCCGTTGTACGTGCTCATCGCGTTGCTGTAAGTGTCGAAGGCGGAGCCGGAAAGGTTGAATGCCGTGCCGGCTGTCGCCGTGGATGGTGCGGTGAACTGGATGGAACCAACAGTGTTGTTGTGAACAACGTTGATTGCGGGGCTCGTGGCGGTCACCGTGCCGTTGGTCGCGGTCACGCTGTAGGAGTCACCCGATGTCGTTGACGGGGTGAACAGCACTGATGCCACGCCGCTAACATTGGTTGTTGTAGTGGCGTTCGCAAGGGTACCGTTGTTCGTGGTTCCGCCGAGCATGGCGTAGGTCCACGAGACGGAAGTACCGGATGCGACGGTGTTGGAGTAAGCGTCGTACGCTGTCGCCTCCACCGTGTAGTTGCCACCGGCCATAACGTTCGTCGCAGCGACGGGGTCGGTGATGGATATCGAAGCTACCACGTCCGTCCTTGCGAAAACAACGTTCGTGGAGGTGCTGATATTGTTCGTGTTACTGCCGTCGCTCGCCTGGATGTCAATCGTCTCCGGGCGGGTGTAGATAACGTTGGCGATCGTAACTGAACCGCTTGCGGTCGAACCGCTCGGGGTCGTCGTGCCGCCGGAAATGTAAAGGTTGCCGGTCACTGTGCCAACGCCGTCGGGCGCGACTGCGGTCAGGTTGACCGTGCCGCCGGTGGTCAGGTTGCCCCAGTTGTCGTACGGGGTAACGGTGACCGAGAAGATGGCACCGACCGTCTGGTTGTTCGAGAAGCCGCTGGTCTCGTAATAGTTGACCGGTGCGGCGCTTACCGTCACGTCCTGCGGGCCGGTGAAGTTGATGTTCGACGCGTTGAAGGTCAGCGTCGCAACCTCGGCCTTGTACAGTGTCACGTTCAGCGATGCTGTACCGGAACCGAACGGAATTGCCGAGGGCAGCAGCGGTGCTGTGCCGTCGGGTGCGTTGTTCGGGCCGGTTACCGTCACGCCCGTGGACGTGCTGTAGTAAGAGATAACGTTGTTGTATGCGTCGTATGCGGTCGCGGTCAGTGTGTACGTCACTCCGGCTGTCGCCGTCGAGGGACCACTGAGACCGACGCTCGCAAGGGTGCTGTTCGCTATGACGTTCAGGTTCGGAGTGGTCGCCGTCACTGTGCCGTTCGTGGCGGTCACTGTGTGGGCGTCGCCCGCCGTTGTGGTCACGGTCAACACTACGTTGGCCTGGCCGCTCGCGTCACAGGTCGTCGAGCTGGATGCGAGAGTAGCGTTCGCTGTGCCGCTGACTATCGTCGTGCTCCAGCTTAGCGCCGTGCCGGTCGCGCAGTAGTTGCCCCAGGCGTCATACGCGGTCGCCTTGACCGTGTAATCCTCGCCCGCTTCAACGTTCACCGCGGCGGCGGGGTCATCAACCGTGATGCTCGCAACAACGTCCGTCCTTGCGAACATGACGTTAGTCGAGTTCGCAATCACGTTCGTGTTAGTGCCATCGCTCGCCTGGATGTCAATCGTCTCCGGGCGAGTGTAGATAACGTTCGCGATCGTCACTGAACCGCTTGCGGTCGAACCGCTGGGGGTCGTCGTGCCGCCGGAAATGTAGAGGTTACCGGATACAGAACCTACTCCGTCGGGCGCGACTGCCGTGAGGCTCACCGTGCCGCCGGTGGTCATGTTGTCCCAGTTGTCGTACGGGGTAACGGTGACCGAGAACGGTACGCCGACCTCCTGGCTTGAGCCGAAGCCGGTCGTGGTGTAGTAGCTCACGCTCGCTGCGCTGACTGTCACGTCCTGTGGATTGGTGATGCTCAGCGAACCCGACTGGATGTTAAGTGATGCCACCTCGGCCTTGTAAAGCGTCACGCTTACCGTCGCCGTACCCGCTGCGAACGGAACGGTGCTCGGAAGTATCGGCGTGGTGCCATCAGGTGCGTTGGACGGACCTGACACCGTGATCGCGGTGGTTGTGGTGTAATAGTTAATGAAGTTGCCGTAAGCGTCATAGGCGTTAGCGGTGAGCGAGTAGGCCACTCCGGCTGTCGCTGTCGCGGGGCCGGTGAAACCTATGCTCGCAAGGGTGCTGTTCGCTATAACGTTCAGGTTCGGCGTGGTCGCCGTCACTGTGCCGTTCGTGGCGGTCACTGTGTGGGCATCGCCCGCCGTTGTGGTTACGGTCAGCACTACGTTGGCCTGGCCGCTCGCGTCACAGGTCGTCGAGCTGGATGCGAGAGTAGCGTTCACTGTGCCGCTGACTATCGTCGTGCTCCAGCTTAGCGCCGTGCCGGTCGCGCAGTAGTTGCCCCAGGCGTCGTACGCGGTCGCCTTGACCGTGTAATCCTCGCCCGCTTCAACGTTCACCGCGGCGGCGGGGTCATCAACCGTGATGCTCGCAACAACGTCCGTCCTTGCGAACATGACGTTAGTCGAGTTCGCAATCACGTTCGTGTTAGTGCCATCGCTCGCCTGGATGTCAATCGTCTCCGGGCGAGTGTAGATAACGTTCGCGATCGTAACTGAACCGCTTGCGGTCGAACCGCTCGGGGTCGTCGTGCCGCCGGAAATGTAAAGGTTACCGGATACAGAACCTACTCCGTCTGGCGCGACTGCCGTGAGGCTCACCGTGCCGCCGGTGGTCATGTTGTCCCAGTTGTCATAAGGGGTAACGGTGACCGAGAAAGGTACACCGACCTCCTGACTTGAGCCGAATCCGGTCGTGGTGTAGTAAGTAACACCGGCTGCGCTGACTGTCACGTCCTGCGGGCCTGTGAAGTTGAGGTTCGGCGCGCTGAAGTTCAGCGACGCCACCTCGGCCTTGTAAAGTGTCACGTTCAGCGATGCAGTGCCGGAACCGAACGGAATTGCCGTGGGCAGCAGCGGTACTGTGCCGTCGGGTGCGTTGTTCGGGCCGGTTACCGTCACGCCCGTGGACGTGCTGTAGTTGGTAATGAAGTTGCCGTAAGCGTCATATGCGGTCGCGGTCAGTGTGTAGTTCACTCCGGCTGTCGCCGTCGAGGGGCAGCTCAGACCAACGCTCGCAAGGGTGCTGTTCGCTATGACGTTCAGGTTCGGCGTGGTCGCCGTCACTGTGCCGTTCGTGGCGGTCACTGTGTGAGCGTCGCCCGCCGTTGTGGTTACGGTCACCACTACGTTGGCCTGGCCGCTCGCGTCACAGGTCGTCGAGCTGGATGCGAGAGTAGCGTTCACTGTGCCGCTGACTATCGTCGTGCTCCAGCTTAGCGCCGTGCCGCTTGCACAGGTGTTGCCCCAGGCGTCGTACGCGGTCGCCTTGACCGTGTAGTCCTCGCCCGCTTCAACGTTCACCGCCGCGGCGGGGTCATCAACCGTGATGCTCGCAACAACGTCCGTCCTTGCGAACATGACGTTAGTCGAGTTCGCAATCACGTTCGTGTTAGTGCCGTCGCTCGCCTGGATGTCAATCGTCTCCGGGCGAGTGTAGATAACGTTGGCGATCGTAACTGAACCGCTTGCGGTCGAACCGCTCGGAGTCGTCGTGCCGCCGGAAATGTAGAGGTTGCCGGATACCGAGCCTACTCCGTCTGGCGCGACTGCCGTGAGGCTCACCGTGCCGCCGGTGGTCATGTTGTCCCAGTTGTCATAAGGGGTAACGGTGACCGAGAACGGTACGCCGACCTCCTGACTTGAGCCGAATCCGGTCGTGGTGTAGTAAGTAACACCCGCTGCGCTTACCGTCACGTCCTGCGGGCCTGTGAAGTTGAGGTTCGGCGCGCTGAAGTTCAGCGACGCAACCTCGGCCTTGTAAAGTGTCACGTTCAGCGATGCTGTGCCGGAACCGAACGGAATTGCCGTGGGCAGCAGCGGTACTGTGCCGTCGGGTGCGTTGTTCGGGCCGGTTTGCCGTCACGGGCGTGGACGTGCTGTAGTTGGTAATGAAGTTGCCGTAAGCGTCGTATGCGGTCGCGGTCAGTGTGTAGTTCACTCCGGCTATCGCCGTCGAGGGACCACTGAGACCGACGCTCGCAAGGGTGCTGTTCGCTATGACGTTCAGGTTCGGCGTGGTCGCCGTCACTGTGCCGTTCGTGGCGGTCACTGTGTGAGCGTCGCCCGCCGTTGTGGTTACGGTCACCACTACGTTGGCCTGGCCGCTCGCGTCACAGGTCGTCGAGCTGGATGCGAGAGTAGCGTTCACTGTGCCGCTGACTATCGTCGTGCTCCAGCTTAGCGCCGTGCCGCTTGCACAGGTGTTGCTGTATGCGTCATAGGCGGTCGCCTTGACCGTGTAGTCCTCGCCCGCTTCAACGTTCACCGCGGCGGCGGGGTCATCAACCGTGATGCTCGCCACCTTGGTAGTGCGTGCGAATGTGAGGTCAAGCGTATTGGACGGTGTACTCGTGGTAGTGCCGTCGGTCGCCTCGATGTCAATCGTCTCGGGGCGGTTATAGATGATGTTGTTTACGATGACAGGTCCTGAAGAGGTGTCCGCTGTGCCAATCGTAAGCGAGCCCGTTGGCGCGGGACCTGTTCCGTTGGCCTGAACCGGGTTGAAGTTTACGGTGGCGGAACCGGTCGTCACGTTGCCGTACGTGTCGTACGGAGTGACGGTCAGCGAGAAGGTCTCACCAACGGTCTGTGCCGAAATGTAGTTCGAAAGACCGTAGTAGTGAAGCGGGCCTGCGCTGACGGTAAACGTCGGAGTAACACCGGTCGGGTTGTAGTTCAGCGTGAGTGCGGTGGATTCCGCACGGTAGAAAGTCACGCTTGCCGTCGCCACACCGTTTATGAACCTAAGAGTGGACGGGGCGCTGAGCGTGGTGCCGTCGGGTGCGGGGTTGGCACCGCTCCACTGAAGGGCGTTCGTCGTACCGATTGTGCCCGTCCAGTTCCACATCACGTTGCCGTAGGAATCCTTCGCGGTCGTGGTGAGAGTTACCGCTGTTCCCGCCGTCGGGGTGTATGTCGAAAGGGCCATGTTGAATGAACCTATGTTGCTCGCTCCGGTCAGCGGTGTTACCGTTATCTCGTTCGAGTCAATCGTGCCGGTGCCGGCGGAAGCGGTAAGGATGAAGTCGTCCGCGTTCGCCGCAGAGGTGCCGGCGTAGTTGGACACTGTAAAGGTGGCCGTCGCCTGACCGCTCGTTGTGTAAACGGTGGTCGAGGTAAAGCCGCCCGGCGTGCCCGAGTTCGTCGGAGCAGAGCCGTCGCGCCACGACATGGTTATCGCGGTGCCGTCCGAAACGGTGTTGCCGAACTGGTCAACCGCGCTCACCGTAAATGTGGTCGAACCGCTTGCAACAACCTGGCTCGCGGGCTGAGTGACCACGGTGATCGTGGCTACCGCACCCGGGTTGATGGTAATTGTGGATGCGGAAGTCGAGGTTATCGCGTTCACGGTGTCGTTGGCGACGAGGTTGATCGTCGCGGGTGTATCGTACTGGCAGGTGAATGTAACGCCTGCGTCGGAGCTGTCGCAACTGCTTGTGTCAACAGTTCCGCCAGTCGCTCCGTTGATGTAGAGGTTGCCGCCCGCGGGAGAGACGCTGAAACCGACCGCGTTGTCGCCGTCGGTGATGTTGCCGTAAGTGTCCTTCGGCGTGATCGTCGCGTTCCACACGTCGTCAACAGTCTTCGAGGTGCCCGGAAGAGTTATGTCGTAGCTCGCTACCGTGCCACCTGTGACTGTGATTATCGGACTGTCGCCCGTGCTCTTAGTCGTACCGCCTCCGGAAGTATGGATGCGGATCTGTTCCTTGGCGGTGTACGAAAGACCACTGAATGTGGTCGAGGTGTTGATGTTGCCCGTGACTGTTCCGCCAAGTGTGCTGTCGGCTGAACCGTCAACTGCTACTGCTGAAAGAGTTACCGATGCCATTGCGGCAAGAGTGGGAATGGTGTTGCCGAACTGGTCAACGGGAGTCACGTCAACCGAGAACGTTGCACCGGCGTCAACACTCGTCGTTGAGAGGTTGTCAACCACCCAGTAGTCGAGCGTGCCCGGGTTTATCGTCATGCGGTCGGGGCTGTCACCTGTCGCGGTCGTAAGACCGTTTATCTGAAGGTCCAACTGCCCCGTCTTCGTGTACTGAACGTTCGAAAGCGTTGTGTCCGAGCCCGAAGGAATGGCAATAGGTGCCGGGTTGCCGTTCTGGCTCAGAGTTCCGCCGTACGCGTCGTTCGAAAGACCGTTCGCCACCGACGTTACCGTGCCGCCGGCTGGCCTGTTCGGTGCGTTCGCGTTGCCGTACATATCGTAGTTGTAAATTGAAACGCCGAAGTTCTGGCCGGCTATGGCTGAAATCGGAAGCGCTATGCGGTACGTGTAAGCGTTGGCCGCAGATACCGAAAGCGATATCTTGTGCCCCGTCACGTCGCTCGCCGTCCAGAACGTGCTGTTCTGAACCTGAACGTCGAGCAAAGTCGTACCCGCGTAGTACGCACTCCAGTTGGTGTTGGAGCCGCTCGTCGCACTCATGCCGCTTGAGAAGTACTGGGTGCCGCTCAGCGTCGGACTATACGTCGTTCCGCTGCGCGAGGTCGTGCTTCCGGCTGTCCGCCGGTAAGGTAGCTCGCAGTCGCAGTGCCCGTGAAATTAGAGGCATAATTACCGTACGTATCATAAAGATACATATACGCCTGGTTCGTCGCAGTGCCTACCCATGAGTAGTTGTTCGAACCGGCTGTCGCGTATATCGTGCTCTTGCTAAAGACAACTATGTTGGGATCCGCGTGCGAAATCGTTAAGTAAAGGTAGCCGATTGAGCTGTTGTCGTCGGCCGTCCACGAACCGTTGGATACTTGCACGTTCAGGTAGCGCGTTCCAACGTTGTATGCCGCCCAGTCCGGCGACGCTGTGCTTAAGCCGTTCGTGAACGTCACCGAGGCGCTGGTCGTCGCGGAATAGCTCGAACCTGTGTAGGAGTTGGTCCTGCCAAGGCCGCTGCTCGACACGGAAACGTTGGACGAACCAGAGTAGTTCGTGCAAAGGTTGCCGAACTGGTCGTGAAGCTGGATCTGCGCACTGTTGGTTGTGCCGTCACCGTCGAAATCGTAGCAACTCGTGCCCGCGGTGCCGGAAATCGAATACGTGTCGTAATCAATATATTTCGGATCATCCGGCGACACGGTGAAGTAGAACCGCGACTGAGTTGTAGTAGTCCAACTGGAACTGGAGTTCCAGTCGAAGTCAACATAGTAGTCGCCCGCATTGGCAAATGCAATGGGGAGAAGCGAATTGCTGAGTCCGTCCGTGAACGAATAGGAAGCAGAAGCGACAAGCGAGGGAGTAAGGTATGGAGAACCGTTATTTGTAGTGCCCGAGCTGTAGTTGTATGAAATGGTGCTGCTACTGTCTATATTGGCGATGTTGCCGTACTGGTCACGGATGTAAAGGTTGAAGTAGGCGCGGTTTACGGGGCTGGTACCTACTCTGCCCGCCAGAAGACCCGCACGGTCGCCCGTACCGGTTCCCGTGCCCGTACCGTAAAAACCGTTCGCCGTCGTAATTGACGATTCCACCACGTCGTAGTGATGGCCGACCGATGAGTCCATAGTGAGCGTGGGAGTGGTTGCACTGGGCGTGGTGCCGCCCGACACTGTAATCGTACAGGTGTTTTGCGTACCCGTGGAATAGTTCTCCCACAAACCCGATGTGTTAAGAGGGAGAGAAACCGTGTACGTGCTTGAGGCGGGGGCCGTGTAAGTATAAGAACTTGCCGCGCCAAAATTGACCGTCCCTGTCTCGTTGAACGCGAAAGTCAGCGTCTCGCCACTATTGTAGCCGCTGACGGTCACAGATACTGAAGACCCGGAATACAAATCCACAGTAGTAGGTGATACAGAAACGGAAAGCCCGAACGCTGCCGCTGGCACGCTCGCGATGGCGAACGCCAGGACAAAGAAAAGAAGGTTCCTGAATTGACTCATTTTTCGACTCCTATCTGCACAAAGCTGACCTGCAGAGCCCGCCGCGGGCTTCGTAACAAACGAAAACGCCGTTCACGCACAATCGCGCAAAACAGCGAACAGTCGCTCGCTTTCACGAAAAAAGGGTCGCGAAAAACGAGCGGGCTGTTCGCCCGCAAGGACTACTCAGCAGATTGTTTGGGGATAGGAGCCGCCTCGAAAAACCCTCCGGCGGCCCCTTCCCACTCCCAGTAACTTGTCAAAGCATAGCAACGCTTTTGTCCGCGTCAACGAATTTCCCCAAAAGGAACGCGCCGACTCAGATGATTGCTAAGGTCATCATACAACAAAAAAACGTGATGTGTAAAAATATTCGGAAATTTTTTTTCGAATACGCCACACGGGCCTTGCTTTCGCGGCTCAAAAGGAATTGTTTAGCCACGAATCCGGCCAAAAAGCGTATATTCTTGCGGGTAGTCCATACCCGAAAAAAAACTATGAGAACTCTCACACTTTCAGCTTTTTTAGTTGTCCTCTCGTACGTCGTACTGCCGCTCGGCGTTACCTTTGCCGAAAGCGGCCTGCTCGAAATGCTCCCGAAAACCGGCTCCGGCAGGATCACCGCAAAAAGCCTCTGGCTAAACCCCTTTACGCTCTACGACCTCACCGCTAATATCAAGGTCGAAGGCCCAAAGATACTCTTCACCGACATTACGGGCAAATGCTGTGAAGGTGATGTCAGCGGCTTCGGACACGTTATGCTCGATACAAAACCCGTCTCCTACGTTTTCACCCTCGACTTCGTGAAACTCGACTCCGAGGCTCTCAAGAAAGAACTCGAACTCACCTCGAAACTAATTCTCGGAAAGCTCAGCGGAAGGATGACCGCAAACGGCGACTTCGGAAAAAACCCCGAGCTGCGACTCGATGGAAATTTGACCATGGATGGCGCAAAGGGCGACATCATATCTCGCGCTTCTACCGTATTCGAATACGAAATGAACAACCTCAGCTTCACCGAAATGCTCATCGAACCGTTCGGTGGCGGCACAATTACAGGGAAAATGACCTTCCACCTCGAGACAAAAAAGAAGGGCTTCATGACCGGCCAACTTCATGCGAAGGGCATGGAGGCCAAAACCGCCATGGGAATGTTCGGAAACTCGCCCGAATGGCTCGAAGGTTCTCTCGATGGAAATATTGACATCCGGCGCTCCTGGGACCGGGATGTCAAGGACTACTATTTCTCCGGAAACATCTCCGATATGCAAATCAAGGTCTTCAACGTTCCGCTCTCCGGCTCTTCATCCTTCGAATACACCGAGCAGAAGCTCTACATCAGGGATTTCAAGGGAGGCTCGTGCGGCGGAACCGTGACGGGAACTCTGAGCGTAGAAGAGCAGTTCGTACAGCTCGATGCGGAGGCGAAAGGCGTGATCGTCGAGAGAATGTTCAAGAACCTCGGTATCGAGAACAAGATCAAGGGCGAGGGCAACGCAAAGGCTTCTTTGAAGATTATGCGAAAAAAACTCGAAATTCTTGGTGAAGGTTTCTTCGAAATCATCAAGGGCGACCTCGGTGAAGCGCCCGGAATCGTCAGTATTGTCTCCGTCATTCCCTTGCCGAGCCTCACCCCCCACGAGTTCACCGACGCCTCCGCCGTTTTGCATTTCACAGGTACAAGAATTCTCGTCGAGGACGCGCAACTCATCTCTTCCATGCTCAAGCTCAAAAAGGGAAATGGCTACGTTGACCTCGACGGCTCCATGCGCCTGCTCTTCGAGCCCCATTCGTCCTCGAATCCGATCTCGGCCATCCTGCAAGCCATCGGTCTTGACCCGGCGAGCATGATCTTCCGTATCGAGGTCAAGGGCAATATCAGGGATCCCCAGTCGAGCATGCGTCCTTTTCCCAAAAAGATTGACGAGGAAGAGCAACCACCGCCCGACGAGCCCGAACTCCCTGAAGACGGCGAGGGCAACGGCGAAAAACCGCCGCAACCCGGTGGAGACTGACAAATTACCGAAAATATTCAGGGAGGAAACGTGCAGCAGATCACTATCTCAGACATTGAACCGGGCGAAATGTGCATGCTCACCGCGCTGGTCAAGTCCATAAGGCTCAGGACAACGAGCAAGGACAGCCTCTACCTCGATATCGAGCTTGCCGACAAGACGGGAACCATCAAGGCCAAGAAGTGGGATGCGACCAGGGAGGAATTCCAAAGCATGCCGCCGAACTCGTTCGTGAACGTGGTGGCACATGGCGACGAGTACCGGGGAACCAGTCAGCTCAAGATCAAGAGCATCGCGCCCGTAAGCGAAGAAGACATTGACCCCTCGGATTTCATGCCCGTCTCACGGTTCGACATTGACCAAATGGTGGACTATCTCGCCGGAACCGCCGGTTCGCTCGACGACGAACACTATTCGAAGCTCTGGCGGGTGATACTCGACGATAAGGAGTTCATGGCACAGTTCACACGCTGCCCCGCGGCCATGAGCTACCATCACGTGTTCCTCGGCGGCCTGCTCGAACACACGTGCGAGGTGATTCGGCTCTGCGACGCAATTGCGGGAATACGACCCGAACTCGACCGCGCACTGCTGCTTTCAGGCGCATTCATCCACGACATGGGAAAGATTCAGGAATACACCTCAGGCCCGGCTTTCCAGAACCGCGACCGGGGAATGCTACTGTCTCACATATATATTGTCACTGAGATGCTGGACGGATGGGCAGCACAGATCGAAGATTTCCCGCAAGACAAGCTCGACCTGCTAAAACACATCGCACTCTCCCACCACGGACAGAGAGAATGGGGCGCGACTGTCGAACCGAGCTTCCCGGAGGCCATCGTCGTACATTTCACGGACAACATAGACGCAAAGCTCAACAACGCCAAAATGACCATTGCCGAAGACGTTTCCGACGAGGGCGATTTCACTGCTCAGCCAAGCAGAATGCTCCGAAGAAGAATATACAAGCGCACCCTCCGACCGGAGCCGGATGATTACAACCCGTTCGGCAATGAAGATGGGGCAGGTGAGAAGACGGGAGAACGAAAAAATGAGAAGCGGCCCGAAGACGGGCCCGAACAGGAGGACGGGCCTAATCTCTTCCACCGCCAATGACATCGTGCAGGCGCAAAAGGCCCACGCAAACTCCGCTTGAGTCCACAACCGGCAGAACGTTGATCTGCGACTCCCGAAACTCCATCTTGCGGTAAGCCTGCTCCGCCGTGGCGTCTTCGCTGATAGTCTGCGGGGACTTCGTCATCATGTCCGAGGCTCTCAGCGAAAAGAATTCCTCGCCCCTGCGAATGTGTCGCCGAACGTCCCCTTCGGTGATTATCCCCAGCAGCATGCCCTTACCGTCAACTACGTTCACTCCGCCCAGCTTCGTCTCCGTCATCACCTCCACAACGGTAGTGGAATCCGTCTCAGGGGATACGGTCGGGTTCCGCTCGCCGCGGTGCATGAGATCCGCGACCGACAGAAGCAGGCGTCTGCCCAACGAACCCGATGGATGATAGACAGCAAAATCGCCGGGTGAGAAGTCGCGAAGCCTCGAAAGCGCTATCGCCAGCGCGTCGCCCATTGCGAGTGTCGCAGTGGTGGATGTCGTCGGAACAAGGTCGTGTGGACAGGCTTCCCTTTCCACTGAACAGTCTATTACGTGGTCGCTGCGTCGTGCGAGAGTGGATGACAGGTTGCCGACCATCGCCACCAGCGACGAACCCAGCTTCCTCACCAGCGGCAGAATGGCCAGAAGCTCGCTCGTCTCGCCGCTCTTCGAGATGGCAATGACAACGTCCTCTTCACAGATGATGCCGAGGTCACCGTGTGCGGCTTCGGTGGGGTGAAGAAAAGCCGAGCGGGTGCCGGTGGAGGAAAGGGTGGCAGAAATCTTTTTGCCGATCAGCCCGCTCTTGCCGACTCCCGTAACAACTACCTTCCCCCTGCGATTCTCCCCGTGAACCGCACTGTGAATGGCATTGACGGTGATGGCGAACTCGTCGTTCAGCTTGCCGCAGAGGGACTCCACCGCTCGCGCCTCCTCGTGCAGCACCTCCCGTGCGCAATCACTTATGGACTTGTTCGAATTGTCCAGCTTCGCCATGTGGCTCGCTAACGGCTCACCGAAGCCTGCTTCAGTTCCGCACGGACTCGCTCAATCTCCTTCTGAAGATGCTTGATCTCACGCCTCCAGCGGATACGGTTCTCAAAGCCCACAACGCATTCGTAGTGTTCCTTGGCCTTGATGAGCTGACCGTTCAGGGTATCCAGCTCCTTCGGTATGCGAACCGCGGTCTTGTCGTCGCGATTCCTGCGCGAGCGCCTGCGGGGACGAAGCTCCGGCGATATCTTCCCGCTGCGCCAGAGTTGACCGTAGTGAGTGTTGCAGTAGCCTCTGGCGTGGGCCTGGTTCTTACAGCCGGGAACCTTGCAGAGCTTCTTGTCCTTACGGCCGATCTCGCTCACGACCTGGTTGTAAAGCTCCACCTCTTTCGCGTGCTTCTCGCAGTAGCCTTCGCGTACTGCTGGCTTCTTGCAGGCACGTACCTTACAGGGGTTGAAAGCCTTGGGGGTCTGAGGTTGGGATTTCTTACTGGCCATGTCCTGATGTCCTTTCGTTCCCGGCTCCGCTCTTGCGCCGCGAGCGGATGCCGTACCTCTTCATCTTCTTATATAACGTGGTGCGGCTCACGGAAAGTGTCCGTGCAGCCTTCGAACAGTTCCAGTTGCAATCCTCGAGCGCTCCGAGAACTATCTCCTTTTCCGGTTGTGAAAGAGCGTCCTTCAGAGAGTTCGTGTCCCTGTTTATGCGAACCGTGGAACTCAGCTTCAGGTCCGAAGGCCCTATGCGCCCGTCGGAACTGAAAAGTACCGCCTGCTCCACGACGCTTCGAAGTTCGCGTACGTTCCCAGGCCAAGCCTGTTCCATAAGTGTCGAATTCGCACGATCACTGATGACGGGAGCGGGCTTGCCGTGTACCTCCGCCGCGTCTTTGGCAAAACGCTGAGCGAGAAGCGGTATGTCCTCGCACCTCTCTCGAAGCGGAGGAAGCAAGATTTGAACCACTCCCAGGCGATAGAACAGGTCCTCGCGAAAATCCTTGGCGGAAACGAGTTCCTTCAGGTTCTCCGAGGATGAGGCTATTATGCGGGCCTCGAGCTTACGGATCTCGTCCGAGCCCTCCGGTGTATAGCGATGCTCGATCAGCATGTTCGCGAGCCTCGCCTGAGCTTCCGCGGAAAGCGATTCGATGTGTTCCAGGAACAGGGTGCCGTCCTTCGCCAGTTCGAGCATCCCCTCATGCGCCGAGCCTGACTCGCCGAAAAGCGTTGCGAACAGCCCGGCGTCCGAAAGCGCCGAACAGTCCAGCCTGAGAAACGCGCCTTCGCAAACGGGAGAGTTCACGTGAATCGCACGGGCCATAAGTTCCTTGCCCGTGCCGGTCTCGCCGGTTATGAGTACGGATGCCGTCGTGTTGGATATCTTGCGAACAAGCGACAAGGCCTCTTTCATGCGGGAGTTACGCCCGATTATGTTCTCGAACGAACTCTTCTCCGCCATCTCGTCGCTCATGAGCGATAGGCGCTTCTCGAGTATCTCGTTGTCGCGTGAAAGCCGCGACATCTTCAAGGTCTCACTGGTCACATCTCGGGCAAGGCACTGCAAACGGTCCCTGCTCTCAGCCGAAAGTGCGGCCGATAAACGTATCGTCCGACCGCTGGACAGCGGAAGGTCGGTGGTAGATGTCGGGTTCGAAAAGGCCTTGGAAAGGTAATCGTTCAGAAGCTCAAGGCCCTCCGCGGACAAGACCTTCGACAGGTGAACTTCGGCCTGGCCTTCGTCGAGTTCGAGAAGCTCTCGACATACGTCGTTGAGGGGCTGTGCCATGCCGTCGCGCGTGAGAAAGAAGAACGCGTCCGCCGAACCCTCGACTATGTGGCGAAGCCTGCGACCTTCCATGGCAAGCTCGTGACGAAGATAGAACCGCTCGAATACGGCGGTCACAAGCGATACGGCCTCTTCGAAAAAGCCGTCCTCGGGCTCCGGATAAACGCAAACGCCCGCAATCGGTTTGTCGTTGCATCGAACAACGCCGAAAGCGAAATCCCGCTCCTTCTCGCAAAGCTCGAGGGCCTTCTGGCGCAATTGAAGCTCGCTGCATATGTACGCGCCGTTCAAAAACGCGCTGAAAACGCTCGTGTCCCCGCTCTCGCCATCCGTGCAAAGTACGAGCCTCGCCTTTTCACAGCCCAGCGCGGCGGACAGGTTCTCGAATATCACCTCGTCCAGCTCCCCGATTGTGCGAACGCAGTTCAACTCGCTCGCAAACCGATAAAGTCCCGCATTAAGCTCCTTGAGCCTTACGAGCCTCTCGTTGAGCTTCCTGAGCCGCAGGCCGACCCTTACTCTTGCGAGCAGGTCGTTAACTCTGTACGGTTTAGTCAGATAATCGTCGGCACCGCTGTCAATGCCGAAGTCTCGGTGGGATTCGTTGAGAGCGGTCAAAAGAATAACAGGGAGATGTGCATCTCCCTGTTTCTCTCGAATTCGTTTGAGTGTCTCGAAGCCGTCCATCCCCTCCATCAGAACGTCGAGAAGGACGAGGTCAATCCTTTGCGTTCGTACCGCATCGAGTGCTTCGAAACCGCTTTGGGCCTTCCTGACTTCATAGCCCTCGCCGGCCAGCAGACTGGCCGTCATTTCCAGAGAATCGGACTCATCGTCCACGATGAGAACCTTTCTGAGGTTTTCCGTATTTTCCTGGATACTCATCAAATAAGGCTCCGAAACAAACAGGGGATTATACTCACAGGGCCGCCTCTGTCAAGCGGTCCGGAACACTCAGAGCCTGTCTTCGAGCAGCTTGAAAACCGTGGGAAGGTCATGAGGGAGAACCTTCGTCCCCCCTATCACGGGCATGAAGTTCGTATCTCCGTCCCAGCGGGGAACTATGTGAAGGTGAATATGGCCAACAACACCCGCTCCGGCTGACCTGCCCAGGTTCATGCCCACGTTTATGCCGTGCGGGTACATCGAACCCTTCAGGGCGACTATCATGCGCTTCGTCATCCTAAGAAGCTCCAGCGACTCGTCCTCGTCCAGCTCTTCGAACTCCGCTACATGACGGTTGGGAACCACCATCAGGTGTCCCGTGTTATAAGGATAGCGGTTGAGGATTGCAAATACCTTCTCGCCCCGTTTCAGCACATAGTTGTCTCCGTCGTTGTCTTCCTTCAGCACTCGGCAAAGAAAGCACTCGTCATCGTCGGAGATGTTGCTCACGAACTTGCCGCGCCAGGGTGCCCATAGCTTTTCCATAAGAAAACCCCTTCGACTGCGTCAGCCAAAGGGGTTAGCTTATCGGATTTTTGAAATATCTGCGGCCTAAGGGTTACCGGGAGGCATCGGTGCGTCCGGATTCTCGGACACTACGCCTTCCTGCATGTAGTCGTCTATCTTGAAACCAAGCGGTATGTACATGTTGGAAAGCTCCGTCAGTTCTACGTAGCCCATCTCGCGAACGGCAGAATCTCCGCGACCCTTGAAGGACTCCATGAGATGCTCGAAACCCTTGACGTCTCCGATCAGAATCAGTGAAATGGACGCAATACGGCGAACTCCGAAGTTCGCGTCACTCTCGGCCATGTCGGTCAGTGCCTTCGAAGCCTTGCCGGGCCTCATCGCTCCGTAAGAGATAGCCGCAGCCTCGCGAACACTTATGTTGTTGTCCTCCAGAGCCTCCGAGAGTTCCGAAAGCCCGTCCTCGTTCTTGAGAACGCCCATGCCGTAACAGGCGAATTCGCGAACCTGCTCGTAGCTCTTGACCTTTATCCCACGCTCGAGCGCGAATATCGAGCTTTCATGGTGTGAGAGACCCATACCCAACTGGCCGGCCGCCCTCGCGCGAGAGGACGGGTCGCCCCTCGCTATCGGCCCCGCCATGTCGAAACTCGCCGGATTGCGTGAAAGACCCCAGGCAAGGGCAGCACACGCGGGACGTCGTTGTGGGCCCTGGTGAACAACGCATCCCGCAGAAGCTCTTCAAGCTCCTCGTGGTCCGGGAACATCTTGAACATCATCCCCGCAGCTATCACTATGTTGCCCTTCGCATATGGATGCGACTCCACGCTGTAGCGGCTGATAAGCCTTTCCGCGGCCTCGCGTGTTCCCACACGGCCCATGGCAAGGGCTGCATAGCAGCGGACATCCGGATTGCCGTGGTTCAGGAAAACCGAAAGGGTGTCCTCCACTCCCTTGCAGCGCAATCCGCCAAGTGCGGTGGCGGAACCTATGCAAGCGCGCGGATTGCCCATCTTCGTGTTCTCTTTGATGAATTTGTGCATCAGCGCGGGAGAGCTGTACTTTATGGCGAACTTGTGTACCCTCGCCTCGAGACCCTGTTGAGCCTCGAATTCCTCTATCACTCGAAGACCTTCGGGCGTACCGGTGTATGCGAGAGCCATCAGCGAAGCCGCCCGAACCCTCTCGTCATCTGACTTGCGCTCTCGCTCCAGCATCGCAGGACGACCGACATCGAACACGAGACCGTACGCCAGCACCGAAAGCACGGGATCCATTCCCAGCTTCATTGACTTGCCCCGGCGAAGGCGCGACATCGTCTCCTCGCCCTCGTAACGCGCAAGTATAAAGGGCGCGAGAGGCATCATCTCCTCCGGCATCCGCATCCAGTCACGCAGAATCTCATCCCGGCTCTTGCTCTTCATGAGGCTCAAGGCGAACTCGGCATCCTTCGCCATGTCACCGCCCTTATCGAGAAGCTCGTTCAAAAGCTTGAAGCCGGTCTTGCTGTTGCTCATCGCAAGACACAGAAGCGCGGCACGCCGAACACGGGGCTCGTCAGTCTCGTTGGCTATCTTCTTCGCAATCCCCAGCTTCGAGCGGTACTGCCTTGTTCCCGCCGTGAGAAGTGCCACTGTCTGTACGAACGGGTCCTGCTCGGAGAGGTTTTCGAATATGAAGTCCGGTTCGGGACTCTTTTCTTCGCATCGTGCTATGAAAGCCCAGGCGGGAAGGGCCCTCGTCGAACGGGTCGGAGGACTTCTCGTAACTCTCCTTCAGAATTTCAACCTGGTCAATCGAACCGAGTATGCCCAAAGAAAGCGCCGAAAACACCTTCTCATCGTTGGACGGCGCGGTCCTGAACACTTCCTTTATGTAGTCGGCCTTGTCGATTGCTCCCATCATCGCGAGCGAAAGACATGCCGCGGCCCGCTGATACTGGTCGAGCCCGTCCCGGCCGTTGATTATGACGTCGGCGGCCTTCTCGTCTCCGTGCCTGCCCAACGCCAGGGATGCGAAGAACACCGTGTCCTGCTTCTCGGTCTTCTTGTAAATCTCCACGAGGGGTTCGTAAACATCCTCCGAATCTATCTCGCCCAGTGCGATTATCGCGTAGTGCTGAAGCTGGCGTTCCGAGATACCCGAAACCGGTGAACCGCCGGCCTCGCCCTTCGCAATCTTTATCAGCTCGTCCACTGCCTCCTTGCCGCGGTATTCCAGCTCATCGAGAACCATGGCCCGCGATATCTCCTTGAACTTGCCGCCGTAACCCAGAAGTACGAGCAACTGCAGAACGTTCAACTTCTTCGCATCCACCGCGGCGGACGGTATGCGCTTCTTCTGCCTGTCGCCCGTGTCCGTGTAAGACGACTTGGTGGGCTGGGGCTTCTTCTCCTCGTCCTTCTTGAACGTCTCGCCTATGCGAGGGTCGAACTGGACCAGCAGCGGCGCGCGGTTGGCCACCCACCAACGCTCCCACCTGCGTTCGTTGACGTCGGGAGGAGTGGGTGTAGGGCTGTAGGACGGACGTGATATGTCCGGCAGTGAAGGAAGGGAGGGAAGCGGCGGTCCCCCGGACGGCATCGGAGGCAACTCCGCTTTGACTACCGTTACCGAGACTATGGCCGCACAGATGATCAATCCTACGCTAAAAAGAATACGTTTCATTTTATGGCCTGCCCTTTGGGTTTCTTCATATTTGGACGCTACCTGAAGCAGAACGTTACATCTTTCAGCTCGTGCCGCAAAGATCGAGAAAGTGGCGAAACGCGGGCGGCAGAAGCCTGCGATAGATATCGCGCCTCAGGGAAAGCGGCGTGCCGAAAGGCTCGTAATCCTGGTACCGTACCAGCGAGCGGTGAAGCGACTTCAACGCAGTGCCATCACCACGGGCAAGCTGCGCGAGCGCAGCCATCCTGTCGAGGTACGCCGAGCCTTTGCCGCGGTACCTGTCGAGCGACTGCTCGAGCCCCTCAGCGGTCGAGACTCCCAGCGCGAGCAGCGCAACCGCCCTCTCCCTGTCGAAAGTGTACTCGTACGTTCCGGTCACGAAACTGCCCGAATTCTCGGGAAATCTGAATGCGCCGAGAAGCGAGGCAAGAGCGGATATCTCCTGATGATGCTTGTCCAAGCGCATTGTCCTTGAATATGCCGAAAGCATAACGGGAACCGCTCAGGGCACCCGCGAGAACGCTCGAGGCACGCACATCGTAGGACGCGTCCTGAAACAGTTCGCGAAGCGGCATCACGGCGCTGTCTCTGCCGCTGAGTCCCAATGCGATAGCAGCGAGCTTTCGTAGCTCTGCGTTGCCGTGTCGCAGTGCCGCTCGCCGATGAGCTCCGCGCTGATATCTTCTCTCCGAGCCGCGCCCAACAGCACGTGGCCCCTTACCACCGCGCTCAGGGATTCGTCCTTCAGTATGCCGGGAAGCTTTCGGGCATCTTCGCACGCACCGCAGGCTACCGCTGCAAGGGACGCATTGATCGTATCCCGGTCTCTCAGAAGCGGCGCGAGCATTCGATAGGCGTGTTCCTCGCCCGCAAGCGTGACGGCCGAGCATATCAGGAACAGGAATTCCGTGTCGCCACTCGTGCGCATTTCCTGTGCGACCGACCGGGCGTGAACGGAAAAATCCTCGCGCTGTTTCGGCGGAATCCTCGATAGACCGATAAGCGCAATCGACTTTTCCTCAAGGTTGCCCTCTTCGATACGTGACAGAAGGAACTCCTCGTTGGAAAGGGGATTGCCCGCCGCAATGTACAAAACGAAAGCCCTCAACTCGTCGGGAAGCGAAGGCGTGAGCTTCGCGAGCCTCGTGCTCACTACGTCCGTGTGCATCGCCATCCCGTAGAGGTAACCGGCAAGCGCGGACCCGTGAGCAAAGCGTTCGATGTTCAACTCGTCCAGAAGCTTACGGGGCTCGCCGTGGTCATCGAGCGCGAAAAGGAGACTCAGCGACCGAACGTCCTGCGAGGAAAGCCCCACCACGGGCGGCTTTCTCATGAATTGCCGTCCGGCGGCAAGTGCGCGCCAGTCCGCCTTTCCCAGCAGGGAATCGTCATGGCGCGCGGCCCGGGCAACGACTTCGCGCGCCCACGGCCCGCCCAGACCGTTGTAAGAACGCAGAAGGCAGAAGTCCCGCGCCGACAGTCCGCTCTCAAAGCGGTCGAAGACCGGACTGTGTGTCCAGAGGGTTTCTGTGTTGTAGCGGTGGAACGCCCGCCAGTCGAAGAAAAAACCCTCCGCGTGTGCCGGTTTCGGCGCAGAAACACAGTTCGCGAGAAAAAGTATTAACATGAAGGACAATACGCCTTTTGCAGGCATGGATTTCACCATACAGCGATTATAATGACTTGCTTGACGCACTGAAAGGAGATTTGCCTCGCGAAGGGGCATATTGCTCATGGAAAAGGACGTTCTTTCTCCTCAGAGGATACTCATAGCGGACGCGGACAAGGTCTGGCTCGGAATCTGTGCCAGAACTCTGACTGCGGAAGGATACCTCGTTCGAACGACTGAGGACGGAGAACACGCGCACAGGCAAATCCTCTCGGAAAGCTTCGACCTCATCATCGCGTGCAACTCACTGCCGCATTCTTCCGGATTCGAGCTGCTCAAGCGTGTTCGAACCGCCACCCTCATAAAGAACACGCCGTTCATACTCACCTGCGTGGATGACAACGGAGAGTTGCACTCCAAGGCCGTCGAGGCGGGCGCGGACGACTACCTGCTCAAGCCGGTCGAACCACAGATGATGAAGCTGAGGGTTAACACCATTCTGTCACGTACGAAGAGAATGGACGCGCTGGGCGAGGCAACCTATATCGGCCGCTTCTTGCCCAAACACTTCTCCGATATCCTCCAGCTCGTAAACACCACCAAGAGAAACGGCCTCATGCGCGTCGTACGCGGCCCAACACTCACACAACTATGGTTCAAAAACGGCGAGGTCAAATTCGCCCGGGACGACTCTGTCGAGGGCGCACAGGCCATCTTCAACCTCGTAAGAGCCACAAACGGACGTTTCGAGTTCATAGACTGCGAGCCCCTCGAAAAGGAGAACATCAACAAGCCTCAGATGTTTCTGCTGCTCGAGTTCTCGCGCAAGCTGGACACCTATAACGCCTCCCGCAAGGTCAACCTGAAGAGGGAGTTCGCCGCCGAAGCCGACCGGCTCGAGAAACTCGTCAACGCAGGTGCCGACAAGGTGCTCGGAGAGGTGGTCGAAAACTGCCGCTACCTCGTCACCGAGGGACAGGAGGCGCTCAACACGGAAGACGATGTCGAGAGAGCCGAGGCCGCGAGGGTCAAGCTGCACGAGACCATCGAGTGGATGACCGTGCGGGAGTCGAGCGTCTCAAGCTCGAATACCGCCGCAAGACCATGCGCAAGAAACGCGAAGGGGTATTGAGCAAGGCCCGAGATGCCAGGGGCCGACGAAACGTTTCGGAGACCATCTCTCTCGGAACAGGCCGGGGACGAGCTCGAGGACATCGAGTTCACCAACCCGTCGGGCGACCTCCTCGATGAGAACTGGGAGGAACTCGTCTCCACCGTCGAGGACAAGCTGAAGGAAGGCCTGCCCGACCCCGGCGACCTGCCCGAACCCGACGGACCAGAACAACAGCGAGAAAAGGCCCCTCCCTCAGGCCCGCAGAAGCCCCGCCTCATCCAGCGCTTCCCGCCCGACGTGGTCGAGATGATGCAGGTCGAGTTGGGAAAGGACAAGGAGAGCCTCGTAAGCCGGAAGCTTCTTCAAGGAGTTCGCAGGAGGGACTCGCGAGGTGCGACAGCGTGCGTGTCCATGCCGATCGAGGAAACCGGCGACATCCTCTCGGAGGCATATTACTCGAAGGCCAACATTGTCACGGTCGTCGTTATGGGCACGGAAAAGGGCATGCAGAAGTTCTTCAGCGCGCTTCGCGGACTCGAGATCGACCGGCCCGACAGCGGTTCCTGTTTCCTCTCGCGAGTGAGGGCGGGATTCGACCACGTCATGTACATGGTCGGCATAAGTTTTAAGGAACTCGACACTTTCGAGGCCGAAAACATCCTCGACAGGGGCATGGCCGCCGTTGTCGTCGCTCCCGAAAATGAGATAATGTTCGACATTGCAGTTGACTCGCTCTCGGTCGCTATGGTAAAGTATCAGCGGCACCGTGTCTTTCTGCTTTCAGATATGGACAAGATGCCGGGAAAACTCGATTCCGCGGCAATAGCTTTCTCAATGCCCTCCGAATGCCAACTCGCGAACTGCCCCATCAAGAAGGAGGAGCTTGAGAGGCTCTTTTACAGGGTCATTGCCTCCTTCTCTTCCCTGACTGTTCTTTGATATGCAACCGGATTCTCGAACGTGGAGTGAACATGACCACGATAATCACATGTGCAAAATGCAACCGGGACTACGATGTCACAAGGCTGCGGCCTGGCACCCGCATAAAGTGCAAGGAATGCGGCAACCGTCTCACCGTTCCCTCTGAAAATGTAATCTCCTGCGCAAACTGCTCGCAGGTCTTTCGCGCAAAGAGCATGAAGGAAGGCTCTCTCTTCCGATGCACGAAGTGCGGAATGCTCATGAAGGTCCTCGAAGGCGGCGAAACTCGACAGGTCTCGAGCGAGAAGAAAACCGCGGCTCCCGACTCCGGCAGGAACGACTTCCTCGAACCCGTGGGCGCGGAAAACAGGGCGCAGCAGAGAACTCCGCCACCCGCATCGAGAAGGTTCGATTCCCCGCCGCATGTCAAGACGCTCGAACAGATGTTAGACAGCGAGGACATCCTCGGCGCCTTCCTCGTTGACAAGGACGGAGTACTGCTTTCAGCACACACCGACCGGCAGTTCGACAGCGAGCTACTGGCGAATTCCACCGTACTGCTCAACAAGATTTCCCGCTTCATATGCGAGCAGTTCGAGCTTTCGCCAAACGGTGTCGCGACAATGCGGATCGGAGATGCTTCCATGCGCGTCACTTCCCACGATAAGGGACACCTTGCGGTAGTCCACAAGGCCGGAAGATACGACGGCGAGCACGATGAAAAAATCGTCGAGCTGCTCGAGAAAACCGACCGAAAAGACCAGGACTGACCTTTTCGGCAGCTTTTTTGCTGTCACGAACACTACTGGCGCACATGAACGCCGGATGATTAATGCCAAACAGACAAAGGAACATATTCGAAACACTCAACGCCGTTAAAGTGGTGCTGAGATGGGAAGTCATTCTCACGGCTCTCGCCGTGAGCACCGTCGTGTTGGAGCTGCAAACGGGACTCGCCCTGAAATTCCTCCGCGACCCCCACGCATCATGGCCCGCCTTCTCTGCGGTTCTCCTCCAGTGTCTCGTTTTCGTCGTATTCTGCTGGGGATTCTATTCCATAGCATCCGAAGTTTTCTCCAGCCTTCACCTGCCGCCGGAAGAGGCAAAGCCCTTCCTCAAGATTCTCACCCAACGGCCTGTCTCCGTCGTACTCCTTCCGGTCATCTTCGTTGTGCTTTTCCTGCTTATCTTCCTCGTGCAGACAGGGCTCGTGGCCATGATCGAGCGTTTCGAGCTGCCCATTTGGCTTTATCCGCTCTTCTATCTGCTTCAGTTCGCCGCCGCAATCGCTAATATCGTGCTCGCCGCATACGTTCTGATAAACCTCTTCATGTGGTACCCGCACCTTTACAGCCGAAACTACAAGTTCGAATCTCTACTGCGCTCCTTCCATTCTCTCGTCGTACACAACACCTACCGCACGCTGCTGTACACCACAATGTGGGTCGTGATTACCGTGCTCGTATTCTCGTATTTCCTCTTTCCCGTGTGGAAGATTTGCGTCACCGAAACCCTCCAGGCCTCCCGTATCGCTCTCGGCGACCGATTCGAACAGGAGGTCACAGGCAGGGACACCTTCCTCGCGGATGTCGTGGACTCCCTAAGTGGTGAGACTCTCACTCCCGTCGCGACTTACAAAGTCCTTGCGAAAAAGCTCGAGACCAAAAGACAGAACGAAAACGTGGATCCACACCGTTTCAGGAAGGTGCCCACGGCGGGACTGCTGTTCCTCGCGGCCCTCGTGCTCTCATTCGGGCTTCCGACAGGCATCGCTCTCGCACTGTATTCCGCCGCGGGCTCGTATTCCTACAGGCTGATTCTCGAAGCCGCGACCCGGCAGGCGGACTCCGGGTTCTTCCGCCAGCTTACGCAGCGTGAAATGGCAAGGCTCGAACGCCACCTGCAGGGCACGCCACAGGCTCAACAGGCCGAACCACAACCTGACGGGAATGAAACCCCCGATGACGACGAATGCATTGAGGAGATTCCCGTCGAACCTGTCTCTTCAAAGTCCGGCAGACGCAAGCGGATATCGCCGCTCGAAGCGAAGGATGAACCTGCCCGGCCTGCGAATCAAGATGCTCCGTCTCCTGCATCTCAGGAGGAGGCCCTCGGCAAATACGTGGATTTCGATTACCGAAAACAGACCGACCCGGGAGGGAAGAAGTTCGGTTCCTCGAACGGAAAGCCGAAGGAAAGGAAGAAGGAAACCGAAGAGAAGCCCGAAAGGGAAAGCAAAAGAAAATTCATTCGCGAAAGCAAGCAGCAGAAAGCTCCCGAAAAGGAAACTCCGGACGACGAGGACGACTACACTATTTTCGACGACATGTAAATGATGACCGATTCTGTTTGCCCGGAGTCAAATGAAACGAAACGAATTCGACCTTATTACCTTCCGGGCTTGCCGGTGAGTTAGACTGAAATATGTACGGTTTTCAGAGAATTCTCATTCCCTCCACCGTTATCGCCTTCACGCTCTGGCTCGTCGCCACGGGCTGGTTCGCCATGCGGTACGAACACAAGCAGAGCATTGCCCAGGCGGACAACCCCTACCGCTTCATCCTCGAAAACGTCGGAGACTCCTTCGAACGCGACTACGTCATCGTCTCGCATTCTGACGAAGTCATCGGCAACGCGAAGGTCTCCGTAAGCAAAACCCGAAACGGCTATATTATCGAAAACGACCTGTCCGCACACCTCAGCCTGCTCGCAATATCCGGAAGATACGACCTCAACGCTCGACTATACGTCGGAGAGGACTACCAACTCGACAGCTTCAACATACGCGTCTCCGCCGCAAGCGCGAAGCTCGTACACCTCAAGGGAACCGTCCTCTCCTCCGCCAATTCCTCCCAGACCGTGCGCATGAGCGTGATAATGAATGACCAGGCCGTCAGAACATTCGATGTGCCAGTGCCACAACAATTCAACCTCGCCGATATGCTCATGCCTGTCTTCCATGCCGGAAAACCCGTACCCGGAAAAGAATGGTCAACTCAGCTCATTGACCCCCTTACGCGCAAGATTTCTCGTGCAAACTTCAAAATCCTCGACCCGGACGACATACCCGGCTCGAAAGGACTCGTCTCCGGCTATCCCGTTGTCGCGAAGTTCGGCAACCGCGAGTTCCTCTCTTTCGTTGACGAAAAAGGCGACGTAATGTGGGAGGAGGTTCCCTACGGCTTCATTCTCATCCGAAGCGACATCGCCCCTATCCTCATCGAGGGATACAAAACACAGGAGCAACCTTGACTACCAGCGTGAGGCTATCAGGTGTTTCAAAGCATTTCGGCACCAAAAAGGCCGTTCGACAGCTTGACCTCGAAATTGAAAAGGGTGAATGCTACGCCTTTCTCGGGCCTAACGGCGCGGGCAAAACTACCACGATAAAAATGCTCACGAGCCTCCTTCGTCCACCGCGGGCAAAATCGAGGTCGCGGGCTTCGACATCAGCAAGGAAGGCCACGAGTTCCGCAAGCGCATTTGCTACATCCCCGACCAACCCTACATGTACGACCGACTTTCAGGGCGCGAATTCCTCCAGTTCATCGGCTCCCTTCGAGGAATGAAACGCGACGAAGTCAGGCGAAAGATTGCCGAACTCTCCGAACAGTTCGGCGCGGCGAGCTATCTCGACGAGCCCGCAAACTCCTATTCGCACGGCATGAAGCAGAGGGTCGTTGTGATTGCCGGTCTGATTCCCGACCCGGAGGTCATATTCCTCGACGAACCTATGGTGGGGCTCGACCCACGCCTGATTCGACGGTTCAAGGACATCCTCTCCGAGCGGACCAAACAGGGCGCGACCGTATTCATGTCCACTCACAACCTTGCGGACGCCGAGGAAATGGCGCACCGCATCGGCATCATCCATGAAGGGAAGCTCGTGACCGAGGGCACTCTTGCCGATATTCGCGAAAAACAGGGCATGGGCAGGCTTGAAGAGGTTTTCCTGCGGCTTACCGAGAACGTCAGGGAGGGCTGATTGGGTGAGCTGCGAGCCTTCTGGCGAATAGTCAATCAGCAGTTCAGCCGGTCGCTTGCGTCTCGCCCTGCAGACCTTCGCGGCACAGGACGGTCATAACCGCCGTGCTGTGGCTGTTGTTCTGGGGGCTTCTGTTTTTGCTGTTCGATTTCGGCTGGAACTTCCTCGAACGCGACGAGCTTGCCCTCATCCGCGACCAGATATCGTTCGTGGTCTGGAGCCTCTTCTTCTTCCCGCTGATGATAATGATCGGCTTCTCAACCTGCGTCATATCCTTCTCAAGCTATTTCCAGAACCGCGAGACACGCTTCCTTCTCACTCAGCCGGTCTCGGAGGCCGCCGTTTTCTTCCACAAAAGCAGGGAAGCCACAGGCTTCGCAAGCTGGGCGACTCTGTTCATCTCACTGCCCATCGTCATTACTTTCGGACTCAACAACGCCGAAGGCATCCTGTTCTATCCGGCTGCAATCGCCGGTTTCGTACCCTTCGTCGTGCTCTCCGCCTCCATAGGCGCGATTGTCGCAGTACTTGTCGGACTCCTCCTGCCACGTGCCCGAAAGCTGCTGATCGTTCTATCCGTTCTGGCTGCGGGAATCGGAATTTGGAAGATCATACGAATGGCTGCTGGCGGGAAGGGAGTCGCTCAAAAGCGGCGACGAACAGCTATGGGTCGGCAAAGTGCTGGACCGCGTTTCCGTCCTCGGTTCCGACTTCCTGCCCTCGGCATGGATGACTAATCTCGTGGATTCCGCCGCGTCAGCGGATTGGGCGGAGTACGGTTACAACCTCTTCATGCTTTCTGCAAACGCGCTATTGCTTGTGCATCTCGCACTCATTCTGGGATGGCTGCTGCTCAGACCCGCAAGGGAGATGGTAGCAAGCTCCTCCTCTACCGTTCGATACCGATCCAACGGTACTTTTGCGAAATTCTTCCGCTCGGCCCTGTTCATGCTGGACGAGAGCATGCGCGAAATGGTGCTCAAGGACGTAAAGACCTTCTCGCGGTCGCCGGGACAGTGGACGCAGGTACTCATCTTCTTCGGACTGCTCGCGTTCTACATCTTCAACCTGAGAACCTTCAACTACCACATTCAGGGCGAATACTGGAAAAACATCATCTCCTATTCCAACCTCACCGCCATCGGGCTCGTGCTCGCGTCCTTCACCGGCAGGTTCGTCTTTCCGCTAATAAGCCTTGAAGGCAGCAGGATTTGGGTGCTCGGGCTTTCTCCCGTGCCGAGAAGCAAGATCGTCATGGCGAAGTTCTGGTTCTCCTTCATCGGCTCGATGTCCGTTTCCGTCCTGCTCGTAATCGCATCGGACCTCATGCTTGACCTGTCCTTCGGCACCATCGTTATTCACGTCTCAACCATGATGCTCGTCTGCGCGGGGCTTTCAGGGCTCGCGGTGGGACTCGGCAGCATATTCCCGAACTTCGAAGAGGACAACCCCTCCCGGATTATCAGCGGATTCGGAGGAACCATTAACCTCGTCTTCTCCCTGGCTTATGTCATTTTGACGGTCTTTTCCGTCTCTCTGCCCTACAGGCTCATTCCCGGCGCGCTCGGAAACCTGCTCGGACTTCTCGCCGTAGGGTTCGCTGCGGTACTCGCGGTCTTCGCCGCGGTCATTCCCATGCGCATCGGCATACGAACCTTCGAAAAAACCGAGTTCTGACTCCCCCATAGCATTTCACGAGACCGTTTTAAACTACTCTTCTGGCCACAGCGAATCGCCTCAGATGGCTTCCCCTCGCGGATTACGGCACAATCCTCGTCGTTTCTCCGGCCGCACCGATAAACCCGAATGCGCGTAAAAGTCGGAGCTTTTCAAATATATCTCTTCCTCCGCCGTCCAAACTGTGACAACAAGGGAGGATACAATGCTCAAAAAAGCCTTGGAGACGACAGCGGTATTTCTGGCAATCTTCGCCCTCTGTTCGACCGCGTGGGCCGATGTCCACACGAACCGCGGCTCCTCGCGTTCAAAGCGGGGCTCGCGAGTAGAAAGGCACTCGACCGACAGGGACAAAAGGGTCGTAAGGCGTGACCGTCACGACCGGAGAGAGAGAAGGCGCAGGCTCGTAAGAAAGTACATTCCCGGGCACTACGAGACCGTGCTCAAGCGTGTTTGGCACGAGGGATACTGGGAAACCTTCACCGTTCCCGCCATCTTCGAGGACAGAGTTGTTATCGTGACCGACACCGAGACCGGAGAGATGGGAAGAGGTCCGCACCGTATGTGTCCGACCCGAGAAAACGATTAAACTGTGGGTCGAAGGCTGGTGGGAGACCAGAAGTGTGCGCGTTTACATACCGGGAAAGTGGATCTACGTGTACGTTGACTGCTGAACCCAGTTCAAAGCCGAACTTGACGGAAAAGAAGGGGAGCCATGTGCTCCCCTTTTTGTTTACAACACACTAAGAAACCACGCACTCCCGAATTTCAGTTCCATTGCTTTTCGAAAGTCCGTCCGATTAACATGTTGACGAACCACTTTTTACGGGATATAATCCCGGCCTCATGTCCACCGTGGCGAACAACCTCAATGTAAATACCGTTCTCCGCTGCGCCGCCAACTACGCGAACAGGCGCAACACTTTCGTCTTCAGGCTCATGCCCGCAAGGCCGATAGCCGAGTTGCGCAGGGCCATTGACCTGTTCAGAACCTCCGACTACTCTTCCGCCGCAGGTTTTCTCGTCGAAAACGTACTCTGCCGTGACACTACGGCCGAGTACTATCACATGGCATTGTGCTATATTTCGCGATGTTTCGCACGGACCGGAGACCTTGCCGCGGCAAGGCGGGTGGCGGGTGAGATTGCCAGGATAAAGCTTCCCCCCAACTACGCTCGAACGGCTTCAGAGCTGGTGGACGAGGTGCAAACGGACCTTGCGGCGTGCGAACGGAACTTTAAAAGCCGGTCCTGAACCCTCTCGCCTACATTTCCGTCAGCTTGCCCGATTTCAGAGCCTCGACCACCTGTTTCGCATAACTTTGAGCAAACTCGCGGTCAACTTCCAGCTCGCTTTTACCCACTTCTCCGCAGATATAGAATGAAGCCAGAACGTTGTCGGAAACGGGGTCGGCGGGAATGCTGGATAGCATACAGATGCCCTTGTCCGAGGCTTCGACAGCATCGAATCTGCGACCGGTGCGAAGGAGTTCCCGCGCCTCGGTCTTTCCGATACGCTCTTCGAGGAGTTTCACGCCACCGCTTCCGGGCTCGAAGCCCAGAAGTACCTCCGGAAACTGGAAAAAGGCGTTACTTTCCGCGACGATAAGGTCGCATGCGAGCGCGACCTCGAATCCCTTGCCGATGCAGTGGCCCCGAACGAGCGAGAGGGATGGAAATCCTCCGTTGTAGATGTCGAAGCACATCTTCTGTGCCCGGACAGAACGCTCGAACGCGCCCCGCTCGTCGAGTGACACGAGTTCCGAACGGTCCGCACCGCTGCAGAAGTAGCCGTTCATGCCGTAGAACGCGAGCCCCTTGCCGTCCGTCGTGCATTTCGACACGGCTTCCTCGGCGGCGTTCGACACGCTTTCGGAAAACGCGTTGCGCTTGTGAGGCGAGTCGAAAACTATCACCCGCCAGTTGCCGGTATCAATAGAATATGCTTTGTCCGTCATAGCAGGAGAAATGTACACCCCAAAATGGTGGGCGGGCTAAAACAGCTTCGGAAAGAACATGCCGGTGTGCGACCGGTACTCGTCGTACTCCGGAAAGACAGATGCCAGCTTGCGTTCCTCGATTTTTGCCCGGTAGATCTGGCCAACGACGAACAAAACGTACAGGGCCACCGTGTACCAGTGAAAGCGGCTCAGAACGGAACCGAAGAACATTATGAAGTGACCGGTATAAAGAGGATGCCGCACGAACGAGAACGGCCCGGTACGTATAAGGGCGCGAGCTTCGCTCATTATCGTGAAAGCCCGCCGCAGCCACAGAAGCCCCACAAGGTTCAAAAGCCCCCCGAAAAGGAAAAGACCCAGCACAAACCACTGGAAGTACAACTCGGAAAACGTCAGCCCGAACACTGTCACCATCATCGAACCACCCTCGAAATGATGGTCGAACATGCGGGTAAGATAGTTGTGCTCCGTGAAACCGATTATTATCGGAAGTCCCGCTATGACAAAGGGATACACCACCTCCATAAACCCGCGGGCAACTGATTTCGCGTTCTCGCGCGTCAGGTACGCCAGTATGTAGGCCACGAAGATGCTCGTCTCGATAAACCAGACCACCCGCCAAAGGCTCCAGCGCCATGTGTACGACGCGCTTGCCTGCTCGAAAAAGTCCACGAGCCCCGAAAAATCTTCGACATTTGGCGGAAAGAAGTCGAAGCGCACGACCCTCAGCCCCAGAAAGGCGAGAATGACCATTATCATCAGGATGGTTCCGAGAAGCTCACGGTGCGGCATTCGAGAAGGGTCGAACCTCAGAAGGTGCACAAGCCCCCTCCAGAAGCTCAGGGGACGATCCTTAACCCGGACGGCATCTATGTATGCGGCATACTCTTTCGTGTCGTCATCGGCGTCTAACGCAGCCCAGGCAACGTCGGCCTTTTCGATAAGAGATAGTTTTTTGTTGCTCTCGTCACTTATTGCGTCTTCAATCTTTTGTGCAAACGAAAGCGCGGCCTTCCGCTCTTTCTCGGAAAGCTCTCCGTAGCGGATCTCGATTTCCGCCACAAGGAACTCCGGAGAGAGTTCAAAGGCGCGAAGCCCGATGTCACGAAGCGTCTTCGAAAGTTTCTTCTCGAATTCTGACATGCGCTGACCACCACTGGTGATTTTGCCCGACTGTAACAGTTGCGTACGAAAATGCGGTAAAGTAGAATGTATCGAACAGTCGCGAAATAATAGGGCATTTTGTCCTTCACTCAAAAACCGGGCGGAGTTCGTTTGAAATACGTGTACATCGTCACTAAATCCGTGGTTACCGATTCGCGTAACAGGGTCGAGTCAGGACAGTGCCTGCCGGATACCGACGGCTGGAGGCTCTTGAAGTTTTTTCCGAAAACCGGCAAGGAAAAGACCATTTTCGAGGGCTTTTACGACCACTGCACACAACTGCAGCAGTCGCTTCAGGAGAAAAAGGACATCGCAGACGAAATGAAGAGCCTCGAAGAGCAGGCCGAGACGCGCAGAAAACGCAATTCCAACTTCATGAAACGCATATCCAGCCGATTGAAAGGAATATAGCGTTGACATGCTGTTTTGACGGTCTTATAATCTCGGCCAATGAGTACCTCGAAGAATTGGTTTCGTACGAAAACGAGCGAGGCAAAGTCAAGCGAGAAAGACTTGGTGTTTCGGCGCAAGTAATAGCCTTGGCTATACTTAAGGAAGAAACAGCTTTATGACGAAGCATGACAAAGCCGCAGCCGTTAGCAGTAAAACCGTACTTTTCGAGGTGCCCCAATGGGACGGGAGCACAAATGATACCTGAAAAGATTCTTGAAGACGCAGCGGAACTCGTCAGGCAGGGAGACCAGGCCTCTGCTGTCGAAGCTCTCGAAGAGGGGCTGAACGCATTTCCGGACGACCAGAACATTCTCAACAACCTCGGATGCCTGCTTCTTGAGGACGACCAGTTCGACAGGGCGCTCGACCTGCTCTCGAGGGCATATGAGATTGATGAGAACAACGTTGACGTGGCCTCGAACTACGGATACGCTCTCATACACATGGGGGAAGTCACAATCGCACGAGGAGTGTACGAGAGAATACTCGCCGACAAGCCCGACCATATCGAGTCAATCAACCATCTCGCGCTTATCGCTGCGTTCTCCGGAAACTTTCAGGAAGCCCTCGAATATTACGAAAAAGCCCTGAGCCTCGCACCTCAGGACGTTCGCATCCTCAACAACTACGGCTCGACGCTGCGAAAGACGGGAAGGTTCTCGGAGGCCCTGCGTGTACTCAAGAAAGCTCACAAGCTGGCACCACAGGATGTCGAAGTACTGGGCAACCTCGCGAGCGCATACATCCGACTGAGAGACTACATGGTGGCCGAACGCTATCTCGAAATCGCAATAGAGATCTCCCCCGACGACGCTCTCTCGCACTACCAGCTCGGAACGCGATTCCGCGAGGAATTCGTGGAAAAACGAGCAGACCGCTCCGCAGACAAGGAGTATCTGCGCTATCTCGTCCATCGCGCTCGGAGTTCTTTCAACAAATATCTTGAACTCACGCGCGACTACTATTACGAGGATTACGTCAACTACTGGCTCGAAGAACTCGACAAGGGCATGAAGGACCTGCGGTAGTTCAGCCCTCCAGCAGGTCGAGTATGCGGTTCAGGTCGGCGGTGTCGTAGTAATCTATCACGATCTTCCCCTTCTTCTTTCCGTGCCTGACCACCACGCGAGTACCGAAATACTGCCGCAACCGTTCTTCCACGTCCGCTATGTGCGGGTCAGGTTCCGCCTCCACCTTCTTCGGCCTGTCAGTTCCCTTCACATGGGCTTTGGAGACTATTCTTTCCACCTCGCGCACCGTCAGGTCGTCCTTTTGAATGCGCTCGGCGACCCGAAGCTGCTGCGCCATGTCCTCAATCGAAAGCAGCGCCCGCGCGTGGCCCATCGTTATGCTGCCTTCCCGTACAGACTGTTGAACCTCTCCGGGAAGCTTGAGCAGACGCAGAAAATTGGCCACAGTAGAGCGTTTCTGGCCCAACCTCTCGGAAACCTGTTCCTGAGTGTAGTCGAAACGGGTCATGAGATTGTGATATGCAAGGGCCTTGTCCATGGGATTCAGGTCCTCGCGCTGAATGTTCTCGACCAGTGCGATCTCCACCATCTCACGGTCGTCAACGTTGCGGACTATTGCGGGTATCCGCTTGATTTCAGCTATTTTGGCGGCTTTCAGGCGACGTTCTCCGGCCACGAGAACGTAACGGTCCCCTTCGCGGCGCACGACGATCGGAGATATCACTCCGCTGTTTTTGATACTTGTCGCAAGCTCCGCAAGCTTCTCTTCGTCGAACTCCTTACGGGGCTGCCAGGGGTTGGGCTCGATGCGCTCGACCGGTATCTCCACCGACATATTCAGCGAACGCGACGGTTCCTTCTGCTTCGAGGTGTTTTCGAGCAGAGAATCGAAATCTCTTCCTAAATGCCTATTGACCATTGTTTCAGAACCTCCTTGGTCAACTCGACGTAGTTACGCGCGCCGACCGAACGCGGAGCATAGTCATAGATAGTTTTTGCGAAGCTCTGGGCTTCAGAAAGTGCGACATCGCGAGCTATTACGGTAGAATATATCTCGCGGTTGAAATGTTTCTGGATATCGGTCATTACCTCTTCGCCGTGGTTCACACCGGAAGAGTACATGGTGAAGAGGATGCCGCCCATCTCTATGACGGATTCGGAGTTGTCACGAATGTCCTTGAACTTGCGAAGGATCTGGGTCAGTCCCTCCATCGAGAAGTACTCGCACTGGATGGGAATGAGCAGCTTGTCCGATGCGTGAAGGGCGTTTTCCGTGAGAAGGCCGAGCGACGGAGGACAGTCTATTACTATGGCCTCGAAGCTTTCGCGCAAAATATCCATCGCGGCCTTCAGGCGCAGACGGCGGTCCTCTTCGCCCGAGAGGCTCGACTCGACATCAAGCAGCGACAGCGAGCCTTCAATGACCATGAGTCGCTCGACGCCGGATTCGACGGGCAGGTTCGCCGCGGCCTCTGGCAGGGTGAACAGGGTGGATGCCGAATAGTCCGCCATGGCCTTCGGCAACCCTAACCCCGTTGAGGCGTTGCCCTGAGGGTCGAGGTCCACGAGCAGAACCTTCATGCCTGACAGGGCCATTCCCGCCGAGAGGTTGATGGCGGTGGTAGTCTTACCTACGCCGCCTTTCTGATTAGCTATGGTGAGGATCTTGCTCATTTACCCGGCCGCGGTGAAGATGTTTCGGATGATGATTGTTCCACGTGGAACATTCAGGGCACCTCGAAAAAACGGTTTTACTGTAAACGGCTGCGGCTTTGCCATGCTTCGTCATCAAGCCGTTTCTTCCTTACGTATAGCCAAGGCAATTACTTGCGTCGAAGCAGCATGTCTTCCTCGCCTGACTTTGCCTCGCTCGTTTTCGTAGGAAGCCAATTGTTCGAGGTACCCATTATACGTCCGGACCGCACGAATCAAGAAAAACTGACAAAAGAAAAGAGGGAACCGAAAAAAATGCACGTGAAGGTCGTTTTCAAGGGAAGAGTTCAGGGAGTCGGTTTTCGTTTCACCGCGAGACAGCTCGCGGCTCTGCACGGACTGAGAGGGTTCGTGCGCAACGAACCCGACGGCTCTGTGCTGCTGATGCTCCAGGGCCGCAGAGACTCCGTTCGCGATATGCTTTCGGACCTGAAGAAGCGCATGTCTGGATACATTGAAAGCACAGACTATAATGAACTGCCTGCTGATGCTGACTATGACGGTTTCGAAGTGAGGTTCTGAAGCCCTGATGCACAACATAGCTACTATAGCGCGCAATTCGGCAAGAGAGATACTCAAGCAGAGGTCTTTCCTCGTGGTCCTCGCCCTCGGCATTGTGGCCATCTTCATGGGCCGCTACCTGACCCTCTTCGGGCTGGGAATGGAGGTCGAGATGTTCAAGGACATCGGCACGACCACCATCCTGTTCTTCGGACTGCTGATGGTCGTGTTCGCGTCCTCTTCCACCATCTACGACGAAATCGAGAACAAGACCATGCTCACCATCCTTTCGCGGCCTGTAACCAAGGGCGAGGTACTGACGGGCAAGTTCTTCGGCATTGTCGTGACCGTAACGATAGCGTTCGCGGTACTGCTCGCGGCGTTCCTTCTCACTCACTGGTGGTTTTTGAACTTCGAGTACAGCCACTCGATCAAGGAACAGCCCTTCTTCCACCCGCAGATAATCAAGGGGGTAGTGCTCGCCTACATGCAGGTTCTCGTTCTCGGCGGCGTATCGGTAATCATGAGCATCTTCGTAGGGCTGCTTCCCAACATATCGGTGTGCGGTGTCGTTTTCGTAATCGGCCACCTTACCGACTACATATTCAGCGAGTTCAGGGATGTGGTCACCAACGAGATAAACCCGGTGGCCAACTTCTTCTACGTTCTGATTCCCAACCTCGAACATTACAACGTCTCAAACGCGCTCATGACCGGCATCGAGATACCCACGAGCTACGTTCTCCTCGCTGGGACCTACACCGTCGCCTACATAACCGTACTTCTTATCATCGGCAACATTTTGTTCAACAGGCGGGAAGTACTCTGATGAAGGTAGCGGTGATAAGCGATATCCACGGCAATTTCGACGCGCTCGAAGCGGTGCTCGCGGACCTCGACAAGAGGGGTTACGACCTTCTTGTCTGCCTCGGAGATGTCGTAGGCTACGGCGCCGAGCCCAACGAATGCGTGGAGGCCCTTCGAGAGCGCAATGCACGGGTTCTTGCGGGAAACCACGACCACGCGGCCACTGGCCTGCTGAACCTCGAGTTCTTCAACGAGTACGCGAAGCTCGCCGCCGAATGGACAAGGGAACAACTCAGCTCCGCAAATGTCGAATTCCTGAGAAGCGCGCCGTTTGTGGAGCACTATCCCGGCTTCTGTGCTACGCACAGCACGCTTCATTCGCCGGAACTTTTCAATTACATACTCACTCTTCTCGACGCGCGTCTGACGTTCGACGTGTTGGACAAACCGGTATGCTTCATCGGTCATTCTCACATGGCGGTGACTTTTTTCTCTACCGACCCCATCACCTACAGCATGAGCAACATCTTCGAGGTGTCTCAGGAGCTTAAGATGGTCGTCAACGTGGGTTCCGTCGGACAGCCCAGGGACGAGATTCCCATGGCTTCCTACGCGATTTATGACTGCGACGAGCGAGTGATACAGATGTACCGTACGGAATACGACATCGAACGGGCGGCGCGCAAGATCCTCGACTCTGAACTGCCGGAGATACTTGCCCTGCGCCTTTTCCAGGGGAGATGACAGTGAGACGAGCCCTTACAGCAGTGATAACGGCGTTGTTAGCGGTATTGAGCATATCAGCGACCGCTTCAGGAGACTGGCTTCCGGGCAACTGGTCCGTCCAGGGCGGCAGCGCACAGACCAACCTTTTCAGCATCCACGACAATGTCGGCGGTTACCTTGCGGGACCTCGAACAGCGTTTTTCCCCGACCCCGGAAGCGAGGACAGATGGGAGGTGCAGCCCGACCTGTCCATACGAGCCTCGAAACGCGGTTTCAACTTCGACGCCACCTACAAGATGGCCCGCTACAAACTGGAAATGAAGGGCGAGGCAGTCCGCTTCCACGGTGACGGAGTGTACATGTCCATGTACTTCGTTTCCGATACCGATATCGAGAACCTTTGGCTCGAAATGGACATTGATTCCGAGGGTTTGTTGGAAAATACCTGGTCTGTTGACGGCGTTCCGTCGGGAGCCTTTGCAGGTTCAGCAAGCGCCAAGTTGCGGCGTTTCGTGCTTGCCGAAGGCTACGAGAATCAGTTCTGCATGCAAGCTGCGGCGAAGCTCCCCTGTAAGTTCGAAGCCGATTTGGACGAGAACATAGTGAGCGCCTACGTCAACGTCACGGGCGGCAGGCGGGTAGCCGCCGGAGTTCCGTTCTTCTTCACCGCGCGTATTTCTAAGACGGACCTTCGACCCAGCCCTTACATTTCAGTCGTACACAAGCTCTCCGGCGACACCTGCGAGCGCTACGGCAGGTATGAACTGGCATTCCAGACCATGGGCATCGATATCTCCGACCCATACGACATCGCAAACATAGAACTCACAAGCGTCGTCGCAGGCCCCTACGACCAGAAGTTTCGGATAAGACCATTCTACTACGTACCGTGCGAGGAGACCGGAGAGGGAGACGGGCGCAAGGTGGTCAAGGCCGGAAGACCCTTCTTTGTGGCCCGGTATTCTCCCCGTAACGCGGGCAAGCACTACATGAGGCTCTACGCCTCGCGCGACTACCGCCACTATTCCACTCCCGTGTTGGAATTCGAGGCCGAACAGCCCTCGGAGCCCAGTCGGGAAGGTTTCGTGATTCGCTGCATGGACGACGAACGATATTTCATGCTCTCGAGCGGCGAGTCCTTCTTCCCGGTGGGGCAGAATCTCGCGTGGGAGGAGCCTTCTGTTCCGTCTGCATACGAAAAGGCATTGAAGAAGATGGCGACGAAGGGAGCCAACGCGACGCGTGTTTGGCAGTCGAGTTGGGGTATTACGTTCGACAATTCCGACGAGCCTTTCGGGTTCGACCAGCGCGGTATGCACGTGATGGACAGT
This sequence comes from Planctomycetota bacterium, assembly GCA_034521065.1. Lineage (GTDB taxonomy): Bacteria > Planctomycetota > B143-G9 > B143-G9 > B143-G9 > JAXHMW01. The sequence goes on along the minus strand of JAXHMW010000008.1, from coordinate 48,047 downwards.
TACCTCGAGCAGTGCTCGAAACATGGAATCAAGGCGATACTGGTGCTTTTGAACCACGAGGATTTGAAGAACAACAGAGTCCGACTTCCCTACTTCGGCGAGGGAATGGCAGTCGAGGAAGGCGAGTTTTTCACAAACGAACAGACTTTGGAGATGCATCGCAACCGCCTCGCCTACATCGTGAACCGTTACTCGCCCTACAACTCGCTTTTCGCGTTTGAGACGGGCAACGAACTGGACTACTCGACGGACAAGGAAACCCTTACTGCCTGGACACGCGACACAATCGCCGAAATCCGGCGGTGGGACATCAACCGCCATCTCGTTACCTCGAGTCTTGGCTTTAACGCGTTTTCAAGCGAGTTCTGGAAAGATACCGGTGCGGATTTCGCGCAGGTACACGGCTACTTCACTAATCCCGCGTTCCTCAAGGCAGAATACGAGCGCAGTGCCAGTAAAATGGCCGAACACTTCGCGAACCAGGCCGCCGGACTGGGCATGCCGCTGTTCTTTTCGGAGTTCGGCTATTCGGAGAGCAGCGAGTCTCAGAGCATGAACGAGCTGGACAAGCGCGGCGTTCTTATCGACAACGGCCAGTGGGCGAGCCTCTTTGCTGGAATGTCGGGCGGCACGCTGAACTGGTGGTGGGATACTTACGTAAGGCCGATGGGTCTCGAGGACAGGTTTTCCCCGTTTTCCAAGTACCTTTCGAACGTGCGCTTCTGCGATGAGGGCTTTGTTCAAAGCTCCAGGGACCTCGGCGACGCTTCGCTGTCGGTTCTGAAGGGCAAGACGATGATACTCGGCCGGGTGAACTCCACGACAACACCTGGATGCAGGTCGTAGCGGCCCGTCGCAAGCCGAAGACCCAGCGCGGACTGGTTGTCAAGCTTGACGGTCTTCCTAAGGCCCTGTGCCGGATACTCTGGTACGACCTGTCCACCGGCAGCGTGATCAATGATTTCCGCTTGCGCACGGACGCGAGCACGTTAACGCTGAAGGTCCCCGACTTCGACCGCCACATAGCATTCAAGGTACTTTACGAGCGATTCGAATGACCCTTTTGAAGTGGGTTCTGCCACTATTATTTGTCGCGTTCGCCGGCTGCGCCCATCCCGCGAGCGAATACGACGCCGAGCAGTCCCAACCGCGAGCAGAGAAATACGAACTCAGGCCGATCACCGTCGCACGTTACCTCAGGTACCTGCAATACAAGAAAGAACTCGGCCCTCCACTTCCCGGTGCACCCGAAATAGCGATAACCCGCCAGAGCATAGTGGAAAACACCTGCGGAGCACGTGTTATACATGCGGTCGGAGAGCACTTCGGTTCGGAGTGGGACCTGGATGAGATAACGGCGGAGGTAATGAGCACGCATCCACAGGGCACCTCGGTTACGGCAATTGTAAAGTGGTTCGAGGACAAGGGTTACGGAAATATCCACTACTACTTCGGCAACCGCGATGTCGAGGAATTCAGAAAGAGACTCGACGAAGGCTGCCTGATAATCCCCCTGATATACTCCTTCCGAGACGGCTACGGCCCCAACCATTACGTCGTGCTGACCCACTACTCCGAGACGCACTTCAACGCGTTGGATTCGCGGATAGGCGAGTACAGCGTACGGTCCGATCTGTTCACTTCGAGGCTCGTGCTCGTTCAGGGCAACTGGGTCGCAGTGAGACCTTAGCGGCGTGAGCGCCGGACGAGGAAGCTTGTAAGGGCGATGTTGAACGGTGTCGAGGTGTCAATGGGTACGTAGTCGGCACGCTGTCGGGAGCATTCGGTTTCCACGCTCTCGGTGAACTTTTCGATGGCCTCGAGATATCCCTTTCTGGCGACATCCGGCGAGACGGCGGTCTTTTCGCCTGTCTCGGGGTCCTCCATTTCGACGGGGTCGTCGAACGGGAACTCCCTCTCGGCGGAGTCGAGAATGTGAAAGAGGATGACATCGTGTCCGGAGTGGCGGAGTATCGAGAGTCCTTTTTTGAACTCGTCGAAGGGGAAAATCAGGTCGGAGAAGAGAATGATGAGGGAACGGTGCCGGACGAAAGCGGCGAGTTTTATGCAATTTTCGAGGAATTCCGTCTTTCCACCGGGCTGACTTCGTGCGAGTTCGCCGATAATGCGCGTTAAGTGGAGCTTTTTGCTCTTCGCGGGAAAGAGCGCCCTGACCTTCTCGTCGAAAGTGAACAGTCCGACCGAATCCTTCTGGTTGATCATGAGAAAGCCCATCGCGGCGGCGAGAGCGATTCCGTATTCGAGCTTCGTGAGCGAGGTGGTGCCGTAGTCCATACTGGCGGAGATATCCATCGCGAGGTAGCCTTCGAGCGAGGTCTCGGCCTGAAAGAGCTTGATGTAATGTCGGTCGGTACGGGCGTAGGCGTTCCAGTCGATTGCCCGTGGGTCGTCGCCGGGGATGTAGCGCCGGTATTCGGAAAACTCCACCGAGAAGCCGTGCTTCCAGCTTCCGTGCATACCGGACAGGAAACCCTCGACGATGAACTTCGCCTTCAAATCGAGTGAGGCAATCTGCTTGATGACCTCTGGCTTCAGGTAGTTTTCAACACTCATCAGTCATCCAAAAACGGGCCTTCGGCGATGCTGCAGAAGATGTGCAGCGCGAGCGAGTGTATTTCCTGCACCCTCATAGTCCTCTGCGAAGGTGCCTTGAAGCAGTAATCACAGAACTTTGCGAGCCTTCCGCCGTTTTCGCCCGTAAGGCCAAAGACAGAGCAGCCGGCCTCCGATGCGGCCGAAGAGGCTCGCAGGATGTTTTCGGAGTTGCCGCTGGTAGAAATGGCAACGAGCAGGTCGCCTTCGTTTGCAAGGGCCTTGACCTGCCGGGCGAATACATTCTCGAAGGAGTAATCGTTTGCGGCGGCGGTAATCAGCGAGGAATCGGTGGTAAGGGCGATAGCGGGCAGGGGCGCGCGTTCGCCTTCGAGCCTTACTGCGAACTCCGCGGCAAAGTGCTGTGCGTCAGCGGCGGAGCCTCCGTTTCCGCAAAAGAGGAGCTTTTTTCCGTTTTGCAGAGCGCGTGAAGCCTCGAGGGCGGCGTCGGTAACTGGCTTGAGCAACTGTGCGGTTACGTAGAAGTTCTTTTACGCATTCATCATGCTGATAGACATGTTTTACAGCAAAGTCGAGTGCCTTGTCACGCATAGAGGCATCCAGCGCTGTTTCGAGCTTTGGCCAAGGGCTTTCGAGCGCGCTTTCGAGCGAGGTTCGCAGTGAGCGTTCGACGTTCTTTTCAATCTCGTCGAGCTTTCGGAGGGGACGTTTCGTTCGAGCAGGAGCGAGCGTGTACGGACGAGCGGGTCACGTCCGAGCCAGAGTTTTTCCTCCTCGCGTGTACGGTATTCGCGCTTGTCGGACTTGGAATGTCCCCGAAAGCGGTAGGTCTTGGCCTCAATGAAGGCGGGTCCCGCACCCGAGCGGAGGTGCGAGATCATTCTTTTCGCGCCTTCGTACACTTCGAGCAGGTCGTTTCCGTCGAGCGCGGTCCAGGGCATGTCGTAGGCCGCGGCCTTGACTCCGATGGATGGTCCCGCGATTCCCTTTTCGACCGGAGTTGACATGGCATAGAGGTTGTTTTCGCAGACGAACAGGACCGGGAGCTTCCAGACGGAGGCCATGTTCATGGCCTCGTGAAAGTAGCCCTCGCCGACCGCACCGTCGCCGAAATATGCAACGGATATCGCACCGGTCCTTTTTCTTTTCTGCGAGAGCGCGGCACCGGCTGCGACCGGCAGTCCGCCAGCGGTAATGCCGTTCGAGCCGAGATGGCCCAGATTCAGGCAACTGAGGTGCTGAGTACCGCCTTTTCCCCGGCAGTACCCGTCCTGCCTTCCGAGCAGTTCCGCGAAGAGGCGGCGTGTGTCGGCGCCCCGAGCGAGGAAGTGTCCGTGGCCCCGGTGGTTCGAGACGGTGAGGTCCGCCGGAGCGAGGTGCGCGGAGATTCCGACGGGCACCGCCTCCTGTCCGATACACAGGTGGGTGGTGCCGTGAATTTTGCCGTCGGCGAACAGCTCTTCCACGAGGGTCTCGAAGCCCCTGATCCGGAGCATCTGGAGGTACATCTCGGAGATCGTATCGTTTGAGAGCTTGCTCATACCATTCCCTGTTCAGTTGTTCAGTGCGTACAGCACGATATTTGCGGCGACCTTCATGGAGTCCTCCTTCGAGTACCCCCAGCAGAACGGGCAGTGGTGGCCGTTGAGGCCGATAGAGAAGTTGAACGGTGTGTACACGACGGCGTAGCGACCGTCAATCATAATGCCTTCAAGTACCGGTTCGTCGAGGTCCGGGTGCTTTTTGACGACCGGTGGCCGGAAGGAGACCTTTCGGATGTCGTGTCCGATGGTGTAAATCTCGTTGTCCATCGGAATCCTTTTCAGCTTTTTTTCTGGGAGTACATCGGCGATGAACTTTCGGAATGCGATATCGAAGGCCTTTTGGCCGCAGGATGGTTCGGCGAAGAGGAATCCGCCTTTTTCGAGGAATTTACGGATGTTTGCGGTGTCCTTTTCGTCGTATGAGAACTTGAACTGGCCGGTCATGAAGGTGATGGGGTGGTTGAAAATCGCATCGGAAGCCATTTCGACGGGCTGCGGCATCAAAGCCGCGGTTACTCCCGCCTCGCTTACGAGGTGGTCCATGAGGTTGTAAATATCGAACTGGTTGGGTCGCCAGAGTCCGTCATGCTTTAGCTGGCCGATTACGACCGCACCGCGGGGAACCGGTTCGTCCTTGATCTTGTCTAGGTCGGAGAGGGGCACGAAGCGAACGGGGTCCACCCTGTTCTTGAGGTCTGCGGAACCCGCGATGTATGAGAGTATGTTTACTCCGAGCTTGAAAGCGGAGGCTGAATGGTCCTTCGTGGTCCACTGGCAGGTGAGGTCGGCATCGGGGATGAAGACGACCTTAAGCGAACAGCCCTCGAACAAGGCGAATATATCCGGCCTTTCTTCAGGAGGAATGTCGAACATGTGCGTGTAGATTTCGTGTTCGCTCGGAAGATTCATTAATCGAGCTTCGGGAAAAATGTCGTCGAGCAAAGAGCGGAACGAATCGGCCCAAGAAGCGGACGCGCTTGCGGGTATTGCGAGGATGGTTCCGCCGTTGAAGAGAAACTCCTTGAGCACCTTTCTGTCGTAGCTGTCGAGCTGGAGCTTTTTCCTGCCTGAGATGAGCAGCAGCGGAGCTTCGAGGAGGTCCTGCGCGTTTTGTCGGACCCGTGCGTTCTGCCAGGTGACCTCGTTTCCGACCTGTTCGGAGTAGAATTCGGTGAGATTCTGCAGGTCGTAGTGGTCGTTATCCCAGTCGTCATCGGACCTTGCGAGCTTCTGAATGATGAGTGGAGTAATGCCCTTGGAGAGGAACAGGAGAGCGAAAGCGGATTCGGAGATATTGGAGAAGTTGGGGTTGCTGACGAGTTCAGCGGCGCCCGCCCGGTACCAGTCGTAACCGTTGAAGTACCTGCGCGCGGTGACCATTCCGGCCCTTTCAATGGCGTAGAGGTGGTAGTTGTGCCACTGAGAGATTCTGCTTTTTTCTGGCGAGAAGGACTTGTCAATCCACTCGATGCCCCTGTTGAAGGTCTTAGAGTTCCATGCGGTCTCACAGTGCTGGTCGTATCCTTCGAGTTTTTCGTGAATAATCCAAAGGGAGGCGACAGCGGCGGCGGTCATGGCGCCGTACGAGCCCTGTCTTGCCCATGAAGCGTATCCCCAGCCTCCGTCTGAGTTCTGGGTTGAGCGCAGGTATTCTCGTGTTTTGCGCCAGACCTTCTTTGAGACGGCGAACCCCGCGTCGTCACAGGCTCTCAGGCCGAGAATGGCGAACTGAGTGTTAGAATTATCGCCTATCTCGGGGACGTTTCTCGGGTCCTTTCCGGAGGCGGCGTAGCTCCACTGTCCGCTTCCGAGCTGAATTTTTTCGAGCTGCTGACGGCAGAACTGAATTGTGACCGCATACTTTTGCGGGTCTGCCGCGGCAAGGAAGAGAGCAGTACAAGCGAGGTTGTAGGTGGTTGGATAGGAGCCGATGGTAGCCGTGCAGTAGCTCGCCATGCTCTTAATTCTCCGCGAGGAAGGTTTTTCACCCGCTTCAACGAGCGCGTATGCGCAAAGAGCGGTGCATCCGACGTCGTACATCTCGCCCGGGAGCCCGGGATAGTTGACGGCTCCGGAACCCTTGACACGACCTGCGATTCGCAGTTTGAGGGTGTTAATTAGATCCTGCACCTGTTTCCAGGTGACCCTGTCGTTCGGGTTTCTGAACTGCTCGCCCGAAACATCGGCAGAGAAGGTGACGAGCAACAGTATTGCTGCGAGCAGCGCACTGAAGGTGGAAAGGGGTCGCATCATTGCTCCTGGTCGAAAGGCAGCAAAGGCTCCTCGTTGTCCGCTTTTTTGTACCTGACGGGAGCGCCGTATTTGTCTATTACGACGACAAAGGTGTTATCGCATTTTCCGCACCGTGCGCTGCAGCGCACGAGGCCGGAGTCGTCGGACTGCCTTCTGTATATTTCGAAGTTCTCAGACGAACAGAACGGGCATGAGGCTCGGCCTCTGTCCACATTAGCTTCGGTCATTCGTTCACCTCTCGTGGCGCCACTGATGAGGGCGGGCATTGAAGTCTGGTCGGGACAAATTGTACCGGTCTTGAACTTGCGCGAAAGCACAAGCCATTCAGCCGGGGTAGCCATGGGGGTGCTCTTTGTGCCAGTTCCAGGCTGTATTTATGATGTGATGTACATCGGAGCGTTCGGGTTTCCAATCGAGTTCTTCGGCTGCGAGGGCTGAGTCCGCGACCAGCGCGGGCGGGTCGCCTTCCCGCCGGGGTGCAATTTCTGCGGGTATGTCATGTCCCGTGACCTTGCGGCAGGTCTCGACAATCTCCTTGACTGTGATGCCCGAACCCGTACCGAGGTTGTACGCGCCGCCCTCATGTCCTTCGAGCAGCCTTTCGAGCGCGCGTTTGTGTGCAACGGCGAGGTCGGTAACGTGTACGTAGTCTCGCACGCAGGAGCCGTCGCGGGTATCGTAGTCGTCGCCGAAAATCATAATCTTTTCGCGTTGTCCGAGAGCAACCTGCAGCACGAGTGGTATGAGATGAGTTTCTGGGTCGTGGTCCTCCCCGATCTTGCCGGATTCGGAGGCTCCTGCCGCGTTGAAGTATCGAAGTGCGGTGGATTTCAGTCCCCAGCCGCGCCGGCAGTCGCGGAGAGCCTGTTCGACCATAAACTTGGTTCTTCCGTAAGGGTTTATGGGCGCGAGGGGTGCGATTTCGGGAATAGGAACGACTTCGGGCGTGCCATAGACCGCGGCGGAAGAGGAGAACACGAAGTTCCTGACACCGTGAACTCGCATAGTATCGAGAAGAATGAGGGTTGATGCGACGTTATTGAGGTAGTATTTGAGCGGCCTTTCGACGGACTCTCCGACCGCGAGATAAGCGGCGAAGTGCATGACAACGTCAATATCGAACTTTTCGAGGGTTTCTCCGACGATGTCGGCATCGGAGATGTCGGCCCTGACGAACGGCACATTCCCGGGCACGGCGCGGGTGGAGCCTGCGACGAGGTTGTCGAGAACAACTGGCTCGTGTTGCGAGTCGGCGAGCATTTCAACCATGTGTGAACCGATGTAGCCTGCACCGCCGCAGACGAGAACGTTAGCCATCTGTATCCTCCTGTTTTCTTCATTGTACGATATGTGCGCGCCAGTGGGGAGTTTAGATGATTGACCGCGGTCCAACCGAAAATAGAATCTACATTGCGAGAAAGGCACTGATTATGGATAAACTTGACCGGCTGTACACTCTTCAGAAGGCACTCAACGACAAGACTTTCGCCAAAAACGGTCTGCTGAACCCTGACACGGGCAAACCTTTGAAGATAGCCGACTTCTTTGAAGCATGCGAGCAGGGACGGTTGCATAAAGGCGGAGTAGTTGCGGAGTGGATACAGAACTACGCCCGTGCGCTTGACCAGGAGACTGCGGAACTGGTTGACTCCGTTCCGTGGAAATGGTGGAGCCGAGACAAAGATGTTGACATCCAGAACCTTCGGGTCGAGATAGTTGACGCGCTGCACTTCTGGCTTTCGCTGGCAATGGTAGCAGGCATGACGCCGGACGACATCCTGAGGCTTTACGAGCAGAAGAACAGGGTGAACCATGAGCGGCAGGACTCCGAAGCTACTACCATATGGACAAGGACGAAAGCGACAACGAGGAGATAGTTTGAAGAGGGGATTCCTTATCGGCTTCGCGGCGATGATGTTGCTCGTAGTAGCGGGCTTCATCCTTCGCGGCGTTTTTTTTGAGAAGCCGGTGCCGGTCACACCGCCGCTTGGGCCGTCTCTGCCGACGACGGAGGAACCAGTCAGCGAGGTACTCGCCCCGCTTGGAATGCAGGACAGACTCGTGGCGGAAGCGAACATCGAGAAGGCGGTATCGCAGGGCGAGAAATCCGTAAAGGGTCTTTTGGAGCTATGCTCCGTCGGCAGCGCCCTCGAGCAACGGGACGCGCTTGTGGCGCTTTTTCGGATATCAAGCGACAGCGCGAGCGTCGCCGCGCTTCAGCTTCTCGACTCCGGGGACAATGTAGTGCAACATGCGGCACTGACGGTGTGTGCGCGCACGCGGACGACCGAAGCCGCAGGCAAGGCACTGGAGCTTACCCACAGCGAGGACATACTGATACGGGCCCGAGCTGCCCGGGCAATCGGCTTTCTGATGGGTGGCGAGGCACTAACGAGGCTCGTGGAGATGCTTGACGACGAAGCGGCCTTCGTTCGTGCGTCGGCATCGGAGACAATCGAGGCACTGACGTTCAAGGAGTTCGGGATACGTCATTCGGGTTATCCTTCCGAGCGCGAGCGAGCAATAAACGAGCTGAAGGTGTGGCTGGAGAGTCACGGCGGGTCGAGCCGGTTTGAATGGCTTCAGAGCCGCATGAAGGAAGCGATAGTCGGTCTATCGTCCGAAAACCCATGGGAGAGGTACAGCTCGGACCAGTTCGTAACCCGGATACTGGGGCCGAATTCGTACTCGTGGGACCTTTCGGGGCAACAGAGGTCTGTTGCGATACAACAAATCCGTAAGAAGTGGAGCGAATACCGTCCTCTTTTCGAGACGGACGTGCCGCTTCAGTTGAAAATGGAGCTTTGATGAAGCAGAAGTTCCTTGCATTTTTGCTGTTTGTCGTGTTGCTCGGTTTGTGGTCGGTGACGGTAAGGCTTCGTTACGCACCGAATCGGTTAGGTCAGGAAGCGTCCGAAGAGCCGACGCTTCCGAGTTTCCGCAAGCTTTCGCCATATCCGAAGGTGACGGAGATACCTTCGCCGAGTCCTGCGCCGACAGTGAACAAGACGCTCAAGTGCCCTGCGGACATGGTTCAGGTGGATAACTTCTGCATAGACCGCTACGAGTATCCGAACAAGAAGGGTTCGATTCCGATGAACTACGTCGACTGGTACCGAGCCAAAGAGCTTTGCGAGCAGCAGGGCAAGCGGCTTTGCAGCGAGGATGAATGGATACGCGCATGCCACACGAGCGGCGAGCCCGGCCAGTACAACCGGTACTCTTACGGTGACAAGTTCGTGCTTTCCAACTGCAACGTACAGAACACAAAGCCGGTAGCATCTGGCAGTTACGAAAAATGCAAGAGCTACTACGGTGCCTTCGACATGGTGGGCAACGTTTACGAATGGGTAGTTCCGGCGGACAGCGAGAACCCGATATACACACTTGGCGGCGCGTTCGGCGAGGGCGCGGGAGCATCGTGCTACAAGGCAGGAGCCGGTTATCAGCCGGTTTACTTCCAGGTTCACATCGGCTTTCGCTGCTGCAAATAGCACAAGTTGCCTGTAAACGACCTGTATATATTGACAAGTAAGAGACTTCGGATAAGATTTCGTCATGGAAGAAGAGTCCAGCGGAAGCGCCGGAGGCGACCCCGGGCCTGACCTGAGGGTTCGGATAGCCGCCGCGACGAAGGAATTCATAAGCGACAAGGTCTCACACCGGTCACCTTCGGAATTCCGGCCACTGCAACAGCAGTTGGCCGCGTATCTCGTTGAGAAATTCGCTCCCCCCCACATAGACGACAACGACCTGGAATACCGCGACACGGGGCACTACGCCCGCGATGTCGGCACGGTGATGTTGTTCAACTACCTGAACTTAGTGGAGTTAGCAAAGACCGAACGGGACAAGCGGGCAATCTTCTTTCCCGAATGTCTTACAGCGAAGCGCAAATGCGAGGCGGAGGAGTACGACCGATATCTTCGCTGCTCGCACTGCGGCAAGTGCTCCGTCCACTGGACGCTGGAGGTTGCGCGGGAGTACGGTTTCGAAGAGGAGAACACCTTCATAGTTCCGGGCGGTTCGGGAATGCCTGCGATAGTACGGACGCATGACATACAGGCTGTTGTGGGTCTTGCGTGCTATCACGAGCTTTACGCGTACCTTGACGCCTTCAGCGGCCGGGGAGTTCCTCCGTCCCAGATGATCATGCTGACGAGGTGGGGCTGTCGAAACACTCGTTTCTCACGAGAGCAGGCCCGCGAAGTGTTCGAGTCTATCGCGGAGGTCGAGCGGGAGCTTGCGGACTGATGTCAGCGATAATAGTAATCAGCCTTATCGTTCTCTTCATGGGCACGGCGTTCACGAGCCTCGCAGAGCTTTCGATATCGTCGGTAAACCCCCTTCGAATCAAGCATCTTGCGGAACAGGGAAGGCTCTCGGCCCGTGCGGTGATGAAAATCCGAGCCCGGCCCGACCTTCTTTTCGGTTCGCTTCTCATCTCCAACACAATAGTGAACGTAATCATTCCCATTCTGTTCGTGAAGCTGATAGCAGACATTTTCACGGGCTCGTCAGCAGCGGCGAAGGACACGCTTGTAGTGGTGATATCATCAGCGTTCATCACGGTACTGGAGGTATTCGCCAAGACTCTTGGTACAGCGCGTTCGGAAAAGATGGCGCTTTTCACTGCGATTCCGGTCCTTGTAATCATCAAGGTGACGTACATTCCCGTGTTGATGGTGAACACACTTTCGAACGCGATGAACCGAATAATCGGCGTACGGCCTGGCTTCGAGGACGAGGGCGCGACTCTCGACGACGTCCGTCTTGCAATCCGGAGCGCGGCTGAGGGCGGTTACGTAAAGACCGACGAGGAAAAGATGATGCGCCGTCTGTCGCACATAGGCGAGCTTTCGGCGAACGATATCATGATCCCCCGAACGGAGATGGTTGCGTTTCCAGAACACCTTTCCTGCATTGAGGCTGCGCAGAAAGTGGTCATGCTGCCCTACTCGCGATATCCTGTTTACTCGAAGAATCTGGACGACATCGTGGGGATTCTTCACTCTCGAGATCTGCTTGCTTGCCAGGAACTTAACTCAATGATAATCCTTCATGACATTCTGTATCCACCGGTGTTCGTGCCCGAGACGGCTCCCGTGCAGAAGGTTCTGAGTACAATCCGCCAAGAGCGGACTCACATGATTATCGTGGTGGACGAGTTCGGCAACCCTGTGGGATTGATAACTCTCGAAGACATTCTGGAGGAGATAGTCGGAGATATCATGGACGAGTTCGACCGTGAGGTACCGGAAGTCACGCGCCAGTCCGACGGGACACTTGTGGCACACGGTAAGGTATCTCTTCGTTACTTGAAGGAGGAATACAAGGTCAACCTTTCGTCGAAGTCGAAGTCGCTTGGCGGTCTCATTCTTCGCCATGCGGGAGGTCTGCCTGAAGTGGGACAGGAGTTTCGCCACGGATCTTACAAGATGAAGGTTCTGGAAATGAACGGCAAGCGAATCGGTAAGGTATCGTTGGAGAAGACGGAAGAGGACGAGTCGGTCAGGGCCGCGGTTGAACGTGATATCATTCATGAAACCAAAATCGAGAGGTCAGACTTATGAAGAGAGTATTCCTTGTACTCGCAGTCGTGATGGTCGCAGCGTTAACAGGCGGCTGAGCACGCCGAACATGGCCGCGGAAGATGACGGATACATGCCGCTCGAGGTGAGTTACGGCGAACACGCGGTGACAGACCTGAAGAAGGGCGAGTTCATCAGCAGGCGCGAGCTTGCTGCCCGAATGTCAGCGAGCGACGTGGTCTTTGTCGGCGAGAACCACGAATTCGAACTGGGTCACCGTGCGGAGCTGATGCTGCTCCAAGTCATGGACGAGTCCACGGGAACGCCCGCGCTATCGCTGGAGATGTTCGAGCGCGACGTACAGGATCATCTGAACGACTACCTTGCGGGTCGCATAGACGAAAGTGCGTTTATGAAGAACTCGCGTGCCTGGCCGAACTACGTTCGCGATTACAAGCCTTTAGTGGAGTACGCCCGTCGGAATAGCCTGCCCGTTACCAGCGTCGAATGTCCCAGAAGGCTCGCGATGAAGGTAGCGATGCGCGGAATCGAGGGCCTGACGGCGGAAGAGCGCAAGTGGGTCGCCAAGGAATTGTACGCGCCGGAAGGACCGTACAAGGAGCGTTTCGAGGAGACGATGAAAGCGTTGATGGCTCACGGCCGCGGTATGGGAAAGCGCAAGATGAGACATTGAGCGCATATACCGGGCACAGGCAATCAAGGACGACACGATGGCGGAATCCATCGTCAACCACATACAAATGTCCCAGTGTCCGGTGATACACTTCTGCGGCTCGTTCCACTCGGACTACGGCCTTGGCACGGTCGAGCGAGTGAAGCGTCTTGCGCCGGACTTGAAGGTTCTTGTGATAAAGCTTGCGGACGAGCCGGGCCGAACAGAGCCTCCCTTCGAGGGCATCGACAAGGATGTGGCTGATCTTTACATTTCCCTTTCGAACTGAACTTTTTGAACTTTTTTGACTTTCCTTTGAGCTACGAGTCAGTGTCGAGGTGCATTTGCGCGTTTTCGGCTTTTTTTCTTGACAGCTTTTGCAGGTAGTGTACACTCTTAACGACAATCGAATACTCCTCTTTTGTTAGAGTTGAACATACCCCCAAACCCCGTATCCCCCTCCTCTAACCCCGTGCCCCCGCTTCCCCCCAAGCGGGGGCTTATTGGTTTACGGGCCGGTGATCCCCTTCGCCGGCCCATTTTTTTTTGGATTCCCCGGTGTATCCTTCAGTACACATGTCGAACTCCGCCCTTACGCCGTGCAAATTCCGCAACGCTGATATACTTTCCCAGTCATGAGTGAAACTCACCAGTACGCCGGTGTTGCGATGAACCTTCCGCTGCACACCGTCTTTACATACCGGATACCGAAACCGTTGCAGGGCGACCGCATAAGACCGGGATGCCGTGTGGAAGTGCCGTTCGGGGCCAAGCGCACGAGCGGAATAGTCGTGGAGCTTCTGACCACACGTCCGGCAGGGATAAAGCGGATGCGGGCCATCGTCGGTCTCGCGGAACCCGCGCCTGTTTTGAGCGAGGAGATGCTGAGGCTCGCGGAGTGGATGAGCGACTTTTACAGTGTACCGATAGGTGAGGTATTGGAGTGCGTCTCCCCACCGCCACGGGTGAAGCTACGGGAGAGCTACAGGCTTTCTCTGGCGGTCCCGGTGGAAGAGGCGACCCTTGCCGCCTCACGTCTCAAGAGGCGCGCGAAACGCCAGAGCGAGGTGCTTTCGATACTTTGCGAGCGCAGTTTTTGCTCTCACGCGGAGTTCACGAAGAACGGCGTTCCCATGGCATCCTTGCGTTCTCTTGCAAGCAAGGGCCTTGTTCGAATGGAATCAAACGAGGGCAGCGAGGGCGAAAGTTCCGCGGAGCCGTTCGAGCTGAACGCCTTTCAGGCTCAGGCGGTTGACAGGGTGAACGAGAGCATATCGGCAAACGGTTTCAAGACGTTCCTTCTTTACGGAGTAACGGGCAGCGGCAAGACGGAGGTATATCTTCGCGTAATCTCGGAGGTTGTAGCCCGGGGAGGCCAAGCAATCGTTCTTGTGCCCGAGATAGCGCTGACCCCCCAGACGATCGGACGCTTTCGAAGCCGTTTTCCGAGGCTCGCGGTGCTTCATTCGGCAATGTCGGGCGGACTTCGCCGCCGCCAGTGGGACCTTGCGGCGAGCGGCAAGGCGGACGTCGTCGTGGGAGCCCGTTCAGGAGTTTTCGCTCCGTTGCCGAACCTGAAACTGATAGTGATAGACGAGGAACACGAGCCATCGTACAAGCAGGAGAGCAGCTCGCGTTATCACGCGCGCGAGGTTGCCCTGATGCGTTGTCGAGATTTGGGCGCCACGGTAGTTCTCGGGTCCGCGACTCCGTCTCTTGAAAGCTACGAGAACGCGCGCAAGGGCAAATACGACCTTCTCAGGCTTCCCGAGCGAGTGAGCGGAGCCCGTCTGCCGGAAGTGAAGATTGTGGATATGGCCGAAGAGGTTCGGGAACAGGGACGGAACGTAGTCTTTTCGAGGTCCCTTGAACGGAGTATGCGCGCGAGCCTCGAGGGAGGCAAGCAGGTACTTCTTTTTCTGAACCGGAGGGGTTTTCACGTATTCGGCCGTTGCCGTTCGTGCCTTGCGGTGGTGCGGTGCCCTCACTGTGACGTGGCGTTGAAATACCACAAGAGCGCGGGCCTGGTGAAGTGCCACCTTTGCGGTTGGAGCAGCGAGCCGAGCAACGAGTGCCCTGAATGCGGGCGGCCATCCGTGAGCTACGGAGGAAGCGGCACAGAGCGGATAGAGGACGTTCTCGCGAAGCTGTTTCCCGGAGCTCGAGTAGCGCGAATGGACTCGGATACGCTGACAAAGCGGAACTCTCACGGTGAGGTACTGACCGCGTTCCGAGCGCGAGAATACGACATTCTTCTCGGCACTCAGATGGTTGCCAAGGGACTGGATTACCCCAACATAACGACTGTGGGCGTAGTTGATGCGGACGTTTCTCTTGCCTTTCCCGATATTCGCGCATCTGAGCGCACGTTTCAGCTTCTTTCGCAGGTAGCGGGCAGAACCGGCCGGGGCCTCGACCTCGGAACGGTGGTGATTCAGACTTCGCAGCCGGACAGTCCCGCCGTACTGCACGCGGCGCGTCACGACTTCGAGAGTTTCGCGGCGGAGGAGCTGGAGGAACGGGAACTTCTGGGTTATCCGCCATACGGCTGGACGTGCCGCTACATAGCGAGGTCCAAGCATCCGCACTCGGCACATGTTTTGTTGAGAGGAATCCGTGACGAGACCGAAGAACTGAGGGAACGGTACTCGGTTGACGCTCGCGGGCCAACGCAGGCGCATATCAGCAAGTCCGAGGACCAGTTCAGGCATCACATGCTCTTCAAGACTCCGCGTCTGAAGGGGCTTCTGGAGATAAATCGTTTCGTGCGCAGCAGCATCGAGGTGCGTTCCGGAGTGCATTTGGCGATAGACATGAACCCGTATAATATGCTGTAAGTGAATATATTGCACGGAGATGTGCGAAAATGGCCCGTGCAGGGACATAATATTCGGCCACGTTGATGAGAGCATGGGCCGCGAGCGGGTGTCAAATACCTTGTTCGGCAGGAATCAGCCACGTGCAAGAAGGCAGGAGCGGATTGAAGAACAGAACACGAACGTCATGCGGAATAATCGCAGTTGTTTTGATCATTGTTTTCGCGTCTGTCTATTATTTTGTGGGAGACGGGATACGCGTGTTCGTATCAGACAGCCCCCTCGAGCCGGAGAAGCCCGAAGTGCCAATAGTACAGCACATTCCTTCGAACGCGAGCGCAGCCTGGCGGGCGGATGATTTCAAGTCCCTTATCACCAGCCTTGCGCCCTCCGCGCTGGGCAAGATACTGCTCAGCAACGATGTCAACCTCTACCTTTTCTCGCTGCTGAACCCGGACAAACCGAAGGAACTTCGCGACAGCACGCTCTACATGGCGTACTCGATTCGCCAGCTCGCCATCACGGTGTTAGAGGGCGAACCGATCCTGATACTGAAGCTGGACGACGAGGGCGAGACGCATTTGCGGAAGCTGAAGGAACTCGTTTACGAGTCCAATTCGCTTTTCGAGACACAGGAGGACGGCCTGACGTGGGTGAAACGCGAAAGCGCCCAAGTGCCCCGGAAGCTATTCTGCTACCGAACTGCGGGCAATCTGCTGGTGTTGGGAGCCAGCGAGGAAGGCGTACGTGCGATATACGACGAGCCCGGCGAAGAACACTACAGAGACGCCTTCACGGAAGCCGACGACGAGACCATCCGGCACATAGTGGGCTCGTCGCGCATCGGCGAGGGAATGGCATATTTTTTCAACACTGTCGGCAAGTGGGGTTCACGCTGGGAGATACGATTCTCAGAGGAACTTGCATCCGATTTGGAGGTGGAGGCGATTTCGGGCGACATGGTGAGCCACGAGGATGCAACGATGGAGTGGCAGCGGGAACGATATCGCTTGCGGAGAGCCTCTTGCAGATGGCGGGTCTTGACATCGAATCGGTTACGCGTTTTACGGGTAACGCAGTGTGGGAAAAGCTGGGAGGAGAAGTCGGCGAGGGAACAGTATATTACGTCTGGCACGAGAACAGCCTGCCGAACGACTTCTTTTTGAGCTTGCCGGTGTCCGGAGACAGCGATGCAGCAGCGCAACTGACAGAGCTTGCGCGAGCCGAGGGCCTGGAGGTGAAGGTTCGTAAGAAGAAAGTGGATTATTATTACGTTTCCAAGCCGGGCAAGAGCATAGGAATGAGCGGAGGCAAGGGAATACGTTTCTGGTGTCAGGACGGCGAGCGGTTGCAGGTCGCGAACTCACAGTTTTCGCTTTGGAACGTTCGCAAGGACGAGCAAGACGCGAAGTTGCTCGAGATGCCCGCGTCAACGGTGGGTTACGTTTACCTGGACCTTACCGGAGGGACGAAGTTCCTTCCACTGGCCACGATGGCGTTTGCATCGCTGAGCGGTTCGAACCTTCCGGAGTTAGGGCCGATAGCAGAGCGGCTTGGAGAAGCGCGAGTGTTTATTCGGAGAGAGGGCCCGGAGCTTGTCGCGGAGGGAACGAGCGACCTTCCACTGGGCTTTGCTTTGCACCTGCTCTTCGGCGGCTATAGCAGCGTTGATGGCACAAAGACAGAGCGATAGAGCAGTCGTATTGCTTTCGGGCGGTATGGACTCCTGCGTATGCCTTGCATGGACGAGGGAATCATTCGCTGAAGTCCACAGTCTTTTCGTGGACTACGGTCAACGGAGTGCAGAGAACGAGCGCCTGAGTGCCGAACGCCAATCCCTTCATTATGAGGTCGAGTTCCACACGGCGAACGCCCTGTTTTTGAAGGACTGGTCCGACAGCCGGCTTTTCGAGGGCGATTTGCCCAGGGGTTGTTCGCTGGAGGGCGAGGAGGCCACGCAAAGCGCACAGGCGGTGTGGGTTCCCGGGCGCAACGGAGTGCTCGTATCAATGGCGGCATCTCTTGCCGAGGGCATCGGAGCCGGCACCGTAGTAACGGGCTTAAACGGAGAAGAGGGCAGGACATTTCGCGACAACACTCCGGAGTTCTTATCGGCGGCGGACGCATTTTGTCAAATGTCCACGGAAAACGAGGTAAGAGTAGTCGCTCCGCTTATCAATCTTGACAAGAACGGTATAATCCGTTTTGGTATGGAGCTCGATGCGCCGCTCGGAGATATATGGTCGTGTTACGGAGCAGGCGAACAGATGTGCGGCGAGTGCGAGTCCTGCATGCGTCTTCGACGTGCCCTTAAGGAGAGCGGCCATACTCCCCTCATCGGCATAGAGTTCAAGGGGAAGCAATGAACCCGATCGTCCACAAGGTAGAAATAGCCGTCTGGAAGGTGCTGAAGAAACACCTTTCGCTGCTGTCGAAAAGCCCGAGCACGATAGTGGCGGTATCCGGCGGCCCGGACTCCATGACCCTTCTTCACGCGCTCAAGAGCCTTGTTGACCGCCACGAACTGGACATAGAGCTTAACGTGGCACACTTCGACCATCGTCAGCGCGGAGAAGAGAGCCGTGCGGACTGCGAGTTCGTTCAGAGCTTTGCGAAGAAGCTGGGGCTTCCATTCCACCTCGAGAGGCTCGGGGAGGATTTTCAGCAATCTGGTACCAGCGGCCAAGACCGCGATGCGCAAGGCTCGCTACGGCTACCTGACACATCTTTCCGTCCAGCTTTCATCTCCGGTGGTATTTCTGGGCCACAACTTCGAGGACAACGTCGAGACCGTTCTGATGCACTTTCTTCGTGGGAGCAACCTGAAGGGTCTGAGCGGAATTCCCGAAGTCCGCAGCGGCAGGCTCAGCAGAACCGATGGCACTCACAATATCCACTTCGTCCGTCCGCTTTTGCATACACGCCGGGAAGAGATAGAGGGTTACCTTTCCGCGCTCGACCTGGAGAGCCGCGAGGATTCGTCGAACCGCGAGAACCGCTACAGGCGCAACTGGATCCGCAACCAGGCTTCCTCCCTTCATACAGGAGAACTATAACGCCGGCATAGTCCGGACCATTAAGACCAGTTCCGGGAACAGAGTTCCCACATTCGCAACTATATGGAGCCCCGCGTTCGGCGGGCCTATAGCAAATGCGTGACACAGAAGGGAGAGAGGCGTCTGGCGTTCGACATCGAGGCAGTGAACAACTGTCATCCGGCCATCGCGTTGGAGCTGATATATCGCGCATTGAAGCATTGCCGAGTCACGGGCGTATTGGACTTCCGTCATATCAAGGCACTCTACTCACTAATCGGCAGCGAAAAGACCGACGTAGAATCGCCACTTCCGAACAACTACGTTGCGGTACGCTACAGCGACACGCTGGAGATATTGGAACGGGATGTACTGGAATCGGAGAAGCGTAAGGCCGAGGAGGAGAGCCGCAAGCAATCGAAGATGCAAGCTCTCTGAGATACCCATTCCCAGGTACGCTCGAGATACCCGAAGTGGGGAAGATCTTCACGCAGATACTGCCTTTCCTCGAGCGACTACATGAAGATGTTCATAGACGGCAAGACGGTGTTCGAGGAATTCGTGGACTTATCGAAAATCTCCAAGCCTCTGATGTTCCGGTTCCCGAAGCGCAAGGACATGTTCCATCCTCTCGGTCAGCCGAAGGAACGTCGCTTGATGTCCTTTCTGAAGGACTGCAAGATACCTCACAACGAACGGGACCAGTGCCGCTCGTGGTGGATTCGGAGACGGAGCTCGGCTGGTCAAGCACCGAGTATCTGAGCAGGTGAAGTTTGAAGAGGGCAAGACGGAGAAGACGCTTCGAATCTCGTTCCAGGAATATTGATGATTCTTAAGACCGCCCTTCTGAACGTACCCACAATCTCCGGCGATATCTCCGCCAACACCGAGCGAACAGCGGAGTACTTCCGCACAGCGGCGTCGAAGGGCGCACGTTTGGTTCTTTCCACGGAACTGGCTCTCACGGGATATGCCCTTCGCGAGTTTTGGAATCTTGCCGAGGAATCGGACGGCGAGCACGTGAGAAAGCTCGCGGAAGAATGCGAGAAGCTGGGCATCTTCGGAGGTTTCGGATTCGTATTGAGAAAGGGCGATGCTATTTTCAACGCTTACGCCATCGCTGGCGGAGGAGAGATTCGGATTTTCGGCAAGTTCCACCGCTGGTGGTACGGCGACCGTGATTTTTCTCCGTGGCGCAGCATAGACGTTTTCGAGCTCGACGGTCTGAAGGTAGGAGTGATGATTTGCTTCGACGGCAGATATCCGGAGTTGTCGCGGGCAATCGCGCTTTCGGGAGCCGACCTGATAGCACGTGGCCGACCCGGACTGGGCCGGACCCCGCCGAAGTCGAACCCCGGATACCTTGGAATCATCAGGCCCTCGCCGCGCTTTTCGACAACCAGCTGCTAGCGTTGCCCTCGCGAACCGGACTGGTACAAGCCCGGACGAGGAGACTTCTTACGCGGGCGGTTCGTCGCTTTTCGGGCCGAAAGGCGAGGTTTTTGCGAACGGGGCCGAGTGCACGGGACGAGTCGATGGCTTCACCGCGAGGTTGACAGGGCGGAAATCGAACAAACTCGCCGTAAGTTCGACGTGTACAGTGAGAGGTGTCCCGAGTTCTACTCGCCCCACCTCGACCGTAAGGCACCCTACTGGCACCCGGATGGAGGCACGCAACGATGAAGGAACAATGGCCGTTGTTCGCGGCAGTGTTGATAGCAGTTCTCTTCATAGTAGGCGCGAACTACGCCCTTCCACAACCAGCTCCACCACCGGTAAAGATGTCCACCGCGAGCGTTCCGACGAGCGTCAAGCCGACTCCCAAGCCCACACCCCGACCTGTTCCGTCCTACCGGGATTCACTGGCCAACGCCGACGAGTTCAAACCCGGTACGCACCCTACACTCGTCAGTTGCTTGACGATTACAAGCCGCTGGAGCTGATGGTTTCGGTGAAGGGGCGGAGCAGATACTGTTCGAGGGCAAGATAGCGTGTGATTTCGGGCGACTGGAGTACCTGATCGTCGAGCTTGGCGGCAAGGCCCACGAGAGTTCGGTACTGGGCTACGTCAGTCCGGCAGGCCCTGAACGTGGCGGCTGTCGCTCTCGGGGCCAAGCTTCCGGACGGCTACGACTCGCGCGTTTACGATGTCGGGCCAAACGGCGAGATAGAGGAAGTCTGGCCTCTTTTCCGCATCGAGCTGCTTTTCAGGGACGAGAAGGGCGACGTATTTCGCTCTCGTACGGAGGATTTCATTCTGAACCAGGTCGAGGACAAGGTCATGCCTCATCGGCCCTGGGCATACACGGGCTCGTACTTCTCCTTACTGACAAGGATCTCGAGCAGGAGTACTGGGCATCCTCTGTATCGAAGAACATCGCTGCGATATTCCGAGACAATTCGTGCATATTCATGACGACCGACCCGAACATCAACAACGACGAGGTTTACGTTGCTCACACGAAGGCAATGCCCCCCGCGGGTACCCGTGTACTCGTATTGATGACGCTGATCGAGGAAGAATGACAGAGTTCAGAGAGCTTTGGACTTCGTTTTGCGAACTCGACTACCGTCGGTATGTGATATCGGCGCTGATAGTCTTTCTCTCATCCTTTTTGTTAGTGGAGCTTTCTCTCTTGGTGGTGGAAGGAGTGAGCATTCCGAGCAAGGAGATGTGTGGAAAGCTCGCGTACCTGATAGCGAACATGTCCGTATTCTTCTTGCTGCTCGCGTTCCTTGTTGCTTGCAGCTACCGGGTGCATCCCCTTTGCATCCGCGCCCTGATCAAGACGGTCATCTTCTACGTAATACCGATGACGGCACTTCAGTTACTGTACGCATCGGCCTCGGACATGTGGCTTTCGGCATTGGAGCACGGAGTTTACATGGTCGGTCTGACGATGCTGATCTGGTCGGTTTACTCGCTTCTGGGCAGCCTTTCAATGAGCTTCGACCTTCGCAAGATAGCGGTCCTGTTGATATTCGCCAGCATGTTCTTCAACGTAGTGCTCTTTAACGAGATAATCGAGAACTCCGGCGATTCGCGGCCACGCGTAATTAACGCAGTTCTCTATTCCAATCCCGCAATCGCGACATCATTCGCCTACGACCGCGACATTTTGCACGGTCAGGTTCTTTACGAGCGAAGCGTAATCGGCCAGTATTACTATTACAAGTACCCTTCTGTCTGGCTTTCGGCGTTGTATCACTTGATAGCGGCGGTACTTATCGGCATGTTATCGGTAGTGCTTACCATGCTGAAGCCTCGGCGCGAGAAGGACGAGGAGGCCGAAGAGGACGAGCCGGATAAGCCCGCTTCAACAGAGGAAGAAGAGCAGGGAGAGGCGTCCGCTGAAACCACATCCGCCTCCGGCTGAGAGCACCTCGAATATTTTATTTTTCTGAACACGGCAGCGGCTTCGTCATCAATACATTTATTTCTTAGGGGCACCTCGAAAAATACGGTTTTACTGCAAACGGCTGCAGCATTGCCGTGTTTCGTCATTGAGCAAATCCATCCGTATGTATAGCCATGACTTACGTCAGATTTCCTCTTCTTCCTCGCCTGACTTTGCTTTGCTCACTTCAGCCTCGAGACCGTGTTTGAAGAAACCGCCGCCTGAACACCTGCGTGTTGCCCAAAATATCATATTGCGACAAAATTTAACGACAAACAGTGTCATTTTTTCGTCAGACACGTCATAGTAGTTGACAGAGCCGAGCTTGGGATGTAGTTGACAAGCCGCCTTGGGCGGCATATGATATTTCTGTTTGAATCTACCTTGGCGGAATGCATTTTGCTGTAGTTACTATTCACCTTTGGCTGCTGACGGAGAGAGAATGCGTTTGGGCGAGACAAGAGGATTCACACTAATAGAAGTGATGATCGTAGTGGGTATCATCGCGGTAATCGCCGCGATTGGTATTCCGAGCTTAGTGCAGGCGAAGGCGCACGAGCAACGAGAAGGCGACGCTTGCGAGCCTTCGCAACTTCGGCTCGGCGGCACTTCAGTACTCGATGGACAACCCCGAGCAGCTTTTCTGGCCCTCTCACGCACTTCCTGATGACTTCAAGTCATATTATGCGTTCAAGCGCATACGTTCCGGCTACCGGTACTACTACATAGCGAATTGGACCGCACGAAATACGTCTGCATAGCGATACCGGTCAGCACAATGGCTGGCAGCAAGGCGTTCTACGTCGATGAGGCGATAGCACTTTGGGAATTCGACCAGGGCGATGACCCGCCGGACTACACGGGGAGTCACATCAACTGGGCCGCACCGCCGGGAGTTGAGCTCGAGGGCGGCGAGAGGCGGTTACAGCTCGGAGAGTACCTGCTGGAACGCAAATAGCCCTGATTTCAGAGAAAAAAAGGGAGGCTCGCGAGCCTCCCTTTTTATTTTTTCGAGTTCTTCGAGCTTTTGAGGTCAGTTCTTTTCGCCGAGTTTGACCTTGTGGTCCATTCTCTTGCCTTCTCTGAAGAGCAGTAAGTTGAGCACGTCACCCGGTTTGCTCATCATGACGATTTCCTTGAGGTCGGTAGCGGTGCTCACCCTGATCCCTGCGGCTTCGAGAATGACGTCGCCGACCTTCAGCCCGGCCTTCTGAGCCGGAGACTTTTCGCCAATCCGAGTGATAATGAGTCCTTCAGGCTTTTCGAGTCCGATCTGTTGAGCTTTCTGCTCTGAGACGGCTTCGACAGCCACGCCGAGGAAGGCTTCTCCGAGTTCTTCTTGTGGCTCCTCAGGCCGGGGCGGCACGGGCCGGTTCGGCACGCGCATTCTGACACGGTTGAGGTTTAGCGGGGCGAGTTCATCGGGCGTTTCCTTTGCCGTGAGTATCGCCTCGGCGAAGTAGTCGGGCGTACACAGGGCATAAGAGAGCTTCTTGCCCTTGATCTTGTGGACGACTCCGAGCAGTTCACCATCCTCTGAGACCACGAGTGCGCCTACTGCGGACTCTGCAAGCTGCTTCTGTGGCAGGTCGAGGCTGTAAGCGAGCAAACCACCTTCAAGAGGAAGCTCCCCGTTGACCTCGGCGCGGAGATAGAAGGGCCGGAAGCTCCATTCGCTCGCTCTCCTGCCGATGACGAAGACCTTTTTTCCTACCGAAACCGGTGTTACGGAAGGCTTGAAGACGGGTATCTGCGCGTCTTCGGGAAGGCCGATTTTTGCAAAGACGATATTGGTGGGTTCGTGTCTTCCGAGGGCGACGGCCTCGGCCATTTTGTCGTTCGGGAGGTGGACGTTGAAGGTCTCATCCTCATCTTTTTCGGCCTGTTCGCCGCGGTTGACAAAGACTCCGGCGTTTCCCTCGTGGTGGAACATGATGATATCGTCACCGACGTAGAGAGCCATGGAGTCACTGATATTGAGGTCGTTAAGAATCCTCTGTACGTGGTCTCCCTCGATGCGGATGTTGATGAACCGGCGTACGGTTTCGATGTCGCCCTTCATGCCCTTGACGACGGACAAGTACTTTGCGTAGCGGTTCATCTGCCTGACGGAGTTGGGGACTTCGTCCTTGGGCTCGTCCTCAGCGAATGCGATTCCGGCAACGACCAATACGAGCAGTGGCAGAAGAATGAATCTGTGCAACTTCATAATACCTCCGTTAAGCGTGTTCAGATTAACAGACGCTCCACAGTTTTTTAGTCTCAAAAGTGCGGGAGCGTTACGTCGTGCGACCTGAACAGGAAAGGTTTGTAGCGCCCGTGAAATATATCAGGCCTTTTTCAGTCTCAAAAGTGCGGGAGCGAGTGATGTGGTGCAACCTGAACATCGCAGTTCTGTCGCACCCGTGAAATATATCAGGTCTTTTTTGGTCTCAAAAGCGCGGGAGCGAGTGATGTCGTGCGACCTGAACAGGAAAGGTTTGTGGCGCCCGTGAAAATTATTGGGTTTCAGAGTCTCAAAAAGTGCGGGAGCGTTACGTCGTGCGACCTGAACACGGAAGGTTTGTCGCGCCCGTCCGAGTTTTGGATGAAGTCGGCGACCGCGTCAACGGCATCTGCCATGAGCTTAATGCCCTTCTGGGGATGAATGATATCGAGCGCGTCGGCCGGTTTGACGCTCGCCCTGTATGGCCTGTCGGTGGTAAGAGCGCTGACGATGTCGGCAACGGCGACTATGAGAGCTTCGAAAGGAATGTCCGAGCCCCTTCTTCCTTCGGGATATCCCGTTCCGTCAAGCCTTTCGTGGTGGTAGAGAACGACATCAATGTAGGTATGGAATGCGGGGTTCTTTTCGAGAATTTTTTTTCCGATGACGGGGTGGGCTCGTATGACCTTGTGCTGTTCGAATGTGAGAGCGCCCCTTTTGTTCAGAATCTCGTCGGGGATGCCGATTTTTCCTATATCGTGGAGACGAGCGGCCTTTGTGATGTTCTCGAGTTTGCTTCCGGAGAGGCCGATGCGCTTTGCAATTTCGAAGGAGAGCCTTGCAACCAGCTTGATATGGCTTCTCATGTAGGGGTCTCTGGCCTCGGCGGCCATGACGATGGTGGAGACAGTAGCTGCAGAGCACTCGTCCACCTTATGCCTCAGGAACTCGAGAGAATAGAGTAGCTCCTTCTGTTCGTGCCTCAGGTTCTGAATATCGCCGGAGAACTTTCCCTTCATCCTCAGCGACTGGTTTATGGCGACACAGCTTCTGGAGATTGTGCGAAACAAGGTGCATTGGGGGTCGAGCTGCGGGATATCGGTCAGCAAGCATTCGTCCAGAGCTTTGTCGAGGCCGTTTTCGAAAGCCCTCATCGGCAGTTGCGAGACTATGCCGAAGGGTGATACGCCCTTCTGCGCGCAGAGGGTCAGGGGTTCACCGCAGAGAACGAAACGCAAAGGCTTTTTGCCTTCTCGCACGTGGTTGTTTATGTGGAAGGCGAGCAATTCCGGGGGGAAATCCGTGATGGAACTCGAGAGCAGAACGAGGTCGAAATCTTTATCCGCGCACAAGGCAGCGCATTGCGTCCAGTTGGACGCAGAATGAATCTCGCACTCTCCGAAGCTGAATTGAGAGCGTAAGCTTTCGAGAAGAGAGGGTTTTTCGTGAACGATTAGAATGCGTTGGAGTTTGGGGGTCATTTGGCAGCGTTTGCGAGTTCTCTTGCTCTCGCGACCATGCCCTTCAGTTCGAGAACCCTTGCAGCGCCTTCGAGGATAACCGGGTCTTTGGCGTCCCTGAAGAAGAGCATGAAGACACGGTCGAAAGCCTCTCCGGAGAGGTTCGCCCATCTGAAGGAGCGCTTGATGCCGGACTTGTGCTCGATGGTGACCTTTTCGGGGTCTGCATCGCTGATGTTCCATTTCAGAATCTCACCTTTGAGGTCGGGCGAAATCCTGAAAGTGAGCTGAGTTGGAGCGGCTTGCTTTATCTTTTTAGCGAGTTCGTCCATGAGGGTAATCTGTGCGATGACCTGCTTTGAAAGCTCGTTGACTTCCTTCAGTTTTTGCTCGTCGTAGGCGACCTGTTGCGCGAGTGCCTGGTATTCATTCCTCGCGGCGGCGAACTGGAACTGGGCCTCGTAAGCGGCCGCAGTGCGTCGAACGGTGGCACACAGTTTTTCGAGTCGCGCGACGTACTCTTCGAGCTTTGTCCTTGCGGTCTTGACGTAATCGCGTCCGGCCTGAGTTCGGATGAAATCCTTGAGGATGCTGATGGCCAGAGAGAGCCGGTTCTTGCTGGCTTCCTGTGCAGCGGAGCGCATGGTCTGCTGATAGAACGCCTCCTCTGCATTTGTGAGAATCGCCCGTAGCTGCTCAATCTGCGAGGCATACTTTACCGGATGCGCTCTTTTGAACTGCGCGAGCAACTGCTCGGCACTGGCGTACTCGTTGCGCTCGATAAACTGGTTCACCTCATTTTTCATCGCCTGATAGCTCTGTTCGAGTTCCTCGTTGAGCTTCTTCCTGGCCTCTTTTTCGAGTCGTGCGAGTTCGGAGTTGATGCGTTTGACATCCGGTTCACCGGCGTAGTCCTGCAGGAGACGCGAATTGGCCTGTGCGAACTCGCCCGCCTTTGCGATTACATCCTCCGGCGCAGCACCTGAGACCTCGGCGGCGAACTCGTTGTACCTCGAGTTGAGCTTTGCGATGTCCTGGTCGGCGATCTGTCGTTCTATGCGCGGTAGCTCCTGCTTGATGCGCTCGACGTAGTTTGTGAACTCGGGCCACTGCTTGATAATCGAGGTTCCGATTTTTCTGGCTTTGCGGATGTCCTCGTTCTTCGCGATTGAGAATTCGGTGAACGCGTCAACAAGTCCCGGAGGAGCTTCTTGTCCGCCTTCAGGGGATGGTAGGACGTTTCCGCTGACCGAGGTAACGGGCTCGGGTTCCTCTCCGCTGACCATGGCCTTAATTCCGTAAGCGAGAGCAAGGAGCAGGATTGCAGCGGCCACGAGACCGCCGATGATGTGGAATCTCTTCTTCGAGGCCTTTGACGCATGTTGTTTGGCAAGTTTTCGAAGCTCAAGCTTGACCTTCGCTCCGCCCTTTTTGGGCGCGAGCCTGTCGTAAACTGCCTGCAGGTCCTCAATGAGGTCGTTAGCGGTCTGGTACCGTTCTTCTGGTTTTTTCTCCATCATCTTCCGGATGACGGAAGCGACCTTTCCGGGCACCTGGGAATTGAAATCCCTGACGTTAGGCACGGGCTGGTTGACGTGTTTTTTGAGTATCTCCTGGATGGAGACACCGCTGAAAGGAGTGTCTCCGACAAGCATCTGGAACAGCGATACGCCGAGGGAATAGATATCGGACCTTCCGTCCACGGACTTTCCGAGGGCCTGTTCGGGGGACATGAAGTGTGGCGAGCCCATGACCTCGTTTAGTACGGCGGCGTTTTCCTCGTAAACCTTTGAGATACCGAGGTCGGCGAGCTTAACCTGTCCGTTCTTGTCCACCATGATGTTGTCAGGCTTTATGTCCTGGTGGATAATACCGAGCCTGTGAGCGTAGTCGAGCGCCTTTGCAATCTCGATGGTAATGCGTATCGCCTCGACAGGCTGCATATGCTTCTTGTTCTTGAGAATCTCTCGAACGGTGTTTCCTTCGAGGAACTCCATCGAGAAGAAGTAAACGTTGTTGTACTGCCCGACGTCGTGTACCTGGATGACGTTCGGATGGTTGAGCTTTCCAGCGGATCTTGCCTCGCTGATGAAGCGAGCGACGAAAGCGGGGTTGTCTGCGAACTTCTCGTTTAGAATTTTGATCGCGACGAGTCGGTCCATGGAGACCTGCCTGGCCTTGCAGACGTATCCCATACCGCCCTTGCCGACGACCTCGATAATGTCATAGCCCTTGATAGCGATTTTGGTAGTATCAAGTTCCTGACCCTTTCTTGTGGCCAGGATAGGCTCCATAAGGTTGCCTTCTTCGTCGGTTTCCCTTTCTGAAACGAAGACGAGGGAGTTATTTCCAATGGCAATCTTGAGGTCGTGTTTAAGCTCACCCTAGAGGCCTCCGGCGACGGCGCCGTTCTCGACTTAAGGTCGCGAAGGATGAAGTTATCACCCTTTTGAACGACCTCAGCGTGTTGTCTGGATGTTTTTGTATCGTCGAGTCGAATCTCACAACCGGGGCTTCGCCCGATAGTGACCGTGGAACCGGAGAGTTCAAACTCCCTCCCGGCCTCTGGACCTTCGACGACCTTCAACTTCGGCATACAAACCTCAGGAGGCAATCACTCGCTAATGCGTAGAAGCCTGACGAACATGCCATTATCATTGGTTTGTCAGGGATTTCCGCTTTTTTAAGGCCAACGCGCACGATTTCCATACGTTTTAGCGGGACAAACTTACGTCGTCAAGCCAAATGTCGGCGGAACCGGTCCTGGCTTCGAAAATGAAACGAATCCCGGCCCGGACGGCGTTTCTGGGAACCCTGGTTCTGAATCTCAACTTCTTCCACACTTCAAGCGCCTTTTCCGGCCTTGTCTCGACGGATTTCGCGGTCTCGCGTCCCTTTGCATCGTAAAAGGTGAGCTGCGCGTATGCGGCGAGGTCGGCGCGCTTGTTCTCTCCCTTCATATAGATGTCGGCCTCGAGGGTCATGTAGCCCGGGGAGGTTCTCGCAGAAGTTGACACCGAGAGCGTCTTTCCGGCGGGGATAACGCCCCTCAGCGCCGCTTCTCCTTCGGCCTTGAAATTCCTGTCCTGCGTTATCCTTGCACCTTCGGTCCGGAATCCCTCGAACACACCTTTGGAGAACTGCTCGAACCCAGCATTAAGAAGGGGCGCGGGCGAGATTTCAATGCGTTCGATTTCCACTCCGGGCGCGAGCGCGAGCGACAGTGCGCAGCGCCCTCCGCCGACGAACTCGACGGTTGACGATAGCTCACCTCTCTCGTCCGGTTCGAGTTCAACGGCCCTGAAAGACGGCGCATTCAGAATCGCCGTCGCGCCCTGCGGGGCCTTGCCGGACACCTCGACGGAGTACGCGCCGTTGAGGACGGCGGGGATGACGAGAAGCCGGCGAGAGAGAGTTGACAGGTAATAAGGTTCTTCGACGGAGTCGGCGGAGAAGAGGTCGGAACGCAGGCGCAGCCGTGCGTCTTCCCGTTTGAGAAGGAGGGATGAGACAAGGTCTTTTTCATTTCCAAGGATCCTGCATTTGCCCTTTCCGACAGCGTTGAACTTTTCGACCTTTTCGCCCGCGAGCAGAAGTTCAAAAGCAACGGGCTCGTCGGAGGAGAAGATGGATTTTCCGTTCTCGTCCACCGTGGTGACGGAGCTTGCACAGATGTAGCGTTTTCCACCTTCCAGAGGTATTGCGGCGATGAAGGCAGCATCCGTAAGCAGCCCGTTGACCATGTACATTCCGCCATCGAGAGCGTGGAACGCGGCGAAGCCAGCACCGAAACGGACACCGAGGAAGTCGTCGCCGTTTCGTGGTTCGAGGGCCGGGCCATCGTGTGCGGTGATGGCAATGAGTGCAGCTCGGTCAGCGGCCTTCGCGGAACATGCGACCGCGCCGAAGATGTTCTCAGGCCGTATGAAGCTGATGAAGGGGTTTTTGACGCGCAGCGCGGTCAACTGGGACCCTCGAGGCGAGGCGACAATGCCCTTTGCTCCACCATTTTTGGAAGAGAAGGTCTGGTTGACCCTGTCGGTTGTGATGGGCGCGGGAATACGGGAGGTCATCACCGCGGAACGGTCGAAGTAATTCGAGAACTCGTCGCGGCAGAGCACGAGCGGGGGCATGCCCGGGGGAATAAGGCACGCGACGGAACGCCTTTCAGAGCGGATGATATCGACCTGGGTTGCGGATAGGTCCATTTCGGAGACGGAGAGAGAGCCGAGGGCGCAGAAGGACGAGATGGAAGCGTCCGCGGCCGGGTTTCCGGCCTGCAACAGTCTTCCTGCTACGCTGTAGGCGGGGAAAGCCTGCGCGGAAAGCAAAGGCCTGAATTGGCGGGGCATAGACGAGGGCGCGAAGACACCGGCCCCGGCAAGTGACCGGTGAGCGTAGGAGACGCGGTAAGCACCCTGTGATGCTCCGAAGGGGTATGCGGTTCCGAAATCCGAGGCACGCACAGAGAGAGCCGAGGGCATGACGGCGGCAGACAGACAGTGCGCGAGGCCGTGTTGAGCGTAGAGAGCAGAGAGCTTCGCCGGTTCTTCAAGTGGTTGGAGCGGAAAGAGGGCGGAATGTGGTTGGGAGTAAGCGCAAAGTGCATGAGGCGGCACTCCTGAGCCCTCGACTCCGGCGAAATATGCGAGCAGTGAGGCGGCCTTTCGGGGAGCGTTGATGGTGGAGTATCCGAAGGATGAGTTGAATTGCGAAGGGAAGTCCCAGTACAGTGCCTCGCAACTTGCGAGCACGTCCTCTTCGAGAGTACGCGCCCCCGGCACACCTGCAACGCAGCGGGAAGCTGAGATGAAGAGAGGGAGGTCGGAGGCGAGGATGGCCCCCGGCAGGGGAGTGGAACGTTCGAAGAACCATCTTCTTCCTGCCGCGAGAAATGCCAGCGCGGCGACGGAGTTGTCTGCTGCGAGGATGCCGGTGGCCTGACAGATGACCGCGGCTGCGGTGAGCCTTAAGGAGTCGTAATCCGAGGGATTGGACAGGCAGGCCGAGAAGTGCTTTTGAGGATTTCCGAGAACCGTCTTGGCGATTGCGGAGCATTGACCGCGGTCGAGGCCAGTCCTTTCGGCGCCACATGCAGCAAGCGCGAGCGAAGCTCGCACCTCTCCGGAAAGATAAGGTTCCGCGGCGGCGATGGAGCGTGTCATATGCGCGAGCAGGTTTGCGGCGCGTTTGCGGGAATTGACGATGTCCACAAGGGCCATGTTGCAAAGGAGCCTCAATGCGTAGGCAGCCTCGTCCCACGACCGGTTGAGCTTCAACAGTGCGAATTCTCGCCCGGGGGAGGACTGGGGAATAGCCTGAACAGACAGCTCGAACTGTTGAGGAAGGAGGGGTTCGCAGGTTGATGCGAGAACAGTTTTGTTCCATTGCTCGACGTCGTTGGATGTGACCGGCGGGGGTAGTTGTGGTTTGACTAATCTTACGGGTGCGGGTTTGCGCGTTTGGGTACAGTTGAAACGCATGGGCAGCCCGAGAGCAAGCCTTTTTTCGCCCTTTATGGCGTACACCCTCCAGAGATTGAGTTTTTTTCGTGTTTCGAGCAGCGCGACATTGAGGGGAATTGAGCGAGTGGAGTAGGTTTCGAACTCTGTCGCGAGAACAATTTCGTATCTGTCGGCCCAGGGGACAGTTGGCCAGGTAAAGAGCACGGGGGAGATTACTTGGGTGTTTTCGGCGGGCGCAAAGGGCATTTGATCGTCGAAGCGTGTATTGACGCGGGTATAAGGGCCTTCGTATGCACGCAGAGAAGCATGGTCGATGTGCAGGTCGAACTTTCCTGTGCCCTCGAACGAGGTGACGAGATGGCCTTCGAGTCCGGCGGGGAAGATGTCGAGAAATAGCCTTTCCTCTCTCCATGAAGATCTGGAGAAGAGCTTTCGGGAGCTTCTGCAGAGCACCCTTGCGTCGTCCGCGTTGAGAGAGACGGAGACCCGCACGTTTGCGGCGTTTCCCTGCCAGAAGAAGCTGAGAAGGTAGCAATCTGAACCGCCCGCCCAGCGCTTCTGATTCATTCGCAGAGAGCCGTCGGATGAGGTGGAAACGAGATGGGCCCGGCCTTTGTCGCGGTATCCTTTTTCGAGCCAGAGCGCGTTTGCGCCGCCGGACGAGTCAATGACCCAGCCTGCCGGACGGGGAGGCTCGCCGCCGTCGTTTCCGATGAAACCGCCGTCACCTATGAGCTGAGGGCCGAGGGATTCGACCTGCTCGGAAGCCGCGAATACTGTTGCACACAGTACTATCACGGCCATAAGTGCAAGTTGACGGATAAATGAGACACGCATTGTCATAATTATGACGAGGAGAGGCGACAATTCAATGAAAAGAAAAGGCGCGGAGCGACCGCGCCTTTTCAGATGAGGAACTGACGATTATAATCACGTCAGAAGATGCCTTCAGGGTCTTCTTCTTCGCCTTCACCTTCGTCCTGCGGCCTCTGCTGTTCGATGGCCATAGCTCCTGTAGCGATTAATGTTGCATAATCTGCAGGACTGAGTAGGGGACAGGGCCTGCGGAGCGCATTTTGAAGGCGTTGTTCTTCATCTCGCCGAAAAAGACCATGGGAATCATATCGCCCACGAACGCATCCTTTGAGGGAAAGGCGGCGGGGTCGAAGTTTGGGTTCTGAGCCAGCTTTGACTGGGCGAACGGCATAGCGTTGTCATAGAGAGCGCTGAAGGCCGCCTTCGTGTCGAGGAAGAACATGGAACTTATGTTCTCCATTCCGGCCCTGTAAGCCATGGAGTCCCTGAAATTCTCGTTGACTTGGAGTGAATTGGGTTCCTGACGCAGCATTCCGTCCTTAACTGCGGTCAAGGTGCCGAACATGAGCCAGTCGTTATAGACAGTCAGGGCCATTGGAGGACCACCGGGCATAGCGAGGGTGAAAACATCCGCCTCGTTGAGAACGGACTTGGAGAATTGCATTCCCGGGAATAGAGCTGCGAGCCCTTCTTCGCTTACGATCTGGTTTACGACAACGGCGTCTCTGACCTCGACAACAGCGAGGAAGTTTGGCGAGAGGCCTGAGAATGCGGCGTATAAGCCGACCTCGTTTCCGAGAGCCTTAACGATCTCGTCCTTCATTGAGAGCATTGTGAGGTTCTCGAACTCGGTAATCTTGCCCTGCACGGCCTCGCCGAAGTACTTGATGATATCGTTGTACAGTGCGTCCATGGGCAGCGAGAACCCTGCATAGAGCATTGCATCCTTTGGCATGAGGCTGGCGGACTTGAAGGAGCAGGGGAACTGTCCCATCTGCTGGATGCTTTCCCACTCGACCTTTCCGAGAGTGCCGTACAGTTCGTCAACAACAGCCCTTCCCTGGAATGAAACGCCTGCGCCCATGCCCTTGTACAAGTTCATGAGGGAGTCCATGAACTTCTTCATGAACTGAGGTTGCGGGCCGGCGGCGGCCATGTTGGCGACGTCCGCCATTTGGAAGATTTTTCCGACATCCGTGTAGAAGAACATCTCCTTGCTTGCGACGTTCTTGTAGCAATCCACGAAGTCGGCCTTTGCATGGAGTGACTTTTCGGGGGGATTGGAGGTGTAATGCAGGAAGCGTTCGGCACTCTTCTTTCCGAAAGCGAAGACAGCGTGCTTGTCGGTGATACCGATGTAGAGATTCTCGTTTTTCTTGTCTTCATCATCACCGATGACGGTGAATGCCACCTCGTTGATGGTTTCGTTGAAGGATATGACCTCTTCGTCCATTTTCTGAATGTCGTCTATCGCCTTCTGGATGAACTTGACCATATGCGGCTTGGTCTCCTGCGTTATGTCCATCGCCATGAAAGCGTGCATTTCATTTTCGCTCTTGACGTAGTCGGTGACCGCCATATACATTTTGCCCGAGGCAGCGAGGTTCAGGAGGTCGAGGTAAGCGTGAAATTTCTCGAGGAAGCTTTTTTCCTCGCCGGGTTCTCCCTCTTCATCCTCTTCGACGAAGTCCCCCATTGCCTCATCTTCGGCCATCTTAGCGAGGTTGTCGAAAAAGAGCTTCATTTCGGGATTTGTAATCATCTTGTAGAGAGCGAGTTCCTTCATTCTCTCGTATGAAGCGGAGATGTCGTCAGCTTCCATGTAGAAGAGAGTGTTTTCCGGCAGGAACTTCGCGAACGAGTTTTCCGGCAGCTCGTCGGCCCTTGGGGCCGGAGCGGCGAAGACAACGGCGAGCAGAGCGAGTATGGTCGCCAGCGCAAAGAACTTCTTAATCATAGGATTCCTCCGTAAGTTATTTACTTCTGTCCCGTGACAGCACGGGGCTGTTATGAGAGCAAACGAGCTTCCAATGAGCCGTGGGTCACGAAAAACGGGGCGCGGCCAAGCAGGTAAAGCACCCCAATGATTCACAACTCACTGATATATATACACTTGCGTGTTGATTGCAAGCATGAAGCCACTTTGAACTTTTTGTTTGAACGCGGGCGCAGACCGACAACAAGTGCGATGAGCGCACAGGTGTGCAAAAGTCGCACACGTATTGAACTCTCAGAAGGGAGTCGCCGCGGGGTTGGCCGCAGCAGCCTGTTCACCCTTTGCCATGACCATAGCGAACGCGATGAAGGAGATAAAGTTGAAAATTCCGGAGGACTTCAGGGTAGCCCTTCCCTTCGCTCGCGCGAAAGAGACGGTCTGCGGAGTGACCATTTCGACGAGTTCCTTAGAAATATCGGGAGGGGTCATTCCGGAAGTTGCGGAGAAGCCCGAGGCAAAGCCCTTCTTGAAGGTGTCCATGAGTGGAGAGTTGACCATCGCGGGCACGTCGAAGTTCAAAAAGAACTGGCTGCCGTCAAGCTCCATTTTCTTTCGCATTTCGCGGAACTTTTCGCTTTGGTAGAGGTTGTTTTCTCCACGGTCCATGGCGCGTTTGACAGAATCGTGCATACCCGAGAGGAGGTATCCGTTGTAGATGCACATCGCGGTGTGGAGTCCGGGAGCGGCACCCTTCATGACGTGGATGTCCACATCCTTGTACCTGGAGGTCATGATGTCATCCTCGTTGAAATTTCCGAGCACGGCGTTAATGAGCCTTTTCATGGCGTTTTCATCGCCGATTCGGGCAGCGAAAACTCCGTCCTGTCCGTCATCGTCAATTCCGGAATACATTGCTATCTCGCCCGAGAGCGCGGAAGCGATGAGGTGGCGCGACAGCCCGTTCTGCTGAAGCATCGGGTCGAGCATTTGCACGAGGCGGGGGTCTCCGAAGAGGAAGTCGTCGCGTATGGCGGTGGTGTTTAGGTTCGCGAAAATGGTGGAGATCGTTTCAGTGGGGAAGAACTTCGCGGCCTCGTATGAACAGGGCTCGTCGGAAAAGAGCTTGAAGGGGAAGTAGCCCGTGTTTTCAGTGAGGAAGTTGACATCCGCTCTTTCGACGACGGCACCGTCTTCGGGTTTGACGCTGACGCCACCTGCAATCGAGTCCACGTATGGAGCCATATCAGTTGCGAACATCGTCATGGGGTCCATGTTCTGTCCGTTGCCGGGAGCGAGATAGTGATAGTAGGAGAAATTGAAAAACCAGAAGAAGTCGAATTCGGAGTTTCGGTTTTTGGCGGATGAGTAGGATTGGAACTGCCGGAGTGAGTCGAGCGGCGGAGCGTCGAGCGAGTTCAGTGTGTTCTCGAGCGTTGAGCGACCGAGCGAGATGAAGAAGTTGCCCGAATGAGCAGCGTAGCAGAGGGCATCTTCGTCGGAAGCGAGGTCTCCCAAAGCGACTATTCTTGCCGGGACTCCTGCGAGCTGAACGGTTCTGGCGTTCAGTTTCGTTCCCGAAGCTTCGAGCTTGCCTTCGATGAATTTCTCAATCTTGGACGCGGCGGTGAAGGCGAGCGGGTCGGTGTTGTCCTTCAGGGCGAACCACATGACCATGGCGGGGCCCTTTTCGACATCGGTGACCGCGAGAGCCGCGGGGCCCTCGAGGAAGGTTGAGGCGAGCATCATCTTGGACTTAATCTGCGCATAGGTCTCGGTAAACAGGGCATAGCTGCCGGCGGATTCGGGAGAGGCCTGCATGAGTTCTTTCATCTGCGCCGAGTTGAGAATGCGCATGAGCGAACAGTCGGAAGCCTTGCCGAAGCATGCGGGAAAGTCGTCCGTGCCGGCGTAGAAGAGCGTTGAGCGGGGCACAATGTCCGCGAGGGTGATATCTGTCTGCGCGGAAGTACCGGCGGGCCGGCAGCACAGGAGGAGTATAGTAATGGCAACGAGGGCAACGGCATATTTTCTGATCATCGCAATGTCTCCATTTGGGATCCTCGAAAAATACGGTTTTACTGCAAACGGCTGCGGCTTTGTCATGCTCGTTTTCATGCGAAACCAATTATTCGAAATACCCTTTGACAGGTTTTGGGAAACTATACCATCACGAAACGGATTTCGCCACAAAACGAATGAGGCGGACCGGCGGAGTAACTGCGACCGGGACAGAGCACGAATATCAGAAACGGATATTGTGGAGAAACTCTTCAACTTCCGGAATACCGCCCTGGAAGATGAGATATCCGTTGGAAGGCTCGCCTTCAGTGATGTCGTGACAAACCGGGTCGAGCATAATCTCTTTCACCTTTTTTCGGGTTATTGGTCCTGTCCGAGCGCCCAACCGAGCTTCATGTACGTGGTTTCTGGAATCATGTTCGCGGTGGGAACGACTCCTCGAGTTCGAACAATGCCCCTTCCGGCGTCATAGACGTACATCTGCACGAATCCCCAGAGAGTCTGAACGGTCATGTACACGTGCATACCTGAATCAATGGCGCGTTTGAGGGCGGGGTTGAGCTTTCGGTTGACGTGTCCGAGTCCGGTACCTGCGATGATGATGCCCTTGTATCCGTTGTCCCTGAGAGAATCCACGAGGTCGGGGTTCATGTTTGGATAGTAGTAGAGTATCGAGACCTTGTCCTCGAAAGTCGGTATGACCTTCATTTTCCGGTCGTAGTCCCGAGGCTTGTAGTCCTTCTGGAGGGGTTTGATCCAATCTTCCGAGATCATCGCGAGAGGAATGTCGCCGATGGTGCGGAAGGTGGAGCGGTATGATGAGTGCATTTTTCTCACACGAGTACCGCGGTGCAGTAGCGCGACTCGTCGCTTGTGGGGCCGAACATGCAGACCACGGGACTCGCGATATCGCTTTCGGAAGCGGCTTTCACGGCGTGAATAAGGTTTCGAGCGGCATCGGAGGAGGGTCTGTCCGACGACCTCTGAGAGCCGACGATGACAACCGGAACGGGAAGGTCCTGGCACATGTAGGTGAGAGCCGCGGAGGTGTAATGCATGGTGTCGGTACCGTGTCCTATAACGATTCCGTCGGCACCGTTTGCGACCTCATCCTGAATAGCCTTTGCGATGGCCTTCCACTGGACGGCGGACATGTCCTCGGAGAAGATTCCAAAAATCTTCTTGGTGTTGAGGTTGCAAATGTCAGCGAGTTCGGGAACAGCGCCGTAGAGTTCACCGGGAGAGAAAGCGGGAATGACGGCTCCGGTACGGTAATCGAGGCGGGAGGCAATCGTTCCGCCGGTACCGAGCAGCACGACATTGGGCTTGTTTTCGGAGACGGGGAATTCCTTTTCGGGAATCTTGTACTTTCCCTCGCGGAAGCCGGTCTGTTTCATCTCGACGATGTTCTTGACGGCGACACCGATGTTGTAGCCGGTTTCCATTTTGAGGACGATGTAGCCGTCCGGCGCCTGTTCAGAGCGGGGGAGAATGACGCCCTTGAATTCGCCGGTAGTGGCCTTTATCTCGACATCGCTCCAGACCTTGACGTTGAACTTGCGCAGAACCTTTACGGTCTCGGCGCCGTAACCTTTGAAGAGTTCCCTGTCGTCAACCTTGTTGCCCACGTGGTCTCCAATGCTTTTAACAGTAAGGGGATACGAACGTTACACGTGATCGTGCGCAGTGGGATGATTCTACGTTCGGTTAATAAACGGGCAAATCAAAAGGGGCGTCCGGTCGCTCAGCGGCGCGAATGGAGAACGAGGGTGTGTCGCCATCCTGCGGACAGGTCAAGCAGGTCGCCCGGTACCGCAAGCGCGTTGGGCGAGCCGGAGTACAGGTAGCCCCAACTGAACAGGATCCCCTTCGTATCGAGTGCGAAGGAGTTGTAGCCTCCGCAGAAGATGCGTGCGGCGGGACGACGGAGGCTCGTGACCCCGAGCGGTCGGGTGGAGTTTTGAATGTCCACGATGCCGAGCTGCCCGTTCTCATTCGAGCCCCAGGCGTACACCGTGCCGATATCGTTGAGAGCAAGCGAATGGAGGTATCCCGCTTCAATTGCGGTGATGTGAGAAAGCCCAGTCACGTGAACGGGCCGGTTTCGGTCGATATACGAATGGTCTCCGAGCTGTCCCTTGTCGTTGGAGCCCCAGGAGAATACGTTTCCGTCCCGGTCGAGCGCGAGCACGTGGTCAGCGCCACATGCAATGGCGGTGATGGCTTTGAGGGAGTGCAGCCTAACGGGCGTGGCGACGCTTTTGAACTCCGCCAACCCGAGCTGTCCGAACTCGTTGGAGCCCCAGGTGAAGACCGACCCGTCCCTGCGTAAGGCGGCGGAATGCTCTCCCCCGCACCGCACGTCAACTACCCCCCTGAGCAGAGGAATTCGCACGGGAGTGAAGCGGTTTTGGCGAGTGCCGTCACCGAGCTGTCCCTTGTCGTTGCGCCCCCACGCCCATACGGCGCCGAACTTGTCGGTGGCGAAGTTGTGCCATTCACCGCAGGCGATATCCACGATATCCTCAAGCCCCGCGACCTTGACGGGTCTGTTAGCGGAATCAAGTCCGGTCATTCCGAGCTGAGCGCGGGAGTTGTCGCCCCACGCCCATACGTTTCCGTCGGGAGCGAGCGCGATGGAATGAGCAGCACCTGCGCGGACCTTCACGTAAGGCCCGAGGCCGGTGACCGTGAGCTGTTCTGTCTCGTCGCTGTCAAGAGCGAGCTGTCCGGCGCGGTTGTCGCCCATTGCGAGCATCATGCCGGAAGGCAAGTCGGCTGCAGTTCGGTAGAAAGAGGCGGGCACGCAGCCGGTCGCCGCGAACAAGAGGGTGCAGGCGAACAGTGCGGCTTTTGAGTACATATTCATGCTTTGCTCCGTGGGGCCGGCTTTCCGGTGAAATCTTTCCAGTGAAATCTTTTCAGTGAAATATTACGACACGAAGCAGGTGAAGGCGGAAACTAAGGAGCGAGGTAGCTGAAGGGCTCGAAAGGTAGGTTTCTCAGTATTCCGAACAACACGATTGCCACCAATGCTGCCCAGGCCATCCCGGGGCCGAGCCTCTGTGAGATGATGTGCTTTTCGGTGACGAAATGATAAGACTCGTCCACGATGAAGATGAGGAGGAATGGCAGCAGGGCGACGAACAGTGGGTTGAAGTCGAGTGCGGTTGCGATATTTCCGTGCAACAGCGAGTTGAGCGAGCGTGTGGCACCGCATCCGGGGCAGTGTAGTCCGGTGGTCGCGTGGAATATGCAGGGCGGCAGGTATGAGTTTTCCGCATTCGGGTCGAAGGAGTATGCGAGGTACACGGCGACGGCGAACAACGGCACAACGACAAGCAACAGAATGAGAAGTCGCTTGCGCTTTCTGCGCCGGGGATAGACACCATTCGGGCTGGAATTGTCAGGCATGTGTTAATTCTATGAGATTTCGCCCTTTAGAGTTCGAGAGCAAGTATCTCGGAGAACGCGAGAATACGAAGAGGGCTTCGGTTGATATATCTATATGCTGCAACAGGACTGATAGCGTTCTCCCTTTTGATACAGCTCTTGCAGTCGCTTGCATTGGCGCTCGTTTTACGTCGCGAACGCAGGAGTGGTGATTACGCGCCGCCCGTGAGCATACTGAAGCCGCTGAAAGGCGTGGACGACGAGCTCGAGGCTAACCTGGAGAGCTTCTGCGGCCTGGACTACCCTGAATACCAGCTGATACTTTCGGCGCAGGACGAGGACGACCCGGCCTTAGTAGTGGCGCGGAGAATACGGGACAGGCATCCGCAGCTTGACATAGAAGTGGTTTGTAACAGCGAGCGCAGGGGGCTGAATCCGAAGGTATCCAACCTTCTTTCATGCACGGGTCACGCGAAGCACGACATTATCCTGGTGAGCGACAGCAACGTCCGGGTGCGTCCGTCGTACCTTGCGGAGACGGTTTCGAAGCTGGAGGAAGAGGAAGTGATGCTGGTTTCGAACGTGATAAGGGGAACGGGCGAGCGGTCTTTTTCAGCCGGATCTTGAGAACCTGCATTTGAACACTTTCGTGGCGGGCAACGTCACTTTTCTTCATGCGATCGTGGGACGGCAGTGCGTTGTCGGGAAGTCCATGATGATGAGACGCGAGACGCTGGAGCTTTTGGGGGGATTCGAATCTTACAAGGACGTACTTGCGGAGGACTACCTGATCGGGCGCGACCTGTCGAGACAG
The DNA here is from genome assembly GCA_034521065.1 of Planctomycetota bacterium. Lineage (GTDB taxonomy): Bacteria > Planctomycetota > B143-G9 > B143-G9 > B143-G9 > JAXHMW01. The sequence continues at coordinate 8,114 of JAXHMW010000008.1, read as the reverse complement.
GGCAGGAAGGTCGCGCTGAGCAACCACGTCGTTGACAACGTCAACACACACTTTTCCATGTCGCAGTTTATCAATCGTCAGGTTAGATGGTCGAAATTGCGCTATAGGCTCGCGGGTCCGGCATACGGTTTCGAGTTTTTGTCGAACCCCGTACTACTTGCCACCCTGATGCTTCCGGCGAGCGCAACGAATCACCTGTTTGCGGTGCTGTGGGCAGCCACGTGCATGCTGAAGGTATGCGCAGACATACACAAGGGCTACATAATGGGTTCTCGGATGAGGTATTACAGATACTTATTATCTCCGGTGAAGGACCTGATGGCAGGCTGGTTCAACGTCGTGCCGTTTTTCGACCGGAGTGTGACCTGGCGCGGCAACAGGATGCGCATAGGGCGGGATACGAGACTTGATCCGGAGGGTTCTCAATCACCTGACAGATAGACCGTCCACGCACCGACAGCGAGTTGTGGCCTTGCGAGGAGCATTCCGGCGGGATACCGTCTCGGGGCGAGTGCGACAGCGCGCATTTTTCCGACCTCTACAACTGTGCCCGCGGAGTAGGCGTTACTGGCAGGAGCAAAGGAGACGGGCAACAGCAGGGGTACGGGGAAACGGCGGTCCTGCAGTGCAGAAACGGGTCTCAATCGCACGACGGCTGATGGAGGCGGCAGGGAGTTTTTTGCGCACAGGTAGCGCAGGCGCGTGTACGAGCGCGCCGCATGGTCGAAGACCACGAGGTGTTCGTCCTGCCAGACTGCGAGCAGTGACCTGCCGTAACGGCTATCGAGTTCCCTTGCACCTGATTTTGCCGGGTTGTAAAGCGCAAACAGGGACAACACGCCACCGAGGGCGAAAAGCGCGAGCGCAAGGTTCATGCGCCTAAGCGAAATGGCGAGCGAGCCCGCCACGAGCAGGAGCATAAGGGCTATGGCGAGCCCAAGGCTCAGCGGGCGCATAAACGAGCAGCCGAGGGGGACGAGTTCGAGCAGCCGGTTGAGCAGCGCGAGCAGCCACGCGCAGGCCTGGGCCGGAATCGCTACCGCGAATGCGCCGCCCGTTACGAGAGCCGAGAGAAGCATGAGAAACGACGAACACACCAGAGCAGCGAGCAGGGGCACCGCGACGAGCGCGTAGAGAAAGGCGAAGGGATTGACCTGCCCGAAGTGGAATGCAGCGAGCGGGTTTGTGAATGCCCATGCACCGAGCGAGACTGCGGTTATCCTGAGCAGGAAGAGCCGGTACCTCTTCGGCCAGCGATCGAGAATCGTGGTTTTGGGGACGGTATCGGCGAGCGGCAGTCCGAGGATGAGAATGCCGCATATCGCAGAAGCAGACAGTTGGAGAGAGGGTTCAAACAGCGCGTGGGGTTGAATCGCGAGAATGACGAGGATCGCGAGAGCGAGTGAGTTGAGCGAATTGTGCGGTCTTCCGGCGAAGACGGAAGCGAGTGCGGCGAAGACCATGAGCGTGGCCCTTACCGAAGGCGGGTTGAATCCTATAAGGAGGGAGAAATGCGACGGAGAACAGGGCCGCGACGATCCATCTTCCCATATGGAGAGCCCGAGAAGCGCGGCAAGCATGAATGCGACCGCGCATACCACTCCCGCATGAAGCCCCGAGACTGCGAGCAGGTGACCGTTTCCGGTACGCAGGAAAGCCGCCGCCCAGTGCGGAGCAATCTCGTCCCTCACTCCGAGCGTGACAGCCTGCACGAGTCCACCCGCGGGGCCCGGCAGGTTCTTCCGCACGAGCTGTCTCATCCGGTTTCTGACGGAGGTAAGGGGCATGTCGGTTCGGGTTGCCATGACAACAGGGGCGGTCCGTGCCCGCAGGTAAGTGCGGTTCGGGGTCTCGAACAGATGGGGCTCGGGGCCTTCAGCAACGATGATAACTGCATCAGACAGAACCGTGACGTCAGAATCGTGGGCGTAAACGGGAGAAGCACCTGTGATGAAGCGGATGCTCTGAGTCGGTTCGAGCAGGGAACGCATCGCAACGGTACGGAGGTGGAAGCGTCGCCGATGCTGACTTCTCCGGCGGTAACGTCGCAGAGTGAAACGAGGAGGATGTCGCGCACCTCGCTGATGTCCCTGATCGTGGCGCGCACCTCGTAGAAGTTCTCGTCGTTAAGAACAGGAGTTTGGGGAGTTTTCGCGGCAAGGTAACCGAACAGGAAGAACACAGCGAGCATGAGTGCGGCGGATGCGGGAATATGCGGCCCGGCTTTCTTCGTTGAGGAGAAGGACAGGGCGAGAACGAGCGCCGCGCAAGCCGAAAGTGCGGTGAGGAGCAACAGGTAAACGGGGGCGACGGTCAGCAGAGAGAAAAAGACGATTCCGCCGCAGGCAAAGATAAGCAGTGCGAGCGCGGGATACCTTCTGAGAAAGATGCGGTCGGCTTTGTGCTCTTCCATTGAGTCATTTTATATTGTAGAGCAGAGAGTTCAAGGGGAGTCGGGCGGCTCTTTCGGGTGCGGGGAGGGAGAGGGCTCGCCGGGGATACGGACGGTGAGCAGAGGTTCGGGATTTTTCGGTGCGGCCATCAGCCCTTTGTCCAGCAGAGTTCTCGTCATTCGAGCGGCGACCACGGGAGTATCCTTGTCCACCGAGAGGGCGAAGTGGGGGCCGTGTTTTTCCATGCCGACGAGAAAGGAAGAACCGGGGATATCCGGCACTTCGTCGGTCTCAGGCAAAACGACGACCGCAACGTTCATCAGGTCAGGCGGCCAGTCGGTGCCGTTATAGGTCAGCCAGCCGGAGGGGGGGTCGAGTTCTCCGGAGGGGTCGTAGAGCAAAAACTCGGTGGTTTCGGGCCTTGCCTCGCGCACGGCCCTTTCGACCTGAGCAAGGTCGAGGGTGGACGTATCGAGCCAGCTTTTGGCATCGAGGTCGTTGAACAGCTCCGACCAGAGTGCTCTTTCGTCCTCCGGCGCACTTGCCACCCAAACGGCATCGTCCATGAGTTCCATCTCGTGCGCGGAACGAGCAACGTCGAGACTTGCGCAATAGAAGACGGTCGTATTTTGCAGAAACTCGCGGCCATTTTCGTCGAGCGGTTTCGGCCCTTCGGAATAGTGGAGCCTCACGGTATCGCCGAATTCGATGTAGAGAACGTACTGCTTCTTGTCGGACTTTACGCTCATCTCGTGCAGTTGCTTCTCGAAGCGATCTGCGCGGAGCCTGTCTCGGGGCACGGAGGGGGAATAACCGAGCACGACAAGGGCGGGCTTGTCGGGCCTTGCGAGCAGGAGTGCGACGATGATAACCACGAGAGAGGTCGTGAATATGAGACGGTACTTGTTTTTCACTGGCTGAACACCTCTGTTTCGATGGATAGCGTTGTTCTCGCGGGCTGACGGCTGAAGAGGGATGCGAGCAGCATCTCCAGAAGCAGCAGGGCGAGCGCGGCGACGAACAGTGCGCGCCTCAGGTCGTCGGGCAAGGCGGCATCGGTCTCATGCGGAGTATCGGAGGCGAGTACGTATCGCGGGGAGAAGTTCTCGAACATACCCTTCAGCGCGTTGGAAGAGAGGGCGGTCAGGTCGCCTTCCGAAGCGGGGACATTTACCGCGAACACCACCTCGCGGTCGTTTGCGAAACGGACTGTATATATACCGGGCTCGCGCAGTACATCACCAGAAATATCGAGATTTTTGCTCTTAACGTCGAGGAGTAGTTCGAGCGATGACCCGGAGGGGAGCAGGAGTTTTGCGGGCCCGGAAGCGTCGGCAATCTCGAACGGTATCTGCACCGAGCCTCCCGTGAGGGTGTTTAGGTCATCGGTTCCCGAGTTCAGGCAGAAATAGCACAGCTCGTGAACGAGGGGAGGAAACATGGGCAGTACGGGGAGATTGCACCATGAGCCGTCGAAGGAGGAAGCGAAGAAGGCGACAGTACCCTTTTCATGGGGGCCGACCGCGAGCAAGGGCTGGCCACCCTGAGTAGTTACGAGCAGTTGAGCGTTCCTTTTCGGCCTGCTTTGCATGAAACTGAAGAGCTTCAGGCTCTTGAATCCCGCGGAGTAGAGGGCCTTGAGACCTTCGAGCGTACTCGGGTAGCCGCATGGAGCCTGCGGGGAACCACTCTCCATCAGCGGCAGTGACGGTTTCATCGAGTATGACCGGCAGGATATCTCCGAGTGCTCGGTGCAGGCCATCACGATTCGTACCTTCGCCGCATGTCACGACGAGAGCACCTCCCCTCGAGACGAACCGTTCGACCTTTTTGGCAGAGCCGTCGGTCAATCCGGGGACAGAAGCGAGCACGAGCACGTCCGTGTTGTCGAGCTGTGCGGTTTCGAGCTGTGCGAGGTCAATGACCGCGGGGATTAGCGGAGAGAGGCCTTCCCTTGTTGAAGGGCGCAGAGCGTGTTTGAGGAACGAAGAGGCGTTTTCGAAGTTTTTCCGTGAAGCCCTTCCGTCCACTATCAGCACGCTGAGGCGGTCGCGCACCCGTGCGGCGAGCAGTCGCACGTTGTCTTCGACAAGGACGTCGTCCGGAAGGGAGGCACGGTAGAAGACCGGGCCCTGGGAGTCGGGTCTTTCCCTTGCGGAGAGCTCGCCTTGCGAACCAGCGTTGAGGGTGAGCGAGTCGCTTGTGAGCGCGAATTCCTCGCGGTCTATTGCAAGCACCGATGATGTTTCGCGAGCAGAATGGTTGACGACGGCAGCGGTGATGTCAACATCGAGTCCCGAGCAGAAGAGGTCCCTCGAAGGCTCGAGTGATTTCACGGAGAGGTTTTCGCTGATGCCCTTCGAGCAGTCCACGAAAGTAATGAGAGCGGTATCGGCAAGCTTGTCGAAGAGCTTCAGTAGTTGCGGTGAAGAGGAGAGTCCGCCCCACGGGTTGGCGGCAAGGTCGGAGACGAACATGACGTGAGGGACGTAGCCATCCTTGGCGGCCTCTGCGGCGAGAGTAATGATTTTTTCGAGCAGTTTTGGAGTGATGGCGGTAGCGGCGTATCCGGGCTGCAGTTTTTCGGAAATCGCCCTGGCAGAATCGGCATCATCAACTGGTCCGAGCAGTTCACCCGGTTCGTCATCAAAGGGCAAGAGAGCGAACCTGTCTCCGCGGGCGGAATATTCTATGCGGGAAGAGATGAAGTCTTTCGCGGCACGGAAACGCGAACCGGAAGGGTTTGTGGCGCGCATGGACAGGGATGAGTCGAGGACGAAGAGCCATGCGGTGTTTTCCGAGCCGAGGGCATCGGAAAGCACCGGCTGCAACAGTGCGAGAACGAGTACGACTAGCGCGAGAGTTCTCAGGGCGAGAAGAATCATCTCCTTAACTCTCAGCGACCTTCGAACCTTCCTGTAAGCCCTGTGCAGAATGTGCATCGCGCCGAATGTCCGCTTGTGGTATCTCCTTCGAAAGAGGAGGTAAATTGCGAGCGGCAACAGCGCGAAAAGCAGCAGGAAAGGTGAGAGGTCTGAAGCAAAGGTCATAGCTGGGTCATTTTAGGAGTTTTTCCATTTCGGCCTCTGCCATGTAACAGAAAGGGCGGCGCAAGCGCGCCGCCCCTCAAGTAACTGCCTGCGTTTCAAAGCTACTGGCGATATTCGACAGTGAGTTTTTCCATTTCGATGGGCATGGCGGGTTTATTGGGCTGTTCGGGCTTTGTTCTGACGGCTGCAATCTTCTTGACTATGTCCAGGCCTTCGATGACCTTTCCGAAGACACAGTACTTTCCGTCGAGTGAGGGAATGGGCTCGCATGTAACATAGAACTGGCTTCCGCCCGAGTCCTTGATGGGCTGGCCGGTCTGCGGGTTGGAGGAGAGTCCCATCGCAACGGCACCTTCCTCGTGCTTAAGGTCGTTTTCCTCGAATGGAATGGAGTATCCCGGGCCTCCGCTTCCGTCGCCGTGCGGGCATCCGCCCTGAATGAGCTTGAAGGAGGGCTGGTTTTCGACCCTGTGGAAGAGCAGATGCTCGTAGAAACCGTTCTGGGTGAGGTCGAGGAAGTTCTGAGCGGTCTGGGGGGCCTTGTCGAAGCGGAGCCAAATGGTAAAGGAGCCTTCCCTTGTCTGAATAGTGACGCAAGTCTTGTTGTAGATATCGAGCGCGACCCAATCGCTGGCGGCGTTGTCCTCACCTACGGCGAAGTCAGCGCGGACCCAGTACCTTCCGCCCTTGGAGAAGTCGAAGTAGTCCTGGATGTTCGTGACTTTCCCCAAGAAGAAGGAGTTTTCGTTGAGCTTGACGGTGAACGATTCGCCTTCGGCATCGGTCTTCGCGGTCTCGACCTGGTCGCGTGACTCATCGTGACAGACCTGCAGTTGCACCATGGCGAGGGGATTGGTGTTCAGTTGTACGTCCTTGTATTCTTCGCCTTCGACGGAGATCTTGAACTGTACGTCGAGCGGTACAATTCCGAGGTCGTCCTTTCGATGATGAAGAGGACCTTCGAGCGAGATGGCGATTCCGTTTGCGGGCATTCCCGGCTCGAGTTCGGGCTTTGGCGCAGGAGTAGCCTCAGCGGTTCCGGAAGCTTCCGGAGACTTTTCGGGCGGTTGAACGTCCTCGGCATAAGCTATGGTGGCGAGCGCCATGCACAGCACGGCAAACAAAGCAAAACAGTTCTCATAGGTATTCGCTCCTGAGGGGGTCGGTTATCAAGGGCAACGAGTAATGTTACGGAAGCTGCGGGCTATGTCAACTAAAAACGTCGGTTTTCTTCGCAGAGGGCTGTAAACCTTTGCGAGAGGGGAAAAAGCTTTATACTTTTGGACTTGAACAAGCGTACCCGTACGGACCGTAGTCGTCTCCGGAGACCTGCGAGAGGGTTCGTACCGCGCACGAACCATCATGGAGGACCTGATGGCCCTACATCTTTTCTGCCGCTGCGGAGCTGTTTACGATGCGTCCAAGCTCGACGAGAACGAGCTTTACACATGCAAGGAGTGCGAGAGCGTACTATCGCCGTCTGACGCTATAGATACGGAAGAACACGCACACCTTCAGCAATCGGCGATACCGAAGTCCGGCACGATAATCACACTGATAATTATCGTAGCGCTTGCGCTTGTCGGCGTGGGTATAGGTGCGGTGAAGCTGAACAAGAAGAAGTCCGAGGTGGTCAGCACTCACGTGAAGAAGGTGAAGAACCTATCCGACCCTCTTGACGTAGGCGGACCCGGGCATTGACGATAATGGTCGTCCAGAGTGTTATAACGCGTGCCGAAGTAGTACACCTGGGTGGTAGAGCATGGTCTTCAACAATTTGGCATAGCTCGACAAAGACCTCCTTTTCGTCCGAGCCGTGGCACCCGCCATACAACAGACCCGGCGCGCTCCCCACAAAGCACTGATCTTCCTCGGACCATTCCACGATTTTGGCGTAAAGTGTGCTTTCCTTCATTTCTCAGCCTCCTGGACCGCCTTATCTACGGCCCGTATCTGCTATTTCTTTGCATCGTAGTCGGGCATATACTTCTCGGAGCAAATGATTGCCGGCTACGCGTCGGAAATCATCGTCATTCATGAGGCGTCCGAAGATCTCTTCGTTGCCGTCCATCCGTTCGATGAAAAGATTCTCCAGCATTCTATCGAACACATAGGCGAAATTGTCCATGCTATTCGCCTGAGCCGCCTCGCGCAGGGTCTCGTTCTCGACGGCGCTTTCAGCGACCTGGTCGAAGAACAACTGGTCGGCCGGCGTGAACTCGGTTCCGAAGCGCTCATTCAGCTTCTCGATCAGCGTGGAAAGATCGACAACGTCGTCTTCCGCCCGGCCGGTGCCGACCTCCGTTGGCCCATAAAGCGGCGCGGCCTCCCCGTCTTTCAGATCAATCGCGCCTTCGCTGATCTTCTGCAGGCGGTAGTACTTGAGTGAAACCTCGTCCTCCAACTCGAAAACGGTGTCGTCGGACCGACGAGGCAGCTTGGACAGCAGAAATCGGCCGTAGCTGTAGAGTTTTTCCAGACCACTGTCCTGGTATGGAATGATCTGTGCCAGAAAGGCGTAGAGGTTGCGAAAACTGGCGAGCTGACTTTTAAACTGCTCCCGCTGGTCCTCGCCCAGTTCCTTGTAGCGTGTCACGGCCCGATCGAGGATTGCATTGATTTTCTGATGATCGCCCCCCAGACAACACGGTCAACGAGCGCCTGCAAAAGG
>JAXHMW010000007.1:0-71076 GCA_034521065.1 Planctomycetota bacterium | reverse complement strand
CGTTAAGTTTATAAAAAACTCGTTCCTCGACCTCGCAGTGCCGGAGTTGAAAACCGTACTCTCAAAGCAGGAAGAATCCGGCGTGTTGAGTATCGAAGACATTCCTGTCAATTGGCGGCGCTACGAGAGCCTCCCCGCTTCCTCTCCGCGTTCCCGCGCTGAAATTCGTACTGCGCACGGCGGTATTGAACCGCCCTCCGCCACGCCGAAAGCAAAGGACGCGCCCGGGCCTTTCGTCCGCACAAAGGTGATTTCCGCGACAGTCCTGTCCGGGCTTGTCGCACCGCGGCCACAGCAGCCCGCGGGTGCGTCCGAGTCCGCAACGGGGCTTGCATACGGGTCGGCGCTGCACGCCCTGCTCGAGTATCGCCATGCCGCTGCACGCGATGTGCTCTCGACACTGCCGGGTGCAGAACTTCTCAACGAACGACAGCTCATCGCCGACCGTGACCGCATACTCGCTCATCCCGCTGTCGTTGCCGCCCTCGCTATGCCCGCCGTTCAGCCGGAATGGCCGTTCGCCCTCCTTCTGACCTCTCCTCTTGCCGACTCGAACGCGAACCTGCTCGTGAGAGGAAAGGCAGACCTCTTCGCCGTTGACGGCTCTTGCGCCCGAATAGTGGACTACAAGTCCGGCGCAATGCCTTCGCCCGAGCTTCTCTGCGCCTACCGGGCACAGCTTGCTCTTTATGTCTGTGCAGTGAAAAACGCTTACAGGGATGTCTCCGATGTATCCGCAAGCCTCGTCTTCACTTCGACTGCCGAAATCGTCGGGCCGCTATCGGAAACTGAACTCATGAAACGTATCCGAAAACTCTCGTATAAGGACGTCGTCGCAGAATAAAGCGTTGCGCCATCGCGAACATCTTTGCAATGGGGAAACTCCTCATATAATCGCTTCTGAAGTGCATTGAATTCGGAGTGCAGCTTGAGCGAAGTTCACAATCATGACCATCATCATAGCGGGCATTCGCATGCGAAAGTGCTGCGCCCCAAAAGCCCCATGGAGGACGAACCTGTCTTCTGGTTTTCTTCCATGCTGCTTCTCTTTGTCAGCGCGACCTTCATCCTCTACTTCTCGGCATATCCCAACGTAACCAACTTCACCATATACTTCCTCGCCATAGTACTCGAAGCATTCCCGTTCCTGCTGATTGGCTCGTTTGTAAGCGGCCTGATCGAGGTGTACATTTCGCAGGAGCGAATCGCGCATCTCATGCGCAACCGCATCTGGGCCGTCCCGGTGGCAATACTGCTCGGACTACTCCTGCCCGTCTGCGAATGCGCAATCGTGCCGGTCGTTCGAAGGCTCGTAAAAAAGGGCGTGCCTTTGTCCGCTGCCATCGCGTACATGCTCGCGAGCCCCACGTTTAATCCTCTCGTTCTTACGTCCACTGCAATGGCATTCGCATGGGATATGAGCTACGTTCTGGGGCGGTTCGGTGGTGGAGTGGTGGTGGCCGCGCTCGTGGCATACGCTCTCGGCGGCCTGTTGGGCAAACGTGGCTTCGCCAGGAAGGTGTTCGAAGATGGCTCCGCGCACGGCGGGGCATGCCCCATTACCTCCGCGAAGGGCAAGAAGTTTTCAGGTAAGCTCAATGCGGTGGTCGGTCACGCGACTCACGATTTCTTCGATGTCACCAAGTACCTCATCCTCGGCGCGTTCAGTCGCCTGCAATGCTCAAGGCGTTCCTCGACTCGGGATGCCCTGATGCACATAACGACCAACGAACACCTGTCGCCCCTGCCGCCATGTTCCTCGCGTTCGTCATGAACCTGTGTTCGGAGGCCGACGCGTTTGTCGCAGCTTTGCCTACCGCTCTTCCGTTCCATGCCAAGACGGCCTTCCTGCTTCTCGGCCCCATGCTCGACATCAAAGCTCGATTAGCAATGTATTCGATAGTACTCTCCAAGAAAGGCATTATCTCAATCATCATCGCGGTGCCGGTCTTCGTATTCCTCGTCTCGCTGGCCATCTACTATCTCGGAGGTGTGCTGTGAGCGGCAAAACGAAGAAGGTCATAAACCGCACCGCCCTCATAAGGCTCGCAATAATCCTCGTGTGGATTGCAAGCATATCCTATATCGTCCTCTCGGGGCGGGGCCACGGACTGACCTTTTCACCCCTCTTACGTCTTTTCTGCCGGCGCTCGGCGTCGTTTTGCTTCTGCCTCTGCTCGTATGGACGCTTATCGAAGATCGCGCAGCAAATACCCGTTGACGACGACGGATTCCCCGCAGAAAGCTACGACTATTCCGCACATAAGGTCGCCGACCCACTGCAGAGGCTCGCTCTGTTTATGCTGCCTCCCGTCTTCCTGCTGATCTTCGGTGTTCAGGCAATTGATACCTCTTCCCTGTTCGGTTCTGGCACAGGCAGACTCATCCAGGCTGGTGCGGAGGCAGAAGGGCTCGAGATCGGAGGAGAGTCCGGCTATATTGAGATCACGCCGGTTGACCTGTACGGCTCCCAGGCTCGAAGCCTTCATAGGGAAAAAGGTCAAAGCTGTGGGAATGCTCGCTAAGGAGGCAGAAGTACCGACCGGCCACTTCGCAATTGCTCGCCTGTACGTCCCGTGCTGCGTCGCAATGGCGCAGGCCCTCTACATTCCGGTGGAGGGTGAATCCCGAGCCGAATTCAGTGGCGGCCAATGGCTTGCGGTGTTCGGCACCCTCCGTCGCGACGGGGAGAATGTGTATATCGAACCCGAAGAGATCGTTCCCACCGCCCAGCCCTCAAATCCGTACGTGTTTGGTTAGTCACGCCAGAACTCCCGATACCTGTGATAGCTGCTTCGGCCATGAACAATGCAAGGCTTCTCTGCCTCATTAGGAGCCTGCCCCTGGAAATCCATGCACGTTCGCTGGCGATTCTTGCCCGACAAAGCCGAACACGAACCCAACCCACCTTACTCCGCAAAACGCGAGTCCATGTAGGGGCAGGCCCACGCGCCTGCCCTTTTTTTCTATCTTTCGCCCATAATCACTTGTGCGGGCGATGAGTTATCTCATGCCCCTTTTCTGTTGGCAACCGGCCACCGCAGGGTTATCTATGTGTTCGTTGATTTACTCTAAGGTTTTACCTGTCCGCTATCTGCCATCCTCGTGCCCAGTGCAACGACATTCCGGATGCGTCCGACGACCGGACAAAAGTCCTCTCAATCAACGACCTCGTTCAGTTTTGCGAGAAAATCACCCTTCTTGTCAGAGCCTCGCAAGCGCGTTTTCTGCGTCAATGTTAACTCAAAAACCCTCAACAATATTATTGCCTCATTTTCGTTTGACTTTAACTGGAGCCGCCGGCATTCTCGGCCGTATCCGCCAATTTTTCGAGGTCAGCCGTTCAATCGTCGAAAGAGCTACGGTGTTGACTGAACGCACATTGGATTGCTTGGGAGAAGCGTGTCCGGTTCCCCTGGTCAAAGCCCAGAAGGAAATTGTAAAGATGGATGTCGGCGACGTTCTGATCGTGAATATCGATCACAGTTGCGCCATGAAGAACATCCCCGATTGGGCTAGGGAAGAAGGGTACAATGTCGAAATCGACGAAATCGGCGAAGGCGAATGGGATATCATAATCGAGAAAACCAAGTAGGGTCGTCGCGGATTTTCCGCGCTCAAAGAAATGTCGCATATCAACGCCAAAAGCGTTTTTTTGTTGATATCGACCAGGCTCTTTCAACCGCACGGACGAGAGAACGCTGAAAAAGAGGTGCTATACACAAGAGACAGGAGAGGCTTACATGTCCGAGGAAAACAAACCCAAAGTAGACTATTGGGAATGGCTGTTCAAGCGCGAGTGGTCGTACACAACTGGTGCCGTATTATTGGCGGTTTTGGCGACGGTTCTGGTGGTTGTGACCGGGATCGCGTGGGGGGTGACTGGGCCCTTTGCATACTGGGGAGGAAAAGCCCTTACTCTCATCGGTATTGATGCCAACTCCTGGGAAATTTTTCACGGGTCGCTGGACAAGTACGGTTTCTTTGATGGCAAATACAGCGTGCCCAGCATGACGAACCTCGGTATCGTTCTGGGCGCGTTGATGTCGGTGCTGCTGGCCGCGTCGTTCAGGATTAAGAAGATCAAGAGCGGGCGCCAGGTTGCTGCCGCCATTTTGGGCGGGCTGCTCATGGGTATTGGCGCACGAGTCGCCATGGGCTGCAATATCGGCGCCTTCTTCTCGGCAATTCCCGCATTTTCCCTGCACGGCTGGGTGTTCATGGTTTTCATCGCCATTGGCGCCTTCATCGGCAGCTTAATGCTTAAAAAATGGTTCATGTAGAGAGTCCATTTTAAAGGAAGGGCAATCCCATGGCAGAAATCAGTTCGGGAATCAAAAGAAGATCCAGACGGGTTCGTGAGACCCCGGAACAACGCAAGCGCAAGAAGATTATTCAAATTTCGACCGGCGTCGGGGTGTTCGCGCTTATCTGCGTTATCGCGTACTTGGCGCAGCAGTCCAATCCCAAAGGGGCGTTTATTGTAATGATCGGCGCAGCCCTCGGCTATGTGCTGCAACGCAGCCGATTCTGTTTTACCGCCGCCCTGCGGGATCCCGCCTTGACGGGCGGTACGAACCTGACCAAAGCCGTAATCGTCTCGCTGGCCGTGGCGTCATTTCTGTTCATGGCTGTCAACATGGCGAATATGGGCCTTTCTCTTGAGAATTTCGAGCAGGTAAAAGCCGCCGGCAAGATCAAGCCGGTCGGATTTCACACCGTGCTGGGCGCGCTTCTTTTCGGCATCGGTGCGGTTATCTCCGGCGGATGCGCGTCGGGAACCCTCATGCGCATGGGCGAGGGTTTCCAGCAACAGTGGCTAACTTTTGTTTTCTTCATCATCGGGTCTGTCGTCGGTATTTTTCCGTCGCCAAGGCTGTCACCAGCGAAACCTCGTCAGCCGTCTTCCTGCCAAAGGCATTGGGAGGATGGCTGCCGGCAATAATCCTTCATTTCGGGCTGCTTTTAATGCTCTATCTGCTGGCTGACGCTTGGGGTCGCAAAAAATCGAGGAGATAGTAATCATGGCAAAGAAACGCGAGGATTATGATGTGGTCATCATCGGCGGCGGCCCGGGGGGCATGACAGCTGCTCTGTACGCCGGTCGAGCGCGGCTGAAAACGCTGCTCATCGAGAAGTCGCTGATTGGCGGCATGGCCACCTATACCAGCGAGATCGAGAATTATCCGGGCTTTGTCGATTCCATTGACGGCAATGAATTGATGAAACTCTTCAACAAGCAGTTTCGGAACTTCGGCGTGGATGTCAAATTGACCGACGTCAAAAGCGTGAATCCAGCCTGCTCCGAGATGATCGTCAGCACGTTTCGCACCGATTACCATGCCAAAGCCGTAATCGTGGCGACCGGTAACAAGCCGCGCCTGACCGGAGCGAAGAATGAGGAGGATTTCCTGAACGACAAGGGCATTTCCTTCTGCGCCACCTGCGACGCGGCCCGCAATACCGGAAAGACGGTGATGATCATCGGCTCCGGAGACGCCGCCATCGAGGAGGGGATGTTCCTGACGAAATTCGCTTCCGAGGTGATTGTTTCGGTGATTCATGACGAAGGAAATATGGACGCAAACAAAGTCGCGCAGGAAAAGGCCCTGGCCAATCCGAAAATGCGTTTTGTCTGGAACACGGTCGTGGAGTCTTTCGAAGGCGACGAAATGCTGCACAAGGTGGTATTGAAAAACATCAAAACCGGGGAACTCATGCCTGTGCCGGTCGATACCTGTTTTCTCTTCATCGGGTATGTTCCCAATACGGCCATATTTGAAAAACTGCTCGAGCTTGATAGGCGTGGGTACATTCAGGCCGATGAGGCGACAATGGAAACCAACGTGCCCGGCATATACGCGGTGGGCGATTGCCGCGCCAAGATTCTGCGCCAAGTGGCCACGGCTGTGGGCGATGGCGCGATTGCGGGCTTCATGGTCGAGAAGTTCATTGAGGAGGAAAACTACGTTCAGCACGAGATCTTCGAAGCAGAAGGGTTGCTGATGGCCTATATTTACAATGCCGTCGAACCGATTGACCGGGAGTTCCTGAGCCGGATCGAAGAAATCCAGCAGACGCACAAGGATCGTCTGAGTTTGCGCCGTATCGACATCTATAAGTCCGACCGCATTGCCTGCCGCCTGCAATTTACGGCGTCGCCATCGCTGATCTTCATGAAAAATGGCGAGATTCTCGGCAATATTACCGATTTTTCCAATCTGGACGAGCAGATCAGCAAGATGGTGGAGGAGTTTGCGTAAGCCTTGGCGAATGCCCTCGGCTTGATCCACGGATTCGATACCGAGGGAGCGTAGCTTCTTCTGCGCCTTGTCTGTGGTTAGATTCTTGTATGCCCGCGCCATTGCCGTTCCGGCCATGACACCCGTTGGCGGCGGCGGTGTCTGGCAACGACTCGCCCGCCTCCATGGCCTTGCCAACGTCCTCGAGGGTCTGGGTCGAATTGTTTGCCGTGGAGATCAGCACATCCGCGATGCGGGTGGTGTCTTCCGCTGACAGCCAGAAGCCGCGCATGGGCGCGGTCGCGATTTCATCGGCAGCGGGAGAGTTGAGAGCGAGGGAATGGGGCACTCTCCGAGTCAACACATTGGTAACACTTTATTATCAGGACATAGGTAACAGTCTTCTCTTGTATGCTCATCCGCGCAAGCCGTAGGCTGGAGCGGATGAGCATGTTAAAGCTAACTTAAAAACCCTCAACCAGTCTTACCTCTCTTCGGTTGATTGCCACTCCATTCGTTGTATACTCAGATTGTTGATGCGCCGATTTTTCGAGGTAGCATTTTGTCTTTAGCGCATAAGCGAATATAAACGTCAAACGTAAGGCCATCCGGGAGGAAGCATGACCCGAGTACGAGACTATTTGCCACTTGTGAGGCGAAGAATATGACTGGCAGCATCACCGCTGCCAGGTTGGCCGCGGCACTGAGAGGACAGAAAAGCCCAGCTTACTTTCCGTCCCTGCGCTCAAGCGTATCCACGCGCTGCAACAGACCTCCTACAAAACCATATCAAAGACATACATGCGACTCCAATACCCGTTCGTGCGATATTAACACTGCACGGCGCTTCATCATATACACAACTCCCCCCTCATCGCAGTCAGCCTCTCCCGAGGTTCCGAAGGAGGTATCGGTATGCGCAAGTTGACCATTCTCTATCTCGTGCTGTTCATGGCGTTCTCGGCCTTTTCTCTCACCCCTCTGAACGCCCGTGCCGAAGGCGATGTGCCCGTCTTCAAGGTCGGGCACGTGGGCCACGACCATCAAATCGCACTTTTCGTCGCTGCTCTCGAAGGAGACAAATACAAAGAACACGGCGTATGGCTCAAGGAAAAGAAGAAAAAGGAAGTTTACGGGCTCATCTCCAAGGGAACTGAGATCGCCGAACTGCATTTGCTCAAGGTCGGAGGAGGCTCGCGAATGCCCGCGGCCATGGAACGCGGAGAGATACAGATCGGTTTTGGCGGCGTGGCGGCAGTTGCCTTTTTCCGCGACAAGGGCGACCCCTTTAAGATAATCTGTCCGCTTCAGACCGAAGGGGACATGCTCGTGGTGAAAAAGGACTTGCCTGTCGAGGATTGGGATTCCTTTATAAAGTACCTCAGAAAAAGAGACAAGCCTGTCAGGATAGGTTACAAGGCTCCCGTCGCGGTCGCCAAGTTGATATTCATGGCAGCGCTTGACGAAGAAGGTATTTCGCACACAACTTCTGAGAAGAAAGAGGAAGGTGCGAAGGTGGAACTCGTAAATCTGCAGGGCGGTAAGAACATGATGCCCTCTCTTTCCGCTGGAACCGTTGACGGATTCGTAATGAACCAGCCCCAGGTCTCCCTTGCGAAGATCAAGGGTGTCGGCAAGGTTGTCGCGGACCTGGCCCACCTCCCGCCAAAGGGAAACTGGATTGACCATCCCTGTTGCTGTGTTGCCACTACTGACGAGATGATCGGAAAACACCGCTCGGAACTCAAGCAGTTCATGAGGCTCATCTACGTCGCCACGCATGAGATCAACTCCGACAAGGAAATGGCCGCGAAGCTTACCTCCGAATGGACGAAGCTGCCCATCGAGGTCGAAAATGACAGCCTGCCCACGATCGAGTACGTTGCCGAGTTCCGTGAGAGTTGGAAAAAAGGCATGTTTGTCTGGCGAAGAATTATGGACGACCTCGGCAAGTTCAAAAAAGAACTGAAGGACAAAGAAGACGACGAGTTCTGGAAGTTGCTTGTGGACGAAACGATTATGAACGAGGCGGTCGAAGAGTACAAGGCCGAACGAGAGGACGAGGAAGAAGAGTAGCGCGGGTATGTTCAACGGTAACCTGAAAAACTACATGGTGTCGGCGGGGCTGTATTTCGCGGCCCCGCTCGGACTCGCTGTCGCCTCCGCCTTCGCGGAGACATGGCAGTTTGCGGCTGTGCTCGTTGCCCTGCTGTTGCTGTGGCTTGTACTGTTCGCGTCCCTCCGCACCGGCGTTTTCGCGCGCTTCGTTCTGTACGCGATGCTGCCCGTGCTGACGGTAGCGTTCTCCGCTCAACAGATGCTGACCCTCGGCGCGGTATCGCTGTGCTCGTTTGCGGTATTTACTGCTATCTACCTTCCGCGTGATGAGTGCCTGACTTTCCTGAGGGTTCTGCGCTTCCTCGCGCTCGCCGTAATTATTCCGGTCGCGGTGCTGTTTTGCTGGTTCGCGTTTACAGGTTTCCTGCCCATGCTCACGGGATTCATCCTGCTTATTGGCTGGATAGCGTGGTTTTTTCTCGCTTCCCCGCTGCATTCGCGTGGGTCTCTCTGTGGGGGCTGTTCCCGCTGCTTAACACAGCAATAAGTTGGATACGGGCATCCGAACCTTCCGATTTCAGTCTCACAGCCTGCGCGTTCGTGGCTTGGCTCGGGCTTTTCGCTGCCAAGGACTGGCGCAGGGCCGTGCGTACTCTGCTCAGGGCGATTGCGCCGACTTTCATCATAGTCTTCGCCTTCGTTTACTCCGGTGCCGCTGTGATATGGATTTCTTCTGCAATCGCCCTCGCGTGGGTTGTGGGGTACCTGCTGTTCGACAGGCGCGAACTGGCACGAATCTCCTTGGGGCTCGTGGTTCCCGGCATAATCGTGGGAGTATGGTATCTGGCCACCCTTTCCGAAGGTGCCGTGATACCCCTCGATTCCCGGAAGTGCTCGATGTGGTCTTTCACCGTTTCGCGAGCCTCCCACTCCTGACTCGCGTCCGTTTTTTTCGACAAACATCCTCATCAGTTTTCTTCGTGTGTTAGTGGGCTTCCTCTTTGCAGTAATTACGGGCGTTCCCCTGGGGCTTCTTATCGGCTACTCGCGCCTTTTCGAACGAGTGTTTTCGCCGGTAATCGAGATGGCCCGGCCAATCTGTCCCATCGCGTGGCTTCCTGTGGCGATCATCCTGTTCGGCCTGGCGTCTTTCGGTTCTTCCATATGGGGCAACGCTTCTTACCGCTACGACGTGTTCGACCAGATGAAGTACGCGATGGTCTTCATTATATGGTGGGGAGCTTTCTTCCCGATCGTGATCAACACGGTTGACGGCGTGCGTGGAGTGAAGAAGCTGTTCATTGATGCCGCAAAGGTTCTCGGCCTCGATGAGAAGGGAATATTCTTCCGAGTGATCTTTCCCGCCTCGCTGCCTTCCGTGATGACCGGTTTGAGAGTAGGCATGGGCATAGCTTGGATGGTGATCGTCGCGGCCGAGTTCTTCCCCGGCACCACTTCAGGGCTCGGATACATGATCACCACCTCGCACCAGGTAGCCGAGTACGAATACGCCTTCGCCTCCATACTCGCGATAGGAGTAACCGGCCTGGCCATAAACAAGCTGATGATGTTGCTTTCCGTGAGGGTCGGCAAATGGGAGGCTCTGGAGAGATGATGCTGAGAGCGCAAAAACTGCACAAGTTCTTCTCATCCAACGGCGAGCGTGAGGTTCACGCGCTGGCCGAGGTGAACCTTGAGTGTCCCGAAGGTGACTTCCTCTGTCTCCTCGGCCCCACAGGTTGCGGAAAGACCACCTTCCTGCGCATCGCGGCGGGACTCGAAAAACCCTCTTCCGGAACCATCACCGTCAAGGGCCTGCCTCCGGAAAAAGCCATTGAGCACATCGGATTCGTCTTTCAGCAGAACGCTCTTTTTCCCTGGCTGAACGTCATTGACAACGTCATGTTCGGCCTTTCCGCTCGTAATATACCGAAGGACGTGGCGCGCGCGAGGGCGCGCGAGTGCCTTGCGCTCGTTCGCCTTAAAGGAATCGAGAACGCTTATCCGTATGAGCTTTCGGGGGAAGTGCAGCAGCGGGCGGCCATCGCACGCGCCCTGGCTCCGAGACCGGACCTGTTGCTTCTTGACGAACCTTTCGGCGCGCTGGACGAGAAGACTCGAAAACAATTGCAGGATGAACTTCTCTCTCTGCATCTGAAGAACGAGTTCACTGTGGTGTTCGTCACTCACAATATCGAGGAGGCGGTTTACTTGGGACAGCGGGTAGCCATCCTTGACACCTCTCCGGGTCGAATCGCCTCGGAGATGCCGGTTGAGCTTTCTCATCCCCGTGACCGCATGTCACAGGAGTTTGTCAATCATCTTTTGGCCGCGAGGGAGCAATTCGAGAAGGTCGTCGGCTGACGCCGAGCCCGCGCATACGTTTCATTTTCGCGTGACCTGCTCGCTCAACTCATCCCGGAAGTGTCGAAAGTCATACAACTCGGGTATAATCGCGTGTTCTTCTCGCTGCCTTTTTTGTTGACTGTCAGTCCATGGATTCTTATAATCCCTTCGAACTATGGCCAACCCAATGAACTACAAAGAGATCTGGGGCATCGACATCGGTTACTCCTGCATACGGGCTGTGAAGCTCGTTTCCGGCAAGGAGGGTATCCGGCTCGTCGATTACGACATCAGGGAGCTGTCCTACAAGGGCAAGGACTCCGAGAAGATTCTTGAATCCATCAAGAAGGCACTTGTCGGTCTTGCGGGCAGGAAATCACTGCTCGGCGAGAACGTCTTTATCTCCGTGCCGGGAGCGCAGAGCTTCCAGCGGATTGTTCGGATTCCTCCCTGTCCGCTGTCGAAGGTCCGCGAGCTGATGCAGTACGAGGCCACTCAGCAGATTCCGTTCGACCTCAAAGAGGTCATCTGGGACTACAAGCTGATATCCGCAGATAAGGATGTTTCGAAGGGCAGAAGCGTTCTGCTGTTTGCCGTGAAGAAACAGGTGCTCAAACCACTGCTTGACTTCTGCGAGTCCGCAATGATGCGAGTCGTGGGAGTCCAGCTCTCGCACGTGGCCCTTCTCAATTTCCTCATCCGCGAACACGACCCCGACAAGCCCTTCGGCATCCTCGACATAGGGGCAAAGCACTCGGAGTTCCTCGTTTGCGACACCGGCGGCACTGACGAAGTTCTCATGCGCCCGGTTAACGTTACTGGCAATTTGCTGACGGAGACGCTCGCCTCCCGCTCGCGCAAATCCTTCCTCGAGGCGGAAACCGCCAAGATCGAGGCTTTCTCGGGAGACGGCGAAACGGAAGTGCTCGAAGGGGTCATGTCCAATCTCGCCACCGAGGCCACCCGTTCGCTCGGGTACTTCCGCTCACAGCTCAAAGGCCGCGAGATAGAAAAGATATTCCTTACAGGACGTGGCGTCGGGTTCGAGGTTGGCCGTGAGTTTCTCAAGAAGAGGCTCAACAAGCCGCTGAAAATCATCGAGGCGCCAAACCAACTCTCTTACAAGTTGAAGGGCGCGCCCGAGGTATTCTTCGACGACTGCCGCCAGCTCGGTGTCTCGTTCGGCCTCGCGCTGCAGGGTCTCGGAAAGGGAAGGTTCCAGACCAACCTTCTGCCTCTCGCCATCCAGTTCGACAATGTGCTCGCCCGAAAGAGAGTGTCGGTGGGTATCGCTCTCGGGCTTATGTGGATTGCAATGCTGGTATCATTCTTCTACACCGACTCCGCTCTGCAGACCGCAAATGCCCAGAACAAGCAACTGAAGGCCGTTGTCCAGGAAGTTGACGATGCGTGGCAAACCTATCAAGACATTTCGGACAAAATAGAACCGGTCGTTATGAAGGCCCGGAATCTCGCCTCATTCGGACACGGACGCGAGCAGCCGCTTCGCGCAATTAACGAGTTCTACTCCGCACTTAACCGTCTCAGGGCATCGGGAGAGAAAATGTGGCTCTCCTCGCTCAAGTTCGAAAAGAAGGCCGACGAGGCCATGCAAGAAATCGTGATTGATATTCCGCAGAAGTACGCCATCTCAAACTACTCCATGCTCATCGGATGGAAGAGCACCATCAGCGCACCCAACGATGAGGAAAAGATGATTTTCCGCAAGTTCGAACCGTACCGGGTTCCGATGCTGTTCAGGGGAACACTCAGCGGAATCGCCCCGATGGGAGAGGGCGCGAACAAACTCAACACCATCGAACGCTATGTGGCCCTGCTCAGCGAAGAGGGCTCGGTGCTTTCGAAGGTCATGCTCGATACCAACTGGAAACCGGTCGATAAGCAACTGCCCTACGGTACCACTCTCACTGTCATAGATTTCGACATCCACTTCGAGTTTCGCACTCCTCCTTATATTGATGAGCCCCAAACTCCCGAAGACTCGCTTCCTCCAATTCCGGAGGTGTCACCATGAGAGCGCTGAAGAGATGGCTCTTCTGGGGCACTGCCGGCGTTGCGCTGCTTGCAGGCCTGTTCTTCGCATACATCTGCCTGATGAACTACTTTGCGCTTCAGGATGCCTACCAAAGCCTCGAAGGTTACCAGGCCAAGGCTCGTTCTTACTCCAATGAAGACTTCCCACCCTGAAGACGATAGACAATGTCCAGAAGCTGCATGACCAATGGGTTAACGCCTGAGGAACTCGTCCGAAAGAACTACGACCGCGAACATGAGCGCACGAAGTTCGAACTGTTCTTCAGCGAGTTCGGACTCACTGAGGACGAGACATCCCTGGACCTCAACTCGTACCCTGCCCATATACGAGACCAAGCGGGACGAGGTACTCGAGAAGGCGCAGGAGGATGGCGGTATATCGGTAGCCAGCAAACTGAACTGCGGTTTCCAGTACTTCGAACAGAACGCCAACCTCTCCTACGATTCCCTGCCCGTTTTGCAGAAGAACTTCTGGATTTCGCAGGCGGTTTACGATTCGCTTATCGCGTACAACAACGACCCAGTGCTCATGCCCGGCTACAAGTTTGAGGAGGGCAAGGGCGATGTCTCCGCCAAACTGCCCGCCAAGGTCAGCACCCTCGTGTATCTCAAGCACCTCGGCATGCACTCCCCGCCGGACCTTTCACGCGACGACCCCAACTACATCAAGACCCGCGATGCCATGCGTTCGAACTACTACTACCGCTTCCATCGCTGTGAACTCAACATCGAGGCTCCCGCCGAGGCGGTCTCGGGCATCGTCAGAAAGATACTCAGGCACCCGCTCATGTTCAGGCTGAACTCCATACTTGTGAGGGAACTCGAGAATCAGGGGGAGGACCGTTACGGAACGCCCGTCTGCCGTGTGATACTCGAACTGCTCGTAAGCGATTTCGACCATGAAATGTTCTCCGAGTACCTACCCGAATACGCATCCCGGAAGTCTCCTGAAGCGCCGGAGAACGCAGGCATGACCGAAAGCCCGATGGAGGAAGCGAGATGAATCCACACAGCCCGTTGCTCGCATACTTCGACAAGGTCTTTCTCGTACTCGCTCTCGCCGCGGCTGTCGCGTTGCTCTATTTCACCTTTCAGGAGCCGGAAAGAATCCTTTCCAAGCCGGATATCAACGTCAAGCTCGACAAGCTGAAAAACCGCCTCTCTTCAGGCGGAGACCTCATAGAAATCGAAAACAAGTACGAAGGTCATGCAAAGAGATTCAGCGAAGCCGCTCGAATCGAAGTCACTCCCGCAAGGGCATCCGAGTGGATGTACTACACCTCACCGACACCGAGGCCGTACGTCGTGGTCACGACTCCGCCGCCTCCCAGGGTTCTGCCGGAACTGTCCGCCGTACGCGAATTCGAGGCGGTCTCCACTCCCGGCAAGGTCGTTCTCAACTGGAAACGCCCCGAACAGGTCGAGGACATCCTCTTCGGAGGCTACTACCTGTTCAAGACCACAGCGGATGAGGACTTCGGCTTCTTCGTGCTCGACGACAGGGAAAAGGTCGTTTTCGGCGGGGCGGCCCGGCAGCAGAAGCCTCTGCTCGGACCGACAGACAAGGTCACCTTCACCGATACCGACATTCAGCCTGAAACCGGGTACATGTACACTGTCATCGCCTTCGGTTATCCCGCAAAGCCCAAGCTCGAGAACGGAAAGGTCGTGACCGACGAGAACGGCGAGCCCGTTATGCTGAAGGCATCGGAGCAGCCTGTGGTTTCGGTTTCGCCGGTACTGCAAGGAAAAACCGTTCGAGAGACGCAGATTTTCCTCGGCGGCCACGGGGATTTCGTTCTGGGCAGTTTTCTCGTGTGTAAATTCGACCGCGAGAGCGGCAAGTGGCTGCGCTATTCGTTCCCAAGTATCAGTGTAGGCGAGGAGATAGGCAGGGAAGTGCAAGTCGGCAGCGAAAAGCGCGACTTCACGACCGGCTGGCATCTTCGGAACCTGGCGGAAGGTTATGTTGACGTGGACGGCCAACGCCGTAAGCTGGTCTATGCTGAGATCATTCGCAAAAGAGAAGGACATCCCCGCGAGACAAGGAAGCTCTTCAGGTCTTCGAATACTGAACATGTCGAAGAGCAGAGCGTTTTTGAGCCTCGTCAAGAGGCAGAACCAGCCCCTGCAGAGGGCAAAAAAAACTAAGAAAGTCCTTGCAATAGCGGGAAGCGACACTATACTCACGACAATAATCTGCACTGGAAGTCGCTTGTACACCAATGTCAGGCGCATGCTTGTGCGGATTCAGCTTAACAACAAGGCAAATGCCTCGGAGCGTGCAGAAAGGAGAACGTGCTTATGAGTAGATGGGCTATCGTGATCATAGGATCCGTGGCGGCCCTGTATCTCCTTTGGGGAGCCCTGCTCCCGGTTCAGGTTAGTTCCGGAGACGACGGGTCGGCAGTTCAGGCTGCAACCGACGTTGAGGATGACGGGGTCCCCGAGGACAGACCGTCTCTCCGCGGAAAACCAAAGCCGGAGAAGACAAAGGCGACCAAAGCAGAAGGAAAGACCGCCGAACCCGAAACCACTGACGGGAAGAGATGGACGCGTGACGACAAGAAAAAGAAGCGCCCCTCTCTCATCGGTCCCAAACCGGAGAAAACCGATTCCACTCCGGAAGAAACTCCCGAAAAGACCACCGAGCCTACCGGCCCCAAGGCCACGCCCATGAAGACCGATACGGTCGCGCCCGTCGAAGACGGCAAGACCATCGAGGAACTCAGGGCCGAAATCGAAAGGCTCAAGGTTCGCATCAACGAACTCACTGCGAATGTCGGCGATGATGAGGCCAAGGCGAAGGCCATCCTCGACCTCGTCGCAACTCAGGAAAAGGTCCGCAAGCAGGCTCAGAAGCGTGAAGCCGAGCTTCACTACGTAACTGCTAAGGATCTCTACGCAGGTGGTCGCTACAGCGAGGCATATCAGAAGGCCAAGACCGCTTACCGCCTCGACCCTGATAACGAGAAGTACGCCAGGTTTGTGCGCACTCTCGCCCAGGTCGTCGAAGGTTCCTCCGCTGCTGCCGATATGAGCGAACTGATGGATCTGTCGCTCGTCAAGAATCAGCAGCAGCTGCGTGAGATCCAGCTTAACGTCGAAGAAGCGCGCGGACTCTACTCCGAGGCCCTTAACCTCAAGGGTTCCGCCGCTCTCGAAAAGCTCAAGGTCGCACGTACAAAGCTTGGCCACGCCAACTTTACATTCAATTCCATTCCCGCCGGCATGAGGCCTGAGGGTATGGCAAAGAGCATCCAGGACCTCATCGCTCTCGTCGAAGACAAGATCGAGGAGAAAGAGGTCGAGTCCCGCGAGTACGAGCACGACAAGGCCTCAAGAATCGCCGAAGAGCTCGAGACCGAGGATCAGGCATACCTCGCCAAGAGGATTGACGACCTCGTCCGCCGCTCCTACATCGCGATTCACAAGGAGCGCTACCAGCTCGCTGAATTGCTCCTCAAGAAGGTCGTCAAGCTCGACCCGGGCAACTCCGAAGCCAAGCACCTCCTGCGCCTCGTACAGGTCAAGGGCGACAGGGCAAGGGAAGACGAACTCGAGAAGCTCGACAAGCTCGAGACCCGTCGCACCTGGCTCATTGCTGAGGAGTACAAGATCCCCTTCTCGACGGTCATCAGCTATCCCGATGACTGGGAAGACATCGACCGTCGCCGCTCCGGATTCACCCAATCCAAGCAGCAGGATCTTCCCGAGTGGCAGAAGCTCATCATGGCGAAGATGGAACGTAAGGTTACCATTGACTTCGAGCAGAAGAACCTGCAGGATGCCATCAGCACTATGCAGGAACTTGTCGGCGTCACAATCATCATTGACCCCCGACTCCCTTGCCGAAGTTGATGCCCCCATCAACCTTACTCTCACTAACATGACCTTCAAGACCGCGCTCGAGTGGGTGCTGCGCATCGCTGGCCTCTCCTGGACACTTCAGGACGAAGCCATCTTCATCGCAACTCCCGACCGCATTCAGGGCAACAAGGTCATGCAGATTTACGACGTCCGTGACCTCCTCGGCGATGTAACTCATTTCCCCGGTCCCGACATGACCATCACCGAGTCCGAAGGTTTCGGCGATTTCAACATGCCCGAGCCGCCCGACCCGATCGAGCAGCTCGACCAGCTCATGGAAATGATTCGCACCAAGATCGCTCCCAACTCGTGGGACGAGGCCGCTGGCGCGAGCATTACCGGCCGTGAAGGCAAGCTGATTATTACCAACACCCCTGAAGTTCACCGCCAGATCGAGTCCATGCTCGATAACTTCCGCAAGGCGGAGAAGCTTCAGGTGTACGTCAACGCGCGCTTCATCACCATCTACTGATGGCTTCCTCGAAGACATCGGTGTCCAGTGGAGCGGCCTTGACAGGGATACCGTTCCCGACGTTTCCGGTATCGCGAACAACGCGCCTGCCGGTTTCGCCTCCGACCCCACTAAGCGCACTGGTGGCTGGGATGCTTACGACCTTCGTGGTGTCATCCTCAACAACACCACCGGTAACATTCTCGGGCTCACCGGTGTCCCCTACCAGGCCGGTGAAGGTCTCAACCTCCAGTACTCGCTCCTTGGAAACTTCCAGGCAGAGGTCATTCTCAACGCCATTCAGAAGTCACACAAGGGTGTCGTGCTGCTCGCCCCGAGAATCACCGTCTTCAACACTCAGCGAGCCTACATGATGGTCGCCCGCGAGGAAGCATACATCGCTGACTACGAGGGCCTCATCGCTACCCAGGCCGCTATTCTCGACCCCGTCATCAAGACGTTCACTGTGGGCATGATTCTGGACGTGCGTCCGATCATCTCCTCTGACCGTAAGTACATCACAATCGAGCTGAGACCGACCTCCGCGACGCTGCTCGCTATCCGCGAGTTCCACATCAACACGTTCGCATGGGGTCTTGATTATCCGGTTTACGCTCCGATCATTCAGCTCCGGAAGGTTCGTACCACCGCAGTCATTCCTGACAACGGTATAATCCTTCTCGGTGGCCAGATCGAGTTGCAGCACTGGAACGTTTCCGAAGGTGTGCCGTTCCTCAAGAACCTGCCCATCGTCGGAAGACTCTTCAGCTCCGATGCCGAAACTATCGAGAAATCACAGCTTCTCATCTTCGTCAACGCGCAGATCATCATGTTTGAGGAGATAGAGCAGCAGCTCCGTACTCGGTAAGCACGCACCATATCGCTCCAATAAAGGGGAGGCGCGAGCCTCCCCTTTTCATGCAAAAACTGAACCATCCGGCAAAATGTCATAATATCATAGTGTGTAACTGCCTTATCCGGAGGTAAGAATGTACAGGTACGCAGGTTTGGCCTTAGCCATGTTCCTCCTCGTCCTTATTGCAGTCCCCCAGCCCTCTTTTGCTGAGGACCAGCAAGGACAGAAGAAGGGGTATGCCGATTATGAGTACGAGTTCGGCATCAACCTCATCAGCTACAATTTCTGGAAGCTTGCCGAAGAGCATTTCAATAACTATCTCAAGGACACCAAGATTCCCGCGGATAAGCGTGTCAAGGGCCATCTCGGCCTTGCCATCCTCTGGCAGGAAAGAGGTAAAACTCCAATTCTACCGCGGAGGAGCGTGAACAGGCCTTTTCCAACGCTTTATCGCATCTCAACGAGTTTTTGAGCAAGTGGAAGGACAAGCAACTTCTCCGCCTATCTCACCGCCGAAGTCAAGAAGTTCGGTATTGAGATCGACAAGGTCAGTGCCTTGATCGATGGAATGAAGGGACTGCCCAAGGATGACGATGCGCGTAAGGCCGCTGAGCAGGAGGCTTCCTCTCAGCTGAAGGATGCCATTGATAGGTTGCGCAAAATCCACGCGGTTATCAGCGAAGAACGCCAGAAATATGTGGATAAAATCTTTGAAGAAGCAGAGAAAAATGACGAGCCCGTTCCCGAAATAATATACTTCCCCGAGGAGATGGACCATCGGTGGGGCAACATCGGATACGTGCTTGCCCGCGCCTGTCACCTTTACCCTCTGATTTACATAAAGGGCACCGATAAACACAAGGAAGCGCTTGAGTTCGCATTGTCGATGCTCCAGTCGTTCGTGTGGGAGCACGACACAGATTCCGTTTACATTATCGGCGGAACTTACCTTGGTGAGCTTCATGCCGCCATGGCCGCTCACGTAAGGGATCCGGCCGAAATTGAGGAGATCAAGAAGAAGGTCATCAGCACCTACAACGACTACGTGTTCTTTTTCCGTGCCGATGCGTTCCCCTACCTCCAGGAAAAGGCGTTCAACGACCTTGCTCAGCTTCTCACCGAACTCGGCGACAGGCCTGCTGTTTACAACACAGTATGGCCTATGTATATCGAGAAGTACCCCGACTGGCTTGAGCAGACCTCCTACGGTCAGGGCTATTTCCTTGCCGGAAAGGTCGGCATCGCGATGATGGAGAACGGTGAGTCCTTCAAGGCGATTGAAATGCTCACAGGTGTCATCAACCAGGCGTCTCTGCGCGGCTTCACAAAAGCCGCATCCTACGTTTCCCAGCAGCTCGCCACTATCATCGAGCGGGTTGGCGCTGAGTCCCTTGATATCAAGACTCTCCTTCAGGCAGGCAAGGGGTTTCTCGTAAAGCAGGACTACGCGCGTGCGATTTCCTACTACCAGTTCGTCATTCAGGGCCTTGACAAGGAGTTCTCGGAAGAATACCTCAGGACCCTCCCACGCCAACAGGCTCAGAAACTGCGTGAGAAGCAGGAGGTCGTCAAACGCGAGATCAATGATATCGCCGTACAGGCATTCGTTGATATTGCAAAGTGCTTCGACGCCCTCGGAATGAAGTTCGAGGCCATTGTCGCCGCCAACACCGCGGTGTCGGACTACTTTTCCACGATTAAAAAGGCCGTCCGGCCCGATGAGATGAGAACCGCCCTGTATTCTGCTTCGTTAATCGCATACGGCCGTGCGAAGGACATCTTTGACACGTACGACGGCAACGATATGATGAGCACCGTAGTGGCCGACATCTACTTCGAAGCGTTGGAAAACCTCGCAAAAATGAACCCCGACCGGACCGGTACTGTCAACTACGAGATTGCTGAAGTCCACAAGGCTGCCGGAAGGTACCTCAAGGCCATCGAAAAGTACAAACAGGTTCCCCAGGGCGAACGCCGCTTTTCATTTGCCCAGTACAATATCTGCGTCTGCTATATTCGCCTTTCCGGCGAAGTCGAGGATGCAGGAGATCAGGAGAAGGCGACTCAATACAGAAGGCAGGCCATTGACTCGCTCAATGCCGTCATAAACATGGAGATCGAGTGGGGAGTCGGCGACGAGAGCAAAAGAAAGTCATGGGACCGCAGAAAGTCCCAGTGCTTTAAGCTACTCGCCTCGATTTACACCTCCGAGCAAATGTACGAGGAACTCATCCCTCTCGCTTCTCAGTGGCTCGAATACTACGGCTCGAAGCTCAACTCCGAAGACCGTTACATGGACGACATGATCGAAATGTACGAAGATTCCATAATGGCAGCGGTGAAGACAGAGAACTTCGAGGCGATTGAAAAGCTCTACGGTGAACTCAAGGGCAAGCTGCTCAGAAGGCAAGCCCCAGGAGGTCGTTATAGGCCGCAAATACGACGTGCCCGTTGAAATCGGAGAGCGCATAGTCGTTATCGCCGGCGATATCGCAAAGGCTTACGGTGACCAGGACAAGGAAAAACTCGTTTTCTACCAGAACGAGGTCGAAAAGTGGCCGCAGCCAAAGCTTAATATCTACGAGCAGTACACCGAGTTCAAGAAGTACAAGTCAACTCCTTCAATGCTTCTGAGACGCGGCAAAAGGCTCCTCGCCGATATCGAGAAGGAACTCGGAACGATTATTGACTTCGAGGACACCAAGAAGCTCAACTCGATCGCGAAAAAGCTGGCCTCAAAGGAGTACATTGACACCATATACATCACCGGCGACAAGGAGAAGACTCGACAAGCTTCGAAGCCTTTACATGGACTTCCTCAAGCATTTCTACGCATACAAGGGTGCAAGGGTAAACTACTCCCTTGCAAGCAGGGCTATAAATGACTTTGAGGACGCCGATCCCGACCACAAGCTCAGGATCTGGGCGAAGGAAGGAATGCGCGATATCAAGCGAAAGGTCAATCTCTACACCATTCGTCACTCCGTTTACAAGGAACTCGGCGAAAGCATCCTCTCCATAGCGGAGGACACGGGCAAAAGAGAAGACTACGAACTCGCTGCCGACGTACTCGACTACCTCTTCCGCTACTATCGCGACACGAAGTACCTTGAGCAGGCTGCAACCGCGTTCAGAAAGTCAGAACAGTTCGACGAGGCCGCTGTTATTTACGGTCGTCTTATCGGTATGAACCAGGGAACACCCGATGAGGCTCGCATTCGGTACCTCGCGGCCCTCAACTATCACCTTCATGCTCAAACACTCGAGGGTAACGAGAAGAAAAATGCACTTACCAACGCGAAGAACCAGCTCGCTTACGTAAAGGTGGCTTTCGAGTCACTGTTCAATGAAAATAAGAAATGGCAGGAGCTGCTCTCCAAGATCGAGCGCGCTCTCGAGGCCATGTGATAGACAGGAGCGTCATTATGAAATACGCCAGAATTCTGTCAGCCATTGCTGCCTTCTTCTTCCTGCTTGCAGTCTCAACTTCGGCATACGCCGCGGAACAGGAGATTAGGCGTTGGAAGAAGGACGGAAGCTACGTCACCGAGAAACCAAGGGGCCAGATTATCGGCGAAACTTACAAGTCTCTCAAGTACAGGGGACTTGGTGACCAGCCGAGAGGCGATGTAATATTCGTCTTCTACAGCGACGATCCCAACTTCTCCGAAGCAGAAGAGTTCTATGCCGAGCTCCAGTGGGCGGCGGCCATTCGTGCATACAAGGAAGCGCTTGAAAGGTCCAAAAGGGACTGGGTGCCAGCCTACGCGCACTATCGTATTGGACAGTGCTACTGGTATCAGGGCGACACCAAAAACGCCGTTAAATGGCTTGAGAAGCTCAACAAGGAAATGCCTGAAAACCCCTTCCTCGGTCCTGCTCTGTGTTACATTGGCGAGATTTACATCGCGATGGGACAACCGAACAAGGCCGAAAAAGCCATTGAAAAGGTTCGCTTGAACCGGGAACTTCAGGACTGTTGGGTCGAACGAGCTCAGATGCTCTACGGCAAATTGCTCATCGCAAAAAGGGACTTCAGAAGGGCGAAGGCCCACCTTAAAAGCATCTCAAGCAGGCTGAAATACCAGTCAATCCGCCAGCAGGCGAACTTCGGACTCGGAGAATGTATCGAGGCTGAGGCGAGGGCGGAGAAGGATCCGAAGCTCTTCGAGGACGCAATAAAGATTTACGAAGATATCGCCGAAGCGTACAACGAAGAGACCCTCGGACGTGCCTGGGCGTACATTGCACGCTGCTACTACAACATCAAAGAGTACGAAAACGCCTATCACTATGGTCTGCGTGCTGGGCTCAAGTACGTGGATATCGACCCCGCGCTCGCTGCCCAGGGACTGTATTATGCCGGCAAGGCATTTCTCGCTCTTTATCACAGTACCGACGATGACGACCCCAAGCGCATGTTCTACGGTTCGAACATCAAGATCATCAGAAGAATTCTTAAATCAAAGCTTCTCGGAACTCGCTTTGGGCAACTCGGGCTCAGCGAGCTTAAATAGGAGGCAAGCATGAACTACGTTAAGTTCCTCCTCGCACTCGCCGTCACTCTGACGTTCGTCCTCACTCCTTCCTCTACTTTCGCTGAGGACCAGGATACTGATAAGGACATTGTGGTTCTCATTGACGGAAGAGTAGTGAAGGGAAAGGTCTTCTCCTCCACCTACAAAGAGGTGAAGCTCGCCTCCCAGACCATTGATGCCAGAGAGGTAAGCCACATCACCTATTTCGACACTCCGCCCGACTACATCGAAGCCCTCGACATGATCGAACGTGGCGAGTACGAAAACGCGAAGTTCAAGCTCAAGCTCGCGCTCGAGGCGAAGAACGTCCGCGACTGGCTCAAACTCTACGTTGAAATTCAGCGTGCGGAGATCATGTGGCGCCAGAACATGTGGACCGAGGCCAGAAAAAAGTATCGCGAGCTCAACAAGGATTATCCCGAGAGCTTCTTCCTCCGTATGACCTCTTGGCGCATTCCCCTCACTCTCATGAAGCAGAACAACTACAAAAATGCCGAGCAGGCTTTCGAGGACATCGTCAACGACCCCCGCTTCCGGGACGAGCCCATCCATTGGCGTGCATGGTTCTGGAAGATTTTTACCATCGAACTGCGCGACGAAAACCGCGAGGCGTACCAGCAGTACCTCAACCTCGGTCAGAAGTGCAAACAGGCTCTTCCGTTGGAAGTCAAGCAGGCGATGATCAAGAACGACCCTATTTCCGAAAAGCACAAGGGCATGGTGAAGATCTACCTCGAGGCGACCTATCGTGGTTACGTGAACATGGCAATTTCCGGGAAGGTCCGCGAAGCTTACAAGGAATTCGATGAACTTTCCGACAAATCCTCAAAGATGGAAAAGGCCATAGGTATCATCGGCAAGGCCATATGCGATGTCGTCGAGATTGCCAACGCGGGCGAGATAAACAGGGAAAACCTGGACAAGCTCGACAAGGCGCGTCTCGAACTCGCGAAAAGCAACCTGATGTATGCGAGCAACAACGACCGGAGAGCCGACCTATTCTACTGGGCCGGTAAGGCTGCACTTCTTGCTGACGACAAGGAACAGGCCGTCTCCTACTTCAAGATGGTGGCGACACAGTATCCGGCTTCCCTTATCTCGAAGGCTTGTGAGAAAGAACTGGACAAGCTCGGAGTCGAACCGGACGTTCCCGAAGAGAAAGCTCCCGCAGAACCCGAATAGCAACCGCGCATAACCCCCTGCCACAACAGGCGGCCCCTTAATACGGGCCGCCTTTTTATGCTTGCCGGTCTGCTCAAAAATCTGCGCAAGTGTTCAAAGCGTGGGCATATTACGGGTGTTTCGTGCACTGTCGAACTTCCTGAAAGCTCTGTTCGATGCGCTCTGCAATGAATGTGTGGATGTCTCAAAATGGGGCAAAAAAAATGGAACACCGCTCCAAAAGTACGTATAAATGCGGACAGAAATTCAGCGGAGGAAAGGAGAGAGCCAATGTCCTTCAGATCAATCCTGAACTACATCGTGTTTGTCATTAGCCTCGTCTCTACGGTTTCTGTCCCGGCAATCGCCATGGCAGAAGGTGCCGATGGTGCGAAAGAGCGCAGTCTCATTACGATTATCGTCGAGTCTGGTTGGGCCGAGTGGGTCCTCATTCTTCTGTCGGTTGTCGCGCTCGCCCTCACCATTCAGATCCTCGTGACCGTGCGTCGCGAGAAGCTCGTCCCCCCCGATATCCTCGCAGAGGTCGAAACCCTTATCGATGAGGGTTCCTTTGAGGATGCTCTCTCGCTGTGCGAGACCGAGGACAGCTTCTTCACCCGCATTATCGGAGCCGGTCTGGCCAAGATTGACCGTGGGTTCGATTCCATGGTGGATGCCGTTTCCGAGGTCGGAGAAGAGCAGGCCACTATCCTGCACCAGCAGGTCGGTTACCTGTCGCTCATCGCGTCCATCGCGACGATGCTCGGACTTTTCGGAACAGTGTTCGGCATGATCAAGGCGTTTAACGTCATCGCATCAAAGCCCGGTGGTGTTACGGCGGCAGACCTCGCATCTACCATTTCAATCGCGCTCGTTACCACCTTCACCGGACTTATGATCGCTATTCCCACAACCGCGGTTTACGTCATTATCCGTAACCGCGTTACTCGAGTCATTCTCGAGGTCAACGCGATCACTGGTGAACTGCTCGAGAAGATGAAGGAACAGTAATTTCCCATCCGGGCAAAAGTTGTTCTTTGGAACCGTTACGTGAGTAATATCTGTTGGGCGGGCTGACCGCCCGCCCGCAGACGCTCAGATGCGAAATCGGTTTCCTACGTCAGAGACCAAAGGAGTCATACGGTGGCAAGGCTGAAAAGAAGAGTAAAGCAGGATTACGAAACAGAAGAGAATCTGACACCTCTGATCGACTGCATTTTTCTCCTGCTCATCTTTCTGATGTGCGTTACGGAGATTACCAAGACCGAAAATGACCAGTTGCTCATCCTCCCCTTCGCCCAAAGTGCTACTAAGGACGAAAAACCCGATGAGCGCATCGTTATTAACGTCTATCCCTATGATTTCCCCGTTGGTAAAATTCGCAAAAATGCCGCCATGGATGCATGGGTCACCATCAACGGAGAGGCGATGAGCTGGGGAGACCTTCAGAACTATCTTGAAATGATCGCACGTACTGCTCGAAAAATCCGAAGGCGGCCCGGGTGGACGCGATCTCGTCGAAATGCCCGTCAAGATTCGTGGCCACAGAACAACCCCCTTCATGAACGTACAGTTCGCCATGGTGTATTGCATTGATATGGCATACTGGCGCATTTCCTTCGGCACTTACAACGAAAAAGATTTCAAACTTCCGGCCCCACACTTTAAAGAGGGCGCTGACCAGAGCGGCATTTATCTGCCTCCTGTTGTGAAGAGCCGAGTCTTGAATTAGTCCTCCTACGGAGAACATTATGAGTCGTAGAACAAAGAAAAAGACACCGATCCCGGCCCACTTAAAATCGACCTGACGCCCCTTATCGACTGCGTCTTTTTGCTTATCGTCTTCTTTATCGTTGCCGGTAAGTTCAAGAAGGTCGAGTCGAAACTCAACGCATATCTCCCCAAGGACATCGGCATTGACTCGCGTACCGAGCCCGATCCCAATAAGTTCTTCATCGCGGTTATCTGCACTTACGAGAACAATCGCGTTTCTTGGAAGGTTAACAACCAGGAAGTTAAAACTCGCTCCGACCTCGTCAAGAAGATTACCGAGATCAGTGCCGCTACTGAGGGCAAGGACATCAAGCTCTCCATTGACGGCAATGCCGAGGTGGACTTCCTCTGGATCATTGCATCGCTTGATGCCGCTGCCGAATGTGGGCTAACGGAGGTCATGTTCGCACCCCCGCGTGTACCCATTAACAAGTGGCCAAAGCCGATGCCCAAGAACGTTCCCATTCTCGAACCCAAATAATTCTCTCTCTTCCGCTTCTCAGGGCGAGCCTTTTCGGCTCGCCCTTTTTTTGCCGTAAAACTCTCCTAACCACGCCCTACTATGTTATTCGGGACCGGTATTTCCATTTTCTGGATTTGATGAAAACCCCGCTTGCAACAAGCCATGCGAGAAAACCGAAAGCTTGTCTCGCAAAAAACGTAACGGGGCGATTCCAATTCGTTAGAAGTGTGTACATCGGAGAAGTTCG
This sequence comes from Planctomycetota bacterium, assembly GCA_034521065.1. Classification (GTDB taxonomy): domain Bacteria; phylum Planctomycetota; class B143-G9; order B143-G9; family B143-G9; genus JAXHMW01. The sequence continues at coordinate 45,016 of JAXHMW010000007.1, read as the reverse complement.
CGCGCACTCTCTCCTGATTTTTTCAGCAGAAAGCAGTGCCTCAGGCACAAGGGAGAGAATATGCGAAAACGTAAGCGAGAAGCCGCCCCCGGCCCCCTCAAGGTTGATTTGACGCCCCTCATTGACTGTGTCTTCCTTCTCATTGTCTTCTTCATAGTCGCGGGGAAGTTCAAGAAGGTCGAGTCGAAACTCAATGCCTACCTGCCTAAGGACTCCGGCATTCACCCGTCCGCCCCACAGGATCCCGACAGGTTCTTCATCAGCGTCCTCTGCCAGTACGAAGACAACCAGGTCTCATGGACAGTCAACAATAAGCCGGTCAAGAGCCGAAGTGAGCTGGTCGAACGCATTCGCGAGATCAGTGCCGCCACCGAAGGCAAGGACATCAAGCTCTCCATTGACGGCAACGCAGAAGTTGATTTCCTGTGGATTATCGCTTCAATTGACGCTGCGGTTGAGGCTGAACTCACCGAGATTATCCTCAGTCCGCCTCGCGTGCCCCTCTCGAACTGGCCCCGACCGAGACCCAAGAACATACCCATCTCCTTCTATTCGAGGTAGCACGATATTCGGGAGTATTATGGCTTGGAGAAACCGTTTGAGTGCCGGGTTCGCCGAAAAGACTGCGGTTATAGACCTCACGCCGCTCATTGACTGTGTCTTTCTGCTCATCGCGTTCTTTCTTGTTGCGGGAAAGTTCAAGCGACCGGAGGGAAAGCTGCAGGCATTTCCACCGGATCACAGGTTAGTCACCGGCTGTGGACACTGCTTTTATGTGCGCGTCCTCGCAATGTATGATGCGAACCGAAAACTCGTGTGGGAATTCAACGGCAAGCGGGTTTCGACAAAGGCGGATTTGGTAAAGAAAATACGCGGCCTTAAGGCTCATGCGCTCAGTAATGGATATCCCATAGTCTATTCCCGGGTTGACGTGTATTCTGACGTTGATTTCCAGTGGGTGATTGCCAGTATTGACGCGCTTTCACAGGCGGGTCTGCATTATCAAATCGCACCAGCACGCATTCCAGTCAGCAAGTGGCCTGTTCCCCTGAAGTCCTTCCCATTTAATTAAAAATGGCTGCACTCCTCCTTTAACTCGCCCCTCATTTTAGGCTCACCTCAGCAAAAAAATCCTGGAACACCTCCGTGTCATGGTGTACTATAAGTGTAGGACACCGGAGGAATATGTACCTTCCCATCGATACCTCGTCTGGAATGCCCATCTACCGACAGATCGTCAACGGTCTGAAGTACCACATCGCCGCAGGCTCGCTGCGTCCCGGCGAGAAGGTGCCGTCCGTTCGGGAGCTTTGCACTCGGCTGAAGGTCAACCCGGCTACGGTCAACAAAGCATACAGGGAACTGGAAGGGCAGGGCTATCTCGAGACGAGAAGGGGGCTCGGTACATTCGTGCCCGACCCTCCACCCGCTCCCGGTGCCCTGGAGGCCGAGGAGGTGCTGGCCCAGAAGCTTGACGAGCTGGTTACGCTCGCCGCTACACTGGGGCTCGACACCGCCGCTCTTCTGCGTATCGTCAAACGGCGGGCCGACAAGCTCAACTCCGAAAGGAATGCGAAGCCTGATGGCACACGCACTTGAGGCATTTCACCTTTCGAAGTCCTTTGGGACCGTAAGGGCGGTGCACGACCTGTCCATGCACGTTGACGAAGGAGAGGTCGTCGGCCTTATCGGCGCGAACGGTGCAGGCAAGAGCGTTACCGTGCGAATGCTTGCGGGCCTTATGAGGCCCACCTCCGGCAACTACGCGATTTTTTCCAATATTATGCCGCGCGACGATGCCGGGGTGAGACGAAAAGTGGCATACCTGTCGCAGTCTCTCGACTTTCCGGAACCTCTCTTCGTCCGTGACGTGCTCGCAATGTGTGAAGCCGTCTATCCAGACTGGGACAAGCAGTTTATGGATAAACTTGTCTCGGACTTCTCGCTGCCACTTGGCAGAAAGGCCCGGGAACTCTCCGTCGGAATGAAGCTGAGACTCTCCCTTGTTTGCGCCTTTGCGCAGAGGGCAGGGGTCATCCTGCTCGACGAGCCCGCCGGAAGCCTCGACCCCGTCGTGCGAAATGAGTTCCTTGAAAATTTAGCTGAAACCCTTGAAAGACACTCTCCCGCGGTGCTTTTTGCCACCCATCTGATGCATTCGCTGGAGAGGCTCGTGGACCGCGTTGTGCTGCTGCGCGAAGGTTCGCTTGCATACGAAGAGGACATGGTCAACGTTGCCGAAAGCTATCGGCGGGTGCAGGTCGTGTTCGAGGACACCGTGCCGCGGGACTTCTCCCTGCCGTCGGTGATATCTTCCGAAACCCGGGGCAGAACCTGGACCGGCGTTATATCCGACTACTCGGCGGAATCGGTCGCACGCATTTGCTCGAATGCGAATGCCACCTTTGAGGCCTGGCCGATTTTTCTCGAGGACCTTTTCATAGCTTTGCATCAGCGACCCAAAGGAGATAGGCCATGAAGTGGCCGCTGCTCTCGCTCGCATACGCGGAGGTCTCCGGACTTGCGCAGGCTGCGTTCGCCGCGGCTTTCGCAGGAAGTGTGCTTCTGCAACTGCTCGACAAGCCCGAGGCTGTCGTGCTGTTCGCGGTTGCTTCGGCCGTCGTGTTCGCTGCAACTGCGGCGGGATTCAGGCGTAAACGCGGCGAGCTGGAGTTCATTCTCTCGCGCAACATCTCACGGGCCTCTTTCGTCTCTTCACGCTTCTTCGTAGGACTGCTGCCCATGGCTCTCGCGGTCGCGTTTGTCTGTCTGAACCTGTTCCTCCCGGTATCGGACTCCTTCTGGGGACTGTTCGTGGAGTCTGGATTCGTTGATACGCCCGACCTTGCGCCCTCTGAAGGGCTTGGCTGGGCAATGTTCGCGCTGTTCGGGGCGGGTTGGGCGTATTCCGTGGCCTTCCTGTTCGTCTCCCGAACTACGGAGGCCAGCGGTATGTTTCTCGCATTGCTCGCGGCTTCCGCCGCCGCAGTAACGGTGCCGCTGCTCTTCTTTGCGATGCTGTCCGTCCTCGGCTCGTTCGGGCTTGTGCAAGCGGAAACCGCATACGACCCAGCTTCGCCGCAGTGGTTTGTCTTCTATCCCGCATCCCTGTTGCTCGACGCACTTGCGCTTCTTGTAGCCATCAGGCTGTTCAGGGAGGTGGACGTATGAGCCTCTACCTCTCTTTCGTCGCAATTGCCCTTGCGGGAGTTATCGGACTCGTTTTTTCCCGCAACGCCCGGCAGCGCATCCTCGCTGTCGGAGGGCTTTCCCTGGCCGCTGTTGCGCTGCTTGTATTGCTTTCGTGGGCGGGAGCTTACGACCCCGTTTCCTATAGAAGCGAGTTCGCGGCTTACGGGTTCGCGGTACCCGAACCGGATGAAGTACCCGCGATGCCCGAAGCGTACTCCCTCGTGCTCGCGGTCGGCGAGATGGATTCACAACGCGAAAAGTGGTTCTTCAAAGACCTCGGCGAGATTCCGGCATACCGCGAAGAGGTCGTTCAGCCGTCTCTGCTGCCCGACAAGCCGCCGAGCATCGAGCGCATTTACAAAAACGGCATCCAACGCACAATAACGCTCTCCGAGTTCTCGGTATCGCTGAGGCTCGGCTGGAATGATGAAGGCACAGAGTTCCTCAAAGTGGAGCCTATGAAGAACGTGTCTTACTACCTGCGCCCGTTCGGCAGTTACAACGGAGTTTTTCCCGCTCCTGACGACCACTTCGCTGCCACCCGGCTTTTCATGAGCGGTATGATTTCGCCCGCTGACGGCAGCATGTTTGGCATGCCGAAGGGCAGAACAGCGTTCATCGTCGTACAGCCCGCGGGTGAGTTCGCCACCCAATCAGTCACCGTCAGGGAGTTGTTCTCGACGCTGAAGCCGCTGCAAAACCCGTATGTGAACGCAAACAACGTTGAGTCGTTCGAACAGGCCCGAAGGCTGCTCATCCGCGGTCTTTCATTCCCCAAGCGTGAGAACGGAGTTATTGAACTGCTTGGTCTGCTGCCGCCCATTGCCGCGAGCCTCCTTGTGTTGATCGGCCTTGGAGTTTTCATGGCACTGAGCCGCAATCTTCCCCTCGCCCTTGTCGCGGGGCTTTTCGTGGCACTTGTGTCCCTTTGCGGAGTATCGAAGTCGGTTTTCGAGTCAGACGTGCGCGACCTTTGCTCCGAAAGAGGCAAGATATACTCTCCCGTTGCAGTTGTTTCGTCGCCGCTTTGGGCCGATACCGCGACAGAGAAACTCCTGCAGTGCGCCCGTGCCGGCGGAATGGCCAAGTGGGCGGAAATGAGTGTCGAAGAGTATCATCCCGCACCGACAAGAGCGAGGATTTCAGCTTGCCGAACGTCCAACCTGATGGGGACGGACGTTCACAATAGAACGGTTTGTTTTGTTGAGAAGAACGTAATCTTAGTAAAATGGTCCCTGTGAAAGGAGTTTGACCATGAAAATCGACCTGAAACGCTTTCTCCTGATTGCCCTCGCTGCTTTCATCCTCATGCCCGCGATCGGCATGGCGGAGGACGACGAGGTTGACCCCAACCTTCCCGGTGACCCCGACTGCCCGGCTTGTCACGGTACCGGCAAGATCGAGTACGACAAAAAGGCCGGAAAAATCAAGTTCATCGAGTATTGCCATTACAAGGACAAAGGCAAGAGATGTCCTGTTCTGATCGGTGGCTGGGAGCCTTGCCTTCGTTGTGAAGATTTCCCCGGCATGCAGCCCATTTTTGACGAACACGAGAAGCTCGTCCAGAAGCTCCGCGGTATCGCGGGAGGCTACCTTCAGCAAGTACAGAAAACCGGTGCCCCTCTTCCTAACCTTGCTCCACTGCTCTCGCGGCATGGAAGGCTCTACACCGACGTACCACACTCCTCTACCCACAACCTGATAATCGCGCACGAAGAGGCCTTTAATAATTTCTCGGAGGACTTCGAAATGGGTGGTGAAGGCTCTGCCTGGGACGAGAGGTTCCGTTACGGCTTCAGCTACATTCACCTCACATCAAAGGACGTTTACCTGAAGAACGCGGAGTGGTTCTACGACTCGAAGTACATCGGCCACAGTGCCAAATCAATGGGCAAGAAACGGCTCATGGGCTGTGCGGCCATCGGGTTCCTCAACTCGCGTCTTTCCTACCTGTCCCAGCAGGGACTCGAACACGACGAACGCGGTTATGTTGATTCATGCACCACTCAGCTTCTCAGTCTCGCCTTCGTGTCGAAGGACATGAAGAGAAGCCCCTTCACCGCGTGGCTTACCGAAGGGGTATCAGCGTACTATCAGCATGTCGTTCGAGGCGGTGTGAGTTGGTACACCGTTGCATACGGTATGGGTACGCGGCAGGACAAGGAAAAATGGCAACGCTTCGAAGACTGGAAGGGCTCACTCGCAGATGCCAACAAGGTGCCGCGTTCAAAGTTCGACGAGAGGACAGGCTCTTGGAAGGGTCTTATCCCTCTTGACCAGCTTATCGGAATGCGCATTACGAACATCCCTCACCAGGGACTCGCTCAGGCCTGGTCGCTCGTTCACTTCCTCATGGGAACGGGCTTTTCATCACGCCAGCGTGAAGAGCAGCGCGAGAAGTTCAAGGACTTCCTCACACAGGTCGGCTCAGGCGTTGAGCAGGAAGAAGCCTTCAAGAACGCATACGGCTACAATAAGCTGTCCACCCTTGAAAACCGCTACCGCTCATGGCTGCGCCGCTTCTGCGCCCACTGAGCCTCTCTCCTTTACAGCAAAAAGCCCCGCCTCTGTGCGGGGCTTTTTTATGCTTCATTCCCTTGGAATACTGAACTGCTTGCACGGACAAAAAAGGGCGAGCCTGGAGGCTCGCCCTTGTGCATGCGGTTGACCGGAGAGGTCAGTCCTTCTTGAACATTCCGCCGAACGGAACCTTCCTTGTAAAGTCCTCCATCTCCAGTAGCCAGTTCCAGCGGGCATCCACGGCCTGCTGATACTGTTCGACCGTCTCATCCGTGAAATGCTTGAAACGGGCCTGGCCCTTGAGGTAATCGTTGACCGGCTTCTTCTTCGGAGGTTTCTTGACGGTGTAAACGCCGTTTTCGACCTCGTAGATGGGATAGATGCAGGTCTCGTAGGCCAGTCGGGTCGTTTCTATGGCATCATTGGGCATGAATCGCCAGCCGCGGTTGCAGCTTGCCATGATGTTCATGAACTTAGGTCCCTTGATGGACAGGGCCTTCTTCACCTTGCCGATAAGGTCACGGAAGTCGTGCGGTGAGGCGGTGGCGGCATAAGGAATGCCGTGGGCCACGCAGATGTCCGTGAGCGGCTTCTTCCACTGCTGCTTGCCGGGCACGACCGTGCCGGCGGGAGTTGTGGAGGTGTTAGCGTGGAACGGAGTGGAACCCGAACGCTGGATGCCGGTGTTCATGTACGCCCCGTTGTCGTAACAGACGTACAGGAAGTTGTGACCGCGCTCAAGCGCACCGAGAGTGCCTGAAGCCCGATGTCATAGGTGCCGCCGTCGCCGCCGAAAGCTATGAAGTTGATGTCCTTGTCAAGCTTACCCTGGCGCTTGAGCGACTCGTAGGCCGCAACTACTCCCGACATGGTGGACGCGCTGTTCTCGAACGCGTTGTGGATGTAGGGAATCTTCCAGGCTGTGTACGGGTAGATGGTCGTCACGACTTCCATGCAACCGGTCGCGAAGCTCACTACTACGTTGCCTTCGACCGCGCGCAGGACCTGACGAAGTACCGCCGAGCCTCCGCAACCGGCACAGGCTCGGTGGCCGCCGGTGAGGAGTTCGGGTTTATTGCTGAGTTCTTTTACGTTGATCGCCATTTGATTTCCCCTTTATTCTCTGAGGCCGATGAAGGACTGCGGGGGAAGCTCCTTCTTGCCGGCCGCCATGTCGTTGATGGACTCGCCCGCTTCCACGATCTGTTCGACAAAGATATCCCTGCCGCCGAGACCGTAGATGAAGTTCCGCACCGGAATGGACTTGCCGTAAAGCGTCGCCATTACCTCCGTGCAGAGCGGGCCGTATTTCATGCCGAACGTGAGGCTGCGGTCCATTACGCCGATGGCCTTCACGTTTCCAAGAGCCTCTTCGAGAAGGTCGTGCGGGAAAGGACGGAAGGCGCGTACCTTAACGTGACCCGCCTTGATGCCCTTCTCGCGAAGCATGTCAACCGCGTCCTTTGCGGTACCGGCGGTGGAGCCTAACGCCATGAGCGCTATCTCGGCATCCTCCATGCGGTAGGTCTCGATGCGTTCGTACTTGCGGCCTGAAAGCCGTTCGTATTCGGCAAAAACCTTGTCCATTACCGCGGGCGCGTTTTCCATAGCCTCAACCTGCTGGCGCTTGTGTTCGAAGTAGTAGTCCTGAAGGTCGAGAGGCCCGATGGTAATCGGGTTGTCAACGTCCAGAAGGTTCGTCGCCGGATTGAACGGGCCGATGAAATCCTGAACCGCCTCGTCTGAGACGATCGTGTCAACTACCTCGGTGGTGTGAGAGATGATGAATCCGTCGAAGTTGATCATGCAGGGCAGAAGAACTCCATGGTCCTCCGCCATGCGGAATGCGCATATGATGCTGTCGTAGGCCTCCTGCGAGTTCTCGCAGAAAAGCTGCATCCAGCTCGAATCCCTCGCGCCCATCGTGTCGGAGTGGTCGCAGTGGATGTTTATCGGGCCCGAAAGTGCGCGGTTGATTACCGGCATCACAACAGGAAGCCTGAGGCTCGCTGCTATGTAAACGATCTCCCACATCAGGGCGAGGCCGTTGGCGCTGGTTGCCGTGATGGCTCGCGAGCCTGCCGAGGAAGCACCGACGACGGCGCTCATCGCTGAGTGTTCGCTCTCGACGTAAACCATCTCGGTGTCAACCTGTCCGTTTGCCACGTAGCCGCTGAAGGAGTGCATGAGTTCGGTCTGGGGCGTAATCGGGAATACCGCCGCCACATCCGGGTTTGCCTGCTTCAGAGCCAAAGCCGCGGCTTCGTTGCCCGTGAGGGACTGCTTCTTGTTCGCGGTCTTTACAGTCATTATTTCCTCCGTTTGTAGCGGATTAGTCAGAGTCCAGTTCCATTTCGATTGCGAGCTTGCGTTCGCCTTCCGGCTTCTTCATCTCGCGCTTGTTGACGGGGCATTCGCGGGCGCAGACGCCGCAACCCTTGCAGTGGTCGTAGTCCACTCCCGTCACCTTTCCGTCCTTCGCGAGAATGGACGAATCGGGACAGTAGTAGAAACAACTCATACACTGAATGCAGTTCTCTGCGTTATAAACGGGACGGTAAGTGCGCCAGCCGCCTGTTACGTAGCTGTGCGCGTTGCCGGACTCGACTATCTTGCCGCCTATCGGTATGTCTTTCCAACCGGGTTTCTTGTCCATATATTCCTCACTTCACTTCCTCGTACGCACGTTCGACAGCGCGCACGTTGCCTTCAACCACCTTCTCGGAGAACTTCTTGCCGAATTTCTCGCGAAGGTCCTTTACCACCGTGTCCTTCGAAAGGATGCCCGCAACCTTGACAAGGGCGCCGAGAAGAGGGGTGTTGGGAAGGTTGCGTCCCACTTCGTCAAGCGATATGCCTGTTGCGTCAACGGTGTGAATTGATATCTCGTCGCTTGCCCCGATTTCCTCGCGAATAGCATCGGAGGACTTCTTCGTGTTGACGATCAGTATCGCCTGTTCCTTCAGCGTGCTGAGTATGTCAACAGTGCTGAGGAGTGAAGCGTCCAGCACCATTACGATGTCTCCCTTTGAGATAGCGGAATGGATGCGGATTGGGTCATTGCTGATGCGGGTGTAGCCCTTCATCGGCGCGCCCTGACGCTCAGGCCCGTATTCAGGCGAACCCTGGCTGTACTTGCCTTCGTGGATAGCCATCGCCGCGAGCATCGTCGCCGCGGTCTTGGCTCCCTGGCCTCCTCGGCCGTGCCAGACTATCTCCTTCATTTCTCTCATTAAACGTCACCTCGATCTGGGGGGTTGTAAAAGCCATTGTCGGCTCCAGTTTATCCTATTGGACGTTACTATTGTCACAAACATTTCTCGCGAAATAACCTGCTGCTAACATTTCCCATGCCTCTCTGAATCGAAAAAAACTTGTCCGAACCGGCCCTGTCATATAATCGAAATTGTGAGTGAGGACAGCGACGAAAGACGGAAAACCGTCAAAAAAATCGCGCAGCATGGCTCCTCCGGGTTCGCCGCGGGGCTTGTGCTCGCCGTCTTCGTGCTCGGAGGTGTCTGGCTCGATGGATACTTCCATACAAAGCCGGTCCTTACTCTCGTCGGTATCGGTCTCGGCATTGTCGGCGCCATGCTCGCCTTGCTAAAACCGCTGCTGACAAAGGATAAAGACGACGATAAGTGAAACGCCGAAGTTTGATCTTCACAGCAGTTCTTGCAGCGGCTGCCGCACTCATCGCGCTGCCGTTTGCTCCGCTCTTCGCTTCGGGAATACTTTATCGGAGCACTTGTGGCTACCGTTATTTTTGGTCTCCTGGCAAAGGTCTTCAGGGCTGCAGTGGCCCGGAAAAAGGCCAGCAGTGGTCACCTTGTCCTCTTTATCGCTGTCAAGGTTCTAATAGTTGCTGCGGGCCTTAGCGTCGCCATCCTCGTCGGAAGGCCCGCTGTTATCGGACTCTTCGTCGGTGTCACGGTCGCTCTCGCAGGCACCGTCGGCGCCGGTATCAAAGAGGATTGAGCATGGAACACCCGATTACCCACTGGGAACATCTGTTCGGAATGTTGCGTCCCGGTCTTCGTACACGCCGTCGTGGTATGGATTATCGTCCTTCTGCTCGCAGTTCTCGCATCCAAAAAGGTTACTCTCATCCCTTCCGGTATTCGGGAAGGTCGTGGGCTACTTCTTCGACTTCGTCCGAAGCTATTCGCGTGAACTTATCGGCCCCGATCACAGTGAGTACGACCCCCTGTTCGTGGGAATCTTCTTCTTCATCTTCGTCAGCAATCTCTGGGGGCTCGTCCCCGGAATGCTATCTCCCACCGCGAACCTGAACACTAACTTCTCGATCGCCATTATCGTATTCCTCGCCACACATTTCTACGGTATGCGCAAGCAGGGCGTCCTGAATTACCTGAACCAGTTCGCGGGTCCTGTTCCCGGATGGCTCAAGCCGTTGATGTTCTTTATCGAGATAATCAGTCACGTTGCAAGGCCGGTCAGCCTCGCCTTCCGACTTTTCGGCAATATCGTCGCCAAGGAAATTCTGCTGCTCATCCTCGCCACTCTCGTGTTGCAGTTCGGCGGGTCAACGCAGCTTATCGGGCAAGCACTCGCGGCGTTCCCCATTCTGCTGTATCCGCTGCTCATTGTGCTTGGCGCGTTGCGTCTGTTTTATCCAGGCTTTTGTTTTCATGTTGCTCGCACAGGTGTACATTGCAGGTGCGGTGAGCGAGCATCATTAGAATTTTGTACAGAATCGTGTTCAACAACGCTGAATATACTGTCTGCTCAGGAGGACACTATCATGAAGAACTGGCTGATATACGCTCTTACACTCGTGGCTTCGGTCGTATTTTTCAACGACTGCGCCTTCGCTGAGGAAGCTGCCGAGGCTGCCAAGCAGGTCATTCCCGAATCGAATGCTGCACAGTACTTTGTAATGACCGTTCTCGCGGCGGGTGCCGGAATTACTCTGGCGACCTGCGTTGCCGGTCTTGCGCAGAGCAAAATGATTGCAAAGTCCGTCGAGGGAATGGCACGCCAGCCGGAAGCGGCGAGCAAGATTCAGACCGCCATGATCATCGGTCTCGCATTCATCGAGTCGCTGGTCATCTACGTGCTGCTTATCGCGCTCATTCTCGTATTCCTCAATCCGTTCGCTGATTTCTTCGTGCAGGCGGTACAGTAACGCCCGCGAAGCAGGAAAGGTAGCACCCTTATGGACATGGCCATTAATCCTGCTCTGCTCGGAGTCATGGCTCTGCTGTTCCTCGTCGGAACCGTGTTGCTGTGGTTCATTCTCGGCAAGCCTCTTACAAAGGCGATGGACGAAGGGGCCGAGAAGATCAGCCAGGCGGCGTCGAAAAAGCTCAGAAGGCCAAAGAGGAAATGGAAGAACTGAAGCAGGACTACGAGAAAAAAATGGTCGAACTCGAGGAGCGTTCCAGAAGGTCATTGCCGATGCCACCGAGGCCGCGCAAAAGAAGGCGCAAAAGATCGAGGACGAGACTCAACACGAGATCAAGCGTCAAAAGCAAGCCGCGCTCGAACAGATAGAGCTCGAACGCGACAAGGCCGTGCGCGAACTCAAGAACCAGATCGGCGAGCTTTCCATCGAAGTTGCTCGTACTGTACTCGAAAGAGAAGTCTCCGAAAAAGACCATGAGCAGTTGGTAAAGAGCTTCCTCGAAGACCTCGAAGACCGCTCAAACTGACCTTTAAAACCCGATGGAACCACTTTTCAAGCCCTGCAGACATGCGGGGCTTGATTTTTTATGCACCATCGTGGTATCATTACCTGTGTTCCACCGGTCAAGTGCCGATGGTGTCCGTTTTGGTCAAAATTGTCCTGTTGACATTGTGCGTCAATTGTGACAATAGGTGTGGTTCTCTACCTTTCTGTTTTTTCGGGGGCGCTGATGCTTCAGATCTCCGCTTTTACACGCGGAACGTTCGTGTCTTCGCTTGATGTCCAGTCTGCCGTCTTCGAGGCCGAAGCACGTGGAAGTGCGCTCTGGCTCGATGTCTATCGGCCCAGGGACAACGAGGTCATGCTCTTCAACCGTTTCTTGCACGAAGTTCCGCCAAAGGAGAACAGTTTTGTCTTCTCTCTCGGAAGCTTCGATCAGATGAAGAGGCTCGTAATCTGCCGGACCGACCCCAAGAAGGGCACCCAGTCCCTTCTTGCCGACGCTACAGTCCTGTACGCAGATGACCTTGTCGTCTCAATCCGCCATCGCGGTTTTCACTTCCACGAACTTTGCGATTTTATCTCACAGAATAACGACGGCAAGATGCCGGCAGACCCAACCATCCTCTATGAGCTGTTCCCGCCTACGCTGCTCAACATGTTCGAAAAGGACCTTCACGGTTCCGACGACGTCATGTTCCTCAGCGAAAAGGGAGAAGGCTACGAGGAGGACATCGCGTACTTCGAGCAGCTCAACTGGACTCTGCGTGAAATCACCATTCCGGTTGACGCGCTGCTGAAGGAGCGTGATTCCGAATCCGTGACAATTTCCATCGCCGCGACGGGTACTGGCTCCAGCAAGCTTTCGGGATCCACCAGTTCGTTCGCTTCCTCCTCGGCGATACTGAGCAAGGAGGACCTCCGTACGTCCGAAAGCTCACGTGTCCGGGCGCAAAGGGCCGCGAGTACCGAGGCCGCAAAAACCGGCAAGCTCCAACCTCGCGCACCGAAGGTTCCCAGGCTGCTAATGAAACGCGGGCCGGAAGTAGGCAAGGAATATCCGCTGGACAAGACGCCCATACGCCTCGGCAGGGAGGTGTCCAACGACATCGTACTCATCGCCAACGGTGTCTCGCGCAAGCACGCCATCATCACCCGAGATGGCAAGAAGGTGCTCATCACCGACCTCGGTTCAACCAACGGAACCTATGTCAATACCCGCCGCATACAGCAGGCGCACCTCAAGGACGGAGACGAAATCTATCTCGGCAACACGATCCTGAAATTTGCGACGTAAACGTAAAATAATACTCAATAAGCGGAAGCCCGGGCGATTGCCCGGGCTTTTTTGTGATGTTTCGTGCGAAAATGGTCACAACCTTATATGAATGATATGCCAAAAAGGCAGTAACATGCCAAAAAGAGCTAAAAAATATCCGAATCTACTTGCAATTCATAAAGATCTTTGTATCTTTGGTAGCCAAGCTCAAGGACGACATCTTCTTTGCTTTGGGAGGGATGATGAGGAAGGATCCTGTTGAAAGCGGGCAGCAAGAGCTGTCTGAGAATCTTCTGAAGGGCGGCGGTTGCTCATATCGCCACCCGGTTTACAGCGACTACAAGTGTCCGTTCCGTGCGAACGGCGATGGCTCCGGAATGTGTTCCGTGCACGCGCACGAAAGGGATAAGGACTTTCCCGCCGAAAAGGTGCGCATGGTGCTTGAGCATTTCACGGAAGGAGTGGGACGCCAGGCTCCCGAGTGGGACCTATACAATGCGGATTTCGAAAGCGCCGACCTGTCAAACTTCGAGTTTTTCCGCTGCAAACTGAACTCGTCCGACCTCTCCTGGTCCATGCTGCTGAACTCGGCCGTGGTATTCTGTTCGTTCGATAATTCCGACTTCACCCACGCCCGCCTCAAAGGCATGAAGTGTGTTCGTTCTTTCTTCGCTAAGGCCAACCTTTGCGCCTCTTCGCTCGAGATGGCCACGCTGAAGGACTCCAACTTTTCGAACGCGCGGCTGCGTGCGGCCGATATACGCCTTGCGCGCATTTCCAACTGCAATTTCTCCGAGTGCGATGCTGACCGGGCTGTCATCTCCTCGACGTCGCTCAAGTACACCGATTTCGTCGGTGCCTCGCTTCGAGAGGCGGATTTCCGTTATTCCTACCTCGCGGGAGTCGATTTCTCCGGCTGCGACCTGACGAACGCCGATTTCACCGGCGCGATGGTGGCGCAGAATAATCTGCAACGACGCGCAGCTCGAAGGCACAAAAGGCCTTATCCGCTAACGTCTGCTTTCGCGTTTGATAGGCAACGCCGGGGCGTTGCGATTTCTCTAATTTCACGGTTGGCTGCATTTTGCACGTACAGCGTGTAGAATTGCGGGACAGCCAAGAAAAACCGTGCAAGGGGAGGTCGAATGCCACCTATCCTCTCGTTCTCAGCGAACGCTTTCAGAGGATGTCCCTGACGATCGCAGCTTCCGCCATCGCCGAAGCAGGATACAGGGGTATCGAGATCTATGCTGATTATCCGCACCTGTATCCGCTCGAGACCACCGTCGAAACACAGCTCGAAGCCGCGCGAACGCTCGATGAACTCGGGCTCCTCGCGGCGAACGTGAACGCGTTCACTATGTTTCGGGTCATGGATACCTGGCGCCCTTCCTATCTCGAAATTGACGAAGAGTTCCGAGCCAAACGCCTCGACCATACCGTGGCCGCCCTTGAAATGGCACATCGAATCGACTGCCCCACTGTCTCCACCGAACCGGGGGGACAGCTCTCATCGTCCATGACGAGAGAGCAGGGCATGAAGATGTTCGTAAACGGAGTAAAAGAGGTGCTCGAACGAACCGCGGACCTCGACGTCGCCCTGCTGTTCGAACCCGAGCCCGGTCTTTTGGTGGAGAACTCCGAGCATGCCGAGGTATTCAAGCTGGTGGACGACCCCCGTTTCGCCATGAACTTCGACGCCGGTCACTTCTTCTGCGTAGGCGAGGACCCCGCAAAGGTCGCACGCGACTTCGCAGGACGATTCGACCACGTTCACATAGAGGACATCGCCGCCGACCGCAAGCATTTCCACCTCATTCCCGGAGACGGCGCCATAGACTTTCGCGCCCTTTTCGAGGCCCTCGAGGACATAGGTTACGACGCGTTCGTGACAGTGGAGCTCTACCCGCACCAGGACGACCCGACTTCCGTCGCAAGAAATGCGATGGAATATCTTGCCCCGATCTGGAAGGAAACCTTCGGCGAGGGCAGGCGAGAATGAACCTGCGCTCCATGGTCGCTCTCATAGGCCCGTCATGGTGCCGACAGCACTCGGCGACACCTTCCTCGGAGTCGGCTGTGCCGCCCTGTCTCTCGGCTCGTTCTCCGCTAACGCTCAGCTTCTGCTCGTGTGCCTCGCGTCCCTTTTCCTATACGCAGGCGGCATGGTGCAAAACGACATCGCAGATGCCGCGGCCGACAAGAAGGCGAATGCTCCGCGCCCGCTCGTGAACGGCCGGATAAGGCCGTCCTCGGCGATGTTCATGTTCGTCGCGCTCTGGGGCGTCGCTGCGGCGTGTGTTGTGCTGCTTGCAATTCTTACGCCTTCCTACCTTTCGAACACTGTCATCTCGCAGAAGCTTCTCGTCGCGTTGGCCGCGCTCGCGGTGGCGGTTGTTGTCACTGTCTATAATTTCACTCACAAACGGTTCAGGATTGCTTCGCCCTTTCTTATGGGGCTTGCGAGAATGCTCAACGCGCTGTTCGCTGCCTTCGCGCTCGGACTCACACTCGAGGATATCTCCTACGACCGCATTATTCTCGCGGTCCTGTTCGCATACGGGCTGTACGTCAGTGCCGTCACGTTCCTGAGCCTTCTCGAAGACCGCGAAGAAGACCGCTTTCCGCTGGTGTGCGCGGTGCTTGCCGCGTTGCTGTCGCTGGTCGCGGCTTCCCCGCTTCTGTGGTTCGAAGCGGTCGCTTACTGGTTTCTGCTGTTGCTGCTCGTCGTGCTCGCATTCCTTGTAACAACCGGCTGGCTTTTGAGTTGTCCCCTTAGGCGAAAGCTACTGCCGCTTTACGTGCCTGCTCTCATCTCGCCCGTAGCTCTGCTGGGAGGGCTCGCCGCAATCTTTTTCTCTCTCGGCGACCCCATGCGCTTACTCGTGCCGGGCCTGCTCGTCGCGGCTGTCTTTCCCGCTGTTTCCTCGTACTTTGTGCTGAAAGCGGGGAAGTTGTACGCCCGTCTCGACAAAAATACGCAAGAATAGGTGCTGCGATATGTCGAAATACTGTTGGGTCTTCTCAGTCATCTTTCCGGGTTTAGGACAGGCCGTCTGTTCCCGGCACATGAGAGCGCTTGCGTTCATCGTTCCCGCGGCTCTCGCGGTAAACGTTGCGCTGCTCGGAGCACTGGTATATTCCGGTGGCTCGGGTGACAACCTGTTCACTTGGGGCTCCGCCGCGTACGGACTGCTGTGGCTCGCGAGTCTCGCTGAAGTCCTCTATTACCAGCACGCCTTCGACCCCCGCAGGTCCGAACCCACTAATCTGATTCACCTCAGGAAGGGCATCGCCCTCTATCTTGCGGGAGACAACGCCGCTGCTGAAGAGGAATTCAAAGCTATCATCCGCCGTTCACCCGACGACTTGGAGGCGCATCTCTACCTCGCAGGCGTGTATCGCGAGATGAAGGACATCAAGAAGGCCGAGCGGTACTACAAGAAGGTGCTGCTGCTCGACGAGCCCGGTAAATGGAAATGGCAGGTCGAAAGGGAGATACGTGCACTCAAGTGACACGTCAGTGACGTGTGAATAAAGCGCAGCCGAGGTGCATGCAGCTATGAGATTATCCAATCCCCTGAGAACATTCGTAATCGTCACAGTCACCGCGATAGTCGTGGTGCTTCTGCCGGTGATATTGTTCAAGGCCCTTCTGCCCGGCGAAAACGGATCCGGTCGCCGTTCCCACGCCGAAACCCGAGCCCATTACCCATATGTTCACTGGCAGCACGCCCAACGGATTCGTTTCCTCGGCCCATTGGGCGGGGCCGTTCGAGAACCCCCCGGATATAGCTTCGGTCGGCGAGGCCGTCGTAACTCATCCTGCAACAACCGCGACAGTCTGGAACGGACTTCTCTCGAACAATGACACGCTCGAACTCTCCGACGACGGCGTGGATGTCGTTGGCGGCAAATACTACATATTCGAGATTCTGCTCGCGGTTCACGCGCACAGGGCGGGCCGGTACAAACTTGTCTTACAGCCACTTGGCGCGTGCGATATCTTCGTGGACGGTGTTCGCATTACCTCAATTTCCGCTGCTGATTATTCCTCCACGGGCTCTGTATTCAGCTTCGGACAGTTCCCCGGCGATTTTCGCGAGGTGCCCAGGAAGATTGACCTCGTAATCAAGGCTCGCTACGGCATGTGCGGTCTCGCGCTGTCGCTTGAGAGCCCCGAAACCACTAACCGCGCGGAATGCCTCAGCCTGACTAAGTGGCCCGCCAAGGTCGCACCCTCTCCGGAACAGGCAGCAGCCAAGGCGGTTTCGGTCAAGCTGTCCGAGAGCGGCGTGGTATATTCCGATTCTCCTCCTTCGCTTGAGCTGAAGCTCTCAGGCGGGCTGCCGGTTGGCAGGGAGTTCAACGAGTTCTCCTTCGAAAGCACACTCGCCACGGGCGATGAATCGGTATCGAAGAAGTTCTCCTTCAACAGGCCCGACCTCGAATACGGCGTGTTCGCACAACTGCCGGTTCCGGAGACCGACCGAAACACCGTCGAAGTCGAGACCGCGATTACGGTAAAAGGCGAGTTGTGCACCCGGCACACTTCGAAGCTGTACCTGTACGACAATATCCTCGCCAAGGCCGACGTCGTACGAAGGATGCATGAGAAGTTCACCGCCGAAAACGAGGCGTCGCCCGAGCTTCAACTTCGCCATGACCAACTGCTCGTAATCAGCGAGAGCATTCGCCAGGCAGGTATCTTCTATGACGTGCCCGGCGGTGTGAAGAAGATGCACCAGCTTTACACCGACTACCTCGCGCTGAGGGAGTCGCTGCTGGAGGGCAGGGATTTCTACGCCTCGAAGACCGGCGAGCTGGAACGGGCCTACATCTCAGATATAGATGGCTCGCCGCAGCCTTACAAACTCTACCTGCCTCCCGACTATCACACCAAACCCGAGAAAGCGCCCGTGCATCATCATGTTGCACGGCTACGTTCCCTCTTACACGATTGCACAGTGGGGCGAGGCGATAACCGAGTTCGTCAACAACCTCTATGACATGGGCGCGATAGGCTTCCAGCCTTTCGGTCGCTCCAACACGGACTTCCAGACGGTAGGGGAAAGTGACATTCTACGCATTCGACAGCTCGCAATAGACGAATACGGCGCGGATCCCCGGCGCATACATCTCGTGGGCATCTCAATGGGCGGCATGGGCGTGTGGTCGCTCGGAGGACGCTATCCCGACCTGTTCTCCTCTCTTTCTCCATGCGCAGGCAGGACCGATTACTACTACTGGAAGAAGCTGTCTCCATCTGAACTGCCGAGATACAAGAACGTGCTTATCAAGAGCTGGAACCCCGTGGACAGGCTCGCTAATTTCCGCGGGCAGAAAATGTTCATCTACCACGGCAGGGAGGACCTGACAGTGGACGTTGAACACAGCCACCGCATTTCCGCTCTTTTCGACAAGAGCGGCATTGCGCACGAGCTTCATCTGCTGGAAGGTTCGCACACGGCGGCGTTCGAGGTAGCGAAGAGCAGGGAGTTTCTGGAGAGGCTCGAAGGGCAGATGCATCAATCCGCCGCGAGCATCACGTTGAAGGCATACCTTCCGTCCTATGCGAAGCGCGCCTGGCTGTCCGTTCCGCTTATAAAGAACTACTCCAACCCCGTTCGCGCGGAAGGCAAGGTGGTCGGGCCGGATATCGAGATTGACGTGGAAAACGCACTTTCCGTTCGTATTTCGCCCTGGCCGGGCCTGCTCAGTCCGGGCCAGACTGTCAACGTCACAGTCAACGGCCACCAGCACAGAGGTCTCGAACTCACTCCCGACGGCATAGAAATACCGCTCGAACAGGTTCCCGACACAGAGTACGTCAAGACTCCCGAAATGTGCGGCCCGGTCTGGCAGGTTACAATGCGCCCGTTCGCACTGGTGTACTACGACTACGTCACGCGCAACCGAGCAGAGGCGTTCGCCGGCTGGTGGCGCGACTTCGCCAAGGGTGAATGCCGCATGTTCTCTACCGATGAACTGACGCCCGAACTCGAAAAAGCCTTCGACCTCGTGCTGTTAGGAGATTCCTCGCGCAACCCGTACGTGGCTTCCATCGCCGACAAGCTACCAATGAAGGCCACCGAAACTCACTTCGTGCTTCCAAACGGAAAGAAGTACGACCGCTCGAACAGGGGAATGATGGTGCTGTATCCCAACCCGCGCGCGAAGGACAGAATGGTGCTGTGGTGCCCCGGTCAGCTCTGGGGGCTGCGTCTGCCGGTGAATCACAAGTTCGACTACGTGCCGGATTACATGGTCTTCTCCCCGCCCGACGATATGGAAGAAGAGGAAGACACAGTACTCACCGCGGCTTCTTTGACTCCTTCTGGCGCTTCGACGAGGAACTGCTCGAGACTACGGATGACTTCGAATAACCCTCCGAAACGGCCCAACGTGTTTCGCCGTCTTTACGACTGGGTACTGTCTTTGTCGAAGAGAAAGGCGCCATCTGGGCGCTTGCAGGTGTCTCCGCCGCCGAGTCCTCCTTCTTTCCCATTCCCCCCGACCCGATACTCATATCCATGTCGCTCGCAAGGCCGAGGCGGTCCTTCCTCTACGCAGCGGTCTGCACCGTAGCGAGCGTCGCGGGAGGCATTGGCGGCTATTTGCTGGGCTACTACCTGTTCGGCGCTGTGGTTCATCCCGCGATGGGGACCCCCTCGGCCTGTCCGCCAAGTGGTTCGGGTCCGAAGAGGGGTGAGAGTGCTTGCCGCCAACGTGCAGCATATGGTGGCCTCGGGCATCGTGGAGCCGCAGGTGGCCGCGAGCCTCGGCGAATTCCTCAATGCCATATCTCCCACGCTCACCGAGTACGAGTTCTACACCGACGGCCTCTTCTTCAAGGGAATAGCTTTCTTCAATCGCTTCGGTGCGCTGACCGTTTTCATGGCGGCCTTCACCTTCATCCCTTACAAGGTTTTTACCATATCCGCAGGGCTGTTCGGTCAGCCTTTTCTCGCCTTCGTGCTGGCATCCCTTTTGGGGCGCGGCATGCGTTTCTTCGCGGTAAGCGCGCTGTTCTACTTCTTCGGCCCGAAGATAGAACCGTGGCTTCGCCGCAACCTGGAATGGATGGCTCTCCTGTTCGCGCTGCTGCTTTTAGGCGGCTTTCTGCTCGTCCGGTACCTTTGAGCGACTCGTGTGAATTGACACGTTTCGCAAACTTCCTACACTTTCACCTCACCTGAGGCCATAGAATGGCAAAGAACGGACCAAAGACGATTCACGATTTTTTGGAACTTGACTCTCTGAGCCCCCTGACTGTGATAACAGGACGGCACGAGTTCGACCATTCCCTCGCACTTTCTCACGCGAAACAGTGGTTTCGAAAGGAGTACGGTGAAGAGGGAGAGGTCATCAGCGAGGACGGCGAGAAGGCGGAACTTTCGGAGCTGCTGTCGCAGCTCAGTTCGACAGGTTTCTTCACGAGCGCGCAACTCGGTATCTTTCGGGACTTTACTACCAGCGGTACCGACGACGCTCAAGCCACCGAAAGGTGGTTGAACGAAAGACCGCCGGATTCATATCTCCTCGTATGCGCGCCCACCTTACGCGCAAACTCCGCCTTCCTCAAACATCTGAAAGGCAAGGCGAAGGTGTTCAAGTTCGACGAGCCCGGCTACAAGGAATTTTACGCGCGAGCCGCATCTCTCGTGTCCGAGCGCGGCCTGAACCTGGATCCCCAAGCTCAGGACCATCTCAATCGGACGTTTTACAGGAACCTCGCGGGTCTCGCAAGCGAGCTCGACAAGCTCGCAACGTGGCTGGGCGACCGCAATACGGTCCGTTTCGACGACCTTTTGCAGGTTTGCAGCGCATCGGCAGCGGCTAACAAGTTCGCACTCGTTGACAAGCTGGTTTACGGCGACAGAAGTGGCGCTTTGGAATTGCTCGAAAAAATCCTGCGCGAGGGGGAGCAACCACAGGTGCTGCTCGCCACACTCGTCACCGAGTACCGCAAACTGTACACCGCTTCCAAGATGCTCGCCAATGGCGCGAGCCAGGATGAAGCTGCTTCTGCGGCGAAGGTTCCCCCTTCCGTCGAAGGGATTTCTTCTCGCTGTTACGCGCGTACGAACAACGTGGCGCGGCTGCCGAGACCGAAGTCCTGACAGGAGCGGAAAGGGACATGAAATCGAGCCGCAAAACTCCTGAGGTCATTCTGGAACAGGCCGTTCTCAAGATTCGAGTTCTTAGTACGGAGGCGAAAAAAAGAAGTGGATTTCGAGTATTGCGAGGAATGCGGAAAGAGAGTTTCGGCAAGCGATATTGACAATGGTACCGGTGGTTACATCGGAGTTGATTTCTATTGCGAGGAATGTCTGCCGGACACCGCAAAGAGGGCGGTTTCGAGACCCGCGTCCCGCTCGAGAAGCTCGGCATCGAAGGCAAGAGTGCGTCCCTCCCGTTCCGCCGCAAGGGACGTCTATGACGAACACGATTACGAGGACGACTACTACGAAGACGAATACGACGACAGGCCGAGACGCTCTTCCCGTTCTTCAGTATCGGCTTCGCGTCGTTCTTCTGCGCGCCGTCAATCTTCGCGGGGCTCCGCGAGAGGCTCGTCGAGGAGCAACAAGTCCAACAAGAATATGATGATGGGCATCGGCGGCGGAGTCGTGCTCGTTGTTATCATCGTCATCGCTGTAGCAGTCTCGGACAGTTCCAAACCTGTCCCCACTCAAACGCCTCCCCCCGTTACCGCCCAGTCTCTGCCATCCTACCAGGCCGACCTCGACAAGGCGCGCGACCTTTACGAGAAGGCGCTCAGCCTTGCAAGAGGGAAAGGCCGAAATGGAACCGGCCAAGCAGGCGAAGGGCAGTTGCAAAAAGCGGTGGACGAACTCTCAAAGGCAAGAGACCTTCTCGACCCGATCGCCGCTGCGTACGAAAATGCGGGCAAGGATTTGCCCAAACCGGTTGAAGACCTGCTCAGCGACATCAACAGGATGAGCCAGATCTTCAACAAGTCCAAGCCGATTATATTCTGACTTTTCCCGGGAAACCGGGAGCCTGCCCCTCGCGCGGAACAGGAGTACATCTTGGCAGGCTCGAACATTTTTCTAAGCATCGTGGTCCCCTTCTATAACGAAGCGGACAACATCATCGAGTTCTCACAGGAACTGCAGAAGACCTTCAAGGACTACTCAAAGCCCTGGGAGATCGTCTTCGTTGACGACGGTTCCACCGACGACAGCATTGAAAAACTGAAGGCTTCCATCGAGGACGAGACGAACTGCCGAATCGTCAAGCTCTCGGCGAACGTGGGCCGAAACGCCGCGCTCTGCGCGGGTCTGAACTATGCGGACGGACGCTACGTCGGCGTCATTTCCGCTGACCTTCAGTACCATCCCTCACAGCTTTTGAAACTTGAAAACGAGCTTGGTGACAAGAAGCTCGACATGGTGGCGGGTTACCTTTCTTCCGAGCCCACCGGCAAACGCCTCGGCGACAGGATGCTCTATTCGCTCGCAGTCAACGGCAGACTCCGCGACCCCATCTGCTCGCTTCGCATATTCTCCCGCAAGCTTATCGGGCGCATCAAGAACTATTCAGGCAACACCTGACATCCGCTGACAGACCTGCCGCGCCTTGCACGCTCATACAAGGAGGTCGAGGTCGAGCGTCAGCCGCGCAAGTTCGGCGAGAACAAGGTTCCCCGCGGCGTGGATGCCATGCCCGCGCAGTACCGCGGACACTGGATGAAGTTCGACATGTTCAGTGTCGCTGGTATCGCCGCCGGTATCGTTATCGCCTTTTCGTCCATTCTGCTCGCGCTGTTCTTCCTCTATACCGGAGACATTCCGGAAGGCTCCTACTCCGATGCACTCGCCCGGAAGATGGCCGCGACAGTCGTAATACTGGGGCTTTTTTCGGGGCTTGCACTGGCAATGCTTGCCAGTGCGCTTCGAAGCACAGCCAGATTGCTTCTGCCGCTCCCCTCACCCATACGTTACGACCGTCAGGAGACTTTCAGTCATCCCTCGAGAAGCTCATCTGACAATCGCTCTTCCCGCTCGCGAAGGCGTCCGCAGAGACGTGGCGGCAGGCGAAGCTCGCCGGGACAGAACAACAGGGGCAGCGACCGCCGCTCCGGCCAGAGCAGGAAGTCCGGCGGTGATTCCGGCAGTGGGCAGCAAGGGCAGCAACAGCAGAAGAAGGAAGAACCTCCGGTCAAGCCCATGGAGACCAACGGCAGTCCGGTGACTTTCGAGGACGTTCTGCGCCACACCAACGAGAACGGTGATTCCAAGTCCGGGAACTCCTCGTCAAACCGCAGGCCGCGCCGCGGCAGGAGAAGGTCCTCCCGCGGCTCTTCACAACAGAAGGATAAGGACAGCAATTGAGCAGAACCCTTCTTGTGAAGGACCTTTTCGAAAAGGTCTCCGACAGCTCCGAGTATCGCGGCGCACTCGAAGTACTCGACATCCTTCGTGGGGCAGGCTTCAGCGCGTACATAGTCGGCGGAGCTGTGCGCGACGCGTTTATCGTGCGGGTTATGCCCGGTCGTGAGGAGTTGCTCGAGGACCTCGAGTTCGATATCGCCACAGATGCGCCCTACGAGAGCATCGAAGAGCTGTTCGAGCACGTCGTGCACGTGGGCAGGAAATTCGGAGTAGCACGGGTAGTCCGCGAAGAGGGGATATATGAGGTGGCCCGGTTCCGCACGGAGAGCGGCTACAAGGACGGCAGACGTCCGGGCTTCGTAAAGCCTGCGGACATAGCCGCCGATGCCGCGAGAAGGGACCTGACAATCAACTCGCTCTTCTTCGACCCGTTTACCGGCGAGCTGTTCGACATGCACGGCGGCATTCGCGACATTTCGGGAAGGGTGGTCGAGTTCGTCGGCAACGCACAAGAACGGGTCAGGGAAGACCACCTGCGCATGATGCGCGCCATCCGCTTCAGCGCACAGCTCAACTTCAAACTCTCCGACAGCGCGTTCTCGGCGATACGGGATAATTCGCATCTAATCGAGCGCATCAGCGAGGAACGGGTGGCGCACGAACTCGAGCAGATGCTCATCTGTCCCCAGAGAAGAATGGCGATGGAGCTTTTCAGCCAGTCGGGTCTTATGCAGCATATCCTGCCCGAAGTCGAGGCGATGAAGGGCGTTCGCCAGCCTCCGAAGTATCATCCGGAGGGCGATGTATTCACTCACACCATGATTCTGCTCGACCATCTTCCTGACAAGTGTTCGTTCGGCCTCGCCCTGGCCGGGCTTCTGCATGATATAGGCAAGCCCTCGACTTTCTCCGACTCGGGCAAGATTCGCTTTTACGGCCACGAGACCGAAGGCGGGCGCATGAGCCGCGAGGTCTGTGACCGGCTGAAGCTGCCCGCGAAGCTCAGGGAGAAGGTCGCATGGCTTGTTGAGAACCACATGAAGTATTCGTCAGTGCGCAGGATGCGTAAGGGCAGGGCGATAGCGTTTCTGCGCAGCAAATGGGGCTGGGACTCCCTTATTCTCTACAAGGCTGACGTACTGGCTTCCTTCGGTGACCTCACCTCCTACAACTACTGCCTGAAAATCCTCAACGAAATGAAGGAAAAACCCGAGGCGTACGTCAAAGGTACGGATGTTATCGAAAAGGGAGTGCCTCAAGGGCCGATGGTCGGGAAGGTTCTCGAAGCATCTTGCACTGAACAACTTGAAGGGAAGTACAAAAACAGGCAAGATGCGCTCGAAGACCTGCCACGGCTGATCGAAAAGATCAGGAAGGGGGAAGAATGAGTTTTTCACGCCGCATCAGGATATCCGCGCTTGTCGCGGTCGCGTTCACGCTTTTCTCGCTTTCCGTCGCCTGCACCCAGCCAAATCCGGCGACCGGAGAGGACGATCTCATACTGATATCCACCGCCGCCGAGGTCAACATCGGCATGGACGTTCACAACGAGCTCGTCACGAAGATGAGGGTTTCCCGCAAGGCGGTGCCGAACAAACGCTTCCAAGCTATCGGTGAACGAGTCGCACGCGTGAACGACCGGCAGGACGTGACCTACCGATTCACCGTACTCGACGAACAGTATCCGAACGCATTTGCCGCGCCCGGGGGATACATTTACGCCACCACCGACCTCATGAACCTGACCAACGATGACGAACTCGCGTGCGTTATCGCGCATGAGATAGGCCACGTCGCGGCCCGCCACGGAGTCAAGAACCTGCAGACTTCACTCGCCACGCAATTTCTCCTGGTTCCGTGCTCGACAAGAACTCCGACAGCGAGGAGCTGAAAAAGGCGTCTGTCGTGGCATCACAGCTTCTCCTGCTCGGCTTCAGCCGCAAGTACGAATACGAGGCCGACCTCCTCGGTCTGCGCTAGCATGGAGGGCAGGCTACGACCCGCACGGCATGGTCACGTTTTTCGCCTCCCTCAAGGACATCAATAAGGACAAGGCGGCTCTGCCCGAGTTTCTGTCCACCCATCCGGAGATGCAGAAGCGCATTGACCGAGCGAACATGATAATCCGCGAGAAGTACACCCTGCCCGACGGTTCGCTCAGGCCGCCGCCCGCGCTCCCCTCGAACGGCGCGCCGGTTGACGTGTCCGAACCTTCCTAACGCGCAAGCTCGCGAGCTACCGCCTCAACCTCTTTCTTCGACGGGTGCAAGAGAGTGCGCGTTCGCTCCGTGCTCTTGGTGAACAGCTCGAAAAAGCCCTCGCGGTTGGCTACCGTCCAGGCGGTCTTTTCGAGAGCCTTGCCGAGTACCTCGCGCTCTTCATCCGACAGCTCAGCTCCCTCGAAAAACCTGTGCAGGGCGCGCATTGCTTCCTCCGAGATGGACGGAGGCACGTAGAAACGTGCACATGCCAGGTTCAGCACCTGTATCACTGCTGACCTGTGCTTCTGCGTCAGGCGCGGCGGGCTTCCCCTGTTTACCTTTTTCGCGAGCTTTGCCGTGCGCCTGCCGAGTTGTGCGAAACGTTTGTTGAGGCTCGTCTGCCTGACAAGCCGTGCGACGACCACCGCTCTCGCCACGGTTTTCGCCGCCGTCTTCAATTCGACTCCGCACAATGCGCTGATCTGTTCCATGTCGCATCCCAGCATGAAGTACTCCATCGCCCTTCTTTCATCTGCAAACAACACCTCGTCCCACAGCCTCTTGCACCAGCCCAGGTTTCTCGTCCTTGCCGCCTTGCACGACGGGCTTGGCTCTTCGGTAATCTGCGGCGCCTCGAACAGGTCGAGAAGGTCGTTGGAAAAGTGGACGAAACGCGGGCGTTTCCCCTTCAGGTCTCTGTCGTTCAACCCCATTGCGGTCCTTTCTGTTTTTGGCATATCTTGCACAAAACAGCGACCTGTAACAGGACTGAGGGGTCATTCTCGTATCAGGCTTGAGGGTTGACAGCACCGTGTCCGCATGGAATGCTGCTCGCGCTGCGAATGACGCATCAGTCGCGCGTCAGTTCGGCGCTTTCGGATAAACAGAGAAGCCCCCTCGGATACACTGAACCGAGGGGGCGACGTGCGGTGAGCTGACCGGCGTTTCAGTGCGAAGCCGTGCGAGCCCCGCGGACGAACACTTCTTCGTTAATTCTGTAGCAGCCTTTACCGTCGTTCTGTACGGGGTTTCCCCCTGCATAGGGTTTGAGCAATGCGCGAAGCTGAGAGACGTACTTTCGGGCGCGTTCGGTATCGCCGTCGGGCATGAGTGCGGATACCCTAACCCACGGGTCATCCGATCTCGCGGCGTTCAGAAGCCGCTTGAAGAGTTCGTAAGAGGACAGTGGCAGGCGAACCCTCGCGCCGCATATCGAAATGTAGCCGCTCCTGTCGCGTCCGGTGCCCAAGTCCATGAGCACGGGCCTGTAGCGTTCAGCGTCGGTCTCTTCGATTTGCATTTCCTCGTTGCGCCCTTTTTCGAGGGACTCCAGGAAGTCCGTCGCGGCTTTGTCCGCACGAATCGAGGCCATGCGTTTGCCAGCGTTGACGAACGCCCTTGCGAGTTTCGCGAGCCTTTCCTGGACACCGGCGCTTACACGAATTCGCGCCTCGATGTCCTGCGGGCTTTCTCCCGAGAAAAACCTGTCCAGAACGAGCGCGGCTTTGAGCCTGCGCAGCGAGGAATTGTCGAGCCCGTAGCGCAGGATATTTTCGAGCGGGAGTCCGCTATCATGCCCGGCAAGCTCGACGGCCTTCTGCGCCGAGAGGCCCGAACCCGGAGGCAGAAGAGTCTCGAACTCGCTGCACGCCGACAATTCGAAGAAAAAGGAAAGCGGTTTCATCTCGCCCATGCGTCCGAACATGCCCGAGAGCAACGCCGCGCTGTGCGCGGAAAGGCAGAACCGAGTCGTTATCTCCCCGATGGGGCTCGGGGAAATCGTATTGCCGTCACGAATGACGAGAGATGCCTTCTCAAGTGGTTGCAGCACCGGTTCGAGGCACTGCGGAGAGCGGTTGTCGAAGTGGAGCAGCGCAGTCGCTCGCTCGAGCGACAGGTTTCTTCTCAGGTGCAAATGCGCCATAAGCCTGTCGCAGATGTCCGCATCGAAGAGGGGTAGCTGTGTCGTGGAGGATTCGGCCCTCACGAATTCGGTCATGGCGCGGGCGGTGGAGTCTGGATGGGCGCAGATAACGGCCCTTCCGCGTTCGTCGCTCAGTCCGAGCCTCGCGGAACGTCCTGCGAGACAGTCGAACTCGTCGGTGCGCAGGGGGCGGAGCGCGGGTATGCCGTCACCGGAGGCCTCCCAGCGCACGGACTCCACGATAATGTTGCGCACGGGGAAGTTGACTCCCGAGCCGAGCGTGGAAGTGCAGAACACGGTGAGATAGTGCCCGTTGGACAGAAGCCTCTCGACCACCGCGCGCTCCCTTCCGGTAAGGTCGGAGTTGTGAAATCCCACGCGAAACCGGGAAGCCTCCTGCAGAAGGTTGCGAGAGGAAGTGTGGGGCAGGTTTTCGAGTTCCGGCGGAATCTCTGTCGGTTCCGTGTCGGCGCAAAGCACCGACAATGCGTACCTTGTGAGGGTGCGTGTCGAAGGCCGGTCCTTGACGAATACGAGGGTGGGCTCGTAGCGAGAATGGAATTCGAGAGCGAGAGAGAGCATGTGCTGCTGCTCGTTGTACTCAGTCCCGGACAGTTCGAGAGGCAACTCGTCAATTCCCTCCTGCGATGAGTTGTATTCCACCCAGAGAAAACGTTCTCCGTCATGTACGCCCCTTGCGAGCGGAACCTCGCGTCTGTAACCGCAGACCACCGGCAGGTCTGATAGTGAGACGAGAGCGTCCCCTGCGCGAAGAAGAGCTGAGAGAGCGAGAACGGTGACGTCCGGCATGTCGAGCGCGAAGCGCAGGAGTGCCTCGACCGGTGCGCTTCTGGAACTGCCGTAGCAGATGTCGGCCTCGTCGAAGATTACCGTTCCACCGGAGCGTTCGAGCACCGCCCTGAGGTCGAAGGCTTTGGCGAAGGCTGATTCGTAAACCATTACCCCTACCTCCACCGAACCGTTTTTCAGAGTTCCCGGAGAGTCGCAATTTGTTCGGTATCCGAGTTTCGATATAGGTTCGAGATATCGCTGTGCGACCTCCCATGCCTGTGCCCGCGAAGGCACGAGCAGGAACGCCGCGCGTCCGCGGTTGACCTCGCGCATTGCAATGACGGGGAACAATGCGGTCTTTCCGCTGCTGGTGGGAGCGAGCACGAACGCCCCCTTTGCGCTCTTGCCCTGCATGTTAGCAAGCACGGAGCGCTGGATATCGGTGAGAGTGACGGTACCGGTTTCGTTGAGCATTTCGACCTGCCTGCGGTTCAGGCCGAGCGAGAGCAAGGTATCCCTGTCCAAAGCTTCCCCCTTTCGAAATGGAGTTCGGAGCATAAAAAAAGGCCCACTCCCCGCGGGTAGCACCCCGGAAGTGGACCGTAACCGGCGAGTACGTTTGCGCCGGAAGGCATCTCTGCCCTTTTTGCGAAGTTGTCGTTTCGCAAATATAATACGCACAACATTGCGAAATGTCAACATTTTTGCTTTCGGTTTTTGGCAATTTTTTGTGTGGCGGATCAAAAAGGCCGCAAAAGGTGATGCCGTTGATTTGGAAGAGCGGCAAAGGGCACAAAATGGTTAGAAGGAGCATGGAACGACCGAGCGTCGAACATGGAAAAAGAGATGGAACAGAACCGGCCTGAGATGCACTATGGATAAGGATTGTGGCCGCCTGTCAGCCCTTCTTTTTTGTGTTGACATGCCCCTGTGCTCTGTTATAATGCGGCTCCGCAGGGCATGCAGCCCTGATAAACAGCGTGTTTGCGGTTACTTTGACACTCAACGCCCTGCGCTGCCGGTGGAGGAAGTTTTATGAACGTTTATTGTCGGATATTACTGCTCGTATCCCTTGCGGGATTGCTCATCGCATTCCCCAAAGGTGACACTGATGCTGCCATAACCGACGTAAGTTCCGTTACGATTCCGGGCAGACAGGACACGCTCGACGAAGGCACCCATGACTCTCGCAAGATGCTGCTCTTCAACGTCCAGACCGACTCGCCCACCACTATCACCGAACTTTCGATATGGCTCGAGGGTGTCAACCTGAAGTCCCTCGGTTCGACCAGTCCTGACGGTTACCAGCGTTCGGTCAACAAGGTCGCGTTGTATCAGTCCGACTCGAACGCGACCCAGTTCGGTCTCGCGTTCAACGGTGCTGAGATTACCAATGAACACTACGTAAATCCCCAGGACAACGAGATTCACATCTTCAGCCAGATTACATGGGGCGTTTCATCGTCCCTGTTTCTGAACCTCATCGCTGGCAACAACTACTTTCTCGTCGTTTACGAATTCGACAAGCCGAACAGTCAGGCCGCAGGAGCGACCGAAAGCATCGCCGGCGAGCGTTACTGGACGCGTCTCGACTATTTCAAGACTGTCGGCGGCACAACGACGGTTGCCAATATTGGTGCGGGTCCGCAGTTGTATATTTCAGGTGACGTTGTCGGCACTACATTCGAGATGGAGACCACCAAGTACGACGACCGTACCGTCACCGGCATACCGGTTGACCCCGTGGTCATCATGCCTATCCGTGTAACGACTTCCGGAACGACCGCCACCTGGACCGACTTCCTCATTCGCGGCGAAGGCTCCGGCGACGACACGCGAGTAAGCTCCATACAGATATACGAGGACACGACGGGGGACGGCGTTTACTCGCCAGCCTCGGCGGGACCTCCGTCAGACACGCTCGTTGACACGGTCAACATTCCCTTCTTCACCGATAACGGTCAGGTTTACCACATATTCAATACTCCGGTGACGATACAGCCTGATTCCACCAAGCTGTTCTTCTTCACCTACGCGTTCGACCCCACCGCGCCCGACCCGACCGACAACGAGTTCGCCCTTTCCGTTGTCAATTTCGGCGGCACGTTCAAGATTCTCGAGCCTTACGACCTCAGCACGCTCGTCACCCCGACCGTGACGCTGCTCCCGCTACCGCCGGGCATTGATGTCGCAATTGGCGACAACAATCCGCCCACGCAGTTCATCAACAGCACTCCGACGCTCACCCAGCGTTTCGACCTCATGCAGGTCAAGTTGACCGCCCACGGAATGGACGCCGAAGTCACCGATATGACCTTTGTCTATAACTTCCAGTCCACTGCCGTGCCCGAGACCATGTACTCTCTCGAACTCTGGCTGGATGCCAACAACGCATGGTCCGGCTTCCAGGACTCCAGCGATGTCCTGCTGGGGACACTTAATCGTGATCAGATAATTAACAGCATCAACGACCGTTACGAGTTCCACTTCACCGAAGCGTTGAAGATTAACATGGGCTCGTTCGCCAACATCCTTCTTGTCGGAATCTTCACCGACCAGGCAACGGCGGCCTACGGCTATACGGTGTACGGCGACGGTGTCGAGGGCAACTTCGACTTCGTCCGTTTCTTCCCCGCGCCCGCCCCGTTGCCCAGCAACTACATAATATTCCAGACGACGCCCCCGACATCCCCGACGCCCACGCCTACTCCGCCCCCGGTGGTCACCCCGCAGGCACCCCCGGTAGGTGACGGAGGCGCGAGCAGCGGTAGTTCGGCTGGTAGCGATACCGGATTGGGTGAACCCGGCGCGATTTACGGAGAAGGCGGAGGCGGCTGCTTCGTTGCGACCGCGTCTTTCGGCACAATGAGCACAGCGGAGGTCGCGATGCTTTGCGCCCTCCGAGATGGCTATCTTTCAAGCGCTGACGCGCTTAATTTCACGAGTTGTACTACACCGTGGGCCCAAGCCTTGCAGACGGGATTCGTGCGTCGAGCGCGACCCGTGCGCTTGTCAGAGAGTATATCTCTCCGTTTGCGGGCCTTGCAAGGTGAATAGACTGAGAGTATTGGGAGGTCTTGAATGAAACTCAACATGTGGCGCCCATTGTTTGTTATCCTGGCGGTGCTGTTCTGCGCATCAGTTCTGCCCAAGGTTCAGGCGGCTGAGCAGACGAACCCCGACCTTACCGGTTACAAGTGGGTTGACAACAAAGCCCCGCAGCCCTATCCTGACACTCCGCAGGGCAATGCGCTAACCT
Source organism: Planctomycetota bacterium (assembly GCA_034521065.1). Lineage (GTDB taxonomy): Bacteria > Planctomycetota > B143-G9 > B143-G9 > B143-G9 > JAXHMW01. Next base: position 13,838 of record JAXHMW010000007.1, on the reverse strand, counting down.
GGATCGAAGTGTCGCAGACGGGCACCGACCTTCTCGCCGCGCCCGGCTTCAACGACCTGAACGACGGCAGCATAGGTGTTACGACACCGTTCCTTCCGACGTTCTACGGTAGCCTGTTCGGCATGGGCAGTGCGCCTCTCTACGTGTCGATTAACGGCTTTATCAGCTTCGGTACTCCGGTCTCCGGTGTAACGAGCGCGTTCAACACTTCGCTGCCGAACACCGCGCAGCCGAACAACCTGCTCGCCCCCTTCTGGGACGATCTGGACGCGTCGGCCAACGGCCACATCTACTATGATGTCGTCGGCATCGCGCCGAACCGCATCCTCGTGGTCCAGTGGTCGAACATGTCCTTCAACCAGCAGACGGCGAACCTGAACTTCCAGGTTCAGATTTTCGAAACCGTCACCGCCACGCCGTACGCCTTCGTCTATGGCAACATGACGAGCCCCGATGCCGCACGTGCGACCGGTTCTTCGGCCACAATCGGCCTCGAGGACAGCACCGGCACTAAGGGAACGCTTTACTCTTATAACATTCCTAACAATATCATTTCCAACGAGACCACCATCGGATTCTACCCGCCGCTGAACCTGCTCGGAACTCCGACCTTCACGAAGGGCGCGGGCTTCGCGGACAGCATGCGCATTCTCTGGGGTTCGGCATCCACGCCGTCCATAGTCGGAATGCACTTCATGGTGGCTGCTCCGATCGAAGAGGATATCGAGCTGACCGGCCTTGAACTCCAGGCCGACCTTCCGGACAATCCTGATGCACTGGACCTCGACGAGTCGGAGTACATTTCAGGTATCAACATCTTCGAGGACATCGACCGCAACGCCCAGATCTCATCCTCGGAGCGTAACAACAATCTCATCCTGGCTTGGGCGCCTTCGCCGCAGCAGCCTTTCGCGAACAATGGCACGCTGAGCCTTCCGCTTTCGGGTCAGAACGTCATTGCCACGGCGAGCCGCATGTATATCATCGAGATCGTGTTCAACACGAACGCCGCGACGCTTCCTCTCGAAAACGAGGGCTTCAAGCTCCGCCTTCACAGGATCTCCTACCGCGGCATAACCTCGAACGCATCGCGCCTGGAGACTCTCGATTACGAGACCGGCAGCATTTACGTTGAAGATGGTTTTAACCCGTACGGTTCGCTTTCCGTCATGAGCTACTCGTACGGCCCCGGCCAGCTTCTCGCTCTTCCCGGAGGCCAGGCAGTAGGTCTTTCGTTCAAGGTGACTATCGGTACCGTTGAGGACATTCGCTGGGAGACTCTGCGCGTTCGTGGAATGTCCACAGGCAATATCATCAACGATATCACCAGCATCGACATGTACATAGACCAGAATGCCAACGGGCGCCTCGACGCCGGCAAACCGCAAGCCGGTACGAACTTCTCGTTCACAAATGGTGACCTCGTTACGATCAACGCGCCACTCGGTCAGGATTTCGCACGCGGCACGATCGGGTACTACCTTGCGGTATTCAACTTCCGCAACAAGACCAGCGCGACCGACCTTTCGCTTCTGAACACGACTCACCAGATCGCGTTCGAGATGGATCTCACGTACATGAACCTCAGCTACTACACGTCCCCGCGTCTGCTGGGTGGCACGATTGTCGGCACGTTCCAGCCTCGCGTGCAGGAACTTCCCCGACCGGCCGTTCTCTGCGAGGACACGATCGGCCGCCGTCTCCTTATCGGTAACCAGATGGCCATGGATAAGGACATCACCGGTCGCAGTATCGAAGGTGGAGGCGGTTGCTTTGTCGCCACCGCGGCCTTCGGTTCCTATAACGCAAGTTCGGTAGTTGACCTTTGTTCCGTCCGAGACAGCGTTCTCAACAGCGCATCGAGCGGAAGCTCGCTGGTATCTCTTTGATCACTCCGTCTCTCCCGCAGTGGCGAACGGACTGGGAGGTTCCCGCAGCGCGAGCGAACTCGTTTCGAACGTGCTCGGCGCACTCATCCCGATAACTTGCCTCAGTGCAACAAAAGCGAGGGGCCGGTCACAACAATTGTGGACGGCCCCTGCTTCGTGAATAGGGGAAAAGACCATCCCTTCACACATGTTTGACTGGACATTTTGTCTCTGTGTGTAAAATGGTCATATGTGAACAGCTCGGCACTACCGGATTTGCCGATAAAACAGCTTCGGAAGCAGATAACCGCCAAACCGTTTTCCGGAACAGGACAAAGCGGAGGAGCGTGAATATGCGGCGCATTCAACTTTTAGTTTCAGTTCTTTTAGCCTTTGTGTGCCTGGCGGGCGTGTCACGTACGGCTCAGGCTGGCGTCTATGGCCCTGACTGGTCTGCAGCGCCATTCGTCGCGAGCGTTTCGCATCAATCGTTATACATGATCGATACCGACCAACCTGCTCCTACTAACGCGTACAACTGGATTGACGCGTCCCAGGGTAGTTCCACCCAGATCAACTCGGCACAGCCGCAGGTGGCGAACCAGATCTGGACTTCGCCCCTGAAGATTCTTTTCGGGTTCGACTTCCCGTTTTTCGGTAATAATTACGACGGCTGCTACGTGTCATTGCACGGCTGGATATCGTTCGAGAATCCCGGCAACCCTCGTCAGTCATCCACCGCCCGTCCGAATAACGTTCCGATGGCACAGGCACCGTTCGACGATTTCATTGCCGTTTACTGGGATCAGCTCTACCAGACCCTTACACAGGGCCAGGTATTCCAGATGCAGTACCAGGATCCGACTACCAACAAGCGCGCCCTCATAATACAGTGGCACGACGTACTTCTCAACAAGAACCAGACAAGCCGCTCGCTCGCCTTCCAGTGCATCATGTGGGAGACCGGCGAAATCAACTTCAACTATACATCGTTCTCCCCGCCCAACATGTACGGTAACGGTTCTTCCGCTACCATCGGCATCAAGGCCGGTCAGCAGTATGTACAGTACTCCTACAACCAGGCCACCATTAGCTATGCCAATTACGGTATATTCTTCACATTCACCGAACCTGACCTCCCGCCCGACGTTGAAATAGGGCCTCAGAACCCCCAGGACATGGAGGTGTTCCCCTCCACTGCCAACGCGAAGGCCGTAATGCAGTTCTCCATGACCCCAACAAACTGCGAGGGTACGGTACAGGCGGTGAGCGTTATCATACAGGGACCACAACCAAGTCCGGGTGATATTCAACCCCAGTCGTTCTCTTTATATATAGCGAGGGATGTAAACGGCAATGGCTTCCGAGACCCGGAGGACCCTGTAATCTCCGGGTTGGATAACAACGGGGACCCGCTGTTCTGGAATCCATGGTCTGGCGGGGGTTTCTCCACGCCAATACTGTTGTTTGATTCGGGCTCTACCGCAGATGCGGACAACCAGATGCTCTTTTCCGAGGGCGATAACGGAACAAAACACTATCTCGTCTTTGCGAAGTGGAATAACTTGCAGGCGCTTGACGAGTACAACGTCGGTATCAAGGAAGTGCTGCTGACCGGTACGAAGTACAGCGCTCTTTCCCCCTCAATTGTGAACAAGCTCGCGACAAAGCTTACAGTGCGTGACCTCGAGCCCCTTACGGTCAACGGCCCGTTCTTCTTCCCGCCCGAAACTCAGCAGGACGTTGACGTTCGCGCAGAGAACGTAGTCGCGCTCAGCTTTTCCGTCAGTGCTTCAACCGATTTCGCTGCGGACATAGCAGCTATCGGCCTTATCAAGAGCGGTTCGGGCCAGGGCATCTACGTCGGTGCCCGTGTATATGCCGATTACGGCCAGCGGGGCGCTTACGAGCCCGGTACCGACATTGACGTAACAGCCGCCGGCTGGCTTTCGAGCGATACCCGCGACCAGCCGTATCCCCTTGCAGAGGGCAACCCTTCGGGGACTTTCTACATGTTCCTTACATCTCCCGATGATCCGGCGAACCCCAGCGGCCACCACACCTATCTCGCGCAGGACGGCGGCACCAAGCATTTCATAGTGCTGTTGACCTTCTATCAGACAATCGCCAACGAGGGTGATACATACCGTGTTTCCCTTCAGGAACTCGTATATACCGGTGGTCCCGGCAGTCCGCTGAGCGTTACCGACCCGCTTGATGGTTCGATTATCAAGCTCGTGGCTCCCGACCTTCCGATGGACGTGGTTCAGACCCCGTTTACTCCTGAAATCGAGAACCTCTCATCGGTTCCGGGCGGTCTGGACCTGACCGTAGGCCGCTTCTCCTTCCGTCCCTACAACCGCCCTGGTGTTCTCCACCAGTTCACACTCACCGCATCGGGCAGTGGCGACGATTACGTTGACATTGACAGGATACGAATCGCCTACGACCGAAACATGAACGGTATAGCCGATTCCGCCGATACCGTCTATTACACGGGCAAGTGGCCTGAAGACAACGGCGAGATAAGCATTGAAATAGACCCCAAGGACGGCGCGTTCGTGCCGTGGCGAGGCGGAACGACCGAGGACATGCAGGACATGGTCCACATCATAGTAGTGTATGACTTCTCCTCGGAGGTGGACTACGGACTCACGTTCAGCTATACCGTGTCCGAAATCCAGTTCACCTTCGTTGACCAGGGCCAACCCACCATCCGCCCGACGAACTGGCAGTCGCCCGTTGTGACCATAGCCGACCTTCAGGAGGCCACCGTAAACGTTCAGATGAGTCCTTACTCGTCCGTACGCGAGCGCTTCCTCGTTCCTACCGGCAACAACACCGTCAACCTCGAAATGGCGGTCGTCAAGGTCACCGCCGGTTCTGCACCCATCCGGGTTTCATCGTTCACCCTCTCCACCAGTAACGGCGGATTCACAGGGGACGGTGACGAATCCCAGTGCATTGACGAAGTCTTCATGTTCCCCGACACGAACCTCAACGGCCAGCAGGAGCAGGGCATCGGCGAGACAACCTCGTGGATAGGCTCGGCGGACTCCAGGCCGTTCTTGGCCAATGACGGTTCAGTAACAATCTTCGTGCTCGAACCTCAATTCGGCGAGATGAGCCCGTATTACCTGCCCGCCTATCAGAGCGTCACGTGGCGTATATTCTTCAGGTTCAACTCCAATGTTCGTGCCGGAGAAGGCTTCATGGCCACGGTTGACAGCTGCTCGTTCGAGCTCAGCAACCAGGGCGCCTTCGTCGCTCAGCCGCCCATCCAGACCAACATCGAAGGTGGCCGCAAGGAAGCGGTAGGCTCGGTAATGAACGGTGGTTCCATCACTATCACCAAGGGCCCTGCGCTCGCATCCGGTGCGCGCCGCTACGTAGTCCAGGGCGCGTTCATCGAGGTCAACCAGTTCAGGCTGTTCAGCGGCCACGTTGAGGGCGTCCGGGTGGATTCCGTTGATTTCCACTACCTTGGAACCGCCAATTTCTTCGGTCAGAACAGCGATATCAGCCTGATCGGCTTCACGAACGACAACGGTGACGGCGTTGTTGACTACGCCTACGACGCCGATTTCATCGGAAACGTGACTCACGACCAGGCGAGCAATACCTCCACGTTCACACCACCCGCCGGCAACAACGCCATGACAATGGCACCCGGCACGACGTTCTACGTCGTAATCTACTTCATTCTGAGCAACCCTCAGAACCCGAGGATGCCGCTGGGCAACGTTCTTTCCTGCTATCTCGGCCCGACCGACCTGAACGTCACCGGTGGTGATACTTCAGCCGGCTGGGTACCGCGACTCGCAGGCGACCCTGTACAGCGTTTCGGCAGCGTGGTTTACGGCTGGAAGGCTGTTGTGGGCACACCATACGATACGGGCGGCGAGACCGGAACCGGCGACGTGGGCACCGGCAACGACGCGCCCGACAACGGTAACCCGTGGTCCGATGCAAATAAGGACTGGACCGACGGCGGAGGCGGCGGCTGTTTCGTGGCGACTGCGTCTTTCGGCTCCCTGTCCGCAAACGTGGTGGAAGGGCTGTGCAATACACGTGATTCCGGCCTCCTCAGTTCCAATTCAGGCGCGGGGCTCGTTGACCTGTACTATTCGGTCAGCCCGAGTGTAGCGTTCGAACTCGCCACAACCGACGCAGTTCGCGCACTCGCCCGCTCCCTGCTTTCCCGCTGAGCCCGCTCGACTTACCCTCAAAGGAGCCCGTGCTGTCACGGGCTCCTTTTTTTTGGAGGGCTGGTGAGTTGGGAACGATGTTGTTCCAGCCTGATAGCGCATTGTATAATTCACCGTAATATTCGATATATCCTGTTCAGCAGTTGACAAGCCAATGGAGCCCGACCATGAACACAAAGTCCGTACTCGTAATCTGCGACGGTCTGAGCGACCGTCCGATACCGGAATTCGATAACCATACTCCGCTTGAAGCAGCGGTAGTTCCCGCCTTGGACGAGCTTGCCCGCCGCGGTGCGACCGGCCTGATGAACACTATCGGAGTGGGCATCCGCCCCGGCAGCGACACGGCTCACCTCGCAGTGTTGGGTTACGACCCCGAGGAGTTCTACAGCGGTCGCGGTCCTATCGAGGCTGCCGGAACGGGAATGAAGCTTCACCAGGGCGACCTCGCCTTTCGCGGCAACCTCGGTACGGTCACGGATGACGGCGAGATAACCGACCGCCGTGCGGGCCGGATTGAATCTTCCGAGCCTTTCGTGCCGGTTTTCAACGGTCGAACGATAGACGGCATCGAGTTCATAGCACGTGCGGGAACCGCCTACCGGGTGGCTCTCTGCATGCGCGGCGAAGGTTTGAGCGCGAACATTTCCGATGTTGACCCTCACAAGCCCGGCGTGCCCGTCAGCGAGGTGAAGCCCACTGACGACACAGCAGAGGCCCGGCGTACCGCCGCTGCCCTTAACAAGTTCCTCGCAGAGACTCGAAAGGATCTGAAGCAGCATCCTCTCAACGAGCAGAGGCGCAGTGAGGGCAAGTACGAGGCCAACTACCTCCTTCTTCGCGGTGCAGGCCTGTACCGTGGACTTCCGTTCTTCGAGGAACGCTACGGGCTGAAGCCGGCCTGCGTAGCAGGAGCCGGGCTGTACAAGGGCGTGTCATCTCTGATGGGGATGGATATCGTGGAAGTGGAAGGAGCAACCGGTCTTCCGAACACGAACGTTGCGGCGAAGTTCTCGAAGGCCCTGGAGCTTCTCGAGGGTGATTACGATTTCGTATTCGTTCACGTGAAGGCCGCCGACTCGCTGGGAGAGGACGGCAACCCTGTCGGCAAGCGCGATTTCATCAACAAGATCGGCGAGGCGGCAAGGGTTTTTCTCGACATGCCCGACAATGTCCTTCTTACTCTGACGGCGGGCAGGATCCACACCCTGCGCGCTTGAGACTCACAGCGCGGATCCCGTACCTCTTCTGTTCAGCGGATACGGAGTGATACAGGACCACGTGGAGTTTTTCGGCGAGCGCGAGTGTCGTCGAGGCGGTTACGGACGGATAAAGGGCCTGGAGCTTATGCCCGAGATAATCAACGTTCTCGGCAGGGCGAAGCTTTACGGCGCATAATACAGGACGCAAGGTACGTTGGAATAAGGGCTTGAAGCGCACTTGGTTGACTGAGAGCGCAAGGAACCTATAATCTCCGTTCATTTCTTACCTCAAAACAGGCGGGTACTGACACCTGGGTTGGTTCCGCCGCAGATTTAAGGAGCACCAATGCTGACCAGGGAAGAAAAAGACACGATCATGAAGGAATTCGCCCGTACCGCAGGCGATACCGGAAGCCCCGAAGTTCAGGTCGCGCTGCTCACCGCTCGCATCAAGTACCTGACGGAACACGCAAAGGGCCACAAGAAGGACGTCCACTCGCGGATAGGCCTTATCGGACTGGTCAACAAACGTACGAAGCTGCTCTCCTATTTGAAACGTATAGACGTAGAGAGATACAGAGAGCTGATAAAGAGACTGAACCTTCAGAAATCGCGGATTCGAAAGAATGCCTGATCCCACAGGAGTAAAGAGAGAGATCGGCGGAAAAGAGATCCAGCTCAAGAGACAGGTCTGCTTGCCAAACAGGCAGCTGGGCTCTGTAGTAGCGAGCTGTGGCGGCACGAAGGTAATGGCAGCAGCAACATGGAATCCGGAAGCATCACCGGATCAGGATTTCTTTCCGCTCACGGTAGATTACCGTGAAATGACCTATGCCTCGGGCAAGATTCCGGGGTCGTTCTTCAGAAGAGAAGGCAGGCCTTCGGAGCGCGAGGTGCTTTGCAGCCGTCTCATAGACAGGCCGCTTCGCCCGCAGTTCCCGGACGGGTTCTTCAACGACGTCAACATCATGCTTCTCGCCATCTCCTTTGACCAGGAGAACGAGAGCGACGTGCTCGCACAGGTCGCGGCAGCGGCCGCGCTCGCGGTGTCGGATATACCGATGAAGCGAACGATAGGCTCGATCCGCGTGGGACTCGTGGCCGGCGAGCTCGTGGCCAACCCGCTCAAGGCCGAGCAGGAGAAGGCTGATATGGACCTTTTGCTTTCGGGCAGCAAGGACGGTATCTGCATGGTAGAGGCCGGCGCGGCCCAGGTTCCCGAGGACAAGGTCTTAGATGGCATCGAGTTCGGTCACAAGATGATCTGCGAGGTCGTTGAGTTAATCGAGGAGCTCGCGGCTGCCGGTGGCAAGGCAAAGGCCGAAATCAAAGAACCTGAGACGCCATCGCCTTACGACGACGCATGATCGCGAAGTACGAAGACGAGCTTTCCGAAGCAGCCCGAAACGCCGATAAAATAGAGCGCAGAGACGCCATTAAGGCCGTTCGCAACAAGGTTCTGGAGGAGTTCGTTGACGAAGAGGCGAAGATCACCGACCGCATGGTGAAGAGTGCCTTCGAGGACTTTCAGAACGATTTGATGCGCAAGCTCACGCTTACTCAAAGTCGTTGTGACGAGTCGTGGATTCGAACCGGTGTACGTAACATCAGCATCGATATCGGACTACCTGCCCAACTCTCTCACGGTTCGGTGGTTCCAGCTCGCGGAGGACCCGGGCTCTACGCGTCGTGCACACTCGGCACGCTTTCTGACCAGAGTCCCTCGTAGACGGTCTCCTTGATACCTACCGCGACGACTTCATGCTTCACTACAACTTCCCTCCGTTCTGCGTTGGAGAGACGTGGCCGTACCGCGGCACGCCGCCGCGAGATCGGTCACGGCGCACTGGCACGCAGGGCGCTGCGTCCCATTCTTCCCGAGGACGAGAACTTCCCTTATACAATCCGAGTGGTATCTGACATCCTTGAGAGCAACGGCTCTTCGAGCATGGCGACCGTTTGCGGTGGCAGCCTTGCGATGATGGACGCCGGTGTTCCGACGAAGGCCGCTGTGGCGGGTATCGCCATGGGACTTTTGAAGGACGGCGATGAATATCACGTGCTGACTGATATCCTCGGCGACGAGGATCACTTCGGCGACATGGACTTTAAGGTTGCGGGAACGCGCGACGGCATCACCGCGCTCCAGATGGACATCAAGATCACGAACATACCGACCGATGTCATGAAGATGGCGCTTGAGAAGGCGCATACCGCACGCATGCACGTTCTGGACAAGATGGACGAAGTCCTTGCCGAGCCCCGTCCCGAAATCAGCGCCAATGCGCCTCAGATCACCATGGTTCAAATCCCTGTCGACATGATCGGCAAGGTGATTGGCCCGGGCGGCAAGGTCATACGCGCAATCCAGGAGGACACCGGTGCCACAGTCGAAATAGACGACGATGGCAAGGTAACCATCTCCGCAGTCGGCCCCGAGAAGCTCGAGGCGGCGAAGCAGCGGGTGAAAGAACTCACTTTTGTACCCGAAGAGGGCGCGACCTATGACGGCACAGTGACCTCGGTTCGCGATTTCGGCGCGTTTGTGGAAATCGCCCCGGGTGTCGAGGGTCTTCTGCACGTTTCGGAGATTACCGACGCTTTCGTCAAGGACACCAACTCGGTGGTGAACGCCGGTGATAAGATACGCGTCAAGGTTCTCAGCGTAGATGCCGGTACCGGCAAGATGCGTCTCTCACGCAAGGCCGTAATCGAGACAGAGGGCGGCGAAGACGTGCTGACCGAACGGCTGAAGAACGTCGAAACCGGCGAACCCCGCCAGCGCGGAGGCGACTCCGGCAGAGGCGGCAGAGGCGGCGGACGCGGCGGCGACAGGCGTGGCGGCGGCGGACGCGGAGGACAAGGCGGCGGACGCAGACGATAAGGAACGAATCCCATGAAAAGGGGAACCGTCAAATGGTTTTCTGACAAAAAGGGATTCGGCTTCATTCTGACCGAAGACGGCCAAACGCTCTTCGTTCACCACTCCCACCTCCTGCAGGAGGGACAAAGGACGCTCGAAGTCGGTGACAAGGTCGAATTCGAAGTAGAGACAGACGAAAAAGGAACCCACGCTGTCCGTGTAAGGCGCGTGGGTTCTTCTTCAGAACGGGGGTGGTGACTGACTTGCCGCCGCGGCAGCCGCAGGTGACCGTAATGGGCCTTGGATTGTTCGGGGGAGGGCTCGGAGTCACAAGGTACCTTTACGAACAGGGTGCAAAGGTTCACGTTACCGACCTGAAGGACGAGAAAACTCTGCGCCCATCGCTGGAGAAGCTTTCCGGCCTCGATATCACTTACAGGCTCGGCTCTCACGAGGAGAAGGATTTCACCGACTGCGATATCCTGTTGGTCAATCCAGCGGTTCCGCCCAGCTCTCCCTATATCGGTGCCGCCCGCCGGGCAGGCGTGGAACTCGAGACCGAGCTGAACCTGTTCATGAAGCTATGCTGGTCTCCCGTAACCGGCATAACCGGAGCCAACGGCAAGTCCACCACGACCGCGCTGACGCACTGGATAGTGAAACAGAGCGGAGTGAACGCCATGCTGGGCGGTAACATAGGCCGCTCGCTTCTGGATATCGTGGATCAGACCGGGCCGGATGTGCCCGTTATACTGGAGCTTTCGTCCTTTCAGCTCGAAAACCTGCGATGGCTGGGCAGGTCGCCCTCCACGAGCGTAGTCACGAACATAACTCCCAACCACCTCGACAGACACGGCACCATGTCGGCCTATACCGAAGCGAAAGCGGCGATACTGGACTACCAGGGCGGGCAGGACGTCGCCATCCTCAATGCGGACGACGAAGTGGCCTCGTCGCTCGAAAGCCGCGTGAAGGGCAAACTGTGGAAGTTTTCCCTCGCCGACGAACCAGAGCAGGGCGCATTCGTGGATGACGGCCAGTTCGTTCTTCGGCTCGACGGAACAATGGAGCTCATCTGCGCCACCTCCGAGATGAACCTCGCCGGTTCCCATAATATCGAGAACGCCCTTGCTGCCATACTTGCCTCTCGCAGCGCCCTTGGCGACAGATGGAACCGCGACAGGTGCGCGGAGGCGCTCGCGACCTTCGAATGCCTCGAGCATCGCCTTGAACGCGTTCGAACGCACAAGGGAGTAACGTACTACAACGACTCGATTGCGACCAATCCCGAATCAGTGATAGTCGCCCTTAAATCCATGGCGGCTCCGAAGATACTCATCGCCGGTGGCTACGACAAGAAACTGTCCTTCAATCAACTCGCCGAGTCGGTCTGCACCGAAAACGTGTCGGCTGTCATACTCATCGGCCAGACGAGCGATGTACTTTCGGAAAGCCTCGAAAAGGCGTTCGATAAGCATGGAACGCGGGTGGACGTTTACAAGGAGAAGAGCCTTGCCGATGCAGTCGAGCGTGCCGGTTCGATAGCACGCTGGGGCGAGCTTGTTCTTCTCTCTCCGGGCTGTGCGTCGTACGGGATGTTTACGAACTTCGAAGAACGCGGTAAGCTGTTCAAGGAATACGTCGGGCGGTTGACATGAAGATTCTGAGGCTCATACAGGCAGCGATAATTTTCTTCCTGCTGTTCGTCGTCGCCGTGGCGATGATGGGCATCTCCGACTCCAGCGAGGACATGCGCATGGCATCGCTTTGGCTTCTGTCGGAAAGCGCAGCCTGTGGTCTTGCGGGAGCGATATTCACAATCATTCGCCTTCAGAGGGCGGGAGCGGAGAATTTTACAAGGAAGCTGTCTACTCTCATGTTTCTTACCTTGGGAGTTTTCGCGCTTGCCTGGACTACTGTTTCTCATTTCGCGGGCCTGCACGAGGCCGAAGGGCTGTCTTATCTCACGAGGTTCGTAAGAGTTGGCTATGGCTATCTTGCCGGATGGTTCTCGGTGGTACTCTTCCTGTTCGTACTTCAGATAATGTCGAGTCATGACAGCAGCGAGGAGTGCGAGGACGAGAGAGAAGAGCGAGGCGAGGACGAGGACGAACGATGAACTTCGTGATAGACGGCGGCAGCGTTTTGAACCATAGCCCGGGTCTTTTCTCAGAGGGCGAAAACGTCGTGAAGACGGTAAAGAGCTTCTTCGAACGCTACAACGACGTGGTATCCGCCAAAGGTCACAAGGTTTATTTTGTTATTCGTGGCTACGACACCGAAAGCCAACTGCCTCGCCGTGTTCCGTACGGAGTTTTCGTGCTCGTGTTTTCCAACCTCCCCGGTGAAGAGGAGGAACTTCTGCTGGAAGTAGCTCGTTCGGCTTCCGCGAGGGACGAGACGGTGTTGGTGACTAACAACCACTTTCGCGCACAGAGGGCGGGATTTCACGACATACGCTCGATCAGGTGCGCACAAGTTCGAGAAGTTGCTGGCGAAGCTTGAAGGAGCGACTGAGGAAAGCGACCGGGCTGGCATGGCGTAGGGCGAGACAGATTACTGGTCGAAAGAGTTCGACCTTCCCCAAGACATGCAAATTAAGCTCGGTGGCGACCAAGAGGAAGATAATGAGTCCTGACGGTAAAACATCCGCAACCGCAAGGTGCAAGCCCACTATTGAGGCAGGCACAGCGCCATCTCGTGGCAGGGCTCGTGACCCTTCTGCCTCTTGCCGTATCGCTTGTGGTGGTATGGTGGATACTGCAGAACGTCATCCCGATCGCCGACTATCTTCAGACGAACTTTTCCGAATACTTGCCGGATTTCCTCGACGCCCGCGCGTTCTACGTTTCCGTCGTGCTCGTCGCGTTCCTCGCGTTCGTGATGTTCATGGGCATGCTCACACGCTATGTTCTGGGCAGGCAGTTCATAGGAATGTGGGACATGGTGTTCTCCAAGCTGCCGCTTCTGGGCTGGGTTTATGACACCGTTAAGCAGGTGCTCGCAGCTTTCAACACCGGCAAGTCCGCTTTCAAGGAAGTTGTGATGATACCGTATCCCCACGAGGATTCGTGGGCAATCGCCTTTCTTACCAACGAGGCGCCTCAGAAGTTCAACGAACGCACCGGCGAAGTGATGATAGCGGTCTTCATGCCGACTACCCCCAACCCGACTTCGGGTTTCCTGATGTACATTCCCAAGAGGCTCGTGAAGAAGACCGACCTGACGGTTGACCAGGCGTTCAAATTGATAATCAGCACGGGCATGCTTTCGCTCGATGAGGTTAAGGAGGGCAAGGACGTGCTGGACAAAACCACTCCCACGCTCTCGCAGGTTCAGAAGAAGGAAGGAGAAGAGGATGAGTGAAGACTGTTTATTTTGCAGGATAGTATCAGGCGAGATGACCTCCGATATAGTGTATGAGACGGACGAGGTACTTGCGTTTCGCGACATCAGCCCGCAGGCTCCGGTGCATGTTCTTGTGATTCCGAAGGCCCACATAGCGACGATTTCCGAGGCCCCGACGGACGCGGGACTGTTCGACAAGCTTTACGCTGCGGCGTTCGAGGTGGCAAAGAAGGAGGGCATCTTCGAAGAGGGCTTCCGTACAGTGTTCAACTGCCACAAGAAGGGCGGACAGGTGGTGTTTCACATGCACATGCACCTTCTTGGAGGCAGACAGATGAGGGCTAACTCG
>JAXHMW010000006.1:0-64208 GCA_034521065.1 Planctomycetota bacterium | reverse complement strand
CCCTGAAGGAACTCCGGGCCGCGATAAAGCGACTTCCGAAAAACAGGAAGCTCTTTCTCGGACTGCTTGGTAACTTCCTTTGCGTGGACGCTCTCAACACACTGATACTGATGATGTCAACTTACGTGGTCAACACCGTGTATGCCGGAAGCGGGGTACTCGACAGGCCGGTGCAGATACTGATGGTCGGCCTGATAGTTTCGTCCATAGCGTGGTCCTTCTTCAACGGGTGGCTCAGCGGCAAAATCGGCTCGATACCCGCACTGCTGTTCGCGGGACTCATGCTGGGAGTCGCCGTGCTGAGCGGTGTTCTGCTTGTACCCTGGCCCACAACATTCATGGTTGTGGTGGTCGCGACGGGTGGCGCAGGGCTTTCGGGACTGTGGATATCGGGGAGAAAGATGGTGGCCGAACTCGCTCCGGAGAAGGACCGGGGAGCATACTTCGGGCTGTACGGAATGACCAACAAGATCGGAGCCATGTCGGCCCTCGTGTTCGCCACATTAACCGCTTTCCTGCCGAAACTCGGCATTTCCGAAATTGCCTCCTACAGGTTCGCCCTCGCCTTCCTGCTCGTTCCCATCACGCTGGGTTCGTGGCTGTTCGGTAAACTCGTTCTTGAACAGAGACGGTCACGATGAGCACAACCGGAGAATACGAAGTACGCCGCTGTGAACTGTCGCTGATACTCCGCCTGCGCTACAAGGCTTCTCATTCGCGATACCGACTATCGCTCGCGCGCTTCCGGCGACGAAGAGCCCGATGCCTTCCACTTCGCCCTGTACGATGGTGACGAGGTGGTCGGCTGCGTGACTTACGTCCGCAGACAGTTCGAAGGCTCGGATGCGTATCAATTGCGGGGAATGGCAGTAACCGGGGAGCTCAGGGGGAAGGGACTGGGGCGCAGGCTGTACGAAAGGTCCCTGCAACATGTTTCGGACGAAACCGGCAATGAACTCTTCTGGTGCAATTCTCAGATGAGGGCGAAGGGTTTCTACGAGCGAATGGGATGGAATACCGCGGGAGAAGTGTTCGAGATAGACGGCGTGGGGCCGCACGTGCGGATGGTGCTTCAGCCGCGAAGCACCTCGTAGAGCTTCACGAATCTACCGGAAGGAACGGACTCCACTCGCGAGTCCGGGTCTATGCCGGCCTTTTCCAGTGCCTCGACATCCAAAATACCCGAAAGCGAATCGTTCACCTTCACGAGCATCTTCATGACGTTCGAGAGCTTTTTACGGCGCATGAGGAACATACCGGCCACGAGGTCGAAGAACAGGTCCTCGTCATCAAAGCGCGGAGGCTCGTCCTTTTCCACCCACGCGACCACGGATGACTTCACCGCCGGAACGGGCCAGAAAAGTTCAGGGGGAATGTCCTGCACGACCTTTGCGTGTCCGAACACCGCGGAGTAAACACTGACCGGAGAGTAGTTCTTGCTGCCGGGTTCGCTGCACAAACGCGCGGCGAAATCCTTCTGAACGAGTACGGACATCCTGGACGGACGGACATCCTCGCGCATTATCTCGCAAAGCAGCGGCGTGGAGATGTTGTACGGCAGGTTCGCCACCAGCTTGTATCCGCCCGAGGCGCGCAGGCTCCGAAGACGGCTGAGAAACTGCTCGCCAAGGTTCTTGCCCTTGCCCATCACGCTTTGCAGCATCAACTCCAGGCGCTTGTAGTCTCCGAACTGTTCATTAGTGACTCCCACGAGCTTTCTGTCCACCTCGATACCGAGCACCTCAGCACCGGCATCGAGAAGATGACCGGTCAGCGTACCGGCGCCAACTCCCACCTCAACGACTTTATCGCCCTGTTTTACATCTGCGGCCTGCACGATGGTCGAGAGCGCGTCGGGCGAGAGGAGGAAGTTCTGGCCGAGCCGCTTATTGGGCCGGAACCCCCGGTTTCTGAGCAGGTCCTTGAGTTCACGCCAGGTCCGGGCACGAGCCATCAGGAGTCCCTCCCGGTGAGTTCCACCGCCAGCTTCATGGCTTCGACCATGCTGGAGGAATTTGCGCGGAATTCGGCCGCAATGTCGAATGCGGTTCCGTGGTCGGGAGATGTTCGGGCAAACGGGAGGTTCAGTGTGACGTTGACGCCCTTGCCGAACGCAAGCGCCTTGAAGGGCGCAAGTCCCTGGTCGTGGTACATGGCGAGAATGCAGTCAAATTGCCCGAGCGTGCGGGGTGAGAAGGCGGTGTCCGCGGGTACGGGGCCGTCAGCGTTAACTCCCCTTCGCCTGAGTCGCTTGATGGCGGGAGTGATTACGCTCTTTTCCTCGGTTCCGAAAAGCCCCTCTTCTCCGGAATGGGGATTAAGGCCGAGCACGGCTATGCGTGGTTTTGCTATGCCGAAAAAGCGCTTGAGTTCACGGGCAAGGGCACAAGCCATATCCACAAGGCCCTTGGTTTTCAGGTGCGAAAACACAGTGCGAAGGGCCATGTGACGCGTAAAGAGTGCCACCCTCAAGTCCCCGCTGCACAGCAACATTACCGGTGTGCGTATGCCGCAAAGAGTCGCCAGCATCTCCGTGTGGCCCGGGTAGTCGTAACCTGCGGCCATAAGATTGTTCTTATTCAGCGGAGCTGTCACAAGAGCAGCACACTGCTTCTTGAGAAGCAGGTCAACCGCAGCGCTCACAGCTCCCCCCGCCCATTTGCCGCCACTTGCCGTCTCGCTGCCGAGGTTCGGAACGCGCCCTGCGGCGATGTCCAGCAGTTCGATATTCCCGGCGGGCAGCCCCTTCGGCAAGAGCTTGGAGTGAACGGTGTAAGCCAGCTCGCCTCCGAAGCCCTTCAGTGCACGCGATAAGGCCTTCTCGCTTCCAACGAGCAGCCAGTTTGCTCTTTGCGAGACTTCTGAGTCGCACAGCGCGCGCGCCGTGATCTCAGGACCGATACCGGCGGGGTCGCCCAGAGTGACACATATGCGTGGTCTGGAGGAATTGACGTGTTTGCCTGTCATTCGAAGTCCAAAAACGGAAATCGAAGAATTCGTATGCTGTCGCGAGTGTGCAGGAACAGTTGACCGAATCCGTCGGCTCCCATGCTGATGCCATCTTCAAAGGCGGAGCGCCCACCCATCACGAGCCTTCCGTCTTCGAGAGCGAAACCGAAGAGCTTGTCTTCCCTGTCATCGAGTACGAAAAACTCACCCGTAACGGTTCGAGCGATATCCGTGAAACGCTTGAAGGGGGAGTCGCCGGGCGGGAAGGTTGACATGTCGCCGTCAAGGTAATGCAGGAAATTGTAGCCCCGGGTGTTGGCGATGAGAACGTTCTTGCCATCCGCAGTGACCTCGATAAGCTCCGCGCGGCGTGCTATCCTCCTGTTATCAATTGAGAACATCTTCGCCTTGTTGCCCCGGAAACATTTGAGTACGTCGCCGTCCTCGTTGATTGCGTACATAGTACCGGATGCATCAACGGTAATGGAAACGACGTCGTCAAACTCGTAAGTGTTCACGTGCACACCGTCGGGGCGGTACTCGACAACGCTTTTGTCCCTGTCCAGAACGAATACGGCCGAACCGTCCGGCACAACGCGAATCGTTTTCGGTATGCGAACCTGACCGGCATCCTTGCCGCGAGAGCCGAACGAAGCGAGGTGCCAGCCATCGCGGTCGAGCACCTTCACCAGCCCGTTACGGTCGGTTGGACACAGCAAGTACATATTGCCCAAGGCATCAACATCGAGGAAATCAATTTCGGTGAAGTTTGAATCGCGGTAAAACGACGAACCGCTCCGCTGCGAGAAACGTTCGAGCACGGAGGTCCCCTCTACGGAAGAAGCGACGTCGTAAATGCCGCTGCGCGTTCGGAAAAACTTCTTGCATACCTCGCTTGCCAGCCGCATATGTCGGGCTTTGTCGGGTTCGTCAACAGGAATGCGGAGTATCTCGCCGGTGCTGTCGAGCACGAACAGGTCGTGTTCTACGGAATCATAAAGCATGTCAACGGGATTGGAGAGGGAATCCAGTGCAATTTCCCTGTCGAGCACCCTGTACCGGGGGTCGAAGACCTGAATGTTCTTACGCTGGCTGTCCAGCACGAAGGAATTACCGAACTTGCCGTGGCAGACCGAAACCGGCTTGAGAAAAGCGCCCGAATCAGTTCCGACCTTGCCGTATGTGAGGCGATAGTTGCCCTGTGCGTCGAAGACCTTCACCTGCATATTAGGCCCGTCAACGATGCAGACGTCGCCGTCAGGCGTCACGGAAACAGACGACGGTTCTCGCATATAGGAGTTGACCTTTTTGTCGTCGAAATAGAACTCCCGGACCTTTTCTCCCTTGCTGTTGTACACCTCTACCTTGGTATCCTTCAGCACGAAGAACTCGTTGCCCGCAGTGAACAGGTCGATGGCCTTGCCAAAGTCGTCCACCGTAACGAGCTTGTTCATGCGGGGGTCACACAAGATCAGCGAACGCTGGCGTTGCGAGTCGAGGATAGCAATCGTTCCGTCTTCGGCGATACCGATGTCGTCAACGTTGAAGCGGTCACCGAGAAAATAGCGCGTAAAAGTGCGTTTTGAATCGAACTCGCTCTTGTAGTAGAGGCTGCGGTTCTCCGGCGCAATCTTCAGTTCGAACCGCCTCGTCACAAGGCCGTTCTCGCGCCGGTCGTTGGCGCTGATGACCAGTTCGAGCACTTCGCCCTCGAAGTCAAGAGGAACGTACAGCAGGTTATTCGGGTAGTGGGTGTAGGTGAAGTGCATGGCGGCCCGAACCGCCTTCCACTTGTACACGAGAGGGTCTCCGTTGGGGTCTCCCGCGCTGAGTTCTATGCGAACCACGCTGCCGCGCGTGATTCTGCCGGTGGACGGCGATATCCCCTCGATCGTGGGGGGACGATTACCCTTCTGGTCCAAAACAATTTGGCGTGCAACACAGCCCACAACGAGGTAGCGCTCATAGTCAGCGTCCGTGAGAACGTACTCGCCAGAGCAACTCTTCAGTTCAACCGTGCGGGCCGTGAACATTGCAATGGGACGGTGGAACTCCACGAGCCTCCTGTCGCCGCCATAGGGAAGCTCGATGAACTCGACGGCGGCAAAGATGTGAAAGCCCATGCCGGGTTCGACGCCGTGCTCCTTGCCGATGTCGAGCGAGAGCCTGGCTTCTTTTTGGTCGAGGCCGGAGACCTTGCCCTGGAGGACACCCGCCACCGCGAACACTGAATTGACTATCAGGGCCGCGCACAGGCAGCAGACTGCAATCAACGGCGAAATACGAAAGCGTCTTAAATAATTACTTTGCATCGGATTCCAAAGCTCGAAGGTCCGTTATCATCCACTGGTCTTTCGAGTACACCAGCTGGATCTCGTAGAACACGCGCTGCAACACCTTCTCGGTCCGGCCGTCGGGCATAGCGCATTCCACCTCGAATATCCAGATAAGATACAGCTTTGCCCTGTCGTTGCCAATGACTGCCTTCTTTGACGGGTCATTTTCGAGCTTTCGCGTAGCCACACTGCCCGCCGAGAACAAAGACCTGAGGTTTTCGGTCATCTTAGCGCGAACGGAAGGTTCGAAATGCTCTGCCACAGCGTCGAGGTCGCCTTCCCGCAATGCCTTTTCGAAGCTCGTTATCACACCGAGAACTACTTTTAGACGGTTGCGAAGACCCTTTTCAATCCTGGCGGGCAGGACATCTGCAAGCAACCTGTCCACCTCCCGCATGCGCTTCTTCATGTCCTCGGTGATTTCATCTATATCGGGTTTCTCGGCGACAAGCACCTTCCTTGCGGTTTCGGAAACACGACGGGCCTTCTCGAACTCACCGTCCTCGACCAGCTTGCCTATCTCCTTTGCGTATTCCTCCAGCTCGTCGAGCCACGCGAGAAAGTTGTCGCGCCTGGAGAGCTTGCGTTCGATGTTTGAAGCCCGCTTTTCCGCCTTCTCGCGCAGTGCGGCAACATAGTGAAGTTCTCCGTAGTCGGCGATAAACCTGCGATAGAGGTTTTTCGCCCGAATGAGCATTTTCGCGCGTTCCGCAGCCTTCTGTGCGATCGCCTCGTTTTCGGCCACCTCAGCACGATTGAATGACTCCAGTGCGTTCGCGACGGAATTCAGCAACGTCTTGAGCTCCCTGGCGGATTCGGTGGGCCACAGACTGATCGAAGCGTCTACCTCGCCCATCACTTCGGCGACGTTCAATTCCTTCAGATCAACATTGGCCAAGGTGTCGAGTTTTTCCTTCAGGGACTTCGACATTACTTCAGCCTTTTCGAGCCTCGCCTGCGCGTACTGCTTCAGCCGCTTTTCAGCGAGTTCCACAAAGCCGGTAAAAAACTGGTTTTCGGGATACTTCATGGCTGCGGCGGATGCCGCGTTGCGGAAACGTCGACAGTCGTCAGGCGACGACAGCTCCTCGAAACTCGCGCTTAATTCTTGTTCCAGCTTCCGTTCCTCCGTGAGCGTGAGCTTAACGCTCATTTCCTCGCGCGGAGTTACCTCGCCATCTTCGGAAACCGAGAAATCAAACCGCGATGTCACGTATCCTTCGGCTTCCACCTTCACGGAATATGTACCCGGCTCCACTTCGAGCTTCAGCGAGGCGTTCTCTCTGGGCGGAAGGGGGATGGGCTCGCCATCGGAAAGAACGGTAACGACAGCTCCGGCAGGTTCGACTTTCAGAGTTACAACCGCGGTGCCCACAGGTGGCGGGGTGGAACGAACATCGGCTTCGGATGGTCGAGCGGAAGGAGAGAAGGAGGAACTCGCCGGTGTCGGAGATGCTGTTGCAAGCCCGGCCATCAAGAGAAGCTCGTGCACGTATTCGCCGTTATTCGAATTCTTGTCGTACAGATAGGCGGCGAAAAGTCCGGCGAGCAACACAAAAAACACCGCGATGAAAACGTTCACGCGGCTCTTCTTTCGGGCCTTCTTCTTCTCGATCGCATGCAGACGTTTCATATGCGGTGTTGACTCTGGCTCCGGCTGTGAATACGCCTCGGAATGGTCAACCTTTCCGTCCGCGTCCTTCTCGACGTACTTCTCAATCTCTACCTGTTCCATGACAGCCGTTCGGACGGAAGGAAGCGACACGGAAGAGAGCGCCCGTATCAGCTCGGAAGGAGTCTGGTAGCGGCGCTCAGGACGCTTGTGAAGAAGCTTGAGACAAATCCGCGCAAGCGAGGGTGGAATGGACGCGTTGTGCTGCAGAGGGTCAAGAGGCTCGTCATTGATATGCTTGAAGATAATGGACTGCAGGTTTTCACCCGAGAATGGGAGCTTGCCCGAAATCATGCGGTACATGACCACACCGAGGGAGTAGAGGTCGGAGCGGATATCGCACTCCTGCCCTTTCGCCTGTTCGGGAGCCATGTAATTGACGGTTCCGAGAATCAATCCTTCCCTGGTGACGTTTGCGCCTGCCCCTGTAATTTTTGCCAGTCCGAAATCCGCGACCTTAACCTGCCCCTTGGCGGTGATCATTATGTTCTCGGGCTTGATATCGCGGTGGACCATGTTCTGCTCGGAGGCAGCGTCGAGCGCCGCCGCGACCTGGCGGAGAACGTCCACCATCTGCTCCCACGACAACTGTATGCCACGCTTCAAAATCTTGCCGAGATCCTCGCCCTCCACGTACTCCATGACGTAGTAGTATGTACCTTCAAAGGTACTCATGTCATATACGTGTACAATGTTGGGATGGCTGAGGCGTGCGATGTTCTTCGCTTCGCGGGTGAACCTCGCGATAAAGGACTCATCAGCCGCCACGTCGAGGGGAAGAGTCTTGATAGCGACAAGCCTGTCGAGCAGAGGCTGACGGGCCTTGTAAACTACTCCCTGTGCGCCCTTGCCGAGGACACCGAGTATCTCGTAGTCTCCCCACTTTTTCTTATCCATACAGTCCGCCGGGCATAACAGGTGAAATTGCCTTGATCGCAGGCAAGAAACAAAGGGGTGCGGAACGGGTCACAAATATATACAATTTTCGCCTCTGGAGGTAACGATGAGAACCCTTTCAGCTCTGACAGTCGCAGTCGTGCTTGTGTGTTTTTGCGTCCCAGGCGCTCCCTGTGAAGAGCAGTCCGACTACGCTCCGCTCGAGGTCTCGCAGAGCATTGGGGGGCCTTCGCCACAGGTCGCAGGTTCCATTTTGAGCCTGCACGGGCTTGAAAACGGCAACGTCGTGGCATTCTGCCGTTATCCCGAAGGCGTGTACTTTTTTTCGCCATCGTCCAGCAAGCCCGTTCGCTCGTTCAACGTGGGCCTTCGCGCACCTTTGATTACTATACCCACTGAAAACGCTTTCGTCTGCCCTGTTCCCGCTGATGAGGACGGTTTCTACCGCCTCGTGAAGTACTCGCTGAAGGACGGCTCTGTCGTCAGCGAGAGCCGCAATTACAGCGGCGAGCTTCACCAGATACTGTACAGCCGCTCGCAGGACTGCCTTATCACGGCATCGAACTCCGGCCATTTGCGAATTCTCGGCACCGACCTCTCCGAGAAACAGGTGCTTGCGAAGTTCAGCGGAATATTCTCTCTTGATATTAACAAATCCGGTTCCAAACTGGTCTTCTACTCACCGGACAAGCGCAGCAAGCTCTTCGATTTGCAGACAGGCGACCTTCTCGCCGAAAGCGAGGAGAGCGCGCTGCAGTTGGTGGAGCTGTTCGAAGGCACTAAGGCGGTTGTAAACACCTTCGGAAGCGGGTTGTTCCTTTACGACCTTGCTGACGGCACCAGGCTCTTCGACTTCCCCGGCAGCGTGAAGGTGCGAGACATCGAGATGTCTCAGGACTCGAAGAAGTTGTTCGTGTCCTACATAGGAGGCAAGGTCGAGGTCTTCGATATGTCGGGTGAGGAACCGGCTCTCGTGGACGAACGCCATACCCAGTTCGAAGGTGGACCGTTCCTCGTTATGACTGACGAACACCTTATCACCTACTCCGACTCGTTCGTGGACTTTTACAACCTTCAGGGCATGTCGCCTGTTTACAAGACCGAACCCCCAAGGATTTCGAGTTAATGGCGCTCTCGTCCGACGCTGAGAGGATGTTGTCCATGAGCGACGACAAGCTCTTCCTTTACAGCATCGAAGGCGTGAACCTGGTCCCTCTTGAGAAAAAGCTGCTCCTTCACACGGACCTTTACGACCTGCGTGCCGCTCGGTTCTACGAAAAGGACAAGGTGTTCGTAGTGGGCGGCCGCCGTGCGGGGTGGCTGGATCTTACGGACATGAAAGTGGAAACTGTAACAGAGTTTCCCAAGCCGATACTGTTACCCACTCCGCGATTCTGCTGTGACGGCAAACTGCTTGTCACGATGGGCGATGATTCGCTTGTGAACGTGCGTCGTATCTCCGACGGCAAGACCGTTGCCAGCTTCCTGCCAACGACCTTCGTGGAAGAGGCATCGGTTTCTTCCGACCTGAAGTTCATTGCCATCCGCTCATCCAAGACCGACCTGTTCGACCTCAACAGCCGCAAACGTCTGCTGAGCGTAGGCAAGGGCCTTTTCGACATATCGTTTTCACTCGACAACAGAATGCTCTACGGCTACACGACCGACGGTTTTATCGGCATTGACATAGAAAGCCGGAAAGTTGCGATGAGCGTCAGCATTCCGGGCACCATTCACAAGCTCATCACGGGCAGTTCGAAAGCTATTGCTTTCGCCAACACGGGCGCGTATCTCATTGATATCGAGGGCCGGAAAGTGGTTTCTGCCTGGCAGCGTGAGGACTTCGAGGCCCGGACAGCCACCTACCGCAACGGCTTTTGCATTTTCCAGGGCCAAAGGCAACATCTACACGATCAATGTGAACCTGGACTGATTTCATTTCGCTGTACGCAAAAAAGGGCGGCCATATCGGGCCGCCCTTTTTTCTTGTGCGAATCAGTTCGTTCAGAGCATCGGACGGGACTTCTTTTTGCCCTTGCGTCGCTCTTCGCCCTTGCTTCCGTTCTGTCTTTCAAGTTGTTCGATGGCCTTGTCGAGCTGGGGCTGCCTTCCGGCCATATCATCTGCGATGTCCTGTTCCACGAACTTGGAAGGCTTCGTGGGCGAGCGTTCGAGGTTGCGCCCGTGCTTGTCCTCGACCCTCAGAGATGGGAGGTTCATGACGGAACCGTCCAAAAGCGTACGCGGTGATACTCCTATTACGCCTCCCGCGGTGGGCATTCCGACGGACGGGCCGAGGTCCAGCAGGTTGAACGCCGCGGCCATCATCTCCGCGTTGGAGTATGATGCGTAATTGAACATACCTACCACGGGCTTATCGAATCCATAGTCGCGCAGCACCTGCTCTTCGAGCCAGGCACCTCCGCGCGGCTTCGAGAACACCCACTGTTCGTTATCGAGGTATTCCGCGATGCGGTAGGCGATGAAGCCGCCGCTGTTGTAACGGAAGTCCAGCACGACACCCTCGTAGTCGTCCTTGTATCGGGCGATCTGAGCGAGGAAGCTCATGTAGTCGTTTTCGAGCATGGAGGCGAGATAAATGTAGCCGAACCTGCCGTCGGAGTTTTCCTCCACGTAGCGGCGGTTCATCTCCACCCATTCGCCCCTGCGCATGAGAGCAGTGGTTCGCAGGTCAACCGGCTGGAGGTAAACGTATCTCGAGTTCTCGCCCTGCGGCGTATCGGCCACAAGCAGTTCGATTTCCTCGTTAGCGCGATTGGTGAGGAACTTGTAGATATCCACTCCGGCAGCGACCTTGCCGCCGTTGATCTCGAGTACAAAGTCGCCCTCTTTCATCTCGATGCCGGGCTTGTCGGCGGGTGAGTTCAGGATGATGTGCCGCACCTGCAAAATGCCCTGTTCTATCAGCTTGTCGTCGTAGATGAAACCGAGGTGCGGGGTGTTCTCCTCAACTATCCCCGTCTGGGGATCCGAACCGGCGTACTGGAACATCATATGAGAGGCGTTGAACTCACCGATGAAGTCCCACATAAGGTTTTGCATGTTGCCCGTTGTTACGGTCTGGCGAACAAGCTCGTGGTATCGCTCGCTCAGGACATCAACGTCAACGCCATGCAGTTCCTCATCGTAGAAGCCCCACTTCATAAGCCATACGGCCTCGTCGAGTACGGCCTCGCGGCGCTCCATCTCGTCGTATGGGAAGGTGAGCGTGGCAGGAGTAACGGGTGAGGGAGTTGGATTTCCAATCCTGCTGCGGTAAAGCCTTCCGTTCACGACGTAGTACAAAAACTGCTCCTGCTCGTCGAGGCTGAACATGCTCAGGTCTCCCGAAACACGTGTAAGGGGCTGCGGTTTGGCCTTCTCAGAGTTCTTGACGGGCAAAGCGTACAGGTTAAGAGAGCCCTGCGACTGGATCGCGACAATGGCAACGCCGCGCTTTGTGACATTGATTACGTAGTGGCGGCTGTTTGCCAGCATGGGAGAGAGCCTGCGGAGCTTCGAGAACAAGTCTTCAGTGTCAATTGTGTCACCGGGCTCGGGCTTCGCTTCTTCCTCTTCGTCTTCTGCGTCCGCGGTTTCGTCTTCGGCATCTTCGCCGTTACCGGCTTCCGCCTCGCCATCTTCGGCCTGTTCAGGCTTTTCTTCCTTAGGCTCGGTCTTTTCCGGCTCTTCTTCTTTCTTCAGGAGGCTCGAGCAGTTCGCGCAGCTTCTGCTTGGCACTTTTCTGCTTGGTCGCCTGCTGCTCGAAATCAATTACGAACGAGTTGATATTGTTCATGAGATTGACGTTGAACACGAAGCTCTTGTAGTCCGGCGTGAAGCCGCCGGGGAAGGCGAAACCGCCGAGAGGACACAGGTCAATTGGCTCGGAGTCGTCGCCCATCTTCTTTGCGTAAATGTCGTAGCGTCCGGCGGAATTGTACGCGGTGATGAGCATCCACTTGCCGTCGGGAGTGAACTCGAAGCGTCGGAAGTCCTGCAACAGCCTTCTGTGCAGGTCGAGTTCGACCACCATTCTGTGATTCGAGCCGTCAGGATCCATCATCCAGATCGAATCGTGGTTGCGCTGGTAGGAGATGGCCTTGCCGTCCGGCGTGTACGTCGGGCCGAAACGGTTAACCGAACCGGTTGTGAGGACCTCCTCTTCGCCGGTTCGCACGTCAACGCGAACGATGTTCATGGCCTTGTCGATAATGCGGTTGAACACGACGTAGTTTGAATCGCGCGACCATGTTATGTTGTCTTCCCTGCAAGCGGTCGCCACGAGGTGCTTGGAATATCCACCGGTCGAGGCTGTGATGAAGACGTCGTAATTGCTGACGTATGCGACCTTCTTGCCGTCGGGAGCGACCGCAAAGTCCTGCACTACGGCGTTGCGCTGCACAGACGCGGGATACGTGAACCTTGGCGGGTCGTAAAGCTCGATATCAATAGGTGTCATGTCGCCCTTGTCGAGGTCGAGAGAGTAGAGCTTGTAGTTGTACAGCACCACCGCGCGCCCGGACTGCGAAAGGGAAAGCCAGCGAACGCCCTTGTAGTCATCGACGTCGGTAATCTTCTTCTCGCCTCCGATAATGCTGCGTAGCTTCTTGCGATAAACGTTATATGCGCCGTCGCGGTCGCTGATGAAGTAGAGGTACTTTCCGTCCGCGCTCCAGAGGGGGATGAAGTCCTGGTACATGTTCTTGGTGAGGCGCTCGAAGTTTTCAGCGGGCGTGGTGTTGTCGGCGAGGTATATCTCGGAGGTGAAATACGTCTTGTTGTCAGCACGGTTGCGCTCGGCATAGCTCGAGCGGTAGCAGAACGCCACCTTACTGCCGTCCGGGGAGGGTGCAGCACCGTAAACCGCATCGTTCAGGGCTCCGGCAATCATTGCGGGGGTGCCGCCCGATGCCGAAACACGGTAAGCATCGAACGAACCGTTCAGGCTGCTGTAAAAATATACGTGCTTGCCGTCGGCGCTCCAGCCGGATGGCACGTCGGATGACGGGCCATGGGTCAGCCTGTTGGGCTCGCCGCCTTCAACTGGCATCGTGTAGAGGTTCATGTAGCCGGAGTAGTTGGCGGCGAAGAGAATGGTCTGGCCGTCGGGAGAGAAGTAGGGCCTTGTTTCGAGAGCCATGTGAAGCGTCAGCCGCTTTGCCTCACCGCCCGAGAAGGGAACGAGCCAGAGGTCGCCGCCGTATTCGAAAACGACCTGCGACCCATCCGGAGAGATGTCCGGACGGCTTATGAATGGCGGATTGGAAATGGTGTTCGCTCCTGCGAGTGTGGCGCAGAAGAGCATCAGGATCAGCACGTTTGCGACAATTGTGAGCTTTCTCATAGAGTCCCTCTCTGGGGGGTCAATTTGCCTTCGCCGGTTCGTAGGGTGGTTTTGTCTTTTCAACTTGCTCGAGAAGCAGTTCGATAGCCTTGTCGAGCTGGGGATATGTGCCGTTCTCGTCGTGGATTATAGTGCGGTCCACGAAGAATTCGGGTTCAGTCGGGTCGAGTTCGAGCCGTCTGCCAGTGAGGTCGCGCACGTCGAAACGGGGAAGCCGCATCGTGGAACCGTCAACAAGCGTGCGGCTCCAAGTTCCGATAACACCTCCTGTAGTCGGAGTGCCGACGGAAGGCCCGAGCTTCTTGATGCGGAACGCCGCGCACATCATCTCGGTATTCGAGGTAGAGGAGTAGTTGAACACTCCCGCGACCGGTTTCTGCCAGGAGAACCGACGGGCAAGGTCGGATGGCACCCAGCGGCCGCCTCGCATCTTCTTGAAAAGCCAGGGTTCGTCGTCGAGTACCTCGGATATCTTGTGAGCGATACGTCCGCCGCTGTTGTAACGGAAGTCTATAATCATAGCATCGCAGTGTGCGAGGTGTCGTTTTGCCGCCTCAAGCCACTGTTGGTAATACTTTTCGTACATGCGCTCAACGACAGTGTAGGCGAGCCTCCCGCCGGATTTGCCCTGTACGTACTTCCGGTTGTTCTCGGTCCACTCCTGCACCACGGCCTTGGCCATAGCAGCCCTCGTAGTAACCGGTATGCTTACGTTTCTTTCCTCGCCTTTCGTGTCTCTAACGCGCATAAGCATCTCGTCGCCCATCAGTTCAGCGAGAAGCCGGTAGATATTGGTTCCCTTTTCGAGCTCGATTCCGTTGAAGGAGAGGATGTTGTCACCCGGCTTGAGGCCCGAAACCTCGTGTGCGGCGGGCGTGCCTTCTATGACGTGTTCCACCACTAGTTCGCCCTGTTCGGCCGCCTTCGGGCTGTAGAAGAAGCCCGGGTGCAAATTGCGGTTGTCGGCCCTTCCGAACTCGGGACTTCGACGCTTGAGCGTTATGCCCATGTGAGACGCATTGAACTCGCCCAGCATGTCGCCGAGGAGTATGTCGAGCTGGTCTTCCGTCTCGCAGGATGCGACGAGAGGTTCGTAGCGCGAGCGAATATCTTCAATCGAAACGCCGTGAAGACCGGGGTCGTAAAATCCGTTTTCGAGCATCCAAAGAGATTCCTCGAACATGGCCTTCCAGGCCTTCTTGCGCTCGAAGGAGCGTGTGTAGCTAACGGGAGTGATGCGCTTTTGGGCGCCGCCCTTGACGGAGACCATGAAAAGCCGGCCGTCCTTTATGTAGTAAACGAACCTGCCGTTCGGAGAAACCTGTGGATAAAAGACGTCTTTGGAACCTTCGATAAGCTTCCTCGGCTGCCCTTTGCCCGAGGCGGCATCTACTATGTAGAGACTTTCCTTGTCCTGCTTGCCGACGAACACAACGTTGCGACCGTCGGGAAGGAAAACCGGCGAATAGTGAGCGAACCCGATGGCCGTGGAGAGCGGGCGGGTGTAATCGCGAGCGTTGGCGAAGTCGTAGTGGTACGTCTTCTTTTTCGGCTTGTCCTTCTCGTCGTTCTCGCCGGATATGAACTTCTCGAACTTCTCCCTGCGGCTTTCTGTCCCGTCGTCGCCTGCGAAGTCCAGCACGAACACCGCCGCCTTGCCCGTTTCGTAATTGGTGAAGGACAAAAAGCGCCCGTCACGCGAGCCCGTTCCGTAATAGGACGAACCGGCCAGCGGAGTGATTATGCCGCTCATCTCGCCCGTTTCGAGGTTCAATGCGCGGTAATCGTAGTCCATCATGTCGTTGTTGAAACGCACCAGCAGCCACTTGTGGTCGGGCGAATACTCGAAGAACGGCCCCGAACTGAACAGCAGCCGCGCGAAGGTTCCCCCTGCGACCTCGGTAACCTCACCGCTTTCGAAGTCAATGCGCACGATCGTGTCGTAGTCGCGCTGGCAGAACACTCCCTTGCCGTCCGGCGTCGCGAGCGGCGTGAAGCATTCGCTGCCCTGCGGACTTACATATTCCTCCTCGCCAGTGCGAGGGTCGAGCCGGACAGCGCGGATGTCGCCGTTGACCACCCGGTTGAAGTACAGCTTGTCAGTGCCCTTGTCCCAGGTGAGGTGAACTTCGCGTTCGTAGGTGTCAGTGAGACGCTTAACCGTCGAGCCAGTGGCGGAGGTAATGAACACTTCGTGAAAAGCTATGAAGGCCACGAGCTTGCCGTCGGGCGAAATTGCGTAGTCGGAGACCTTCATGTTCTCAGTGAGGGTGTCCGATACGGTGTACTTGGGGCCGGTAGTAAGGTCGATGTCTATCAGGGTCTGCTCGCCGGTCTCCGGGGATATCTCGTAAAGCCGATAGTCGATCTCGGCGACTATCCTCCCCGTGTTTTTGGCGACCGAATACCAGCGAATACCCTTGCCCCCGACCTTTGTGAGTGGTTCGCGGCCTTCGAGCTTTTCGCCGGAGAGCCTTGCGGTGAAGATGTTGTATGAACCGTCGAGACAAGAGAGGAAGTAGAAGGAATCTCTGTCGTTGGGTTTCCAGATTGGCAGGTAGTCCGGCACATCGTTTTCGGTGAGCCTGTTAATTTCAGCTTCGGCCGGCCAGGGCTTTCGGGCGAGGAACAGCTCGCTCGTGGACGGCCCCGCGATACGCGGACGGTTGAGGCTGAAGTGAGAAGAACGGTAGGTGAACAACAGCCTGTCATCGCCTTCGGGAGCGGGACGCACGGCGTACACGTTATCACGCGGTGAGTGCAGAAGCCTCGCGGGTGACGAACCCGAGAAACGAATCCTGAACGCATCGAAGCGGGAGTCGAGATACGAATAGAAGTAAACGAACTGCCCGTCAGATGAAAAGCCCGAGCAGAGGTCGTTGCCGGGATTGTAGGTTAGCCTGCGCGGATTGCCGCCCTTGGCGGGTATTACGAACAGGTCGAGGTTGCCGTAGTAGTCGGCACTGTAGAGAATCCAGCTTCCATCGGGTGAGAAGTACGGACGCTTTTCAGTTGCCACGTGGACGGTGAGACGTTTCGCATCGCCTCCTGCTGTGGGAACGGTCCAGATATCGCCCTCGTGGTCGAATGCTATCGTGGTGCCGTCGGGCGAGATATCCGGGTTGCAGAGGAACAACTGCGGCGTCTTGGGCCCGTCGGCGTATGCAAAGCACACCACCGACAAAGCAAGCAAGGCAAGAAGCACCTGGCGCAGAGAAGCTCGGTCACGAAACACAGGCTACTTCTCCTCTTTGATGTCGGGGACCAGTACGGGCGCCTTGCGTTCGGCCTCCTCTTTCAGAAGTTCGAGAGCCCTGTCCAGTTGTATCCTTTCGTCCTTCATGTGATGTACGAAGGTCTCGTCTATCACGTACTCTGGTTTTGTGGGATTACGTTCGAGGTTTCGACCGCGAACGTCATAGACACTGAATCGCGGCAGACGGAGAGTTGAGCCGTCCAGCAGCGTTTTGGGCCAGGTTCCGATGACGCCGCCGGAGGTCGGCATACCCACCGTCGGTCAGAGCTTCTTGATTCGGAAGGCGGCGAGCATCATCTCGGCGTTCGAGAAGCTGCGTTCGTTGAACAGGCCCACAACGGCCTTCTGCACGGAGAAGTCGCGGTGAACGTCCTCGGGAACCCAGCGGCCGCCGCGCATGCCGGAATACAGCCAGGGCGAATCGTCGAGAACTTCGGCGATCTGGTGGGCGATGCGTCCGCCGCTGTTGTAGCGGAAGTCGAGCACGACGCCCTCGTAGTTGGCAAGAAAGCGGCTTATGTCCTTTTTGAACTTCGCATAGTCGGGGTCCATCATGCTGCGAAGACAGACGTAGCCGAACTTACCGCCTGATTTTTCGGCAACGTAACGGCGGTTGTCCTCCTCCCACTCCGCAATCATTCGGGAGTAGAACACCTGCAAGTTAACAGTTGGCAGATATACGGTGCGGGTCTCCTCCGCGTCGGGCGAGTAGGCCACTTCCAGCTTCAGTTCAGCGCCAAGCTTATTGCGAACCAACTTGTGCGGGTTGACACCGGGCGCAATCTTCGTGCCTTCGATGGAAAGCACGTAGTCGCCAACCTTCAGCCCCGAGTTCTCAGCAGCGGCGGGGGTGTTCTCGACGAGGTGCGTGATTCGAAGGACACCATTATCGGCAAGCGCGGGGTCGAACATGAACCCGATGTGCGGGGAGTTATCCCGAACTACTCCCACCATGTCCTCGCCCGGCTTTGAACCGATGCTCATGTGCGAAGCATTGAAAACCGCCAGTATCTCGCTCATTACGCGGCGGAACTGCGCGTCGTTGACACAGCGTTTCACAAGGGGCTCGTAGGAATCGCGAATCCGGGCCATATCCAGTCCGTGCAGGTCCTCGTCGTAAAAACCGTGTTCGAGCATCCAAAGGGTCTCGTGGAAGACCGCGAGCCTCTCCTTTTTGCTATTTGAGGGTTTCATCACGGTGTCGGAGGTCAGCTTTGACCTGTTTCTTGTTGGACAGCGCGGCACGATACAGTGCGCCGTTCATTACGAAGTAGAAGAAGCGCTCCTGTTTATCCACCTCGAGACCGGTGACACGGGCATTCACCTGCAGCAGGGGCTGAGGCTTGCCGCCATCCACCGGACATGCGTATGCGGCATACTTGTTGCCGCTGTACCGCATGACAAGCGCTGTACGCCCGCTCTTGAAGAGGTGCACGAAGTAGCGTGTGCCCTTGATAGCGGGAGAAAGCTTGCGGGTTTTACTGTACAGGTCGGTAGTGTCGAGCTTTTCGGGCACTTCGGAAGGTTTCTCTTCGGACTTCTCGACGGGCTTACCGGTCTTCTTGGGATCCTGTTTCTTTTCGGGCTCTTTCGGTTTCAGCAGCTCTTCGAGCTTCTCGACCGGGCTCACGCGCGGCTTGACGGTCTTTTTGAAGTCAATGACGTAAACACCCTGTTCGCCGTCGTTGTAGTTCGTGAACAGGAACTTGGAATAGTCGGGCGTGAAGGCTCCGGGATAGTTGAAGCCGCCGAGAGGCGAAAGGTTGAACACCTCGTCGGCTCCTAACTTCTTCACCTTGCCGTCCAGCGTCATCATGTCATTGTAGTCGAGATAGGTCATCCACTTGCCGTCGGCGGAAAAATCGAACCAGCGGCCGGACTGCATCAGCCTTCTGCCGAAAATGCCACGCGCAAGAACCTCATGCTCCGCTTCCGGGTCGGACGGATCCATCATGCGGATGGATTCGTAGTTGTGCTGATAGGCGATATGCTTGCCGTCGGGCATATAGAACGGCGTGAACTTGTTGTCAGCACCGGTCGTTAGGACAGTCTCGGTTCCGTCATAGACATTTAGGCGGACTATCTGCAGCCCCCGATTTATGATGCGGTTGAAGAGCACGTGCCGGGAGTCGGGAGCCCAGGAGAGGTGAATCTCCCTTTCGTAGGTGCGGGTAAGGGGCTTCGAATAGCCGCCGGAGGCCGCCATTATGTACACATCGTGACCGCTTATGAAGGCGACCTTCTGGCCATCGGGCGCGACGGAAAAGTCCGTTATGTCCACCTTGGTGATTGAGAAGTCGTTCTCGGTGAGCTTCGGCGGGTCGAAGAAGGTGACCGGGATGAGTTCGGTCTCTCCGGTGTTGGGATCGAGCTTGTAAAGCCTGTGCTTGCGCTCGACGACAATGTCGCCGCTTTCGGATGCCACGGTGAACCAGCGGATTCCCTTGTCCGAGAGGTCAGTGTGCCGCTTCACCTCGCCGGAGGAGACGGTCATGGAATAGAGATTGTACTCTCCCTTGCGGTCAGAGACGAAGTAGAGCGAATCGCCTTCGGGTGACCAGACGGGCAGGTAGTCCTGACTCCAGTTCTCTGTCATGCGACGAATGTTGGAGACCGGAACGGTGTTGTCGGCGATGAATATCTCCGAAGAATTGGGGGTGACGTTGCCCTTACGGTCCCAGTCGCTGAAGCCTGACCGGTAGTTCAGAGCGACCTTCGAGCCATCCGGCGAGGACAACGGAGCATATACCGGGTCGCGGCGCGAGTAGGCGATGCGCAAGGGTATTCCACCTTCGGAGGATATCTTGAACGCATCGTAATAATGGTCTCGAAAACTGTAGTAGAAGCAATGCTTCCCGTCCGCGGACCAACCGGAGGGGATATCGTTGCCGGGGGAATATGTGAGCCTCCTGTACTCGCCGCCCTCGGCAGGCATGATGTACAGGTCGTAGTATCCGTGATAGTTAGCGGAGTACAGCAACCACTCGCCATCTGGCGAGAAGTACGGCCTTCTCTCGTGGGCGAGATGGACAGTGAGCCTCTTCGCCTCGCCACCAGAGGCGGGAACGGTCCATATGTCACCGTCGTAATCAAAGGCGATTATCCGGCCGTCGGGGGAAAGGTGGGGGTTCTTGAGGAACATGGGCAGGTCGTCCTGCCCCATGGAGGTTGCTGAGAACGCAACGGAAAACAGCGCGAGCAGGCACAATGCTACGATGCTTCTTCTCATGTCGAGTCCCTTTCGTTAGTAAAGGAAATAGTAACCGGTTCTATGCGGTGCGCAATTTTCGCACTGTGCATTGCAGTACACGAAGAAGAGGCGCACAAGCGCCTCGGATTATGTTGTAACACTTTGAATGCTATTGGATTACGGCACTCGCTCTCGCCCGGATGAGGACGGGGAACTCGTCGAGTTCCACACCTGCGCCCTGCCCTTGTGTGAAGGACGAACGAAATCCGCCGTCCCAGGTGAACAGGCGAGATACGGTTCCGGGCAGCAGGTCGTTCCAGATATCCGCCACAGTGCCTCCGCTCCACTCCTCGGTCATGACAAGGTTCTCGCCCGCCGAAAGCCTTACGAACGAAGAGACGGGGAAGTCGCCGGTGAAAGTCAGCTCTCCAGCCGAGGAACAGTAGAGCAGCACACCCTGCCCGTATGAAAGTACAACGCCGGAGCCTTCACCGGCCTCGTAATCCCTGTCGTATTCCGACTGACCACGCTGCAACCCGCGACACTATCGCCATGTCTTCGGAGTCCCTGGCGAGATCGAACAGGTTCGCTACCGACAAACCGGGGCGCGGACATAGACCGGCACATAAACAGCGTTCCATCCGGCATCGAGGGCAATAGCGACGGTGTCAGGCGTGCCGGAATAGACGTTCAGAAGTATGCGGACAGTATCGTCCCACACGTAACCGTTGTCAGAAGTGCCGGTGATTGTGCAGAGGTACTGTCCCGCCGACAGCCCCGCGGCGGAACCCGAGACCGTGATGTCCGCGTCCCCTACACCACTCGAAGAAGAAAGAGACATACTTGGCCCGGCGGCAGAAAGCGACCACTCCAGAGTACCTGAGCCGGTGTTTCGCACTCCGACCGTTGCCTGGAACTCCGCGCCGGCTGCAACGTTGACCTGTTGCCAAAGAGGCGTGAGCGAAAGAAGAGGCTCCTGCCCCCTTGTGGTGATGCGAATCGCGGTAGAGGGGGGCGGGAAATCCGTCTGCGTGTTGAGGGCGACCTGCAGCCCTTCCGTGCCGGTGAAGTCCTCTATGCCGATGGAACCGACCGTAAGAGAGGTGAAATCGCTCTCGTAGCGCAGTATTACATCACCATACTCGAATACCTCGACCTGGAAGGTATATTCCTGCCCGTCCTCCTTGTTCACGAATCGGTACCACTCGATAACGAAGCGCGAATTCCCGTTGTCCGAGCCGAAGATGCGCCCGTACAGCCGGGAGTTTTCAGTCATCCGCAGGTCGGCCCAGAACGGTGCTATAACAGCGTTCGGAGTAATCTGCGAGGGAAGAGGCGTGTTCTCGGAGTTCATCGAGCCCGCGGAGGCGAATGTGAGCAGTCCATTGGTGGACAGGTAGAACACGTCTTCGGAACCGGCGAGGGTCGTGCCGAACAACTCCATGTCAAAGGGAAGGTAGAAGCCGAGAGCCTCATCGTCGAAGGTCGAATAGAAACTCGAGAGGTCGAAGTCCTGAGCGCGGATATCAATCCAGTTGTAGTCCTCGCTCACGGCAACGTGGCCGTAGCTGTCGGACTCGCCGATAAGCATATCGGGGGGCAGCACGCGGACGGTCGTCAGCACCTCCAGCGGGGAATTGCTCGCCACATCGGAGGTCAGAGAAATGGTCGCAGTATATGCCTGTGTGGAAAGCGGAAGGAACGCGCTGTCCGCGTACACCTTTACCACCGCCTCTTCGCCTGAGGCCAGTACTCCGCCCTGAATGTCGAATGACAGCCACGGTACATCGGCCGAAATCAGTCCAGTCCATCTCGCCTGAACCGTTGTTGACAACCGCGAGAGTTTCATAGACGCCCTGCTGACCCTGCGCGAGCGACAAATCCAGCGAGGAAGGCTCGGTGGCGAGAAACGGTTTGTTGTAGAGCGCTTCTAACAGCACGTCTGCGGACTGAGGAGAGTTGGTCGCGTTGTCGGAAGTGAAGGTAATGTACCCGCCGAAAGGTGATTCGGACGCCAGTTTCTGCGAAGCATCCACGGAAACGGACACGAATTGCACTCCGCCGCAACTCCGCTGGTCCCGGACGCGGGTTCGACCGTTATCCACTCCCTCGAAGGGATAGCGTTCCATTCGAGCGGCCCGTCGCCGTCATTGCCTACAGCGAGGGTCCTGGGAGGTGGGGCCTCGCCTTGGGTGGACGAAAAACTGAGTTGATCGCTGCCGAGAGAGATCCTTCCGGGAGGCTGAAGGGAAAGCGAAAGGTCGTATGCCGCACCGCCCCGGTAGTAGCTGGAATTCAACACTATAAAAAGTGCCGTCTCGTATGTTGTCCCGAAGCTCTCGAGGATGATGTTGCCGGACTTGGCAGCGTTGAGCGGAACCTTCTGAAACAGGTCTTCGCCTTCCTCGTCAACGGCGAGAAGATAGACCGACAGCGGAAAGGTGTCCTCGCCGTCGAAGGTCATTGAGAGGATTGATGAGCTGTCATCTGGCTCGCATTCAATCAGGTGCAGCGCGAGATGCGAAAGGCTTCCGACAGGCAGCGAGGCGGTTTTGACAAGTGTGGGGTAGGACTCGACAGTCCGCGCCACGACTACCGAGGGATATTCTGAGCCCTCCTCGAACAATTCCTTGCGATACAGCCAGTTCGCGTACTCTCCGAGCGCGTCGTCAACGTTGTAGCCCTGTTGCGCAAGGACGGCAGCAATTCCCTCCATAGTGTTTTCGGGAATGGCGGTATTCCTGTTCTGCGCCTGGTATTCCCATATCGCACGCACCATGTCGGTCCCGGGGAAGCGCTCTTCAAGAAATTTTGCCCACACCACGTTGCCGTATTCCGTGCGGCCGTCCGCGGTGTCGAGAGGCTTGTGCGGTGCGCTATGCGGATACGGTACGAGCAAAAGGTAATCGTTAATATCGTCGAAAATCTCGTCCTGTGCCCAAACCGCGGTCGTCTCCTTCCACCAGGAACGCTCGGCAGGGTCATAACCGTACTGGATGGCGTGGAAAAACTCGTGCGCGAGAGTGGAAGAAAGGGTGGTCGAGGACCGAACATCTTCGAAGGAGAGCTTATTGTCTATGACAACGTAAGAGGGCCACGGATTGCCCACCGTACCGGATGCGGAACAGAATCCCGCTATGCCGGAAGGCAGGTCGGTAATGTAAACGTCGTACACATCGGTATAGCCACCGAGGTCTCCATCGCCGGGAGGTTCGGTGTAATCCATGTCAATGTACTGCTGCTTGACCTGGGGCAGAAGGTTTGCGGCCTTCTGTGCATACTGGTCCGATGCCGAAAGGGAACCGCTTTGCACGTAGTGAACGGCAAAATCACCCGAGCGGATGACCACCTCGGTCGTATCCGGAGGATAGGCTATGTTCGTTCCGTTGTAGTAGTCCGGGTAGTTGTCGGGACGGAATAGCACCTCCGAGGCATACTGTCTGCCCCTGCCTTCCATGAGAGCGAAGTACAGCCTGGCCTCGTGCACGAGAGGAGTGAAGCAAGTCCGCAAGGGCAACTCACCCTCTTCGAAGACCGCGATGAGTTCGGCTTCCAACTCCTTCGCCTGCGGGCGGTCGGCTTCGGTGGCATTCCTCGGTGATATTGGGGTGAGCGTTGTCGCGCAAACGAGGATGAGCGGCCTCATGATGTTCATCACGGCCGTCCATGGGAGGCTGCCTGTTCGCCTCGTGTACCTGGCGGGGACGTCCCGCCACAGCCAAGGGGCCGCCACTGGCGGTAAAACCGTCGCAGGTATAAACGCCGGGCAGTTCGGGCCGGGAAGCATCGTAAGAAGATTCGCGCGGGGAATTCGCGTTGATGCTCTCAGACTCACCATCGGAGAACAGAAGAAGTCCCGCGGTCACTACAAGCAGCGCAAGACCGATGAGAACCTTTATTTTTCCGGCTACCTGAAGGCCGCCTCTTTCGTCCGAAAGAGCCATGTCAACTCCGTAACTTCGTCCTTGGCCGAAGACCGTTTATATTTGATTGTAACACGGTACGTGTTGCCTGGCATCAAAGGTTCTTCCGAAATCAGCGTTATCGCGTTGCGGTTATTCGGAGCAACATCCTTCATGCCGTGTGGCGGGTCGGAAGGGGTGCTGACCGAAAGCGGCTTTCCCCCTTCTTCGCCGTACTTCGCAAGTACAGCACTCTCGACCACCGAGTTTCGGTCGGCCGGAAAGCAGATTACGGATCCGCTGTAGTTTTCCTGCCCCTTGCGCAGGGCGGAAGGCTGTTCCTGCACATATCGAAGAGGAACGTCAACCTGGCCGTTGACCGGGAACTGCCTGAAATCATCCTTCCAGGCCTTCTCGATTCCTCCGATGACGAATATGTTGTTCACAAGCGCGAGCCCGAAAGTATTAAGTTCGTCGGAAAGCAGCATATTGCGGCCCAGCAGCGTTGACATGGAGGACTCTATGCCCTTTGCAGCATCCCGCGCCCTGCACACGTGAGAGTACTTCGCGACGCTGGCGGTGGCACGGTCATACAGGTATTTTTCCGGGTCCTGCTCACGCGTAAGGCCTTCCTGCGCGCAGTACGCAGCATGCTTTTCGAGCAGGTTCGAAAGGTCAGTACTCGGAAGAATCGCCTCGGCCCCCACGAGGAAGCGCTGCCAGTTCAACTCGCAGATTGCCTCCGCTATGTCGGGCGAATAGCCGTCTTCGGCGGTGAGTTCACACTTGAGCAGTCCGCCTCTTTTCCCGGGCGCGAAGAGAGTGTACTTATCCGCCTCGAACTCCCCCCACCAGCGAAAGGGTTGAAGTTTCAGCGACGAGAAGTCGAATTCGTTCTTTGAAAAGTCCTTTGCGGAAAGCTGCGCGAATTGGTCCACTCCCCGGTCCATGAAAGAGCCGTTGACATTGCTGTCTATGAGCAGCATGTTGACCGAGCCGACGTTGAAGCTCAGTACCTGCGGATTTCGTATCCTGTACTGCAACTTATCGCCCGCCGACGCGACGTGTTCTTCATCTCCTGGCTCGAAAAACTCGAAGCTCACGCGAGACTTATCGCCGTTGGGGAACTCGAGTTCAAGCTTGAGTGACGAACGGCGAGCCTCTTCCATGCCATTGCCCGTGTCCACAAGCAATTTCTGGTTCTCGAGCTTGTATCTGACATCCGTCGCGTAGGAGAAATTCAAAAAGTCTCCTTCGACCGAGCTGAGATGTCGATAGGCGGGAAGCTTGTTCGCAGCACCTTTTCGGGGCCATTTAAGTTCTTTCGTCCTGCACTTAAACCATGAGGTAGAGGGCTGGTAGCGGTCAGCCTCGACATAGCCCGTCCCAAAAACGAACAGAAGGGCAACAAGTGTGAAAATTGTAGTACGTTGACGCATAGTTTTCCCCGGCATGTCTTATTGAAACGGGGAGGAATGACCTTCCTCCCCGTTGTTCCCTGAATTGGACGATCGTTGCGTTACATGTACTCGGAAACGAGCTTCTGCTGGGTGAACAGTTGCAGATAGTCGAATCCTCCGGCCTTGGAGTCTGTGCCGGACATGTTGAATCCTCCGAACGGGTGAACTCCGACGAGTGCCGCTGTGCACTTGCGGTTGAAGTAGAGGTTTCCGACGTGGAACTCCTCTTTTGCCCGCTGGATGTGTTCTCTTCGGGTGGAGTAAACGGCACCGGTCAGGCCGTATTCAGTGTCGTTGACGATCTTGAGACCTTCGTCGAAGGATTCAGCTCTGATTATGGCGAGGACGGGTCCGAAGATCTCCTCCTTGGCGATGCGGGCGTTGAGGTCAACCTCGATTATGGTCGGATGTACGAAGTAGCCCTTCTTGTCGCTGTACTCGCCACCGTAGAGGAGTTCCCCTTCGTTCATGCCAATCTTGATGTACTCGGTGATTTTGTTGTACGCGCCCTGCTCGATTACAGCACCCATGTCGCTGCCGAAATCGCGTGGGTCGCCGACCTTCAGTTCCTTCGTCTTCTTTATGACAGCTTCGAGCACCTCGTCATACATGTCCTTGTGAACGATTACGCGCGAACCCGCGCTGCACTTCTGGCCCTGGAAGCCGAAAGCGCTCGATACGATGCCGTTGATCATGTCGTCGAAGTCGAATACCTCGTCATCCACGAGAATCGCGTCCTTGCCGCCCATTTCGGCCACGACGCGCTTGAGCCATATCTGGCCCGGGTTGACCCTCGAGGCAAGTTCATAGATGCGCAGTCCCACTTCCTTGGAGCCGGTGAAGGAGATGAAGCGGGTGCGCGGATGCTCTACGAGAAGGTCGCCGATTTCGGAACCGGAGCCGGGCAGGAAGTTGATCACGCCGTCAGGCAGACCGACCTCGCGCAACACCTCGACGAACTTGGCGGCAATCACGCCCGCGGCGGAAGCTGGCTTGAGAACCACCGGGTTGCCCGCAACGATCGCGGCAACTGTTATGCCGCACATGATCGCGAGAGGAAAGTTCCACGGCGGGATGCATACGCCGACGCCGAGGGGGACGTACTTGACCTCGTTGTCCTCGTCGGGAATACGGTAGAGTTCGCGAGGCTGGTCGAGTTCGATCATCTGGCGCGCGTAGAAGTCGAGGAAGTCTATGGCTTCCGCGGTGTCGGCGACGGCCTCCACCCAGGGCTTGCTCTCTTCTATCACCATCCACGCAGAAAACTCAAGCTTGCGGCGACGTAGTATCGCGGCAGTCTTGAAAAGGTATTCGGCACGCATGCGGGCAGGATACTTGCTCCAGGTGTCGAAGGCGTTGTCGGCTTCTTCGATGGCCTTATTGGCAAGGTCCTTGTCAGCCTTTGAAAGGTAGCCCACTACCTCGCTGTGGTTGGCAGGATTGACCGAGGTGATGCGGCGTTCGGTCTTGATCTCCTTGCCGCCGATGAACAGAGGGTACTCTCTGCCGAGTTGACCCTCGACGTACTTGATGGCCTTTTCCATCGCATCCCGGTTCTCCTTGACGGAGAAATCGGTGATGGGCTCGTTCTTGAAAGGCACTAACATTTTTTCCTCCTTAGCACTGATAACACATTCTATGTCCAAAAGCTTTACAGAGCATATTTCTTGCACTTTGAATACAGGGTCGAACGGTCTATGCCGAGAACTTCCGCGGCGAGGCTCTTGTTGCCGTTCGTGCTGTCGAGTACGGCTCCAATGTGCATTTTTTCGACTTCCTCCGCAGACATGGCGGCGAAGTCGGGTAGTCGCCCGGGGCTTTCCGGCTTAGGTGCGGTCGGCAGAGCGAGGCGCTGCGCCTCGATTACAGCTCCGTCCGCGAGGATGGCGGAACGCTCGAGGACGTTGCGAAGCTCGCGAACGTTGCCGGGCCAGTCATATTCCTTCAGAGCATTCATCGCGGCCGGTGATATGTCCATCTTGCGGATTCCGAGCTTCCGCGAGAACTGCTCCATGAAGTGTTTGCACAACAGGGGAATGTCCGATACGCGCTCAGCAAGTCGTGGAAGTTCGAGCTTCACCACGCTGACCCTGAAAAACAGGTCGCTTCTGAAGACGCCTTCCCCGGCCAACTTCTCGAGGTCACGGTTGGTTGCGGCAATGAGCCTCACATCCACTTTTTTGCTCACGTTCCCGCCGACCTTCTTCACGAGCCTGTCCTCGAGCACTCTCAGCAATTTCGCCTGAACGTTAGGGCTGAGTTCTCCGATCTCGTCGAGGAAGACCGAACCGCCGTCGGCAGCTTCGAATGCGCCGATGCGTGTCTGTGTGGCACCGGTGAAAGCACCCTTCTCATGGCCGAACAGCTCGCTTTCGACAAGGCTTTCCGATATCGCAGCGCAGTTGACCGGCACGAATGGACCGTTCGCCCGTGAAGAGCGCTCGTGCAGCGCCCTGGCAACGAGTTCCTTGCCGGTGCCGGTCTCGCCTGTGACGAGAACGGTGCTGTCGAGAGGTGCGACCTTCTGTATCATCTTGTCGAGCGATTTCATGCTCGAATGTCTGCCGACGAGTTTACCCTCACCTGCCACGACCTTTCGCAGACGGTCGCGCTCAGAGTTGACCTTGTCGTACTGCTCGATTGTGCTGAACGCGCCCTTGACCGGCATGGAAAGGGCGAACA
This sequence comes from Planctomycetota bacterium, assembly GCA_034521065.1. Lineage (GTDB taxonomy): Bacteria > Planctomycetota > B143-G9 > B143-G9 > B143-G9 > JAXHMW01. Next base: position 36,517 of record JAXHMW010000006.1, on the reverse strand, counting down.
GGACTCGAAAATCCTCTTCTGTAAAGGCCTGTGCAGGGTCGTTTCGGTGAATGTAGAGCACTCCCGCGGGCTCGTCGTCGCCGAAAGGTACTGCGGCGGCCGTGGCTATCTCGTTTCTGGATATGCTTGCGCGGTTTCGAAAGCGCTCTTCGCTACCGGGCTCTTCCATCAGAACTCCGTCGCCCTTTTCGCAGGCGGCGTTGATAATGGAGCGAGGAACGGGAATGCGTGAAGTGCGTTTGACAAACTCCCCGGAGTCGGGGTCGAACGCATTCCAGCTTTCACCCTCGCGCAGGAGGATTGTGGCGTAGTCCGCGCTGAAGAGCCTCAGCATATCGTCGCAGAGCTTAGCCGTGAACTCTTCGGTTTTGGCGATTTGTGCGCAGTTGCGGCAGATATCGAGGAACTTGTCGAACCTTTCCGAGCTTCTCGGGAGGCTTTTCGGCAAGGTTCTTCTCCATGCTCGAGCGGTCGTAAGAGCGAAACATGGTTTGAGAAGGCCGTCGAGGTTCTTCGTTCCTGTTCGTTTTCGAAGACGAACGTATAGTCGCGAACCTGATCAAATCACCGTCGAAGAGGACCTCTCGCTCGATTCGGCTCGAGTTCACGAAAGTGCCGTTGGACGAACCGAGGTCAACGACCAGAAAACCGCCGTCCCGCATGCGTATCTCGGCATGATGACGCGATACGGAGTCATCTGACAGGTGTATGTCGTTTCTGGGGTCACGCCCGATGGTGGTAGTTTCATCGAGGCTGAAGGATATTTGCCGTCCCTTATTGTCCTTCGAGACTATCCTTGCCATAAAGGACTCCGAGGAACTGCCCGACCGAAAAGACCTCTTCGGTCCCCGGCAGCTCGTCAAGAATGAAGTCTGTAATTGAATGAGTGGAGAACCTGAAGGAGTCGGTCTTCATAATCATCTCAAAACCTTCGGCGGCAACCGCGACCTTCATCGGCCAGACGGTATTGCGGACCGTGACATACTCGTCATATGAGGTCTCGAAAAGTACGCCTTCTTGATTGGAATATACCATTTTGCGAATGGTCTGGGTCTCGCGATGCACGAACGCCCGAATCTCGCAGGAGGGGCAGTCACGCAGAAAAACGAACTGCGTGGCATGATCGTTCTCTATCTTCGCGCCGTAGGGCACAAAGCCGGTAAGCTGCCCGTCGAAAAACGATGCGGCCTCAACCGCCCAGAGGATACCCATGCGGTCGGCCACGGCGAGGTCGAGGTTGGCAGTGAGTTTTACAAGTTCGACGGGCGAGTAAATCTCCGCCGAACGTCCGCGAACAACCGAGTCTATGACAGGAGGCTCGCCGGGATACGCGATCTGGAGCCTGTGTTCGGAAGGTGCATTGTAGGCGTATCCGGCGGTAAAATTCGCCTTTGAAGAAGTCTTTACTGTGATATCGAGGTCGGCTTCAACTCCGCCCAGCATATAAGCACGCTTATCCATAAGGCGCAGCATGGTGGGCGGGTCAATGTTCAGCGGATACAGCGGCAGGTCGCCCTTCTTTGGAGAACTCTTGCAGCCGGAGGAGGAAAAAACGGTTACGGTGACGGCGAGTACGAAGCAAGCGGCAAGAGCGAGTGCGCCGAGCTTGAGCCATATGCCGCTTCCGTTTCCGTCTTTGACTTTCATTTCGCCCCTTACCGCAAAGTGACCAGCATCCGACACACTTTTAGTCGCTTCTTGTGATTCTACGAATCAGTACCCCCATTTCAACTCAAAATGTGTGCTCAAAATCCAACAACAGCGCATATAACCCGTCAAAATAGTACTGATGAACGACAAGTTACAAAACATACGAAGCGCTGTCCTCATAGTGACGGTATCGGTGCTGTTTTTTCTCGCAGCCGTGCTCGCTGTTTCCGGGGAGGAAGAAGCTTCGAAGATCCCGCTGACGACCTCGTGCAGTGCACGGTCGAGGAGCGCAAAAAGGGTGCCGGAGACATCACCAAAGTGGGAGTTGAATACCGCCGTCCCTTCGTTTACACCTTCTTCCACTATAAGAATCCACCCTTCTGCAACGGCGCGAACTCTCTGTTTCTAAACCTGACACTCACCGCTTTCGGCCCTGGAGCACCTGTTCAGGAGACCGTCAAGCTGAAGGTCGAGCACACAGCCGAGGTCGGCGTGTCGCACAGCGGGGAGACAATCTTCCACAGCGCAAAACTGATGGGCGACAAGGTCGCCGTCACCCTGAAGCCGAAGAAAGGCCTGAGGAGGCTCGGAGTAGGGGCCTCCAGCAAGCTGACCTGGACGGACGGCTGGGTGCTGGACGAGGTAGCGACGTTCTTTTACCGGCCGGTTGAATCGGAGGGCACTCCCCCGCCCACCGTTGCACCCGAACGCAAGCTCGCAAGGGAGGAATACTCTCCTCCGAAAGGCTTCTACGGCGATGAAAAGGGACGACGAGGGCCTGGCGGGGAAGCTCTTCGACGAGGCCCGCCAAGACAAAAAAGGACGACACTGACGCAGCTTGGCAGACTGCGGAACGGGCATACAGAAAGACCGCGAATTACGAGTTGAAGCTCGATATCATGAGATTCCTGCAGGGGTTCGACCTGGATGCTCCCCCTCCTTCCGAAGCTGAAAAAGCACGAGCGCAGAAGCTCAAGGGCATCGAACACCTTCGCACTTTCCGCGAGTTGAGTATTGACAGCGGAGCCGGTCGAATACTCAAGGCGAGGATGGTTCAGAAGCTCTGTGAAGCCTATGGGCTGAACAACACGTTTCCAACTCCGCAGGAAGTGCGTTCGCGATACCTGCAATCCCTCAAGGTCAAGGTTTTCGAGGAAGTTGACCGTGCTCGCCGAAGCGGCGACCCTTCCGACTTTCTATCCCTCGCACGACGAGCTTTTCTCAGAAAGAGCTACGAACTCGCCTACCGCTTATACTTCGAGTATCTCAACTACATCTCCTCCGGCTTCGACGGTGACCGCGAGAGGGCGGAACAGGGTTTCCTCGAGGCCACCGATAAGGTTTGCAACGAGGTGCCGCGCGAGGAACGCGAGAAGCTCGAAGAGCTGTACGAACATGACGCATTCGAAAAACTCGTCTATCTGCCCACCCGTCACTTCGTGCTGATGGGGCCGAAGGATTTCGTGAGGGCGATACCGGAAAACTCGGCAGTCAACTTCGACATCTCGCACCTTATCGAGTCCGACCTTCTTGCCACGCCGGAGAAACAGCGCGGGAAGCGTATTCTCGTGTACATGCGCGAGCTGTATGGCATCGGGGGCGGCCAGGCGAGGGGCGATGTCATTATGATATCGCTCAAGTACGCAAAGCAGTACTACAGCGCCAAGCTCATAGACCAGCACCTGTACTTTCACGAACTCGCACACTGCTTCGCGCCGTTGTTCCCCATCAAGGGACTCAACGAGGGCATAGCCGACCTCGGCTCTCAAATATGTTTGGAGATGTTCGGCAAGCCGGAGGCGAATGACTTGAGACGGAACGCCGAAAACAGGTTCATGACCAGCTTCGTCAATGCGGGTCTGCCGTTCACCCAGATACCTAATTACGCGCCGTCGCACGGCTTCTTCGCCCATCCCCTTCTCAAGGCGGGTTTCGAGAACGGTATTTCGAAATGGAGCAAGCTCCGCGGCGCTTTTCGAGACCTTCGCAACTACCCTATTCCACGCCAGACCACCTGGCAGTGGACCCGCCACTATTTCAAGGCGCTCGAACCTTACTTCGGCAAGGACGTTTACTCGCTTTACGCAGACGCAGGTTTCGATATCACCCCCGAAAGCCGCTTCGTGCTGCAGGACGAACTCGAGCAATACGAGGACGAGCTGCAGTATTCTCGTTTCCAGGGGCTGATGGCATTGATTCTTATGAGTAAGCGACTCGCGAAGGAGAACCCGCTTTCCTACTACCGCCACAAGGCGACGCTCGAAGCCCTCGCTCTCGCATCCGAGCTTCAGGACAAGAGTTCCTCGCGCGAGCTTTCGGAACGTGCGGGAGTGGTGCGCAACGCCCTTCTGCTCGGGCCGTTCCGGGAAACCTCGGAGGGAACAGACCTTCCCGTAAGCGGCGCATACACGAACCCCTGCTCCGGCGAGAAGTGGATGGGGATGAACGGCTCGGTTCCCGAACAATACCTCGATGCCGATAAAGTATCCCGGCCCAAAGTTGACGCGGACGGCTACTACCGCATAACCAACACTCTCCAGTTGCCGACGCGCTACGTACTTGCCGCTTACACACCAAAACTCGCAGGCGCATGGGACGGCATACTGTGGCTCAACTGCGACAGGTCCTTCGCTCTCTGGATAGACGACGAGATTGTCCTGCGATCTCAGTGCCCCGCGCTGTTCTCACGAAAGTACGACAGCCACCGCATTCCGGTCTCTCTTTCTGCGGGTCATCACCGTATCGCCTTATCCTTCAGCGCATCCTCCGAGAAAAGCGTAATACGCATTCGCCTTACCGGCACAGAGGGCTCGCGGGCACGACTGTTGCCCTTGTCCCCGGCGTATCCTCTGAACCACAATTTCAAACGCCCTCCACTTCTGGAACAATCCGAGACGATCTTCTTCGACAGTTTCGGCGACTTCGGAAGCACTCGCAACTGGGATCTTCTTCAGGCTCTCCCCGACCTTGACAACGGAGTTCTGCGCTTCAAGAAGGCCGCGGCAAGGCTTTTCCGTTACAAGGTATCGGACATGGAACGCGGCGAGAGCAACTTAGGACTTCTCTGGCTCAGGAAAGCTCGTCCCCGCGAGCCCTACAGCGCGTACGTGGAGTTCAAGAACTCTGAGACCGGGGGCGACCGGCACGGGGTCGTGATTTTCGACGGCAACGGCGAGGATACGATAACTTCGGGCATAACCGTTCACGTCAAGCGCAGCGGCAACAGGGTCGGCGTGATTGTTTACCGGTTCGAGCAACCTTTGCTCAGCCACGTTTCGACGGTTTCGGGTTCGGCTACCGGCGTTAAGGTATCACGCTACGGCGAATGGCTCTGGGTTGAAGTGAACGGGAACACGTACATCCATCCTTTCCGGATACGTGGCGTACCGGATGGCAGATTCGGAGTTGCTTTCTCCCGGGCTTTCGCACTGAACACCGTCGAGATAAGGCGGCTTCAGAAGCCCTGATTTCCTCAACAAGAATGTGCCAAAGTTTGCATGGACCCGTTAAACTCGGTAAAATCCTGTCTTCGCACAAATTGCGCCACCACAGCGCGTTTCGGACATCCACGACTGCGCACCAGCGAATTGTTCGTAACGCTTTTACCAACGACGGGAATTCAACCTACCGTGGACAGGATTGCAAGGAGTAGAGCATGGACAAGAAGCACGTCTTTAACTGCCCCCACTGTGGCAAAGAGATCGTAGCCGGCCCCGCAAAGGACGAGGAAAAGCCGCAGCAGGCTGAACAGGCCGAGTCCGAGCCGACCGATTCGCAAGAGGATGTCGAGCTTCCTATCAAGGATGTGATCCTCGAGCCGGAACCGATCGAGGAAGTGGAGGCCGAAGACGAGATCGAAGAGATCGAACCCGAAGAGATCGATCCCGAGGAGATCGAGGAGATTGCGCCGGACGAGATAGAGGAATACGTTCCGAAGCGTCCCGTGCGCCGTGGAGGCGGCCGCCCCGAAGAGGAAGAGGACGAGCCCTCCCCGCGACGACCCCGCAAAGCTCCCCGCTCGCGCAGAGAAGGACCCGATGCACCTCCTGCACGTGGTGGCAAGAAGCGCAGGCCTCCGCGCGGCGGACGTCCGCCACGCACCGCCAAGCGCACGTCCCGTGGCGAACCCGCGGGTGACAACTACGACGTCGTTCTCGACCCGGTTCCCGCTGACCTCGAAGACCTCGCCATAGACCTCATCATGGAGTTCGGCGAAGTGGACGAGCGAGAAGCCGAAAAGATTCTCGGCGGACGCTTCATAGTTCCGGTCAAGAACGTCCCAAAGGAAGAGGCCGAGGACATACTCGCCGAATTCGAGGCCGAGGGGCTGCCGGGTTCGGTCAAACGCAAGAGACCTCGCCGCTGAGTCCATTTGCCGTCAGGAGGCCCATTATGGCGCGATCATGTCGTGGTACTGCTCTGTTGCCTTATGCTCAGTGCAATTGCCCTGAGCGCGGAAGTTGACGAGCAGGACAAGCCGCTCATCGCCGTTCCGGACTTCATGCTCAAGCCCGCTGACAAGTTCGACGACAAGGACATGGGGGTGCTCGCCACCTCTATGGTATCCAAAGTCCTTGAACAGAAGTTCGAAATACTCGAACGCTCCAAGCTGCTCAAATGGCTTGAAGAGAACGGCATCGCACAGAAACAGCTCTTCACCGACGGAGAGGCCATCAAGAAAATCGCCGAACTCGGATGCACCGCACTCGTATCCGGTGTAATTACCAAACGCGCCGACGGCTACGAGCTTCGACTGTCCTACATGGATTTGCAGAGCGGAAAATCCGTGGTGACCGAGCCCTCATTGTTAAAGGAAACCGGCGACTTCACGAACTCCTGCCGAGAACTCGCAAGGCAACTTCTCGACAAGCTGGAACCTGAACGCACGCCCGAGCCCACAACGACTCCCGCAAACACACCGAACGTCGAAGACAAAGGTTTGCTCCCGCAAGAGGCCATCGAAAAGCTCGAACGAACCAGTCTGACCTTTGAGACCTCGAAGGGGTCTTTCACCATGCGCCTGTTCCCGCGCGAGGCACCCTATACGTGCAGGAACTTCGTCAACAAGTGCAGTGGCGGTTTCTACGACAACATGCCCTTCCACAGGGTGATTCCCGGACGCATCGTCCAGGCAGGCAAGTCCGACAGGCCCGTCGTCGAGATACCCAACGAGTTCAACGACCATCCTCACGTGGCAGGAACCGTCTCCATGGCGCGCAACCCCTACACCAAGGACTACTCTCACGGCAGCCAATTCTTCATTTCCGTTGACCGTCTCGGAAAGCTCGACCGTAACTTCACGGTCTTCGGCCACGTCGTCGAAGGGATGGAAACCGTACTCGAACTGAACAATGTTCCCGTCCACGAAGAGCGCGAAAAGCGGTATCAACCTGTCGAAGAGGTGTTGATAAAGACCGTCAAAGTCACTGAAACCGATGCGGAGTTCGATGCTCCGAAAATGCTGCCTCCCATGTTCACGCTTCAAGACGCTGAGGGCCTGTACGCACGTATCGAGACGGACCGCGGTGTCATAAAAATGCGCTTCTTTCCCTCGAAGGCTCCGAAACTGGTTGCAAACTTCATAGACCTCGCACAACGCCATTTCTACGACGGACTGATCTGGCACAGGGTGATTCCCGGCTTCGTCATTCAAACCGGAGACCCCGCACCGAACAATCCCTCTGTAAACAACGCTCCCATAGATTCTGTACGCCAGCTTCCAAGCGATCTAAAGCACGTGCGCGGTGCGGTGGCAATGGCGAAACGGGCCGACACTCCCCGCGGTATACACTCCACCAGCCAGTTCTACATCTGTCTCGACGACCTGCCCAAACTCGACGGCGAGTACGCGGTTTTCGGGCAGGTGTTCGAGGGCATGGAAGTTGCGGACGCGATTTCAGAAGTGCAAACAGACCCCCGGGACATGCCTCTCAAGCCCGTTCGAATAATCAGGATGGACATAAGGAAGATCGAAGGGCATAAGCCCTGGAAGGACGAAGCGGGCGGAATGGAACTTGTTCCCGCCGAGCCCAACACCCCGCACAAGGACATCGTGGCCGTCATAGACACAGACATGGGCGAGATATGGCTCGACTTCTATCCGGACAAGGCTCCCCTGACCGTTGCAAACTTCATGAAGCTTGCGCGTCGGGGCTTTTACGACGGCATGTACGTACATCGCGTTTCAACCGGTCAGATTATCCAGATGGGCAACCCCGAGACCAACGGCCAGAAACAGGTTGACACTATCAAGGATGAGGACTCCGGCCTCGCTCACTACGAAGGCACCGTCGCCATGGCCAAGAAATCCGCTCCACACACCGCGACATCCCAGTTCTTCGTCAACCTGCGCGACAACATGCAGTACAACGAAAACTACACGGTATTCGCCCGGGTGATAAAGGGCATGGAAGTTGCTAAGAAGATTGGCAGCATGCGCGTCACCGACATGAAGGGCACTCCTGAAAAGAAGGTGTACTTCACAATTCGACTAATGAGAAAGAGATAGGACATATTCATGGACAACAACGAAGGATTGACTCATCTGCGTTCGGGCAAGGTACGGGAGATTTACGAAATCGAAGGACATATGCTGATTGTGGCGACCGACCGTATCTCCGCCTACGACTGGGTTCTCGAGGACGAAATTCCCGGCAAAGGCAGACTGCTCACGGAGATATCCGCGTTCTGGTTCGACAGGCTGGCCCATATAGTTCCCAATCACCTGATCACCACCGACATCAACGTCATGCCGGATGCCGTACAGGCCAACCGAGACTATTTTGCCGGGCGATCCATGCTCGTAATGCCGGCGGAGGTCGTGCCGATCGAATGCATCGTACGTGGCTACATAACTGGATCGGGCTGGCGAGAGTACAAGAAGCTGGGAACCGTTTGCGGCATCGAGCTTCCCGAGGGACTCGAGGAATCGCAAAGGCTGGAAGACCCCCTTTTCACCCCCTCCACCAAGGCGGATGAAGGCCACGACGAGAACATCTCGTTCGAGAAGGCATGTGAAATCGCCGGTAAAGAGGTAATGGAGACATTACGCGAAATCTCGCTGCAACTTTACACCACGGCGAGAGACCACGCGCTGCTTCGCGGCGTGATAATCGCGGACACTAAGTTTGAGTTCGGCCTGAATCCGGACGGAGAACTTATGCTCATTGACGAGGCACTCACCCCGGATTCCTCTCGATTCTGGCCGGCGGAGGACTACGAACCAGGTCGTTCACAGCCTTCGTTCGACAAGCAGTACGTGCGCGACTATCTTACCGGCACCGACTGGGACAGGGAATCCCCTCCCCCGCCTTTGCCGGAAGAAGTGATTGCGAGGACAGTCGAAAAATACGAGCAGGCCAAGGCTCTGCTGACAACCTGACGAAGGTCTGGCTTTGGAAACTTCGAGATTTGGAGACTGGCTTGCCAAGTTCCTCGTAACCGAGGGAAGATTCAGCGAGGACAAGATCGCTGTCTGGAGAGCCCGTGCGAACAAGCGCGGCATCGGATTCGCCGATTACGTTCGCTCCAAGCAGATTCTCACCGAACAGGAACTGAAGTCTTACTCGGAAAGGCACAAGCGCGTACTGCGTGCATCCCGCAGCAGTAAACCGGATGCCGAAGAACCGCAGGAACTACGCATCAAGGACGGACTCCTGCAGCCCGGTACCGTGCTGGGCGGGTACAGGATACTCTCTGTCATCGGCGTCGGCGGCATGGGCGTCGTTTACAGGGCCGAGCAGGTTTCATTGCGCAGACAGGTGGCGCTGAAGCTGCTGAAGCCCGAGCGCAGTGCCGACTCCGACTACCGCAACCGCTTCCTCAACGAATCACGCATAGCGGCCGAACTATCCCATCGCAACATCGTGCGCGTGTACGAATCCGGCCAAATTCGCAATTTCCTGTACTTCTCGATGGAGCTTGTGGAGGGCAAGAACTACCAGCAGATACTGGAAAGCAACGGTAAGATACCGCTTTCCGAAACTCTTAAGGTGCTGCGACACATGTGCGCGGCGCTCGCGCATTCCGCTGAGAAGGGAATTGTCCACGGAGATGTTAAACCTGCCAATATCCTGAGAGACAAGGACGGAGTGTGCAAGCTCGCGGACCTCGGACTCGCCAAGAAGCACTTCACCGATACACGCCGTATCTTCGGCACTCACTACTACATAAGCCCGGAAGCCATTCTTCGCAAGCCGGTTGATATTCGCTCTGATATCTACGCCCTGGGGCACACGGTCTTCCACATGCTGACGGGCGAGCCTCCCTACAAAGGCCTCGAGCGAGATGCTATTCTCGATGCGCATTTGCAAAGGCCGCTGCCCGACCTTCATGTGCTGAACCCCGACATACCCCCTCAGGCAGCCAAGCTCGTCTCATGGATGACGGAGAAGGAAACCGGTAAACGCCCTCAATCGCCCCTGGAAATACTGGGCTGGATGGAAGCCAACCTCTCCGCTGAAAGCGCGCCCAAACGCAACAGCGCGAGAAAGAGCCGCAACAGGATATCCGCCGCCCACGCCTCCACCGGACGAATGAAGCGCAAGAAGGGCTTTCCCGTGGGGCTTGTCGTTTTTCTGATTATCGCGGCACTGGTAGCAGGCGGTTTCTACCTGTACAAGGACAAGTTTCTCGGCAGTCCACAGCAGTCCGCGACACCGACTCCATCCGCCTCCGCATCCGCCAACGTGTCCGAAACCGGCACGGACTTCGCTGCCCAGGCAAGGGCGATGTTCGACGCAGAAGACTTCAACTACGCTGAAGTTTCAGCTTTTATCGCGGGTAAGCTCGACGAAGCCTCGTCTTCCGACCGCGAGCAGTTGTCCGCCTTTCTGAACGAACTCAACGACATACTGACGGAACGCTTCGCAGAAGTCGCTTCGAGACACGAGCAGGAAGTGGAGAAGCTAATCGAGTCGGGCCGGTACCGCGCCGCCATGGCGATGGCATCTGACATAGCTCTGCCGCCCAGCCTCGGCTACGAGAAAAGCGACGAGCTTGTCAAAAAACACATAGAAGCCCTTCGCGACACGGTGAAGGAGGCGTTCGAGAAGAAGCTGCAACTCGCAGAGAAGCTTATTGAAGAGAGACAGAGCGCCGCTGCAGGAACGCTGATAACGTCGCTGAAGGCCAACTCGCTTGACGGATACGAGGAGAGGCTCGCGGCGCTGCGAACAAGGAGCGGCACAGAGGACCCCTCTCCCACCCCGAAGCTTTCGCACACTCCCGAACAGGCCGATGCAGTCAAGATGGAAGACGTCGTTCGCGAGGTACTCGAACTCGTCGCATCCGGCCGGATGCAGAAAGCCGCCGACAGCGTTGACAGTGCAATGGTCAAAAGCAGGTCTCCCGATAACCGCGAGGCTCTGAACGAATTGAAGAAGGCTCGCGGTCTTCGATGATTTCTGGAAAGCGGTCCGGTCAAGATTGGACGAGCTTTCGGGGCGCGAAGAGTCGGTCAAGGTAACGTTCTCGGACGGCAAGGAAATTGAAGGAATCCTGGAAACGAAGAACGGTGGCTACGCGCTTCGCATAGAGGACCGCGGAGTGGTCGGTCAAGTAGCCGTGGAGTTCGAAAAGGTAGCTCTGAACCAGGTCGTCCGGTGGGCCCGTAATGGCGGGGTCGATCTCGAGAAGCAACCTGTCGCGTACGGGGTTTTCCTTGCCGCAAGGGGCAACTGGGAGGACGCGCTTGCGGAGATATCCAACGCCGGGAAATCAGCAGACAGGACGGAATGGGGAGAGCGGCTTGCGAGGGTCGCACCGGGACCATTTGAACTGGTGTCCCGCGAGGAGATGGAACGCGCCGCCGCCAAGGTTTACGAAGCTCTTATCACCGCCTTCGACAAGGAGAACTGGAAAGAGGTGATAAAGCGCACCGAAGAAATTCTGAAGGAACATGGCGATACCGACGTAGTTGCCCGGCACAAGCAGGCGATACTCGAGATGCGGGCCGAGGCAGCTCGCCGAACCGGCGGAGAACAGACCGACGCATTCAGGAAAATGGAGAAGACCTTCGATTTCGAGGAACCTACTGACAGGCTGGAATTCTTCTACAGCAAGTTCGGTGGCGATATAGGCAATATATCGTTCACACGTCGCGGCAAAGCCGAAGTGGGCTCGGGCAAGGACAGCCTTTTGCTGTTCAGGAGGCCGGTAAGCGGACGGGTGGAGATATCGTTCGAGATGAGCGTGGAAAAACGCAGCGAGCTTCGCATCGCGTTGATGAACAGGGCGCTGGGCGAGGGCCTTCACTTCACCTCAGAGGCCTTTGGCCGTTACGGTCAGCTTCTCACGCCGTACAAGCGCGGCGGCCGCAAGGTGAGTATAGTTGCCGATGAGAACGGAATAACCGTGACAGTTGACGGCAGGCAGGAAGAACAATTCGAGAAGGCGAAGGACTCCAACCGCTTTATCGCGTTCTACCTGATCGGCCCGGACGTGAGTATCCAGGACATTTCCATAAAGGCCGGGATGGGCGAACCCGTCGCCCGTCTCGAAGACGTTTTCGACAAGTTCGACACAATAAGTTTCGCAGGGATACGCAAGCGCGACCTGCGCCGACTGGAGGAATAAGATCGACAGATCTCTCCGCTCGTACTCGTGGTATGGGTTCGGACAGCGATTTTCCGGTAATGAAGTCATGCGTTGAGCAGTTGCGGAAGTTCAAAATACCGCACGAGGTAAAGGTATGTTCCGCCCACCGCACGCCCGTTGCGGCTTCTACGCTTGCCGCAAATGCAAGGGACCGCGGAGTGAAGGTAATCATAGCCGCTGCAGGCGGTGCTGCACATCTCGCGGGAGTTATGGCGAGCCATACCCCCCTGCCGGTAATCGGAGTTCCCTGTACGAGCACTCTTGACGGCCTTGACTCCCTGCTCTCCACCGTTCAGATGCCGCCCGGCGTTCCCGTGGCGACCGTGGCCATAGGCAAGATGGGCGCGCCAAACGCGGCGATCCTCGCCCTCCAGATACTTGCCCTAACAGATGAAGGCTACGCAACCACCATGGACGAGTACAAGAAGTCCCTTATCGAAAAGGTGGCTGCGAAGGACAAGAACGTCCATGGCCAGGTCGTCCGATGACTGAGATCCGTTCTGTCGAGTGGGTCGGCGGCGAGGACGGCCACGTCCGAATCCTCGACCAGACACTCCTGCCCGGCGAGGAAACTTACATTGATATATCCTTTCTCAAAAGCGCCTGCGAGGCCATTCGCACACTGAAGGTGCGCGGTGCGCCGCTCCTCGGGGTCTTCGGCCTTTATGCCCTTGCTCTTGGCGTGCGACAGCTTGGCAATTCTACGGGCGCACAAAAGGCGATGCAGGATTCGGCCAGATCCATAAAGGCAACACGCCCCACCGCGGTCAACCTGTCCGCGGAGATAGATTCATCGACCCGCACCGCAAAGAACGTGGAGGACGTTTCGATGCTCGTCGCAATGACGATCGCGAGAGGCTCAGCGGTGGCGAAGTCGGATGCCGCTGCGAGTGACATGATCGGTCAGCACGGGCAGGAGTTGATAGCCGATGGCGGACTGTACCTTACCCACTGCAACACCGGCTCGCTTGCCACCGCGGGCATCGGCACGGCTCTGGGCATTTTCAAAACCGCGCACAGGGCGGGCAAGCGCTTTCGCGTGCTCGTTCCGGAGAGCCGACCGCTGCTGCAGGGTTCACGCCTCACAGCTTGGGAACTCGAACGAGAAGGCATTCCCTACAAGCTCTGCTGCGAAAGTGCTTTAGGGGCCATCTACAGCACAATGAACGTACACGCAACCATCACCGGCGCGGACAGGATAGCCCGAAACGGCGACACCGCGAACAAGACCGGCACGCTGATTCACGCGATATTGTGCGAGAGATATGGAGTACCGTTCTACATTGCTGCACCGTTTTCGACCTTCGACACAGGCTGTCCGAACGGGGAAGGCGTTCCCATCGAGCATCGTGGCGCACACGAGGTACGCCGTGTAAAGGGAATACTGGTCGCACCTGCCGAGGCCAATGCGGTCAATCCCGCCTTCGACGTGACTCCCGCTGAACTTATAAGTGGATTCGTTACCGAGAAAGGTATCCTTCAGCCGCCGTTCGGTGACTGAACAGGAAGCTTTCGAACCGCCTGCGCAATGTCCTCAATCAAACGGGGGACACACCAGTCACCGTGGTCGCCGATATCGTCATCGCCGCCGAAACCTGTCTCGAGCACAAGCTCTTTTGCGTCGCCCAGTTTCAGATCCACCCGCGACTGCTCGCCCTTTTTCAGTACTCCGGATTCGTAAACGACCCTGCCGTCGAGCAACACCCTGAAGTCCACAGAACCCTCGTCCGCGGCTGAATCATCCACTCCGCATATCGCCGAGAACCGAGAGTATTTTCCGCCCAGTTCGAACGTGAGGCTCGTGAAGGAATGGGTCGCAATACCTTTTTCGTATGCGACACCGTTCACCTTAAGGGGACCTCCGGAAAGCGAGCGGTTCAGCCTGTATTCCCAGGTCTGTTTGAAGAACGGCCTGTAGGAGACCTCGGAGGGCTTTCGGGTGGTCAGGTCGAGCACCGCACCATTGACGATGCTCATCCGTGTGATGTCCTTCGGTTCAAATTTGACGAACGGGCGAAAACGAGTTCGCCCACAAGCGACTTCCCGTCGAGGGAGCGGAGCATAAGCGCGTAGGAGTTGGCGTAAACGCTGTTCACCAGCGCGTACATGGAGGAATTCCGCCTGTCGCTTTCGGCGAACACGATCGTGTCGAGCGCGGAGCGAGCGAACTTCAGCTCTCTGCCACCGGTTTCGACGGTAACTCCATCATTGCTGAGCGAGAGGACAATGCACTTGTAGGTGTCACCGTTCGAGAGCTTCAGGAGGTCGAGCCGTTGCGCGGGGAGTTGTTCGAGCTCAGAGGCGAACGAGCCGGGGGATATCCACACGTCCTCGCCGTGAAAGCGAATGGCGCGAAGGTGCTGAAAGCCAAGAGATACGGTGCCGAACTCGGCGGTGGAACAAGTGAGGTGTTCGGGCTCTCTTTTGGCAAGCAGGGAACATGCGAAGATGCTGCCGTAGCGTGTGCTTACAATCGCCTGCATCTTCGAATCCGGCATTTTGCGCAACTGGCTGAACCGGACGTCTTGTACCGCCTTCGCCTTCACGGCCCATGCGGTTTCGGAACCTGTGACCCTGAACAAGTCCTGCTCAAAGGAGACTGCACCGGTAAGCTTCCGGCCATACACAGTCGTAAGGACTTGCGGTCGTCGGTCCGTCCGCCCGCACGAGGTGCAGCAAAGAAGCACAGCAATCACGAACGCGCAGACAAGCCTTGTCATTGCACCTGGATGAATTTGTGAATCTGCGGTATAAGACGAACGTCGGTGCCGACCCTGCTTGCGACCACGAGCATGTTGAGCATCGCCTTTCCGCTCAACTCCGAGCGGCTGCCGACCGTAACTATCGGCTGCAGTATGACCGGGCTGTCCGGCGCGACCTCTTTGAGCCTGCCGACCACGTCCAGGATACGTTCTTCAGTAACGTTCTCATCGAACGGCACCTTCACCCATGTCTCGGTGCTGGCGGCGGCAAGCTCGATGAAGCGCAGCGCGACCGCCTCGTCGTAGCCGGGGACACCGGTCTCGGCGAGCTTGAAGTCCGCGCTGACCGCCTCGAACCTGTCCAGAACGGTCTCGAGCGACTGCACGAGTGTCGAGTTTGTCTCGAGTACTGCGGGCGGACGGTCTTCTCCGAGCAGGTCCAGAAAACGAGATATGAACAACGGCTGAACAAGGGGTTCGCCACCCGTTACTGTTATACCCGTGACCGTTGTTTCCTCCATCATGTGCTTGCACACATCGGCGAGTTCGCCCGCGGTCATCGGGTTCGGAACTGTCCGAACCTTGTCATCCACGAACAGCATGGCCTTGTCGTTGGTGTTAAGAGCCTCGGGAGTGTCACAGAACTCGCAGCGCAGGTTGCACCTGCTCATCCTGACGAAAAGGTGGAGCTGGCCCACCTGGGCACCTTCTCCCTGAACGGAGATGAAGGTGCTGTTCACGTATCCCTTAGTATCCGTTTCGCTTTCTTCTCGAGTAGTCATCAAGGAACCTTCTTTCTCTGTCGGTGAGAGAGCCTATGCCCTCCCTTGCAATCTTGGCAAACAATTGGTCGGCGTATTCCTCGTCCTGTATCTCCCGTTTCCTGCTCTTCTCGGCGCGTCTCTGTTTGAAGAAACTCCAGAGCGGATTTTTCAGAAGCCCGCCCTTTTTAACGGCGACGTAGCCGACCGCGGCACCAGCGGACATGAGCTATGTGGGCGACGTTGCTCTTATCGGTATAAACTATGTCCTGCAGCATGCTTATCACCTCGATGCCCAGCAGTACGAGGATGACTGGAAGGACCGGCACGGGGATGATGAAAAACAGGAGTATCTGCCGCGTCGGCCACAGGAAGGCGTAAGCGGTCAGAGCCGCGAAAACAACGCCCGAAGCACCGATGACGGTCACATCTTCCGACGGTGAGAAGTAGAAGAACGCCGCTATTATGCCGGGCACAAGAATCGAATACAGCATGAAAGACAGGAATCTTTTCGGCCCCCAGGCCCTTTCCAGCGAGGGACAGAAGAAGTACAGCACAAGCAGGTTGAACAGGATGTGCAGCGGCGTTCTCGGGTCGTGCAGGAACGCGAAGGTGAACAGCCGCCATATCTGGAACGACTCGAACACAGCCTTGGGCTTAAGGCTCAGAAGGCCGGTGACGAAATCGTTCTCCGGCCCGCCGATCACGAGCCCCACCCACTGCAGGCCATACATTACGAGGCAGGCGATGAGAAACATCTTTGTGTATTTGACATCGGAAAGCGACGGAAAGCGCATCTGAGGCCCTGATGGCCCCCTGAACCCGCCGCCGTAGTTCTGGTATCTCATGTTCTTATATTACTTCCTTTTGGTGCTATCGGGTTCTTCGAACATTGCAAGGAGTACGCCGGAACTAAGCCGGTTACCTTCAGGAGTATTTACAACTCGCTTGCAGTTGCTATAATGTTGCCATGCTCAGCGATTTCACCGAAGCAGTACTTGAATTGGAAAGAGCCGTAATCCTTCTCGGCGAGATGATCGAGAAGGATGTCGTCAATGTCATGATGGCGTGCATAGAAGGCTCGGACCAGATAGCCGAAGAGGTGGTAAAGTTCGACGACGAAATGGACCGCCTCGACGAGAGCATCACCTGGATGACGCAGGAGATATTCGCACATTTCAACCCCAAGGGCGGCGACCTGCGCTTCCTTTTAGGCGTACCCCGAGCTTCATCTCATCTCGAACTCATCGGCGACCAGTGCGTAATTATCGGAAAGGCTCTCAAGTCCCTTCGGGGAGACCGTATCTCGATACTGGACAACATGAACCTCATTCCGCAGTTCGAAACCGTCATAGGCATGACAAACACTTCCATAAACGCCCTCATAGACCGTTCCGCGAAGCGCGCATGGCGGGCGATGTCGTCTCTTGAGACTGCCCAGAAGATACGGGAGGCACACTACCGCTTCCTGACCGGCGAAAAGACCGAGGATTACGACCGCGCAACTCTGCTGTCCCTGTTCCAGATAGTGAATGCGCTATACGTCATGGCGAACAACGCCTCGGATGTCGCCGCCTCGGTGGTGTACATTACTCACGGAGTGGACGTGCGCTATCAGCGCAACCGCATTCTCGATAACATGCCGAAGAAGAAGAAGAAAAAGAAACGCCCCGATCCCGGTCACCGCTCCTCTACGAACTGACACAGTTTACCGAGTTCCCTGCCCGTCAGAGTTTTCTCGCTCACAAGCCTTGCGGGGCTGCCCTGTGCGACCAGCTTTCCGCCCTCTTCTGCCCCGCCCGGGCCGAGTTCGATTACGTAATCACAACAGGCGATGAACTCGGGGTCATGTTCCACTACGACCACTGTATCACCCTTGGCCACGAGCTTACCGAGCAGGTCGAGCAACCTGCTCATATCCTCGAAGTGAAGGCCGATGGTGGGTTCGTCAAGCACGAACAGACCCTTTGACCGCCTGTGTTTGACGAGCCCGGCCGCGAGCTTCACCCTCTGCGCCTCCGCCCGCCGGACGTGGCGGCCGACTGACCGAGTTTACGGGTCGCCCAAACCAATCTGGCGTAAAAGCGGAAGCGGTCTTCTCACCTTGGGCACATTTGCGAAGAACTTCTCCGCCTGCCCTAGCTCCATGTCCAGCATGTCGGCGTAGTTGAGGCCCTTGTATCGAATCTCCAGCACTTCGCTGTTGAAACCCGTTCCATCGCAGTCGTCGCATGGAACGTATGCATCGGGCAGGAAAACCATCTCCAGCTTTCGGGAACCGGTGCCCTGACAGCTTTCGATACAGCGCCTCCCCCGACGTTGCGCGAGAAGCGTGAAGCGGAATAACCCTTGATCTTAGCCTCGGGCATAGCCGCATAGACCTTGCGTATCTCCTTCGCGAAGCCCAGGTAGGTACAGACATTGGAACGACGAATGCGCTTGAGCGGAGCGGGATCCACGAGTTCTACGTAGCCGAGAAACTCGTGGCCGTGAACGCCTTCGTCCTCGGAGCCCTCGATAACCGCTGCCCTGAGCCGGTCTACGACTCCTCGATAGCGAGGGTGGATTTGCCCTGCCCCCAGGGCGGCGATACAGATCAGGGTGCCCGTCGGGATTTCTACGTCGAAACCTGCAAGGTTGAATCTCGAGGCCTTCTCGGAAGCCGAATCGAGGGGAGAAGAGGAAGCGCTGTCTGTCTCTTCGCGCCGAACCTCTTTTTCGTGTCGAAGGTACGCTCCGGTCAGTGATGTGCCGCTTTCCCTCATCTGCTCTACAGACCCCTGAAAGACCAGCTTGCCGCCGTGGTGCCCTGCCCCGGGCCCCAGTTCAACAAGATCATCCGCCGATTCGATAACAGCCCGGTCGTGCTCCACGGCTATGACGGTATTGCCGTTTTCCAGAAAGCCGCCGAGTGCGTCGAGAAGCCTCTGGGTGTCTCGAGGATGAAGGCCGATGGTGGGCTCGTCAAGCACGTATATCACGCCCGACAGTCCACTTCCGATTTGAGTCGCGAGCCTTATGCGCTGTAATTCGCCACCCGAAAGGGTGCGGGCCTTGCGGTCGAGTTCGAGATACGGCAATCCCACCTCGCAAAGATAGTTCAACCGACCGATGACCTGCCGGACAACGTCCGCAATCTCGCGAACCTTAACGTCGAGGCGCTCGAAGAACTCCAGAGCGTCGGAGGCTTCCATGGCCGTTAGCTGGGCGATGTTTTTGTCATTCAGCTTCACCTGCAGGGCCTCGGAGCGCAGGCCGCTGCCGTTACATTGCTCGCACTCAACGTGCTTCACATTGGCCCTGTCACGCGAACGTATGAACGGCACGATGCCCTCGAAGGGCGAAGTAGCGTCACCCTCTGCGGCTACTCCGTACAAAAGAGCATCCTTTGCGTCCGAGGAAAATGAGCCGACCGGTGCATCCTCTGAAATGCCGAACAAACGCAGAAAGCGCTTCAACGCAGCCTCGTAGCGGGGTTTGGGTCTGCCGTCCCTGCCGTTGAGCGGGCCGATTGCGCCATCGAGAAGACCTTTGTCCGAAGAGGTGATGACACGCTCGACCGGTATGCGACCTTGTTCGCCCAAACCGTCGCAGTAAACACACAGTCCGTGAGAGGAGTTCGGAGAAAACAGGTTGGGACGAAGCTGAGGAAACACGATGTCACAGGTCGGGCAAACCGGCCGCGCGCCGAGATACTTGATCTCGGGTTCGGAGTCCTTGTCCTTCTGAATATGCAGCATGAGCAGGCCGCTTCCGAGCCTCAGGGCCGTTTCAATGGACTCCGCAAGCCTTTCGCGGATTCCATCGCGCACGACTATCCTGTCGATGACTCCCTCTATGTCGTGCTCTCGGTCGGGGTCGAGAGAGGGCAGTGAAGATGCATCCTTGAACTCTCCGTCAATGCGCAGGCGGACGAAGCCCTCCCGTGCATAGGCACGAAGGATATCGGAGTGCACGCCCTTCCTGCCGCGAACGAGAGGGGCCATGACCATGACGCGGGTCCTTTCGGGCAGCGTCAGGACGAAGCGCACCATTTGAGCCCTTGAAAAAGTCTCCAATGCGCGTCCGCAGCCGGGACAGTATGGGATGCCCTCGTGTGCAAAAAGCAGTCTCAGATAGGCATGTATCTCTGTAACCGAGGCGACTGTGACGCGTGGAGAGGGGCGTGTAAGCCTCTGGGAGATGGCCACAGCGGGGGAGAGACCCGTAATCTCGCCGGCGTCGGGGCGCGGGAGCTGCTCCATGAACGCGCGGGCCTGGATGGACAGGCTGTCCATGTACCTGCGATAGCCTTCGGCATAAATTGTGTCGAAGGCAAGTGAGGACTTACCGGAGCCTGACACGCCCGTGACGACGGTCATAGCGCCCTTGCGCAGCTCTATGTCGAAGCCTGCAAGGTTGTTTTGTCTTGCGTTGTGAACGAATAAGTTCGCCATGAACAGCCCTCGGGCGAAATGTCAGTGGCGATGCAGCATGACGTAGCCGGGCCAGATGTCAACGGGGCAGTAGTCGTCGGTAAGCACGACGGCCTTGTCAGGGTCTATGAACGGCCCGGGCCATTCGACCTTCGTGCCGGTCACCTGAGAGTACTCCTCGTAGTACTCCTTCTCCTTCTCGTTCATTTCGTCAATCGTTATCGCCTGGAATATCGTTCCGTCCACCTTGCTTTTTATGAATGGAGGGTAGAAGCCCCTGCGATGCGGCCTTGCATGCGGCTGCGAAAGGTTTTCGAGCCTATGGCCATGGACTCCGACGGTGCGCAGATCATGACGATGTTCCGGGTGTAT
Source organism: Planctomycetota bacterium (assembly GCA_034521065.1). Lineage (GTDB taxonomy): Bacteria > Planctomycetota > B143-G9 > B143-G9 > B143-G9 > JAXHMW01. The sequence goes on along the minus strand of JAXHMW010000006.1, from coordinate 16,021 downwards.
TCGTGCATTTCCTGCAGTTTGGAGGGAGTACTGGCTGAAGCGGCAAAATGGGAGGTCGGCACCAGCATAATATGCGGGAAGAACTCGCTTGCGGTCTTGTAGATGGACTGGAAAACGAGGCTCGGGTCTCCGCGGAAACCGCCGATGACGTTCATTGCCATGACACCGTCCTCGGAGAGGCAACCCGCGAGGTCGCGGAAGAAGCTGCGGGTAGTGAGGTGGAAAGGAATACGACCACCGAGATACGCGTCCAAGATGATGGCGTCGTACTTGCGACCTTTCTCATGCATCCTGCGCACGAAGAGCCTGCCGTCGTCCTGTATCAACTCGATGTTCTCGCGAATGCGCCTGGCCCAGAGCTTCTCCTTCGCACTCGCCTCTTGAGAGGAGTAGAAGTCTGCCGCGTAGTCTATGAAGTATTTCATCGAGTACTCGATGACGCCGGGGTCGATTTCGACCGAGTCTATGTGAAGGTCCTCATCATCATAAGCACAGACGAACTCAATGGGCAAAGCGGCTCCGCCACCGCCGATGAGCAGCATGTCCTTTATCTCGCTGCGGTATGCGAACATGGTATGCATGGCCGCGGAGTAGCTGAACGAACACTCGTGCGGCCTTTGAAGATAAATGCCGCTCTCTGCACGGTCGTTGAACTGCAGCCGCCGTTCGGCTAACGCACCTGTGCCGGAATCGAGAACGAACAGCGTGTTGTACGGCGAGTCCATTCTTGCGATAAGTTCCTTGCCGTCGAGTTTTACAGGAGGGGGCGCGGTTGATGCGAGCGCGAAGGCCGTGGCGCCGATGAACAGTATCAGCACGCTGGCCACGGATTTCTTCGATACTCCGGCCTTGAGGCCGATGAATGCAGCAATGAGCGCGGTGGCTAAGAGTACAACGCCGATACCCTGTGTGAGGGCGGTCATTCCGGCCATTTCGAGCAGGAAGAAGGCGGTTATGAAGGTGCCCACGATGGAGCCGAAAGTGGAGACCGCGTAAAGAGAACCCGCGACTCCGCCGACCTTTGCCAGCTCACGCGCGTGAAGTTTGATGGCCATCGGCGAGACCATGCCCATCAGAACTGAGGGAGCGCCGAACAAAGTCATGCAGGCGAAGAACGAACCCCACCTCTGCTTCAGAGGCGCGAACAACTCGCACACTGTTAGAGAGACATACGGAATGACTATGACCATCGCGCCTGAGATGGAGAGCAGCACAGCAAGTGTGAAGTAAGAGGGCTTGCGGTCGGCAAGAATACCACCGAGATAGTAGCCCACGCTCAGCGCGAACATTACTATTCCGATCAGACTGCCCCAAGTGTAGATAGAGGCTCCGAAGGTCGGGGCAATAATCCTGCTGCCGACAAGTTCCAGCGACATGAGCGAAGCACCTGAGAGAAAGACCACGAGGTATAACAGCCGTCCGAGCCCTGTCTTGGGCGCCCTGATCTCGGTCACCGATACTTTATCAGTCGCTTCTTTGCCTTTCCTGGCGGCTTTCCTGGTTCTCTGTGCTGCCATTTAGCTTACTCCAGTGCGCTTTGGCCTATAAAGATACCGCGGTTTGAGAGGATTTCCAAAAGCTGGCCGAAAGCCTCCATCGGAAGACCGACGACGTTGGTGTAAGAACCCTCCAACTTTTCGACAAACCTGTCTCCTGTCTCCTGCACCGCGTACGAGCCCGCCCTTCCCTTCGCCTCGCCGGACGAGATGTATTCGGATATCTCACGGTCGTTCATCGGTTTCATGTGGACGGTTGTCGAATCGGTAAGCGCGAAAGTCAGCCCCTCCGGAACGACGATGACAGCGAGAGCGGAAACGACCTCGTGGGGCTTGCGCGAAAGCCTTCGCAGCGTGGCGTGCGCATCGGCCTCGTCGGCCGGTTTTCCGATGATGTGATCGTCGAGCGTGGCCACGGTATCTGCCGCGACCACAACTCCGTCGAGCACCTTACCTGCCGCGGCCCGACACTTCGCTATGGCCCTCTCCATGCAGTACATATGGGGATCCGAGTACTCCCTCGCAGAGTCCTCCGCGTCGGTGACAAGCACCTCGAAGGAATATCCAGCCTCTTCGAGAAGCCTGGCCCTCGCGGTGGAAGCACTTGCGAGAATGAGCCTACGTTCAGCTCTCCGTGTCGGAGTCATTCTCTTCGCTGTCCTTTTTGAACCGGGCTCTGAGCGACACTATGTCCACGCTGCCACCGTCCTCGATGCTGTCGGTATCACCGCTGACGACGAGGGTTGACGACAACAGGTCTCCCAGACGCTGGTTGAGCGGGGTGAACAGCATGAGAAGCGGAGTGATCAGAATGCTTGCGAGCAGCAGGTCCACGGGCTTCATGAGGTTTCGGACGAATATGGGAACAAATCTCGGGCGCGTTCCCCTGTTGTTCACTACGGTTATGGCGAACATCAGCTTGCCGGGAGTGGCGTAGAGGAACGACTCGAACGCAGTGCCGTAAACGATAAGAACTGCGAGCGCGACGTTCTGGAAGACCTCGTAATCCTGCTGAGTGAGCAGATGGAACTTGAAGGGAATATCACGGAAGTACTGTACAAGCAGAAATACAGGTAATGCCACAAGCACGACGCCTATTCCATCAATGGCGAACGCCGCGAGCCTCACCACCAGCCCCGACGGATGCAACATCCTGTTGCGCAGCTTTTTTCCCCTGCGCATCGCCACGAGGAAGCTGAAGGCGATGAGCATCAAAATCATTACAGCCTGAGCTGTGACTACAATCAGCTCCGGGCTCAAGTGAGCCTTGCCGATCTTGACCGGTGATCCCTTGGCTACAAGCGCGTTCCCTTCCTTTTCATGATAACGGATCCGAACCCCATCACATGTAAAACCTATATCCTCGCTCCAGGCGAGTGCGACCAGCTTCATGTCCGGTTCGAAAGCCAGATAGCCCTTTTGGACGACCTTCTTCTGCTTCAGGTCAAAGAGGTCGAACACGATCGAACCTTCTCGAAGAAGCAGGAGGCTCGCCGCTCCTTCGTCAGTGATATACGGCATGTAGCCGTTCCATACAACCTCGACAGAATCCCCGAAGAACTCGTTGTTGGGCCGGATGAAGAAATAGTGTATGCGGGTAGGACGTTTCTTTTCGGTACAGACGGCAAGCACTCGCTCGTCGGCATAGGAAAGCTCGAGGTTTGCGAGAGCGACATCGCGGTGGACTACGACTTGGGGCTTGGATACATTCCCGTCGGAGTCTATGTCGAGGCGCACGAGCATGGCGCCGTCCTCTTTGGGCAGTATGCCCATGCAAGCGATGCCGTCGTCAGTTTTGACGGCGCTCGAACACTCGAACTCCTGTCCGGTCTCGGCGAGGTTGGGGAAGTAGTTGATCTTGCCGGAGAGTTCGATAGAATCCTGTTTCAGCTCGTAGTACGCGTACGAGCGCGGGTATACAAGCAGCAGTCCGTTATCGGTTTCGAACATGCCGACAGTGTTGGTTGCGGTGAATGAAATACGCCGGTAAGAGTTATTCTTAGGGTCGTATTGATAGAAGTCGGATTCGTCACTGAAAGAAGAAAAGAGGTTGGCGAGCTTCATTTTCTCAACGTTGAGAAGAAGCTGTTCTTCGGTCCTTGCTATACGCAAATCTGTCACGAGCGAGTAGTCGTAGGTCAGGTAGAAGACCACTCCGAACCCGAGCAGGCCGATGAGCAGAAATATGACAAAGCGCATTGTACTCCTGGCAATCCGGGGAAGTGTTGAGTTATTCACCGCCCTGAACAAAAAAGCAACGGCCTCAACAGAGCCGATGCAAAGTCTGAAACAAGTCAGTGTTCTGAGACGGTCATTAAGACCGTATCACAGATGCCAAATATGATATTTGATTTCAGCTCGCTATTAGGCACAAAAATTGCGCAAAACTGTCAAACAGAACAGAGCAACTCGTCGCAGATGCCTGAATCGACCGTATAATTGAGTGTACTCTCACGTTTCTTGCGAAGGGAAAGAATATGAAAAGGCTTCGCCACATAGCTGTCGCACTTCTGGTGGCAGTGTTCGTGCTGCCTGCCGTTCCCGTCGGAGGTGAAGGTTCTCCACCGAACGCCGCACATGGAGCACCCCCCAAGGCAAAGCCACAACGCAGAAAGGGCGGAGAGGGCTTCGCTCCTCTGCCGCTTCCGGTTACGCCGCTCAGACGCACCGAGAAAAAGAAGCCGCCCTCGCCACCGACCTTTATCGCAAAGGTCAAATGGGGTTCTCCCGAACCTCATACCGGCGTGGATGAGTACGGCAGAAAGTACAAGTTCTGGGACTGGGAAGGGGCACGTGACGATGTGTTCAACCTCATCCGCCAAGCCTCCTCAAGGCTCGGCGTCAAATACCGCGCCCGCGTGATAGATATCCGTCAATTTTCCGGCAACCCGGATGACATCCCCGTTCTGTACTTTACCGGTCATATGCCAATTGAGTTCGACGACGAGATGGCAAAGCGATTGCGCGAATACGTCGTAAATGGCGGTTACATCTGGGCTCAGGCCTGTTGTGGCGACCAACGCTTCTACAAGGCTTTCGCACAGCAGATGAAAAAGATATTCGCCGACAGAACCTTCAGGACGCTCCCCCTTGACCATCCCGTCTATCATTGTTATTACGATATCAACAAGATGCGCCGCACGAAGGACGGCAAGGTAGTGGAGACCATGAAGCCCGAACTGGCGGGAATCAACATCGGCTGCCGGACCGCGGTGTTCCTGAGCAAGTACGATGTCGGTTGCGGCTGGGCGGGGCTTGAGAACAAGTTCAACGCCTACGAGGCATCGGACTCCCGAATGCTGGGCATCAACATGGTCAACTACTGCCTCGCGTATCACAAGCTGGGTAAGTTCCTGGCCACCAAGAAGGTCTATTTCGAAAACGACGAGAACGAGCGAGCCGATTTCACAATGGGGCAGGTGGTACACGCCGGAGTGTGGGATTCCAACCCCAGCGGAGTCGTCAACCTTCTCAAGTCGGTCCTCGCCAACACCAGCACCGAGGTCAAGTTCAAGCGGCAGGTGGTCAACCTTGCCGATGCCGACTTCTTCCAGCTTCCCCTGCTGTACATTACCGGCCACGGTCACTTTTCGTTCGGCGAGAAGGAGACCGACGCGCTTCGCAGGTATCTGCGGGCGGGAGGTATGCTGCTTGCCGATTCCTGCTGCGGCAACCTGTCCTTCGACGAGTCATTCCGCAGAGAAATTTCACGAGTCATGGGCACGCAGATGAAACCCGTTCCGCTGGATCACGAGGTGTTCTCGAGCCTCTTCTCGATACGCGAAGTGACCTACACGCCGCTGCTGCAGTTCCAGCAACCCGACCTTACACTTCCAGCTCTCGAGGGTATCTCGATGAACGGCAAGCTCGCCGTGCTCTACTCGCGCTACGACATCGGCAATGCGTGGGAGGGCGAGGCCAGGCCGTTCGCGAAAGGATACAGCAATGTGGACGGCATGAAGCTCGGAATCAACATTGTCGTTTACAGCCAGACTCACTGATTCCCCCCTCTGAGTAATCACGAAAAAAGGCTCCCGGGAACGGGAGCCTTTTTTATTCGGGTGCTCGTTAGCTCATACTTTGCGGATGAACTCGTCAGGGTCTTTTCTTTCACGTGGTTTAGCGTTTGCGCCCCTGAGCGTTTCCGGCAGGTGCTCCTCTTGCGGGTCATAGTATCCTATCGCCATAGCGACTATCACCTTGTATTCGTCGGGAATCTCGAACGTCTCCTTCACCTTGTCCGGCATGAAACCCGCCATGGGACGGGCCACGAGGTCGTGTTCGGTCGCGGCAAGCATGAAGGCCCACTGCCAGGCCGTGCCTACGTCGGACTGGTTGCCATACGCTCTTCCGTCCTTGAGATTACAGTCGTCTTCGGCCTTCGAGTAGGCGAAAACGAGCAGCGGCGCACGGTCGGCCCACGTTCGATTGGGCTTTACGAGGCATTCGCGTCCCTTCTCGAGCCCCTCGCTGCTCGTGCAGAAGATGTACTTCCACGGCTGTTTGTTGTAGCATGAGGGAGTGAGGCGGATGGCCTCAATCATGTCCTTAATCACGTCTTCGGGAATCTCGTCGGTCTTCATGGACCTGCTCGCGTATCGAGCCTTGAGGATATCAACTACTTTTCCCATTCGTCTCTCCTTTGCTTCTTTCCATCCTTGGTAATTCTTGCGATCTCAATCCCATGTGCCCGAAGCGCATTCATTAACGCGTTCTCTGTCGAGGTTCTCGCGCCCTGCTCGAACCTGACCTCCACCGGGGCATCGCTTTCCTTTGCAATAATAGCACAAGAGCGGGCGTCAAGGAGCTTTCCGTTTGCGTGTATGCCCTCCGAGTTCACCGTGATGACAAAGAACTGCTGTCCTGCGGGTTGCGACATCGTCCCGCTACCCTTCCCCGTGCCGCCCGAAGGCACTCTCGGTTCGTTCTTCCCCGGTGTGCCGCTCATCACTCTTGCGATGACGAACGCCAGTAGCACCGCCAGCGCAACGAACATGTATATTCGGCGTGACGGCCGAAAGAACCCCCGCTTAGCGCCCGTCATAGCCGGTCTCCAATAGATAGGCAGCGTCGAGCTCTTTTGCGAGATTCTCTCTCACGCACCGGTCGAGCAAGTGGCGAAACTCATCACGGACAGTCACGAGGACATCGCCGTATGAAAAGAACACGAGTATGACTTCCTTCGCTTCACCGAGGTCGCGAAACATCTCCGCGAGTTCAAAGGCGGAGGGCACTCGGCATCGAACAGAACCTCTGTCCGGTTCTGCCCGTGAGATATCAGCGCTTTATGGTCGCTCGAAAGGCATACATCGTAAACGGTCATTACGGAGCGTACCAACTCCATCCTTTCACGGTAGGTTGCGGTGCTGGCAAGCCCTTCGGTAAGCTGTGAAAGTTTCTCGCGCTGCCGCTCATCCAGTTCGTTCTTGCGAGCAAGCTCGATCAGCATCTCGACGGCCTGCCCGAAACGCATCTCGTACTGCGAGAGCCTCGCTGCAAGCTGCCTTGAAGAAGCGAGTTGCGCACGAAGCTCTTCGAGTCTCTCTCGCAGCTTCTGTGCCTCGGCATCCGTTTCTTTTGCAAGTTCCCTTGCAGTTTCGAGTTCAGACAGTTGTTGAGAAGACGTCTGCGCCGATACCGTCCACGTGTGGAGCAACGAAGCGAACACGAGGATAAGAAGAAGGTCGAGCAGAGGAGTCAGGTTAAGAGTTATCCTGCCCACCGTTTTCCTCCCTGCTGTATGCAAGCAAAAGCGCCCTGTCCATGACGTCGCGGTAGCGGCTGACGAGTTCGTAGGAGCGTTCGAGCCTCCCTTCGATAGCTGCGAACACGACCATGAACACAACGGCCGCGAGCAAACCGTATATGGTGGAATCAACGGCGTTTCCGAACAGTCCGAGAAACTGGCCTATCATGTCCGGTGACGGAGGTTCGCCTCCGCCCGAAAGGCCCACTGCAACAGAAAGGGCACACACGGTGCCGAGTATGCCCAGCAACGGAAAGACCTCGGTCAGAACCCTTGCCAGCCTCTGAACCGCCCTCACAGCCGATAGGTCCAGATCTTTTCTCTCGTCCGCGCCCTTCAGATAGCCGCGCAGTTCAGCCCTTCCCGCACGCCCGGCGGTCTCAACGAATACCTTCATTCCCTCCAGCACCCTTGCGGGTTCGAAGGCCGCCTTCGATGCTCCGGCGAGGTTCCACTCGGCCGCGGTAGCGCGAATCGTCTCCTCCATTCTCTTCGGAATAGTCCTGCTGCGATGATACAGGTATGCCGCGATAGCGAGGCAGACAAGCGCGAGTGATGCTATGACGTAGTTAACAGAGGAAGCGATAATCTCTATCATGGTCGCCGGACACTCCTTTGAATTGCCGTCTGTGCCACTATTATATAATATTGACGTGATTTACTCTCGTACACCCACAGACATTCACCTCGAACGGCTGCATATTCCGATGAGTTGCCTTGGAAAGACCATAGGTTTTATCGTCGGTCTGCTTTTGGGCAACCTGCCGGGGGCGATTATAGGGTTCCTTCTCGGCCACTTCCTTTACGACGTGCACGTGCGCCGCTCCACAACCGTAACGTACGACACGTCCGCCGGAAATTCCCCTTCGATGAACGAGGAATACCGCCTGAGGTTCATCTCGCTGTTCTCCTCGATGGTGGCCAAGATCGCCAAGGCGGACGGGCAGGTGACAGAGCGCGAAATAGAGACTGTTGACCACGCGTTCACCCGCATTCTCAACCTGTCACCCGAGATGCGCGAATTCGCGGTATCCGAGTTCCGCAAGGCCAAGGACTCGCCCGAACACATCTCTCAGTACGCAAATGAGTTCGTGCGCATCACGGGCGGCAACACGCAGGTCTGCGCTTCCATGCTTGAGATGCTGAAGGCTGTAGCCGCCTCCGACGGTGTCATTTCGGAGGCCGAAGGCAAACTTCTGACGGAAGTCGCCGATATCCTCGGAGTTTACTACTCTCACTCAACTACCTCGGGCTCGTCAGCTTCACCCCGGACCCACACGCTTAAGGATGACTACGAGATGCTGGGTGTGGACTGACCAGATGCCTCCGACGAGGAAATAAAGTCGCGCTACCGAAAGCTGGGCAAGGGAATACCATCCCGATGTAATTGCTGGCAAGGGGTTGCCTGAAGTACTTCTTGCAATATGCCGACGAAAGATTCAAGCAGATACAGGGCGCGTACAGTAATATTCGCGAGGCACGGGGCTTTTAAGCCCTTTTGACAGATTATTCCGCACTGAGCACGGAGAAAACCGTGAAATGGACTGACAACTTCCGCTCATCTCTCGAAAAGCTGAATCCACGTCCGCTCAAATATCTCGCGGTACACCTTCAGAGCCTCATAGAGGGAAAGCTGTGGCTGAAGATTGTAATCGCCATGGTGGCCGGAATCGGCATAGGGTTCCTTCTCGGCCCGACGGTCGGCTGGCTCGAACCGGATACATCGAGGGTGGTCGGCAAATGGCTTGCACTTCCGGGCTATGTTTTTCTCGCGATGATACAGATGATCGTCATTCCACTTGTGTTCTCGTCCGTGATACGTGGTCTCGCGGGCAGCGAAGACATGGAGAAGCTCAAGAGCCTCGGGCTGAAGGCCGCCGGCTACTTCGTGCTGACCACCGCTGTCGCGATAATTATCGGCATAACCCTGACAACCCTCATCCGCCCCGGCGATTACGTGACCTCCGACATGATGAAAGGCGCGGAGATGGAAAAATCGGTGGGAGAGGAAGAGGAATCCGCCAAGCTGCCCGGCATCGAGGAGATACCCACCACAATAGTCAACATCATGCCCGACAATCCCTTCACCTCGGTAGTAGAAAAGCAGATGCTTCAGATAGTGGTGTTCGCGGTGTTCATCGGCATTGCCCTGCTCGCTATGCCGCCGAAACAGGCAAGACCACTTCTCGACCTTTTCGGAAGCATTCAGTCGGTTTGCATGCTTATCGTCAAGTGGGCGATGATGATTGCACCGTTCGCAGTTTTCGGACTTCTTGCCAACCTCACGGCAACGGTGGGACTCGACGTACTGGCGGGAATGGCGGTGTACGTACTTACGGTGCTCGGAGGGCTTGCGATTCTCGTGGTGTTCTACCTTCTGCTCGTAACCTTTGTTGGCAAAAAATCACCCCTGAAGTTCCTGTCGGCAGCCCGCGAAGTACAGCTTCTCGCCTTCTCGACATCGTCATCAGCCGCGGTCATGCCGCTCTCTATCAACACCGCTGACAACAAGCTCGGAGTGCGCCCTTCAATATCGCAATTCATTGTGCCGCTCGGTGCGACCATCAACATGGACGGAACCGCTCTTTACCAGGGAGCCGCGGCGATATTTCTCGCTCAGGTGTACGGAATAGACCTCTCGCTCGCATCGAAGGCGCTGATAATCGTAACATCCGTCAGCGCGTCCATCGGTGCCCCCGCCACACCGGGTGTCGGAATAGTCATCCTCGCTACTATTCTCACAAGCGTCGGCATTCCGGCTTCCGGCATCGCTATGATTATCGGTGTGGACAGGATCCTGGACATGTCGAGAACCGCCGTCAACGTTACGGGAGACCTCACAGCCTGCACCGTTATGGACAGGCTCGTGGGCGGCAAGCGTTCGGCGAAGGAGCAGTTGGAACGAGAAGAGGAGCTCGAGCGAAAGCGCGACCAAAACGGCACCGACACCCTCGAGAACGGGGACGAAGAGTCCTAAACCTTGACGGCCCGGACGTAGTACTTTTGTGATGAGATATTTCCGGTCTCGACCTGTGCGAAACCGGCGCGCCGAAAGAACTCCGCGGCGAGTTCCCGCTTCATGCGCTTCTCTATCGGCTACGCCTTCGGATTGGACTACGTCCCAGTCGTGCATCGCAATGCGTCCGCCACTTCTCAGCAGACGCCACATTTCCCGTGCGGCATCGTAGAGGTCGGCAAACTCGTGAAGGGTGTTGGCGCTCCAGATCAGGTCCACCGAGCCGTCTTCGAGGTCGAGGGGTGGAAAGTCGGCATGAATGGTCTTCGCCCTGTCCGCAACCGGGCAGTGCTCATCGAAAAGCTCAAGCATCTGAATGTTGCGGTCAACCACGATCAGCGAACCCCCTTCGCCCGCCGCGTCAAGAAGTGCCTGCGAAAAGAAGCCGGGCCCGCAGCCCAGGTCCATTACGGTATCTCCCGGCATTACCTTGAAATGAGCCACGTATTCCGAAGGGTTCTCTTTCTCGGCGCGCTCGGGACGTATGAAGCGCAGTTTCCGTTCGCGGTCGCTCTGTTCTCTCAACTTCCCCCTCCTGACAGGTTTACATAAAGCATACCTGACAGAAACCCCTTCCAGTGTTCTTCATAGCGGAATGCGAGCCAAGAAATGACCGGAGTAATCAGACAGCACAAAAGAAACACAACCGCGACCGGTTCGAGGCTCGTATCCAAGTAATCACGCGAGATGCGGTCGAAGTCCATCCAGTGCCCTCCCCCTTTTGCAGCACCATACGAGGCCCGGGCAGTAGCACTGAAGATGAGCGAGCAGGAAAACCTTACCAGGTCGGCGACCATGAAAAGGCCGACCGCTCCGTAGAGCGGGCGTTCGGCGGGTGCGAGTACGTTGTTGGCGGTGAGCGAGCGATACAGGAATATTCCTGCGAAGACGAGTTCTGTACCGTGGCCCATAAACAACAGGATCACTTCATGAACAGGTGTAAAGGCAAAGAGGGAGTATGCCGCGACCGCAATTGCGAACGCCGCGACGGTTGACCACTTTCGTTTGTATGCGTACAGGCCGATGAGAACGGCGAACACGAGGAAGACGATTACGAGCAGCGCGGTCTTTCGCGTCTGCCACATGGTGTATCCCCCACCGTGACGCCGGAGTCGAACGCAGGAATCGCCGCGATAGTCTGAAGTGCCCAGCGCGAAAATCGCATGGCCCGATCTCGTGTACGAGAACGCCGAGGTATCGGAATATCCAGACGGGCAGGTGCAGCAAAAAACCGAGAAGGCCTGTCGCCGGACAAGCTTGCACAGGGCGAGTGACAGACAGACGGCACTCACCATTCCGCCGACCCATAAGAGGTTGTTGCGGAACTCACGGCGCTCGGCGACGCTGTCATGTTTTTCAAGTTGTTCGGTTGAAACAGAAGTGGAATGCGGGAAGTGCTCTTGTATCTCCTGTTCGAGCTGTTTTTGCTTCTGCTGCTCGAAGACAACTCCGCACAGCCCGCAGGAAAGCTCCTCGTCAGGCTGTTCGTAGCCACACTTTGAACAGCGCATAACCCCTCCGCACCGCCGAAACCAAATCGAGCCGAGCCCACGAGAAAAGGCGGGGGATTGACCCCCGCCTTAATTCACGGGTGAATGCGCACAATTAAGTGCGCAAAACTATCCGGCCCGAACGGTTGACCGACTACTGGCTTTCCAGCAGCACCTCGATCTTCTTTTCGAGTTCGTTAGCGGTAAAGGGCTTCGGAAGGAAATCATCGAAGCCGAGCTTCTTGAGCTTTTCGACGTCCGCATCCTTGAAGTATGCGCTGATGCCGAGAATCTTGCTGTGCTTGAAGGTCTTGTCCGCACGAATCTTCTTTACGAGATTCCTTGCGTCCATGTCCGACAGCATGATGTCGAGCACGATGACGTCCGGGTTCATTCGCCCGAGCTTCAGTCCGGCTTCGTAACCGGAAGAGGCCTGGTCGATTTTGAACTCCTCGCGGTCCTCGAAGATGACATCAATGGCATTGCGCACGCTTACGTCGTCATCAACCACCAGCACATTTCTGTGAAAAAGAGCATCGGTTTCTCTGGATCGGAAGGTCGTTTTCCTTAACGAACTTCAGCAAACTGCCACGCGTGATTCGCCTGTCCGAATAGGAACACGGTAGCCGTCCAGCCTGCCATCGTTAAACCACTTGATAACAGACATCTGGCTTACATGGAGAATCTTCGCGACTTCACCTGTTGTGAAGACTCTCTTATGGTAGAGATTTCTCTTGTTTAATTTGCTGCCCATTTTGCCTCCTTGTTTGAGCGAAATTATAGCAGTTTGGGCTAAGTCTCAAGACAAAACATTAATCCTTAGACACACAGCGTGTCACAAGCAACCATTGCTCGGATTTGTCACTCAACCAATATTACCCTCGTTTGCACTTTTCGCCATCTTAAATTCGATTCTCGGCACATTATAACAACCTCTGTAACTTCTGGACTACACTTTTGTGACTTCGCAATCACGGCAAACCGACTCATCACGTCTTCGGTCATCGTCTAATTTTGACTTGCTAATTCCGGTAGAACGTGAAGGAATGGCACAAAACCTGCCCGAAAACTTCAGTCGGGTTCGACATCATTTTGAACAAGCAGGCTGCACTCCCCACGTACTTTATGAGCAGCAAGATACCTTATCAGAGAATCAAGGTCATATCTCAGGAATTGTTCATGCATTTTTGTCAGTTCGCGGGCAACCACGGCGGGACAGTTTCCGAAAACCTCTCTGCACGCTTCAGTCAGTTTTGCCACACGGTGGGGTGATTCGTAGAAGATAAGCGTTCCGTCGAATAATTTGTAGCGCACGAGAAAGTTGCGGAGCTTGCCCGGCTTTTTCGGTGGAAAGCCGACGAAAGCGAACCTGTCCACTCTCAGCCCGCTCGCACTGAGTGCTGCAATCGCAGCGTTCGGGCCGGGCAGCGGGCTTACCCGTATTCCGTTGTCAATAGCGGCTCTCACAAGTTTGTAGCCGGGATCCGATATCAACGGGGTGCCCGCGTTGGAGACGAGAAGAACGCTGTCGCCAGCCGAGAGCACTTCGAGTACCCGGGCGGCGAGTTGCCGTTCATTGTGTTCGTGATAAGCCTTCAGGGAAGGGCGCGATACCGAATGCCGTGCGCAAAGACGGCCGAAAACCCTTGTATCCTCACATGCAACCAGTGCGACCGAGCCTATTGTTTCGAGCAGTCGCGGCGTGACGTCATCGAGGTTGCCTATTGGAGTGGCCGCAACGTAGAGAACCGGTTCAGAGGACATTATTCCTCAAGTACTCGACCGCACCCGTGAAGACCCTCAGCCCGTCGCCCTGCTCTCTTAAGCCCTCGCGGGTGTGACGCGGATGGCTGTGGCCTTCGATGAATCGCTCGGGATGCGGCATCATTCCGAGCACTCGCCCGCTTTGCCGACATACGCCGGTAGATCACGGTGAAGGCGAACTGTTCGGTTGTCGGTAGATCACCTGTTCGCGCCGTTTGTTCGTGTATCGAAATACGACCTGCCCGTTCTCGAACAGCTTGTCAATCATTCCGTTGTCAATGGCGGCGAACTTCCCTTCCGCATGTGCCACGGGCAGTTCGACGGGTTCGTCGTCCGACAGAAAAACGCAGCGCCTCGGGTCAACCGCGAGGTTTACCCAGCGGTCAACGAAGACGCCGCAGTCATTGTCCAACAATGAGAATTGCTGCTGTGCCGGGTCTTGAACGTTGAGAGGCAAAAGCCCCATCTTTACCAGCACCTGAAAACCGTTGCAAATGCCAAGGGCAATACCGCCGTTGCGCAGAAACACGTCGAGCGGCTTGGCGAGCCTGCAACTGATCTCGTTTGCGAGAACCCTTCCCGCGGCAATATCATCCCCGTAGGAGAAACCGCCGGGAATGACCATGAAGTGGTAGTCCGCGAGATCTTTTTCGTTCTCGATGAGCTGCTGAATATGCACCCGTTCGGCCAATGCTCCCGCGGTCTCAATAGCGTGGACCGTTTCAAGATCGCAGTTGGTTCCCGCGGTTCTGAGAACAATAGCCTTGATGTCAGTCATGGGCACCTCGAAAAATACGGTTTTACTGCAAAACGGCTGCGGCTTTGCCATACTTCGTCATCAAGCCGTTTCTTCCTTAACTATAGCCAAGGGTATTACTTACGTCGAAAACACCTTGTCTTCCTCGCCTGACTTTGCCTCGCTCGTTTTCGTACGAAACCAATTTTCGAGGCACCCTCATGTCGCAGCTGTATTCCCGAAGAGGCGGGGTCGGCGGTATCAGCCGAAGAATCCGCCGAGCTTCTTAACCTGTTTGTCGAGCTCTTCAAAGAAGAGCCCGCTCTTCTGCTTGTCGCCGAACACTCCGAACCTTACCTTTACCTGAGTCGTCTCTTCGGAAACGGAGTTCAGCTCAACGTCCACAGTGGTGTCACCTTCGGTCTTGCCGTCGTATTCGTATGTGAAATTATCACCTTTCTGAGAAGTCATCTTGATATCAAGCTCATCGAACGTGTTCATCACTGCCTTCTTCATGTCCTCGAAACCGTGCTCGTATGTCTTTTCCGCAACACCCTTGTAGTACGCGTAGCCTGCCGCTCCCGCACCAAGAGCGGCCACGACACAGCCGGTCGATAAACAAGCAGGCACAGAGCCGCGAGCATTGAAAGTCTTATGGCCTTACGTTTCATTTCTACTCCTTTGGATACGGTTACTGATACTGTTATTGGCTAATAGTACCACATGGATTCAGGTCAGTCCATGGAAAGAAGCAACTTCTCGATATGGCTTCGCAATTCGCCCTCGGCAAACACGTGTGCTGCTTCCAGACAGGCTCGCGCTCTCTTTCGGTCTTCGAGTTTCAAGAACATCTCGCCTGCCACGAAGTACAACCCGGCGTGCCTGTCGTAACTGTCCGCAACGGACTTGAGCGAAACAGCAAGGGCCTCGAGAAGTTCGGGTTCGGGCTTGTCGGCACCGTCGAGTACCCTGCGCGCAAGCGAGGTCACCTCGTCAGCCACCCACACCGGCAACTCCTGCTCGTCGCGTTCAACCGCGTCGGCGAACACGCCGAGAATATTCTCGAGCATCACGCTGTTGGAACCGGCGATTGTCACATAGCGGGAAAGGTATCGTACGGAGGCGGCGTCTTCACCTACGAGCACATTGCAAAGGCTGCGAACATGTCCGTCCATCTCGGCCGGGGTGAGGTCCGACCCCGCGACCGCGGCTCGCGCAACTGCGATAAGTCCCAGATTGCCAAGCCAGTCCGCGGAGACACCTTCCACGGCTACGTTTGACGCAAGCACCTGCAAGGGAACGGTCGCCTGCAACCCCCGTTTCATGAGAGCGCGATAGGTGGCGACTACCGCGTAAGGGCTTTTGGGGTTCTCCTTCGACACCTGCTTGATGAGGACGTCGAGAGAGCTCATGTCCTCGTATTCCAGCGCAAAATACAGCTTGGCCACGGGCGGCAGGTGGGATGTCAGCAACAGCGGCAGGACATTCAGTTCGCGAAGCTGAGCGGAATGCGCAAAGGACCTGCAACGGCGTGCCGCGAGATGGGGAGCGTACTCCACTGAATTCTCCAACCACATCACGGCCTTCGAAAGGCGTCCGAGTTCGAGATAAGCTTCGGAAAGCTCTCCGACAACGATGCCCTCGCGCCGACACAGACGCTCCACCTCATCCAGCGCATCGCCGGCCCTCCACCGCCCGAGGTCGGCAACGACCTGCGCGAGCGGGAACGCCGGCCGAAGAGCAACACGAAATGAACCAAGGACACCTAAAAAA
>JAXHMW010000005.1:0-58592 GCA_034521065.1 Planctomycetota bacterium | reverse complement strand
CCGTACTTACGAGGCAGAAGCTCGTGCTGTACAAGGTAGCCACGGATGGCACGATGCTGGCGCTCTCGCCTAACGGCAGCATAAACCCGAACGCGATTGCCCGGGGAATGCTCGGAGGTTCGTTCACGGGAGACGCACGCCTCGGAGACACCACAATGAGTTCCTCCGGTGCCGCACACAGCTCTTTCATTGCCAGGCTGGGCGAAGGGTTTGAAGTCGTGCGAGCCTCGCACCTCGGAGAGGGCGCGGTTCATTCACTGATGGAACATAAAAAAGGAACTCTTGCGGGCGGCACCTTCCACGACGTTCTCACGGCGACTCGGCCGGATAGTATCCAGAAACAACTCCGAGGCCTTCCTCGCCTTCTACAGCAATCGCGGAACCTGCGAAGGTGTTCTTGCGACAAGAGGCGACCAGCGTGCGAGCGTTCTCGCACTTGTACCGCTTACCGAAAGTACTTTCTATGCGGTCGGCGAGTTCCTCGGAGAGGTGTCCTTCGGCAAGACGAGCCTTTACACAAAGCCTTACACCAACGTCTTCGTCGCCAAAGTCAGTTTGGAACTGGAAGAGAAGGAATTCCCGGTAGATGCCGTTCCGGCCGAACTGCCACAGACGATCTCGATCGGGCTCGAGCTTGAAAGCGGCTTCGAGGGGTCTCCCGTGCCATGCGTACTCTCAGACATCCACAAGCGCGGAGACGATTGGAAGCTCGCAGGCTGCATGGATCCGGTCGAGGGGGTACTCGACCTCTTCGACTCCTCCGGCTACAACGTGTTCTATGTGAACACCGACCTTCGCGGCACCTTTTCGTTGATTCAGGGCGCGAATACGAACCTGCCCGCGGAGGAGACATATGAGGACTTCTTCGTGCAGCCTTCAAAAATGCCCGACCTCTCTCACTGGCTTTTCACCTCCTACCGCAAGTCGTATATTTTGAGTCTGCATAACGGTGCAACCGGTGGTGGCTCCTCGATAGACACGGTCTTCCACCTGCTCTCCAAGTCAACCTCGAAATCCTCCGAACTCTTCACCGATAGTTCTTCAAACGGAATAGACCACATCTCTTCTTCCTGCGCGGACGGTGCCGGAGGGATATGGATTTCCGGAATGTCAAACAGCACAAGGTGCTCCCTTGGCGGCACACAGCTACCCGCCGCACGCAACGAGTACTTCATCGTCCACTTCGGACCGAAGGGAGAATTCATCGCCGCAGCAGGTCTTTCGAAAGGCAGGGCTACCTCGCTTGCCCCCACGGATGACGGTGGATGCTGGGTGAACTGTTCGCTCGACGACGGAGCAGTTCTCAACGACGAACAGGTACCTGCAGTTGACGCCAGCCATGTGATACTGCATCTCACGCCCGATGCCAGGATATCCATGGAACATTCCCTGATGCTCACGACCTCGGCGAACGGACTGGAAAGGAGCATCTGTTCGGACGGCGAGGGCGGCATCTGGTTTGCCCACAAGGACTTAGCGCAACCCGACCTGTTGAGAATCGAGAACTATAACCCAAAGAGGCCCGACCGCATTTCAGTCTCCGGCAATTACACCGTCTCTCTGTTGCGAGAAGGCCCTGACGGAGGATTCCTCGCATACGGTGAAATGCTCGAAGGGGCCGAGACCAAACTCGCAACCTATCCACTGCCTGTGGGGTCAGGCTCGCACTACGTGGCGGCGTTCGATGCAATAGGCAACTGCTACGCGGCGCACACACTGTTTGGAGGGGACATTCTGGCGGTAAACGACCTCGCTGCCGACGATAAGAACCTCGTGCTCGTCGGCGCTTCCTACGGCGAGTACTCGGTTAACCACTTCCGCCATCTGCCGCTGGAGGTGCCAAGCCCGCTCCTGCTCGTATTCTCGTTTTCGGGTTTCTGACAAGTCCACCACCATCGCCTTAGAGACGCCGCAAGTGCGACTAACTCGTCGAGGACTCTGCTCAAACGCCTTCTGAAGGCGCTTTGACCCCCGCGGAATCCTGTCCTTGTCGCGGTTTTGCGCAAGCTCTCTGTCTTGCCCTTCCGCCAAGAATGCCCGTTCTTTCGCGTAGCTGCAGCACCGGGCCTTGGCCTTGCCCTCCCGCTTTCGCCAAATTCCTTTCTCGACACGAGTAATAGCGGGCATTACACTATTCACAGAAGTCCGCACACGCCGCCGGAGAAGTTCGCAATTACCGCAGGAAAGAAGACATGAAAACCTACCGTCCAGCAGTTCGCGCACGCTATCACGCCGCCACGACCGGACACTACCTCGCCACCGCCGCCGCGGATGAGATGTTCTCTTTCGGAGGGAACGCCGTTGATGCGGCGGCAGCCGCCCGGGCCTTCTGTCTCAACATCCTCGAACCCGAACAGAACGGTCTCGGCGGTGAAGTGCCGGTGCTCGTTTATGGACCCGGCCTCGCAACAGGTGCATGTGGTATGCGGCATGGGCCTGTCGCCTGAAGGACTGAGCCAAAAGTATTTTGCCGAGAAGCGATATCCACCTTATTCCGGGTGACGGCTACCTCGGTTCCTGCGTGCCGTCCGTCGTCGGCACCTGGGCGCTCGCGGTGAGACGCTTCGGCAGGCTTACGTTCGAACAGGTTCTGTCTCCCGCGCTGAAGCTCGCCATCAGCGGCTTTCCGATGTACGAGCGGCTTCGATAGGTACCTGTCTGCCGAGAAGGCGCGTTTCGAGCGGGATCAATCCCTCCACCTTCGAGCTGTTCTACCGGCGACGGCAAGCCCGTTTCCGTCGGCAAACCCAGTGGCGAAACCAAGGACTTGGACGAAGGTGTTCATGCACATGATCGAGGCGGAGCGCGGGGCATCTGGTTCGAAGGCTGCGCGGATAGAGGCGGCCGAGAGACCTCTCACCAGGGCTGGCCGGCGAAGGCGGCGGTGGAATACGCTTCGGAGAACCCGGTACTCGACGCAAGCGGGGAGGAACACACCTGCTTTCTCTCCGAGTCGGACTTCGCCGAATGGCACCCCTCAATCGAGCAGACAACGGTAATCGAATACAAGGGGTTGCAAGTACACAAGTGCGGGCCGTGGACACAGGGCCCCGTGTTTCTTCAGCAGCTTCAGATACTGCGCAATTTCGACCTGCCCGCCATGGGCCATAACTCCGCCCGGTACGTTCACACGCTTCTCGAAACTGCGAAGCTCGCCTTTGCCGACAGGGAAGCCCATTACGGCGACCCCGACTTCCACGACGTACCGCTCCAAAGGCTACTCGACCCCGATTACGGAGCTCAGCGTGCGAAGCTCATTTCCGACACACCCGCTCCAGGCATCCATCCGGGAACCGACAACCGGAAGGTGCACCATATCGAGGACGTGAAGGCGGATGCTGAATACTCGATTCGCCACGGCGGAGACACGACACAGCTCGTAACCGCGGACTCCTCGGGCATGATGGTCTGCGCTACTCCAAGCGGTGGCTGGATACGCTCCAATCCGGTCATTTCGGCCGTCGGGTTCGCCCTCACGACACGCGGACAGATGTTCTACCTCAATCCTCACCGGCCCAACTGCTACGAGCCCCGTAAACGTCCTCGAATAACCCTGACACCCTCGATGGTCACCAGGGAAGGCGAACCGTATCTCGCTTTCGGCACTCCGGGCGGAGACGCGCAGGACCAGACGACCCTTCAATTCTTCCTCAATGTAGTCGAATTCGGAATGGACATGCAGAGCGCTGTCGAAGCTCCGTCATTCTACTGTGAAGCCTTTGCGAACAGCTTCTACCCTCGCGGAAGTTTCGAGCGCCGATTCGCGGCGGAGGACAGGCTCGGAGAGGACATTCTGTCGCAGTTGAAGGAGGTGGGACACCGCCCGCGCCTGCTGGGCGATTGGGGCAACGGATGCGTTATGGGCATTCGATTCGACGAAAACGGGCTGCTGACCGCGGCCGCTTCTCCGAGGCGGGAAGTGGCGCTGGCATTCGGGCGCTAAAACAGCCTTGACGGTGTTTCGAGAGGAGCTTCGAACAGTTCTGAACGGCCACCGGCAGTGACCAGTATTCCCGGCTCCATGCCCCCTCTGCGAAAACCGCCGCCCGTGACCTTGGTCTGCGATATGGTGAGGCTGCCGCGGTAGCGTACACCCTCTTCGGTCTCATCGCGTTCCAGTTCGGTACTTGCGAGAAACCCCGGCGATATGTTCGGCTTGCCACGGATGTCCTTGTACAGCACGACATGGGCCTTCACGTGAACGGCGTCGTTCAGCATCTTGCCACTTGCCCGCAGGTCAATGGTATGCACTCCGTCCTCGGTCTTTACACGATAAAACAACAGCAACTGTTTGCGTCCTGAAAGAGCGACGACCACGAGTGACGCAATGAACAATACCACGAGCCCAACGCCGAGGCGAGCCGTCCAGCTCTCAAGCCAGCCAAGATTCCACAAGTACCAGATTCCGGAAGCGGGAACGCAGACGAGCAGCAACACCGACACCAGTTTCGCATCCAGTCCGGCACTGCGAATAATGTTCTTTGAAGCCGGTTCGGCGCGTTCAAACTCATCCATTGTCGTCTCCATCTTTTCCGGTCAAAACGTCCGCCCATTCAAAAGGAATCTTGTATTTCAAAGTAAGGTCAGGGCTTTTAAGCACAAAAAGATGTGAAAGCGCACGCTCCTTGCCTGGTTTGCCAAGAATGCGTGCATCCTTCGGTATCCGTACAACGGTGTCCATTACCACTCCCTGCCCGAACTGCCTTGCGCTCACCGACGAACCCTCATCCTCATCCTGCTCATTTTTGTCTTTCTTCTTCTTTTTCTTCATCGGCTCCACGTGAGCCGTGAACTCGTTCGGAAGCGTTTTACCTTCGGCGCCCAGCTATGACGGGTGAAACCTTATCGCCAGGTTCGTAGTGATACTTGCGGTAATAAACTCGTACGTCGCGAAAGCGGCGGTTTAGCACTGCCTTCCAAACGAGGCCGATCACAGTGAAGTTTGACGCAACCAGCCCGAACATCTGGGCCGCAAAAGCCATGGGCATGGTGAGCAAAAGCAGTGCGGCGAGACCTCCGAAGCCCGCAATGCCGTACACAACAGTTGTGACCGACACCAGTGCAGACACCTCCGGCTTAGTGGAGGCCCGATGTTCGAGCAATCTCTGTAACTTCTGTCTCAACCCATAAGTTGCGTTTCTGTCGTCATTCATAGCTCGGTGAAAAGTGCAATCATCTTTGCCTCCTGTGCTCACTGTCTTTTCCGGAAGGGAAAGAAGGGTATCATCTTCTTCCATCTTACCGACTGGAGCGACGTTTGGATTTCTTCCTCGCCAACCAGGGCGAATTCGCTGCGCTCGCCACAGCCCTCTGCTGGACCTTTACCGCCCTCTCTTTTGAGGCCGCGGGGAAGAGAGTGGGCTCGCTTCCGGTCAATCTTATCAGACTTGTCATCGCGTTCTTTCTTCTGGCTGGCTTCTGCTGGATTTATCGCTCCACTCCGTTCCCCTCTGACGCAACTTTCAACGCATGGTTCTGGCTGGGACTGTCCGGCATACTCGGCTTCACCATTGGCGACCTGTGCTTCTTCCGTTCCCTGGTGGTGGTCGGCACGAGGATAGCATCTCTCGTCATGCTGACGCTCGCGCCTCCAATGGCCGCGCTTATAGGATGGCTCGTTCTGGGCGAGCAACTTGAGCTTCTGGACTGGTTCGGAATGGCACTGACAGTTGGCGGCGTGGCATGGGTTGTGACCGAGCGCAGACGCAACGGAAACTCAAGCGAGGGACAAGGCAGCATTTTTGCGGGAGTACTGCTCGCACTTGTCGGAGCAGCCGGGCAGGCAAGCGGCGCGGTAGTGAGTAAGATAGGCATGCGCGACATTGACCCCGCGGGTGCGACACAGATACGCGTTATCGCAGGTATTGCGGGATTCGTGTTGATATTCACGATCATACGCTGGTGGCCGAAGGTGCTGGCCGCGTTCAAGGACCGCGTGGCAGTCGGCCAGATTTCGGCCGGGGCGGTAATGGGACCTTTCCTCGGAGTTACGCTCTTTCAGGCCGCACTGGTTTTTACGCAGGCCGGAATCGCCCAGACCATCACAGCACTCGTGCCGGTACTTGTCATTCCCTTCGCCTACATGTTCTTCCGCCGCAAGGCCAACCCGCGTGCCATCATCGGCGCGGCCATAGCCGTCTCGGGGGTTGCGCTGCTGTTTGTCCGCTGAGCGTTTTGTCTGGTATATTCTCAGTAAGGAAGCTATGGAGGCGAACATGAATATACCCGCGTGGGAGGCCATGCACCCGCTCGTAGTACACTTCCCCGTCGCGCTTTACTGCATTGTCCCTCTGCTCGTGTTTGTGGCAATCTTCTTCGAAAAATGGCGCAGGCCGATTCTCCTCAGCGCACTGATAGTGGCATTTATCGCCGTGCTTACTGGATACACTGCGGTTGCAACGGGCGAGGATTCGGCTCAGACCTTCGCCCCGCTTATGCAGGCTGACAAGGCCATAGCCGAGGCGGTGACACTTCACGAGGGCTTTGCCAAGACTACGGCGAACTACTTCACAGGACTCTTTATTGCGATACTGGTGCTGTTCGTCATGCCGTATTTTCTCGGTGAGCCGCTCGGACCAAAGCTCGAACGGACGTTGATGGCACTTATCGTGCTGCTGTCCGTACCAATGCTGTACCTGCTTTTGAAGACGGGCCATGCCGGTGGCATGCTTGTTCACCATTACGGACTCCAGGTCCCGCTGTGATACCCGGTTCGGCGCACAAAAAAGACCCGCCTTGAAGGCGGGTCTTTGCTTGAGAAACAGGTGTTACAGCCTACTCTTCGTCGGCTTCCTCGTATGTTTCCTCACGCTTATCGACGAGTTCGAAGATGACCTGCGGTGCCGCATCGCCCAGTCTTCTCTTCGCCAGCGGGATTATGCGAGTGTAGCCACCGGGACGGTCAACGAAGCGCGGCGCGATCTCCTCGAAAAGGAGGTCAATCACCTTGCGGTCAGGCAGACGGCTGAGCGCGAGCCTTCTCGCGTGCAAGGTGTCCTTGCGGGCGAGGGTGATGAGCTTCTCGGCAAACCGGCGGGCTGCCTTGGCCTTCGCGGGCGTAGTTGTGATACGCTCGTGGATAAAGAGGTTCCTCGCGATATTTCTGAGGGTCGCACGGCGGTGATTGGTGTTCCGCCCGAGCTTCCTTCCTGATTTCATATGACGCATTGCTGCCTCCGGAGATATCTACACTTTCATCGAAAGTGTCAGGTTTTTCTCGGCGAGTTTCTTCCTCAGTTCACCGAGGCTTGCACGCCCGAAGTTCTTGATGTCCTCGAAGTCGTCCTCGTCCATGCGGACGATATCGCGGATTGTCTCGATGCCCGCGGCACGCAAACAGTTGCGCACGCGCACAGAAAGCTCAAGCTCGGTGAAAGGCTCGTCGAGGATGTCCTCGGACGAGACGGTCTTGGCCGCTGTCTTGACGTCGGCGGGAGTTACGACGGATTCGGGTTTTCCCGCCTCTTCCGCGGTTACAGGGGCCTTGGCTTCCAGCTCGTTGCCCGCCTCAAAGTACTTGACGAACGGGTTGAGATGCTTGCGAAGTATGACCGAGGCCTCCACCATTGCCATTTCGGGCGTGATGGTACCGTCCGTCCACAGGTCTATCGCGAGCTTGTCGTAGTTCGTCTTCATTCCGACGCGGGTCTCTTCGACCGCGTAGCTGACTCTCTCCACCGGTGAGAAAAGCGAATCGAGCGGAATGATGCCGATTGGCGAATCGGGCTTCTCGTTGTGCTCGGCGAGCACGAAGCCGCGGCCCTTCTCGACCTCGAGTTCCATCTCGAAAGTGGTGTCGTCGCTCGTAACGGTCGCGATGTGATGGTCGGGGTTCATCACCTTCGCCTGACCGGGACATTCAAGGTCAGCGGCGGTGATATCGCCCTTGCCCTTTTTGGATATCTTGAGAGTCACCGGCTCGTCGCCGATGAGCTTGATGCGCAACCGCTTCACGTTCAGGACGAGTTCGGTCACGTCTTCGAGCACCCCGTCTATCGTGGAGAATTCGTGTTCCACACCGGTGAGCTTCATGCGAACGGGAGCGGCGCCTTCCAGCGACGACAGAAGTATGCGACGAAGGCTGTTGCCGATCGTCGTTCCGAAGCCCCGCTCAAAGGGCTCGGCGATAAATCTGCCGTAGTTCGGGCGCTGTACGTCCTCTTCGAACACTACACGCGTGGGAAGCTCGAATCCTCGCCAGCGAATCCTCATGGTTCCTCCGAAAGATCTGAGTTAGTTACTACTTGGACAGCAGCTCAATAATGTAGTTCGTATCCACCTCGAGCGATGCCTCTTCCTTGCTCGGAGCGGACTTGATCGTGCCGCTCGGCTGAGACTCGTCGCGCTCAAGCCATTCAGGTACGTCGTTGAACGTCGTAACCTCGAGTCCCTCTTTGACGAAGCTTCTCGAGACCTCTTTGTCGCGCGCTGTGATTATGTCACCTTCCGAACAGACATGAGACGGAATATCCATCCTCTTGCCGTTCAGGCGGATGTGCCCGTGCGTGATGAGCTGACGGGCCGCTGCGCGAGAGGCAGCGAAACCGAGACGCGTCACCACGTTGTCGAGCCTGAGTTCGCACATGCGAACAAGCTGCTGGCCGGTGGGTTCGCTACTGCGTTCCGCAGCGGCGAACATGCGCCTGAACTGAGACTCCAGGATGCCGTAGAAGCGTTTGACTTTCTGCTTCTCGCGCAACTGGAGAGAGAACTCGGAACGCTTGCCGCGACGCCAGCGGTGCATGCCGGGCGGATACGGGCGACGCTGAATCGAGCACTTCGGGGTGTGGCAGCGTTCGCCCTTCAAAAAGAGCCGCGCTCCTTCTCGACGACAAAGCTTGCAGACAGGTCCTAAATTCCTTGACATAGCATCTCCCCCTTATACTCTGCGTCGTCTGCGGGGACGACATCCGTTGTGTGGTAGCGGGGTTACATCGGCTATCGAGCGAATGTTGATTCCTACGGCGGCGATAGCGCGAATCGCGCTCTCACGACCGGAACCGGGACCTTTCACCCGAACGTCAAGTTCTCTCAGTCCGGCCTTCTTTGCGCGAACCGCCGCATTCCTCCGCCGCACGCTGCGCGGCGAACGGCGTGCTCTTGCGCGAGCCCTTGAAGCCCACCTTACCCGGAGAGGACCATGCAATCACGTTTCCCGAGCTGTCGGCGATGGTGATTACCGTGTTGTTGAACGTAGCCTTGATATTGGCTATGCCGCTCGAAACGGTCCTTTTGGTTTTCTTCTTCTGGTACTTGGCCATCGTGCCTCCGTTAAGCGAACGTCATCCCCTTCGAATAAAGATTCCGAAGGGTTTACGTTCGGAAATTTCCTTAGATGCCAGCCTTCTTCTTGTTGGCCACGGTCTTCTTCTTGCCCTTACGGGTGCGCGCGTTCGTTTTGGTTCGCTGGCCGCGCGTAGGAAGACCGCGAATGTGACGGATACCACGGTAGCACTGAATCTTCTTCATGCGGGTGATGTTCTGAGCCACCTGCCTGCGCAACTGACCCTCGATCATGTACTCGTTGTCGATGATCTGGGCGATGCGTGTGACCTGTGCTTCCGTGAGGTCCTTGGCGCGGACGGACGGGTCTATGTCGGCCTTCTTGAGTATCTCGCGGGAAACGGTCGTGCCGATTCCGTAGATGTAGGTGAGCGATACCCATGCAGGCTTGTCCGCGGGAATGTCGATACCGGCTATACGTGGCATAGTTTGCTCCTTAGCCCTGGCGCTGCTTGTGGCGAGGGTTCGTACAGATTATACGAACAACGCCCTTGCGCTTGATGATCTTGCAGTTTTCGCATTTGCGTCGTACGGATGAACGTACTTTCATGGCGTCCTCCCCTTCTTGGGGGTCATTTCCGTTTCTTGTCCTCTATGTCCTTCATCTCGCCGCGGTAAACGATACGCCCCTTCTCAAGGTCGTATGGCGAGAGTTCTACTACTACCGGGTCTCCGGGGAGAATGCGAATCCAGTGCATCCGCATCTTTCCCGAAACGTGTGCAAGTATCTCGAAGCCGTTCTCCAGTTCAACGCGAAAACGCGTGTTGGGAAGAGCTTCCAGAACTTTGCCCTGCATTCGAATTGCTTCTTCTTTCATTCTACTCGTCCAAAAAGCTTGGTGTTGTCTCTGTCAAAACCTCGTTCGAGCCGTTCACGAGCGCAATGGTATTTTCCCAGTGCGCGCAAAGACGACCGTCAGCAGTCGTCACTGTCCACGAACCGCGACTGCGCTTCGTGCGGTAAGTTCCCGCGTTTATCATGGGCTCGATTGCTATCACGAGCCCTTCCTTCATCGCGATGTTCCGAAAGTCGGGGAACTTCGGAACGAAGTTCGGAACCTGTGGTTCTTCCCACAATTCGCGACCAATGCCGTGTCCCACGTATTCCCGAACGATCGAGAATCCACTGGGATGCGCCACCTGTTCCACCGCCCTGGCGATATCGAACAGCTTGCCGCCGGGCCTTGCCGCTTCGATGGCCTTTTCCAGGCAGTGCCTGGTGACCTCGACAAGCTCGCGGGCCTCGTCCGATACCTCGCCGACCATGAAAGTCCGCGCGGCGTCGGAATAGTAGCCGTCGAGCAGACAGCCACAGTCGATGGAGATGATGTCGCCTTCTTCGAGCCTCCTCGAACCAGGGATGCCGTGCACGAGTTCTTCGTTCACGCTCGCGCAGATCGTGCCCGGAAAGGGCGGAAGATCCGGAGAGCTTTCCACTCCCTTGAACGCCGGACGGGCTCCGTGGTCCGCGATGAAACTGTAGGCGAACTCATCGAGTTCTTCTGTTGTCACTCCCGGCTTCACTCTTCTCGCGAGTTCCTCGTGAAGCCGTGCTATTATGAGGCAACTGCTCCTCATCTTCTTCATCTGGGCGACTGTCTTCAGTCGAATCACTACTTCTCAAGCAGCTTACGCATAAGCTGCCCGACCTCTTCCTTAATCTCGGGAATCGGCTTGTCGGCCTCTATGTCATGCACAAGGCCCTGCTTACGATAATGAGACACAAGGGGCTCGGTAAGCTCAAAGTAGTTGTCGAGCCGCTTGCGTACCGTCTGCGGTTTATCGTCTTCCCTTGTTATCAACTGCCCGCCGCATTCGTCGCAGATGCCCTTCAGCTTCGGCGGGTTGTTATCCACGTGATAGACAGCGCCGCAGTCCGGACAGGTGCGCCGACCGCTCATGCGAACGACGATAATCTCAGGGTCGCTGTCGAAGAACAGAACAAGGTCTATGCTCTCGTCCTGCTCAGCAAACTTCTTGTCGAGGGCCTGCGCCTGCACGATAGTACGGGGAAAGCCGTCGAGCATGTAACCTTTTTCGCAATCGGGCTTCGAAAGCCTCTCGAGCAACATGTCGATAATCAGCTCGTCGGGCACCAGTGCCCCGCTGTCCATGTAGCCCTTCGCCTTCTTTCCAGGAGCTCGGTGCCTTCCGAAACAGCCCCGCGCAGCATGTCGCCTGTGGAGATGTGAGTCAGGCCGAACTCCCCGGATATATAGGTCGCCTGCGTTCCCTTGCCGGCTCCGGGAGGGCCGAGTAGTATCATCGCGAATGCCATTCTAACGTCGCCTACCCTTCATCTTGCCCTTCTTGAGGAAGCCCTCGTAGTTGTGCATGAGCAGGTGGCTCTCAATCTTCTGCATGAGGTCCAGCGCGACACCGACAGTAATGAGCAGTCCGGTACCTCCGAAGAAGCCGGCGATCATGTAGTCAATGCCGAAGGCCATGGACGCGAACATGGGAACAATGGCGATGCCCGCTAGGCAGAACGCGCCGAACATGGTCACGTGAGTCAGGATTTTCTCCAGGTACTCCTCGGTCTGGTGACCGGGACGGATTCCGGGGATGAAGTTGCCGTACTGCTTCATCCTGTCAGCGACCTCGTCGGGTTTGAACGTGATCGCCGCATAGAAGTACGAGAAGAAGATGATCAACGCGACGTATATCAACACGTAGCCGAACGAACCGAACTGAAAGTACTTGAATATCCACGTCGAGTAGTACAGTATCGGGTTCGCTTCCGGGTCGGTGTTCTGATTGGCTGTGTAAAGAGCGTTTGGCACGATGAACAGCGCCTGCGCAAAGATGATGGGAATAACGTTCACCATGTTCACGCCAATCGGCAGGTAAGTGCGCTGGCCACCGTAAACACGGTTTCCCCGGGTGCGTCGGGCCTGCTGGATGGGAATGCGCCGCTGGCCGCGGGTAATCATCACAGTTGCGAGGACCATCGCCAGGAAGAACGCAATTATCAGCACTATCTGAAAGATGCCGAACTGGTCACCCGAACCGGCGGGAGAGCGCCAGTTCGTGTCCATCGCTATCTTCACTACCGCAGGTGCGAAACGTGCGACGATACCCACCATGATTATCATCGAAATGCCGTTTCCGATGCCGTACTCGTCTATCTGTTCGCCCAACCACATCAGCAGCATGCTGCCGCCGGTGATGAGCAGAGCGCCCAGGATGACGAACGAAAAAGTGTTGTTCGTCGTTACGAGGTTCATCTGCGAGTTGGCAAGACCCACGAGGAATATCATTCCCTGGAAGAACGCGAGGAACACGGTGGTGATACGCACGTACTGCTGTATCTTCTTGCGCCCTGACTCGCCTTCCTTCGAAAGTGCCTGCAGGGTCGGCCATACGACGGTCAATACCTGAAAGATAATGGATGCCGAAATGTAGGGCATCACGCCGAGACCGAAGATGGCCGCGTTCGAAATCGCGCCTCCGGTGAACATATTACCGATCGCCAGGAGACTGCCCGCGACTGTACCGCCGGAAAGCTTGTTGAACAGGTCTTCCAGCGCTGCAAGGTCGATACCCGGAACGGGTATGAAGCAGCCGAGCCTGTAGATGGCGATAATAATCACCGTGAAAAGGATCTTGTTTCGCAGTGCCCTTGATCTTAAAAATGTTACCGAAGGCTTTGAACATCAGTTCGCGCCCTCCGCCTTAGTATCGGCCTTCTCGGCCTTGGTGGGTTTGCGCTTCCTGATAAACGCCACGACCTCAGCCTTGCCGCCGGCCTTCTCTATCTTTTCGACCGCGCTCTTTGAGAACTTGTGAGCACGGACGGTAAGGGCAACTTCGAGTTCTCCCTCGCCGAGAACCTTGATGGGAAGACCGCGTCGGGTGAGCCTGCTCTCGCGAAACTGCTCGGGGCCGACCTCGGACTTGTCCTCGAATGCGGACAGCTCGTGCAAGTTGACGATCTCGTAAATCTTCTTATGCGGGTAATTTGAAAAACCGCGCTTCGGGATTTTGCGGAACAGCGGCATACTGCCGCCTTCGAACAGGTACTTCGCTCCGCCGGAACGGGACTTCTGACCCCTGTGGCCGCGACCGGAAGTCTTGCCCCTGCCCGAACCCGCGCCAGCGCCGAGGCGCCTGCGGCGTTTACGTTTCCCGCTGAGTTCGTTCAGTCTCTTCAGGTCCATTACAGCTTCACTCCTCTCAGCTTTGCAACCTCTTCCTTCGTGCGAAGGGAGGTAAGTCCGGCGAGCGTCGCCTTCACTACGTTCATCGCGTTCGTGCTGCCGTGAACCTTCGTCAGAATGTTCTTGATGCCCGCGTTGACGAGCACCGCACGCGCAGCCGCGCCAGCGATTACACCGGTGCCGGGACCGGCCGGAATGAGCTTCACCCGCGCCGCTCCCATGCGACCGACAGTCTCATGGGGAATCGTCTCGCCGCGCATCGGGATGCGAACCATTTCCTTCTTTGCCGCCGAAGAGCCCTTGCGAATCGCGTCGGCGACCTCGCGGGCCTTGCCGTAACCGAAACCGACCCGTCCGTTCTTGTCGCCTACTACAACGACCGCACCGAATGAGAACCTTCTGCCGCCCTTGACAACCGCAGATGTACGCTTGATCGCTACTACGGTCTCGGCGAATTCACTGTCCTCTTCGCGCTTCCTGTCAAATCGTCGTGCCACTGGATGCCTCCCTAAAACTTCAGTCCGCCCTTGCGGGCTTCGTCGGCGAGAGCCTTCACGCGACCGTGAAACCGGTAGGCTCCTCTGTCGAAAAGACAAGTACTGATGCCGGCTTCTTTCGCCTTTGCCGAGATTACTGAACCGACCTTCTTCGCCGCATTTAAGTCCGAACAGGACTCAAGCTGCTTGCGAAGCTCGGGGTCCTGAGTGGATGCCGAGGCGAGCGTCCGGCCGCTCCAGTCATCTATTAGCTGGCAGTAAATATTCTTGTTGCTGCGAAACACCGACAGACGGGGACGCTGAGGCGAACCCATTATCTTCTTGCGTACGCGTTTGCGCCTGCGTTGCCTGCGGTTCTGCTTCTTCATTACAGCCCTCATCACGAAACTCCGTTCTCTCTATCTCTACGCGCCTGTACTGCCGAACGTCTTGCCGACGAGCCTGCGCACGTATTCACCCTTGTAACGTATGCCCTTGCCCTTGTAAGGCTCGGGGGGACGAATCTTGCGGATATTCGCCGCGACCTGGCCTACCTCGCGCTTGTCAGCACCGCTGATATCGATCTTCTGGGGTGTCGGTGTACTGATCTCAATGCCCTTGGGCATGGTCATCACGACATCATGGCTGAAGCCGATCGTAATCGTGATCTTGTTGCCGGACGCCTTGGCCCGGTAGCCCGTGCCGACGATTTCGAGCTCCTTCTTGAAGCCCTCGCTCACGCCAACGACCATGTTGTTGATCAGCGAGCGCCACAGACCGTGGTGCGCCCGGTCGCTCTTAAGGTCGCCCATGCGTTCCACAACGATGGTCTTGCTCTCGGTGTCATGAGACACCTTCACCCGTTCGGACACGGTTTCGGAAAGCTCGCCCTTGGGGCCCTTGACCTTCACGAGCCTGTCCTTTATGTCCACCTGCACCGCATCGGGCACAGGTATTGGCTTTTTACCTATACGGGACATTGCAATCTCCTTACCAGATCTGGCAGAGAACCTCACCACCCACGTTGAGCCTGCGGGCGTCGCGGTCGCTCAGAATGCCCTTGTTCGTCGATAGCACAGAGATGCCAAGGCCCTTGAGAACGGGCTCGAGTTCACTGATGCTTCTGTAAACGCGCTTGCCGCCCTTGCTGACCCTCTCGATGTGGCGGATGACGAGTTCGTCATGTTCGCCGTACTTGAGATAGAGCCTGAGGATGGAGGCGGGGAGCCTTCCTCAACGCGATAATCGGCTATGAAGCCCTCGCGCTTCAGTACCTCGGCGATTCCCTCCTTCATCTTTGACGAAGGCATGGAAACGGCCTTGTGCCTGTTTGCGTTCGCATTGCGAATGTGCGTCAGCATATCTGCTATGGGATCGTTAAGACTCATTATACGATACTCCTTGCTTACCAGCTTGCCTTCTTGAGGCCCGGTATCTTGCCTTCGAGGGCGAGTTTCCTGAGGCAGCAGCGGCAAATGCCGAACTTGCGGTAGTAGCCGCGAGCGCGTCCGCAAAGACTGCAGCGGTTGTACTGGCGTGTGGAGTACTTCTGCTTACGCTTCTGTTTTACCCAAAGACACTTCTTGCTCATAATTTCTCCGCAGCGATCTGCTCACGAACTTCGTAATCGTAGTACTTGTCACCTTCACGGCCGAACGGCATTCCGAATTCCCTCATGAGGGCGTAGGATTCACGGTCACCGTCGCTGTCTATTGTGAATGTCACGTCCATGCCGAGGGTGTGCTTCACCTTATCCAGGTCTATCTCAGCGAAAATGTTCTGCTCCTCGACCCCGAGAGAGTAGTTACCGCGACCGTCGAAGGAACGGGGATTGAGACCGCGGAAGTCACGAATTCGCGGGATGGTCACAGAGATCAGGCGGTCCAGAAACTCGTACATGATCACGTCTCTGAGTGTCACCTTCACGCCGATGTTGTAGTTCTCGCGGATGCGGAAGTTCGAAACCGCCTTGCGGGATTTCGTCACTACCGGTTGCTGTCCGGTAATCGCCGATAGAGTCCGCATGGCCTCTTCGATGATTTCCTTGTTCATGTGCCCTTCGTAGCCCACGCCAATGTTCAGCGTAATCTTCTTCAGTCGGGGCACCTGGTGGATGTTCGTGTACCCGAAACGCTCCATGAGAGCAGGACGGATATCGTTTCTGTAAAGCTCTTTCAGACGAGCCATCTTAGTACTCCTCGCCTATATTTGTGTCACACTCGCGGCAGTAGCGCACCTTTTTACCGGTATCGAGCTTGCGCACGCCTATGCGAACGGGACGGTCGTCCTTGGGGCAGACCAGCATCAGGTTGGAGATGTGGATCGAACCCTCGGTCTCGATTATGCCGCCGGGACGGTTGCGATTGGGGTCGGGCCGAACAGCCTTCTTGCGCATGTTAACGCCTTCCACGATCGCCCTGCCGGAATAGTAGTCGATGTCCTTAATCGAGCCGCGCTTGCCGGTCGCGCCGCCTTCCGACAGTTTGGGGTCACGCGGACCGGATTCGGTCCCGCATATCACCTGCACGTTGTCGCCTCTGCGCAGGTACGTCTTTATCTTGGTTCTGCTTTTTTTCTTCATCGCAACACCTATACAACTTCCGCCGCGAGAGAGACGATCTTCATGAAGCTGCGTGCACGAAGTTCTCTCGCCACCGCTCCGAAAATGCGCGTTCCCTTCGGGTTACCTGCGTCGTCGAGAATCACCGCGGCATTGTCGTCAAAGCACAGCGATGAACCGTCCGGACGACGGATACGGGACTTGGTACGTACTATCACTGCCTTCAACACATCGCCGTCACGGATGGACGCGTTGGGCGCGACCTTGCGCGCTGAGACAACTACGATGTCGCCGACGTGCGCGTAGCGTGTCTTCGACGCTCCCAGTACTTTTATGCAGCGGACGCGCTTCGCGCCTGAATTATCCGCTACTTCGAGCATTGTCTGCATCTGGATCATGGCCGTTCTCCGTTCACTAAACTATGGCCTTCTTTTCCAGGATCTTCACAAGCCGCCAGCGCTTGGTCTTGCTCATCGGACGGGTCTCCATGACCTCGACCTTGTCGCCGACCTTCGCCTCGTTGTTCTCGTCGTGTGCCGTTAGCTTGGTCCACTTCTTCATGTACTTCTTGTAAAGCGGGTGCT
Organism: Planctomycetota bacterium; assembly: GCA_034521065.1. Classification (GTDB taxonomy): domain Bacteria; phylum Planctomycetota; class B143-G9; order B143-G9; family B143-G9; genus JAXHMW01. The sequence continues at coordinate 41,530 of JAXHMW010000005.1, read as the reverse complement.
TTTCCAGACGTTCGATGCGGACCCGGATCGAGTTATCCATCTTGTCGCTTATCACAACTCCGATAGCGGTTTTACGTCGTCCACGGTCGCTCATTTCTCACCTCGTGTGTTTAGCTCGCTCTCGCGCATGACCGTCTTCACCCGCGCTATCTGCCGACGAAGCTGTCTGAACTGGCTGTTGTCCTCAACGTGATCCGTTACTGCCTTGTAACGAAGGTCGAAAAGCTCCTTCTCAAGCTCCTCGAGTTCTCGCTGAAGCTCTTCGCCCGTCTTCTCTCTGAGCTCTCTTATAAGGCGGCTCATACGTGCCTCCTCTTTACGAGGCGCACGCGAATCGGAAACTTGTGCGCCTGACGGTTGAACGCTGTCTTCGCCATTTCTTCGGTCACATCTGACAACTCGTAAATAACCGTGCCCTTACGCACACGAGCCGCCCAATGGTCAACTTCGCCCTTACCTTTTCCCATGCGAGTCTCGTTGGGCTGCTTCGTAACGGGTGTCTGAGGGAAAATACGAAGCCAGACCTTGCCCGAGCCTCCCATACCGCGGTTGAGCGCGACACGCGCAGCCTCGATCTGTCGGTCGGTTATGAAGCCGGATTCCAGCGCCTGGATACCCCATTCGCCGAATTCGACCCTGTGGCAGCGCGTAGCCAGGCCGCGAAGCTTGCCGCGCATCTGCTTTCTGTGTTTGACACGTTTTGGCATCAAGGTCATTGCTCTACTCCTTGCCGCGTTTCAGCGCTTTGTCCTCGCCGTGGTTCACCCAGACCTTCACGCCGATCGGGCCGTAGGCCGTCGGTGCCTCGGTGAAGCCGTAGTCTATCTTGGCATCGAGAGTGCTGAGAGGAAGGCGGCCTTCCAGGTAACTCTCCGTACGCGACATGTCCGAGCCGCCGAGACGACCGGAACACATTATCTTGATGCCCTCGACACCGGCGTTGCGCGCCTGTTCGATTGTCTTCTTCATAGCGCGGCGAAAGCTGATTCTACGTTCGAGCTGCTGAGAGACGCTCTCCGCAAGAAGCTTCGCGTCGCGGTCGGGATTCTGTACCTCCACCGCGTCAACCTTCACCTCGCGACCTGTAATCTTCTTAAGGTCTTTGCGAAGCTGTTCGATGTTCACGCCCTTCTTGCCGATGATGACTCCCGGCCGGGCTGCGAAAACCGACACGCGAGCGATATCTTCCGCACTCTTGCGCTCGATTTCTATCTTCGATATGCCGGCGTATGAGAAGTCCTCGTTGATCTTCCTGCGAATGTGCTCGTCTTCCGCGAGCATCTTGGCGTATTCACGCTTCTTCGAGGTGAACCAACGGCTCCTGTAATCCTGAGTTATACCTACTCGAAAACCTGTCGGATGTGTCTTCTGGCCCAAGGGACCTCCTGTGCCCGTTCGGGCTATTCTTCTGCCGCCTCTGCGACTTCCTGTTCAACTTCTTCTCGCTCGCGGATGACCATGGATACGTGCGAAGTGCGTTTGCGAATCGGAACCGCACGGCCCATCGCCGCCGCACGCCATCTCTTGAACGTCGGGCCTTCGTCAACCCTCAGCTCGCTTATGTACATGCGCTCGACATCGTGGTCTTCGTTGTGGTCGTCATTGTAGTTGCCGACGTTCGACATCGCGCTCCTGAGCAGTTTCGAAAGAAAATGGGCGCCGCGTTTCGGAGTGTATTCAAGCACCGAAAGCGCCTCACTGCAATCGCGATCGCGGATCATGTCCGCCACGAGCCTCAGCTTTCGCGGCGACATCCTCACACGGCTGAGTCTTACCTTGAACTCACGGGACTCCATGACTTACTCCCTGCTATCAAGAGTGTGCGCGGAAGGTTCTGGTAGGTGCAAACTCGCCGAGCTTGTGCCCCACCATGTCCTCTGTCACGAACACTTTCATAAATTTCTTGCCGTTGTGGACCATAAACGTGTGACCGGCGAACTCGGGGACGATCGTGCAACTTCTCGCCCAGGTCTTGATGGGCTTTTTGCGTCCCGTTTCGTCCAATTCGAGGACTTTGCGGACGAGCTTCAGGTCAACGTAAGGGCCTTTTTTAAGTGAACGTCCCATGTTTACTTCCTCTTGCGCTTACGCACTATGAAACTGGAGGACGGTTTACGCGGCGAACGGGTCTTGCCGCCCTTGGCGGGCCTGCCCTTTTCGCTGCAGGGATGACGGCCACCGGCCGTGCGGCCTTCGCCGCCGCCCATCGGGTGTGCCGCGGGATACTTCGCTACGCCACGGACCGAAGGTCTGCGATTTTTCCAGCGCGAACGGCCCGCTTTGCCGAGGCGGACGTGCTCGTGCTCCTTGTTGCCGACCTGCCCGACCGTCGCATAGCACTGCATGTTTATCTTGCGCACTTCGCCGCTGGGGAATTCCAGAAGCGCGTACTTGCCGTCTTTCGCGGCCACGCGGGCGAAGGAGCCAGCCGAACGGACAATCTTGCCGCCCTGGCCGGGAATAAGTTCCACGTTGTGTACGAGCATTCCAACCGGAACTCGGCGAAGCGGCATCGCGTTGCCCACATCGGGTTCGGCGTCGGGGCCCGCGAGTATCCGCTGGCCGACCTCGATACCGAGTGGCGCGATGATGTACCGTTTCTCGCCATCCACGTAATGCAACAGGGCAATGCGCGCGGTACGGTTGGGGTCATATTCAATCGCGGCTACCTTAGCCGGAATGTCGCGCTTGTCGCGGCGGAAATCAATTATGCGATACTTGCGCTTTCTGCCGCCACCGCGATGTTTCGAAGTGATATGCCCGTAGTTGTTGCGTCCGGTGCTCTTCTTGCGGCTCTCCACAAGCGATTTCTCTGGCTTCTTCTTAGTGAGGTCAGAGAAATCGGCAACCGACGAAACTCTCCGTCCGGGGCTTGTGGGTTTGTATTCACGAACCATCGGTTCTGCTCCGTTCCCTTATATGAGGTCTATACGCGAACCCTCAGCGAGTTTCACGTATGCCTTCTTCCAGTTCGAACGTCTGCCCTGCTGAAGGCGCAGCCGACGAGGCTTGCCCTTGCGATTGGCCACATTCACAGACTCGACCGTGACGTCGAATATCTTTTCGATCGCACTCTTGATCGAGACCTTGTCCGCGTCAGGATGCACCTTGAACACGTATGTGTTCGTTGCGGTCATTATGTCCGTCGTGCGCTCAGTGAGGACAGGCGCGATGATAACCTTGTAAGGTTCCGTCCGAGGATCTATCTTCATTTTGCCGCCTCCTGAGCAAGCTGCTCGAGCGCGGGCTGGCTGAAGACGATCCGAGAGTACCTCATTACGTCGTACGTGTTCAGATCGCTCAGCTTGCAGATATGCGCCCTGGGTATATTGCGCACGGAAAGGTACGCGTTGCGGTCGTAATCAGCCGTCACGAACAAAACGCTTCGGCCTTCCAGTCCGGCATTGCAGATGAACTGCGCCACGGACTTCGTTGCCGGTCTCTCGAGTTCGAAGCCCGTAAAAGCGAGGACTTCGTTATCCTGAAACTTCGAAAGAAGGGCGCTCTTGAGTGCATGGCGCCGGGCCTTTCTCGGCATCGAGAGAGAGTAATCGCGCCTGCGGGGACCGAAAACAACGCCGCCGCCTACCCATATAGGAGACTGCCGCCTGCCTGCACGGGCGCGGCCGGTGCCCTTCTGACGCCAAGGCTTGCGGTGAGAACCAGCAACCTCTGAACGGGTCTTGGCGTGCGCGGTGCCCATGCGCTTGTTCGCCTCGTACATCTTCACCGCCTGGTGGATGAGACGCACCCTGACTTTGTCGCCGAGGATGGACGAATCGAAATCCACCGAACCGGAATTGTTACCGGAAAAATCATAAAGCTCGATCTGCATTTTAGACCTCTCAACGCTCCCGTTCGCTGCGGCGAACAACTACGAAACCGTTCCTGCCACCGGGCACATTGCCTTCGATGAGAATGAGATTACGGTCCGCAATTATCTCGTGCACACGAAGGTTGCGGTTCGTTCGGTTCTTGTTGCCCATCTGGCCGGGCATGCCCACTCCCTTTATGGTGCGGGCGGGCGTCGCGCTCTGGCCGATGGAACCGGGCTTGCGGTGCCACTTGAAACCGTGGGAGGCTCGACCACCTTTGAAGCCGTGACGCTTCATGACTCCCGCGAAACCTTTGCCCTTCGATATGCCAGATACGTCAACACGCTTCACTTCACCGAACTCCTCGACCGTTATCTCCTGGCCGGGCTCGTACTGAGAAGCGTCATCAACCGATACCTCGCGGACAAAATGGCGGGGCTCTACGCCGGCCTTCTGGAAATGTCCCTTCAAGGGCTTTGTGGTTCGGCTCTCACGACGGTCGCCGAATCCGAGCTGGACGGCGCTATAGCCGTCGGTCTCTTCCGTGCGAATCTGCGTCACGGAACAGGGGCCCAGCTCTATGACAGTTACGGGCACCATCCGTCCGTCTTCTGAAAAAACGGATGTCATGCCAACTTTCCTGCCGAGCATCGCCTCCAACATGATTACCTCACTCGGGCTTCATTGCCCATTTTGATGCTGATGTTCACGCCCGCCGGTATCTCCACCTTGTCGATGGTCGGTACCGTGTTGGGCGTAGGCTCGGTAATGACGATAAGACGCTTGTGCGTGCGAATCTCGAACTGCTCACGTGCCTTCTTGTTGACGTGAGGAGAACGAAGCACGGTGTAGCGCTCTACCTTTGTAGGCAGAGGAATGGGTCCCGCGACACGAGCGCCTGTGCGCTTTGCGTTTTCGACAATGTCACGCGCGGCGCGGTCGAGCGCCTCGTGGTCGTAAGACTCTATCCGGATCCTGATTTTCGAAGCCATTCGAAACTCCACATACTGCCCGAACACAATAAAAAACTGCACTTCACCGGCGTGAAGCGCAAACAGGCGGGGAATTCTACGCCCTTTTCACACCGGGTCAATTCTTTGTTAGCCTGTTGTTCAGCGTTTGTCTTTCTTCCCGACAGGCCTGCGCTAACCTTGTCAGGAGGAGCTTTTGACTGCCGATAGTCGCGCCTTGTCCGGCAGCCGGGAGAGGTCTGATATCGCTCAGACCAAAAGCAACTTCTTCGTCATCTCTTCGGGGACCGGCTGATACGTCGAGGGCTCAAGCGTGTACGTCGCGCGCCCCTGAGACATCGAACGAACTATAGTCGCATAGCCGAACATCTCAGACAGGGGCACTCGGCCCTTAACCACCCTGATTCCCGCCGCCTTCTCCTGCATGTCCGTTATCGTCGCCCGCCTTTTGTTAAGGTCATTCACTATGTTCCCGAGGTATTCCTCGGGCGTGGTGACCTCCAGCGACATCAACGGCTCAAGCAGAACAGGCGAACCTTCGGAGAAAGCCCGGCGATACGCCACAGAGGCGGCGGCAACGTATGCAGGTGGGCTGCTCTCCTCTTCGCGGTACTCGAAGCCCGTAAGGACGACCTTGAGATTGATGCTCGGATATGCTGCAAGCGCTCCCGACTGCACCGCGCTCATCACGCCGTCACGAATCGCTTCCAAGTACTCCCGCGTCAGGTTCGGTTCCCTGATTTCATTTTCAAAGACCGGAACAAGGTGGTCCTCGGAGGGTTCGATTCTCAGCTTAACTGCGCCGAACTGCTGTCTGCCGGCGACAAGCTTCTCGAACTCGCCACGGGATTCCGCCCCGGTTGTAACTGTCTCGCGGTAGGACACGCGGGGTTCTCCCACGCGCATCTTTACCTTGAACTCACTTCTGAGCTTGCTCACGATTATCTCGAGGTGCAACTCGCCCATGCCCGATACTATCAACTGCCCCGTCTCGTCGTCGTACTTGTACTTGAACGTCGGGTCCTCACGCGATACGGTCGCAAGCGCAAGCTCGAGCTTGTCACGCTCCGCGTTGGTCTCCGGCTCAACGGCCATTGATATGAGTGTCTCGGGAAACGCAAGTTCCTCGAGCAATATCCTCGCGTGGCCGTCGCAGAGAGTGTCGCCGGTACCGGTCGCCTTGAGGCCCGTCATCGCGATTATGTCGCCTGCCCGAACCTGTTCTACCGTCTCCGGTCGGTCGGCGTGCATGCGATAAATGTGCGCGAGCCTCTCGAACTTTCCGAGCCGGGGATTATAGACCTTGTCGCCTCGTGAAGCCTTTCCGCTGTACACACGCATGAACGTGAGGTCGCCGGTGGGCTTGGAGATAATCTTGAACACCAGCGCGGAAAAGGGCTCGTCGGGGTCGGCGTTTCTCCTGATGGCCTTTTCGGTCTTGGGATGCACGCCATCCACGGGCGGCATCTCGACAGGAGATGGCAACAAATCCACGATTGCATCCAAAAGCGGCTGAACGCCCTTGTTCTTGAGCGAGCTGCCGCAAAGTACCGGTACAGCGGCCGAACTCAAGGTAATGCGCCGTAGCGCGGCCCTGAGTTCTTCGGCTGTGGGTTCTATGCCCTCGATAAACTTTTCAAGGATCTTCTCGTCAAGCTCGGCGATTTTCTCGATCATCTCTTCGCGTGCGAACCTGACCTCTTCCGACACTTCGCCGGGAATATCTATCTGCTCGACCCGTGATCCCAAATGTTCTTCAGGGAACACGAGTGCCCTGTTCTCCACGAGGTCAACCAGGCCGTAGAAATCGGCCTCGCTGCCGAGCGGAAACTGAATTGCTATCGGCTCCGCTCCGAGCTTGTCAACCATGGAGTCGGTTACTCTGCTAAAGAGCGCGCCCATCCTGTCGAGCTTGTTGGCGAAGGCGATACGAGGAACCTTGTACGTATCTGCCTGTCGCCACACCGTTTCGGACTGGGCTTCGACACCTTCCACGGAATCGAACACCACAACCGCGCCGTCCAGCACCCTCAGCGACCTTTCGACCTCTGCGGTGAAGTCAACGTGGCCCGGCGTGTCGATGATGTTTATCACCTTGTCCCGCCAGAAGCAGGACGTGGCCGCGGCAGTAATTGTTATCCCGCGGCGCTTTTCCTCTTCGAGATAATCGGTGACCGTGGTGCCCTCATCGACCGAACCGAGCCTGTGCTCGCGACCGGTATAGTAGAGTATCCTCTCGGTCGTAGTGGTTTTGCCGGCATCAATGTGAGCGACAATTCCGATGTTGCGTATGTCCGATAGCTCTATCTCGGACCCGGCGTCCATATCAACCGCCTTTCAAAAAGCGGCGAATCAGCCGAAGTGGGCAAAGGCCTTGTTGGCCTCGGCCATCTTGTGTGTATTTTCTCTTACTGCGTACGCGGCGCCTTCCTTGTTGAAGCCGTCAATAATCTCAGACGCGAGACGCTGTGCAGTAGGCTTGCCGCGTTTCTTGCGCACGGAAGCCAGAATCCAGCGGAAGGCGAGGGTTTGGCGACGCTTGTGGTTGACCTCTATCGGAACCTGGTAGGTCGTGCCGCCGATGCGCTTGCTCTTGACTTCGAGTATCGGGCAGATGTTCTTCACAGCCACCTCGAAGACTTTCAGAGGATCCTCGTCCTTGATGCGCTTGTCGATTATCTCAAGCGCGTCGTAGAAGATCTTCTCGGCAGTGGTCTTCTTGCCGTCCCACATGAGACGGTTTATGAATTTGGAGACCATTACGCTGCCGTAGCGCGGGTCGGGTTTTATGCGTTCGCGAAGCTGTTTTACCTTATTCATATGTAGCTCCGTTACTTCGGCTTCTTGCTTCCGTACTTGGAACGGCCCTGGCGACGCTCTTCCACACCCTGAGTGTCGAGAGTGCCGCGCACGATGTGATATCGAACACCCGGAAGGTCGCGAACTCTGCCGCCGCGCACCATGACTATGGAGTGCTCCTGCAGGTTGTGGCCCTCACCGGGGATGTAAACCGTGACTTCCTTGTTGTTAGAAAGACGGACACGCGCAATCTTGCGAAGCGCGGAGTTCGGCTTCTTGGGGGTCATGGTCTTGACCTGGAGGCAAACGCCACGCTTCTGCGGGCAAGACTCCAGAACAGGAGATTTGCTCTTCTTGGACTGTTTCTTCCTGCGCTTGCGCACAAGCTGGTTGATGGTAGGCATCGTACCTCCGAAAAAAAACGCTCTGCCGACAGCGCAAAATGCCGTCTTGAGCAATAAAAGCAGCCCGGCAAAACCTGTTCACCTCGGTTCTGGCGGACTGCGAGTGTGTCAGTTCAATGGTGCAGCGACAGTCGCGCTACTTGATATAGTCTCAAACGCGGCTCGAAATTATAGACTGTTTTCCGCGTTTTCAACACATTTCTGACGTTCAGGCCGCAGATTTACGCGGAAAGCGGGCTTTCCTCGCCTTCCTCTTCTGTTTCCTCTTCAATCGGCTCGCCGTGGTGCTCCACTTCGCCGTACAGAACCTTCTCGAATCCGGTTCCGGCGGGGATGATACGACCGACTATCACGTTCTCCTTCAGGCCGATCAGAGGATCGAACTTGCCCGAAAGCGCCGCGTCCGTGAGAACCTTGCTGGTCTCCTGGAACGAGGCGGCACTCAGGAACGATTCCGCCTGAACTCCCTGCTTCATGATTCCCTTCAGCTTCGGGGTGAACGTTGCGGGATAACGACCGTCCGACGTGGCTTTCTCGTTGATCTTAACGATCTGGCCGCGAGGAACTTCCTGCTTAGGCAGGAGTTCCGTGTCACCGGCGTCGGTAACTTCGACCTTGTTGAACATCTGGCGGATGATGATCTCCACGTGCTTGTCGTTGATGCCCACGTTCTGTGCTCGATAGACGTTCTGAATCTCCTCGAGCAGGTAGCGCTGAAGCCTTTCGGGACCGCTTACGCGAAGGAGGTCCTTCGGGTCGAGCGGGCCTTCTGTGAGGGAGTCACCCGCCTCGACGTGGTCACCGGTCTGAATCAGCAACCTTCGACCCTGCGGTACACGGTAGGTCCTGTCAAGGTGCGAGCCACCGTCCGCGCGGATGATTATCTCGCGCTTCTTGTTCTTCAACTCGCCCACCTCGACCGTGCCGGAGACCTCTGCGATCTCGGCCTTGTCCTTCGGTGTGCGGGCCTCGAACAGCTCCTGAACTCGCGGAAGGCCACCGGTAATGTCCTGGGTTCCGGCCATTTCACGCGGAATCTTCGCGATTTCCATGCCGCGCAGTACTTCCTCGAACGGCTGAACGCTGACGACCGATTTCTCCGGAAGGTTGTAGGGCGCGATCGGCTGATACGCTATGATGCCGCACTCGTGCGGCTCCATCTTCAGCATCTTCTTGATGCGCTCGTCCGCGGCAAGGTCGTCCATCTCGCTTACGATGTTCTTGATCTCACCGGAGTTCTTCGGAGTGTCGCCCTCCTTGACGGAAAGCCTGTAGCCCGAGGGCACTGTAACGCGTTCGACTTCCTTGCCGCGAGCGGTCATAATGGCGACCTTGCCGGCCTCTTCAACGTAGCGGTCTCCGCCATGTTCCTCGATCTTCGCGTTGATGTTCACCAGGAAGCCGCTCTCCTTCGTGCGAACGACCTGGATGATCTCGAGCTGGGGCTGACGTTCGCCACGGTGTTCGATTACTTTCAGCGAAGCCTGACCGGTACGCGGGTCCTTTTCGACCGAGACGGTCTCCTCGTCAATGAGATCCACGAACTTCGCGGCTCCGTCCCTCTCACTGAGAATCGGCGTGATGTGAACCACGCGGCTGAACAGCGGCTGTCGAACCTTGACCTTCTGCTCGTCCTCGACCTTGATGTGGCTCGACTGGGGAACGGAATACCGTTCCATCTCTCGCCCGCGGTCGTCGAGAAGCAATAGTGCACCGCGGCGGTTCACCACGATGGATTTGTCGTGCTCCTCGAATGAGGTCTTGAGCTGGTCGGCGTTCTCGGGCGTGAGAGGAACGGTCTCAAGTCCCTCGAACTTAACCGTCGCACTGCGACGAGCTCGCACGAGAGTGTCCCTCTTTGCCACCGAGGCCGTGCCTCCGATGTGGAACGTACGCATTGTGAGCTGCGTGCCGGGCTCGCCGATTGACTGAGCGGCGATGGTTCCGACGGAAGTGCCGAGTTCGACGCTGTGTCCCATCGAAAGGTCCGCTCCATAGCACTTGGCGCAGATACCGTGAGGCGCGTCGCAGGTAAGGGGAGAACGAACGCGTATGCGCTGGATGTTCATCTCCTCGAGCTGTTCTGCTATATCAAGAGTGATGAGCTGGTTCTCACCCACAACGACGGCATCGGTAACAGGGTCAACGATGTTGTCGCGTGCTACGCGCCCGATGATGTTATCGGAAAGCGAGACGACCTTCTCCTCGCCCTGGAATACGGCTTCCTTGGTGATTCCGTTGCGCGTCATGCAGTCTTCAGTGGTGACGACAACGTCCTGCGCGACCTCCACGAGCCTTCTTGTGAGATAGCCCGAATCGGCGGTCTTGAGCGCGGTATCCGCCAAGCCCTTTCGTGCGCCGTGAGTTGACGAGAAGTACTCGAAGACCTTCAGGCCTTCAGAAAAGCTGGCGCGGATGGGTGTCTCGATAATCTCGCCGGACGGCTTTGCCATGAGACCACGCATACCGGCGAGCTGACGCACCTGGCTCATTGAACCACGGGCACCGGAGTTTGCCATGACGAAGACGGGATTGAGGAACGGCTTGCCGTCCTCCGTTGTCACCGTCTTCAGAATCTTCTCCAACTCGGCTGTTACCTTTTCAACGGTTTCGTTCCAGATATCCACGGTCATGTTGGACCGCTGCGTGGCCGTTATCATGCCACGGCGCCAAGAGCGCTTCAGCGCCTCGATTTTCTTCTCGGCCTCTGCGATGAGTTCCTGCTTCTTTTCCGGAACCTTGAGATTCGAGACTGCGAAGGACATGCCGGAGAGTGTGGCATAGTGGAATCCGAGCCACTTGACCTTGTCGATAAGGTAGAGGGTGGGAGTACGTCCCTTCATGCGATAGCAGTCGTCGATTATGCGCCGGATACCGCCCTTTTCGAGCGTGAAGTTATAGAAGGGCAGACCCTCCGGCAGGATATCGTTGAGTATCAGGCGACCGATGCACGTTACGTACAAGCCGTCTTTCGTGCGCTGACGTCTCTTCTTCGGTCCGATGACCCGTCGTTTCTTGCCGAGACGTACCTTAATTGGCTCGTACAGCGATACCTGTCCGGTCTCGTAAGCGTAAAGTGCCTCGTTGAAGTCGGCGAACTTGAACTTGGAGTCCTCGATTTTTTCCTTTTCCTCTTCCATCCAGGTAAGGAAGTACGAACCGAGCACGATATCCTGGTCGGCCGCGATTACGGGCTTGCCGCTCGCGGGAGAGAGGATGTTCTCGGTCGAGAGCATCATGAACTCGGCCTCGAGCTGAGCTTCGATGGACAGTGGCAGGTGCACCGCCATCTGGTCGCCATCGAAGTCGGCGTTGTAACCCTTGCAGACCATGGGGTGAAGCTGAATAGCCTCGCCTTCGATCAGCACCGGCATGAACGCCTGAATGCCCATTCTGTGAAGGGTGGGAGCGCGGTTCAGAAGTACCGGGTGCTCCTTGGTTACCTCTTCGAGGATGTCCCACACCTCGTCATCGCGACGCTCGATTATGCGCTTGGCGTTCTTGAGGGTGTCCGCAAGGCCGCGTTCGCGCAGCTTGTTGATGATGTAAGGCTGAAACAGTTCCAGCGCAATCTTCTTGGGAAGACCACACTGGTGGAGCTTGAGGTGGGGGCCGACCACGATCACCGAACGTGCGGAGTAATCAACGCGCTTACCCAAGAGGTTCTCGCGGAAACGGCCCTGCTTGCCGGAGATCATGTCCGAAAGCGACTTCAGCGGCCTGCCTGACGAACCCTGCACGGGCCTGCGCAGCGACGAATTGTCGTACAGCGCGTCAACAGCCTGCTGCAGCATCCTCATCTCGTTGCGCACGATGACGCTCGGAGCATTGAGCTCGAACAGCTTCTTGAGCCTGTTGTTGCGGCTGATGACACGGCGGTACAGGTCGTTAAGGTCCGAAGTGGCGAAGGTTCCGCTGTCAAGCGGCACGAGCGGGCGGAGGTCGGGAGGTATGATGGGAATCACGTCCTGAACCATCCACTCGGGCTTGTTGTTGGAATTGAGGAGTGCCTCGGCGATTTCGATGCGCTTGACCAGTTTTTTCTTCTTGGTCTTGGCGCGGGTCTTCTTAAGGTCGTCTCGAAGCTGGAATGTCAGCTCTTCGAGGTCGATCTTGCGAAGGAGGTCGCGTATCGCACGGGCGCCGATACCAGCCTTGAACTTGTCGCCGTACTTCTTCTTGTATTCGAAGTACTCCTCCTCGTTGAGAACCTGCTTCTCTTCCAGGTCGGTCTCACCGGGGTCGATTACTATGAACCGCTGGTAGTAGATTACAGCCTGAAGCTTGCGCGTGGTGAGCTGTAACAGGTGTCCGAGGCGGGAGGGGATGTTGCGGAAGAACCAGATGTGTACCACTGGTTCCGCAAGATTGATGTGACCCATCCGCTGACGGCGAACAGATGCGGATGTGACTTTCACTCCGCAACGGTCGCAGATGATGTTCTTGTAGCGGATGCCCTTGTACTTGCCGCAGAAGCACTCGTAGTCCTTCTCGGGACCGAATATCTTCTGGCAGAAAAGACCTTCCTTCTCGGCCTTGTACGTTCGATAGTTGATCGTCTCCGCTCGCTTCACCTCTCCGAACGACCAGTCACGGATGTCGTTGGGCGATGCGAGACGGATTGATATGCCCTTGTACTCGTTTATGTTATCTAAGCCCTGAGCCATGTTTGTCTCCTCCTGTTCTAACCCGACACTTCAGACTGTTCCGGGAAGTCCTTCTCGAGCTTTATGTTGAGACCCAGTCCGCGAATCTCATTGCACAATACCTCGAAGGACACCGGAATGTGAGGCTCGTAGGTGTAATCGCCCTTGACTATGGACTCGTACACCTTCGTCCTGCCGTCCACATCGTCCGACTTGACGGTGAGGATCTCCTGAAGGATGTGAGACGCGCCGTAGGCTTCAAGAGCCCAGACCTCCATCTCACCGAAGCGCTGGCCACCGAACCTTGCCTTGCCACCGAGCGGCTGCTGGGTGATAAGTGAGTAAGGGCCTGTGGAGCGCGCGTGTATCTTCTCGGTCACGAGGTGGTGAAGCTTCATCATGTAGATGTAGCCCACAGTGACTCTCTGTGAGAACTTCTCGCCGGTGCGGCCGTCGAACAGGTCCGAAACGCCGTCGTCCCGCAGGCCGGCTTCTCGAAGCGTTTCCTGTATCTCGGGGAAAACCGCGCCGTCGAACACCGGGGTCATCGCCCGGAAGCCGAGTTTCTTGGCGGCGAAACCGAGGTGTGTCTCGAGAATCTGACCGATATTCATTCGTGAAGGAACGCCGAGAGGGCTGAGTATCATGTCCACAGGTGTACCGTCCTCGAGGAACGGCATGTCCTCGACCGGCAGAATCTGCGAAATACAACCCTTGTTGCCGTGGCGGCCCGCAAGCTTGTCGCCTACAGACAGCACACGCTTGACCGCGACGTAAACCTTGACCATTTCAAGGACGTTGTTGGGCAACTCATCGCCCTGGCGAAGGTGAATCTTGCGCTGTTCGAACTCGTGCAGCAACTTGTTGATGCGGCGCTCGAACGTGCGGTAGATTCGCCATGCCCTCTCTTCGAGTTCCGCGTCCTCGATGTCGAGGTCGTCGAAGTTGAAGTCCTCGTGCCACCGGAGGATATCCGTGGTCTTGGACTTGGGGTCGATTGCGAGAAGCTCGCCGGTGCGTTTGTTGACGAACTTGTCGCCGAGCAGCTCGCTCAACTCCTTCGAGAGTGCCGTTATCAGCACCTTGGAGTTTTTCTCGTACTCTTCCTTGTAACCCTTGATGGTCGCCTTGTGCATTTTCTCGTCCTCTTCCGAGGGAGAGCGACGAGAGAAGCGCTTGATGTCGATTACGTAGCCGGAAATTCCGGGCTTGACGACAAGGGAGTCGTTCTTGACGTCCTCGCCGTAGCGCTGGAAAATGGCCCTGAGCAGCCTTTCCTCATTGGAAAGCTCGCTCTTGGACTTCGGAGTTACCTTTCCGACGAGGATGTCCCCCGTTTCCACCTTCGTGCCGACCCGGACGACTCCGTCGTCGTCCAGCTTGTTGAGAAGCTCTTCGGATACTCCGGGGATATCGCGGGTGATCTCCTCCTTGCCGAGCTTGGTCTCCCGTACTTCGACAGGGAATTCCTCGATGTGAACCGAGGTGAATACGTCGCGCTGCAGAAGGCGTTCGCTTACGAGGATCGCGTCCTCGAAATTATAGCCCTCCCAGGGCATGAACGAAACGAGGATGTTCTTGCCGAGTGCAAGGCAGTCGCCATCTGTCGCCACTCCGTCAACGAGCACCTCGCCCTTACTGACTTCCTGTCCTTCGCTTACTATCGGCTTCTGGTTGAGCCAGGTGCGCTCGTTCAGCCTCTGGAACTTGCGAAGCTGATACACGTCGCCGTTGTCCATTTCGATTCTGCAGCCATCGACGTAAGCGACCTTCGAATCGCGTTTGGCCCGAAGTATCATGCCGCTGTTACGCGCCACTTCCTCTTCCATACCGGTTCCCACGAGAGGGGCCTCGGTCTTCAAAAGGGGAACCGCCTGCCTCTGCATGTTCGAACCCATCAGTGCTCGGGCGGTATCGTCGTTTTCGAGGAACGGTATCAGGGCAGCCGACACACCGACCATCTGGCGCGGTGACACGTCGAGGTACTGAAGCTTCGAAGGCGGAACTTCAACGAAGTCGCCCTCGAAACGCGCTGTAACACGCTTCTCGGTAATCTTGCCCTTATCGTCACGGGGCAGAGTGGCCTCGCCGATGTATGCGCTTTCCTCTTCATCCGCCCTGAGGTCAACTATCTCGTCGGTCACAACGCCGTTCTTGACTACCGCGTAGGGCGTTGTGATGAAACCGAGCTTGTTGATGGTGGCAAACAGCGAAAGCGACACGATAAGGCCGATGTTCGCGCCTTCCGGCGTCTCGATCGGGCATATGCGGCCGTAGTGCGAGTGGTGAACGTCTCTCACATCGTAGCCCGCGCGCTTCCTGTGAAGACCGCCCGGGCCGAGGGCCGACAGTCTGCGCTCGTGAGTGAGCTGCGAAAGCGGGTTGGTCTGGTCAACGATGTGCGAAAGCTCGCCGCGTTCGAAGAAGTGGTTGACGGAGGACTCGAATATCGTGCGGTTGATAAGCGTGCTGGGACGCGCTTTGTCAATGTCCTTCTGAGCCATTCTCTCACGAGCCGCCCTCTTGACCTTCAGCATGGACTGGCGGAGCGCTTCTGTCAGCAGTTCGCTGATTGTGCGCGTGCGCCTGTGGCCGAGATGGTCGATATCATGCAGCTCGCCCGAGCCCTTGCGGAGGGTGATAATCTTCTTAGCGATGTGCAGAAGGTCAACGAACGTGAGCCGGTGCTCGTCGTCGGGCGCAATCTGGCCGAACTCGCGGTTAATGCGGAACCGGCCGATGTCTCCGAACGAGAAGCGCTCGAAGTTGTTGAAACGCTCATTAAAGAGCTCTTCAGCCTTTTCGAGGTTGGGCGGAACGGTCATACGGAGCTTCATGTAAAGCTTGTTGACCGCCTCTTCGTAGTTTTTGGCCTCGTCGGAGCGAATGGTGTTGAGCATGAGGGCGTCGCCAACATTGACGATGACCTTCACATTCTTCACTCCGGCTTCGAGAAGCTCGTCCACCTTGTCCTTGAGTGGGTCGCCCGCCTCGATGATGTATTCGCCTGTTTCCTCGTTGACTATGTCCTCTGCCGCCCTTCTGCGCTGCACGGCTCTCTGGTTCTTCTTCGAACCGAGCGAGACCTTCTTGGTCTCGTAGAACATCTCGATGAGGTCCTCGTTCGTGGAGGCTTCGGGATTGAAGCAGCGCATGAACATGGAGAACGGCAGCTTGTTCGAGCTGTCGATACGAAGCTGAAGTTCGTCCTTCGAGGATGTTTCTATCTGCAGCCAGCTTCCGTATTCAGGAATGACTCGGCAGACGAACAGCTTCTTTCCGCTCGTGTGGGTCTCGGATGAGAAGTCCACACCGGGAGAGCGCTGGAGCTGTGTGACGACGATCCTCTCTGCGCCGTTGATGATGAATTCGCCGCCCCCGATCATCTTCGGGATGTCGCCGAGGTAAACGTTTTCTTCAATGGGCTCTTCGCGGTTGAGCCGAAGCCGGCCCCACAGGGGCATGGCGTAGGTAATGCCGAGCGCCCTGCACTCGTCGGGTTCGTAGCGCGGCTCCTTTAGGGAATAGGAGAGGAACTCGATGGACGTTTTACCGTCAAGCGATTCTATGGGGAAGGACGATGCGAACAGCTTCTGCAGGCCTTCAACGGTGCGCTTGTGCGGCACCTCTTCGCTCTGCAGGAACTTGTCGTACGCTTCCCTTTGTGTAACGGTGAGCGGGGGGACTTGTGCAAGTTCACGTGCCTTGCCGTATCTCCTGACCTGCATCTTGACTCCTCGTAGGTCATTGACTGTCTTCGTCTTACGAAAGGGCGAGATCTTGTAGCAAGTCACCCGGCCGATTCAAAGTAGTGTTCCTTGTGGGGAACCCGATGTTTCGGGGTCGTCAGTTGCTGTAGTCTCTGGTCGGGTGTATCTTAAAAGCATAAGGAAGCGACACCGCCCTTTACGCGCGGTGTCGCCCCATTCGTTACTGAGTCGTTACTTGACCTCGACAGTGGCGCCTGTTTCCTCGATCTTCTTCTTCAGCTCTTCGGCCTCTTCCTTGGGAAGTGCTTCCTTGACTTCCTTCGGGGCGCTCTCTACGAGGCTCTTAGCTTCCTTCAGACCAAGACCGGTAATCTCGCGGACAACCTTGATGACCTTGATCTTGTTCGCGCCGAAGTCCTTGAGGACTACGTCGAACTCGGTCTGCTCTTCCTCTTCTTCAGCGGGCGCGCCGGCTGCTGCGGGAGCTGCGGCGGCGGCTGCGGCTACCGGCTTGAAGCCGATCTCTTCGAACTTTTCAAGCAGTTCGGCAAGCTCGAGTACGGTGAACTCTTTGAGCTGTTCGAATACTTCCTGTACTTTATCTGACATTGTTCCTTCCTTTCGCCTCAAGGACTATGATGCTTCCTTGTTCTCGGATTTCGATTCCCGGACCTGTTCAAGCACGTTGAGAAGGTTGCTCACCGGCGACGAAACACTCGAAAGCAGGTCATTAACCGGCGATGAGATCGTCGCAAGCATCCTCGCAACCATATCTTCGTAAGGTGGCATGTCGGCAAGGCGTTTCACTTCCGCTACTTCGCAGTGCTGCCCGATCAGCCATCCTCCACGCAGTTCGACCTTCTTCTTCATCTCCTTGCGGCCGGCGAGTTCTTTTGCAAACTTCGCGACCTCGACCGGCGCTCGTCGCCGTAAATTGCTACGGTCGGACCTTCAAGGTACTCGGAAAGGTCTTCTCTGCCATGCTTCGAAAAAACCAGCTTTGCAAGCGAATTCTTCACATTGAAAACGCCGATCTCTTTCTCCGCAGCTTGAGATCGAAGCTCGTTGTTCTGATTCGCCGTTATGCCGGTCATCCCGACCAGGACCAGGGACGAAACCGAGCCGATTCGAAGGTCGATCTCCTCGACCATCAGTTTCTTCAGTTCACTCGGCATCGAACTGTCCTTTCGATTCCATGATTAAAAAGTTCAGCCACATCTATTTGAAGCGCGTAATAGTCTCGGAAACGTTCAGTTGATGCTCATCGGCTTCAGCCGAACGGAAGGTCCCATAGTCGGTGAAAGGAATGCGCTCTTGATAAACCTTCCCTTTACCGATGCTGGGCGCTTGTCGAGAACGTGCTGCATGAAGGCGCGAACGTTGTCCGCAACCTTCTCCTTGTCTATGTCGGAACTGCCGACCACGATGTGAAGGTTGCCGGTCTTGTCGTTGCGGTACTCCACTTTGCCGGCACTGAACTCCTTCACCATCTTCTCGACATCTTCGCCTACCGTACCGCTCTTGGGGTTCGGCATCAGGCCACGGGGACCGAGCACACGTCCGAGCTTACCCACAACGCGACGCGCGTCGGGCGTGGCCACGGCAACGTCGAAATCCATCCAACCGTCATTGATCTCTTTCGCGAGATCATCGAGGCCGGCCTTCACCGCTCCTGCGTCAAGGGCCTCCTGAACCTTATCCTCGGCACAGAAGACAACAACACTCTTGCTCTTGCCCACGCCGTGAGGAAGGGAGAACGAACCTCGGAGCTGCTCACTGGAGTCCTTGGTGTTTATGTTCAGGCACATTGCAAGCTCGATGGTCTCGTTGAACTTCGCGTTGGCGAGTCCCATGACCTTCTCGACGCCGGTTACGATATCGTGCTCTTCAGCACGGTCCACTTTGCGGGAGATTCCTCTGTATCTTTTGCTTCTCTTAGCCATTGTCAGCCCCTTAGTCAACCACGTCAATGCCCATGCTGCGAGCGGTACCCGCGAGCGTGTTCACTGCCGCTTCGATGTCGTTTGCGTTCAGGTCCTGGATCTTGTCCTTCGCGATCTCCCGAAGTTTGTCACGAGTTATCTTGGCGATCTTCACCTCGTGAGGCTCGGGCGAGCCCTTGTCGAGCTTGAGCGCCATCTTGAGAAGGACTGCGGCGGGCGGTGTCTTAACCTCGAAGGAGAAAGACCTGTCCGCGTAGATCTGGATGATGACCGGAACCTTGATACCCATCTGATCCTTCGTGCGCTCGTTGAACTGCTGCACGAACTGCATGATGTTAACACCATGAGGAGAGAGGGTGGGGCCAATCGGTGGAGCCGGCGAAGCCTGTCCGCCGGTGATCTGCAGTTTGATTTCTGCCGCTACTTTTTTCTTTGCCATTATTGCCTCCGTCTCCCAGTAGGACTGGTTCCAGCGACTGAAAGGGCGTTAATTCAGTTGACTTTTTCTACCTGCCAGACTTCCAGCTCAAGCGGAGCCTGACGGCCGAAAATATTGACGCTCACGCGGATGATGCCGCGTGTGGGAAAGACCTCTTCAACCGAAGCTTCGTAGCTTTCGAAAGGACCTTCCTTGATCTTGACGACCTCTCCCACATCGAATTCGATGCGCGGTCTGACGGAATCCCCCTTGGTGTCGTACGTGTCGAGCAGCTTCTGCATCTCAACTAACGGTATCGGTTCGGGCTTGTAGGGCTGTGTGCCCACAAAGCCGCTGACACCGGGGGTTTCCATAATCATCAGGCGGTTTTCTTCGGTCATTTCCACCTGCATGTAAATGTAGCCGGGAAAAATCTTGCGGGTGACGACACGGGATTTGCCATCCTTAGTCCTGTCCGAGACCTTCTCGGTCGGGATGAAGAGCCTTCCTATCTCGTCGTCCTTTCCGGCAGTGTTGAAACGAGACTGAATGCTCGCCCGAACACGGTCTTCCTGGCCGACCCTGACTCTTAACGCGTACCATTCCAAAGCCATCTGAGCCTCTTGGGTCATGCTGCCTTCAGCAGATCGAGAATGAAAGTAAAGACAAAGTCGAACGCCGAGGTCAGAACTCCGAGGACGACCATGACGACGATGACGATGATGGAGTTGGCACGCAGTTCTTCCTTGTTGGGCCAAGTGACCTTTCTCATCTCATCGTCGGTCTCGACAATGTACTGCGCGGCTTTCTTGTGCACGAACGCGAAGTACAGACCGAGTACGAGTCCGAGCAGGATACAGACGCCGGCGCCGACCCAGTCAATACGGACACCGTAATAGATGTCCTGCTGGAACGCCATGAACCACTTCCAGGCCCCGAAAACGCCGAAGAGCAGAAGAATGACGGCGAATATCAGGCGGTAGGTCTGCGCCTGTCCCTTTTTGTGGATCTCCATATCAACTCCGAAGGAAAATTGTGGCAGGTCTGGAGGGAGTCGAACCCCCAACCGCCGGTTTTGGAAACTGGTGCTCTGCCGATTGAGCTACAGACCTGTACCAGCCAGAGTGGTTACTTCTTTCGTTCGACGTGGAGCGTGTGCTTACGGTCGAACTTGCAGTATTTTTTGAGCTTGAGCTTACTACCGGTTTTCATCTCTCTCTGTGTCCGGTAGTTCCTGCTCTTGCATTCGGTGCATTCAAGCCAGAACCATTCGCGCATCACTTCCTCCGCATCGCGAAAACAAACAAAGAGGGCTGTGGCGGGTAAACCCCGCCACAGTTGCCCTCGCAACTTATTCGATGATGTTGGTCACGACACCGGAACCAACGGTACGTCCGCCCTCGCGGATGGCGAAGCGAAGCTGCTTCTCCATGGCAATCGGGCCGATAAGGGTGATTATCATCTCGGTGTGATCACCGGGCATGACCATCTTCACGCCTTCTTTAAGCTCGACTGAGCCGGTAACGTCCGTGGTGCGGAAGTAGAACTGAGGCTTGTAGCCGGTGAAGAACGGGGTGTGGCGTCCGCCTTCCTCGCTCTTCAGCACGTAAACCTGCGCCTCGAACTTCGTGTGAGGCGTAATGCTCTTCGGCTTTGCGATGACCTGGCCGCGACGCACGTCGCGCTTGTCAACGCCACGCACGAGGATTCCGACGTTGTCGCCGGCAATGCCTTCGTCGAGGATCTTATTGAACATCTCCACGCCGATGCAGGTTGTGTCACGCGCTTTGTCTGCGAGACCGACGATCTGAACGGGGTCACCGACCTTCACCCTGCCTCGCTCGACACGACCTGTGCAGACCGTACCGCGGCCCTTAATCGAGAATACATCCTCGATGGGCATCAGGAAGGGCTTCTCGGAGTCACGCTCAGGAGTCGGGATGTAGCTGTCAACGTTCTCCATCAGCTCGATGATGGGCTTGTACTCTTCAGCGTCGGCGTCCTCGCTGTCGGACTCGAGGGCCTTGAGCGCGGAGCCGAAGACGATGGGAGTGTCATCGCCGGGGAACTCGTACTTGTCGAGAAGCTCGCGAATCTCCATGTCAACGAGCTCGAGAAGCTCCTCGTCATCCATCATGTCAACCTTGTTGACGAAGACAACGACCGCCGGTACGTTGACCTGGCGAGCGAGAAGGATGTGTTCGCGCGTCTGCATCTGAGGGCCGTCAGGGGCGGAAACGACGAGAATCGCACCGTCCATCTGCGCGGCGCCGGTGATCATGTTCTTGATGTAGTCGGCGTGGCCCGGGCAGTCAACATGAGCGTAGTGACGAGTCTCGGTCTCGTACTCGACGTGCGAGACGTTGATCGTGATACCACGTTCACGCTCTTCCGGAGCGTTGTCGATCTGGTCGAACGCGCGGAACGATGAGGTGCCCTTGATCGCAAGCACCTTGGTTATCGCTGCCGTCAGCGTGGTCTTACCATGGTCAATGTGACCGATGGTTCCCACGTTCAGGTGGTCTTTTCCCCTATTGAATTTGTCCTTCGCCATTGTGGTTCTCCTTGAACAAACGAGTGTCTATTGTTCTCCCACGGAATTCGAAAAATGGAGCTGGTGACGGGAATTGAACCCGTGACCTCATCCTTACCAAGGATGCGCTCTACCGACTGAGCTACACCAGCGCACAATACATGGAGCGGGCGATGGGAATCGAACCCACGTGACCAGCTTGGAAGGCTGGAGCTTTACCACTAAGCTACGCCCGCGTAAGAAATTGAACTCTGATGGTGGAGATGGCAGGATTCGAACCTGCGAAGCGATTGACGCAACAGATTTACAGTCTGCTCCCTTTGGCCACTTGGGTACATCTCCACATTGTATAAAGACCTGGAGCCACCTTCCGGAATTGAACCGGAAACCTGCGGTTTACAAAACCGCCGCTCTACCGGATTGAGCTAAGGTGGCTGGCACAATTATGGCGCGTATTTTAGTATTCGGTAGTACTCTGTCAAGGACTTTTTAGCGCCGTGCAAGCTGCCTGCTAACGGCTTTTTTCCTCGACCCAGCGCGCCATTTCCGACCGCTCGGACTCCCAATCCGGTGACAAACGAACCGACATGAACGAGCAGAAAAGCCCATCAACATGCGCCGCCAACTCTTGCAACGAGTCGCAGCGCTCCTGGATCCGGGCCGACATTTCACGCTCTTTGGACTTCGGAAGTTTAACAGATGACATCTCAAGACCCTTCGAGGCGAGTATCAGTGTCCACTGCTCTTCCGAATCGGCGAACGTGACCTTTGCGCGTTCAAGCAACCGGCCGCTCGCGAGAGCGGTCGCTGCTTCCGCCGAGTTTGTCGGGGTTCCGCGTCGCAGTATACTCCGTTGTCCCTCGCTGTCACTTGAACAAAAAACAAGCTGGTCTTCAAATACTACTGCTACTGACCTGTCATCAAATGTCCTGAGCTCTCCGCCGCGCTTTTCAAAGCAGAACATCAGCCACGTGAGGAACTCCTGGCCTGCAAAATCATCTGCAAGTGGAAGGGCGCCGGTGCCGTGGGCGGCTACTTCGGGCTCCTTAAGCGAGTCGAACCGCGCGGGAAGAAGGTCGTCGAACAAAATGCCCTTCTCCTCTCCCAGCTTCAGTGCAACCGTGTCCCGAACTCCCGTGACTGCGAATGAGTAACCAAAGGACTCACGAAACAGTTTCACGAAAGAGTCATTCGCTGCAGAGGACGACGAACCAAGGAACATATCGCCCGTTTTGAGGTTCCAGGCGAAATCCACGCCGCTTACGGTCGGCAGCGTACGTTTCGTCAATTCCTCTCGAAGTCTGTCCTTGATGTCGAGCTTGTCTGCGCGGGACACCCTGTTGCCAGCGCGTCTTGCCGCGTCAACTTCGACTTCGGTGTAGGCCTGAAGCAGGTTGTTGGCCACCTTGCGCCTGTCGGTGCGAGTGACCGCGACGAGCCAGTTTCCGAAGATTATCTTTTCAAGCGTGATATCCGTGTCCAGAAGGTGCGTCGGCGCGACCCAACCGATGGAGGTCTCCTCACCTGCATGCTCTATGTCCTGTGCCGCCAGATTGCGGATACCGCTCTCTATGTCGGGGCCGAACGGGTCCACGTTTTCCTTGGAACACTTGTATCTCAGCAGTGTGGCACTGCCTCTTACGATCCCCATACTGTTAACTCACTCCTGTGCGTTGTGAAATCCGGATGAATGCGCGTTGCGCTTGCCTGTTATCTTGAATATCTCCAGTGAGAAGATCTCAGACTCGTCAATGCAGCTTTGCGGAATCTTGCGCTCACAGGTGCTGTTCTCGTACTTGCATATCAATGCCTCGTAAACAGAGCGCTTCTCTCTCGGCCCGAAACTGATTTCGCCAGTCCTTCCACGTAAACGCTCAAGTACACGAAGTCGCGCCCTCCAAGTACTTCGCGTGGTCAACGACTGAGAAGGCCACGCGCGGCGATGCGTCAATCGTGTCGTTCTTCATGCCCACCAGCGCCGAGTGAAAATACAAACTCCGCCCTATTCGAACAAAACTCATCGGGACGCAGTAGGGCTTTCCGGACTCGGCCATTGCCAGAACTCCGTATAACGCCTTGTCAAGAACAGAGAAGAGAAGCCCCTCATCGGAGACTTCTCTCTCCTTTTTGCGAATCTCTTCGTGTTCGGACATTAGGGCTCAGTCGGTGCAGAGTATGCGGCTTACGAGTGACCTGACCGCTTCCCTGCTCCGGATGGCGTCAGCCATACACGGCGATACGGAGTAATACAGGTTGACAAGTGAGCTGCCTTGGTAAGATGCGGCGACCACTCCGTCACGGAGGCTCGTAAGCTTCCTCACCTCGCCCGCGTTGTAGGAGCCGAAGGCAGCAGTGGCTATGAAGCAACCGCTGCTTCCCGTGCCGATATCGTCATCTCCGCCGCCGGTTCCGCCGTTGCCCGTGTCCTCGGTGGGCTTGCTTTGATGGATAGTGTCCTCGTTGAAGAAGAACAGCACTCTCTCACCGTCGAAATCTGTGGTCAGGCCCATCGGCTGGGCGGCGACGTCTGTCGCGCAGTCTTGCACAGTCCACTGCATGCCGGTCCAGGCATACTGACGGATGCGGCTGTTCTCCTTGTCGAGAGTATAGACAATCGGATAACCGTACTGGTCGAACTGTATATTGTTGTAGTAACCGGTGTTGCCTGTCGTGGACAGCGGGATGAAATACCACTTGCCGAGGCTGTAGTAGGTGAGCTTCAGGTCTCGGCGCCCGCCCTGTGAAAACTCCTGGTAGCAGAAGAAAGGCTGGCCGATGGAGTTCACCTGAAGCTTTATGTGCCTTCCGGCATCGAACTGTGCCGGTATCTGGCGGATGACCCAGGTATCGTCTTCGTAAGCCGCGAAGTACGCTCTGTCAGTAAGACCGTTGTAATAAGCGATTATGAACGAAAGACTCACCGGGTTGAAGCTGATGCTCACAAACTCCGACTCGTCTATACCGGTCGCGATTACCTCTGTGTTCTGCCACGAGCCCGCGCCCTTGATCGGTATCGAAGCTCCTGAGCCTGCGTCGCGAAGTAAGCGATCGCGGGGTCTTTGTTCTCGTCGAGAGCCATGTCAAGGCCGAAGCCCGAGTTGTCCAGGCCATCCACGAGCTCTACCGTCCACTGGAAGCCGTCAGTACTTCTCGCGTACTTTACCTGTCCGTTGAGGCTGTCGTAGTAGGCTATATGATAAACGCCTGCGGGAGTGACCGTTGCGCACAGGTTCTTGCCCGAATCACCGGCGGCGTCAATGACAATGTTATTCCAAACGGTGCCGTTGTAATAAGCTACTACGAGGTCACCCTGCACGGGTTCGTAATAGAAAACACGGGGAACCGCGGTTATGGGGTCGTACAGCACCTGCACGTACTTGTTTTCACCGTAGATGGTCAGGGACGGGGAAGGATCACCCCAGACGAGCACATCAGTAACTTCAGCCGACTCCCACTCCCAGGTTATGGTGGTGGGCTTCGTTGATATCAATCGCGAAATATGACGTGGTGCCGGAAGCAGGGGCACTGCCGGTACCCCGTGAATCCAGCCGCAACGTAACCCTGTACGAAGTTGGGGATGGAGCCTACCACCCGGGTGCCTTCGATGTAGCGGTACGTTCCCACGGGCGGATTTGAAGAACCTATATATCTGCGGGTTGTAGATACGCAGCGTGTATTCGTAAGCCCACTGCCATTCAAGGGTAGAGTTCACGTAAATGTTGAACGTAAGCGTATTGGTTGAACCGGTCGCGGGAACGCTTCCTGTGCCGACCCAGCCGGTGCAGACAATGCTTGTGTTCACGTCAACGATTAAGGACTCGTCAACAGTAGCTGTGACTTCGTCGCTGAATTCATATTCCGTGGTGCCGCTCGGGACGGGCACTCCGTGTTCGGAGGTAATCTCGAGGGTGAGGATTGCCGACGCCTGTCTGTTACAGGCCACGGACGCCGCTACAAAGGCCACGACGGCCAAAGCAATGCATGTCAACCACGTTAAACGGCGGGTCATACGTTCCTCCTCGGTAGGCTCGGGTACGACCACTATAGTCTTCCAAGCTGTACTGTCAAATCAAAACGGGCCTCTGACCGCGATAGGACGGGCATCAGCGCGTTGGCAAAGAACACGGGGGCCGGAACCAGCCCCCGCTCCCTTAGCTTACTGTGTTGTCGCGTGCGAGAGCTCAGCGCAGGTCATTTAGCAGCGCGCGAATCAACGCGCTCGTTGTGCCGCCAAGCTCGGTTGCCACTGCGGGTGAAACCGCATAGTAGAGGCTCACCAGTTCACTGCCTTCAAGCGAAACCGCGAGATTGGTATCGCGAACAGCGCAAAGCGATTCTACCGCTGTGGCACCGTACGTGCCGAAAGCCGCAGTCGCTATGAAGCAGCCACCGCCGCCTCCGTCACCCTCTTCGGTGCCGCCATCCTGCGGAATCTGGTTGCCGCCGGTGGTCACGCTTGATTTCGATTCCACATACCTCAGACCGCTGAAGCTCCAGTAGGCAACGGCGGGAACTTCCTCGAAGAGGTCGAGTGAAACGTACGAGCCTACGCTCGCGGTATCGAGTTCCTCGCTGAGCCACTGTTCGCCGTTATAAACGGAATAGATAAGGCTGTGGTTCTCTATGTCGTTGTATGCGATATGAGGATGGCGAGTACCGTCAAGTTTCAGAGATGGGACGAAGCCCGTGCTGGGTTCGCCTTCCGCGGCAACCGTCTTGCTGAAGAATTTTGAACCGCTCTGGACGGAATAGATCAGCGCGCTGGAATGACCATTGAACATCTGGTAAGCGATATGGGCAGCGCCGGTCTCGTCGAGCACCATGCTCGGGGTGTAGCCGGTGTCGTCGGTATCATCAACTGTCTGCGTCTGCCATTGGTCATTCTCGAACCAGGCGAACTTCAGCGCCTTATGGTCGTTGTCGCGGTATGCGATGCGTGGAGCGTTCGTCACGGGATCAAGTGCGATGGAAGTGTGTGAGCCGACATCTCCCGTCGAGTCCACAACGTAAACCTTCCAAAGGCCGTTCTCGAGCGCGGCGTACTTGAGGTCGCCGCTCGATTCATCGAAGTAAGAAATGCGGGGCTCGTTGAGGTCGTTCAGTTCGAGCGAGCAGAACGAACCTACATCGTTGGCCGCAGCACCGCCGGTATCGACCTCGGTTAGTCTCCAGCCGCCCGCGACTGTACGCAGCGCGTACTTCAGGGAACCTGCGCCCCTGTCGTAGTAGGCAATGTGCGGGCGTCCGAAGCTGTCCAGTTCCATATTGGCATAGAGGCCGACGTTGCCACCCTCCACCTCATCAACGGACTCGTGGTGCCAGTTGACTCCGTCCCAGTACGCATAATACAGCGCACCGGACTGGCTGCCCAACACCTTGTAGTAGGCCACTGAAGGACGTCCGCTTACAGGATCCCTTCTCATGGACGCGTATAAACCATTCCTTGCGCTGGAATCGCTGATCTGCAGCGGCTCGTACCAGTCAGGCAGTTCGGCGAGGATTTCGTCCTGCACCCACTGCCACGTGATAGTGGTGGGGGCGGAAATGGGGAAACTGACGAAGGTGGAATTGCCGGACGACTGCGCGGCACCCTCTGTCATCAGGTAGCCGGAGCAGCGGTAGCTGGGAATTGTCGCCTCGACGCTCGCGTCTATCACCGTGCCTTCGGGGAACCAGTAACCGCCCTGGCGCATCTCGGGCTCAGCCATCACGTCAGGCTGTTCGCTCAAAATAACCAACTGATACTGGGTGTACCAGTTCCAGGTGAGCGTGGTGCCGCGTTCGCGGAGCCTGAAGATAACGCTGAGCCCAGCCCTACTCGATTCCGACGGAGTGATTGAGCCGGTCGCGGAGAAGCCGGTACACACGTGCATTACGCCTGGCTGCGCAGAAGGATAGTATGGTGACGGCACGGTCGCGGTAATCTGCGTATCGAACGGGTAGTAGTGAGTGCCGACGTCGGGTGTCGGTACGCCGAATTGCGAGATCACCTCGAAAGGCAGCGTTTCCAGTTCCCATATCCAGGCGAACTGGATAGCTTGGTCACTGGTGAAGGTCGCCTGCGGATTGTTGAAATTGGTAAAGAATGTCTTGTCACCGTTCATGTCGTAGCCGATGGCGAGCCACACGTTGACACCGTCGTCGGTCGGCGAAACAGCAGAACAGGTCTGCAGTGTGCCCTCCTCAACCCAGTATGTGCCGGTAGAGGGATTGATAACGCCGATGAACTGTGGGTTTCTCACGTCGAGGAGGTACGAAGTAGTCCAGTGCCAGGTAAGCACCGAAGGCGCCGAGATGGTGAACGACGCGAGGTTGCCTGTATCAGTTATAGGTGGGTTGGAGCCGATTACGAGGGTATAACCGTCGAGTTCGTGAAGAATCGTCTGACCCTCCTGGTCAACAGGGTCAATAGTGGCGTTTACCGTGACATTGGTGTCATACCATAATTCGCCTGCGGCAGGGTCTGGATCGCCCCATCCGGCGGGTGAGTCAACGGTAAGCTTATATTGCTCCCTCCACGTCCAGGTTACAGTGGAGTACTCGGTGATGGTAAATGAAAGTTCTATGGCATCCTCGGCAAGGAAGTTGCCCGTTCCGGGGGCGGAACCAGTGCCGATGAACCCATCGCAGCGGTAACCGTAGCCGGGTGTCGTGCCTTCCACGTATTTCAAGCCGGTGACGGTCGCTGTGGCGCCGTTCGCGAACCAGAACCACGACTCGGTGTCAGGAACACCGACTCCACCGTCGGAAATGGTCTCTACCTTGAACTCCTTCGCCCATTCCCAGGTAATGTAGCCCGGAGCATCCACGACCACGTCAACCTGGTCGTATGGGCCTCCCGGAGGTTCGTTGGCGGGAACGACCACGCCATCGCCGGACCAGCCGACACATATGAACCTTTCGCCCCTGTTGAGAGGATGGTCGTAGGGAGAAGTTACGGACAGCGTCAGAACGTTGTTACTCTCGGGGATCATGTTCTCGCCGGTGGGCGGCGAGGGGTCACCCCAGTCGGAATTGACAGTGAGAGGAAAGCCGGGGTTCAGGAACTTTGCGTCGTCAATCCAAAGTCCGCCGGGCTGAAGTGTGCCGCTGTTGTCGGTCTCGAAACGCCAGCGAACGGCGTTCGTGCCAACAGGAAGATTCAGCGGACCTTATCCGGAGTCCGATCGACGAGTGCCGTGCTGGATATAGGCCCCCACAGAATGGTCCATGTGAAGCCGCCGTCAGTAGAGTATTCGAACACGGCGTAGTCTCCCGCATCGGCCATGGCGTATGAAGCCCAGAACGAGAACTGCGTGCCGGAGTAAACGACATCTACACTGCGCGAAAGGCGATGAGACAGGCCATTTGAGTATGAGCCCTGCGAATCACCAAGATGGGCAGCGATAATACCGTTATAAGGAGTAATGGTCTGGCCGTCAGCGAATGCACTGACCGGGGCCCAGGGAGTTCCAATGGGCTGCTGGTCGAAATATATCTCGAATCCTTCGGTCCAGCTCGCCTCTGCGCGTGCGGTACTTGGTGTTGCCACCACGACCGCTATCGCCAGGAGCGCTACAGCTATCAACCACCCGGTTCTGACTCTCGACATGAAACACCTCTCAGCTTTCTCTTTGCGCTGCGGTATCATTTTACGAGTTTATCAAGCATGCGCCGGACAAGAGTATTGCCGGCCGTTGCGAACTCGTTCGCCACGCTGGGGGAAACAATATAGTAAAGACTCACAAGCGAACTTCCGGTGCCTGCGCTGGCAAGGGCGCTGTGACGAACGCCGGTAAGGACAGTAACAGTGCCCGAGGCATACGAACCAAACGCCGCAGTAGCGACGAAACAGCCACCGCCGCCTCCACCGCCGCCTCCGTCAGATGAATCGGACGACTGTGTCGAGGTGGCCTTGTGCTGAAGCGTCGTATAACGCAGGCCTTCACTGGTCCAGTACGCGATTTGCACCATATCGTTCAGGACGGAAAGCGCCGTGTACCAGCCAACGGACTCTCCGTTGTCGTCGAGCGTGTAAAGATGCCACTCGTTGCCATCGAAGAACGCGTATCGAAGGGCGTGTGCCGTCTGGTCATTGAACGTGACCAGGGGGAAGTCTCCTTCGAGCAGGGCTATGGACGGGAAGTAACCTGTTCCTTCACCCTCTTCTATTGTCTCGACGAAGAAGTTGTCTCCGCCCTGCACTGCGTACATCAGACGATTGATATCGCCCAGGAACGACTGATACACTATATGCGCTACGCCCTTCGTGTCAATAGCTATGCCGACAGTATTACCCGCGGTGCCTTCGTCGTCAACCGTCACGCGCACCCATTCGGTGCCGTTGTCGTAAACGAAATACAGGTTATTGGTGTCGTTGTCGCGGTAAACGATACGAGGACGCTGCGTAACGGGGTCGAGCGCAATCTTCGCGCTGGAGCCAACGTTACCGATGATGGCCGGAACAACGATCTCCCAGCCTTCGCTTGTCATATATGCGTACTGAAGGTTGCCGTTAGTGCGGTTGTAGTAGGCTATGTTGGGCTCGTTGAACTTGTTCAGAAGCAATGAGCAGAACTCACCCACGATTCCGCCGCCTCCGTCATCTACAGTCTGAATTATCCAGTTGCCGCCTACTGTTCGGTACGCGTAACGGAGGGTACCGTTAGAGTTATCGAAGTAGGCTATATGAGGACGGCCGTTCGTGTCGAGTTGGATAGAAGCGTACTGGCCCACGTCGGGAGTGCCGGCCATGTCAACCTTGTTTGCGGCGTTGCGCCCGTCAACGAGCTCCATGATCCACTCGATACCGTTATAAAACGTGTAGTACAGCGAGCCTCCGCCATCGTCATAGGAGCGATAGAACGCGATATGCGGATTGCTCGTTAGTTCGTCCGTCGCGAGTGAGGCGAATCTGCCCCAGTTGGGGTCAGCGTCAGAGATAGACTGTATGCCGCCCTGCACGGGGTAGAGCGGGTCAATTGCCCTCTCTTCCCAGTTCCACAGAATGGTGATAGGTTCCTCCATCGTGAAGGTCGCGTGGTTCCTCGTGGAAGGAGAAAGACCGCCCTCGGTGACGAAGAAGCCGATGTTCTCGAAACCGGATATGAACCGCGGAGCACCTGCGAAAACCGTGCTGCCAGATGCCATCCAGTGACTGCCGAGCGCAGGTATTGAAGGCGTGTTCGGCTCTGTGGACTGCATCGTAAGCAGGTATTCAGTCTTCCAAGTCCACGTAATGGTCGTGGGGCTCGTCTTCATCTGGAAGGTGTACTCGAAGTCCTTGCCCTCGGCGGTCTCAAAGCCCTTCCACAGTTCGGGAACGCCTTCGCCGGTGCCGATGAAACCGGTACATACGTATCTTGTTGACTCGTCGGGGCCTAAAACGATGGCATCTACATCAAGCGTTACTTCGTCGTTAAAAGTGTAAATGTGGTCGCCGACGGGAGGTTCCGGGGAACCGTATGGCGAGGCCACTATGAGGTGAATATCAGAGGGCTGAACGATCCATTGCAAACGGTTGGGGCCGCTCATTGTGACCGTCACGGATGGGTTGTTGAGGTTGTCGAAGAAGTGCCCAACTTCGTTCAGGTAGTAGCCCACGGCCACGTAATTGTCGCCCTCGTGAGAGATGGGCGAGTTTATGGAGCAGACAACCTGGGCATCCTGTGGATACCATTCGTAACCGACCTCAGGATTCGGACTACCGAGACCTGTGGGGTTAAGGATATCAAGACGGTACTCGTTCTTCCACTTCCAGGTAATAGTGGAGGGCGTGTACAGTGTAAAGGTTACGGTGTTGATTAACCCGTTGGGCGGAACAGCACCTGTACCATCAAAACCGTCGCTCAAATACCTGACGCTGGACGACTCGTACACCAGATCCTGAACAGAGGCGACAATGTCTGTGCCCTGGTCGAAGAACGTATCGCCTGTCGGAGGATCAGGTGAACCGACGTTACGGGGATTGAAAACGCGGAATCTGTACGCCTGCGTCCACTGCCATTCGATAGAACCGGCGCCATCACAGAACCAGGACAGAGTCGGGTCCTCCTGAGGCTGCCATATACCGCTGGCAGGCACGGAGCCCGTTCCGATCCACCCGCTGAGACGCCACCCGATGTCGGGGTCAGCCGTCTGGACAAAGTTCGTAGTCGTCTCCGTTGCAATACGACCGGATTCCTTCCAGACCGTGTACTCGGTAGCAGGCGCTCCAATCTGCTGGGAGCTGGTAACGTCAATGCGGTATTCCTTTTTCCAGTGCCAAACAAGCGTGCCGTTGCCGGTCATGGTGAATGTCACGGAAGAGGTATCTCCGGTTGCGGGAACGACTGTGCCGTCGCCGGTGTATCCGGTACATACAAACCTCTCATCCAGAACGCCGGTCTCGTTCCAGGGGCTCTGGACCTGACATGTTATCTCGAAGTTCCTTGGCGTGGCATTCACTCCCACCTGCGGATTCGGAAAACCCACGCTGGGAGTAGGTGCGTCAGTGGATATGGTGAGCTCAAAACCAGCGAGTCCCATCGCCCAGTACATCATGTTCTGGAACGCAGGAACCATGACGCCGCCGGTCCATTCTCCCACTACCTCGTTGTTGCCGTTTCCGTTGCCGTTCCACCAGATAGCGGTGCCGTCGTTGCCGCTGCTGGTCTGCCATACTGTGATCTTTGCAAGCCAGTCGTCACCACCACCACCCCAGGTAATCCAGTTCTTAAGCTGGAACACCTCTGTGCCATCAGACTTGGCATGAGCACCATCGGCATCGGTGAATCCGTTTGTTGTGAAGGAACCGGAGTATGAACCATAAGGGCCATTGGCAATCGGATGGTTTTCCTGACCAGCCACTACGCGCGCGGTCCAACCACGGGTGTTCGTCATAATATCTATGGGATTGCCCGGTTCAAGGTGGAAGACCTCCATGAAATTGTCGTCACCGCCACCGCTGTAGCCGCCGGAAACCTCGTCGAAACCTGTCCCGATGAGGATGCCGCCGTTGCTGATGTAGCTGTTGAAAGAGTTCTTGCACCAGTCTGGCATCTGCTGACCGCTGCGGCCGCCCCAAGCATACAGCACGGCAATTCGATATGCGCCGATATTCGACAGCTTGGACGGGTCGCTGTAAACGTCTGTACGAGAAACAGTTTGCATGTTCAGCGGAGCGTTCGTAAAGATCGTCCGCGAGTTAAACAGGGGTTTGCCGGAGGAAGTATCAAGAAGAAGCGCTGTCTCAGCATGTGCGGCATCTTCGGCTACAGCCTTGATTCCCGCAAGGAAGACCAACGCAAAAAATACTAATATTGCAGTTTTTAGCCAACGCGTCACAGTTGACTCCTTTCTTAGACCTCGTTTGTCCACTTCACCATTACAGTAGTGGACTGAGAAAGCCTAACGTTTCATTGCTTTTCTCAGCGAACTGTTTCGAGTCCCCGCCTTACAAAGGCGCGAAGCCCTCCACTGAACGCGAGTTGCTCTGCTATTGCAGGAGAGAACGAATAGTAGAGGCTCGTAAGCGTACTGCCTGTGGCAGACGTCGCAAAGCCTCCGTCCCTCATTGCGCACAGAGCGCGCACGCTGTGCGTGCTGTATTTTCCGAAGGCGCTGGTCGCTACAAAGCAACCGCCTCCGCTCGAACCGCCGCCGGTTTCGCCATCGTCCACAACGGGAGCAGGCGGCTGTTCCTCAACGGTTCCCAATTCTGTGGCCCTGATATATTTCAACGAGCCGTCGGCCCAGTAAGAGAACATACGCGGAAGCCCGTTGTCGTCGAGCACGAGAGAGACGTAACGGCCGATGTGTACCGTTGCGGAACTGTCCAGAAGCTGAGTCACCCAGAAACGGCCGTTCCACATGTAGTAACGCACCCGCAAGGGAGGTGTCGTCGAAAGTCGCTGCGATGTGAGGAATACCTGCGGCGGAGAACTCAATTTCGCTGTAAAAACCTGAATCACGGGCCTCGTCAACAGTGCTTGTGATCCATACTTCGCCGGCCTGGTGAGACAGCATCATGTCTATGGTAGGAACGTTGGGCTGGTAGTGCTGGTGAACGATAAAGGGAATGCCTTCCGAGTTGAAAGCAAGGTCTGCGAAGTATCCGGTGCCTCCCATGTCTGTCACCTTCTGTACATGCCAGACAGAGCCCAAGCGCCAGGTGTAATAAAGGCAATCGTCCGTAACACTTGCGGTAGGCTACTCCGCGGGCCGACCGGTAACAGCATTCGTCTTGGATTCGAGGGCGTATTGGCCGGTATCGGACTGTGCGCCGTCGAGGATAAGGTGCGGGTCGGGGCTCCAGAAACCGTCCTGGTACTCCCTGTAAGCAAGGTTGCCGTTGGACTCATCGTAAAAGACGACTCCGAGCCTTGCGCCGGGAAGCACGGTAACGCCGCTGAAGCGGCCCACGTAGCCGGCCTCGCCGAGAAGGTCGGTGAACCAGTTCCCTTCGATATCCTTCTGCGCAATGTGCACGTTGCGGTAGCCGTATCCGTAATAAACGATAACGGGGGAACCCGAGCCGTCGAACACGAGCTGGGTATGCTGACCTACGAGCAGAGAGTCGTCCACCACCTCGATGTTCCACTCGGTGCCGTCGAACACGGCATAGTTGAGATTTCCATTGGCCTCATCGAGGTATGAAATCGCTGGGTAGCCGGTCTGCGGGTCGATTGCGATGCTCGAGTACTTGCCGACTCTTTCGCTGTCGTCAACAACTGTCGGGGAAGCGCCGAAGGTTCTCGAACGAATCAGGTTCGCATTTCGGTAGAACCAGGTAATTGTCGAAGCGGAGTTCAGGGTAATGGTCAGGTAGTGCTCTGCACCGTTGGCAATCTCGCCGGTTCCGCTGTAGCCGTCAAAGAGGATATCGGAACTGAAGAGTGGTGCGCCGAGGTCTATTACGGTGCCTTCCTTATAATACGCCGCTCCTATTGGTGGGACGCAATCTACATCATAGTCGCACCTCACCTTGAGCTCGTAATAGGTCTCCCACTGCCATTCGATGGAGGAATTCTCGCCGATGACGAAGTGCATGGAGTTTGCATTACCGGTGGGAGGGACACTGCCAGTGCCGACCCAGCCGCTGCAGTAAACTCTTTCACCGTCGTCGAGCTGAAGGTATTCGTCCACCGAGCAGAACACCGTCACGCCGCTCTCGCGTACGTGCACTCCCCTCTCAGGAAAAGAGTTGCCGAAAGTGCTGCTGACATTGAGGGTGTAGGATACGGCATTCGCCTGCTGCGCAGGCAAAAGCAATACTATAAAGGCCGCCGCAAATGCTGCGATAAGCCAGGGAGAAATCCGGAGTAACGACATGTGATCCCTCCGACACGCGAACTTAAAGATCCGGGATTAAACTGCAACTATACGGTACAGCCAACCGTTTGTCAACCTAAAACTCAGGTTTTTCGCAGGCCACAGGCAAGCGCGGAACAAGAAGGAACCGTCATTTGCGAACAGTCTTCCTAACGCGCTTCTGTGCCGTTCTTTTCTGTTTCCGGTGGCCGGTATTCACGCGCCCCCGGCACTCTATCTCGTGCGTTTCGCAACTGTTTAGCTGCACAAAAAAGGGCGGGCTCGTAATGAGCCCGCCCTTGTATATCGCCTCGGTAAAGCTTATTTGAGGCTTTCGACCCTGCCGCGAATCTCCGCTTCGGGCTGTACGCCCTGCATACGGTCTTTCTCCTCGCCTTTCTTGAAAAGGATGAGAGTGGGAACCGCACGGATGCCGTATTCCACCGATACTTGGCGAGACTCATCCACGTCGAGCTTGACGTACTTGACCTTACCGTCCTCGTTCTCCTCTGCGAGCTTCTCCACTACCGGAGCGATGAACCTGCAGGGACTGCACCAGTCGGCGTAGAAATCCACCAGCACAACGCCGTCGAAGTCCTTGACCTCGGACTTGAAATTGTCATCGTTGACGCTAACGACTTTACCCATAGCTGCTTCTCCTTTTCTCGAACTTTCGTTTCTCAATGCTTCAGCGAAGAAGGGGCTGTCGAGCCACCTACATTAGCACTTCGCTATATTCTATAACAATATACCTCACGTCCGGCGTGCGGCAAGTTTTTTCGCACAAATCCTCACTCGATGCCAAGAACACGGCGGATCAGGGCATCAGCAGGAACGGAGTAATCCTCGTAAACGATATAACCGTCGCCGTCGACGAGGAATATTCGCGGAACACCCACCACGCGATAGGCCTTCGTCGCTCTCTGGTCGCTGTCGAGCAACACCGGATAGGTCAACCCCCTTTCGCGCATAAATCGTTTCGCGATTTTGGGGTTGTCGTGAACGTTCACGGCCAGGACAGCGAGTCCGCGAGCCCCATAGGTCTCGAAGATGCGCTGAATCCGAGGGGCCTCGGCCTGACAGTATTCGCAAGCGGAATACCAGAACACCACCATCGAAGCCCGGCCGTCCTGACCGGGGACAGTGACTTTCTCACCGTCAAGTGCTCTGAGCTGCATTACGGGAGCCATGCGGTTCGCGGGGCCCGGAACCGTGCAGCCACCCAAGGCGAACAAAAGTACTGCAGCGGTTATGAATAAGACTGCCGCGCTACTACTTCTCTTCATCTTCCTTGCCGGCCGCCTCGGATTTCTTCTCGGGAAGGTTATCCTCGATCACGGTCCCCTCTTTCGGCAGCCTGTACTTACGGAATAGCATCTTGCCGTCCGTGCCGACCAGGATGTTCGTGGGAACGCCGATGACCTTGTACTTCTTCGTCACAGTCTGGGCCTTGTCCACAAGGACAGTGTACTCGATGCCGTGCTCCTTTTTAAACTTCTTGATGCGTTCCTTGTCGTCGGCCACGTTGAGAGACAGTATCTTCAGGCCCTTCTCGCCGTACTTATCGTGAAAGTCAACGAGGTCCGGGACCTCCTTCTTGCACGATGGGCAGTCGGCCAACCAGAAGACCATCAGTACCAGTTCTTCGCCGTAGTCGTCGAGCTTATGCTTGTCACCGTTCTCGTCGGAAAGCTCGAAGTCATAGGCGACCTTGCCGACCTTGTGGCCGTGCTTGTCGTCCTTGTTCTTTTCATCCTTGTCCGCGAATGACGCCACGGCGAAAATGCTCACTGCAACCACCACCGCGAGAACCGCCAGTATATATATCGTTTTCATTTTCTTTCTCCTTGTCTGATCACCAAAAAAACTCGTCTCTTTCATTCGCTCAGAACGACTCGTAGGCTAGGTACGAATAGTACGCGGCCACCGCCAACAGCCCAACTCCGAGCGCGAACTTGATCCAGATCATCCATTTGCCGCCCTTCGGCAGTGCCACCATGAATCCGGCGAAGGTCCCGGCCAATACGAGAAGTGCTCCGAGCCCCAGCGAGAAGGAGAAGAGCATTATCCCCGCATACAGAGTCGAACCGGACTCGGTGGCGACAGCTAGGATCCCGCTGAGCACCGGAACCGTGCAAGGGCCTACCACGAAACCGGAAAGCGCGCCCCTATGAAAGCACCGACAAACCCTCCGAACTTCGTGCTGTGCGGTATCTTCGCCATCCACTTGTCGGGAAGCTTTAGGTCGTAAAGGCCGAACATGCTGAGGGCGAACAGAAGACACAATGCCGCGACCAGCAGCTTGGCCCAGCCTGTCGTCCAGAACTGGCCGATGATGCTGTCCAGTACGAGAACGAGAACCATTGCGAAAATGGTGTACACGACAGCCATGCCCAACACGTATGTAAGGGAGACAGCACCTCGAGGCCGGAGTCGCCCGCCTGAGAACTCACAAAACCGACTGTTATTGGAACTACGGGATAAACGCAGGGAGTGAAGGAGGTAAGGACACCAGCGGCGAATACGAGAAATACCGCGAGAAAGCTCTGGTTCTCAAGGGTCTGCATTACGAGGTCATTGAAGCTCTCCATTGTCCTCTTCAGCCTCCATTACATTCCTGTAATCGGTGAGCGAGGAAGCGACCCAGGCATCGAGGTGTTCGGCAAAATAGTAACGGCTTGTAGCACCTACGAAGTTGCCCTCGCAATACAGCGCAACGAGCGTTCCCTTGTCGTCATCCGGCTCTTCGTCTTCCGGGTCGTACAGCACGACATTCAGATAAGGCCGCCACGAGCTGACAATCTCGATCTGCTGCTGTACGAAATCGGTTATCAGCGAACTCGCAGCCGGAAAAACGACGAGGACGGGGCCATCATGCTCCAGTACCTCGTGCCCGAACTGGTCACTTGTCAGAATCCTGCGAAAAGTCATTCGTCTGCCTCCTCGCCGGACATCTTAAGTATATACGAAAATACGAAAACGTTCATGTTTTTTACATCCTGTATAAACAAGGACAGGCTGGCCACCGTCCGGCGATACGGTACTCTTTGATAAAGCAACAACGATGCCAAGACGGACAACCCGACGTATCTCCTTGCAGCATAAGCCTTTACAAAACTTGAATAAAACGGTTTTTGACGATTGTGTACTGTTGTGTACAGTTATGCGGTCTTTACGTGTGCAGTACAGTGGACGGTCGGAAGGGGATATGCGATGCTACGGGCTATCTGCCAGCCGGTATGTCGTAGCGTTTGATAAGGCGGTAAAGATAGGAGCGCTGGATGCCCGCCTCGCGGGCGGCGGCAGCAATGTTACCCTCATGGTCTTCAAGAAGGCGCGAGAAATATTTCACCGTGAACTCCTCTATCAACGTCTGCTTCGCCTCGTCGTAGTTTTGATTGAGAAGCTGTTCACCTTCCCCGCTGGCAGAAGACTCCACGCCTATATCCGAATCAGTCACCAGTTCTCCCGGCTTTTCCACCACGAGCCTCACTGCGAGATTGAGCAACTGGCGGACGTTTCCGGGCCAACTGCAGCCCCTTATGGCCTTCTTCGCGCTTTCGTCGAGTTTCGGTGGTTCGAGTCCCCGGGCGGACGCCTGCTGTTCGAGAAACGTCTCGACGAGGAATATCACGTCTTCATTCCTCTCGCGCAGAGGAGGCATCTTGATGTTCACGACCGAAAGGCGATAGAAGAGGTCCCTGCGGAAACTGCCTCTTTGACCTCCTCCAGTTCGCGGGTTGCTGATTATGCATTGGTCTTTATCCAGCTCGTGCCGCCCACGGGAAGAATCAACCCGTCATCGAGAAACCGCAGCAATTTGGCCTGCAGGGCCGCGGACATCTCGCCGATCTCGTCCAGGAAGACGCTGCCGCCTTCCGCAAGGCGGAACAGTCCGTTCTTGGGTTTGTCCGCCCCCGCGCCCCTCTGACATGGCCGAACAGCTCGCTTTCGAGAAGGTTGTCGGGAATTGCGGCACAGTTGACCGGAACGAATGCACGCTCGCTGCGAGGAGAGCCCTCGTGAACCGCCCTTGCGGCAAGTTCCTTGCCCGTGCCGCTCTCTCCGCTTATCAGCACTGATGCCATCCCGTCAGCTGCGGCGCGTGATATCTGCTCTCTTACGGCTCGCATTGCCTTGCTCTGGCCCAGAAGTTTACGGAGGCTCGGAAGCCGAAGAACCTTCTCGATTTCTATGGCCTTACGCAGGCGCGAGGTCTCGAGCGCCCTGTTGATGGCAAGCTCGACTACCTCGCGGGAAATAGGCTTGGTAATGAAGTCGAAGGCTCCCATGCGGATAGCGCGGATGGCGTAGTCCAATTCCCCGTAGCTGGTCACGATTATGCAAATCGTCCCGCCCATCTCACTGATGCGCTCCAGAACGTCGAACCCGTTCATGTCAGGAAGATTGAGGTCTAAAAGGACGATCTCCGCCCCGTACTTCTCGAAGTCCTCTATCGCGGACGCACCGTCCGCGGCCTCTGAAAGTTCGAACTCATCCCACTTGCCGAGCATCCTGGCAAGTATTCGCCGGGCTACTCCATCGTCGTCAACTATCAGGGCTCGTATGCTCATGCGGGTACTCCTTCGAATGTGTACCCTTCATTTCCCATGCCAATACACGGGTTCGGAGATTAAAGGCCCACGCCTTTTCTTTCAAGCTTCTTCTTCAGTTCGCGGGAATGCGCCGAGATGATAACCCCGCTTTCAACATCCGCCAGATAAACCGTGAGAAGGTAGTACCGGTACATCTCGTTGGGGCCGGTGTCGGTGTTCACAAGCGCGAGGCGTCCCCAGCAAGCCCCCGCGAGCCTTGCGCGCTCCCGCATTCTCTT
This sequence comes from Planctomycetota bacterium, assembly GCA_034521065.1. GTDB lineage: Bacteria > Planctomycetota > B143-G9 > B143-G9 > B143-G9 > JAXHMW01. The sequence continues at coordinate 2,188 of JAXHMW010000005.1, read as the reverse complement.
CTCGTCTCGTATGCGGCTCAGTTCCTCTCTTACCGCATCCCGCAGCCTTCTGTTGACCACGTCAACACCGCCCATCTGAACCACCTGCGTCACGAGCCTCTGGGTGAAAGCGGTCATGTCTATGCGATCCGAAGTCCTGTTCGCGACGGCGTAAAACAGCAAACTCTCACAACCGTTGGCGAGGGCGCTTTCGTGCAATTCGCCCGCAAGGCCGTATGTGAGCATTCGTATATCCGTGTCGGAGAAGTATTCGCCCACGGGAGTGGGTGAAGAGGGGGTCTCGTAGCCGGGTTGCGTGCAGCCTCCGAAGAGGATGATGCTAACGGCCGCGAGAAGCAGCAAGGTAACCTGCAATATCCTTTGCGGTCTGGTCCATAACATTGTCAATATCGAGGTCCGGCCTTCTGAAAGGTGTGCGCATCGAGAAACTGGATATCTCTCTGTTGGACAGGTTGTCGCGAAGAACTACCTCCACACCGAAAACAGCGGTGCCGCGACCGGACGGAATCAAACGCTTCAGTCGGCTTACCGGGTTGTACTCCACAATCACGCCGGTGACGAGAAGGCCCGGCATGTCATACGACCACAGCCGCACGTCCTTGAACGCGTTCGGATAGTGGTAGTTCATCTTGTGATAAATCTGTTCCGGGAACTCGAGCGCGAGCTTCTGTTCCTTCACGCCGGGGAACAACTGAAACCTGTCGAAGATTACGCGGTCGTAGTCCTTGAGGCTGAGGTCTTCGGAAGGTTCGGGGGAATAATCGAATGCGGGTAGCTTGTCCTTGTTTTCGTCCTCGCCGCCGGGGTCGCAGCCGAGGCAGGAAATGGCCGCAAACAGCAGCAATACAAGAGTCGCCGCGATCTTTCATCTTTTGTCGCTGACACCGGAACAGTAGCAGCACTATCACTAATAACACTACAGATCAACAATACCATTATAGCACTGTTTTGGCGATTTTCCACGTTCGACAAGCTAATCCATCTCCCTTACGTCGCTTTCAACAGCCCTGCCGCCACGAAAGAGCACATATCTCTCGCAACCGCCTATGTGGAAAAATACCCGTACCTCATCGCCGCTCACCTCGAAGCGTGGCAAGGAAAACTCGTGCAACGTACCGCGTTTTGACTGTCGTAGAATCCCTGTGAATATGGTCGGCAGAGCTGCAAGGGGTAATCCAGGCGAAATGGCTCCGGGCGGGAAAGCTGACCGGGCAAAGGAAAATCACCGCCATATTCGACCAAACAGAACGCTTTGAGCGGCCACAGTGACTTCTCGCCGGGGATAAGCGGCGCGAAGTCCTGCGAGTCGAGCTGGCCGTCGTCATCGCTGTCAGCATCGGTGACAGAGGTTCCGAAAAGGCTCTCGAACGCGTCCGAAAGGCCGTCACCGTCGGTGTCCAGCAGGAGTTCGGAATTACCGTGCAGCCTGCAAATCCACTTGCCTTCGAGCTTCTCGAAAAGCTCGGATGGTCTGCGCCTGCTTTTGACGGTCAGCACGAAGCCGTCCTCGAGCGCACTCAGGCGGAGTTCACTCACTGCGGATGAACTGAACGAACTGAAGCAAAGGTACCCGCGTTCGGAGTAGGTACAAAGAAGATACCATCGGCCTGCCCTGAGCAGACGGAAGCGTCCGGCACTCTTCTCTTCAGTGATCGTACCGAACAATGCGCCCAACTGTTCAAGGCTCTTGAATCCGGGACGTGCAAGCTCCATCGCCTGTTTGAGAAGCCCGGAAAAATCCTCGCGGCCTGAAAGCGCAAACACGCCGCAGCCTGAGCGAAGAAGGTCAAGCCCCGCAAGCTGCGGTTTTTCGACATGTCCGACAAGCCAGCTTTCATTCCAAAGGCAGTACCTTCTCCACAGGGCGGTTCCCTGCCGGGCATTCAGTTCGACACCCTTCTCGATGGCAAGCTCGCTAACCCACCGAAATGAAAGAAGAAGCAATGGAGAGTACTCCCCTTCACTGAGTACCCCGCGCAATTCATCTTGCCCTCTGCCGGGCAGTTCCATTTCGCTTCCGAATGCTGTCAGCGCACTGCGGCACTCGCGTATAAGCGCGAGAGACGCGAACGTGCACGTCACAACCCGTGACGCGAAGGACTCCATCTCGCCCGCATCTCCGCCCGCACGCACAATCTCGAAAGCCTCACGCAGGAGGCTGTTCGGAGTATGTCGGTGACGGTCGCGA
>JAXHMW010000004.1:0-49285 GCA_034521065.1 Planctomycetota bacterium | reverse complement strand
GCCACGGGGCGATGTCGTGCCGCCTATCTCCGTTGAAAGGGCGCGTTCGCCCTCCGACTGGCATACGATGTCCGGCGTAGTTGCCGTCACCATTGTCGGCAAGCTGTTCCATTTTCGAGTCCTGGTCATTGCCTGCTCCCAAACCCCAGCACCGAAAGATAGATGCCCTGATTTCTCATTTCGCGGAATAAGCCGGACAAGTTCCTCCTCTGATGAAACTCCAACGTTGAAGTCTCCGTGAGTGGCAAGAATAACGCGGTTGTTGCCGCCTTCGATAAAGTTTTCTTTTCAATCGAGTATGCGTGTTGAATCCCCTTTCCGCCAGCCGTCGAACCACCTGCCTCAAGACGGTTGATGGCCGACATTATCTCTTCCTTTAGCGCTGCGAAGTCGTTGGGGACTTCTTCGGTCATCGAGGCATGAGCGACGATGGAAACTCGATCCTGAGGACGTAGGTTCTCGACAAGTAAGCGTAACACTTCTTGAGAAGCGGGAGTTTGTCAGGAGAGGACATTGAGCCTGATACGTCGATCAGGAATACGAGATTGCTCGGTGGGACATCATCGAATTGCACCTGCTTTGCCCGGACGCCGATCATGGCAAGGTGATTGGAACTGTTCCAGGGACAAGGGCCGACCGTACAGGACAATGCAACGGGCTCGTCACCTGTCGGGGCGGGATGGTTATAGTCGAAATAGTTGAGCATCTCCTCGATGCGAACGTGCATCGGATCCGGCCTGTCGCCCTCGTTCAGCGCTCTTCGCACGAGGGAGTAAGAAGCGGTGTCCACATCAACCGAGAACGTCGAAAACGGCTTGGTAAGTGCTTCGTAGAAAGGGTTCTCATAGGGCAGGTCACTGCTCTCGTCCGGTGGCCTTAAAGTGGGAAACTCATCAACGATGGCTTCGCTACTTCGCCCGTTGCTGATGATCCACGGCATTGCTTCCGCCATTGGTATTGACCGTGCAGGACGTCTGCATCAACACGAAAGCAGCAATCGGCAAGAAGAGCAGTATTGTTGCGGCAATTCTTGTGGACTTCATTTATGACTCCCTATCTCGTCAGAGCGATGTGTGAAATGATCATATCGAGAAACTCCGCACGCCGTCCCCACGGATCGAAACCGGTGCAGGAGCGTGCAATTTCGAGTGCGTGTTCCGCATCTGCGGAACCTGCGAAGTCGGACTTGCGAAGGAGAAGCGCGAACTCTACCACCGCAGAGGCGAAGCGGAGACTGTCGCTGGCTTCTTCAAACGAATGAGGAGCGTAGGGAAGCGAGGTTTCAATCAACTTGCTGACCTTGCCGTCAGGCTCCTTGTAGCGCAGACGCAAAGTTCCAGCTTCGCCGGACTCCATTGCCTCCGTAGTAAGCTCAGTCTGCACGTACTTGCCGCTTTCCGTATCGAGCTTTCCATCCGCCGGAACGATCTCGCACAGGACTGTTACGCTGTGGCCCGAGCCCAGTTCACCGGCATCCTTCTTGTCGTCATCGAAGTCCTCTCTCGCAAGGCGGCGGTTCTCATAGCCCAAAAGCCTGTACCGCTTAACGAAAGCCGGGTTGAACTCGAGTTGCACCTTTACGTCCTTGGCTATGGTCAGAATCGTAGAGGTAAACTCCTCCTTGAACACGCGCTTTGCCTCGCTCAAACGGTCTATGTAGGAATAGTTGCCGTTGCCGTTGTCGGCAAGCTGTTCCATCTTTGCATCCTGGTAGTTACCGCGGCCCACCCCCAGGCAGCTCAGGAACACGCCGCTTTCGCGCTTCTTCTCGATAAGCCTCTTGAGCTGTTGCTCGGAAGAAACTCCGACGTTGAAGTCTCCATCCGTAATCAGTACAACCCGGTTGTTGCCGTTCTGGATGAAGTTGTCCTGTGCAATCTTGTACGCCAGATTGATACCGGCAGCCCCGGCCGTCGAGCCTCCTGCCTCGAGGTCTTCCACGGCAGCGCGTATCTTCTCCTTCTCATTGCCGGGTGTGGAATCCAGTACGAGCCCGCTTGCTCCGGCATACACTACTATTGCCACCTGATCCTCGGGACGAAGGGAGTCAATGAGGAAGTCCAGAGAGCGTTTGACGAGTCGCAGGTCGTTTCTCATCGAGCCTGATACGTCAATGAGGAAGACTACGTTTGCGCGGGGAGCGTCCGATATATCAACGTGCTTGCCCTGAATGCCGACAAGCATAAGTTTATTGGAGAAGTTCCACGGACATTGAGCCATCTCAGTCGTGACGGAGAAGGGGTGTTCGTCATCCGGTTCCGGATAGTCGTAGGTGAAGTAGTTGACAAACTCTTCGATGCGCACGACTTCAGGTGGTACTTCCATGCCTTCTTCAAGGTAACTGCGTGCAATGGTGTAAGAGGCGGTGTCAACGTCAATTCCGAATGTGGAGAACGGCCTGTCCAGAGCCTTGACGAACCTGTTTTCGCGTATCTCGGTGTAGTTCTCCCCTGTGCGGTCTGTAGTCTCTTCCTGCTGATAGTCGTCAGGATAGTATCCATCAGGTTTCGGAGGAAGTTCGGAGCGTACATGCCTTCCCGATGATGAGCCTACGCCAAGCGCCCCAATCACGTTTCCTCCATAGCGGGGCGCGTGGCTCTGCCTTGGCGAGCCCTCTATGCTTTCACTCTCAGCATTCCGGGTTGTGCCGTCTTCTGTAGCCGTAAGTTTTGCTTCCCGGTCGTCTTTCAAGGAATCGAAATCCCGAACGCTGAACACAGACATCGCCGCTGCTCCGATGACAAATACCAGCACGGCAGCCGTCCGCAGCGCAGTATCGTTACGAGGGTGCCAATCCGCATTCCCTTACTGGTTTGCTTGTCAAAATCCGCCATGACCTTATTCCGGAGCTTTTCCGGGTCACGTGGTTCAACCGGCCTGAACTCTTCCAGCATCTTTTCGGTCTTTTCCTTTTTCATCTTCCTCTCCGAGGTATGTTCGGACCTTTTACACGGCGTAGCGATAGCGGCTTGCCGCAGTGTTCTCTGAAACACCGGTGACCGCGCCGATCTGCCTGAACGTAAGGCCTGAGTAGATCTTCAAAGTCAACGCTTCGTACTGGTCCGAAGGCAACTGCCTGAGAGCGTTATTCACAAAGCGCGCACGTCCCCAGGGTTTCGCAATGGTTCTCGCTTTTCGTCGCGAGGTTCCACGAGCTGTAGGTCTGTGCTTTCCTTGCGCTTCGCGGCACTCTTTGCAAAACGGTTGGATTCGTTTCTGGCAATTGTGAACACGTAGGCGGTCAGGTTCTCAACTCGCCCGAGTCGCTTTCGGTTCCGCACGAGCCTCACCATGACGGTCTGCAGAACATCTTCGGAGTCAGACCGGTTGCGAAGCCTACCGAGGATGTAGTGATACAGTCTCGGCGAGTACTCGTCGTAAAAACGTTCGAACGTCTTTCGGTCGGCCCTTGCAAGCCCTGCTGCGTATTCGCTTGTGTCCATCCTGCCTCCGGATACGTACTTATAACCCCGTTATGCAGTCTATCTGTCTATCAGGTCGAGTTTTTTTCTGTCTTGTTCGTTTTCCGGGTGTTCTTCTTGAAAAACGCACTTGATATAGCACATAAGCATATCAGAACACCCAGTAGTGGCGTGCCAACGGCACAACCGAGAAAAGACGCGCCCGACCTGGCTGCGTCTTTTTGCGATGTAGTCGCATTGGAAAGGAAGTTCAGAAATTAGGATTGGGCCTGTAGTTGTATTCTCGGAGTTTCTCAACGAGTAGGAAGCCATATCTATTATCCTCAAAAATTATTTTCCTATTCTTGTTAAAATTTATCTCTCCGACCTCAAGTGCTTTCTCAAAGGGTGCGCCGCCAATGCATGTGCACTCAAGGAAGAGCAGATCTTTATCCAGCGACAGGGAATCATAATTCGAGTTCTTTGTCGAGACAGCGAGAAATGCATGATTTGGGATTAATACTATATGCGTACGCAGCCCGACGGCCTCAAGACAAGAGGCAAAAAGAAGTGTGAGTTCGATGCAGTTACCACTTTTCGTGCGAATTACCTCTGCAGGAGGTCGTATTCTTTGTGCCGATTCAAATGAGAGTGTGGAGTTCAAATACTTGATGCCCTGCCTGGCAAAGTAATCATAGAGAATCATAATTTGCTGTATGACCTTACTTCTTCGTTCTTTTGGATTCTCAGACTGATATCCGCAGAAACCGGCGAAACCCTTGGTTTGGTTGGCTCTCTCGATCGCTTTCATTACCAGTCCGTCTTTGTCGAGAGGTGTTATCCATCCGCCAAGTATGATCTCTCCGTATCTGTACCAGGGGCAGTCGTATTTCGGCGCAACAGATAGCGGCCACGACTTGCGAATCTCACTTCTGATTGGTTTAGAGCTTATTCCTATATACACGCGAACAGTATCAGTAAAAGCAGTGTTCGAGAAAAGTGCTTTTTCCGAGAGATTCGGAGATATTCGCACCATCTTTTCTTCATCTGGGTTCAGTTCTATCGTTCGGCTGGTCAACTCGAACGTACTGTTTGATTCGATATGTATCTGAACGCCTTTTTTCGAGTAACCATTGTTGTGAAGACGAACTTCAATCAGCGGAGGCAGCGGCATTCCGCAAAGATGGTATGTCGCCGGATAAAGGGTCGCCTTGTCTGAGAGTGAAGGCAAGTTCATCTGAAACGCGTAAGAAACTTTGTATCCTGCGATCTCACCCCGAGCCTGAAAAATACAAGTTGGGTCTGAAAAAGGAAGACGGACTTTGTTATAAATGTAGTCTCATAATATCTGAGACCATCGGCACTTTTTGAAGTGGGTTCAGTGAAATTGACATTAATATGCGCGCATATTAGCTCAAGTTTCGCAAAAAGGGCGCTTAAGCTCTGTTTTGACACAAGCGAATACAAAACTCTTCCCGAATCTGGCCTTGTAACTGGATTCCACCCTACTACGAAATCGGGATTCTCAATAATCGTTTCTTGGACTTCTTTCTTTTGTTTATCACTCAGATCTGAAAGGCTGATCGCAATTAACCTGGCTTGGTTTTTCGCAGCCTCAGTTGCTTGGCGAAGCTTAATGTATACAGATGCGAGTTTTCGGCATTTCGGACATATGACGAAACCGTATCCACCGCACCTTGGACAAGTTACTTGGCGAACGTAATCGTCAAGGATATATTTGCGTCCCATGCAACGTGGACACACCAGGGTCGGTATTCTTCCATGCCCGTTCGGACACTTCTCGAACAATATGCTACAGCGTTGTTCTAAGCTGCAGTCATACTTGAATTTAGCATAAAAGTCGGCTTGCAGTATCTCGATGCCAGTGACGGTATTCAGTACTGCCGTAAGGTATGTCGAAGCAGACTTAGGAGTCATATTATTGCTGAACAACGCATCAACATCGTCTCGCCATTTGTACGTTGTGTGCTGTTTTCTGTCCTTTTCGATACGCTCAATGTCTGATGTCTTTATCCGTCTTTTTCCGCCCGAGTATAGCTCCACAATGACAACATCACTCGTTTGAGCAGTAATCTTGCCCTCGATAACTGTCCCGTCTTTCAGGATTATTCGCTCGGCACCAACACTCGTTGCCGACGCGAAGAACAGAAGAAACAAGCACACGCAAACAAGAAAGACTCTTACTCTCATGGGTTCAACTCCAGGCTTCTGACCCTTCTCTCAAGTGATCTTATGTCAGCACTCAAAGAGTTGATGACTTTTGCATGGTTTGAAAGAAGACGGCGATTCTCTTCGGCGTAATCTGACAGTTGGCGAATTGAATTGTAGATGTTGTCAATGCGTTTCGCGTTTCTGTTGATAACCTCTACGGCATCATTGTGCTTATTGACAAGAGAGTAATGTTTATCCGCAAGCCTTGCTGTTGCATTTTGCAATGCCTCGTACTTGCCTATGACAGCGTTTATTGAGGCCGAAAGACGTTGTATGTCGTTACGGGCCAAGCCATCGACATAGTCGTTGACGGCCACGATTGCGGTTGCCATATCCTTCATCTGTGCCTTGAGCTTGGTTACTTCAACAGAGAGGTCTGCGAATTTCGCACGGTCACTTGTCTCCTTCTCGGAAGCCCTTCCAAATAGTACATCAAGGTCATCCTGGACGGAGTCGATGCGCGTCATTAGCTGAGAGCTTTTCGAGACAATTTGGTCAACAAGGCGCGAAGCTGTAGCAGTTAGATTCTTCTCTATCTCTACATTTCGTTCCTCGATCTCCTCCCTGACTTCGGAAAGCTTTTCTTCTGCCTTATTGACTTCGCTCTCGAAACTCTGCCATCATGCTTGACTCAAGCGATGAAAGCTGATTGTCAAAATCTCTCTGTGTCTTGTTTATGGCACTGCAGTTCAGTATCGAAAGCAAAAGGACAACTACAAGCACTGCGCCATAGATGCCCATAACTGGCGAGAATCTTCTACTTGCTACGCTGGAGGTTTCACGAGGAACTTCGGAGAGGGCATCAGTCGGCAGGAAGATAACTTCTCCGCATTTGCATGTGTGCATGCCATCAGAGTCAATATCTCTGTCTTTGATCGCTTTTCCACAACCAGGACAACGGTATCCCTTTGGAACCAAGCCATTACTCAAGGTTTTCCCCCTTTGCGCTTAGATCTAAGAACTCAGATATTGTAGAACCTAAACAAAGAATGTCAAATTAGGATCTGTTGTTATCGTCTTTTATCACCTGTTTAATATTCCAGAGCTTCGCGTACTTCGTGAGTACATAGAAGCTCGACATTGTTGACAGGATGAAGCCGTGCTTGCCGTCGAGGAAACCGAGGTTCAAAATGTACATCTTGAAAAAACGCCAGAGCGGACGGAATGCAAGGGTGAACAAAGAGGCCTTCTTTCCCCTGTCTTGGAGATCTTTCGCCGACCAGGTCGTGTAGCGCTCGAACTTCTCGAAGTAGTCGTCGAAATCCTTGTACGTGTCGTGGTAGATGGGCTCGTGAAGTTTTCCGACCTCTCCGTCAATAATCAGGCCGGCGTGAACATGTTTGTCCTCGTAGCGGCCCTTGCCGTTGCGCCACAGGCGGGTTATGTACTCCCTTTGCCAGCCGCAGTGTTTCATTAGTCTGCCGAAGAAGTACGTCTCGCGCTTTATGTAATACCCGTCGAATGGGACATCACCGGAGGCAAGTATCTTTCGAATCTTTTTTTGCAGAAGTTCGCTGAGGAATTCGTCAGCGTCGAGGACCATTATCCAATCGCCCTTGCACTGTGGAATGGCCCAGTTTTTCTGCGTTGCGCTGTTGACGTATTCGTGTGAGACGATGTTGTCGGTGTATTCAGCGGCGATTTCAAGGGTCCTGTCGGTGGAGAAGGAGTCAACGATGAAGATGTCATCGGCCCACTTCACGCTTTCGAGACATTTGCGAATATCATCTTCCTCGTTATAGACAGGAACGAGTACGGTAAGGGTCTGTGCCATCTGAACTCCTTCTTCGGCCGCATCGAATATAGCGTTTTGCGTGAACTCATCAAGAGGCTAATGAAAAAGGGCGACCCGCAGGTCGCCCCTTTTAGTGTTTGCGCCAAGCGCTATTTAACGTCGAGAAGGCCGCTGGCTGTTCCAAGTCCGGGAATATTGCAGGAAATCTTAACGGCGTCGAATTCTTTGGCTACTCGAACCTCGAGTCTTTGCCACTCATAGGATGTACATCCGCCGCCACCTCACCCACCACCGCCGATTCCGGTCTTCGACCAGTTGGTGGCGCGTGCTACCGGATCGCCGTTGGCAGTGCAGGGCACCACCGAGATCTTGAAACGGCCGTCATCCATGTAGTCGCCGATTATGTTTTCGCCCTTGGAACCGACAACTTTCGGAAGGGGAATCAGCATCAGTTTCTTCGTCTTCTTGTTATATTGGGCCTGAGCCGTCATCTTCAATTCTTCGCACCAGGAGGGCTGGGCTGTCGTACCGTTCTTGACTGTGAAGTTTACCTTGGCGTTCGAACAGTCGATGGTAACGTTTTCCATGTAGCCTACGTGAATGCGATAATCGCCCTCCGGAAGGACCACATCCTTGCGGGTGGCAACGTCGAAGTAAACTGCTCCGGCGTCGCATTCGCCCGTGACGATAATCGCCTCGGGGGACTTCTTGCCTCCGAAGTTCTCGCACGGTTCCACCTTGCCGACGGGGCCGGTATAGGGACGGTATTTCAGTTCCGTTCCGGACGAGTTCAGCCTGACCTCATAAAGTTCACCCTCAACGAAGATCACGTTGCTGTAAGGAGCACCGTATTCTTTGCGGTCAACGAATATGCCGTCCACACGTTCTTCGCCGTAGATGCCATTGTTGTTCTCATCCACGAACCAGACGTACGTGCGCCCGATACGCGCCTCAATGTACGATTGCCTCACCAGCGCCCAGCCTCCTTTGACCTGTGCGACCTTGAACATGTGTTCAACGACCTCACCGTCACTGTAATGCAGCTTGAGCGGGAACGGCTTGCTCATGACACCCTGAGCGGCGCGAAAGTCGGGCTTGCCCGATTGGTTCACATCCACCAGGACCTTGTCTCCTTCTATCTTTACCTTGAAGCCCTGACCATCCTTGCCTGGGAGGTCAAGAAGCATGCTGACCATTTGCGGGCTCGAAGCCGGTGAAACCAGTTCGCCCCGCCTGATCGGCTGAATCCTGACGCGAGCCTCATCCCATTCCGCCTCCTCGGCTTGAACAGCCGGAAGCGAGAACAGGCACAACCCGATCAAGATAAGAAAATACGCGACCCAACGAGCCATAGTGCCTCCCTGTTTTCGCGAACAAACGCTTGAAAACCGACTGTTCTACAATTTGTTACTTCCCTGATGCGAATATGCACATTTTACACGGATATTTTTCGACTGCCGTAGAAATGTGGCTTCCCTCTTCTTCGTTCTGGACATTGGATATGCGTAAAGCTGCATGAAGCGCAGTTGTTCTTGCTTCCCGGCCCCTGTTTTTCGTTGATTCCAGACGGCAATGTCCTAAAATTGCCGCTTTTGTATTCCTTTGCTGGCCGAGTCACTTGAGAGTTCACCCGTGCCGTTGCCTTAGGTTGTTCCAGCACTCCTTTGTACGCAACGGCATTTTTGTAAGCTGAGTCAAAATGAATACTTCCGACAGAAAGCCGCTTATAGCAGGAAACTGGAAGCTTAACCTGTCCTCGAAAAAGGCCTGTGAGCTTGCCCGTGCGATTGCCGACGGCTCTGCAGAATCACAATGCGACATAGCTCTGTTTCCCACTTACCTCGCTGCCACGGCGGTTGCTGAAGAGTTGAAAGGCTCGCACGTGCGCGTTGGTGTTCAGGACGTTTACGATGCCGAGTGGGGAGCATACACGGGTGAAATATCTCCCGCAGCTTGTCTTGCGGAAGGAATCGGCTGGGCGATTGTCGGTCATTCTGAACGCCGCCATATCATCGGCGAACAAGAGGAGCTTCTCGTTAAGAAGGCACGTGCCGCGCTCGAAGCAGGCATGACCGTCATCTACTGCGTGGGCGAGACCGAAACTGAAAGAGAGCAGGGCAGGACCTTCGAGGTGCTTTCTTGCCAGGTCCGGGACGGTGTTCTAAAAGCCGCACCGGATATTCCTGCCGACATTATCGTGGCCTACGAGCCTGTGTGGGCGATAGGAACCGGAAAGACAGCCACCCCGGAAATTGCTCAACAGGCGCACGAGCACATTCGCGGGCTTGTCAGCAAGCATGTTTCGCAGCAGAAGGCAGAATTACTGCGCATTCTTTATGGTGGCAGTGCTAAACCTGCTAATATAGCTGGGCTGATGGAGAAGAAGGACATTGACGGAGGACTTGTAGGAGGCGCGAGCCTCGATGCCGAGTCCTTCCTCGAGATAATTCGCTACTCAAGGAGTGACCTGTGATAAACGTTATTTACTACATTGTCTGGGGCATCCTGATCCTCGACACCATTCTCCTCATCATGCTCGTCCTCGCTCAGGAGAGCAAGAGCCAGGGCCTCGGAGGCCTGGGCGGCGGAATGGACATGTCGTTCGGTGGTCACACACAGCGCACAGCCAAGCGCATGACGGCGATCTGCGGTGTCATTTTCGGCGCGGGAATTATTGCGATTACTTTGCTCATGCCTCATACCTCCAGCCGAAGCTCGCTGCCCGGCGGCGCGAATACTCCCGAACCTTCCATAGCGGTTCCCCAGCTTTCGTTGCAGCCCGGAGAGAACCCAGTGCCCGAGCGTCCTGCACCGGCAGAGGAAAACATGCCTGAGGAGAACGCTCCCGCCGATAACGAGGGCGATACCGAGCCCGACGACAACCAAGGTACCCCGGAGGAATAATGTCTTCTGCCGTAGCACTTGAGATACTTCGCGACAATTCCGCGTATTTCGAGGGTCATTTTAAGCTGGCAAGCGGACTTCACAGCGACCGTTACATCCAGTGCGCACGCGCTCTTCAGCACCCCGGCCCCGCAAGTGAACTCGGTGCTATGCTCGCCGATAAGGCCCGCGAGGCAGTCAACGACAAGATCGATGTCATCGTCGGTCCAGCGATGGGCGGAATCATAATCGCCCACGAACTCGGGCGAGCTCTCGGAGTAAGGGCTGTTTTCATGGAGCGAGTGAAGGGCGAATTCACTCTGCGCAGAGGCTTTACGATCGGCAAGGACGAGAACGTGCTGCTTTGCGAAGATGTCGTGACTACTGGCGGCTCTGTCCGAAAGGTGCAGAATATTCTCGAAGATGCAGGAATCAACGTTCTTGCTATTGCCGCAATAGCCGACCGTTCCGGAGGCAAGGCCGGTTTCACCGTTCCGTTCGTTCCGCTCGTATCGCTCGAGATTGCGGCATGGAAGCCCGAAGAGTGTCCTCTTTGCCAGAACAATGTCGAACTTACCGTCCCCGGCTCAGGAGGTCTGAGCTGATGTCGCAGGTTCGCAGCATGACGGGTTACGGCGCGAGCCGTTTTGAGCACGAAGGAATCGACCACGTCATCGAACTCAGGTCGGTCAACCACCGCTACATGAAGGTGGCGTTTAAATTTCCGGTCAACCTTCTGCCTGCGCAGGGCGAACTCAGGAGAATGCTCTCCGGCAAGCTGAAACGCGGCATGATAGATGTCTTCTTTCGCTGCGGTGAATTCAACGGAGAAGCCTACACCCTCAACGAAGAGCAGCTCGAACGGTATCGAACTCAGCTCGACCGAGCCGGTATAGATTTCACTCCGCAGGCACTTCTCGGCCTTCCCGGCGTCGCTTCCCGTGCCGAGGTTCACTTCACCGACGAGCTTAAGCAGAGTCTTGTCGAGAGTTTCGCAAGGGCCGTTGACGAGCTTGTTGAGTCTCGTCTCAAGGAAGGCAAGGCTCTGGCGGACGACGTCCTTGCCCGTTGCGAGACCTGCGGGGATATTCTCGACCGCATCGGCGAGCGTGCTCCGGCTGTGCCGGAGGAATACCAGAAGCGACTCAAAGAGAAGCTCTCTGAACTTTTGAACAATTCCTCTCTCGACGAGAGCGACCCGTCTTTCACGCGAGAGGTGGCGATTATGGCCGAAAAGGCCGATATCACGGAGGAACTCGTTCGTTTCCGGCAGCACATCGAAAGGTTTCGCGAAGTCCTTGTCGGCGAAGGCCCTCACGGTAAGGAGTGCGACTTCATCATTCAGGAGATGAACCGCGAGGTCAACACAATGGGCTCGAAGTGCTCGGATTACGCGATAAGCGGTGATGTGATAAAGCTCAAGACGGAGATAGAGAAGATTCGGGAGCAGGTTCAGAACATCGAATGAGAACCCGTGCAAGCAGACTTCATAACAGGTTTGGCAGCCTGTACGTGGTATCCGGTCCTTCGGCATCGGGTAAGACGACGATACTGCGCGAGATATGCTCCGACGACGATATATGGTTCTCTGTCTCCGCGACAACACGTTCGAAGAGACACAACGAGGTTGACGGCAGAGACTACTTTTTCATGACCGAGCAGGACTTTCGTTCCGATATCGAGCAGGGAAAGTTTTTCGAGTACGCGACCGTTCACGGTAACCTGTACGGTACCCCGCGCGAGCCGGTAATGGAACGCCTTCGCAGGGGAATAGACGTCGCTTTGGATATTGACGTTCAGGGCGCGAGACAGGTTCGAAAGACGTTTAACAACGCAATACTCATCTATATCCTGCCTCCTTCTCGTGAAATCCTGGAGGAGCGCCTCCGGGGCAGGGGAACGGAGAGCGAGGAATCAATTCAGAGACGACTCGAGGTGGCGGACAGTGAGGTCTGCGAAAGCAGATTGTTCGACTATCTCATCGTCAACGACGACCTCGACGAATCGGTCGGGGACATGGAATGCATCATGAGGGCGCGTTCCCTCGCGATGCCAGACGGAGGTGTGTACGAACGATGGCACCCGAAAAAACAGAAGAGCTGATCAAGAAGGTCGGCGGACGCTTCGTGCTTGTCGCGCTTTTGCAAAAGCGCGTGCGCGAGCTGAAAAAGGGCTCTCGGCCCCTTGTCAAGACCGAGAAGGGAATGTCGCTTAAGGAGATCGCACTAAAGGAAATCTGGGAGGACAAAGTGACTCTCAGCCCCTTCGAGCCGAAGAAGGAAGAGTACTTCGACATCGAGGAGGACCTGTTTGACCTTCCCGAATAGCGTCGAAGACAGCGCCCTCAAAGGGCGCAAATTGGTGGTCGGTGTCAGCGGGGCCATAGCCGCCTACAAGGCGGCAGCCCTCGTCTCGCATTTGTTCAGGCGAGGCGCTGAAATGCAGGTCATCATGACCGATGCTGCCCAGCGGTTCGTGGGCGAACTCACCTTCGAGACCCTTTCTCACAATTCCGTGATAACCGAGTTGTGGTCGCGCTCTGCGGAGTTCGACCCGCAGCACGTTTCACTGGCGCGTGAGATTGATGCTACTGTTGCCGCGCCCGCGACCGCCAATACCATCGCCAAGATGGCCACCGGCATCGCAGATGACGCCCTTTCAACGGCGCTTCTCACCCTTCATTCCGCCCCCTTGTTCGTCGCTCCGGCGATGAACACACGCATGTGGCTTAACCCCGCCACGCAGAAAAACGTGAACTTGCTGAGAGAACGCGGGGTTCATTTTATAGGCCCCGAAAGTGGTGTCCTCGCCTGTCGTGACGAGGATGGCCCTGGCAGAATGGCCGAACCGGAACAGATTATTCAGGTGCTCGAACAGTTTTTTGACCAACACGAGGCCTGATGATGAACATCCTCCTCAGCGCCGGCCCTACCACTGAACCGATTGACGACGTAAGGTGTCTTACCAATTATTCCAGCGGTAAGACCGGGTACGCAATCGCAAGCGCGGTCGTCAGCGCAGGACACAACGTGAGGCTCGTGAGCGGGCGCGTGTGTCTCGAACCTCCCGAGGGAGTCGAGTTCACCGGTATTCTTACGACTCGAGACCTTCGCAAGGCCATCGCCGAGAACTTCGAATGGGCGGACTGTCTCGTCATGGCTGCTGCTGTAAGCGACTATCGTCCCAGGGAAGTGTTCGAGGGCAAACGAAAGAAGACGAGTGAGGGAATGCTTCTGGAGCTTGTTCCCAATCCTGATATACTGTCAGAGTTCGGTGCGAAGAAAGGGGCAAAGACCGTTGTCGGTTTCGCACTCGAGGTCGAGAACGGTATAGTCAATGCCCGTGACAAGTGCAAACGCAAAAAGTGCGACATGATTGCTCTCAACTCGGCGACTTCGCTGCACGGAGACGAGACCGCTATAACGCTCGTGTACGCGGACGGAACCGTTCGTCCTCTCCCCGCCACCACCAAGAAGGAGACGGCGAGGCTCTTTGTCGCCGCTTTCAGAGGAACTTACGCAGACGGACAACAGTGCGGAGGTTCAGTGCATGAACGAGTTCTACGCCTTTCTTCTCGGTGCGCTGCAGGGCATTACGGAGTTTATCCCCATATCTTCGAGCGGTCACCTCTCGCTTGCCGAGATGCTGCTTGGCCTGTCTGTCGAAGGCCAGGAAGATATCATGCTCACCTTCGACATCCTCATACATCTCGCCACCGCTTTCGGCATCATCATCTATTACATGAAGGATATCTACAAGATGGTGACCGAGGGCCTTCGCCAGCTCGCGTACCTTGCGCTGGCCTCGGTTCCTGTCGCAGTAGTCGGGTTCTTCTTCACGGAGTATTTTGCCGCGGCGAAGACAAGCCCGTTGCGCATCGGCATCGGTTTTCTGGGAACGGCTATCTTCCTGATGGGTGGCGAGGTCTTTGCCCGTGATATTGACGATAAGCATGAGCGAGTAGGCGCAATAGATTCCTTCCTCATCGGTCTCGCGCAGGCAGCGGCTCTCATGCCCGGCGTGTCGCGAAGCGGAGCCACAATAGGCAGTGCCCTGATTTGTGGAGTGGGGCGTGAGAAGGCCGTACAGTTCTCGTTCTTGCTCGGAATTCCTGCTTTTCTCGGTGCGGCTACCTACAAGCTCATCGAATTCGAACCCGCGGGCGCCGAAGCACTCGGGTTCACGACGATCCTCATAGGCACGCTGACCGCGTTCGCCTTGACTTTCGTGGCCATTCCTCTTACAATCAAGATTGTTAAAACGAAGAACCTCGTGTGGTTCGCAGGCTACTGCTTCCTGTTGGGTATCGGGACAATAATCTACGAACTCGTTGGTTAGCTTGAGAGGATTTCCTCAAACAGTTTCTCCGGCCACTACCAGTATTTGAATGAAGACAGAAAAGATAACAAGGTTCTGTTTCGCTTTCCTTCTGTGGGCAGGAGTGCTCTTCTGCGCAGTGGCACTGGTATCGTTTTCGCCCTCTGATATACCGTTTCTGACCAGCACCGCTAAAGGCTCGGCCGTATCTAACCTTTGCGGCGAGGTCGGAGCGTACATCTCCTACCACATGCTCATGCAACTCGGACTCGCGAGCTGGGGACTGCTTGCGATACTTTCTGCGTTCGGCTGGCTGCTTATGCGAGGCGAACACCTCAACGGTATCTGGCCGCGTCTGTATGCCTCGTTGTTCTTTATCGTTTCGCTCGCTTGTCTGCTTTCGCTTCTGGACAACATAGTGTTCAGCCCGTCGAAACTCAACGTGCCGGTATCCTTTGGCGGCATAGTCGGACAGGCGTTCGCACGATGGCTTACGGCCCATCTCCACGCCCTCGGGACCATTATCCTGCTCGGTGTCGTTTTTCTCGTGTCCATTTCGGTGGCCTCGAACATGTGGGTCAACGAGACGACCATGGCTATTGTGAAGAGGATTTTCCCGAAGAAAGGTTCGAAAACCGCAAAACCCGATAAGAAAAAGGCAGAGAAGAAACGGCCCGAGCCTGACCGAAAGGAAAGGGAAGGCGCCGGTTTTGGCGGGGTACTGAAGGACGTGCTGATTCCCCCGCGCGAGGACGAGGACGAGGACGAAGAATCCGACGAGCCCCTCAAGCCCAGCCGCAAGCCACCCAAACCGAAAGAGGAAGAGCCAGACCTTCCTTTTGCAGGGGTGCCCGAAAAGAAGGTTCCGCCTCCTGCGCCTAAACCTCGCAGGCGTAAACAGAGCTTTGACGAAACCGGCTACCAGCTTCCGCCCCTTTCTCTTTTCAAGCCGCCTACTCAGAAGCAGAAGGACTTCACCAAGACACTCGAAGCACAGGCCAGTGCCATCACCAGTTGCCTGAAAGATTTCGGCGTCGAGGCCGAGGTCGTGCGCTATGAAGTCGGCCCCACGGTCACCCTTTACGAGCTTAAACTCCCGCCCGGCGTGAAGATAAGCACGGTGTCGTCCCTTTCCGACAACCTTGCAATGAGCCTCAAGGCACAGAGCCTTCGCATAATAGCTCCTATCCCGGGCAAAAGCACCATCGGCATCGAGACTCCGAATCCTGAAGGGGAAACCGTTGTGTTTCGCGACCTCGCCGACCTGGATTCCTTCGACCCCGACAAGTACATGCTGCCCATGCTGCTCGGAAAGAAGGGCGCGGGCGAACCCCTTGTCGCGGATTTGGCCAAGATGCCGCACATCCTCATCGCCGGTGCTACGGGCAGCGGTAAGTCCGTGTGTCTTAACAGCATAATTCTCAGCCTTCTCGCGTTCCGTTCGCCACGCGAGGTGAAGTTCATACTTGCCGACCCGAAGATGGTCGAGCTTTCCCTTTTTCAGGGCATTCCGCACCTGATAACTCCTGTCGTGACGAACATGCGCAAGGCTCCCGGCGTTCTGGACTGGGCTGTCAACCAGATGGAAGAACGGTACAAGATTCTCAGCCGGGCGGGAGTGCGAGACATCAAGGGCTACAACGAGCTGGGTGCGAAAAAGTTGGACGAACTTTTCCCCGACCCTGAGGAGCGCGAGGAGTTTCCCGACCATCTGCCGTACATAGTCATAGTCGTGGATGAGCTCGCTGACCTGATGATGATCTCTAAGAAGGAGATCGAGTGGTCTGTGACTCGCCTTGCGCAGAAGTCGCGCGCGATCGGTGTCCACATCGTCCTCGCCACTCAGCGCCCCAGCGTGAACGTGATTACCGGCCTGATAAAGGCCAACATGCCGTGCCGCATATCGTTTCAGGTCTCCTCCAAGGTGGACTCGCGCACAATTATCGACCAAATCGGATCAGATAAGCTTCTCGGCAGGGGCGACATGCTGTTCCTCCCGCCATCCTCTTCCAAGCTCACACGTGCACAGGGCGTGTTCGTAAGTGACGATGAGATCAAGCGTATTATTGACTTCATTCGCGACCAGGGCGATCCCGAATACGACGAGCTATTGGAGAAGGCCGCGGAAAAGAGTGCGGAACAGCACAAAGGGTCAAGCGCTACCGGCAAGCCGTCCGGTTTCTCGGCCGGTGGCGTAAAGGGCAAGAAGAACATATCTTACGTTGCCGCCGCTGAGAAGAAGCAATCTGATGGCGATGCCCCGGCCGACCTCGATGAGCTGTTCGAGGATGCTGTGCAGGTCGTACTCGAAGAACAACGCGGCTCTGTCTCATTACTGCAGCGCAAGCTCACTGTCGGATACGGACGGGCTTCACGGCTGATCGACCAGATGGAGCAGATCGGCGTCCTCGGCGAATACAGGGGTTCGAAGCCGCGAGAGATACTCATCACTCTCGATGAATGGAAGAAGCGCAAAGAGGAGATGTTGGGAGGCTCGGGTGGCGAGTAGGAGGTCCCGCGGCAGGCGGAGCCACAAGGGCGCGGAAACTCGGCAGCCGGAACGCTCGGTATCGCTGATATCACTCGGCTGCGCCAAGAATCTGACGCTTTCGGAAGAGATTCTTGGGCTTTTCGGCAACGGCGGCTTTGCAATCTCGCCCGAACCTTCAATGGCTGACATAGTCATAGTTAACACCTGCGGTTTTATCGAGCTTGCTCGAGCCGAGAGCGATGAGTTCATCACAAAGCTCTGCAAGCTGCGCAAGGTCGGTTCGATCGAGTATCTCGTGGTCTATGGCTGCATGGTGCAGGGTTTCGGCGAGGAGATGAAGCAGCGTTTTTCCGAGGTGGACCTCTGGGTAGGCTCAACTGCGCCGGACAAGCTATACTCTCTTGTTAAGGGCAACAACGTCGGCACCTGGATACCGATGGACTGGCATTCCTCTGCCGGGCGCAGAGCACCGAAACTGTCGCTTACTCCCCCCTCCTACAGTTATATCCGTGTCTCAGACGGGTGCGATAACCGCTGCGCATATTGCTCCATTCCCCGCCTGAGGGGCCCGTTGCGCTCACGTCAGCCGACCGCTGTCGTGAAGGACGTGAAGGATGCGGTTGCCCAGGGGAAAAGCGAGATCATTCTCATTGGGCAAGACCTCGCCGCTTACGGTGCTGACAGGGGCAAGGGCGGTCTTGAGAAGCTTGTTGACCGTGTGACCAAGGTGAAGGGCGTACAGTGGGTACGCCTGCTGTATTTGCACCCTGTTAACATCACCGAGGGGATTTGCCGCATGTTCGCGGAAAACGAGTTGGTAGTTCCCTATGCTGACGTTCCCGTGCAGCATTTGGTTGATTCCATACTGAAGAGAATGGGGCGGCGAACGACTTTCGAGGACATTGCCGGAGTATTTAATTCGCTCAGGGAGGCGAGGCCGGACATTGCTCTGAGAACCTCCATAATCACAGGCTTCCCCGGCGAAACCGACGAGGATTTCGAACTCCTTCTCGAACGCCTGGAGATTCTCGACCCCGACCACGTGGGAGCTTTCGTTTACAGCCCTGAACCGGATACGGCCGCCTTTGAATTCGAAGACGACGTTCCAGCAGATGTCAAAGAGGCTCGTCGTGCGAAGGTGATGGAGGATGCGCAGAAACGGGCTTTCGCCCTCAACATCGAGAGGGTGGGCGACGTTTACACGGTAATCACCGACAGCACGGCCTTTACGGAAGACGGCGAGGTATCGTGTTGTCGAAGCGAATACGAGGCGCCTGAGGTTGACGGGCTGATATACGTCAAGCCGGTAATCCAGCCGGGAGAGTTCGCGGATGTCGAGATACTCGCCGCAGACGGCTATGACCTTGTTGGACGGCCCGTTTCGGCAGACCCCGACGAACCCGAAAAACTTGACGACCACTGAGCATAACCTATAATCCTGCTTGCTCTTGCGGAGGTGCGAAGTGCTTTACAGAACCTTCCTTGTCTCTTTGGTCCTGCTCGCCGCATTCCTCGGTGGATGCTATGAACAGGACGTTCCGGACGACAGTGCTATCAGGTTCGTTGACATCCCTGTTCCGATAGGCTTCGAGTTGCTGGACAGTTCCTACACTGTCGAGGCCGAGACCATCAGGACCGGAACCATCTCGTACGAAGGCAGTGGATATCCCCTGCACGTCGAGAGGTTCTACAAGAAGGTCATGCCGGAACTCGCTTGGGAGCTGTACAAGACCGACGCTCCGACCAGCGACACCAGATACCTGTTCTTCCGCAAGGACAACGAGATTTGCGTGGTTCACATTTTCAAGAAGATGCGCAATACTTACATTGACATCGAACTCAGATGACCCCGGTGGTTTGAATGGCTAAAGATTCCAGAAGGTCCTCGAGACGGACCTCATCAATGTTCGACAACATAATTCCCGGCAGCTCTGAAGAGGGTCGTTCGAAACCCTCGAAGTTCTTCGCCGACTTCGCCAAGCCGCTCGCCGCAGTGCTGGCGGTACTCATCCTTATCGGAGCCTCTTACTACGTTTACAACGGTTTTCAGCAAGAGGCCATCAAGAGTGCCACTAAGCAGTTACGGGAAGCCAAAACCGTCGAAGACCTACGGAATCCGACACTTGTTGATGCCGTCAAGGACACTCCGCTCGAGTTCGAATGGCATCTCAATCTTCTCGAAAAGCTCAAAACGAACCGAAAGAGCGGAACTGATATTCTCGACCTCGAGGGTTTCATCGAAGAGGCCGAGAAGTTTATCGCCAAGTATCCCCGCAAGGGTGCCACCTACAATATCATGTTCGTACTGTCCACTTTCTACGCCTTCAAGGGCGAACTTGACAAGTCGAAGGAGCTTCTGCGCAAGATAGTCGAGTCTCCTCAGACCGAGAACCTCTTTATTCGAACACGTGCGAAGGAAGAGCTTGCGATTCTCAACGACCCTTCCACCGACAACGAGCTTGATGACAGGTTCGAAAATGCCCTTAAGGAGTTCGCGCTATACCGTGAGGAAAAGGCCAAGCCCTCTCCCTCTCCGAGCCCCTCGGTTGCTCCGTCCGCGGAACCGACTGTCCTGCCAACCGAAGAACCTGCTGCAAGCCCGTCGCCTTCCGCTCCGATTGTACTGGACGAGCCAGATGCGAGTCCCGAGCCCAGCGAAAACGGCGGTGAAGAGCCGGAAAATCCCGCGCCGGACGGCGAATAGTCAAAACTTATTGCTGATATCAAAAGGGTGCCTCGAACAATTGGTTTCGTACGAAAACGAGCGAGGCAAAGTCAGGCGAGGAAGACATGATGTTTCGGCGCAAGTAATAGCCTTGGCTATACTTAAGGAAGAAACGGTTTGCCGACGAAGCATGAGAAAGCCGCAGCCGTTTGCAGTAAAACCGTATTTTTCGAGGTTCCCAAAAGGCCCGCTTTTGGCGGGCCTTTTTTGTTGTGCATCTAAGCCAAAGCGGCGAAAAATCATGATAATGATAACCGTGCGTATTCGGTGGAACCGAACCGAGTTCAACACTGCACCAAAGCTGTTGTTTGGAAGCGGTATAGCCCGGTGTCTTCCGCCTGCATATCAGTGTTTCAACCTGCGAACGATGCTTCCAGCCCGAATGGCTAACTTGGCAACATGGGCAGCAAGCACCGGTCGCTATCTGTCGCATTCAGGAAACTGGAGTTGACATGACCGACCGTAACCCTTTCTTCTTCTCCGGCCCGCTCGCTGAGAGAGACCCCCTTCTCAACAACGTCGTCGAAGCCGAAAAGGAAAGACAGCAGAGGAAGCTCATACTCATCGCGTCAGAGAGTATCTGTCCTCAGCCTGTTCGCGAGGCCACCTCAAACGTGTTCTCGAACATCTACGCCGAAGGCTATCCCGCAGAACGCCTGTATGACGAGGAACGCGACAGGCTCGACGAGATGCCGAGGCAGCTCGCCCTGCTGCGGCGCTATCAGGACAGGCGGTTCTACAAGGGGACCGAATACGCCGACCTTGTCGAGGCCATCGCTATCCGCCGCGCACAGCATCTGTTCGCTACGGATAAGTATGCCGGACACCCCAATCCCACCTCACCGGACGAGATATTCGTGAACGTCCAGGCTCACGCGGGCGCTTCGGCCAACAACGCCGTGTACAACGCGTTCCTCGAACCAGGTGACACGCTCATGGGGCTGAAGCTGGATCACGGCGGCCACCTCACTCACGGTAGCAAGTTCAACCGTTCCGGCGCAACCTACAACATTGTTCACTACGGCATAGACCCGAAGACAGGCCACATAAGCTACGACGAGATACGCGAGAAGGCGCACCAGTTTAAACCAAAAATGCTCATCGCGGGCGCGAGTGCCTACCCGTGGGAGATGGACTTCGTGAAACTGCGCGAGATATGCGATGAGACAGGCACCATCCTGTTTGCCGATGTCGCGCATCCGTCCGGTCTCATGGCATGCGGACTTCTGATGAGTCCCGTCGGCCTGGCCGACGTCATAACAACCACCACTCACAAGACGCTCTGCGGACCTCGCGGCGCGATAATCCTCACCACCAACGAGCGTTACGCCAACATGATAGACGTCGGCGTATTCCCCGGCGAGCAGGGCGGGCCGCACATCAACCAGATGGCGGGCAAGGCCGTCTCATTCATGCTCGACAACACCGAAGACTACTCCGAGCTGATGAAGCTCGTAATTCAGAACGCCAAGGCCCTTTCCGAAGCCCTTGCGGAGGAAGGTCTCACAATCGCCTACGGTGGTACCGAAAACCACCTCTGCCTCGTTGACCTGAGAAAGATCAAGAGCCCCACCGGTCACAAGCTCACTGGCGAGATGGCGAGCCGCATCCTCGACCTCATCGGCATAACCTGCAACAAGAACACCATTGCAGGCGACAGCGACGCCGCTCAGCCGGGAGGCATACGCCTCGGAACCACTTGGATTACCCAGCGCGGAATGAAGCCCGAACACATGCCGCGCCTCGCAAAGATAATCGCCAGGGCTCTTACAAGCACCTACACCTTCCGCTACATGGAGTCGGACGGTTTCGTAGGCCGCGCGAAAGTTGACTTCGGCATTTACGAGGAACTCAAGAGCGAACTTGCTGCACTCGTCGCGGACATAGACGCCGAGACCGAGATCGAGGAACCGTCCGGCTATCCCTATTTCTTCTCCCTCGACGGCAAAAAGGACTCCTACGACGCAGGCGAGGGCGTGTACAACGTGCGCGGTCACAGGCTGCAGGAACACCTTACATCCGAAAAGGAAGAGTTAGTACAGGCGGGCATGGGCGCGTTTGTGGACTGCCCCCAGCACGGCGTGCTGTTGGTCGGTGGAGACAGGGCGAGGGCAGGGCTGCAGGAGATCTGCGCCGGTGATGTCCTTGCGCTCGAAGTCGGCGACGCAATGCGCACTTTCGTGCTGGACGCAGACGGCGGGGTCATTGACGATATCGAGCTTGCCCGAATCGAAAACGAAGGCGAAGACGACCGCTACATCGTCATAGCTCGGGGTTCACGCTTCGAAAAGCTGAAAACATGGCTGCGCGAACTGTCGGACTGCTATATCGTTACCGACCGCGAAGAGTTCTACGCCAAGGTCGAAGGCCCCTACGTTGCCAACGACCTCACTCTGCCCGAAGAGGGCGGTTGGAAGGTGCTGAACGTCTTCGGCGAAGACATAAGTAAGCTCACCGGCTGCGACGAGGCGCTTTCGGACCTCGAAGACGGTTGCGTCCGCTGGACTGAAAAGGGCAATTACATTATGGCCCTTCCGTTCGGCGATGAGAAGCGCGTAGTCATCGCGGGCAAGGCGGAAAATGTCGTCTCCTGCGAAAAGTGGCTAGTGGACAACGACTTCACGCGCTGCGGTGTGGGCATCGTGGCTCATGCCCGCAAACAGGCGCACCTGCCCGTTTATGTGAAGGAAGGCGAAGAGTTCGACGGTGCTGAGTTCGTGGAGCACAGGCCGGAGATGTTCAAGCTCTCAAAGTGCAACTTCGTGGGATGGCGGCATCTGCCCAAGCCCGAACCCAGCGGCGACAGGACGCGATTCGAGTGGAAAGAACCCGACCACGAACCCTACAAGTCCTGCCTGTACGACGTACATCTTGAGATGGGCGGAAAGATGGTGCCCTTCGCGGGCTGGACCATGCCGGTTTCCTACAACCACCTCGGCACCGATGCGGAACACCAGGCATGCCGCAACGCCGGTGCGCTTTTCGACGTGTCTCACATGGGCGTGCTGGACTTCCGGGGCGAGAACGTCATCCGTTTCCTCGACCAGGTCACAACGAACTACGTCCACTGGCTCAAGGATGGCGAGGGCCATTATTCCTACCTTCTCGACGTTGACGGAGTGCCACACGATGACATTCTCCTCTACCGCCTCAGCCGCACTCACTTCCTCATGGTCGTTAACGCTGTTAACGCAGAGAAGGACGAAGCATGGCTGCGGGGTGTCAACGAGGGCAGGTACATCGTTGACGAAAGGTATCCATACCGGGAAATCGAGGCCCGTGTGGAAATTCGAAACCTCAAGGACGTGAAGAGCGTAGGCGATGACGCAAGAGTTGACCTCGCATTCCAGGGCCCCAAGACCCTCGACGTGCTTCTTGCACTCGCTGACGAACTCGATTTCCGAAAGAAGATATACAGGCTCGGACGCTTCTGCCTCACACGCGGAACCCTGAAGGGCATTGACGTTTATGTCGCCCGCACCGGCTACACCGGCGAGCCCGTTGGCTACGAACTCTACGTGCATCCCCACAAGGCTCAGGAACTGTGGAAGGCACTTCTCGAAGAGGGCAAGCAGTACGGTATCGAACCAGCCGGTCTTGGTGCGAGGGACAGCACAAGGACGGAAGCGGGCCTGCCTCTCTACGGTCACGAACTGGCCGGGCCGCTGAACGTCTCGCCTCTTGAAGCTGGCTACGGATTCGCTGTTCGGCTGCACAAACCGTATTTCATCGGCAGAGATGTTATGCTTGAACAGGAGAAGAACCTTAAGAGGATACTTATCCGCTGCCGTGCCACGCGCAAGGCAACAAGGATGCTCTCAACAGGTGACCCCGTGCTGGACCGAAACGGAAAGGTCGTTGGCAACGTCACCTCCAGCGTTGTAGTTGACGGCTACCAGATCGTCATCGCCTACGTTGACTCCCGCGCCGACAAGAAGGGCAGCAACGTTTTCTGCTACCCGTTAGGAGCCATACGCAAAAAAGAGAAACTCGTGAGCGAACTCAGAAGCGGCGATCGCAGCGTCGTGCCCGTGGAACTCGAGGTCATCTCACGATTTATGCGCAAGAAAGAGGATTTCCCCATCATCATTAACTGGAACGCCTGACAAAACGGAGAATACATGGCCAGCACTGAAGAACTGATCAGACAATCGAACGAATTCGGAGCACACAACTACCACCCTCTGCCAATCGTCATTTCCAAGGCCGAAGGTGTCTGGTCTGGGACCGGAAGGCAACAAGTACATGGACATGCTGGCGTCTTACTCGGCGCTGAACCAGGGCCACCGCCATCCGCGCATCATCGAGGCCCTCGTCGAGCAGGCCGGCAGAGTCACTCTCACCTCGCGAGCCTTTCATAACGACCGCATCGGTCCGTTCATGGAGAAGCTCGCCAAGCTCGCGGGTAAGGACAAGGTCCTTCTCATGAACTCCGGCGCAGAGGGTGTCGAGACCGCCATAAAGGCAGCGCGCAAGTGGGGCTACAAGAAAAAAGGCGTTGCACCTGACAAGGCGGAGATCATCTGCATGGCAAACAATTTCCACGGTCGCACGGTCACGATCGTCGGCTTTTCCACCGAGGAGCAGTACAAGGACGGTTTCGGCCCGTTCACTCCCGGTTTCAAGATCGTGGAATACGGCTGTCCCGGTGAGCTGAAGGCAGCCATCAACGAGAACACCGTCGCCGTGCTCATGGAGCCGATCCAGGGCGAGGCGGGAATAATACTTCCTCAGGAAGGCTACCTCAAGGCAGTCGAAGAGATGTGCAAGGAGAACAACGTCCTGCTCATGCCCCGATGCAGATACAGACAGGGTTCGGCCGCACCGGCAAGCTCTTCTGTTACGAGCACGAGAACGTTGACCCGGATGTCATCATCGTCGGCAAGGCCCTCGGCGCGGGCGTCATACCTGTCTCGGCTATCATCTGCGACGACGAGGTAATGGACGTGTTCAACCCGGGCGACCACGGTTCGACCTTCGGAGGCAATCCTCTCGGCTGTGCAGTCGGAGAAGCCGCCATTGATGTCATTGTCGAAGAGAAGCTCTCCGAGCGGTCCGCCGAATTAGGCGAGTACCTCATGGGTAAGCTCAGAGAACTCGACTCCCCGTTTGTCAAGGAGATTCGTGGCAAGGGGCTCTTCGTCGGCGTCGAGATCAAGGAGGAACACGGCACCGCAAGGCCCTATTGCGAAAAGCTGAAGGGTCCGGGAAATACTCGCGAAGGAAACGCACCACCAGGTCATCCGCTTCGCTCCACCGCTCGTAATCTCGAAAGAGGAACTCGACTGGGCATTTGAGCAGAATTCGCAAGGTGCTCCTTCCCGAGTAACGCATTCACAATATCGCATAAAAAAGCCCGCCTGAATCAGGCGGGCTTTTTTCTTGTCGCATGTTGCTGGGGAGTCAGGCGAGCATCGTCTTGAGATCCTCGGTCGCACTCGAGATGGGCTTGATGTCGAACTTTTCGACGAGAACGTCGAGGATGTCCGGTGTCACGAATGCGGGAAGCGTCGGGCCGAGCCTCATGTCCTTGATGCCCAGGTACAGCAGAGTGAGGAGGATGCACACGGCCTTCTGCTCGTACCACGAGATGACCAGGGAAAGCGGAAGCGAGTTTACATCGGTGTCGAACGCATCCGCGAGCGCGGTGGCAATCTTGATGGCGGAGTAGGCATCGTTACACTGGCCGATGTCGAGAAGACGCGGTATTCCGCCTATGTCGCCGAACTCCATCTTGTTGAAACGGTACTTGCCGCAGGCGAGGGTGAGTATCATGCAGTCGTCGGGAACCATCTGCGCGAGTTCCGTGTAGTAGTTGCGTCCCGTTTTGGCTCCGTCGCAACCGCCGATGAGGAAGAAGTGACGTATGTCTCCGCCCTTGACGGCGTCAATGACCTTGTCGGCGACTCCAAGCACGGCATTGTGGCCGAAGCCGACCATGATCTTGTGCTCTTGTGCGTCGGCTGCGAAGCCTTCCTCCTGCTTAGCCGCGTCCACTACCTTGTCGAACTCATCGCGTGTGACGTGTTCTACGCCGGGCCATGCGACGAGCCCTGTGGTGAAGATGCGGCCCTTGTAGCTTTCTGCCGGTTTCTGAATGCAGTTCGTCGTCATGAGTATCGCGCCGGGGAACTCGTCGAATTCCTTGCGCTGGTCCTGCCAGGCTCCGCCGTAGTTGCCCACGAGGTGCGGGTACTTGTTCAGCTCGGGATAGCCGTGACAGGGCAGCATCTCGCCGTGTGTATAGACGTTGATGCCGGTGCCTTCGGTGAGCGTGAGGATTTCCTCGAGGTCCTTCAGGTCGTGGCCGGAAACGAGAATGCACTTGCCCTTGACCGGTGTAACGCGGACCTCGGTGGGAACGGGATGCCCGTAAGTTTCGGTGTTGGCCTCGTCGAGCAGTTCCATCGTTCGAAGGTTCACCTTGCCACACTCTAAGGCAAGTCCGAGAAGCTCCTCGACCGACTGCTCCGGACGGCAGATGACGTCCAGTGCGCGGTAGATGTATTCGTATATCTGCTCGTCCTCTTTGCCGAGTATCAACGCGTGGTCGGCGTAGGCGGCCATTCCCTTGATTCCGTACAGGGTGAGTTCCTGCAGTGCCGTGGCGTCCTTGCCGATATTCGAGAAACGGTTCTCGAAGTTCACTTCGTCGCCCTGGCGAACCATATCGTTGGTGTCGGTTGCGAATTCGTACACGGCGGGACCGTAAAGCGTGTCGGGTTCGACTCCGCGGTCGTTGCATGCGGCCTCGTAAGCCGTGCGAATCTTTTCGCGTGCCTTCACTCCGGCCCGAACGAGCGACGCGACACGCTCCACGTCGAAGTTCACGTTAGTTACGGTGGTGAAAAGTGCTTCAAGGACGAAGTGGTTCACCTTGTCATCCTTGACACCCATCTCCCACGCACGTGTGGCATACATGGATATGCCTTTGGTGACGTGTACCAGCAAATCCTGAAGCTGTGCGGTGTCGGGGTCCTTTCCGCACACTCCGAACGCGGTACAGCCTGTACCTTTCGCGGTCTGTTCACATTGCCAACAGTACATTATTCTCCCTGTCCTTTCGTTGCGCTCGCAAACGGTGCGAGCAGTTGTAACAAAGTCGTATTCGCAAAGGTCTCGCGAACCTTAGTGTTCACCTCTGAAACCATTCTTGAAAGCGCGCAGCCCTCTCCTGAGCAAACAGGCTCGGGAAATCAAGCAGCCGGACACCTCGATTCTGCCCTCAATGCACTCATAGGTCTCAAAGTCGATGTCCTCGGCGGGGCGTTTGAGAAGGTATCCGCCGTGCGGGCCGCGTATGCGCTCACGAGGTTGCAGCGCACGAGCTTGGCAAACACCTTGTGCAGGTGAGCCTGCGATGCCCCGAGCTTCTTGGATATCTCCTTGATGGGCACCGGTTCACCGTCTGCGGCTGCGATGAAAGCCAGCCCGTGCAGGGCGAGCGAAAGCGCTTGCAGACTTTCATGGGATTTGGCATCTGTTCTCCAAATGATATTCTGATACCAGAATACCATAATAATGATAACCGTCAATTTTTTTCGCTCAAGTTTTTCGCATTGGACGAAAAATGGACTCAGCGGATACTGTTGTCACTCGGTATGTATGAACAAAAAGCCCTGCCTGTAAGGGCAGGGCTTTCTGTCGAACGGTTAAAAGATGGTGTCAGTTACGAGGTTTGTGGCAGAACCACCAGTCGTAGTTGTCGTACTTTTCCTTGTTCTTCTTCGCGGTCTGTTCATCCTGTGCGGGCGGAATAATCACGCCGTTACCTTGAGGAAATCGTTGTTAGGCCAGTTCTCCGGCATGGCTACACCCTCCTTTGAAGACACTTGGAGAGCCTTGACCATTCTCGCGATTTTCGTCTATGTTGCGGCCCAACTCCTGCGGATAGTACAGCAGTGTGCGGAGATTTCCGTTGGGGTCCACAATGAACACGGCACGAACCGTTACGGCACCCTTAGCGGGGTGGATCATGCCTAATTTCTTGCCGATTTCGCCGCTGTGGTCGGCGATGATGGGGAACTCGATTTTGACGTCCAGCACCTCTTTGATCCACTCCGTCCACTTGATGTGGGAGAAAATCTGGTCAACGCTGAGACCGATGAGTTCGCAGGCCGAGTTCGTCGAACTGCTCTTTATGTTTCTGAAAGCCGATGAACTCCGTCGTGCAGACTGGAGTAAAGTCTGCCGGATGGCTGAATAGGACGAACCACTTGCCTTTGAACGCCTTGGGCAGAACCATTTCGCCATGAGTGGTCTGCACTTTGAACTCAGGGAAGCGTTCGCCTAACTGGGGAAGAGAGCCTTCCATTTTTCCTCCTTGAAATTAGTGATAATGGTTACTGTTTATCTACAGTGTACCCCAACTCCTCCACGTTCTTGGTAATTTTTTCCACTTCCGGATTTCCTTCGACCGACGCAATTCCGCTCTCGAGGTCAACCCTGACACTCTTCACTCCGTCAACTTTCTCTATGGCCCGGGTTACCGCTTTTACACAGTGTTCGCAGGTCATTCCCCTGACGTTGAGATCCATATCGAATTCTTCTTTCTTGTGTTCCTTTCCGAAGGATGGCAGAAACCGTTTAGGAATGAGAACGTAAGCGAGCAGGAAGAGCAGCGCGATTGAACTGGCGTTCATCAACCAGGAGGGCAACATGGTCATACCGGTTCTCGATGCCTCTGACAGGTAATCCGCAGGGAGTATTGCGTCCATGACCGTTCCTGCTGCGAGTGCGCTTACGACCACGGACAAAACGTAAACGATCGTGCCGCGTTTTCCGATTATCTTCCAGAAGGTGGCTATGGCCGCGGCGTTCGTGGCCGGGCCTGTCATGAGGAATACAAGGGCTGCACCGGGGGTCGCGCCCTTGTCGAGCAGGGCGAACGCTATCGGCACTGATGCAGTAGCGCAAACATACATGGGCAGTCCGAGAAGCATCGTCACAGCCATTGCGAGCAGACCGGTACCGAAGGTTTCGGCAAAAAACTCATCCGGCACGAATACTCCGATGAGTGCGGTAATGAGCAGGCCGACGAGCAAAGGCTTGCCGATATCTCTCGGCAGACGGATAAACGCGAAATGCATGGAATCCTTGAAGCGTTCCCAGGCAGTTGGCTGGTCGGGCTTCGGCGTGTACTGACCCGCATTCTTCTTCGCCGCTTGCTTCGCAATTTCGTCCTTGGTTTCAAAAAGCTCGACGGCGATGCCGCTGATAATTCCGTTAATCAGGGCGGCTATGATGCGAAACAGCGTAAAAGGAAGTCCCATGAGCGCATAGGTCACTGCTATGCTGTCAACCCCGGTCTGTGGCGTGGAGGTGATGAACGAAACGGTTGAACCTTTCGAAGCTCCGTTCATGCGCAGGGATGCGGAGACTGGTATCACGCCGCAAGAACACAGGGGCAGGGGTATTCCGAAGAGCGTTGCCTTGGTCACAGGCAAAAGTCCGCGACCGCCGAGATGTTTCTCCACGAAACGCTGGCTGATTACCATGGCGAGCAGGCCCGCGAAAAAGAAGCCGAACAGCAAAAACGGCGACATCTCTCCAAGCACGAGCCAGAAATCGTTTGCTATTGACAGTATGTATTCGCCGAACCCTTGAGGCTCGGCGGCAATCAAAGTTGAAAGCATGTTCCACTGCACCTTTTATAATGTTCGTAGAAGCGCTTGAGATCGAGGGAGTCCTTTATACCGAGCCTTGTGAGTGCGAAATCGTACTTGACCGGGTCCTCGGGACAGATCTCGGCGAAGCGCTGTGTAATGACGAGAGCGGTTTTCAGGTCGGCGCTCTTTCGGTCGGTGAATCCCATCAGGCGACACAGGTTGTACATGTGTGTGTCCACGGGTACGATCAACCTTGACGGTGAGACCTTGTCCCAGCCGCCCGGGTCAACATCATCATGGCGCACAAGCCACTTGAGATACAGATTCAGGCGTTTGCACGCACTTTTGTTCGCGGGGGAGGGCAGAAGGCTGTTTCGGCGTGTTGTAAAGTCTTGAGACAGCTCATCGACAAATCCCTCGGAGGCTTTCAGCACAGTGTTCGAGCCGTCGTCATGGGTCAGGAAGCAGGCTTGCAGAGTACCGTGCCGTCTCAAACGTCGCCTATTCCCTTCAGAAGCTGGACAAGTTCCGTATCTGTTGAAAAGCGGTGCTTGAAACCGCGCATATCGAGTTCGAGACGGCGCGAGTCCGAGTTCAGGACATAATCCCTCGGCGACCTCATTTTCTCCAGCACGGTACTCACGCTTTTTATGATCTGGCGCACACGACCGTACGCGAGCCCGACGCGATAAGTCCGACCACCTCTCGGTCGAGAGGGTCTTCGTAATCGTACA
Source organism: Planctomycetota bacterium (assembly GCA_034521065.1). Classification (GTDB taxonomy): domain Bacteria; phylum Planctomycetota; class B143-G9; order B143-G9; family B143-G9; genus JAXHMW01. The sequence goes on along the minus strand of JAXHMW010000004.1, from coordinate 19,159 downwards.
GAAACTGGAGCGGTCAGGGGGAAACAAAGCTCCGGTGATTGTACCAGCGGTAGAGTATTTCAGAGCTTGTGCTTGTCTATGCTGCTCTCCTTGTGCGGGAAAGTCTACCACACTTGAAAAGCTGGACAAGTCGATATATACCGAAATATCAATATGATTCGCCCGGCAACAAATCCTCGTGCTTTACCTTGTGGCTGAAGCGTCTGTATGCCCACTGCTGGTAGAAAATCACCAGGGGAAGGATTACTCCCGCGACCACGAGCATGATGATAAGAGTGCTTTCACCGGAAGATGCGTTGGAGACGGTCAGGCTGATGTCCGCGTCAACAGCTCCGTCGTGACGGAATGCGAAGATGTTGGGATACATTCCGACAACTCCGAACGCTCCAGTAAACAGGACGCCCAAAGACGAGGCGAACCAAGGCCACCACTCTTTGCCCTTGTAGAGGAATACTGGAACAGCGAGCAATGAAGCAACGGCAATGAGGGGAATGATAAACAAAACGGGGTTTGCCAGGTAATTTTCGTATAGGCGCGTTTCAAAGTACGTGAAAACGAGGAATGCAACGGCGACAATCGCCCAAACGAACCAGTATTTCGTGGCGAGCGAGCGCATATGCCTTTGAATGTCGCCCTCCGTCTTGGCTACGAGCCATGCGGCGCCGTGAGTCAGGAACATCACTACGAAAAGCAAACCGCCCAGCAGTCCGTAGGGATTGAAGAGGCTCAGAATCCCCTTGTAGTAGTAGGGAGTTCCGTCGCTGCCAACGCCCTGAGGTACTATTGCTGTGCCGTCGAGCGAGTGAACAGTTGCTCCGTCAACAACAGAAGACGTTCCCGCCTGCACCTCGATGCCCCTGAACAGATTGGCAAAGGTCACTCCGAGCAGAAGTGCTGTCAAAAAACTGCCGGCTGCGAGCAACATGTCCCATGTGGCACGGTTGCCGTAGGTCTCGAACTTTCCCCTGAACTCGATGGAAACACCTCGGATGATCAGCCCGAACAGGAGGAGCATCAGGGGAGTGTAAAGCGTCGAGAACATGGCGGCATAGGCGAGGGGGAAGGCGCCGAACGTAAAGGCTCCGGCCGCGATAAGCCATACTTCGTTGCCGTCCCAGAACGGCCCGATTGAATTGATCAATACCTTGCGCTCGTTCTCGTTCTTGGTGGCGAAAGGCACAAAGCACGCCACGCCGAGGTCGAAGCCGTCCAGAACGAAGAAGATGCCCCACATAAGGCCCCATACGAGGAACATTACAGTTGCAAGGTCCATCGTCATGCCTCCTTCGTTTCTATCTCGGACTCGGAAGGCAGGCTCCGGGCCCCTTTCTTCACCAACTTCGCTATAAGCATATATGCGATGGCTCCTGTAACGGCAGTAGATAGTGCACATCACAATCAGCGAGAGCCAGATCTCGGCTTCCGGCACAACAGGCGAATAGGCGTTCGCCGTCAAAACTCCGGGGAACGTGGCTGTCCGGTACACAATGAACGGCTGCCTGCCTATCTCTGTAAGAAGCCAGCCCGCCTGTATTGCAATAAGGGGCAGAGGAATGGCGAATAACATTGTCCTGAGGTACCAGTTCTTTGAGCCTATCTCCTTGCGTTTCCATAGCCCGTATGCCAAGAGAGCGACCATCAGGAAACCGATGGCGACCATTATGCGAAACGTATAGAAGCACACAGCCACAGGTGGGAAGTACTCTATCTCCTCGCTGGTCTCCGGGTCAACCTCAATGAACTCGTTCAACCCCAGGCAGGGGGTGGACAGGTCATGATGTGTGAGTAGCGAGAGAAGGGCGGGGATCTGTATCAATTCAAGGGAATTGCGGCGGTTCTCCCTGTCGGGTATGGCGATGAGCGTAAGCGGAGAAGGCCCGTCCGTGGGTGTTTCCCAGTTGGCCTCCATCGCCGCAAGCTTGGCGGGCTGAACATCCGGCTGACCAATGTAGCTCGCGTATTCGTGGCCCTGGACAACTGAGATAACGAGGCTTATCGCCGCGAACACGAGACCCGACATCAGCGATTTCCTGAACAACTTCTCCTCGTTCTTCTTTAGAAGATGGTAAGCAGATATGCCGATGACGAAAAAGCCTGCGAAGACGAACGAGCCGAACAAAGTATGGATTATCTGATGAATAGCGTAGGGGTTGAAGGCGACAGCCCAGAAATTATCGAGCACTGCTACGTCTATGACTTTGCCGCCGACTGTCTTCTGCTCCATAGAAAAGCCGACTGGATGGTGCATCCAGGAATTCGCGAGAAGTATCCACACTCCGGACATGTTCGCGCCTAATGCCACAAGCCACGCAGCCAGGCAGTGCATTCGTTTTGAGAGGATATTCCAACCGAAGAACCAGACAGCAATGAATGTGGATTCCAAAAAGAAGGAGGAAGTGGCTTCTATGGCAAGAAGTGAGCCGAAAACGTCGCCGACTATCTCGGAGTACACCGACCAGTTCGTGCCGAACTGGAATTCCAACGTGATGCCAGTTACTACTCCGAGAGCGACGTTGATGAAGAACAGCTTACCCCAGAACTTCACCATGCGCTTGTACATCTCATTGCCGGTTCGGACATACATGGTTTCCATGATGGCAATGAGCAGGGAAAGGCCAAGAGTGACGGGGACGAAGAGAAAGTGAAAAGCCGTGGCGAGCCCGAATTGCAATCGGGATAACATCAGCGCGTCCATGGCAACTCCTGTGGCTCACGACCGTACGGGCCGCCAGTTCGTGGCCTGCCCGAATAATACTGAAGGACGCGACGGTTGAGAGACCGTCGCGTCATTTCAAGATTCGTAGCTTTCTACGCGGGGGTGAATTCTTCCTTGCCGACTCCGCAGAGGGGGCAAACCCAGTCGTCCGGCAGGTCTTCGAACGAGGTGCCGGGCTCGATACCGTTGTCGGGGTCACCTTCTTCCGGGTCGTAAACGTATCCACACAGGTTGCAGATGTACTTCTTCACTTATTTCCTCCTGGTTACTGAACTCTAAGGCCGAATTATTCGACCTGAAGTTTCTCCTTGAGAGACCTTGCTACGCAAAGCCCAAGTTCTCTGCACTTCTCAAGTGCTGCGTCGTCCGGCACGTACTGGATGTTAACGCTTTCTGCCACCTTCTCTACCTTCATTTCTTCAAGAACGGCCTCAAGGTGGTTCACAGCCTCGCCGCTCCAGCCGTACGTGGCGAAGACCGCACCAACAAGATTGCGTGGTTTGAGTCCCTTTGCGTAGGTGAGAACGTCGGCGACGGAAGGGAATATGTTGTTGTTAATCGTCGGCGAGCCTACTATTATCGCACCGCACTCGAGCAGTTCAGTGGCGACCTCGGAACGGTTGGTGGAGCCGATTTCTAAGACCTTCGCCGATACTCCCTCTTGCGCCAGGCCATCAGCGATGGAGGCCGCCATCTTTCGGCAGCTCTTCCACATCGTGTCGTATATGATCACAGCCTTGTTCTCGGGCTTCATTTCAGCCCACTTGTGGTACCACTTTATTATCCGCGTGGGATTGGTGCGCCAGATGGGACCGTGGTCCGGCGCTATCATATCGAACTCAACTCCGAGCCCCTCTACCTTCTTCAGAAGCTTCTTCACAAGCGGCGAGTAGGGCATTACGATGTTGGCGTAGTATTTTGCCGCTTCGAAATAGAGAATGTCCTCCGGCAACTCGTCGTCGAAGCGTTCGCTGGAGGCAAGGTGTAAGCCGAATATGTCTTGGCTGAAAAGCACCTTGCGCTCGTGCAGGTAACTAACGATGCTCTCGGGCCAGTGGAGCATTTTGGTGTCGAAGAAGGTCAGTTTCATCTGGCCGAGTGCGATGTCCTCTCCGTCGGCCACCGCTACGGGTTCCAGGTCACGATGAAAATGCTGCTTCATGGCGACTGCACCGGCACGCGAGGCGAAGAGCTTTTCGGGCTTCACTTCGTCCACCACTTCCGGCAACGAGCCGGAATGGTCCATCTCCGTGTGATGAGATACGATGTAGTCGATCTTCGACGGGTCTATGACCGACGCTATGCGAGACATCATTTCGTGTTTAAAGGGGGCTTTGACCGTGTCAATAAGCGTGACCTTGTCGGCCATGATGAGAAATGCGTTGTAAGTGCTTCCTCGCGAGGTGGAGTAACCGTGGAAGTCGCGAAGAGTCCAGTCTATCGCACCAACCCAGTAAACGTCCTCGCAAATCTGTATAGCCTTGAATGCTGTCGGCATTTATCCTCTATTCTGAAGTCAGAGAGCTAAGCAAGTTGGAAAGATACGTTACATGGCTCATTTCTTCGCGGATGATTCCGACCAAGTTCCTGCGTGTGGGCTCGTCAAGAGCAAGCTGTTGCATGCCGGTGTAGAAAGCTATCGAGTCGCGCTCCAGGCTGATTGCCTTTTGCAGAACGGCGGCGATGTCGTACTGGTTTTCGAGCATGGTTGTCGGGTCATCTTCGAAGATACGGTCATCCGCGAGTGCCTGCAGATAGAGCAGGGCCTCGTTGGAAGTGTCTTGGTCAAAGGAGAGGGATGAGTCGCCCGCCTTGCGCTTCATCTCCGAAAAGAGCGATTCGTGCTCATCCTCCATTTTTGCGAGCTTCTCAAATAGCCCGCGTGCGCGGAGCCCGGTGACTTCTTGCGCTGCCTTGCGATAGAACCGGGCTCCGTTACGCTCGATCTGTTCGGCCATCTCGAAGATTTCGGTCGTGTTGAAGGCCGTCGTCATATGTCCTCGCTGAATTAGTCCGCTGTGCGTGAGCCGAGTTCGCGATCCAGCATGTACAGACCGTGATGGCTCTTGCTGACCATCTTCAGCTTCTGCACGATTGCGTCGGCGCTTTCCTCTTCCTCGACCTGTTCGTCAACGAACCACTGCAGGAAGCTGTCTGTGGCGTGGTCGCCCTCTTCCTTCGCGGCTGAAACGATCTTGTTGATCGAGTCGGAAACCTTGCACTCGTGCTCGAAAGCCTCTTCGAAGACCTCGAGAGCGCTGTCCCATTCGGTCTTAGGCTTCCCGATGGCATCGAGAATCACACGACCACGGCGTTCGTGCACGTGCGCGTATATCTTCATCGCGTGCTCAAGCTCCTCGTTGGCCTGAAGTTCGAGCCAGTGAGCGAACCCACCGAGGTCCTGGTCTTCGCACCAGGTCGCCATGGACAGGTAGATGTACCCGGAATAGAGTTCCATGTTGATCTGGTCAACGAGCATTTCTTCGATTTCGGGGCTTAGCCTGTTGCCTTTAGCCATATTTGGTCCTTTCTTTGTTCTTGCGATTATTTCGCTGATACGTGGTTGTGGTTCTCAGACTTCAAGTTCAACGAGTTTCGCGTTGACGCCCTTGATGAGCCCGAGCTTGTGGAGGAACTCCTCGTGCTTTTCCAATTCGCCGACGAGTTCCAGCATGAGCAGGCCCTGGTCAGAGCAATCTTCTAAAACGCCGTCGTGTACGCCGAGACGGGTCTTTATCAGACAGCCCCAGGCGGTCAGAAGCTTCTGGACATTTGTCGCGGAGTCCTTGCGGTTCGAGATGAGAATGAGCATTACGTTCTTCTTCATGGTCTTTTTCGCCTTCTTTAGGGTTTCTCAGAGTTTCTTGACTGCCTTGAGAGCCTCGTCATAATCGGGTTCGTCAGTGATTTCCTCGACTACCTGCTTGTAGCGGAGCACTCCGTCCTTATCTATGACGAAGATGGCTCGCCCGAGCAATCTGAGCTCGTCAATGAGCATTCCGTACTTCTTGCCGAAATCCACGTCCTTGTAGTCCGAAAAGACATGAACGTCTTCAACACCTTCCGCGCCGCACCAGCGCGCCTGGGCGAAGGGCAGGTCGTTGCTTATAGTGAGCACGACAGTGTCATCGTCAAGTTTCGATGCCTCGGCATTGAACCTGTTGGTCATCGTGCTGCATACTCCGGTGTCGAGCGACGGAACGCTCGTGAGAACCACCTTCTTGCCGGAAAAAGCAGAGAGCTTCTTCGGCGAGAGGTCGTTTGCGAGAACTGTGAAGTCCGGAGCCTTATCTCCGATTTCCACCTTATTTCCCCTCAGGGTAAGAGGGTTGCCGTTCATATAAACCGTCTGACTGCGTTCAGACATTTTTCCTCCTGTCTGTGTTGGTTGCCATGCGTTTTGGAAAATATACAACACAACACGAGATGGAATGAAAGAAGTTCCGGCCTTTCAAGGAGCCTATTCGTCCATGTAGTCGTCGTACTCGATCTCGAGACGCAGCTTATGCTTGGCTTCTTCCTGTGCGAGCATCTTGAGAGCTTTGCGGATATTGGGATCATTAGCCTTATTGGCCATGTCCATGTACAGCCTGAACTCCGCCTTCTCCGCCTTGATTGCGTAGATGAGGGTCTTGGTGTAGTCCATGCTGTCGCCGGGTTCGACATCAACGAGATAGTCGGAGATCTTGAGGTCGAGGATGCTGTCCTTGTCCGGTTCAAGCGTTCCCTCTTCCTTTAGTGAGAGGAGCTTTTCCTTGTGGCTGGTCTCCTCTTCGGCCAGCTCTTCGAGAAACTTTTTCGTCGCCGGGTTCTCAGCGTCCTTTGCGAGCTTCATGTACAGGTCGTAGGAGTCCTGTTCGTTCTTGATGGCGAAATCGAGAATGTCGTTTACTGATTTGAATTCCTGCATGGATATTCCCTTTCGTCTTTGTAGTGCCGCGTATTTCTTACCAGTTCTCGCCGAGAAGTTCGAAATGAGCCTGGGGATGTGCGCATGCGGGGCAGACCTTCGGAGCCTCCTCGCCTTCGTGGATGTAGCCGCAGTTGATGCAGCGCCATGTCTGTTTACGGTCGCGCTTGAAGACACGGCCCTTCTCGACGTTCTCCGCAAGCTCCCGGAAGCGTTTCTTGTGCTGCTTTTCAGCGACACTGACCGCTTCGAACAGTTCCGCGATAGCCTCGAAACCCTCTTCCCTTGCGACCTTCGCGTAGCCGGGATACATGCTGGAGTGCTCTTCGTGTTCTCCTTCGGCGGCGTGGATTAGGTTCTCATGGGTGGATCGAATCTCGCCTGCCGGAAATTCCCATTTCACCTCGGCTGTACCGCCTTCAAGGAAGCTGAAAAAGCGCTTGGCGTGCTCGCGTTCCTGGTCGGCGGTTTCTTCGAAAACCTTAGCAATCTGAACGTAGCCGTCCTTGCGAGCTTTCGATGCGCTGTAGGTATAGCGGTTTCGGGCCTGGCTCTCGCCTGCAAAGGCGGTGAGCAGGTTCTTCTCTGTCTGGGTGCCTTTCACTCTCTTCACTGTTCGTTCCTCCTGAGTCGGTATGAATCTGTTGCCGTTCGTTCGACCTTTTCGTGCAATATCAGTATGTCCACTGCTTCACGCACGGTGGCCTTGGGCAGTTGCGTTTGTTCGATGAGCTGTGAGAGGGAGACCTCGGCCCACTCGGGCATGGCGCTGAGAACGAGCTTATGCTCTTCGCTGAGAGGGGTGTCTTCGGCTGAAGCGCATTTTTCGCAATAGCCAAGGTATTCCAATCGGTGGGTAAGGACTGTCATCCTTGTGTTCTGTGACGGATAGGGGATTTTCGGCGAGAACTCTTGCGGAATGTCGCGAATGGCTCCGCAGGCAAGGCATGTGACGTGCAAATGCTCTTCCGGGTTGCCGTCGAAACGCCATTCCTTCTGGTTTGTGGCGAGCTTGGCCACGCGACCGGCCTCGAAAAGGGAATCGAGGTTGCGGTAAACCGTGGCAAGGCTGATATTCGGAAGCTTCTCGCGAACCTTCAGGTAGATGTCGTTTGCGGTGGGATGATCCTTTGAACGTACAATCTCGTCAAAAATCACCTTCCGCTGGCGAGTCATTCTGAAGAAATGTAGGTTGTCTGTCACTAATGCAAGTCCTTATCAAAAGCGTTGCAAGATTATAGGTGGTTCGGTAGTTCCTGTCAAGACCATTGACGGGTTGTCCCAAAATGCGCGATGCGAGTTTCCGTGTATGTACTCGACGGGAGTTTCATCAGTAGTTATCCTATGACGACCCAAACCTCGGAGGAGCTATGGCAAAGCCCCGCAGTTTCACGATCGCGCTGATACTCGCTATCCTTCTTCCCGGCATCGACCGCATATACCTCGGCTACATCGGCCTCGGTCTCCTGAAGATCATTACATGCAGCGGCCTTGGAATCTGGTGGATCGTTGACATTATCCTGATCGTCACTAAGAGGCTCAAGGACAAGGAAGGGCAGGAACTTCAGCAGTAGCGACCTGAAGTGACAGGGTCACTCGTCGCAGAGCGACTCTATCTTCTCGACAAGTGCGTTTATCTTGAATGGCTTTTTCACGTAGGCCGCGAAGGGGCAGTGTGCGAATTTTTCCTGTGCGTCCTCAATACCGTATCCACTGCACAGTATAATACGCGCGTCCGGTTTGAGCTCGCATATCTTCTGGGAGGCTTCAAGACCGTTCATGCGCGGCATGGTCAGATCCATCAGCACAACGTCTATCGAATCACTGTGCTCTTCAAATACCTTCAGTCCCTCGACCCCGTCAACAGCCTCGTAAAGCGCAAAACCGTGCTTGGTAAATATCATGCCAAGCGTTTCGCGTACTATCTGTTCGTCTTCAACAAGAAGTATCGTTTTGCTCTTCGCCACCATGATCTCTCAACTCGCCGTCGTTTATACGACTTTCTCAATACCCGTCAATCCCTCTGCACTTCTTCAACGTCCTTGTACCATTTTACGCGTTCCCCTATCAGGTCCCTGAGCTTCCAGCCGATGGTCCGGTCGTCCCTGTCCAGAAGCTTTCTCAGTTCCCCGAGCCTCCCTTTGACCTTCTCCTTTTGTTCCCCTTCGAGGACTGTTTCAGCATGGTCCGAGAGCTTTTCGATGTTGACAAGCGAGGTCTTGTAAAGCCCCCAGTCGCTTGCGAACAGTTTGGCGAGATAGTTCCTGTCTATGCCCTCATGCCCGAAACCGTGTTCTGCAAGCAGGATCAATATGTTCACTATGTCCTTGCGGTTGATTTCGGCTATCTGCAGCTTTTCCAGCAGCATGTCGGCGAGCGAGGTGGTGATGTCGTGCTTGTCGAATCGCCCGCGAAGGTCAATGTCATGGCAGAAGCGGAGCTTGTCGATGAAGATATCGGCATGCAGAGGTTCGTCGGGATGGTGGAAGATGCGCCTTTTGTTACCGTGTGTGTGCATCACGGTGATGTTCTCTTTCCAGCCGAGTTCCTCGAATGTGTCCAGCACCTGAAGAATATCGCGCTTCGGGCATGCGAGGTCTATGTCGCCCAGCTTCTGGCCGTTTTCGTAAGCTATCTCGCGCGTGTTCGGACAGCGAATCCGGTATGCCAGGGAACTCACTGCACGGACTGTCGCGCCTTTTTCCTGCGCGTGTTTCAGTATGCGCTCAAAAACCTCTCGCAGCTTTTCTTCCTGGAGCCTGAGAGCTTCGGGGTTTTCCGACGAGCCCTTGTCAAGATACGGAGCGATCCGTTCCGACTTGTCGTTCATCCTTCGACCTTCCAGTTGTTCTTCACCTTGCCGTCCTCCACCTCGATGATGTAGCCGCGAAGGATGCCCTCGCTGTACTCGGAGCCGGGGTTTACAACTGTGGTCTCTCCAATGCTGTCGTGGCCGTAGGATTCGTGAATGTGCCCGTGAAGCCCCATCAGGGGTTTGTACTGCTCAATGGCCTTGCGAACTGCCTCAGAGCCGACATGAACGTAGTTGACCTGGCCGGCCACGGTGACCGGTTTCTTGTTGGCATCCAGTTCCGGAGCGAGGTCGAGTGCCGTGTCGAATGGCGGGGCGTGAAAGTTGAAGATGGCCTGAGAGGGGTCGTCCAGCTTCTTCACCTGTTTCTTGATCATCTTGAAGAGCTTGCCGTCCTTTGCCTCACGCTCTGTGTCCCAGGGCGTTGGGTTGACGTAGTCCATGCTCACCATGGGGATGCCCAGTACCTCGATAACATTGTCAAGTGCCCAGACGATGCCCTTGTCCTCGTAGGAGCGAATGACGTCGTCCACCTTGAAGTCGTCGTCGTTGCCGGGCATCACGACCACGTCAACCTTTGACGGGTCGAGCTTGTCGAGTATCATCCGCATCCACTCGTTCATTCGGTCGAGTATCATCTGCAGCATGATTCGCTGTACTTCAGATGGGTCTTCCTGTAACTGTTGGACTTCATCCATGTCGCAGCGAAGGGTATAGGCTCCTGCGTCCTGTACCCGTTTCTCGAGTTCGTCGGCTTCCGAGCCTTGCTCGACCTCCCAGTTCTTTCCGAAGTAGTAAATGTTGTACTTGCCGTTGCCCTTGTCTATTACCGGAACGAGCGACTTGCCTGTCAGGTCGCCACACAGCAGCAGGGCGTCAACGCCGTGCAGTTCTGGTATTCGCAACCACTTGCGCCACACGCTGTTGGCGCCGTGGACGTCCACGGAGAAGAAAATCTTTTGAGATGCGATAACGGTCTCCTTCAGCTATTCGGGCGGGACGAGCGAGTAGATCTTGTCAACGTCCACACCCTCCTTCTTGTTCTGGTTCTGTTTGGCGGCATAGATTACCATGCCTATACCCATCACGGCGAAAAGCGTGATGGCAGTGGACATGGAGAAGTCCTTCAGCGAAAGGTAGATGAAGAACCAGCCGACGAGGAATGTGAACATTCCGAGAATAGAGAAAAGGGGAACTCCGAAAATCTCCCACTTTACCGGCGAGCGGTCGTAGATTTCAGGCTTGTGGTACGGCAGCAACATTGTCGCAAGGCCGTACGGCCAGAAGATGAAGAACAGCGTAACCGTGAGTATTCCAAGTATCTCCTGTACCGAAAGGCTCATGACGAAAACTCCCAGGAGCATGAACAAAGCGTACAGGTGAACGGCGTTTCTCGGCGAGCCAGTTCTCCTGTCAACGTCCGAAAACGCCTTGGGGAGAGATTTGTCCATTGAAAGTGCGAAGGCCACGCGGGAGTTCGCGAGGAAGCCTGGAAGGATGGAATTGGCAAACCACAAGGCTATGCTGACTGCAATCAAAAGGCCGAACCAGACGTTGCCTGCAATGGCCATGAAGTAGAAGGGCACAGATGGCTCAACGGCCGATTCCGCTCCGAGTATCGCGGCGAGTTGCTCGGGGTGATTATCGAAAAGGTAGTCGTAGTGCATTATGAAATCGCCGAATGCGTTGTATGTTGCAAACACGATCACGACATAGAAGATTCCGACGAAGAACGTGCCGATCATGAAGCCCCGCACAAGGCTGTTCTTCGGTGTTTTTACCTCGCCTGAGGCGTAGTTGACGATCGTAATGGACGCATAAGCCCATATCACAACGAGGAAAGCGTTCATGGTCGCGGTCATCGAGAAATCGGGGCTCATGTTAAAGCCTTCTATCGCGGCGAGTTCAGCAGCCTTCGCCTTGATAGCCTCGAACGCGCCCGCTCCCCAGGTTGCGTTGAAACTCTCTGCTACACTCGATATGTCGCCCGCAAAGAAGAACCAAACTACTGCGACAACCGTCGCGACCATGGGTATCACGAATGCTATTCGCATTAAAATCTTGATCTTGCGTATGCCGTACAGCGCGATGGCCCAGAAACCCACGAGCCATATGATTCCACCAATTATCTGAGCCAGAGTGGTTTGCAGAACATGGCCGACGGAAGCGAGCCAGGCCACCTCGCTTGATATTGCCGCGGTGGAACAAGCCGCACCTATCATTCCCACTACTATGTATCCAAGAGCGCCACTGCCGATGCCGTTGCCGATGAACAGCAGCCACGCGCTCAGAAAACCCATGGTCGGGCCAAGCACACGACTGACCGCTACGTAGAGCCCTCCGGAGCGGGGCATAGTGGCGGAGGTCAGAGCGACCAGCAGGCAAATGGGTGCGAAAAGCGCGAGCCCGAGAAGAAATGCGAGTGGCAGATTCGCTCCGGGGTAGTCAGCAGCCGTCGAGACCGAAAAATAGACTACTCCTGAAGCTGCGGGTCCGGCCACCACAAAGACGAAGACATCGAACCAGGAAAGCTCCCTGACGAGCCCGGAAGCGTTTCGTGTGAAAATGACCCCTTCATTTTTCGACATGTGTTGCTCCACGGTTTGTGTTCGGATCAAAATCACGGTTTATGAATAAGACCAATATATAATAGCGAAAATGAGGGGAATGTCAAATTGCTATATGCTCGCAGATGTTCTGAATAAAAAATATCCTGCTGCTTCTGAGTGTCGGGTTACTCCCCTTGCGTCAGGCATCCGGCACCGCCGAGATTCCCCATTACGACAATTTTTGTATAATACTGAAAAAGCAGGAGCCAGATGAAAGTACTGCAGTTAAACATGCACCGCAAGGGCGGCTGGGGCGGTCAGCCAAACAGGGTTCTCGCCGAGTCCATTGAGGTCAGGGCTCGCGGCCACGAGGTCGTCATCGGCGGTCCGCACCCGAACGAATTGTGTGTCCGTGCTTCGGCACAAGGCTTCGACGTATTCGATGACCTCGCGCTCAAGACAGGTCTGCCTTCTTTGTCCGATGTTCGAAAGCTGCGACGTTACATTCTCGATAACGACATTGATCTTGTCCATACGCACGGCTCGCAGGATACCTGGGCGGCTGCGCTTGCGCTGCGCGGCATGCGCGGAAACGTCGGGTTCGTTCGCTCGCGCCACTATTCCTACCGCATCGCCACCCATGTTTTTAACAGGTGGCTGTACGGCAGGATGGACCACGTCATCGTCGTGACTCCGCAGGTCGGAGAGTACATAGTCTCGCTCGAACTCAAGACCGCAGACGACATAACTTCCGTATACAGCGTGCCCGATTTCGAACGCTTCCGACCGGATATTGATTCCGAGCCTCTCAGGTCAGAACTCGGTTTGTCACCGGAAGAGCAGGTGGTAGTCTGTGCTGCCCGCCTCGCTCCGGAGAAGGGTCACAGAACGCTTTTGCAGGCGTTTGCTCTTGTTCGCAAGGATCTATCCGCCGTCAGGCTCGTGCTCGCGGGCAAGGGAGGCGAGCGCGCCAATCTGGAAGAACTCGCTCAGGAGTTGGGGATAGGGTCATCGGTCATCTTCGCCGGTTTCAGGACCGACGTTGAGAAGTTCGATGCGCTGGCGGATGTTTTCTGTATCACGCCGGTGGACGGCGAGGCGGTTTGCACTTCGGCACTTGAGGCATTTTCAACCGAGACGCCTGTTGTTGCAACCGATTTATGCGGGGTGCGCGAGTCGGTCATCGATGGAGAAACGGGGTTCCTGCTGGATGTCGGCGATGTCGAAGGCGTTGCCGCTGCGTTGGTGCGACTGCTTGGCGATGGCTCGCTTTGCAGGGATATGGGAAAAAGAGGCAGGGAGCTTGTGACGCTGAAGTTCAGTGTCGAACAGCTCGGAAGCCGCACCGTGCAGGTGTACGAGAAGGTGATGAGTTCGAAGCGTGTCACCAATTCATAGTTGAAGGTGTCGAAGTTCTCCGGCAATACGCATGTGCTATATTTTCATGAGTTCTTAAATACCATGAAATCGAAAGGGAAAGTACATGCGCACAGTAGATGCTTCAAGCGCACCTCGAATGGACAATCCTCACGGCGTGAACGTATCTCGTCTGTACGATACCGAACACGCACAGGTCGTACACATCCACCTCAAGCCGGGCGAGCAGCTCAAGCGCCATATTACGCCCGTAGATGCGGTTTTCTACGTTCTTGAAGGGCAGGGCGTCGTGGAGGTCGGTGAGGAGAAACGAACGGTAACCGCCGATACGCTCATAGACAGCCCGAAGAACATCCCGCACTGCTGGCACAACGAGTCGAACGCTGACCTGCGAGTTCTGGTAATCAAGGTGCCAAGTTCGACAGACCCGACTCAGTTGCTTTAGCCTTCATCCGCTGCCTTTCAGGCCTTGAATTGCTCTTTGTATTTTGGCCTGAATACAGCACTAATGCAGAAGTAACGGAAAAATCACGAACGGTTGAAAAGTTGCCCAAATGTTCGCAGACGGGTTACTATTGGTGAAACCAACATGGAGAGACACATGAGTGAAGGCTCACAAGGCACCGTTCTCTTTCTCTGCACAGGCAATTCAGCCCGCAGCCAGATGGCCGAAGCACTTTTGCGAAATATGGACGGCCACGACTTAGAGTCCATCAGCGCAGGTCTTGAACCCAACCCAGAGGTACACCCGCTGGCAATCCGCGCGATGGCACGCATCGGAATAGACACATCGGGCCAGCATCCCAAGGACATCAGCAAATACCTCGGTCGGACGATGATCAGCTACCTCATTATCGTATGCGACAAAGCTGCTAAGCACTGCCCGACAGTGTGGCCGGGCCTGTCTGACCGCAACAGGCTCGTATGGCCGGTCGAGGATCCCGCAAAGGCGGAAGGCACAGAGGAAGAACGCCTGAAGGTCTTTTGCCGGGTTCGCGACGAGCTTAAAAAGAAGCTTGAAGAGTGGCTGGAGAGTATTTAGTGCTCCCCAAAACTAATAGCATTGTTCTTGTAGTGTCTTGACAAAGCGTACAGAGTTCTCTAAACTCGATACCCATAATGGCGCGAATTCAATAGGGGCCTGGTGAGGTATCTATGTCTGTACAGTATACGGACCTGCAGATAGCTGATATGATTAATGAGCGTAAACAATGCCCGGGACGACAAGTCTCAGCTTTGCCTCGAGGTCTAAGCGTGGTCATAAGCAGGCAGATATGAGAATTACGGGGGAGAATGGCAACGACTATCGTATAATGCTGAGGCAGAGCATTCAGAATCCCTCGATTTCTCAGCGGCCATTCTCGCAGTAGAAGTTCCCAACTCGAACAAGTTGTTCTTGATGAGAAGATACAACGGCAAGAGCCACCAGCACACGAATAAGATCGAAGGAAATACGTTCTTTGACTTCCATATACATCAAGCTACAGAGCGATATCAGGAATTTGGCGAGAGGGAGAGAGTTCTTTTGCAGAGACAACCGAGCGTTACAGCCAGTACTGAACAGTTGCTACTGGAAGCTCTGATTTCAGACTGTGGTTCCGTTTCATCCGGAAAACGAACAGCAGGAACTGTTTACAGAGGAGAATGCGTGCCAATACAGGCGATAGAAGCTGAGTTCAAACAGAAAGTCTGTGACGAGATTTCCCTTCACCAAGAAGGCGTTGACCGGTATCGTGTCTTAACACCGTTTTGCTTTGATGACGGAGACCACCTTTGCATACTGCTTAAGAGGTCGGAGAGTCACTGGCTTCTTACGGACGAAGGTCACACTTTCATGCATCTTTACCATGCGGTATCGATGAAGCGGGCAGGTTGAACGACGAAGATCATGTCGAATGTACTTGCTCTTTTCTCGGTGACGGAGAATGATGGAGTTCTTGAGCTTCCGGTCAGTGGAGGTGAATACGGCGACGCACTTTTCTCATTTATACAGGGATTGATACGCGTTCGATGTTCTTCCTGGAACGCGAAAGAATCAAATCAACTTTTTTGGAGGATTTCAAAAATCTGCTTCGGAAGGAAGTCCCAAATGACAGGACGGATTTCCAGTGGCATCATCCTGTATATGACAAAAGGCAGATGTACACCGTTGACTGCAGGATTAACGGCTCAAGTAAACCCGTGTTTATTTTCGCTCTGCCGAACGATTCAAAGGTCAAGGATGCGACCATATCACTATTGCAATTTGAAAAATGAAAATAGAGTCGCTCGATCGGCTTTTTTGAAGAACAAAAACATCAATAGAAGGGATCTTGCCAAATACAGTGATGTGTCCGACAAGCGTTCTCAAGTATTCAGAATAACGAAGCAAGGATAATTGACTACGTTAAAAACAACATCCAATGAGGTCTGCACACTATTGCCTTAGTACCCCAACCAATTTGCGGTAAAAATCATATCTCGCATGCATTTCGCGCCAGGGATAGTGACCGCATTGCGACAGTTCACGGTATTCGAGCCGGGGGATGCGCTGGCGGAGGTTCGCGAAGATCATCTTGCCCGGGTGTGGGTCGTGGTCTCCGTGTAACATCGTGACGGGGCCTGAAATGGTCGAGAAGGCCGCGGGATAAACGCCGGCCTTCTGCTGCTCAGCATGTCTGCCCAGGTCTGTTTGCGTCCGCTACTGTCAACATCGGTTTTGGCTAACATCAACGGCATCGAAGTTGTATGCATCTTCCACGAGCCTCCCCGCTTTCGCAAGCTGCCCGTCGCTCAGGTCATTCCCATCCAACTTCTGAAGTGCCCGTTTCGTCTCATCGTCCATGCGCTCATTCAGAGTACGCACCATCTCTGCGCGGGAAGTGGAATCGAATGTGCCGCAGCCAACGAGCACAAGGCGACAGTCCGGGGCATGTTCACAGGCCCAACAAACGCACGTTGGCGCCCGCCGAATGGCGAACTACCACAGTATCCGCTGGCAGGTCAGTCATAAACTCCTGAAGGTCGAAAACGTGCACTGCAACGGTAAGCTTGACTTCTCCGCTTCTGCGTTGAAGGGGCTCGTGACATTGAAAGCCTCGCTTCGCAAGCTCTTCAGCAACTGGGCGCATGTATCCCCGCGCCCCGGGCCCGCCGTGCAGCAGCACGACATCCCTCCCGTCTGAACCGTATGTGCGAACTTCTATGACGTTGTTTGACTTTTCCATTTTTCCACTCGAGATGAGCACAAAGATTTGACTGAGTTCCTTGTATATGGGATTATGCGCGTATGAAAAACAGAAAAGACCGCAGAACATGACGCCAATAAAAATTCTGAAGATATTTTTTTGCCAACGTTCGTTCCGGCTTTAAAATCAGAAAATGCGTTTTTCAGGTCTCAAGGCAATAGTAAGCGTCAGCCCGAACAATCGACTTGCCGTAAGTACAGACGGGAGAAGAGTCTTCTCGGCATACTTGAATGCAACTTGCTCCTTGGTATGGAGGTGATAAATGCCCCTGTATCTCATCGTTTTGGCATCGCATCTTGAAACGACTGAAGCGGAAAAAGTCGACCTAAAAAGTATGTGTTTGTTGCATGATGATTTTGTGACTATATAATAAGGCAGAAACTGATTCTAAACAGGAGGCACAAATGAAGTTTGCAGACAGTTCCGGCGGATGGAACCCGTATATTGCAGGCGCGCTTGTGGGATTACTTGCTATTGCGTCAGTATACGTCACGACTGTTGCGCTCGGTAAGGCAACTACCTCGGCGCATCAACCACTTTTGTTCGTGCGGCCGGCCATGCGGAATCTGTGGCTTCGCCTGATCACGTAGAAAAGAATGAGTACTACAATAAGACAAGAGTTAAGTTCGACTGGCAATTCCTGCTTGTTATCGGCATTGCCCTTGGTGCGCTTGTTTCCTCTCTTACAGATAAGAGCTTCAAGTTCGAGGCTTCTCCTCCGATATGGAGAGAACGATTCGGTAAGAAGGTTTGGGTTCGCGCCATTGGCGGCATTCTCGGAGGTATTGTTCTGATTTTCGGAGCAAGGCTTGCAAGTGGATGTCCGAGTGGACACGGGCTCAGCGGATGGATGCAGATGTCAATGGCAGGGTACGTTGCGCTCATTTTCTTCTTTATCGGCGGCATTATTCTGGCCAACCTTATCTACAGGGGGAAGTGAAATGACTGAGCAGATAATCGGACTGGTGACTGGCGTACTTTTCGGTTTCCTCCTGCAGAAGGGGAGGGTTCTCAGGTTTGAAAAACAGCTTGGCGCAATGCTTCTCAAGGATATGACCATTGTCAAGTTCATGATGTCAGCGGTTGTTGTAGGAATGGTGGGCATATACGCACTTTATGACCTTGAAGTGATTGAACTGTCGCATAAGTCAATGAACCTTGGTGCTGTGACTGTTGGCGGGCTCTTGTTCGGAATCGGCTGGGCTTTCGCAGGATACTGTCCCGGAACCGCGGTTGGCGCACTTGGTGAAGGCCGCTGGCACGCTCTGTGGCCCCTTCTTGGCATGCTGATCGGTGCCGCAATTTATGCTGAGGCCTATCCGTTTATGAAGGAAAACGTTTTCCTGGAAGAACTGGGGCAAGATTTCATTCCCCGATGCCACCGGAATTCATCACTGGCTTTGGGCTGTGATATTCATCGCATTAACAGGTGGCCTGTTCTGGTTCTTTGAGAAGAAGAAGCTCTGATTGCACCTGTCAGTTCAGTATCCGACCGGCTCGCGAACATCGTACAGTTTGTTATGTCGGTTGTTCCACGGTAGGCATGTTCTTTCCACCTTCCACTCTGGAAGGCGGGAAACGACTTTTTACAGACAAAAACCTGTTGGCACCTCGAAAAAAGACAGTTTTGCTGCAAATGTCTGCGGATTGCCATGCTTTGTCAGCAAGCCATTTCTTCCTCGCCTGACTTTGCCTCGCTCATTTTCGCTCGAAACCGTTTTTTCGATGCACCCATGAGTTTACAGCCAGTACCTTTAAGGCCAGCGGGAGATACGATATCTCTGTAAAGTCACCTGCGTTTTCTCTTGTTCATCACCAACACGCTGATGCAGGCCGAAGGGCAGGGCAGGTCTATGCCGTGCTCGTCCATATCGCGAACCTTGCGGCGGTAGTCCTCTGTTTGCCATTTCAGCCCGTTCTGAGTGCGCAAGGTCGTCTTTTTGGTCGGATGCCCAGCCAGAGCCTCTCGCCGTAACGGTAACGGCTTTCCATGTTCTCCGGTTTCAGCACTAAGTTCCTGTCATCGTCGATCATGTTCAATATCCAGAGCGCGACCCGGGCACTGCCCCATGACAGCCCGGTTGAACTCCAAGTCAACAATCCACTCGATCGGCGATAGGCCGTCGGCCTGCTCGCGCGCACAGTTGTATCAGGCGCAAGTGCAAGCCTTGAATGCTGTAGTGTAGGCAAAACCACGTTCGACTATACTGGCAAGGCCATCAAGGGTTCAAGCGACAAACCAATAACCTTGTTCGAAACAGAGCTTTGTGACGGCAAACTTATAGTTAGGCTTTCGTAGGCGCACGAAACGTCAGCAGATTCCGGTCAGCATGACCTGCAAGTGAATACCGGGGCTACGCGAAACGGTCATCCGAGCGGCGGTCTCGAATCTCAGAGTCGGACGAGAGCATCCAACCTGTACGGGTGTTCGCTCGCGCGTCGAACCGAGGAATATACGGCTTGATGTCCAGAAGAGGCGTACCGTCCAGTACGTCAACGTCCCGGATCAGCAAACGTTTGCCTTCCACCTTTACAAGCTCCACCACGGACAACCCTATATGGCTGGCC
>JAXHMW010000003.1:0-41511 GCA_034521065.1 Planctomycetota bacterium | reverse complement strand
AGCAATACGTAGATGGCCTTATGTCGGTGTTACGCTTCGCTCCTGTACTACATCGACGAATTCGCGCCATTGGCGACCTTCCGCAACAGAAAATCGGCAAGAAGGTTCGCAATCGACCGTATCGAACCTGCGCTACGTGCTCGTCGTCGGCGAGAGCTTAGCGGAGTTTGGCGACGCCACTCCACCGTCGCGGCGGTCGGCAAACTCTTTTTAAAATCCTGGAGGACTCCGTTAAAATCGTACGCTAACCAGGTTGCACTGGTTAAAGGACGGATAATGGCAATGCCCAGGAGTGGCGCAAAGAATTAAAGGCGGCGGGGCTCAACAACCAGATACAGAACTGGGAAGTCACCTTTGATGAACCAAAAGGCACAAACCAGCCATCAGAGCTGCAAGGCAGAGAGCCTGGCTCCAAACAGGGCTCGACCTCATGGAGGTAGCCAAACCACACTGTCTGCCGCCATCATGGACTCCCAGCAGCTCCATCGCCAGCACGGAAGCAGAAGGAAACAAAGAGAACCACAACACAGTCAGAGTCAGAGGACTCATCTTCACAATGGGAAAACACCACCGCCTCAAGTGAAACCACACACTCAGAGTTTCTGAAAGCGCCGCCCGTGCAATCGCCCCGTGAGTGTTCAAGGCAGATCACCTTCTCCAGGGAACATCCAAGGGACACTGTCTCAGAGAAACTGCATACGGGGAGCTTTGCAGATTCAGTGACAGCATCTACTGCAAAGATCACAGCTTGATGACTGCGCTTTCCCATCACCACCCAAAAACCAACATTTCCGACAGAACTATGGCCAACAGAAAAAGCCATCAGATAGCAAAACCCTTCCAAGGTGACCGTCCAACGAAAGCTTCACAGAAAGCCATCTTCCAAAGATCGCCTCAGACACACACAACCAAAGAAACTGAGGCCGCCTCAGCCACGGTGAACTAGCAAACCACCACCAAAAAAAAACGGAGCCAAATTGTTATGGAATCATCTTTGAACACAATGGAGTCTGCACTCTAATCAGCCATCAAGCACTCGAAAGGAACCACCAAATGCAAAAAAACGAATGCTGTCACCAACGGAAGTACGAACGCATTATCCACGGACACGAAAGGAATGTTTCCTCAAGCAGTCACAAAAAACTGCACCACGAATGGAAACCATCATCATCATCTATCCTCCAAAGCGTCAAACGAAGCATGATCGAAAGCTGATTCACATCAGCACTGTGAACAACAGAGCTCGACTGCTTTCATTTCATGCCCGCTGGACTCCACAATGCCATAGACACAGAGCCCTAAGGCGATCACCACTGCACCAACGAAGCCTGACTGCGTGACTGGATCGCAAACCGCCTCCAAAGCGAATGGACTCCCGCTCCAAAGCAAAGCCCGCTGCAGCTGCACAGCCACAGAAAGGACTTGAAAGCATTGACACAAAGCGCTTTCCGAACACATCCAGTGAGATTGCTGTCCGCTCTAAGGACGAGTGCACACGAATGATCCACATATCCAGACGATTCCAAAGAGCTGAGGTCCTTCGCAGGTGCATGGACAGAGGGCCACAGCTTTGATCGAGCAGGCTCAGCACAGAAAGCAAGCCATTCCCGTTTCCAGAAGGTGTCACAAAGAGCTCAACCCACCCATGCACGCACCGGGAGCATCGCACTGGTCCACCATAAGCGATTGAAACACCATCCTCACCGCTGTCACACTCTGGGTTGAAACTCCTGAATGCAGATTGAGGACCACAAGTTTCCACAATTCAACACTTTCTGAAACCTACATCGACACCACCATGGAGGGCTGAGCCCTCTCACAAGGGACCCTTGTCCAGCCACCTTTTCACCGGACAGATATCCCGCTCCTGAAACCCAGCATCCCTCTCCACTACCAAAAGTGCTTCCAAGCCAATGCATGAACACACACGCTACTTCCATCCAGGGCTTTCTGAAGAAGATATTCACCTTAGGCCTCAAAGGGCTGTCCACAGCTTTTCACACGATGTTTCCAAAAGAATGCAAACCGTTTCAAACCTTCCTCTTCCTTTCCACAAAGCAGGTGGAATGCTGCTCCAGCAGAAGGCTGTGAATCCCGGCCGCCCGTTTGATGGACTTTTCAGTGGAATAATCCCTGTGTGCGGCGTTTGGAGCCATACATTAATTCAGAGGTGCACAGTTAGCCCTTCGGTATTTGGGACTGAGCAAACCACATGGACCACCACAGAACCAATGCACTCTTCACAGACATACATTCTGGACCATTCTGAATCCTCTGCAAATGGCGGACATGTCTTAAAACTACCAATGCGCTTTGTAGTGTGTTTCCAGCACACGTTGCTGTTTGATGTCCAACAACCACCTACCGCCCAATCCAGCGCCTCAATGGGTAATTTCCTCACTGTGTTTCAGAACCAACCAAATGAAAAATCTTACTCGCATGGTCTTGCTCACCTATTCTCGAATTGCACTGAATGGAATTGAATGCAAACGGACTCGAAAGGAGTCCTCTGTGACGTGACGTGCTCATCCACTCATCCTATTCGACTCTGCATATATACACTGCAATTGAAACTACTGGGATCATTCTCCAAAGCTAATGGAATTCTCCATTCCTCTGATCAAACGGACTCTGCCTTGGTCAAATTGATCATCCTCCTCCAGCCATTGTCCTCATTGGCCTGGAATCATCCACGGACCCTGTCGAATGGACTCACTCACTCACCGTCTTCCTATCACTCATCATCCTCACCAATGTGACTGACACTCGACTCGGACCCTCATCGTTTGTCCAGCCATCGATGGATTGACACAGTCCGCAGGATTTTCCTGGAGTCTCCTCCAGAGACTCACAGACAGTTTGGTCTACTGAACAGTCCTATAAACACATCAAACGAACAACCATCATCTGCTGCATGTGAAAACTCCTTCAAACTGCCCACCAGAAGAAGGTCCGCCTTAGGGGCAACGCCCTGGCCTTCCTTAGCCTTGCCCAGCCTTCAGGTTGGCCTGATTTTAAAGTGCTGATGGCGTTAAAAAGACAAAAATATCGCCCCTTGCAAAGTCGTCCCCTGCAAGTTTCAAGGTTCGCTTTTGTGCGGCTGAGTTGGCCGGTATCGCTATTGCAGCGAGTACACCGATAATTGCCACCGATATAGCCAGTTCGACGAGGGTAAATCCTTTGTTTTCGTTCAATGAAGCCTCCTTGCTCACAACATTATACAGCAAAAAGCTCTGCCCAAACTCGCATAGTCACAAAAGGCTGAAAACGGCCACTCGCATTCCTTGAAAATGAACTTGTTGACAACGAGTGCCAGTATGCTGTCAGTCCTCTGTACCTTCTGCGTCGGCCTTGTAATGCTTATCATAGCAGTCCGGGCAGATGCTGTGAGACAGCAACGCGTCCGTATGGTCGGTGATGTAAGACTCCAGCCTCTCCCATACCTCCTTGTCGCCACGTATCTTGTGGCAGTGCATGCATATGGGCAGGATTCCCTGCAGGGTACGGATTTCCTTAAGGGTGTGCTCCAGCTCGGAGACCTTCTCGACAAGTTCGCTTTGAAGCTCCAGGATGCGGCGGCCTACCGCGAGCCTCGCGCGAAGTTCATTCTGATGAAAGGGCTTGACCATGTAATCGTTGGCTCCGGCTGACAGCCCTTCGACGATGTCCTCCGGGGAGTCGCGCATTGTGAGCATGATCATGAATCGCGAGCAGTCGCCGTTAGTCTCGGCTTCACGCAACCTCGCGCAAATGTCGGGTCCTCTTACGCCGGGAAGCATCCAGTCGAGAAGGATGAGCAGAGGCGCGTCCGGCGACTCGAGAATGCGCAAAGCCTTCTCGCCATCTGATGCGGTGGAAACGTCATAGCCCCACTTACCCGCCAGCGAGGCGAGGAATTTCGGGGAGGTCTTGTCGTCTTCGGCGATGAAAAGCTTCATTGTGCGCTCCGGTGGTTTGTATGTATTACTCGGCAAACGCCGTACCAACCGGAACAATACTTTCGGTCAATTTGTCACTTCAAAGCTGACAGGTGCTTCGAGCGCGGTAGCCCACATGCCGCCACCGACACCGTGAAAGCACTCCTCGGTGAGACGGAAAAGACAGTTGTAGCGTGAGGCGGGGAGCCTGGTGAGGCCGGGTTCAGGCCGTTCTTGCGACCAGTAGTATTCGCTCATCGCCCAGATTTCAACGTCGAGGGGGTCGTATTCCTTGTCATAGGCGAACGGAAGAAAACTGTCAACGCGGAACGTGCGCAGAAGCTCGGGGGATGGTGGCTGCGCTCCCTCGAGGGTCTTGCTCATCAGAACGTGAAGGCAGGTATCCAATGAAAACTGGAGTTCGGCGTCGCCGCGCTTGTCGGTAACGAACCAGTCGAAGAAGATATAGCCTTCCACTCCGCTCTTGTCCTCGAGTGCAAGGTAGTCCTCGTCAGAGAAGTTCGTGCCGCCTGAAGGCAGCAGCCAGCGACCGTTGAACCCAAGGTTCTCCATGCTCGCCACATCGGACGGAGTGCCTACGAGCTTTACCTGGTATGCGAAGTTGGGCTTGAGGTTGCGAACCGTAAGGAAACCCGTAAAGGTTCCGGCCTTCTCGCGGTAGCGAACCACGCCAAGCGAGGGTGGCTCGTAGCGAAAGCTCTTTGCGAACTCCGTGCTGAAGGGATTTGCAGCAATATCGGAAAAACGCTGCACGGATGAATCGTCAGGTGGTTTCAACTCCACCTTCCTGAACTCCGAGCTTTCCTGCGAAGTACTCACACGAGCAGGTGGGACGGGGTCAGGCGCGGCACCGCTCCAGAAAAAAGCGAAGGACGCGACCACCGCGAGGCCCAGTATGATGAATGCGAGCGGTGCCCACCGCATGTCACAACCCCCGGTAGAAGTCTTCGTCCCAGCGGATGCGATTCATCACCGCGTCCAGGTACGACTCCTTGCCGGACTGCCACCACTTCAGGGCTTCGCTCAACTCCGGCTGACCCTCTTCTATCGAAGGAAGGTAGAACACTTCGTCGCCGTAAAGCTTGCGCAGGGGTTCGTAGGCACGTTTGCGGATATCCGGTTTCTCGGAACAGAAACGCCGAAGAAGACGCTGGGTGTAAATCTCTATCTTCTCGCGCCGTGTTCGTTCCTCCATGCTTTGATACCATTCGAACCAGCGCGAGACCGCGCTCTCTTCCGAATGGGCCTGCAGCTCTTCAGGAGTCCAGTCCTGTACCGACTGGAACGCCAGGTAGCTGTAAGCCGCGCTCTTTACCGCGGTTTCGCTGGACGCGGTGTCCGCGATCGCGAGCCTCACGAAACGGAGATCATTATAAGGGGCGATATTGATGAGTGAGCTGTAGAGCGCGAGTTTCACCTCGCGACCGCCCTTCTCGTAGGCCGAAAAGTAGCATTCAGGGACGTTTGCGCGAAAGAGGCTCAGCGACTTGTACGCGGCTATGCGCACGGAAGGCTCGTCGTGATAGATGAGCCTCATCCAGAAATCCTTGTCGGCCGAGAAGTTCTGGGCCATCCACTCTATTCTGTCGCGCTTGTCCTTTTCGGAACCCTCTGTAAGGACGCGAATTATGTCCTGAGATAGCTCGCTGCTGAATGCCGAGAAATAGAAGTACACGAACACGCCTATTCCCAGAAGAAGCACGGAAAGAGCTAAGATGAGGTTCCGGTTCATTCAACCTCCGGTGTCAGGCCCGTTCTCTTTTGTCCTTGTCGGTCTTGTCGGGATGCTCTATGACCGGTTTGCCCTTGCCTGTTATTGCGTCCTCGGTAATGACAAACTTCGTGCCGCGCGGATGGTTTCCAGGAAGGTCGTACATGATTTCCAAAAGCAGCCCTTCGACTATTCCGCGAAGAGCCCTTGCTCCGGTTCCCTTGTCCTCGGCCTTCGCGGCTATCGCACGCAGGGCCTCAGTAGTGAACTCGAGCTGCTTGCCTTCCATCTCAAACAGCGCCTTGTACTGTTTTACAAGGGCGTTGCGCGGGTCGAGCAGCACCTTTACGAGCGCTTCCTTGTCGAGCGGGTAGAACGGCACAACGACAGGTATCCTGCCAACGAATTCGGGTATAAGTCCGAACTTGACAATATCCTCCGGCTCGATGAGCGAGACCAGTTCCCTGTAATTCTCCTTGGAAACTCCCGCGCCGCCTTCGTGGAAGCCAATGGTCTTGCGGTCAACCCTCTCGGCGATTATGTTCTCGACTCCGTTGAACGAGCCTCCGCAGATGAACAGGATGTTGCCGGTATCCACCCGGATGAACTCCTGCTCAGGGTGCTTGCGCCCGCCCTTGGGCGGAACATTCGACACGGTGCCCTCGAGCATTTTCAAAAGCGCCTGCTGCACTCCCTCTCCGCCTACGTCGCGGGTGATGGACACGTTCACCGTCTTCTGGCCGATCTTGTCAACCTCGTCAACATAGACTATGCCGCGCTCGGCGTTGCTGACCTCGTAGTCCGCGCTTTGAAGAAGCCGGACGAGAAGGTTTTCAACGTCCTCTCCGACGTAACCCGCCTCGGTCAAAGTGGTCGCGTCTCCGATTGCGAAAGGTACCGAAAGAACCTTCGACAGGGTCTGGGCGGCCAAGGTCTTGCCGCAACCGGTGGGGCCGACGAGAAGGATGTTCGTCTTCTCCAGGTCAACTTCCGCGAACTCGCCGTTCTCCTCCACGTACTTGATGCGCTTGTAATGGTTGTAAACGGCCACGGCCAGAACCTGCTTGGCATATTCCTGTCCGATTATGTACTCGTCCAGTCTGTCCTTGATGTGCATCGGGGTGGGTATCTCGCCCACGGGTTCCGCCATTGAACGGCGGTTCGCAGCCAGAACGGAGTTGCAAATATCAATGCAGTCCTGACAAATGGCGGCATCAGGGCCACCGGGAATCATCAGGCCGTCAATTTCCTCCTGCGACCTGCCGCAGAAGGAACAGCTTTTTGCGTAGTAACCGGAGCTATTCTCTTTCTTCATCTTCTTCGTCTTTCTTGAGCGACTTCACTATTTCGTCAGCTAAACCGTACTTCACCGCATCCTCCGCGGTAAAGAAACGGTCACGGTCGGCGTCCTTTGCAATCTGCGACGCCTTCTTACCGGTATGTTCCTCCAGTATCTGGAAGAGCTTCTTACGGATGCGGATTACCTCTTCAGCGTGAATCTCGATGTCGGAAGCGGAACCTTCGGCGCCGCCCCAGGGCTGGTGAATCATCACCCGGGAGTTGGGAAGGACGTAACGCTTGCCCTTTGTGCCCCCGGCGAGAAGAATCGCGCCCATCGAAGCCGCCTGGCCGATGCAGGTCGTCGAAACGTCACATTTGACGAACTGCATGGTGTCGTAAATCGCGAGGCCCGCTGTTACCGAACCACCGGGAGAGTTGATGTAAACGCTTATGTCCTTGTGGGCGTTTTCGAGCTGCAGAAACAACAACTGGGCGATGACTATGTTCGCCACTACGTCGTTGATGGGATCGCCTATGAATACGATGCGGTCGCGCAACAGCCTGCTGAACAGGTCGTAAGTGCGCTCGCCGCGTCCCGTGCGCTCGATGACAAAGGGTACGCCCATGGAACCTTCGATGTCCTTGCTTTCCTTGCCCATTTCTCGCCTTTCTGTCTGCCGTTCGATTTGTGGTCTCCTTACACTGGAATTCTACTCTTCTATTCGTGAGTTATGCATAACGAGTCGAATTCCGCCCCTTTACACGAAAACGCCCTCTCGGCTAAACGGCCGAGAGGGCTTGTGGTTACGTTATTATACAGCCCTACTCTTCTGTTTCAGAACCGTCCTCTTCGCCGGACTCGGCCTTCGCGGCTTTCTCTTCAGGTGTAAGCTCGGAGTCGAGACTCTCAACTTCCTCCACCTCGGCATGCTCCTCGACAAGGTCGAATACCTTGCGCTCGAGAAGGTCGAAACGAATCTGCTCTTCGAGGTTCTTCTCCTGCACGACCTTGAGCATCTTCTGAAGCGATACGCCCTGACGGTTGGCCAGAAGCTCGATCTCGCGTCGGAATTCGCTCTCGGTCACGAACAGGTTCTCTGACTCGGCTATCTTGTCCACGATGAAGTGAAGCTTGATTGCACGTTCCGCGTTTTCAAGCGCGGCCGCCTTGAGAGAGTCGGCGTGCTTGCCGTCCTCCATCTTCTCTATGTCGAGCCCCATGCGCATGTACTCCATGCGTTGGCGGTCGTAGCTGCGCGTGGCCTGTTCGCGGAGAAGGTTCTCCGGAACATCGAAATCCGCCAGCTCTGCGAGCTTGTCCATAAGAGTATCGCGGTACTTGCGTTCGACGTTCTGACGCTTGTAGTCTTCCAGCTTCAGACGGAGGTCCATCTCCAACTCTTCGATGTCGTCGTAGTTGTGCTTCTTTGCAAGCTCGTCGTCAATTGCGGGCAGCACAAGTTCGTGCACCTCTTTGAGCTTGAACCGGAGAGTTACGTCCGAGTCCGCGGGAATCCCTTCGAACTCGCCCGTCGTCTTCGCTATGGTTTCCGCCTCGTCGCCGGACTTCTTGCCCTCGAAAAGGGCTACTATGTCGTCCAGCTTGAAGTTCTGAAGACCGGAAGGGCGAACGGTGAAGCGGGTGGCCCTCGAGGGTCGTGACGGTTTCGCCTTCACGCATCACGTCTATGTCGGCGATTACGGCGTCCTTCTCCTGAGCCTCGCGGCCTTCGCGCTTTTCCCAGGTGCCGGAACGGAACTGAAGGGACTTCAGCTCCTGCTCGATGTCCTCGTCGGTCACCTCAGAACGCAGCTTCTGGAGCTTCAGGCCCTTGAATTCAGGCGCAGCGAACTCGGGTTCGACTTCCACCTCGACCTCGAAACGGTAAGGCTCGCCCTCTTCGTATTCACCGGCTTCCTCGATGCCCGGAGAACCGACCACTTTCAGGCTCATCTTCCTTCAGCGCCTCTTCGAAGGAGTCCGCCCGGATGGACTCGAGGGTGTCCTGCACCAGTTGCTCCTTCAACCTCTTCTCGACGATCTGACGGGGAACCTTGCCTGCGCGAAAGCCCGGCATCGTGAAAAGCTTACGGGCCTGTCTGAGAGACTGCTCGTACTGCTCTTTGATTTCCTCGGCAGGTACCTCGAATTTGATCGTCCTCTTCCAGTTGTCGCCGGCAACTATCTCGTAAGCCATGCGAATCTCCGTGTTAAGAAAGATGGAGCGGGTGATGGGATTCGAACCCACGACATCGACCTTGGCAAGGTCGCGCTCTTCCACTGAGCTACACCCGCCCCTTAAGGGGTATTAACCATGTTGTGAACCACTTTGCAATGGGCCACAGATTATAGCAATGCTGCGCTTTTCGTCAAGTTTTTTGACTACCTGCACCGCTCAATGTTCTCGACGGTAAGAACCCATCACCGGCCAGAGACCGGCAAGCGATTCCATCCTGACGTAAAGGTCGTCGGAAGCGACATTGACGGAATGAAGGTGCAACTTCCCGTCCACCGCGCCCTCGTAGCGCTTGCATACCATCGAACCGTCCTCGAACTGCGCCACGACAAGGTCTCCCACCGAGGCCTCTGTCTCAGGGTCGCAGAAAACCATGTCGCCCTCTAAAAGGTAAGGCTCCATCGAAACCCCTTCTATCTCCAGCACAATCAGGTCTCGTGCCGCGCCCCGCGGTCCGATCGCGGTCGCAAGTCCCGGGAATTCGCCCCAGTAAACGGCCTCCTGAGACCTCCCCGCTGCCGCAGCTCCCGTCACGTTGCGCTCGAACAGGATCTTGCCGTCCGCGCCGGTGAAATACTCCTCGTAGCTGCGGTTGAGCGTGTCCAGCGCTCGCTTCAAAAGCGAGGTCGTCAGCCGCCGGTGGCCGTTCTCGATCAGCGACAGGGACGGCTGGGATACGCCCAGAAGCTCCGCGGCCTTCGCGAGAGTGTAACCGGTCCTCTTGCGGGCCTCGCGAAGCCGTTCGCAAGGCGGTGTGCCGGGGATAGCGAACTCGCCCTCGCGCACAAGCCCCCTCAGAACTTCCCAGGGAAGCACGCCGTAGTGTGAGCAAAGACGCTCGAGAATCCAGACCTTGCAGGACCTCTCGCCCGTTTCAATTCGACAAAGGGCGGAACCGGAAAGGCTGACGTCGTCCCCCGCGTCCTTGAGGGACATTCCCGCGTTCATCCGGGCCTTGCGAAATGCGGCAAGCCACGAACGACTCATGCTGAGGTTGGCAACTAATTTAGCCTTCATATCAATAAATCCTACTGCCCTGCCGGAAATCGCGGAGATATTTATTCGTTTTCCGCTCCAAAAGTCATCTCGAAACTGCCGACCTGCTCGACCATCGCCTGTACGAGCCTCAAAAAATGCTCGGCGAGGATACGGCAGCATTCGTCCGCAAAACTGCTCGCCGCCATCACACCTGACAGCCTGACCTTCGCATTAATCTCAAACTCCCGGCGATAGGCCTCTTTGCCGTAAACCGCCCTCATGGCTCCGGTACAGGATATTTCGTACTCGCCGGGCGTTGCCATCATCGCGGGCATGTTTCCGATAACCACGGAAGGCGCGATTATGAACTTCGGCTTGAACGTCTCCTTGCCGGCCTCCGCGAGTTGCTGCGGCATGTCCTCGAAGATCATGTCCTCCATCATCTTCTGGCTGGCTGCGTCGTACGAATCCATCAGCCACTTCGCATCGCCGTTGAGAACGTAGTGTCTGAAACGTTCCTCGAGCTTCTTGTTCACCGACCACTCGGTGAAGAACTCCTCTGAACCTATCTTCGAGAACGCTTCGCCGGCGCCCGCGCTGGCGGAAATGTCCGATACATTTACCGAGCCTATCGCGTCCGTCAGGTACAGAATTCCGGAACCGATCAGGAGCAAAAACACGGCGGCGAAAACGAAGCAGGCCTTTTTCATCTCTCACCTCTGGTAAGCCTCGCGAGCAGGTGCCGCCACCCCATCGGAAGACAGTGCACGTCAACCTTGCGACCGTCCCTGCGCACCGTGAGAGTGAAGTCCTCACCGTCAACGGCATCCCACAGTGCCTTGTCAAGCTCGTAAAGTCCGCTTACGTGCCTGCCCGCGACCGCAAGAACAACGTCGCCCGACCGGAGAGTCATCGCATCGGCGGAACGGTCGAAGCTGTCCGGAACCACCATCTCGTTCGCGCAAAATTCGGGATAAAGCTCCGGAATCGGTCTGCGTATCGAAGTGGCGAAATCAAGGGGGGAGCAGCCGAGTGCGTCTGCGGCGATAAGTGCAAGCTCTTCATCGTCATCATGCATGGCGCGCAGAAAGTTATACGGAAAGGCCCCGCCTGTTGCTTCATTCGCCGCGAAAAATACTCCCGCGCTGGCTGCGTAGTACTTGTCGCCGCGCTGACCTTCGCGCCACTCCAAAAGTCGAGCGCCAAGCTTGGTGGCCCAGTAGTACTTGAACTCCAGGGGGCTGTTCATCGCCGGACGGGCTCCCTTGAAACGGTCCGTTATGCCCTTGTAGCTGAGCCAAAGGCATAATCCCTCCCGAAACCATCGCCATCTGCGAGTGTTTGACGGCAGCTTGACTCCGTCGCCGTACACTGAGCAGTATTCCAGGCATTCCGAAAATGTACCCAGAACCTGCGATGCAAGGAATGGGCCTGAGGTGCGAACGGCACCGGTAGAGGAAACGCCCGCACCGTTCGTGTAGAACGTGGCGCTGAAGCGGTTGCCGACCATGTCGCCGTGCCACACTCCGGTGGCGGGAGGCTCGTCGAGAAGCGTGATATTGAAAAACGGCATGGGCGAGAAATACAGCCCTGCTTCTCTTCGCATGCTCGAAAGCGCGTCGCAAAGAACGTCGGCTTGCTCGGCGAGGGCTTTCGGCGATTGCACCCGTACGGCGACACCGCTTACCGTGTGTTCCAGCACCGCGGCGCTGTAGCCGGAAAGCGAGTTAAGCTCGCAACTGACGTTCACCGGTCGGTATCCGACGGTGGAATACGTGAGAGTGAAGTGGTCCGCCTCGGCGGGCAGACGGTGCTCATGTACAGGCAAGTAGCACCCGCCCGCGGTCAAAAACCCCAGAAGTAGCACGATTGCGATAATCCTCACTGACTGTTTATCCAAAGCAGCACCTCGAAGTCTGTTATGTCGTTGAATGTGACCACCTCCCTGCCGTCGTGGAGCAGGAAGGCCTCGCCCCCGGGAGAAAACGTCTCGGCCAGCTTCGCATCCTCCTTCAGCGCGTCGAGGGCTTTGGCGGAAAGCGCAAGCTCCCGAAGCTCGTTTGGGTCTATCCCCACCACCTCGGCGGGCCGCGCCCAGTAAGAAGAACCGGGCCTTTTGAACCTTTCAAGGATGTAGGCCATGCCCTTTTCGCGATCGAGCTGCAATGCCGCCCACATGCGGGCAGCCTCTTCGCCCTCTGATATGCCGCGTGCTCCGACTATCTCGCCGTCCTGATGTGCGACCATGAACCGTAACCGCACTTCAGAACCCGCCTCGCCAAGCTCTCCGAGGCTCCTGACAACTTCACCCGCGAACTTCGAATAAGGCGATATGAAAAGCTCCATGCCCCGGCGCACGGGAATGTCCGCACGGGTGTTGGCGAAGTATGTGCCCGCGGCGGCTATGTACGAGCCCCGGCTCTTTACGAAGGAGCTTTCAAGCTCCTTGAAGTAGTGCGCTTTCTCGATATTGCCGCTGAAGACGAATGCGGGAAGCCGGCTTATATCGTGTTTCTGCAAAAGATTGCGCCCTTCCTCGCTTGTCTCCGATACCTCTCGGACCTTCAGAGTGGGCATCCATCTTCTCATGCCCGACACGACGCTTTCAAAGGGGTCCGCAAGGGCTCCGTCCGGCCTTATGCAGACCGCATCAACACGGGGCTCGTCAACTT
This sequence comes from Planctomycetota bacterium, assembly GCA_034521065.1. GTDB lineage: Bacteria > Planctomycetota > B143-G9 > B143-G9 > B143-G9 > JAXHMW01. The sequence goes on along the minus strand of JAXHMW010000003.1, from coordinate 28,694 downwards.
CCACGCACCTTGCGTCCTTAGTGCCCGGTTTTTCGCAAACGATTACCTTGCCGAACTCGAAGCAGTCGGAATCCGAATAGCACTCGGGCAACTGCGAACAACTGCTGATATCGCCCGGCTCCGAGAGCCGCGAGCATATTGCGAACAGGATGCGCTCCACGTCATCGAAAGGCCCTCCGTACTCCTCGTTGGCGATGAGCAGAGTGGGCGAGGCGTTTATGCCACGCGCTTCGCACTGCCTGGCGTGCAACTTCAGCTCCGCGTCTACCTCTCCGCTGTCAAGCGATGCCTTTATCCTCCACGGGTCGATTCCGACCTTCACGAGCCACCTCGCGAACTCGAACTTCTCTTCATCCGCCGCTTCCAGATAATCGTCCAGCTTGTCCTTGTCCGCAAGCCAGACCGCCAACATCCGCCGGGTCTCCTCCAACTCGTCCTCACCGTGCATTGAACTCAGCTTTCCGTCTTCGAAGTCCAGCACGTAACGAATGGTCAACTCAATGTGTTCTCCGAGCTTCTCGCGAATATCCAGAAGCTTCTCGAGCGCGGGCCTGCCATAGGGGCAGCGGGCCATGACGTATATATCGAGCGGAACCTTCTCGAGGCTGTTCGAAACGTATCCGGCCTGTGCGAGCATACGGGAGATCTTCTCGTCCGTCGGCATCGCCATTCCCAGCCTCGTGCGCTCGATTCCCTTTCCCGGCACCCAGGACAGAACCGCCGTGCCGAGTGGTTCGAGCCCTGCGACGAGGGTTTTTCCGACGTTATACGGAGGCCTCGAAACGGCCGTGCGATGCGATACGAACGCGAGGTCAATTCCATCCACCTTCCGCACAAGCTCTATGGTCTCGCGCTCTGTCATCTGAAACAACGCGACCACGCGCTCAGCACCGCTGTTACGGGCCTCTGCGACCTGCTTTGCCAGAAACTCCCCCGGGGCATCCGCGGAAAGTTTCCTCGCTTTGGTGTAAAGTGCCGTGGGAAAGTTCTCGCCCGCAACGCTGATGAAAGCCGTGCCATCGCGTATCACATACGCAGAACCGCCGATATCGCCCCTTATGTTGCCGCGCACCAGGCTCAGCTTTCCGGCCACCTCGAGCGCATCGGTTCCCAGCGCGAGGTCGTCCTCTCCTACGCCCAGAACGTCGTACCCCATAGCCTCATATGCTTTTACGATAATTTTCGCGCGTCTCTTCGCTTCCTCTTCGCCCGAGGCCATCTCGTCGTAAACCCCGCCGGGCATCCAACCGCCCGCGTCAACGAGAGTTACATCGTAACTCTTCCTCAGCTCACTGACTACCGCGGCCCGGCGAGCAAGCCCCCCTTCGGGATTAAACGGACAGCGGCATGCGAAAAGGGCCCCCTGCGACTGGCTGGAAAACACCACCGCAACGGGCCTGGCGCCCTCTTCGGCAAGGGCGAACACAGCACACAGAAACGTAAGCGAAAGCGCGAGAAGCGCCCTCGTTACGGCTATTTGCTGTTGAGGTCTTTGACGAGTTTCAGGAATTTCTCCGCGTCCTCTTTTGAACCGGCGACAACGCCGTAGTGCATGGGGAATACGCCCTTCTTCGGTCGTATCATTTTATACGCTTCGGCGGCTTCTTCAGCCGTCATTACGTACGTGCCGCTCACGGGGAGGAACGCGTAGTCGGGCTCGATGCCCTCCATCTCGGGTATTATGTCCGTATCGCCCGGGTGGTAGAAGCTCTCTCCGTCCATTTCTATCACGTAACCCACCCAGTCGTTCTCACGCGGGTGGTACTTCTTGTTCGTGTTGTACGCACGAACTGTGCGGATCTTGATTCCCGCGTACTCGTAGCTCTTGCCGGGCTCGACGGGACGGAACTCGATGTCTTCGGGCAGGGACTTCAGCTCTTCTTCGCAATCGGGGGTCGCGAAAACAACTGTGGAAGAAGTGCATATCTGGGACAAATCCTGCGGCGAAAGGTGGTCGAAGTGGCTATGAGTGACGAACACGATGTCCGCGGGTTCCTGCTTCCCCTTCAGCTTGTAGGGGTCGAAGTAAACCGTGTGCGAACCTGTGAGCCTGAAAGAGGCGTGACCGAGATGCTCTATCTTGACCATGGGAAAGTCCTCCTCATTTTCTTTTTCTGCGTTCCGACCGGCGGCGCAAAACCAGGCGGATTGGTATCTCGGGTATCCCGAGGCGCTCTCTGAAGTAGTTTATCAAATAACGGCGATATGAATCGGGGAAAAGCTTCGGGTCGTTCACGAAAACCAAAAAAATCGGCGGAGCGGTCTTCACCTGTGTCACGTAGAAGATTTTTGCCAGCTTGCTCAGCTTCGTGCGGGGCTTGTTCTTCTTCCAGGCCTCATCGGCCAACTTGTTGAGCTTCGCTGTCGGCCACTCCTTGCGATAGTCTTCAACCAACTCTCCCGCTATCTCGATTATCGGCGAGATACGTTCGCCCTTTTTCACTGAGGAATATACCACAGGACAGTGGTCCAGGCCGGGAAGCGTCTTCCTTATGTACTCGGTGTATTTCTCAGGCTCGGTCTCGCCCGCAAGGTCCCACTTGTTCACAACTATGATGCAGGGCTTGTGTTCCTCTTCTATGTAGCCCGAAAGCTTCTTTTCTATGCTCGAGACACCCTCCACCGCGTCCAGCATCATCACTACCACGTCCGCACGCCTTACAGATGTCTCGGTCCGAACCGTGCTGTAGAACTCGACGGGATGCTTCATGGACGATTTCTTGCGCAGACCCGCGGTGTCTATGGCAACAATGCTCAGCCCTGCGGTCTCAAGAGCTACCTCGACCGCATCACGCGTGGTGCCGGCCACGTCGGAAACTATCACGCGCTCCTCTCCGGTCAGAAAGTTGATAAGGCTCGACTTGCCAACGTTGCGCCTGCCGACCACCGCGAGCTTCAGCTTGTCCTTTTCGCCCTCATCCTTCTGCTCCTTGTGAGGCGCGTAGGAGATCACCTTGTCCAAAAGCTCGTCCACTCCGCGCTTCTCTCGCGATGATATCGCGTAGGCGTCGGCGAAACCGAGCTTGAAGAACTCGCCGACCATGTCGTCGAACTTCGGCACATCGCACTTGTTGACCGCGAGCACGACCGGAACCTTCAGCTTTCGAAGCGCCTGCGCTACCTTCTCGTCCAGCGGCATGAGCCCGTCGCGCACGTCCGTGACGAATATAACCACGTTCGCCATGCCTATCGCGCTCTGAATCTGGAGTTCAACCAGGTCTTCGAGGTCCTGCATGTCAACCACGCCTATACCGCCGGTGTCCACGAGGTCGAACGTCACGTCCTCGTGGGTGACTGTATGCACGATTCGGTCGCGGGTTATCCCCGGCGTGGGGTCTTCGATGGAAATGCGCCTGCCGACAATTCGGTTAAACAGGGTTGATTTGCCCACGTTCGGGCGTCCTGCTATCACGACACAGAATGGGCGGCTCCAGAGGGGAAGTGGCATATCATCTCTCTGTTGGTTTTCGAGTGGCCGAGATTATATTCCGTTTGCGGATGTACTCACCGTTCGAACACCGGCTGATTCTCGAGACGTTCGAGGTAGTCCTTCGAAAAATCTTCCCGGCCCTCAAGGAGATAGTCCAGGTAGTCGCGGGACGGAAGAAGCCCCTTTGAACGCTGAGAAGGCGGAGCCACGTACGCTTTCGCCTCCATCATGCCAGTGGCCGTCTTGACTATCACTCGCTTGCGCTCGTAGTGTACGGGATAGCCTTCGTAGTTGTCCAGGATTGCTATTCCCTCTTCGGTGGTGTCGTAAACAAAGCCCTCTACGTGCTTGCCCTTCGCAGGCACTATGTTCGCATAGCCCTTGCCCGACGTGGCGGAGACTTTGTCGAAAAGAAGCTCGTAGTCCTTGAGCACGGCGAATTGACGCGAGGTATAGGGAACCTTCCTTTGTTCGCCTACACGCCGCTCGGAAATGTTGGATCCGTATGCGAAGTACTTCGGCATATTCCATTCCTTTGTTACAACTGCCGTCCACATCATTATAATGGTACATTGTAGATTTGGGAGGACTACGCCATGACAAAACAGAAAACTCCGTTCAACAGAGAGTTTTTCGAACAGCAGGCGGCAGATACCGCTTCCGATGACATGAAGAAGGTCGTCGCCAGCAAAAGCAGGATCTTCGGAGTCCTCGGCTCCAAAAACGTATTCAAGCGGCTCTTTGACAACGGAAAGCTCATGTACGCGCTGGTCAGCGACTACGTCAGCGGAAAATACACCGCCGTTCCGTACTTCTCCGTCGCATCCTGCACCGTTGCGCTTCTGTACCTGATAAACCCGTTCGATTTCATCCCCGACTTCATTCCCTTCTTCGGCCAGATTGACGACATCCTGATACTCACGGCCTGTTTGTTGCTCGTCGAAAAGGACCTGAAGCGATACGCCAAGTGGAAGGCCGAGATAATGAGAGATACTACGAGTGGTGATTCCTCTGACGAAAAAGACATCTGAACGGCTACTGCTCGCCCTGCTGCTCGTGTTCGCGTGCATTTCGTTCACGAGTGCCGAGAACGAGCCCGGTAAGAAACGCCTCCTCGCAGTCGCGGCGAGGCAGGCTTACGCATTCATCTCCGAGTCCGGCAAACTGCGCTACGGGCGCATGTTCGCTGGTGCAAGACCCTTCAGCGACGGCCTCGCAGCCGTGCGAAGCCCCGCCGGATGGGGATACATGGACGAACAGGGCGAACTCGTCATAGATTTCCGCTTCGGCGATGCACGGGATTTCGAAAACGGCGTCGCTCGTGTCGCTCTCGACGAAAAGTGGGGACTTATTGACCGCGAGGGTGAGTTCATCCTGCCTCCCACCTTCAAGAACATCTCGCGCTTCAGCGAAGGACTCGCCTCCTTTCAGAGCTTCGGTGGAAAATGGGGATACCTCTCCACTGATGGCCGCATACGTATCAGCGCGAACTATGACCTCGCTCTCGACTTCTCCGAAGGGCATGCGGCGGTAATGCGCTTCCAGCTCGGCGAGCCCCGGTGGGGATTCATAGACACCACGGGCTCGGTGGTCATGCCGCTTGATCATGCTCGCGCACGCTCATTCGTCAACGGACGGGCCGCGGTAACGAGTCTCGGTTCGTTCGCGTATTTCGGCAAAGACGGAAAGTTCACCACGCCCTTCGTGTTCGAACAGGCTTTGGACTACTCTCAGGAAATGGCTCCGGCCAAGCTCAACGGAAAGTGGTGCTTCCTCAACCGGCGCGGAGAGGTCGCCATTGACCCCGCATATGCTGCGGCGGGGCCGTTCAGGGAGAACCGCGCACCGGTGGCACTGTACTCCTCGGGCCGATACTCCTGGGGCTACGTTGACAAGCAGGGCAACCAGCAGGTAAGCACCGTCCTGCAGGCCTGCAAGCCATTTCACAACGGCTTGGCTCGCTGCCAAGTACGGTGGTGTATGGGGGCTCGTAGGACCAAGCAATTCCGTCAAGGTGAAGTTCTTCTACGACGACCTGCGCCGCGAAGCCGGCCTCTACGCGGTGCTGTTCGGCGGCAAGTGGGGTGTGATGGAACCATCCGGCCGGATTGCACTCTATCCCGATTACCGTTCGGTGCGGCCCTCCGGGGAACACGGGCACCTCGTACAGTACCGTGGTTACGGACTCCTTGAGCCGGACGGCTCCTTCGCCGTGCGCCCCATCTTCGACGAGGTCGCGTCCTTCGACGGGAGGCTCGCGGTCGTGCGAACAGGCTCCACCTGGGGGCTTGTAGACAACACCGGCCGCTTCATCATAGAACCGCAGTATCACAATGTTCTCGATTTCCGCGAAGGTCTTTCGCCCTGCCTGGCATCCAACGGCCGTTGGGGATTCGTGAACGACGACGGCGAGGTGGCGATGGAACCCGCGCTGTGGGAGGCACTGCCATTCTCAGGCCCGTTCGCACCGGCGCGCGTTCGCAACGGTTGGGGAGTGATAGACCGGGATTTCCGGTTCGTCGAACCCGCACGCAACCGCCGAGTGGTATCCTTCCCGTCGGGAATCTGCCTCTTCTTCAACGGCCGTTCCGTCCGGGCCATGAACCGCGAGCAGAAGACCGTCGAACGCGACATCCCCGAACCTCTCGTCCGCAACACCTGGCGCATCCGGAACTCTTCCGACATGACGCGCTCCGGCGCAATCTCGCTTCCCGAAGAACTGTTCGCCAACGGCCCCGTGCCAGTCAGTGCCGGAGAGCAGACCTACTTCCTTGACCGCGAAGGCAGGGTGGCCTCTTTCGGACCTTTCGTGGATGCCCGGGCTTTTTCGGATTCTCTCGCGCTGGTGAAGAAGGACGGTCTTTACGGATACATAAGGCCGGACGGCTCCTGGGCGATAGAACCGGCCTTCGAAGACGCGAGGCCGTTCAGTGAGGAAAGGGCCGCGGTGAAGTTCGACGGCGATAAGTTCATGTGCTACATAGACACCTCCGGCAAGCGCGTTACCCTTGCCGTCTTCGAAGAGGCGGGACGGTTCTCGCAGAGGCAGGGCCGTGATTCGCGCACACGGATTCACCGGCGTCATCGATGTCATGGGACGGCTCGTGTTCGGGCCGCTCGACGATACTCGGCCCTTCGCGCACTCACACGGAATGTACCCCGCTTACCGCAATGGGAGCTACCTGTATCTGAACTCCGCGGGTAAGCCTGTTATCGAGGGTCTGTACGACGTGCGGCCGTTCGTGGAGGCGAAATGAGGACGCTCGCGGGCTTGTTCTCGCTCGGCTTCGTGCTGCTTTGGGCCGCACCGGCCCAGGCGCACTCGGAGCTGTACGCCGATGCCTCGCTGCTTGTAGCCTATGACGGCGAACTGCTGAAAACCGAGCGCGGATTCGTGGTTGACAAGTGGCGTTCGCGCCTCGACGAGTTCGACTCGCAGGCTCTCGACCTTTCACCGCTGCAGGCCGCGGTGGCGAAGGGACTGCGGCTCTCCATCACCTCGCCCGAAGCGTACAGAAAGGCCTACGGCGATTTCACAACGGGGGTGCGCGACTGGTCCGTTGCGCTCGCTGCAGGAGAAACCGAACTCAACGCCCCGCCCGAATTCGACGAGAAGGTCTTCTCTCCACCGTTCGAGACCGTCGTGCTGGAAATAGCGTGCATCGGCTCGCTGCTCGAAATACCCGCCCCCTTCGAAGCCTTCGCGGAGACCTGCGGCGACGTTTACCGCATCAAGGCCCTGCAAATGCTCTTCGAACAGAACTTCCGCTTCGACTCGACCCGTGAGGATATCGCGCAACTGTTCGCGCTGCTGGTCTCCGGCGGCCACCTGCCGGACTCCGACCTCTCGCTCTTCTTCGCCTTCTCCACCGCATTCGACCTACCCTTTGCGGAATACAGGAGCCGCTTCTCCCGATACAGGGATTCACTGAGAAAAGGGCTGATTATCGAACTCGAAGACAACACCCTGAATCTCGAGCCCGTCTCCGCCCAAAGGCTCGCTGACTTCTTCAAGCCGCCCGAGCCCAAGCCCCTGCCGCAGTGGAGCGCCGACCAGTTCATCGAGAAGTCCGCGCTGCCTCCACGGCTCAGCGGAATGGACTGGGAGAAGGTCCCCGCGGACACACCGGAAGAAGAAGACAAGGATGCCATACCCCGCGCCGCCTTTGTCGCAATCGCCACCCTCATCCTGCTTGCCGGACTCGCGCTGATCATCATCCTCACCCGAAAATAATCAAGGGGACGCTCTCGCGCCCCCTTTGTCGGCCTGCCGAAAAATGCGAACCGCTACTTCAGGTACTTGTCGAACCAGCGCAGTATGTGCTCGAGGCGCGCTACGCGCCTGTCCGTGCGGCCTCCCCTTGACAGACCGTGAGGCTCGCCGGGAAAGCGAATGAACTCGGTATCGACTCCGAGGTGGCGAAGCGCGATATATACCTGCTCGCCCTGTTCGATGCTGCAGCGAAGGTCCTGCTCGCTGTGTATCACCATTGTGGGAGTCTTAACGTTGGCGAAATAGCGGATGGGGGACTGACGCCAAAGGTCTTCGATGTCCTCGTACGGGGGTTTGCCGCCGAACTCGTGCTGAAAAACCCAGTTGAAGTCGCTTGTGCCCCACATGCTTACGAGATTGCTGACGCTGCGCTGAGTGACCGCCGCCGCGAAGCGATCCTTGTGGGCCACTATCCAGTTCGTCATGTAACCGCCGTAGCTGCCGCCCGTTACGCCCATGCGCTCTTCGTCAATGTACTCAAGCTTCCCCACGTAGTCCGACCAGGCCATGAGGTCGCGGTAGTCCGCACCGCCCCAGTCGTTGACGATGCTCTTCGAGTGCTCCTCGCCGTAGCCCTGGCCACCGCGGGGGTTGCAGAAATACACCACGTAGCCCCGGGCCGCGAGGCAGAAGAACTCGTGCATGAAGAAGTTGCCGTACTGCACGCGGGGCCCGCCGTGAATCTCGAGTATGGACGGGTACTTCCTGCCGCCTTCGAAGCCGGGGGGCTTCAGTATCCAGCCCTGAAGCCGGTCGCCATCGGCCCCGTCGAACCATACCTCTTCGACCTCGCCGAGTTCCGTGGCGGTCAGCCACTCGTTGAAAGAGCTTATGCACCGGTTCTCGCCGGTTAGCGTGTCCAGCACGTGTATCTGGCCCGGGTCGGTCATTGTACCGAAGAAGTAAGCTGCCCTCTTCCCGTCCCGGTCGAAACCGTAGTTGCCAACCACTCCTTCTACGGCGATGAAGTCCTCCACCTTCCTCTCGCCGAAGACGTCTCGCACGACCTTGATAACGGTGTTGCCGTTATGTGCGACGGGAAAGTAGATATCCCTGCCGTCGCGGGACCAGAGAACGCGCACGTTGCCGGTCGCGCCGGGAAGGTCGTTGACCGTCCAGTGCGAGACGTGAAAGTCGTGCTCCCGAGTCAGGCAGATGGCCTCACGGGAGTTGTCCGCAGGGGCGACCCACAGGCGGCTGTTCTTGTAGCTTTCGTACTTGCCCTCGTAACCCGTGTACGCAATCCATTTGCCGTCGGGCGAATAGCACGGATTGTGCTTGGGACCGACCGGGCCGTTCACCTTCTTAAGCTCACCGCCCTTTGCGGGAATGCGCCACAGGTATTCGTCGTAGTACGTGCGCTCCGGGTCCTCGGAGCGATTGGAAACGAACACGATCTCCTCTCCGCCCGGGCACCACGCTGCGCCGCTCTCGTCGTAATCGCCGTCCGTGAGTTGCTCGGCTTCGCCGCTTTCGGCGTCAACAAGCCACAGGTGCGAGTGCTCGGAGGTCTTGAAACCGGCCGCGTCCAGCTTGTAGAAGAACCTGTCGTAGCGACGATATGTTACGCCCAGCTTTCCCTTCTTCTCGTCCTCGAGACGTTCAAGCTCGTCCTTCTCGTACTTCACGGCCTCCACAAGGAGTTTTCCACCGTCCGGAGACCATTCCAGGCTCGACACCTTCAGCTTGTCCTTCTGAAGCTTTTGCGATTCGCCGCCGCTCAGCGAAATCAGGTAGATGTAGCGGAACTTCTCGTTCTCGCGGTTGGACAGGAAGGCGAGCTTGCTTCCGTCGGGGGAAAACCTGGGGCTCGTGTCGGAACAGTCACCGGTGGTGAACTGCCTGCCTTCGCCGGTCTCGGTGTCGTAAAGCCAGATGTCCGAGTACTTCTTCTCGCTCTCGCGGTCAATGCGCTGCTTGACGCAGGCAACGTGCTTGCCGTCGGGCGATATGCGAAGGTCCTGGATTTGTTCGATGCGATACAGGTCGTCTGCCTTGATCTTGTTCGACATGTTCGCTCCTTTCATATATGACAATTATACAGCAGACCGACGCGTTTTGGGTACCTCGAAAAATTGGTTTCGCACGAAAACGAGCGGGCCGAAGTCAGGCGGTGAAGAGGAGGAAATGATGGCCATAGCCATATATACGGACGGTTTTGCTCGATGACAAAGTATGGCGAAGCCGCGGCCGTTAGCAGTAAAACCGTATTTTCCGAGGTGCCTTATTGTCGCAAGCTCAGGAGGGATATATCTGCGATATGGAGTGTTCGACCAGTTCCTGTCCGTCATAGACGAAACGTGCGCTGAAAACGCCGTCCTCGAAAACGTGGGGAGTGAATATCTCGTCTCCCGGCCACATGTCCAGCCGACCGAGTTCCTCGATACCGACCTGCACCACCTTGCCTTCCGGCCCGTCGGGAAAGAACTCTCCCTCGTATTCCGTGAAGACGTAAATGAAGCACAGCCATTCAGCACCGAACGGCGAGTCGCCGGAGTCGGGAAAGTGCAGAATACCCGTGAGCCTGAAGGCGGTGGGAGTCACCCCGGTCTCCTCGCGCACCTCACGAACAAGCGCATCTTCGAGCGATTCGTTCTCCTCGCGCTTGCCGCCCGGAGCAACGAAGTGACCGTCCATGTAATGGCCGTTCTCACGCTTTTTGAGCATGCAGGTGCGCCCGTCCGAATAGAGGTAGCCCAGCACACCGACCTTGAGATCCTTGCTCAAACCGATATCTCGCTCTCCCAAGGGTCTTCGCCGCTCTCCTCGCCGAGGTCGTTGGCGATCTCTTCGAGGAACCTGTCAACCTGCTGAGGCGCAAGACCGACGAAGTCGTTCGGGTCCAGAGGCTTTTCGAGCTTATCCCGAATGGACGCGAACTGCTCGTCACGCATCAGCCTGCTGAGAAGGTCGTTGTCCCCGGCTCCCTGCTGAAGCCGCTCGTTGGCCAGCATACTGTGCTCGCGAATGCGCTCGTGAAGGTTCTGACGGTCGCCTCCGGCTCTCACTGCCGCCATGAGGATGTTCTCCGTGGCGATGAACGGAAGTTTCTTCGCAAGAACCGAACGTATCACAGGCTCCACCACCTCGAAACCTCTGGCGATGTTGTAAACGTGATGAAGGATCGCGTCCGCGGTGAGAAATGCCTGCGGCATAGCAAGGCGCTTGTTCGAGGAGTCGTCGAGAGAACGCTCCAACCACTGTGTGCCGGCGGTTAACGGCCCGTTTATGCCCAGCGATATCAGAAAACGGCTCAGCCCGCAGATGCGCTCGCTGGCCATTGGGTTGCGCTTGTAAGGCATCGCGGAAGAACCGACCTGTTTGCCCCGGAATGGCTCCATCAGCTCGCCCGTGTGCTGAAGAAGCCGAATGTCGTGGGCGAACTTGGAAGCAGACTCCGCTACCCCGCAAAGAACCCGGTAAACGAGAGAGTCGATCTTGCGCGGATAGGTCTGGCCGGAAACTGTCAGTACCTTGGCGAAACCGAGCTTCCTGCCTATGCGCTCATCGAGCTTTCGAACCTTCTCGCCGTCTCCATCGCAAAGCGCGAGTACCGATGCCTGGGTCCCCGTAGCACCCTTCATGCCGAGAAACGGCATATCTCTGATCAGCGAACGCACCCCCTTCAGGTCCATGTGAAGGTCCTGCATCCAGAGCGACACCCGCTTGCCGAGTGTGGTTATCTGGGCGGGCTGGAAGTGCGTGTAGCCCAGAACCGCAAGAGAACGGTATCTCCGCGCACGGCCCGCAAGGGCATGGAGCACCTTTTGTATCTGCTTCTCCACGAGTTTCAGTGCGTTTCGGGCCTGCAAGAGGTCGGAGTTATCCATCACGAACGCGCTTGTGGCGCCGAGGTGGATGATGGGCATCGCATCGGGAGCTACATCGCCGAAAGCGCGGATGTGAGCCATCACCTCGTGCCGGGTCTCGGCCTCGTAGCGGGCGACTGCCTCGAAGTCGATATCGTCGAGGTGTTCGCGCATCTGGCGAACCTGTTCGCTGCTGACCCGTATTCCGAGTTCGTGTTGGCTTTCGGCGAGCTCGGTCCACAAACGACGCCAAAGACCGTAGCGGTAGGAATTGGAGAATATGCGCTGCATGTTGGCTGAAGCGTAACGGCTCGCAAGAGGGCTTTCGTATTTTTCCATATCTCCACCACGCATAAAAAGGGGAGCCTCTGGCTCCCCTGAAATCAGACAGGAAAGCTGGCGCTATTCGTCGTCCTCTCCGAGGAAATAGTCGAGGTCGTCGTAGTCTTCCTCGTCTTCATCTTCTTCGAGGTCTTCGTCGTCGAATTCCTCATCTTCCTCTTCGAGGTCTTCCTCTTCAAGGTCTTCATCTTCGTCGAACGTCTCGTCGAGTTCCTCGTCCTCGTAGAACTCGTCAAGGTCTTCATCCGAATCATCGAGGTCTTCGATCAGTTCCTCGTCATCGATGAAGTCATCGTCATCGCCGAAGAGATTCAGTACGTCTTCGTCGAATTCAAAAGTCATAGCGACCTCCGGGGATTCTGCTGGTTTGACGGCTCTTTTCTACGCCCTACTGTTACTAAATCAAGCAAAAAAGCTTCAAGTTTTCGCCTAATTTCTCCGCCACTGCATGCAGGGCTTATTCGGAAACAGTCGGCCCCATCTTCAGCCTCTGTGACTACTCGGCCTTTTCTCCTTCTATCTCGTCCTCTTCGTCGCTTTCGTCGCCGTTCGACGGAGTGGCTTTGATACGGGAGACGTTGGCAACGTAGTCGTCCTCTCCAAGAGATATTACACGAACTCCCTGGGTGCCGCGGCCATACATCGAAATATCTCTGACCGTGGAACGGATTATCTTGCCCTTCGCCGTTACGATGAGTATCTCGTCGTCCTCGTGAACTCCGAGAACTGATTCCACCTTGCCGTTGCGCTCGTTCGTGGATATGTTTTTCACACCGATGCCGTTGCGGTGAGTGCTGCGATACTGATCGTACGCAGTACGCTTGCCAAAACCGTTCTCGCAAACCGTGAGAAGCTGAGTGTGTGTCTCACAGCGCACCATTCCAACAACGTAGTCCTCGCCGCGCAGCTTGATGCCCTTGTTGCCGCGCGCCGTGCGACCCATTGCGCGCACCTCGGACTCGTGGAACTTGATTGCCATGCCGTCACGGGTACCGAGGATTATCTCGTCATCTCCGCCCGTCAGGCAGACCGACACAAGAAGGTCGCCGTCCTCGAGGTTCAATGCGCGGATGCCGACCTTGCGCGGGTTATCGAACTCGCTGAGCTTCGTCTTCTTAACTATGCCACGGCGAGTTGCCATGAACACGAAACGCTCGTCGAAATCGCGAACCGGAAGCATGGACGTTATCCGCTCGCCCTTCGAAAGTTCAAGAAGATTCGCTATCGAACGGCCCATCGAGGCACGGCCCATCTGGGGGATATCGTAAACCTTCAGCCAGTAGAGCTTGCCCTTCGTGGTGAACAGCAGAATGTAATCATGAGTGGATGCGATGTAAAGGTCCTTTACAAAATCGCCGTCCTTGGTGGTGGCTCCGATTACGCCCTTACCGCCCCTGTGCTGCTTGCGGAAAGTCGTGAGAGGCTGACGCTTGATGTAGCCCTCGTACGAGATGGAAACTGCGACGTTCTCCTCCGCGATCAGGTCGTCGACCTTGATGTCTTCAACCGCTCCGATTACTCTTGGGCCCTGCGCCGCGTCGCCGGTCGGCCCCTCATCTCGTGAAGGTTACCGCGGATGATGTCGTAAACCAGGTTGATGTCGCCGAGTATGGCCTTGTAACCCTCGATCTCCTCCATAAGCTCCTTGTACTCCTGCTCCAGCTTCTCCCGTTCGAGACCCGTGAGCTTCTGAAGCGTCATGCGCAAAATCGCGTCCGTCTGAACACGCGAAAGCTCGAAGCGCCCCATCAGGGACTGACGAGCCTCGTCAACCGTGTGAGAGCCGCGGATGATCTTGATCACCTCGTCTATGAAATCCAACGCGGTGAGAAGACCCTCGACTATGTGCGCCCTCTTTTCGGCCTTGTCCAGGAGGAATGCCGTCCTGCGCCGGATTACCTCCACCCGGTGCTCGCGATAGATCTCGAGCATCTGCTTGAGGTTCAGTACCTCGGGCTTGCCGTGCACAAGCGAGATAAGGATCATTGAAAACGTCGTCTCGAGTGGCGTGTACTTGTACAGCCTGCTCAGAACCACCTCCGGTATTTCTCCCCTTCTCAGCTCCACAACGAGGCGGATACCTTCCTTGTCGGATTCGTCGCGGATGTCAGAGACTCCTTCTATATTTCCGTTCTTGACGCCCTTCACCATATCGTCTATCAGCTTCGTCTTGTTGAGCTGGTACGGAATCTCCGTAATGACGATCTGGTATTTTCCATTCTTGATGTCCTCCGTGTGAACCCGTGCACGGACCTTCAGACGGGACCTGCCAGTACGGTATCCCTGGTAAATCGGGTCGCGGCCGCATATCATACCGCCCGTCGGGAAATCAGGGCCTTCGACCTTCTGAATCAGGGAGTCCACACTCGCGCCGGGAGTGTCCAGAAGGTACAGCATCGCGTCGCAGATCTGTGTCAGGTTGTGCGGGGGAATGGACGTCGCCATACCTACTGCTATACCGTCCGAACCGTTACAAAGTAAGTTCGGAAAACGACCGGGAAGAACCACGGGCATCTTCTGAGTTTCATCGTAGTTCCACTCGAAGTCAACCGTGTCCTTATCTATGTCGTCCAGAAGCATCATGGAAAAATGCGTCAAACGCGCCTCGGTGTATCGCATCGCCGCGGGCGGGTCGCCATCTACAGAGCCGAAGTTGCCCTGACCGTCCACAAGACGGTAGCGCACGTTGAAGTGCTGAGCCATGCGGACGAGCGTCGGATATACCACCGATTCACCGTGCGGATGGTAGTTACCGGAGGTGTCGCCGCAGATCTTCGCGCATTTGCGGAAATGCGAACCAGGCCTGAGCTTCAGCTCGTGCATCGCGTAGATGATGCGCCGTTGAGATGGCTTCAGACCGTCTCTCGCGTCCGGAAGCGCGCGTGATACTATCACGCTCATCGCATACGTAAGGTACGACTGCTTCATCTCGTCGGCGATGTTCAGTTCGTTTATCGTCTGGCTGACTTCGAGGTTGTCCATACTCTATTGCCCTTGTCTGTTTTGCTTGTATCACACATCGAGTTCTGAGACCTCGAGCGCATGGCGCTCGATGAACGCACGGCGCGGTTCCACCTGTGAACCCATCAGGGTGGTGAACATGTCGTGCGCGGCCTCCGCGTCGTCAATGGTCACCTTCATGAGTGTGCGGGTTTCCGGATTCATGGTGGTGTCCCAGAGTTGGCGGGGCATCATCTCGCCCAGCCCCTTGAATCGCTGGATGTCAAGCCCGCTGCGACCCCACTCACGAACTGTCTCCAGAACCTGCGCGAGGTTCGTCAGCCGTTCTTCCTTGTTCTCGGAAAGAAGCTTGAAGCGGCTCTCGTTGTCCACGGGTCGGTAGTAGTCAATGGGCGCGAAGCCGTACTTGCGCATCAGCTTAACGAGCTTTGCTATTTCGCCTGCCTCGTGAATCTCTATCACTTTGTAGGTCAGGCCTTGCTTGCCGTCGTCCTGCTCCTGTTCGCCGTTCTCTCCGTTGCCGTTCAGAAGGTCCTCGCGACCCTCGACGCGGTGCTCCTCGGCGAACTCGGCCAGCGATTCCTCATCTGCGAAGAAACGCTCGTCGTCATCGGAATAAACGCGGAATCGGGGGAAGAAGCCGTCCTTCTCAACCCTCGCCAGAAAGTCCGAAACGTGCATACCGCGCTTCAAAAGGTACTGGCCGACCTTCTCGAACTTCGACACGAGACCCATCAGGTTCGCCAGCCTGTCACCCTCGAAATCCTTATTTCCGTTGTTGTTCAAGGCTTCGAGCTTCACTCCCTCAACTCCGAGCTTGAGCCAGGAACGCTTCATCTCCTCTTCGTCAAAGATGTAGTTCTCGTTGCCGCCCTTCTTTACCCGGAAAAGCGGCGGCTGGGCGATGTAAACGAAGCCGTCGCGGATGAGTTCCTGCATCTGGCGGAAGAAGAAAGTCAGAAGCAGGGTGCGGATGTGCGAGCCGTCCACGTCGGCGTCCGTCATGATTATTATCTTGCCGTAGCGAAGACGCTCGATATCAAAATCCTCGCTGCCGACTCCCGTGCCAAGAGCCGAGATGATTGTGGATATGACGTTGTTCTTCAGAACGTGGTCTATGCGAGCCTTCTCGACGTTCAGGAACTTACCGCGCAACGGCAGAATGGCCTGAAAACGACGGTCTCGGCCCTGTTTGGCCGAACCTCCGGCTGAATCGCCCTCGACAAGGAATATCTCGGTAAGGCTCTTGTCGCGAGAGGAGCAGTCGGCCAGCTTACCCGGAAGACTGCCGCTGGAAAGTACGCCCTTGCGCTGAATCAGTTCGCGAGCCTTGCGAGCCGCGGCCCGGGCACTTGAGGCCAGAATCGCCTTGTTGATTATGTTCTTCGCTACTCGCGGGTTCTCCTCGAAATACATGCGAAGACCCTCGTTAAGAGCGCTCTCCACCGCGCCGGCTACCTCCGAGTTGCCGAGCTTCGTCTTCGTCTGGCCCTCGAACTGAGGGTCCGGCAGCCGAACCGATATCACCGCAGCGAGTCCCTCACGGACGTCGTCGCCGCTAAGAGAGCCCTTCTTGTTCAGCTTCGCAGCCTTCGAATAGTTGTTTATTGAACGGGTAAGTGCGGATTTGAAGCCCGAAAGATGCGAGCCGCCTTCGATGTTGCGGATGTTGTTGGCGTAGCAGTAAACTATCTCCTGGTACCCGTCACTGTATTGCAGAGCACACTCTACCGCGATGCCGTCTTCGGTCTCCTTCTGAACGTAGATAGGCTTGTCATGCAGCACGTCGCGGTTGTCATTGAGCTTTTGCACAAACTCCTTTATGCCGCCCCTGCTGAAGAACTCGTCCGACTTGTCATCGCGCTCGTCGCTGATACGAATCCGCAGACCCGGAATGAGATACGCCGTCTCCCGAAGGCGAGACGCGAGAATCGCGTACTTGAAGCTCTGGTTGATGAAGATGGTCTCGTCCGGCCGGAAGGTAATCTTCGTTCCGGTCTTAGAGGTCTTCTTGAGCCTCTTGAGTTCCGTGACAGGCTTGCCGAACTCGTAGCGCTGATGGTGAACATAGCCGTCACGCGAAACATGGACCTCGAGCCATTCCGAAAGGGCGTTCACTACGCTCACTCCAACTCCGTGAAGCCCTCCGGAAACCTGGTAAACCTTGTTGTCGAACTTGCCGCCGGAGTGAAGATACGTCATCACTACCTGGACGGCGGGAATGCCCTTGTCCTTGTGAAGGTCAACCGGAATGCCGCTGCCATCGTCGGTTATCGAAATGGAGCCGTCGGTCCGAATCTCCACGTCTATGTTCTTGCAGTTGCCCACAAGAGCTTCGTCCACGGAGTTGTCTATCACCTCGAACGCAAGATGGTGATAACCGCGCTCCACTGTGTCTCCGATATACATGCTGGGTCTCTTGCGTACAGCTTCGAGACCTTCCAGCACTTTGATGGACTCGGCTGTGTACGAGTTTTTGCGAGTCTCGCTCATGCTTTTCCTCTTCCGAATGTGAATACTATAGCCCGCAAAGCGATGGCGTCCTCGCCTTCGCGAACCTTGCTGAGTAGTTCGTCTTTGCGCATGTCAAGGTCGGCCAGAAGTGCGGATGAGCTTACCCGCACTCGAAGAAGGCCGTTGCCTACGGAAAGAACCTTCGTGCGGGACGCAAAACGTTCTCCAAGTACGGCGCGCCATTTCTTGCGAGCCCTTGCAAGGTAGTCCGCTTCGCTCTGCCTCGGCAGTATCCGCCCGAGAATGTCCGAAATGTGCTCCGGCCCCTTTCGCTTTGTCAATGTCAATCGTTGACCTTCATGGGCATGAGAGCAAACCGATAATTGTACTCGTCGTCATCGTGGGTGATCAGCACCGCGCGCTCACTCGAAGAGAATGCGATGTTCACCTTCTCAGCATCAACCGACTTCAGGTACTCGATTACGTAAACCGGGTTGAAGCCCAGTCTGGTCTTTTCGCCGTCGTACTCGATTTCCATCTCGAGGTTGGATTCGCCCTGTTCCTGAAGCTCCGAGCTGATTTCCAGTTTGCCGGAACTGAAGGTGAAACGAGAAGAGCGCTTGGTTGTATCCGTGAAAATGGACGCGATTCGGCAGATTCGAATGCATTCCTCCCGGTCAACCTTCGCGTTCTTGTCCAGAGCCTTCGGAATTACGGCATTGTACCGAGGGTATTCGCCCTCTACAAGCGAGCCCGAAAGATGCACGTCGCCGAAGCGGAAGACAACGCGTGAGCCGTCTGTGTTGAACTCGAGGTCGCTGTCGCGGTCCATCTTGTGAAGCTCGGTGTGCAGAACCTGAACCAGTTTCAATGGAAGGATTATTCCGGAAACTTCGGGAATGCCCTCGAAGGTGCTGTTGCAAACCGCGAGCCTCCTGCCGTCAGTAGCGACGAGTTCGGCCTTGCCGTCCTCGGCCTTGACGTAAACGCCGTTGATGGCGTAGCGGCCCTTATCGCGACCGGCACAGTAAACTGTCCGGTCGAGCAGGTCGGTGAACGGCCCCGTCTTGAGCTTTACATCCGAACCGTCCTTGAACGCCGGAAACTCGGGGAAGTCCTCGGTGCCGAGACGCCGGAAGCGGAACGTTCCCGTTTTGCACTCCAACATCACGTTGACTTCGTCGGTCACGAACGTCACTTTCTCGTCGTCAACCTCGCGAAGCACCTGCGAAAGCCGCTCGGGCAGAAGCAGAAACTCCTCTTCTCCGGAACACATCTCGAGATCCAGGTGAACGCGAATCGAAAGGTAAAGGTCAGTCGCCATTGCGACCATCCTGTCGCCGGACACCGCGAACTTCACTCCCTGGATCGAGGGCTGGGGAGAACGGACGGCTGCGATCTTCGAGACAAGTCCCAGTACGCCGTTCAGTTCCTCCCTGTTTACTTCAAACTTCATTCTTTGCTCCTTCCACTTCTGTGTGCTTCGTCCAATATCCTTCGTCTCAGTTGTCGGACATGGCGCGAGAATTCCTTGTCCCTGCCCAAAGCCCGCTCAACCTTGCCGGATGAATGAATGACGGTCGAACTGGTCCCTTCCACCGAAAAGACCGCCGAGTTCCATCAGTGTTCGGTCAGTCAGCTCCCTCGCCAGATATATCGCTATCTGACGAGGCCAGGCTACCTCTCTGCGGCGGGTCTTGCTGTTCAGCTCCGAGCGCGTTATTCCGTACTCCTGCGCCACAATTGCCTGTATGAGGTCCACGGCAGGCTCGGCCGTACTCTCCTCGTTCTCGCCGAGAAGAGGCTTCACCTGCTCAAGCGCAAGCTCCGTGCGAGAAGCATTTGTTATAAGCGCCAGCCTGTGAACCGCGTCGCTTATCTCCTTAGCGCTGAGAAAACGGGATGATATGAAATCCGCGATATCGTCTCCGCAATTCAGCTTGTATTGACCAAAGACCATATTGGTTATCGCGAGTCTCGTCTCGTAGTTCGGCCTTTCCAGGGGGAACTTTATGCCCCAGTTCAGGCGCGATAAGAGCCTGTGTTCGAAACTCTCCAGCTCGTCCGTCCCCTTCTCGCTTGCACAGACGACCAGCCTGTTCGTAGCGAGCATGAAATCCAACAAACGAAAAAACTCCTCACGCGAGCTGTCCTTGCTCTCCAGAAGATGCAGGTCGTCGAATATCAGTGTCTGCACCCGCTTGAACTCTTCGCGAAGGTCTTCCAGACCCTTATCCCGCGAGGCGGAAGAAACCGCGCGAATGAAATCGCGTGCGTTGAGAAAGTGCACCCGCGAGTTCTGAGAAAGCCGCAAACACAACGCATTGAGCAAATGCGTCTTGCCAAGACCCTCATCGCCGACAAGCATCACCGGATTATAGGCGTTGTGCGACATTTCGCTGCACGCCAGCACGGCCGCATGGGCCAGACGGTTCGAAGGTCCCACGACGAACGTTCGGAAGGTCTGCTTCTCGTTGGTCACGGGCGGGTAGGGCAAACTGCCGCCGGACTTACGCCTTGGCTTGCGCAGCCTGCACTCGGTAGGCTTGCCCCTTACAAGGGAAAAGGCCTTAGCCAGTTTACCAGAGAGCTTTCCGGTATCTACGGCCTGGGGAATTCCGGAAACCGAGAGGCTCGCGGCATCGCCGCGAACTCCTAAAAACCGTGACTTGTCGAGAAATTCCCTTTCGTTCTTGGACAAATCGCCCTCGGCCACCACGAGAACCGCACGCCAAAGATCCTCTTTCTTCAATGCTCGACCTTCCGCCTGAAATGTGTCCCTTCCAGCCCGAAATAACGCTTTTGCCAAGACTTACTCGGCAATCGCGCAGCCCTTTTCTCAGGCAGTTTTCAACCGGGTTTCGGACTGGATTATATTATAGCTCCGTCTGACAATAATTCCAGTTAAAAGCGCCCGAAAACTGCGTTTTTCAAACGCATTCCGTCCTCCCTTAAACCCTGTTACATCAACATGTTACGGACGTATGCGACGAACCCGGTCTTTTTCGCTTCTCGCCCCGTGTCGTAAAGGCCCCGATTATGCGGAGATTACGCGCCGTCATCGTGAGAAAGTCCAAAACTAACCCCCAACTGCATATGGTGTACTATAGTGGAGAACTCTCTGTGTGTGTGCCTGACGATATACGCGATGCAGCACGCTAACCCAAAGCTCGCAGAACGGAACTGTTCATGTGTCACAAAAAGAACGAACTGATTCGGGGCCTTGAGCAAAAGGCCGAAAAACTTCTCACCTTATCAGGTATCGAACCCCGGCAGCACTACGAAAACTACAGGGGACTTGCTGGCTACGTGTGCGTCTGGGTGCCCCCCGAACTCTTCGCAGCGGCGGGATACCATCCGTTCCTGCTGCGCTCTGGAAAGCCTCTCGCATCGCTCATCAAAAAAGACGACAACCGATGTCTCAACTGTATCGCCCTTGAATCCTTCTTCGCCGACGAAGTTCCGAAGGGCCTGTGAATTGCTCGCGGTTACAAACACTTGCGAACATATACAAAAGACCATTCGTTACATCACCAGGGACTCCGAAGTCACCATGTTCTTCATTGACGAGCCCGAAGGACAATCGGAGGAAAGCCTTCGCAAGTATCACCAGCAGCTTTCCCTGCTCGTTGACATGATTACAGAGGGAACCGACCGCGACGCCTTTTACTCCCGACTCGGGAAGTATCTCGACGAGTACGGCTCTCTGCGCACTGACCTTGCGAGGATACAGCTTGCCAACAAGCTCCCCGCATCCGTCTTCTTCAAGCTCCACGCGGCCACTCAGACCGCTCCAATGAAGCCCGCAAGGGAACTCGTGGATGAAGCGGCCGACGTTATCGAAAAGCTCGACGAACAGACCGGCAAGAAGGTCGTGCTCGTGGGTGGCCTGTACGGCGCGCACGAATGGGAGATTGCAAGTATGCTCGAAGAGGCGGGGCTTCAGGTCGCTGCGGACCTGCTGTGTACTTCGGGGCGAGACATTACGCCGCGCACCTCTACAGAAGATATGCCCGTCTTCGACAGGCTCGTGCTGGATTACTTCAACCGTCTGCCGTGCATGCCTTCCCTGCCCAACAAGCGGTTCTACAACCATCTCGAGAACCTGTTCGTGAACCGCGATGTAAAGGGAATGATATACATCCGCCCGGCGAACTGCGATTCCTACGATACCGAGGAAGAGCGACTGCACTGGAGCATTGACGCGCCCATGCTGACTCTCGGCGACGAGTACGACCAACTACATAACGAAAAGCTGATGCGAACGCTGCGGGATTTCGCGGCAAATCTCTGAGCGGAACTGCAATATGAACAAGTTGATATGGACATCGGTTATATTCGTCCTGCTCTACCTGCTCATCGCGGCCATTTTTTCGCTTTTCGTCTGATTTCTCACCGCCCATACAAAACAAGGGCGAGGCCCATGCCTCGCCCTTTTGCATTCTGATGGAAAGAAGGTGGCGCAAGGGAAGATGTCAGTCCTTCTTATCCTCGGACTCTTCGGTCTTTTCTTCCGGAGTCTCGGGAGCTTCCTTCTCGGCCTTCGGCTCCTCGACCTTTTCGGTCTTTACTTCCGGAGTTTCAGGAGCCTTCTTCTCGGCCTTCGGCTCCTCGACCTTTTCGGTCTTTACTTCCGGAGTTTCAGGAGCCTTCTTCTCGGCCTTCGGCTCCTCGACCTTTTCGGTCTTTACTTCCGGAGTTTCAGGAGCCTTCTTCTCGGCCTTCGGCTCCTCGACCTTTTCGGTCTTTACTTCCGGAGTTTCAGGAGCCTTCTTCTCGGCCTTCGGCTCCTCGACCTTTTCGGTCTTTACTTCCGGAGTTTCAGGAGCCTTCTTCTCGGCCTTCGGCTCCTCGACCTTTTCCGGTCTTTACTTCCGGAGTTTCAGGAGCCTTCTTCTCGGCCTTCGGCTCCTCGGCCTTTTCGGTCTTTACTTCCGGAGTTTCGGGGGCCTTCTTCTCGGCCTTCGGCTCCTCGACCTTTTCAGCGGTATCGGTCTGAGGCTGTTCCTGAGCGGCCTGCGCTTCTTCGGGATCTTCCTCGGCGACCTCTTCATCTTCGCCGGATTTGGCCTTCACCCTGGCGGCCTTGGCCTTTTCCTGCTCGGCGGCCTTCTGCCCGCGCAGCTTCTTCTCCTCGTCCAGCCTGTCGGCGTGCCTGAGCGCCTTGTCACGACGCTTCGCGATATCCTCCTTGGAGAGGATGAGTTCTTCCGGACGAGTCGCTCTGCCCGTGCGGTCGCGAAGGTAGTACAGCTTGGCTCGGCGTACGCGGCCAAGACGGGTCACAACTACCTTCTCAAGGAAGGGTGATTGTATCGTGAAGGTCTTCTCGACGCCCTTGCCCTGCACGATACGACGGACAGTGAAGGTCTCACTTATACCGCCACCCTGCATGGAAATCACGACTCCGGAAAAACGCTGTACGCGCTCCTTGCTGCCTTCCTTGATCTTTGAGTACACGTCAACCCGAGTCGCCGACGTTGAAATCGAACCGCCTGTTCTGAGACCGTTCCTGTTCAAGCCTCTCGATTATGTTCATGGCTCGCTCCTTCCGTTTTTCAGCCGCCGTTCGGGCGGTCAGTGCTCGCGGGCTTCGCTCGCCCGCCGCTTGTGTATCTCTCGTATATGTCCGGCCGGCGTGACCTCGTGCGCTCAACTGCGCTGAGATGACGCCATTCGGCTATCTTCGCGTGGTCTCCCGATAGCAATACTTCCGGCACTCTTCTGCCCCGGTATTCCTCAGGACGGGTGTAATGCGCATGGTCGAGAAGTTCCTCCGTGAATGAGTCCTCGACGCTCGAACCAGGGTCTCCTAATACTCCCGGCAACAACCTCGAAACGGAGTCGAGAATAACCATCGCCGCAAGCTCGCCTCCGGTCATAACGTAGTCGCCTATCGATATCTCGTCAGGCTCCAGCTCCTCGCGGATGCGTTCGTCGAATCCCTCGTAGTGACCGCACACTATCACGAGCCTCTCCTTCTTGGAAAGCTCCCGAGCGACAGGTTGGGAGTACGGTCTGCCGACCGGCGTGGTAAGGATCACGTGCGCAGGCTCCTCCGCTGTCAACTCCTCAACGGAATCAACTACGGGCTCGGGCTTGATGACCATCCCGGGGCCGCCGCCGTAAGGCCTGTCGTCAACCTTGTGGTGCTTCGGGTCGTTGCTCCACTTCGGAAGGTTGTGAACCTCCACCTCGATATGACCGGCTTCGGATGCCCTTTTGAGTATGCTGTCACCGAGTATTCCGTCGAAGAAGCCCGGAAACAGTGTTAGGATATCGAAACGCATGGCTCGAGCTCCCGACTATTCGCCGGAAGCTCTACTCCTTGCCCTTCTCCTCTTCGGAGCCGGACTCCTCGGCCTTTTCGGCTTCTTCAGCCTTCGGGGCTTCTTCAGCCTTCGGGGCGTCTTCAGCCTTCGGGGCTTCTTCGGCCTTCGGGGCTTCTTCGGCCTTCGGGGCTGGTTCCGCGGGCTTCTCGGCCTTCGGGGCTTCTTCGGCCTTCGGGGCTGGTTCCGCGGGCTTCTCGGCCTTGGCCTTCTTCGCCTTCTTGGGCTCGGGCTTCTGTGCCGGTTCCGCAGGGCCGTTTTCAATGTAGCTCACGGCCTTCTCGCGGGGCCATACGCCCTCGACCTTCAGCATGCCCATCACGGTCTCGCTCGGCTGTGCGCCGACCGATACCCAGTAGGCCGCCCTGTCAACTTTCATGCTCCACTTCTTATCTACGTCCCTGAGAAGCGGATCGTAATGACCAAGAATCTCCTTGGCCTTCCCGTCACGGGAAGAACGTGCATCCATTACCACGATGCGGTAGTGAGGACGGTTTGCTCTGCCCGTTCGTTTCAGACGGATCTTTACTGCCATCTTTCCTCCGAAATTGTGCTAAAACGGCACCTGCGCTACTTGCGGCGGTTTTTCTTGCGCCTCTTGCGCTGTGCCTTCTTCTCCTTCTTGGTCAGACGTCTCTTCTTTGTCGCCTTCCGGCCCTTGCTACCGCTGTCGGGCGGCCCCGGAAGCTGGTTCAAAAGCTCTTCTTCCTTGCCTTCAAGCTCGCCCATGTCCTTAGGCAGCTTGGACTTGCCGGGCATGAGACCCGACAGACGGCCCATTACGCCTTTGGGCTTCGCCATCTTCGACATCATCTTGCGCATCTGCTGAAACTGCTTCAAAAAGCCGCTCAGCATCTTCGTGCTCGTGCCCGAGCCTCGTGCGATTCTCAGCCTGCGCGAGGTATTGATAATCTCCGGATGCTGACGTTCGTCAGGGGTCATCGAGAGTATCATAGCCTCGATCTTCTTGAACTCCTTCTCGTCGAAGTCCAGCTCGTCCATCTTCGAACCGAGGCCCGGAATCATCCCGAGAATGTCCTTCATATCGCCGAGACGCTGGAACTTCTTCAACTGGTCGAGAAAGTCCTCAAGGCTCATCTGATTCTTGAGAATCTTCTCCTGCATCTTCTCGGCTTCTTCCTCGGTGATGACCTCCTGGGCCTTCTCGACGAGGAGACCACGTCGCCCATTCCGAGGATGCGGCTCGCGATACGCTCCGGGTGAAACTCTTCAAGCGCGTCGGACTTCTCGCCGACACCCATGAACTTCACAGGCTTGCCCGTCACGTAGCGAACTGAAAGTGCCGCGCCGCCTCGGGCATCGCCGTCCATCTTCGTCAAAATCACGCCGTCTATCTCGAGACGTGAATCGAACTCCTCGGCCGATGTCACTGCGTCCTGACCCGTCATCGCGTCACATACCAGAAATACCTGGTCCGGCTTCGTCACCCGCTCAACGTCCTCGAGTTCCTTCATCAGGGGCTCGTCAATGTGCAGGCGGCCGGCGGTATCGAGTATCACCACGTCGTGGCCGTTCTTCTTCGCGTGCTTCACCGCACGGTGACAGATAATCGGCGGCTTCTTCTTCGGCTCGGCGAAGACTTCGATATCAAGCTGTTTGCCAAGGACCTTCAACTGCTCGATTGCCGCGGGGCGCTGAACGTCCGCCGCGACCAGCAGGGGATTCTTGTTGTACTTCCGGCGGAAGTACTGCGAAAGCTTGCCGCAGGTAGTGGTCTTGCCGCTGCCCTGAAGGCCCGCAAGCATGATGACGGTGGGCCCGTCCTCACGCCACGGAATGCTCACGTCCGATTCGCCCATCAGCCTCACAAGCTCGTCGTTTACAATCTTGACGAACATCTGCTGAGGCGAAACCGATTTCACCACTTCCTGCCCGAGAGCCTCTTCCTTGACCGCCGATACGAAGGCCTTTACGACCTTGTAACTTACATCGGCCTCGAGCAGAGCCTTGCGAACCTCGCGAAGGCCCTCCTTGATGTTCGACTCGGTCAGTTTCTTGCCGGAAAGACCGGCGAACACCGAATTGAGTCTCTTTGATACACTCTCGAACAAAACTATCGCTCCAAAAGGAAATGCCGTTTACTACGGCGCTTCCGCTTCTGTTCTCTCTATCTGCGCGCCGACCGAACACAGCTTCTCTTCTATACTCTCGTAGCCGCGGTCAATGTGATAGACGCGGTGGATTTCCGTAACGCCCTCTGCAACGAGAGCGGCAAGGACGAGACCGGCTCCGGCGCGAAGGTCGGCTGCCATTATCTGCGCTCCCGAGAGCTTGTCCACTCCGTTCACCACCGCGGTGGGACCGGCCCGGCGGATGTCCGCTCCAAGCCTGTTGAGTTCCGCCACGTGCATGAAGCGGTCGGGGAACACGCGCTCGGTAATGAAGCTCGTGCCGTTGGCGGTGGCAAGCAGCGCCATCATCTGGGCCTGTCCGTCCGTGGGAAATCCCGGGTACGGAAGCGTGGTTATGTCGGCGGGCTTTATATCGCCCGTCGCATAAGCTTCAAGGCCGTCCTCGATGCGATCCACTTGAACGCCTATCCCGCCAAGCTTATCGGTCACGGCGCTCAGGTGGTCGGGCTCGGCACCGAGAAGCCTCAATCGGCCCCTCGTTATGCCCGCCGCCATCACGTGCGTGAGCGTCTCGATGCGGTCGGGTATTACCCTGTACTCCGCGCCGTGGAGTTCGGAAACTCCTTCCACCACGATTCGCGACGAACCCGCTCCGCTAATCTTTGCGCCCATCGCGTTCAAAAACTCTGCAAGCGCGACTACTTCGGGCTCCGCAGCGGCATGCGATATCACCGTCTCGCCGTCAGCAAGAACAGCGGCACTCATCACGTTGGCGGTCGCGAGAACGCTCGAACCGAAATGGCCGCCCAAGTACATTTTCGCTCCGCGAAGCCTGCGACTCTCGCCGTGAATGTAACCGTGCTCGATGTCGAAGTTCGTGCCAAGCTCCCGAAGTCCCTTCAGGTGAAGGTCTATCGGGCGCGTGCCGATGTTGCAGCCGCCCGGATACGAGACCTTCGCACGGCTTCGAGCCGCGAGAAGAGGCCCGAGCACGCATACAGAGGCGCGCATCTTTTTGACTATCTCCCACGTTGCCTCGTAGCCAGTGTTGTCAACCGGCTTCGTGAGGATAACGCCGTCAGAAAACTCGGTCTCGACGCCAAGCTCGCCCAGAAGCTCGCACATCACGCGGATATCGCTCAGATCCGGGACGTTCGAAATGCGGCATTCGTCTTCGGTCATGAGAGTGGCCGCGAGGATGGGAAGAGCCGCGTTCTTCGAACCGCTGACACGAATCTTTCCGTTCAGCTTGTGTCCGCCTTCGATCACGAATTTCTTCATCTCTTCCTCCCGCAGGCAACGCGGTCTATATCGGCGTAATCCTTTTCGAACTCGAGCTCGGCATAGCCCGCACGCTCGAGCAGTTTGCCCCACTGCCGCGCTCTGAGAGCGACCTATCTCGAACAGAATGCGACCGCCCGACTTGAGCCATGGTGCCGCGTTCGATACGAGTCTGCGTATGAAATCCAGCCCGTCACTTCCCGCAAACAGGGCAGCCGGGGGCTCGTGTTCCGAAACTTCACGCTGAAGTTTCTCGCGATACGGTTCCTCGACGTAAGGCGGGTTTGAAGCCACCACGTCAAACCGGCCCCTGAACCTGTCTTCGACAGCGTCGAAGAGGTCTCCGCGGGTCAGCAATATGCGCTTGCTCAAGCCGTGCTTCTTCACGTTCTGTCTCGCAAGGTCGAGAGCCGGGCCGGAAAATCCGTCGCCACCACCCTCGCGCTGCTGACGGTCTTGGCGACCGCCACGGCCACGTTGCCGCAGCCGGTGCACAGGTCGCACACCATCGGCTCGTCCAGCCCCTTCAGGGCGTGGACCACGCGGTCCACAAGGTGCTCGGTCTCGGGACGAGGTATCAGAGCACGGCCGTCAACGTCGAACTCGATACCGTAAAACTCCCGCATGCCGAGTATATAGGCGGTGGGTTCGCGCTTCGCACGGCGAAGCAGCAACTCCTTGAAACGCGCAAGTTCCGAATTGTCAAGAACTCTTTCGAACTGTACGTAAAGTTCTATTCTTCTCATCTCCAGCGCGTGGGCGAGAAGTATCTCGACCTCCGTCTTAGGAGATTCAATGCCTTTTTCGCCGAGAAAGCCCGTTGACCACTCGATGACCTTCAGTATGGTCCAAGGACCTTCGGGGCTCATTTCTCGAACAGAAGGCTCGGGTCCGCGGCGACCTCTTCGAGCCTCAGCTTCTTGTCATAGGCGATCAAGCCCTTGATCAGCTCGTCGAGTTCGCCTTCCATGATACGGTCGAGGCTGTAAAGAGTGATTCCGGCGCGGTGGTCGGTCAGACGGTTTTGCGGAAAGTTGTATGTCCGAATCCGGTCGCTGCGGTCACCAGAACCTATCATCTTCTTTCGGGCGGCGGAACGCTCCGCCTCCTTCTCACTCTGGGCAGCCTCGTAAAGCTTCGAACGAAGTATCTTCATCGCGCGAGCCTTGTTCTTGTGCTGTGAACGCTCGTCCTGACAGGATACCACGACTCCCGTGGGCTCGTGAGTGATGCGTACAGCGGACATAGTGCGGTTCACGTGCTGTCCGCCGGGCCCGCTCGCCGCGTATGTGTCTATACGGAGGTCGTTCGGATTCACCTCGATCTCCACTTCGTCCACCTCGGGCAGCACCGCGACGGTAGCCGCCGAGGTGTGTATGCGTCCCTGGGACTCAGTGACGGGCACGCGCTGAACTCTGTGGCCGCCGCCTTCATAGCGAAGGCTCATGTACGTGCCCTCGCCGCTGACGGTGAAGACCACCTCTTTAATGCCTTCTTTGCCCGCCTCGTGCACTTCGAGTACCTCGAACTTCCAGCCGCGACGCTCACAGTAGCGCTGGTACATTCGGAAAAGGTCGCCCGTAAACAGGGCTGCCTCTTCGCCGCCGGCGCCCGCCCTGAGTTCGATTATGCAGTTGCGGTCTCCGTCCGAGCCTCCCAGAAGCATTTTTTCCTCGAGTTCGTCCGTGAGCTGCCGCAATTCCGTTCTCGGGATCGATCATA
>JAXHMW010000002.1:0-37929 GCA_034521065.1 Planctomycetota bacterium | reverse complement strand
CAACAACGCCGACATTCGACCGCGCGATGCCATCGTCGCCCTCCTCCACTCGGAACCGTACATCCTACGGAGGGCGGCGCCGAACTCCGGGAACGGCTTCTACGAACGGCCTCACCCTCGCAAGGCATAGGGTAATTTCAAAAACCTACCTCGCGGACTTCCCCGAAATCTCCGACCCCAAACTCGATGAGGCTATCGCATACTCCGGCACCAACATGCTCGATGACGAGGTGCCGGGGCTGAACATGACAGTTGCGCAGGCGCTGCTCTCGCCGACGAGAACCTACGCGCCCGTACTGCTCGCAATGTTCAAGGAGTTCGGAAAGGAAATACACGGACATAGTCCACATAGCACCGGCGGTGGACAGACCAAGTCGCCCTCCGTTCGGCAGGGGACTCACCTATGTAAAGGACGACCTGTTCGAAGTACCACCCCTGTTTGAGTTCATCCGCAACAGCGGAGGAGACCCCATTCCCTGGCGGCAGATGTACCAGGTCTTCAACATGGGTTCCCGAATGGAGTTCTTCGTGGACGCAGCCATAGCCGACCGCATCATCGAAATCTCTGAGGAATTCGCCATCGAAGCAAAGGTCATCGGCCACGTCGAAAAAAGCGAAGACGGCCTGAATCACCTGCATTCTATGGAACCCTGACGCAAATGTCCAGACCTACGAACGGTAAAACGCAACGCCTCCGCCCCGCCGGTCACGATCCGGTATGGACAAAGTTGCCGGCGCGGAAGCGGTTCGGTTTCCCTACCCTCCTGGTAATGTGGTATTGTTAAGTGCGTCAAACGGTGTTTCGTAGAGAAGCGGACGTTATGGTTAAGCCTATTATTGACAGGCGTTTGCGTATATTGCTCGGCCTGCTCGCAATTGCGGCCAGTGTACTCCCAGCCCTCGCATGCGGCGGCAGGGGCGGTGGCGATGTACGTCCTGACAAGCAAAAGACCATCGTTTCCAATACACCCGACGGCTACGAACCCGCCGTCGCGAGACAGCTTGCACACTGGAGCGGGCGCTGGCAGATTCTTCAGTACGCTTTCATGAGCCGCGCCGGCAACACTACCACCATTGACTCCGCCGAGATGGACTACTTCGCCTTCCTCGCCGAGCACACCGGAGGTTCGGACCCCGCAATGCGACCCTCCAACGCCGGCTACCTGCTCATTCCTTATCGCTACGGAACTCCCTCCTATGACACCGCCGATAACGGCGACTTCCACGATTTCGGCGACGAAACCTGGACGTTTGCGGACAGCTCTTCTGGGCTCGACGCTCTCACATCGGCCAACCTCGTTCTCGCCGAAGTCGAACTCGCGCGCATCTACCACACTCCCTCCGTTTTCGGTGACCCCGAGACGCACGACTTCGGAGCAACTCAACGGCTGCACGGTCTTTTGCTCGTAGAAATCGCTAAACGGCAGGCTATGCACTTCATTAACAACCGCAACTCCTACGAGGTCACTCCCGAAGGACAATTGCGCATGATCGCCGCGCTGGGTGCTCTCATTCGGGTGCTACGACAGCCGACCTTCAACGGCACCGATAACAGGTACCGCGACGTCAATTTCTCCGGACAGCTTCTCGCCTGGATGGACTTCTTCTTCGACGAGTACACCGACAGCCCGGCTCCCGCCACCGCAAACGGCCTGTGCGATGCCATCGTAAACCTCGGCTACTACGTCACCAACACGCTCGACTCTTCGCTGCGTACTCAGGCGACCTCGCTCATCGAGAACTACGCCGATGCGCTCGCAGACTACCAGACCACCGACCCGGTCGAGCAGGCTTCCCGCATTCGCGGACTCGCCGAGGCTGGAAGACTCACCTTCGACCAGACTCGTTACTCCCGGATTACTGAAGCTTTCCAGAGCCTCAAAAACGACTATCGCCCGCAGACCGGCGTGTTCGAAGGCAGGCAGAACCTGACGGCATACGAGGTCGGAAGAATAGTCGGCGCACTCAACGCGGCCACGGAACTCGCTGCCGCGTTTATTGATACCGACTGGGCTCAACTCATCATGTCGGACTTCATTGCCGCTTCCCTCTATCTGGGTGGAATGTACCGCTCCACGTATCCTCCCTCCGTGCTGAGCGACTACGAACAGCCGCAGAACCCGCTCTACTACACCTTCCCCGGCCTTCCGTTCAACCGCGACACGGGCGGCTTCGGTACCGCGCCGTCCTTCGCTTCACGCATTGCGCAGAAGGAAAACGCCGAAGGCTGGGAAGTTGAAAACGCCTCCTTCGACGCGGTCGGCGCTCTTTCGCTTTCTATCGAGCTTCTCTCGCTTCAGCCGTCGAAGTTCTATCCTTGGCCAGCAGTAGCAGCGGCGGAGTAAGCTCTCCGCTGCGCTTTGGAAAGAGCGAATACACCTTCCCCGTCGCGCTCAACAACGCATACTACACGGGAAGAATCGCGCTGCTCGAGTTCGCGCTGAAATCCGCTGTCGGCAACACCTTCTCCCTCTCGCCCAACGTCATCAGCGACATCGTGGGACAGACCTCTTCTCCGGCAACCAGCGACAGCATCTCGTATCCGCTGAACCCCTCTCTCCTGCGTATCCCCTATGAATACGCTTCCCCCTCGTTCCTCGTCCCCTATAACGGCAACAGGGACGACTATTCAAACTTCCGCTGGACCACCGCGGGAACCGACCTGTCCGAAAACGCTCTCCTCGATACCTGCTGCTCGCCGAGACGAGGCTCGCAAGGCATTTCCATAACGACGACAGCTTCGGCCAGCAGAACGTTACCGATTACGGAGCAGCCGAAAGGCTCAAGGGCCTTATGCTCTTCAACGCCATCAAGCAGCAGATCGAGGACCTCGACGACGGAACCTATTCGCTGCCGCGCACCTTCGAGGGACGCTGCGCCATGCTCCTGGCCCTCTCGGAGGTCGCAAAGCTGGTCTCCACGTCGGCCCAGCCGGGAAGCACAACAAACCGTTATTACGACATTTCACTGTTCGCCACCGTCGGTGGATTGATGGAAAACGATTACCAGTTCCTCGTCTCCAATCCCTTACCGACGGAGCTTGAAAAGATCAGGCTCTTCTCGCGCTGCATGTTCGAGTACGCCCTCGCCATTACCGATAACCAGAGGGCCGCCCTGGCACGCGGATACGTCATGCAGGCCGCTGACAACGCTTTGAACGCTACCCTCGCAGACTCCGTTGACAAGGCTTCGCTGCTCGTTATCCTCTACGACGCACTGCGCTTCGGCGCAACCGGAGAGTACCGCTCCGAGTTCAGAAAGGCCTTCATACTGCTCGCTGACGAGTACGACCCCTACTACGGCACCTTCGCTTCACGCTCCCGCTATTCACTGAAACAGTCCGCTGTCGTGCTCGAGGGGCTTTTGGCCGCGAACCGCTTCGACCAGCAGCTCATTGACGCTGAACTCTCGCAGAACCTTATCAGGGGATTCATCGAGGGAACTTATATGCTCAGCGGTCTCGTAAGATCCGCTTGGGCTCCTTGGGAGTTCCCCGCTCATGAACTCGGACTTGCCGACATAAACTATCGCTATCCCTCCTTGCCCTATCCCCTCTACGCCGGTGGCGACAATGGAATCGCTCCCGTATTCGCACGTCAGATCGAGTTCATCTCCTTCGGCGGATACTGGAATGTCCTCGACACCCTCTCTCACACTCCGAGCCTCATGTATGCATCGGACGTTCTGATGCGCTGCAACTTTGAGGCCTTCCCCGAACCCGACATACCTCAATACCTGCAATAAAATCTAAACTCGTAAAGCCCTGCTTCTCACCGACGGAAAGACTCTTCCCTTTCCTTTTTTTAGTTTTCTGTTATAATGCTAACGAAATCGTAACCTTGAGGGTGCCTCGAACAATTGGTTTCGCACGAAAACGAGCGAGGCAAAGTCAGGCGAGAAGGACATGGTGTTTCGACGCAAGTAATAGCCTTGGCTATACTTAAGGAAGAAACGGCATGCCGACGAAGCGTGACAAAGCCGTAGCCGTTTGCAGTGAAACTGTATTTTTCGAGGTGCCCTTGAGGGTGCATCGAATAATCGGTTCCGAGTGAAAATGGGCGAGGTAAAGCCAGCCGAAGAAGAGATGGTGTTTCGACGCAAGTAATAGCTTAGGCTATACTTAAGGAAGAAATCGCTTGATGGCGAAGCCGCGTTCATTTGCAGCATAACTGTTTTTTCAAGGTGCTCTTGACAGGGGAGAGAAGAGATGAAGTCAGCATTCGTATCAGTAGTCATAGCACTGGTCGCGGTGGCACTCGCCATCGGACTTTTTGTATCCGAAAGCTCCAAACGTTCGGAGCTTGAGAAAAAAGTCGAAGAGCTGCAGACTACCGTGGAACAGCAACAGGCAGTTATTGAATCGCTCGAGGGTGCTGGACCCGCTGCCGAAGCCCCGGACATGACAGAGGAACTTCAAAATGCAATCGACCAGCGCATTGCCGAGCTGAAGGACAACCTCGACCTGTCCAAATTCGTTACCGAGGACAATATCTCCAACTTCGTCACACAGGAAAAGGTCAAAGAGATGAGCGACAAACTCAGCCAGTACGCTGATAAGATCGAAAACGCTATGCAGCTCATCAAGGATCTTGAAAAGCAACTGAGCAAGCTCAAGGAATTGGGGGGCTCGGAAACTCCGAAGTTCCCCGTTCGTTGATAGAACATCGTTTTCAGTCGGAAGAGAAAAGAGAAAGGTGGAACATGAAAGTCATCATTATCCTGCTCATCCTGATCGTCGGCATTGGCGTTGCCGTGTACTTCCTCAACTACACATCGGAACAAACACCTGAAGAGCCCGGCACTTCTGTCGAAGCCACTCAGGAACCCGGTGATACTGAGGCAACAAATGAGTTCTTCTCGTCAATCAGGGACACGATTGGCAACATCCAGAAGTCGGTCGAGGAGAAGTCCGAGGTCGGCATGGAGAAGCTCAAAGACCTTGAAGAGAACATGAGTGAAGAGTACAAACGCCTTAAGGAAGAGTACTCCGACGAGTCCGAAGAGGTCAAACAGCGAATCGAGACCGAGGCTGAGAAGCTCCGGGACAAGATCAAAGAGCTCAAGGACAAGATCTCTGAAAAAATGAAGGAAAACATGCCCGAAGAGTCCCCGGCAGTTCCTTCGGAGGTGCCTGAAGAAGGCACGATACTGATCCAAAAAAGCCCACTATAATTCTGCCACTTGGCCGAGTGGCGGGAAGGGCAGACGCGTCGGTTTCAAAAACCGATCCTCATAGGGTGTGGGGTTCGAATCCCACCTCGGCTACCATTGAACTCAACGCCGCCCGCTCATACCGGGCGGCGTTTTGCTTTGTACTTTACGCCTCGATGATACAATGGGGGTACCTCGAACAATTGGTTTCGTTCGAAAACGAGCGAGGCAAAGTCAGGCGAGGAAGATAAGGTGTTTCGACGCAAGTAATAGCCTTGGCTATACTTAAGGAAGAACTGGCTTGATGACGAAGCATGACAAAGCCGCAGCCGTTTGCAGTAAAACCGTATTCTTCGAGGTGCCTAATGGAAACGTGAATTCAATATATTCCGCTTTCGCCCTGCTTATCTCGCTTCTGCTTTTGTGCTCGATTCTCACCGTCGAAGGTGAGGATGCCGTGCTTTCAATGCATCGCGCGGACGCTGCGAGGACCGCAAACTACGCCGCTACCCCTCTGCGCTCAAAACCCGTGCGGAAATGGTTCTACCAGTCGCCGCTGCCGCCCATTCTCCCCTCTGCGTGACTGACCAGAACGTATTCTTCTCCTCCTCCCCGCCAATACCCTTCGGCCGACCGGGAATCTTCGATTTCAAATACTGCCAATTCACAGCTATCGACAGCAATACGGGCGAGCTTATCTGGACATCTGCTCTCGAAAGCGTGGTCTCTTCGGCCCCCTTGTTCGCTTTCGGCAAAATCTTCGCCGTTCAACGCATTTTCGAAGTGAACAACGGACAGCTAAGCACTCGTGTCGCCGATATCGCACAGTTCGACTTGCGAACAGGCACACCGGAAATCATCAAAACCATTGGCTCTGCCGAGCACGAGCCCCTTATTGTCAGCGACCTGATGATCTACGTCACTGAAAACCGGGCGAACGCGCTCGAGTTGTTCGGCAACAAGAGCAAATGGAACTCTCGCATCGGGATAGAGGTAATGGACATCGAAGACACCTTCTCGGCCTCTCCCGCCTACCTTCGCTCCGCTC
Organism: Planctomycetota bacterium; assembly: GCA_034521065.1. Classification (GTDB taxonomy): domain Bacteria; phylum Planctomycetota; class B143-G9; order B143-G9; family B143-G9; genus JAXHMW01. The sequence continues at coordinate 31,730 of JAXHMW010000002.1, read as the reverse complement.
TTGCGGTTGTCTGTGCATCGAGCAAGGGCAGGCTTTTCGCCCTGTCAATCGAGGACGGCTCCACATTGTGGTCCACGAATCTGTCCTCGCCCCCTCTCGGCACTATTGCCTGTTCGCACAACAGGGTTTTCTGCCTGACAAGGGACGAACTCGTCTGTCTTTCCGCGGTAGGCGAAGCGGTGTGGAAAAAAACTCTCGGCATAGTTGAAATCAACCATCTCGCGCTTTCGGAATCAGGTACCCTCTTTTACGTCAGGCGCGACCATCTGTACGCCTGCTCCGCTCAGGACGGCAAGGAGCTTCTCCGCCCCGCTTTCAGGTAACGCTTGCGCTCCCCCCACCATCTCCGGGGACGTGGTGTACGTTCCCTCTTCAACCGCCCATCTGGAGGCTTTCGACGCGGCAAACGGCAAAAGGCTCTGGCGATATTCCCTTTTCGCTGCCGCAAACACACCCGCCATTCCTTTCGGGAACTCGATATATATTTCCGACAAGCGACACGTCGTGTATAGATTGACTAACATGGACTGAACTCCATACCCGTGGAGTCGTTTCCACCCACTTCTTCCGATTTTTTCGCGAAAAAATAGAAATTGCTCGCTCGATAATCCCCCGTATCTTCCTGCCCTATAAGGACTTATGCCTTTTCTGCGCTCAATGGCCTTTTCTCCCGCATTAAAGCCCGCATTTCTGAATTCTCTAACGAAAATAACTAATATATGAACGGTTTCCCGAACAGGGAATTGTCGCCATACTCGGCTGAAAAAGCATGGAGCAAGCTTTAATACTTCGCCGAAGAGCATGCTTTGACCGTGAGTTCGTCACTTCTGGCTTTCGGCAAGGATAACAAGGATTATGAAACACGGAAAATCTCGCTCAAGGGCGCGCATGCCGTTCGCATTCGCCAAGCTCGCAAAGCTCGCACTTGTTTTAGGTGCGGTTGTGACCTTCTGGGGCTGTTCCTCCAGACCAGCGCCCACTAACTGCATGGAATGGGTGAAGGTGGAGGCCGCCCTGCAGAAAGAATACAAAGAAGCCTCATGGAGGGACGTACTCTCAAAAGAAGGCATTGCCCTGCCACTCATCGCCGTGTTGAAAACCGACAACGGGCTGCATGCCATTCTTCTGATTCGCGATGGCGCAGGCTACTATGAGTACAAGGACAACGGCTATCTGACCGGCCTCGCAGGCTCCAAGGGCATTATCGCCAAAGATGAACTTCAGGACAAGCTGGCGTGGTTCCTGGTCGAAAAATCCCCCGCCGAGCAACCTTCCTCGACTCACTCCCAACCTGTCGCCAATGTGAGATAACCAGCTCTCGCCATTTTTGGGTCATTATCCGGCGCGGCCACTGGTCGCGCCGGTTTCATTTACCTCCATTCCCACCACATACGTGTATAATTCAAAAGGAGGATTATTCATGAAAAAACCGCTTTTCAAGGGCAATGGCAAGCCGTCTCATCTCTCAACCGGCAGGAGATCAAGAAAGGGGTCGGGGCTCTGGTTGATTAACGTCGCCGTCATGTTAGGTGTCGGCGTCGTAATCTTCTTCATCATCTTCTTCCTGACAAATTTCGGAATGCTGTCAACCGAATTGCATGAAATGGACGACGAGCACTTCGTCCAAACTGTTCAGGAGGACTACTATCCCCCTGAAAGGCTCGCACAGACGCTCGCGCAGCCAAGACACTCGCCGTACATAGTAATGCGCGTGACGAAGCGCTTATCGAACGCTTCCATTCACCACAATTCCCCGAAATGCTCTACGAGGTGGCAGGAACAGGTGATGATGATGTGCTCATCCCTTCTCTTGCGCTGTGCAGGCTCGGAGACATGCGTGGGCTTGAGCGCATCGTTATGCTTGCAAAGGAACTGAATCCTGACGAACCTTCTGACGAACTACTCAGGGCAAACCTCTTCTCTGCCTATCACCAGTACGTAAATCCCCTGTATAAGGAGTACTCCGCAGATAACGACCTCGAATTCCTGCTCAAAATTGCGGAAGTGAGCACGGGACAGAAATTCGAAGGTGACGACCTCGCAGAAAGGCGTGATGCTCTTTTGCAGTGGTGGACTGAACACCGCAATGAACAAACGGTTCCCGAAAACGACTAATAAATGGCGACCATAGGGTGCTTCGAAAAATCGGTTTCGAGCGAAAATGGGCGAGGCAAAGTCAGTCGAGAAGGATATGCCTTGATGATGAAGCATGGCGAAGCCGCAGACATTCACAGCAAAACTGTCTTTTTCGAGGTGCTCATATCTGTGGTTTGAACAGCCTCTTCACGTCCTTGAACTTCTCTCAAAGCCTTTTACGGTTTGCGAACAAGGACGGTATAATTTGCAGAGGTATCATGAAAAATGACACCGGTCAAGGAGATTGCCACGACTAATTCGGCGAGAAGACGCAATAGGACTAAACCCGCGGGAAGTGCCAAGACTCTCGACCTGATTCTCTGGGTCGGCATTGGTATGGTGTGCGCCATCCTGTTCGGCTTCATGATATTCAGTTCGTCAGACCTCTTCATCAAGAGGCATGAGCTGAGCAATGCCGCACTCGTCAGCGACGCCAGCCAGCCCAAGGGCATGGTGGACATTGCCGCATGTCTCGCCAATCCCGCCGAAAACGAAAAGCTCGCCTGCCGGTACCTCGGCCTGCTGCCACAGCTTGATTCCCCCGACTTTCGAGACAAACTCGCGGCGGTTCTGAAAGCAGAGGCCGAATACGTCCTGCTCCCCTCGCTTGCGCTCTGTATGCTTGACGACGCCCGGGGAATGCCCGGAATCATCTCGTTACTCGAAGAAGAAGAGCCGGACTCCGCTTCATTCGAAATTCTTGAAGCGAACCTCTTCTCTGACCATTTCGCCGCACTTAACCCCTTGCATAACGATTATCAGCGAGCGAGCGATATACAGTTCTTGATAAATGTGGTCGAAATCTCACTCCCGCATACCTTTCCCGGCTCCAATACTTCCCAAAAGCGTGAACATATCCTCGAGTGGTGGCGAGAGCACGCTGACGAGACAATGCTCGAATGGCAAATCGCGTTTCTGAAAAGCGACTCGGAACTCAACCGTTCAACCGCCTTCCAGAAGCTGAGCCGCAAAGCCTGGAAGGAGAAGGACCTCTTGCCGCATCTCGTCAGAACCATGAAAAACGAGACCAACACGTCTCTGAAAAATCACATGACTGTCGAGTTGTTCAAAATGGGTCCCCGCAGCTTCTGAACGCCTTCGACGAGTACGTCACCAACGCTTCGCATCCGGACGACATTGCAAACATCCTCGCAATCGTCAGCCTCAAGGTTGACCTGCCAAACAAGTTCAAATTGATCGACCAGTGGAATGGCGGTTGCCGAAATGACGATGCGTCATTCGATTTCTTCAGCAACTGGTGGGTGGAAAACCGGCAGTTCCTTACCTATTACCGACAGAGATGGCGTGTACGCAAGCCCGGACAGAAGCACCCCTCCGGGAGCGAACCTTCCGCCGAAAACGAACTCGCCAAGGACCCCCGCAAGCAGTTCATGGAATAACCCCTATTCCTTCGTGATAGTCGCGTTGTAGGCTCTGTGATCCCAGCGGTCTCCTTTTCGCATGAACTCGACCTTGGAGGCGACACCGCTCCACCCTTCAATCTCACTGGCCATATGTACCTGCTCTCCCTCTTTTGGCAGAAGAGTTATCAGACCGGGCTCGTAGGTCACGCTCTCGCACTTCGCGGCGATTGAGGAATCCTCGGAGTTGACCGCCATTATCTCGCAGGAACCTATCGCCGTGAACGCGCCCAACTTGCCTTCATCCGTGAAAGATGCCGAAAGAGAATCGCTTGCAAGCGACATTGCCTGGTAGGTTATCCGGCTCCGGCCCGTTCCGCTGCATTCCACGCTCTTCGGAGCACTCAAATCCTCGTTGGTGCGGACCTCGAGAACAGGCCCGCTCATCTTCGCGGGGCCGAAAGACACCTCGGCGTTCTCGAACCGGAAAAGCTGTAGAGAGGGGTTCAAGGAGAACCTCTCGGCGCTCACCGTCAACTTCTCGAGCTTCTCCTTCTCCAAATCGGGGGGAAGAAGCTCCGAAGATGGCTCGACGTCGAAGACGAGCTCAATGTCACGACCGGTGTGCAGGTATCTGCCATTCTCGTAGATTATCAGACCGCTGCTCTCGGTGGCTACGAAGTTCTCGCCTGCTATGCGACACCTTTCGAGGTACTTGTCGCTCGAAAGCCGGGCCTTCGCGCTTTTGCCGTCCTCCGACGGTTCTATCTCGAGCTTCGCGCAGTGTACGGTGTAACCGCTCGCGAGCTTCGCCCATACGTCGTCAGAGGCGGTCACCTTCGTCGGAATGTTGCCTGTCCGAGGGGAGTTCGGCTTCGACCTGCCTGCAGCGCAGTGCGTAACGGCCCCATTTGAATTCCAGTCGCCCCTTGGCAACTTCTTCGGGCCCCGCGTTCTTCGAATAGCCTTTGGCACTGAGTGAAAGCGGTCTCCGATTGCTTTCGTCCATGAAAACCAAAAGCCACTCGCACGTCATCACCATGTCCCCGTACGTCAGCTTCACACCCTCGTTCAACTCAAAGGTGCGAGCCTCACGGTCCCACTCGCTCTTGCCCTCGCATTGCACCTTGAACGCGAGATTCTCCTCGGCGTTCGCACTCGGTACGCAAGGCATCAAAGCAAGCAGAAAGGCCAATGGCAAAATGTACTTCATGGATATATCTCGCTTACTGTATTACGTTCGAACGACACGCTTTCCAGCACCGCCGTCTCCACATCAAGCTTGCCGCGAAGGTTTATGCCGGAAATCTCCAGACCCTCCGACACGAATGCGACCTTCCCGCCCAGCAGGAACTCTCCACGTTTCTGACTCAGCTTCAGCTCGTCGCCGGTCAGACGCCACAGCCGCCTGTACACGTTCCCGCTCCTCACAAGCCCCTCCACAAGCACTTTACCCGTAAGCTCGGCTTCTCCGAAAGACCTGCGAAGAACTCCCTTCTGAGCTTTGAAGAGTATCTCCTCGTGCTCCTCCCCGTCACCCGAATAATAACGAACGGACGGTTCGAGTACCGTCATGTCGCCCTCCCCCGCGAGCACCGCGCTCGCACCGGATATGAGCATGACCAGTTCACCGTCTTCGGAGTAATGAGGAATTGTAAAATCCTCGAGCTTGGCGGGGGTGAGTTCTCTCGATTCCTGCTGTTGTTCGGTTTCGGCGGGGGGATTGAATACCACCGCGAACGCGATGCCGGCAAGAACTGCAGCGAGTATCGCGTAGGAGAGCAAAGTCAGTGCCTTGCGAGAGGAGGAGGCTTTCAGCGAAACGGAAAGCTTACTTGCTGTCATTTGTGGAGCCGTTCTTCTGCGTCCGTATCGCTACGAGCACATCCAGAAGCTGTTCGCTCGATATCTCGCCCAGTCGAAGAAGCAAAATGCCGATCTTCTCGTGCCTGCCACGGTTGCGAAGCCGGGCCTGAAGCACCAAAGCGCGGTCAAGCGCGTCCTCAGTGATGTAGCCCTTCTCGATGGCGATATTTCCAAATGTCTTACGCGCAGCCATAGAGCAAATTATAACACCACGGGGGCTATTCGCAAACACACGAAAATACTATTTTTCCCTAACGAGCCCCTCCTTCTCGTGGAACTCGCGTATCTCTTTTTCCGCGTCTATTTCCTTCATCTCCGACTCGTCGTCCTTACGAATCAGGCGCCGGATGTCAATGTACACCATGTACAGCGCGGGTACCACGACCAGAGTGATAACTGTGGCGAACGCGATGCCCCATACAACCGACACGGCCATCGGGGAAAGGAATTCCGTCTGTCCACTCGCAAAGAAAGCCAGTGACGAAAGACCGCATATTGTTGTAATGGTCGTCAGTATCACAGGTCTCATCCGCATTCGGCCAGCCTGAACCGCGGCCTCAAACGGACTCATTCCCTCTTTGCGCGCGGTGTTGATGAAATCCATCACCAGTATGGAGTCGTTCACAACCACGCCGGTCAGGGCTATCACGCCGAAGAAAGAGAGTATCGCGAAGTCCATCCCCTGTACTACGTGACCCACCACCACTCCGACCATGCAAAGAGGAATCGGAGCGAGAATTATCAGCGTCTTCGCTATCGAACGGAAAAGCGCTGTGAGTATCAGCAGTATGAGAAGCACTGAAAGCCCGGCCGCGTAACCAAGGGACTCGAGCGATTCGTTGAACTCCTGCGTCTGGCCGCCCATCGTAACCTCGTAACCCGGGTAGTTCGCAAGTATCTCCTCCTCCAGCGTCTCAACAAGTGCGCCCATGATCATGTTCGCGTTGCCTTCAGAAGAGTTCACGTCAGCCGAGACAGTTATCGTACGGTCTCCGTTGCGACGCTTCAGCGTCCGCAGCCCGGAAACCTCCAGAATGTTCGCTATGTCCACGAGCCTCACGGTCTCGCCTGAAGGAGTTGTCAGCCACATCTTGTCTATCGAGTCTCTATGTTCACGCAGTGTCTGGTCATACTTGACGTATATCGGGAAGTCGTCTCCGGGCGGACGTATCCGCGCTGCTTCCGTGCCGGAGTATATGGCCCGCAACTGTGTCGCGATGGTAAAGTTGTCAAAGCCGAGAAGCTTGCCGCGGTCATTGAGAGAGATTATCACTTCCCGTTTGCCGAGAGTGAAATCGTCCTGTATGTCCCGAGTTCCGGACTGCTTGCGCAAAAACTCTTTTGCAGTTGCGGCAAGGGCTCGCAACTGCTGTAACTCGTCGCCACTTATGTAAACCGTTATCGCGGCCCCGCCGGGATTGGAGCGAAGGGACTCCACTTTGAACGTCACTATCCCCTGAATGTCTTTCATGCCTTTGCGAACATCCTCATAGATTGCGGCATTCCTGCGCCTCTCGGAAAGAGGCGCGAGGTCGCAGAAGAACTGGCATATGTTCGACTCTATACGCATGCTGTACGGATCGGTCGAGAAAACGCCCACTGTGGTGGATACTCCTTTTAATTCCTGTTCGGGAAGCGACAGGATTACCTCTTCCACTTCACGCGCCACACCGAGCGTGTCTTCGAGCTTGTAGGTCGTGGGGCACTCGAACGACACTATGAACTGGTCGGATTCGAACTCGCGCATGAACTGTGTAGGAATCTTGTAAAACGCGTATCCTAACGAAAGTACAAGCAGCACCGCTGCAGCGGTAAGAAACACGTACCGCCAGTTCAGCGCTAACCTCAAGCCGCGCTCGTACACTCCGATAAACCGGCTGAATATCCCGCCTCCATGCTCTCGTTTGCGCCTTGCGAGTTTCTCGCCGTATTCCTTGGGTGTCCAGTCGGCAATGTGTGATGGCAGTATTACAAGACACTCGAAAAGCGAAACCAGCAGCACGAAAGTCACGGTAACCGGTATAACTCGCAGAAATTCACCCATTACTCCCGACATCAGCATCAGGGGAATGAACGCAGCAACAGTCGTCGCTATGGCCGCTGTCACCGGCCAAATCATCTGGCGGGTACCGATTATCGCTGCCACGCGCGGCTTAACGCCCCTTTCCATTATCCGAAAGCAGTTCTCCGTTACTACAATCGCATCGTCAACCACAAGGCCAAGGACGATTATGAACGCGAACATCGCGATCATGTTCATCGTGTAGCCGATAGCGAAAAGCAGCACCAATCCGCCTAAGAATGATATCGGAATACCGAGAGACGTGAAGAAGGCCATCCGAAGCGTGAGAAAAATACAAAGTGTCGCGAGAACCAGTATAAGCGCCTGAGCGCCCTGGGTGAGCATCACGTGCAAACGTGTCTCCACCATTGTGGAGGTGTCCCAGAAGGTGCCGATGTCAACCGATGGGGGAATCTTGGCGCGAAAATCGTTGATTGTCGAGAACACGCCGTCGGATATATCTATCGAGTCGCCGTCAACGTTCTTCGAAACAAGAAGCAGCAGAGCAGGCTCGCCGTTGAAGCGGCCTATGGAGAGGGCATCCGTGAAGGTGTCGCGGATATCGGCGATATCCGAAAGCAGTACCTCACCACCGTAAGGGTCAGAGGCTACAACGATCTGAGACAATCGCCAGGGCTCCTCCTTCTCTCCCTTCGTTCGAACGAGAAACTCGCCTATGTCCGTCTTCAAAGTTCCCGCAGCAAGGTCAACCTGCGCAGCCGCAACCTTCGCGCGTACCGTTGATATCGTCAGCCCGTACTTCTCCAATGCTACAGGCGATATCTCAACCCATACCTCGCGCTCCCGGGCACCGGTCAATGTTACGTCGTTGACTCCTTCGATGCGCTCAAGCTCTCGTTCAAGGTTCTCGGCATATTCCTTCAGCTTCAGCTCCGGCAGCTCACCGTAAACCGCCACATTGATTACGGGGATGTTTGGCTTTACGATTGAAGCCTCGGGGTCGCCCGCGTCTTCGGGAAGCTCGCTGCGAATCATGTCTGTTCGCGTGCGAATCTCGTCCAGAAGATTGTATACCTCGTCGTCGCTCAAAGAACTCTTCGTGGATACAACCACCCGGGATCTGCCCTCCATGGATGTACCCATCGTCTCATCCACGCCTTCGAGGCTTTCCACCGCTTCCTCGATCTTCGACGTTATAAGCTTGTCTATCTCCTCCGCCGACGCTCCGGCGTAGAACGTCTCCACGCTGATTGCGTCCGTCCGGAACATCGGAATCAGGTCGCGAGGCATGAGCTGGTAAACCACTACGCCAGAGACGAGGATCAGCACCATTATCAGGTTGACCAGCGTGGGATTCTTAACCCCGTACTTGACTATCATTCCCCGGTTCCCCTATCAATTCTCACGAACTCGACCGTACCTCCCGGAGTCAACATGTCGAAGCCCGATGTCGCTATCACCTCCCCGTCCTCCAGACCGCTCTCCACCTCCACCATGCCACCTTCAACCTCGCCGGTTTCTATGTAACGGATAGCCGCGGTCTTGTCCTCGATGACATACACATAACTCTCGCCACCGTCGTTGAGAACGCTGCGAGTCGGTATCCCCGGTGAAAACTCACGAGCCGGAAGCGGTACCTCCACCGTGCCGAACATCCCGGGGCGCAAGCTGAGCTTACGGTTGTCGAGAACCACCTTCACCACATACGTGCGAGTACGAGGATCCGAAACAAGGCCGATATGTTCTATGCGACCGTGTAACTCGTGCTCCCGAAGGTCATAGAGTTGTACCGTGACATCGTTCTTACGTATTCTGCCGATTTCCTCGGCGGGAACCCGCGCTGTGAAGTAGAGCTTTTCTCGACTCTGGATTATAAACAGGGGGCTTGCGGGATTCACATACTCTCCCTCTTCACAGTTCTTTTGGGCTATGGTGCCGTCGAAAGGGGCCTTGACCCGTGACTTCTCGATACGCATCTCAACCTGTGAAATCTGGACGGAAAGTACCTTCAGTTCCTCGCGTGCACGCTCGATGCTAATTTTCGCGCTGACGAGAGCGTCCTCTCCGGTCTGAACAGCCTTGCGGCCTCCCAGAAGTTCGAGACGCGAGCGATCCATATCGCTTTCAGATATATTGCCGTTCTGATAGAGTTCCACGTTCCGTTCGTGCAGGCGTTTGGCCACTTCCAGATTCTCCCGGGCGATCTCAAGGTCGTGTTCGAGGCGGGTGACATCGGCCTCGGCAGCCTTTACCGAAAGTTCCCCGCTCGAAAGTGACGACTTCAGACGTTCAAGGTCAAGCTCGAGAAGCTCCGTGTCAAGCCTCACAAGTACTTCGCCCTTCTTCACCTCTTCGCCGACTCGCGCCTGCGGCTTTACATACGTCGCTTTGCCCGCTATCTCAGCTCCGAGCCTCGTCTGCCGGTACGCTTCCGTAACGCCCTTGAAAACGCCGCTGTCCGACACGGTTACAGTTTGAACCGTGTACGGCTCTACCATAACGCTGTCACGCGTGTAGTCCGTGCGCTCCTTGAGCTTGATTCGCGAGGACTTGAACTGGTTCACGCCATATACGCCCGCCGCTGCGAGCCCCACGATCAAGACAAAGTTGATTATGCTTCTAATCATCCCCTTTACTCCGCATCTCCTGGGTTCGTTGTCTTATGCGCATAAGCAGTTCGGAGAAAGTGCGCAACTGTTCTTCGTCAAGGCAACTGAATATCTCTTGCAAAACCTCGCGATGAAGCGGCTGGAATTCCGCAAGAACCCGCTGTCCCTTCCCGGTAAGCGAAAACAGCTTCGCCCGGGAATCACTCGGGTCGGTCCTGCTTTGCACATAGCCATCTTTAACCAGCTTGGACATCAGGGAACTCACGTTCTGCTTCGTGCAGTAGCGAGATTCCTCAACAAGCCTGCCCAACCTGCACGAATCACACCGGGCCACAAGTCCCAGAAGAGATATCTGAGAGGCCGACAACTTCAGGTGCTGAAGCCGCGCTCCGACCAGCTCGAACATGAGATGATAAGTCGCTCGAAATTCCCGCGCGACATCGCGCACTACTCCGTCCGGCAAAGATTCGTCGCTATCATGGGTTACAGGGTGCCTGCTATCGTCCACAAACTCTCCGGGTTCGTTCGAATTTCATGCGTATTGTCAAGCGGTTTACTATTTGGACAAGAAAAAGGCGGGGGTGTTCCCCCGCCTTTTGTGTGTGGTTACTGTGCTGAGTCTCAGTCGAGAAGCCTGCGAACCAGCGCTCTCGCAGCTTCGCTTGAGCTGAGTGCCTTCGCGGTCACCGGTGAGGATGCGTAGTAGGAGGCTCAGCGAGCGAACTGCCCGTGGCGGAACCCGAAAGCACACTGTCGCGCATCGCGGTGAAAGCCTCAACCTGGTCTGCGGCAAGCGAACCAAAAGCCGCGGTCGCAACGAAGCAGCCTCCGCCGCCGCCACCTGTGTCTCCGTCATCGTCATCGCCGCCGCCACCACCGCCTCCGGTGTCAGGAACCTTGGCGGAAACAGTGCTAAGTGTGCCGTCCGAAAGGAACAGAAGGCGCGGGAAGTTACCGTCCATCAGAACAAGAGTGTTGCCGTGTGCGCCGCTTCCTCCAACTTGCACCTTTTCCCATAATGTGCCGTCGAACCGGGCGTAGTACACGCTGTCGCCGTCGTGGTAGGAAATGTGCACGATGCCCTCTTCGTCAACGAGGATGTCGGAGTTGTAACCCACGCCGTCACTGTCGTCCACGACCGTGGTGTACCACATTCCCTCGATTCGGGTGGCGAACTTCAGGTGGAACATGTTCGTGTCGGTCACGTCAAGGTACGAGATATACGGAGTGCCGTCGGGCGTGTGGGTAAGAGCGGGTTCGTGGCCCTGGTCGCCTTCGTCGTCCACTACCCAACTCGTCCATATCCCTCCGCTCCTGACCGCGTAGTTCAGTGCCCGGGCGGTAACGCTGTAGTACGCGACTGCGGGTTCGCCGTCTATCTCGCGGATGTCGAGCGCGTTGTGAATGCCGGGGTTGTCAACGTCGTCTATCAACTCGAACTGCCAGTCTAAGCCGCCGTACTCCCACACAGCCGCCTTCAGCGCGTTCTGGCCAAGGTCGTAAAACACCACGAAAACGTCGCCGGATGCATTGACCGCTACGTGAGGGTTCAGTCCCGAATCGCCGGGCAGCGTGAAGTCCTCCGTTACCTTGCCGGACTTCGCAACGTGGAGCGTCATGTCCGACACGTAGTAAAGAGATGTGGTCTCGGGGCTGTAATACACGACATGAACATTGCCGTCGTCGTCACAGGATACGTCGAGCCAATCGAGCAGAACTGATATCGTCTCAAGTACGAAAGTGTTCCAACTGCTGCCGTCATAGCGCGCGATGGTTATAGAATTGCCTTCAAGGTACGCGATCACTGGGTAGCCATTGCTATCCGTACAGAAAGCGTGAGTCAACGGGCTTGCCGCAAAGAGTTGCTCCAGGTCGCCCCAGCTCTGGTCAACGAGGTCGTCGCGATCCGTCCAGTTCCAGCTTACGGTGGATGGCTCCATCATGGCGAAACTGAAGTAAGGGTTCACACTGCTGAACGGGGCCGAGCCTGTTCCGTCGAACCCGCTGCACAAATATTCTCCGTCTATGAAGGTGCTCATACCCTCGGCTAAGTCACCTGCGAAGAACCAGTATTCGCCCACGGGAGGTTCGGGAATGCCGTACCCCATCGGATTCTCTATGGTCAGCATATGCTGAAGGTGCCACTGCGACTGCTGAACTAAGGGCTCGTTCATCGTTATCGTGACCGTCGTCGGCACATCGGGCCCGGCAACGGAGGTGAAAGAACCGGATCCTATTCCGGTCCACTCGGGCACGTAACGTGAACCCGCGGTGCTCGTGGGAGGCTCTATACTAAGCGTTACCTCTTCGCCGCCTGCGTACCAGCCGGTCTTGTCCTCGACAAATGAGCCGTTCACTGCGTTAAGTTCGAGGTAGTAGCGTATCTCCCAGGTGCCTGACTCCACAATCGGCGCATTTACCGTGAGGCCGTAGGGGCCGGTCTCGCCTTCGCCCGTCGTCACGGAATCAGGACCGGTGCCGTTCCAACCGAGGAAGAGGAAGGTCTGGACAGCTGTGGTAGGTGGCGTCATCGTGTTGAGCGTCAGTTCTATTCCCGCGTCGTACCAGCCACTCATGGGAGTGGAGTCAGCGTTTACAGATACATTGACGTAATACTGCTGATGCCAAAGCCAGTTCAGAACAAGTGGTTCGGTCAGCGGTTCACTGTAGGTCGTGCCACTGTGGTAAACTCCGTTTGCCTCGTGGCCTCGGTTGTGAAGCCGTGCCTGTGCTCCGTTGTCCACCGTCTGGGGAACTCCGTAGTCAATCTGAGTGCCGGCATCGTACCAGCCGTCAGCCGTTCCCGCTCCGCTGTCAAGATGGTTCGTGGTCTCGAAGTAATATTCCAACTGCCAGTGAAGCTCCACCACGAGCCTCCTGTCAATGTCGAAGCTGAACCAGTTCTCTGAACCGCTCATTCCGGGGTTGTTCTCAACGGTGTAGCCGGTATAGCGGTACCTCTCATCGCTGTCAACGTAACTGTAGTCGGACACCTGCATCTGCATTAGCAGGCCGGGCTCGTAGTAGCCGGCAGCGGGTGCGGAATAGTCCGGGCGCGATGATACCACGTCGAAGTAGTACTGGGTCGCGTAATATGCGACTATGGAATTGGCGTTTTCGGGCAGGACCTGAATGACGTGCGAACGGGCTCCACCATCGCTCCAGTAGTCAAATCGCCAGAGAACACCGTCGTCATCGATGATGGTTCTCGGCGCTTCCACTGTGTAAATCTCATAGTAGCCGGATTCGAAGGTATGCGGAAGCGGGCTCTTGGCAACTCCGTCAACCAGCACGTATATGGTGGCATTGCCCGGGTCGTCAATGTCGAACGGCCCGGTCTCGGCCGGCGACATGTCCATATCAATGCTGAAGGTGTCGGTATTGTAAACCGGCCAGGGGCCTTTGGTTATTGTGTCGCCCTGGAAAACGCCGTCAAAGCCCAGGTTGATATCGAAATAAACCTCGTCGGAATTGACCAGGCGCGAATCCCAGACGAAATCGTACACGCCGCTGGAGATCTCCGAGAAATTCTCTGAGGCGATGGGATAGACATTGCCTGTCTCTCCGTCTCTTACGCTTACGGCTATGTTGTCGGGAATCTCAGGATCTCCGGTAATGTAAACGCGCAGCGGGACGCTGACCCGATCGTTACTGTACCAGTAAGAGCTATAAGTAGAGCTGTAGTAAGTGTTCTGCGGGTTGCCCTCGTAAAGGTAGCCGGAATTGTAATTCCAGAACGGGCTTCTCGGGCCGGTAACTCCAATGTAAAGGCCCTTGGGCAGATTCGTCCACTGAGAGCCGGAGAGGGTGTACGTCTGCGTGCCGGTCGTATAGGAATAATAACCCGTCTGTGCGGCGACGGTAATTCCGTTCACTCCGCTCCCGGACTGCTTGTAAAGCACCATTTTGAATGTGCCGCCGTAGATATACGCTGCTATCTGCGTCTCGAATTTGGTTACAGTTCCGCTCATAGGTGTCGGGTTCGCATAGTTCACATTTTCATATGTGCTGCTCGAATAGTACGGTTGTCCTGCCAGCTCCCAGTTGTTTTTCGGGTGTACGAGTGTAAGAGGCGAGGTATTAATTGAGAGGTTCAGAGTCTGTACGCCTCCGTCAGAAGATGGAGGTGTCAAAGATATGTTGTAATCAACAACGGCGAACTGAACTTCAATCCAGTCACTCAGGACTCCCCCGTTCGCACTGTCATAGCCTCGGGCGGCCACTGTGAAGGCGTAGTCATTGATGCCGGAAAGGTCTAATGTTGTTGTGAAGCCGTCGGAGGGGTCGGAATCCGAAGGCAAGCTCGTCCAGGAACTTTCGGTTGACTTCTTGTATCTCCACTCCACGCGTTCGACTTCATTGCTGTAGATGGAGGTGGCTTGCGCCGTAAGATTCAGGGTGCCGAAATTGTAACCGTCCTCGTTATAGCCGGAAATCGAGACATCCACCTCTAAAACCTTGAATTCCACATCGTCTATCCACACTCCGCGCTGGTAGTAGGTGTACGAGCTGGACGAATACCAGCGAATGTAGCGCGTGCCCGAAGGAACGGTCTCTTTGCCAGCTTCCCAACCATATGTGTCCCAACCGTAGTACGTATTGTATTCCTTGATGTCGGTCCAGGAGTAGCCGTTTGTGCTGTACTGCAACTCGAGCGAACCCTCATCGGCATAATAATTGAAAGTGATTTCGCCATCCGACGGTGTTGTGGACGGGAACTTGTAGATCACCCAATTGGTAGTGTTGGAGGATGAGTAATTATGGTACTCTGGCCCAACATGTAGTGAGTTACTGTAAGAACTGTAGCGGTAGTTCGTCACTTCAGGTTGATAGCTGGAAGACGACGACATGCTCGTGTATCCGTACCAACCCGATGTAGATGGCTCATAGCGTGACAGGTTGTATCCGCTGTAGTAACCGGAATCCCAGTCCTCATCAATGTCCCACTGACTCGCTCCGAACGCGGGGAACGCGAAGCAAAGGGCTACTGTAAACGCAAACGCTGCAATAAGAATCTTCCTGAACATGTATCACCTCACCGTATTTTACGGCCACAATTCCAGACTATATCATAGCTGAGAGGGTCGCAAAGTCAAGGTTTTCGCAAACTTCGGCAATGCTATAGTGCTTTTGTACTCGATGCTGATGCATACTAATCCCGCAAACCGAGACGCAAAGGCCAAAACTAAACCTCGAGAACCTCGCGCACCTTGCTCACAAGCGACTGTATGCTGAACGGTTTGGAAAGAAAACCGCCCTTGTCGGCCTCGAGGTCCTCTCTCTTCAAAACGTTGTCCGTGTAACCGGATATGAACAGAACCTTCAGACCTTCCTGCATGGCGCGAAGCTCGCGGTAAAGCTCCGTGCCCTTCATATGAGGCATTACTATATCCGTGATCAGGAGGTCTATCCCGCCGCTCAACTCCCGGTACGTTTTCAGCGCCGTCACAGGTGAAGCGAACTCCAGCACTTCGTAGCCGCAGTCACGGAGAACTTCACTCACAAGCTCCCGAACCGTGGGTTCGTCCTCCACCACCATAACCTTCTCAGTCCCAAGGCTCCTCAGAAGGTCCTCTTCTCCCTCCTCGCTGTCCTCGGCAAACTCCTGTGTCCGTGGAAAAAATATCTTGAATGTCGTGCCCTCGCCCACTTCGCTGTACGGAACCACCGCTCCGTCGAGTTCCTTCACCAGCCCGTAAACGGTGGCGAGCCCCAGGCCGGTGCCTTTGCCGACCTCCTTTGTGGTGAAGAACGGCTCGAAAGCCTTGTTCAGAACTTCCTTGCTCATGCCTGTTCCGGTGTCCTCTACAGACAACACCACGTATTCGCCCGGGCTTACACCGGGGCAGGCCTGCGCGGCTGCTCCGTCGAGCGTCACGTTGGCGGTCTTAATGGTCAGGTCGCCGCCGTCCGGCATGGCGTCACGTGCGTTGAGGGCGAGATTCATCACCATCTGGTGCAACTGTGTCTCGTCCGCTTTGATTCGACCAAGGTCATCAGCAAGGTCGTAGTAGATGCTTATATCCTCCCGAATGAGGCGACGGAGCATCTCGTAAAACCCTCGCAGAACCTTGTTCAAGTCCAGCACGGAGACCTTCAACAGTTTTTTGCGGCTGAACGCCAGCAACTGCTGGGTCAGTTCCTTCGCGCGATTCGAGGATTCGAGTATCCGCTGCAGTTTCGAATAATCCGGGTCAACTGACGACCGCGTGGCGAGCATCATGTCCGTGTAGCCGATGATAGGAGACAGGAGGTTGTTGAAATCGTGCGCTATCCCTCCCGAAAGCTGTCCAACAGCCTCTATTTTGCGGGTGTGCTCGAGTTGCTTCTCCAGTTCGACATTTCGTTCTTCCGTCTCCTTGCGTACCAGCGCAATCGCGTATAGCTCCGCGAGACGCCTCAAGCCGCTCAGAGAACCATCGCTGTAGGGCGAAGGGGAATTTACAAGGACTATCCTCGTTCGGCACAGGTCGGAAACGTTGACGCAGGCACAAACCGCTCGCTTAAGCTCAAGCGAGCCTGCCCCCGAAGTTTCCTCGCAAATCACGCGCAAATCGTTCGTGTAGCCTTCGCCTACCTTCTCCAGCACTCCCCGCCAGCAATCCTCGCTGAACCTTTCGCATACATTTCTGTAAGGCCTGGTCTCGGAAATGTATTTGCTATCAAAACCTTCCTTCGGGCTCGTGCGCTCGAAAAGCACCGCGCCGAATCCGCCCACCAGTTCCTTGGCACGGTCGAGCACCATCCGGGACAGGTCCTCCGTCTCCACATCGTTGGACATGAACTGGGAGGCCAGTTCGGCAAGCGTTTCGTTTACCCGAAGTTCCCACTTAAGCGCCTGTTCGGCGTTGATAAGTTCAGTTATATCTATCGCAACACCTTCGATGTAGCCATCTTCGCGGACGTAGCGACCCGAATAACTCAGCCATGTAGTGCCGCCGTCGCCCCGGTCGAACTCCGCCACCATCTGGTGGCAGTGTCCGTATCTTTCGAGCTGCTTCGTGAACTCCTCCCGTATTTCCGGCCGGACGTATCTTACCCCGTTGCTCAAATTCTTCTTTGCCGCCTCCTCGCTCTCGTAGCCGAACATTTCGGCACAACGCCGGTTGCACATAAGCACCTTGCCGTCCGAAAAACGTGTGCGGTAGATGCCCGCACGGGAGTTGTCGAAGATGCGCCGGTACTTGCTCTCGCTACGCTCAAGCTCAATTAGCTCCTCCAGCCGGCTGCGCGTGAGCTGTGCGAGTTGCGCGAACGCGTGAGCCAGCTTCGAGTCCTCGCCCGTGAATCCGCCAACCTTGTTGCACAGTAGTATGAAGCCCGTGATGCGCTCGTCAGCGAGCATCGGCGCCGCAAGCACCTGCTCGATATCGGGATGAGGTGTGGGCAATGCTTCTTTCAGAGTTGAACGCGGAAAGTCGTTCTCGATTACAGGCCCGCGAACCTGTTTCATGCGGTCTCTTAGTCCGCCTGCTCCCAAGTCCGGCATCGCGCTCGCATCCTCATATTCTCCAAGCTTTACCGCCTTGACCTGCATCGAGTCCGTCCGGTCGTCGTAGAAGGCCAAAAAACCTCCGTCAACTTCCATCAACTCAATGCATTCGTCAAGCACAGAGCGCATCGCTTCGGTCACCTTTGATGTCGAAATCACACGCCGCGAAACGTCAATTACTTCCCTCGGCCGGCTCCGGGTCGCCTCGCGAACGAACTCGCCGTCCTGAACAGGACATGCGGACAAAAAGACAAGGTGCATCTCTCTGCCACCGTGCGAGACCCTCCGCGTGTGTACGACTGTATTGCGCTGTTGCCCGCCAATCTCGAATGTCGCGTAAACTCCCGAACCTCTGCCCTTCGAAGAGCTGTCCTCTATTTGCTCTTTCAGTTCCTCTCTGTCCTTTTCGGATACGAACTCGAACAGGGACACGCCTCGAAGATGGGATGCGGTGCAGCCTAAAAACTCCTCGGCCGCACTGTTGCAATCGGATATGCTCTTGTCGCTTTCGAGAACGAGCACCGGGGCGGGAAGGTCATTTATAGTCAGTTCTGAAAGCTGAATACCGTCGCCTGTACTCATGTCGAAGAGATTAGGGGAGTTGGCTTCTCGGTGCTCTCGGCTCATCAAACCCTCTAATGCGAGCTATTAAGCGTGTTTCGCTGTGAAAAGACCCGGATTGAGGCTCAGGTGCTTCCACAAAACTCCGGCTCTGACACAGAATATAGAATAGTGACGTTTCGGAACAATGTCCAGCATCGTACGAAATACTTCACAGTACAATCGAGTATACTGTATTCGCAGTTTCTGTTGTTCTTTTGAGTCTTTATTCCCGGTTCCAGGAAACTGCTTTTCAGGGAGTTTTATGGGCTGCTGTCATCCCCGTTCTCATATTCGTGCTTGGCACCGGGTCGCATTGGTCGTACTCTGGCTGGCATCACCCTATCCCGACATGGCATTCCAAGGCTGGTTCTGGCCACTTCTCGGCTTCTTCTTCATGCCGTGGACCACCCTCACATACTTGGGCGCAATGGTAAACGCCGGAGGCGTAAACGGAATCTGGCTGGTTTTGTTCATTATTGCGGTACTGTTGGATATAGGCTCTCACGGTTCTACCGAGGCGCAGAGAAGAAGGCGGTTCTCCGACAGGAGGTAACTGTGGAGAATAATGTTAAGTTCTCCGGAATCCCTTATGCTCGTAATCCCCATCTTGCTCATCGAGCTGGGCATTCGCATTTTCGCTCTCGTCCACATGCTGAAGAACGAAAACCTCCGGGGCAACCGCATCATGTGGATATTCCTCATCCTTCTCGTTTCGCTCTTCGGCTGGCTCGCGTACTTCATCTTCGGAACCGACAGGAACGCGCACGATGGCTGAACAGGCTCTCCGCATTCAGGGCATTTCGCGAGCCTTCGACGACGTGCAGGCGTTGAAGGAAGTCTCCTTCGACGTCCCTTCGGGAGGTGTATTCGGTTTTCTCGGCATGAACGGCGCAGGAAAGACCACTACTATCCGCGCCGTGATGGGACTCATGCGACTCGACAGCGGCTCTGTTCATCTGCTCGGAAAGCCCGTCTCCTTCGCTTCCAATCTCATGGCACACAAGGTAGGCTACCTGCCGCAGGAACACGGTTTCTACGAATGGATGAGCGCGTTCTCCTATGTCTCCTTCTGCGCAAGGGCTTTCGGCTTGAGCCGCTCGAACGCCGCAAAAAAAGCCGAAATGCTCCTCTCCCTCACAGGACTGAGCGAAGCGAAAAGCCGAAAAATCCGCGGATTCTCAACCGGCATGAAACAGAGGCTCGCGCTTGCAAGTGCTCTTGTCAACGATCCAGACCTTCTTGTTCTTGACGAACCCGCTTCATCACTCGACCCAGCGGGACGCTCGGACGTGCTGAAGCTTCTTCAGGAGCTTGGCTCGCGTGCGACCGTGTTCATGTCAACTCACATTCTCTCCGATGTCGAGCGCGTCTGCTCCCGCGTAGCGGTCATCCACAAGGGCGAGTTGGTCACCGTCGAGGACGTAGCCGCCCTGCGCGAGAGATACTCCGACCATTCCTGGGCCGTCCGATTCTCTTCAGCCGACGAACTCACCCCCGCCGCGAGCCATCTTTCCTCGCTGCCCTTCGTCTCTGAACTGCGTACCGCCGAAGAAAGGCCCGAGCTCGAGCATCGTGTTGGACAAAAATGCCTCGTCGGCCGACCTGCTCGCGGCTCTCGCCGAGCTTCAGCAAAACGTCTTTTCCGTATCACAGAAGACAGCTTCCCTCGAGGACGTGTTCCTCTCACTAACAAAGGAGACCGGGGCATGAGGGGCTTTACGCTGATGTTCTTTAAGGAGGTCTCGGAGTTCGCCGCGACGCACAAGCTGCTCGTAGCGATTGTTTTGTTTATCTTGATCGGGCTGGGTTCGCCGCTGCTGGCCGAACTCACTCCGATGCTCGTGGCGCAGTTCGGCTCATCCACTCCGGGCATGGAAATTCTCATGACCGAAGAGCCTGATACCACCGACGCGCTCATCCAGTTCCACAAGAACTTCGTGTTGCTGCCCATCCTTGTCATACTCGTCTCGATGGGCACGGTAAGCTCCGAAGTTCGCCGAGATGTAGCTAAGATGGTGCTTACGAAACCTGTTTCGAGAGCGGCTTACGTGCTCGGCAAGTTCGCAGCCCCCTCTCTTATCTACGTCTTTTGCACCGTCATCGCCGCAGCGTGCTGCTATTTCTACACGATAACACTGTTCGGCTCCGTCTGGCTAATCGGCTTCGCGGCAATGACAGGGCTGTTCGCACTTTATCTGATCTTCTACCACGCGCTTACACTGTTCCTCAGCTCCCTGCTTTCCTCCGCTGCCGCCACGGCGGCCGTCGCTTTCGGAGTGTACGCGCTGTTCAGCGTGGTCAACATGTTCCCCGCCGCCGCCGCATACACACCGGGAGGACTGTCGGCGCTCGCACTTCAGCTTATCCAGGGCCAAAAGGCGACCATGCCTTACGCAACACTTATCAGTGCCGGAGTTTGCACCTTCGCACTCATCGCGCTTGCCTGTTTCGTAACCGCAAGAAAGGAGATGTGACATAGTGCGCCTTACGCCTTATGCACTCGTGCTGCTCCTTCTCGCTCTCCTGTCAGCAGGCTGCACAGAAAACACGGTCTCCGAACCCATACAGTCCTACTCCCTTATTGCGCCGTCCGGCGAGGAAATCGGCCAAATCAGACTTGCCCGGACCGAGGACAACGAAATCTTCGAGCATATCGTCGGCGAGGCCGAGGGATTCCGTTTAGAACACAAGCTCACCCTTCGGCCGTCGCATGTTCGTTCGGACAAAATCATAAACGGCATGAAGCGAAATGCATGGGCCCACTGCCCTGCAAAACCCGTCGTCAAATACACTCTCCGAAAAGGACTTTCCGAAGAGGATAAAGGCTACAGTCCGGAGGAATTCGCATGCGATGGTGAATCCCCCGGCTTCGCGGTCGCCCTCGTGGACGAGATATCCGTCTTCGACAATTCCGTCGGTGCATCGCTGCTGCTGACCGAACGCCTTTACTCTCTCTTCGGCGAGCCCTTTACCGCACTTAACATCAACGACGGGCGGCCTGTGCGCTGCAACGCGCATTTCGTGGACGAAGTGAAGATATCGGCTCCGAACGATAAAACCCTGAAAGGCGAACGCTGTTTCTTCTACACCGCGATGATCGCGCACAACATCGTCTTCGCACCTTCAGCCGACGGAAGGCACAGGATTGTCGCGATGGACGGACTCGCCGGTTCGCTCACTGCCGTCGCTGATGGATATGAAGTGGAACTGATGCCGCCTGAACCGGAAGTACCTCGAAACGTCTCCGAAGAGGAAACCGTCTTTCGTACTGCCGACCACAAGAGGCTCGTCGGAACAATTGCGCTTCCGGCAAAAGGCGAGGTAAGGGGCGGAATAGTCATAATCGCTGGCTCCGGCCCGGTTGACAGGGACGGCAACGCCGGTCCTATGTCATCCTCGCCCTATCGGCGCATCGCACACTTTCTCGCCCGCCACGGATACGCGAGCCTCCGCTACGACAAGCGCGGAGTGGGCGAAAGCCAGCCCGACAAATACGAAATGGCGACCTTCGAGCTTCTCAGTTCCGATGCCGCCGAGGCGGCGAAGTGCCTCCACAGGCACGAAAGGCTTCATAACAGGCCGATAGTCATCGCGGGACACAGCGAAGGGGGAGCAATAGCTCCTGCGGTCGCGAACAAGTTTCCCGGCATTGACGGTGTCATCATGCTCGCCGGCAACGTGAGCAACCTCGAACAAGTGCTGAAGGAACAGCTTGTACTGATAATGGAGGCTGCGGGAGCCACGCCCAACGAGATAACCAAGTTCCAGCTTCAGCAGGGAATAGTGCTTGGAATAGTCAAGAGCGGCGTGGACCGCGTCTTGCCGTCAATGACGACCGGCTCGCTTGACCCAGACTGGCTGAGAAGCCACTTCGCATACGAACCCTCGCAAGCCATTCGCGAATTCGATGGGCCTCTGCTCGCGCTCTTTTTTGAACACGACCTGCAGGTTCCGCCCGCGGAGGCTCTCGTACTGCGCAAATTAGCTTCTGAGAATGATGACGGCAGGATAACAGTGAAGGTGCTTGAAGACCTCGACCACATGATGGGTGTGGCCGAACCGCCTCTCGGGCTGGGACAGTACCGCAACCCGCACCGCCCCGTCAGCGAGAAAATGCTGAATACCGTGCTCGAATGGCTGGACGCGAATGTCGCCCGTTGAACAGCCGCTCAAATCATGTCCCTGAACCACTCCACGACCTTTTTCAGACCGTCATCGAATTCGACCTGCGGCTCCCAGCCGAGAAGGTCCTTCGCCCTGCTTATGTCGGGACGTCTGCGGCGCGGGTCATCGGCGGGAAGGTCCGTGAACTCGAGCTTCGAGCCGCTTTCGCAAAGCTCGATTACCTTTTGCGCGAGTTGCTTGATTGTCAGTTCGTGGGGATTGCCGATATTCACCGGTGCCAATACGTCGTCCACGAACATCAACTTCATTAGCCCGTCCACCGTATCGTCCACATAGCAGAAAGAACGCGTCTGCTTGCCGTCACCGTAGATGGTAATGTCGTCGCCCTTCAGAGCCTGCATGATGAAGTTGCTCACCACCCGTCCGTCGTTTGGCAGCATTCGAGGGCCGTAGGTATTGAAGATTCGGGCGATGCGAATGTCAACGCCGTTCTGCCGGTGGTAGTCCATCATCAGCGTTTCTGCGACGCGCTTGCCCTCGTCGTAACACGACCGGACTCCGATCGGGTTTACGTGCCCCCAGTACTCTTCCTTCTGCGGATGCGATTCCGGGTCGCCGTAAACTTCGCTGGTCGAAGCCTGAAGAATTCGCGCACCTGTCCGTTTTGCAAGCCCGAGAGCGTTCAGCGTCCCCATTACGTTCGTCTTGATCGTCTTTATCGCATTGTGCTGATAATGAATAGGGCTCGCCGGGCACGCAAGGTTGAAAACGGCGTCCACTTCGAAAAAAAATGGATGGGTCACATCATGACGAATCAATTCGAAATATCGGTTGTCAAGAAGCTCTAAGATGTTATCCTTCCTACCAGTGAAAAAATTATCAACACAGAGCACTTCGTGGCCATCGCCGAGAAGCCTCTCGCAAAGGTGCGACCCTATGAACCCCGCGCCGCCTGTAACTAAAGCTCTCATCTTCTACTCCCTTCTTTCGTGTTCACCTATCCTAAGAACAACACTCTGCGTTGCAAATAAAATACCACCGAATAATATGACCCGTTTAGATAGCCCTCGCCTATGGTGAATTTGGTATGAAGATACACGAATACCAGGCAAAACAGCTCTTAAAACAGTTCGGAGTCACGATCCCACGAGGCAAAGTCGCCACTTCGCCCGATGAGGCTCGTGAAATCGCCGCCGAGTTCGGGAAAACGGTCGTTGTCAAGGCCCAGGTCCACGCGGGTGGACGGGGCAAGGCCGGCGGAGTGAAACTTGCTCACTCGCCGGACGAGGCTTACAAGGCCGCTTCCGACATCATCGGACTCGACATCAAGGGACGAAAGGTCAAAACCCTTTACATCGAAGAGGGTATCGACATCGCCAAGGAGATTTACGTCGGAGTTCTCTTCGACAGGGCGAAAAAGGCCAACACCCTTATCGCCTCAGCTGAAGGCGGTGTGGAAATCGAAACCCTCGCGAAGGAAGCCCCTGAAAAAATTCTGAAAGAGACCGTGGATCCCGCCATCGGGCTCCAGCCCTTCCAGATTCGAAACCTCGTCTGGGGAATGGGCTTCAAGGCGCCCATAGACACTCAAATCTACAAGTTCTTCAGCGCCTTGTACAAGGCGTTCGAGTCAAAGGACTCCTCCTCGCAGAGATCAATCCTCTCGTAGTCACTTCAGACGGCAAGGTCATCGCCTGCGATGCAAAGATGAACTTCGACGATAACGCCCTGTTCAGAAACAAGGACATCGCCGAACTTCGCGACGTCAACGAAGAAGACGCCGCGGAGGCCGAGGCTGCCGACAAGGAGCTTAACTTCATCAAGCTCGACGGAAATATCGGGTGCATGGTCAACGGTGCCGGGCTTGCAATGGCAACAATGGACATGATCAAGCACTTCGGCGCCGAGCCCGCCAATTTCCTCGATATCGGTGGCGGTGCGAAGGAGCAACAGGTGAAGGACGCTCTCGAAATAATCCTGCGTGACGAGCAGGTGAAGGCCGTCTTCATCAACATCTTCGGCGGTATAGTCCGCTGCGACCTTGTTGCCGAAGGCATCATAGCCGCCAAGGGGGATCTCGGCATAGACCGTCCCGTCGTCATTCGTCTCATCGGAACAAACGATGAAAAGGCCCGGGGAATGCTTTCAAAAGAGGGCTTCCACTCCTATTCCAGTATGCCTGAGGCCGCCAGGAAGGCCGTAGAACTCGTGGCAGGTGAATAATGGCTATCCTCGTTGATAAAAACACCCGAGTACTCGTTCAGGGAATCGCAGGCCTCGAAGGCAGGTTTCACACCGAGAAAATGATTGACTACGGTACTCGCGTGGTCGCCGGAGTGGACCCTGCAATCAAGGACTCCGAATTCCACGGTGTCCCGCTCTTCCGCTCTATCGCAAGGGCTAAGGAAGCCGTCGGAGAGTTCGACGCGTCGGTCATCTTCGTACCCGCGCCGTTCGTCTCGGACGCGGTGTATGAATCCGTCGCCGCGGGAATATCGCTCATCACTATCATCACCGAGGGCGTTCCCGTAAAGGATATGCTCCGCATTTTCGACTACACCAGGGCAAAGGGCGTAAGGGTCATCGGCCCGAACTGCCCCGGCATTATCACCGTTGACGAATGCAAGATGGGCATCATGCCCGGACACATCCACAAAAAGGGCTCGGTCGGAGTTATCTCTCGCTCCGGAACTCTCACTTACGAGGTCGTGTACTCGCTCGTCGAAAGCGGGCTTGGACAGAGCACCTGCGTGGGAGTCGGCGGAGACCCCGTCATAGGCACCAACTTCGTGGAGCTGCTCGAAATGTTCGCCCGGGACGAGCAGACTGAAGGCGTAGTACTTATCGGTGAGATCGGCGGAAACGATGAGGCTCTGGCAGCCCAGTACATCCGTAAGAGCTTCGACAAGCCGGTAGTGTCCTTCATTGCGGGACGCACCGCGCCCCCCGAAAGAAGAATGGGACACGCCGGAGCAATTGTCGGAAGCGAAGCAGACACCGCGGAGGCGAAGATTCGAATCCTCGAAAACGCCGGTGTATCCGTCGCCCAGATTCCAACTGAAATCGGCCCGCTCATGGCAGAGGCCCTGAGCTGAACAAAAACCATAGCACCCTCTTCGGGAGGAAAAATGCCCGAGAAAAACGCTTCGAAGGAAAAGGAAAAAGCCGAAGATAAATTCCTGGTCATCAAGAAGGAATGGTGCAAGCGCTGCGGCATCTGCATCTCCATCTGTCCGAAACAGGTCATCGAGAGGCTCGGAGACGGCACTGTCGAGATCGTCCATCTCGAACGTTGCATCTCATGCGGACTGTGCGTCATGCACTGTCCCGACTACGCCATATTCGGCGATCCGGAAGAACTTAAAGAAGCCGAAGGTCAGTAGGAGGGATTATGCCGAAGCAGAAAAACACCGTTGCATTTCTTATGGGAAACGAGGCCTGTGCGGTTGCCGCTATTCACGCCGGCGTCCGTTTCTTCGCGGGCTACCCCATCACTCCCTCGTCCGAAATAGCCGCCGTCATGGCTCTCAAGCTTCCAAAGGTCGGTGGCTTTTTCATTCAAATGGAAGACGAAATCGCCTCCATGGCCGCCATCATCGGCGCTTCGATTTCAGGCAAAAAGACGCTTACCGCCACAAGCGGCCCGGGATTCTCTCTCAAGCAGGAGAACCTCGGCTACGCAGCCCTGTGCGAGGTGCCGTGCGTAGTGGTCAACGTCATGCGTGGAGGCCCTTCTACAGGTCTTCCAACTGAACTGTCTCAGGGCGATGTCATGCAGGCGAGGTGGGGCACACACGGTGACCATCCCATCATCGCGCTCGCACCTTCAAACGTCGCAGAAGTGTATGAGTTCACCATAAAGGCGGTCAACCTCGCCGAGATGTACCGAACGCCGGTCGTGCTCTTGCTCGACGAAGTGCTCGCACACACCCGCGAACGCATCGAAATTCCGCCCCTCAAGAACATACAAAAGAACCTGGTCGAGCGAAAAAAACCCGATGTGCCGCCGGAAGAGTTCAAACCGTACGACTCCTCCTACGGCGACGTGCCGCCTATGGCACCATACGGCACCGGATACCGTTACCACACAACCGGACTGCTGCACGACGAGCAAGGATTCCCAACCTCGAAGTCTGCTGAGGTCAACAAGCTGCTCGAAAGGCTCATGCGCAAAATTTCCTCGGACGACCCCAAACTCACCTTTACCAACGAGTACGAGACCGAGGACATCAGCACGCTGCTCATCGCATACGGCTCAGGCACTCGAGTCGCAAAAAGGGTCGTCAAGACCCTGCGAAAGACCGGCACGAAAATCGGCCTGCTGCAGCTACTCACACTCTGGCCCACCCCGAACCGCGACATCGCTCGATGTGTGCGACGGGCAAAAAGGGTGTTCGTTATCGAGCATAACATGGGCCAGTATATTCACGAAATCGAGCGTCATGTCCCCCATGACACAAAACTGCAATTGATTAACAGGGTGGACGGAAAGCTCCTCACGCCCGAACAGATTATTGAGGAGCTCTGACCATGGGCACCCTCACGAAATCACATGCCGACATACTGGCGTCAATACAGGAGGCCCTGT
Organism: Planctomycetota bacterium; assembly: GCA_034521065.1. GTDB lineage: Bacteria > Planctomycetota > B143-G9 > B143-G9 > B143-G9 > JAXHMW01. The sequence continues at coordinate 4,927 of JAXHMW010000002.1, read as the reverse complement.
GAAGACTATCGCCAACCCGGTTCACAAATATCTGCGACCTGATAAGAAGTTTCCCCATATCTGGTGCCCGGGCTGTTCAAACGGCATCACCTCTGCATGCGTGATTCGCTCCATCGACAGCCTCGGACTGGACAGAAACGAGGTTGTGCTCGTCTCCGGCATCGGCTGTACTGCAAGAATGCCGGTCTATTTCGACTTCGCATCTCTGCATACCACGCACGGACGCGCCATCCCCTTCGCTACCGGCGTCAAGTGCTCAAACCCCAAATTCAAGGTGCTCGTCATTACCGGCGACGGGGACGGCTCCGCTATCGGCGGGAACCATCTCATTCACGCCGCAAGACGCAACATAGACCTTACCGTCGTCCTGTACAACAATCACGTGTACGGCATGACGGGCGGGCAGTATTCCCCCACCACTCCAAAGCAGGCGTACGCCGCTACTGCCCCCTGGGGAAACTACGAGCCCATGTTTGATATCTGCAAGCTCGCAATCGGCGCAGGCGCCACCTACGTGGCCCGCGGCCTTCCGAGCAACGCGCGGCTTCTCGAGAAGTTCATCGCCGACGGAATCGCGCACGAGGGCTTCTCGCTGATCGAGGTCATGAGCTTCTGTCCGTCGGTTTACAGCTTCTACAACAAGACCGGCAGCGCCCCCAAAATGATGAAGGACCTGCAGGAGCACACCATCTCCACCGCGGCCGCCAACAAGCTACGCGAAAAAGGCGAAGAGGTGGACAAGTGGGAGGTCGGCGTCCTGCACAAATCCACCGAAAAGCCGGAGTTCATCAAGGAATACTTATCCAAGGCTTCTTTCGAGAACAAGCCGTTCAGCCTGCATCTCGGCACGCTGGACCTTTGATGCGGTCTCGCTACTGACCGAAGTATCAGGTTACGGAGGAACATATGAAGTTCACCAACCGACCCGACGAAAGATACGAGATAAGGCTCTCCGGTACCGGAGGCCAGGGCATAATAACTGCCGGAATGATAATCGGAGAGGCTTGCGCCTTCTATGCGGGCCTCAATACCTGCATGACTCAGAGCTACGGGCCCGAGGCCCGTGGCGGAGCCTGCCGTGCGGAACTCGTCATCTCTGAAGAAGAAGTTGATGCCCCCAAAGTTAACAGGGCGGATATGCTTCTCGCCATGTCGCAGCAGGCGTATGACAAGTTCAAAGACGATGTCAAGGAATGGGGAATCGTCATCGTCGATTCCTCTCTCGTCAACTACGACGACGCGCCCAATGTCTTTCCCTTCCCCTTCTCCTCTATCGCACGCCAGAAGGTCGGATTCGCCGTCACCGCGAACATCGTGGCGGTAGGCTTCATTGCCGGCATCACAGGAATCGCTAACCGCGAGACCATGCGGAAAGTCGTCGCGAGAAAGGTTCCGCCCGGCACGGAAAAGACAAACTTCAAGGCACTCGACTTCGGTTTCGAGGCCGCCCAGGAACCCGTCGCTGAGGCAGGAATCAAAGTTGACCAGTACATCACCGACGAAATCGTAACGGTCGGCCGCGACACACTCATTAAAGATGCCATGAACAAAGCCATTGAAGCGGAGATTGAGGCCGTCATCGTCGTGGACGACGAGAACCGCATCGAAGGCATCTTCACCTTCTTCGACTGCGTTCGTGCCGTCGCAAAGGGCTACCACGCAGGCGAGACAACCGTCGGCGAGCTTATGATCACTGACGTGCTAACAAGCTCCCCCGGCGAAAAGCTCGGACGCATGCTTATGAGGATGGCTGACCACCGATACAAAAACATCCCCGTTATTGACGACGGAAAGACACTGCTCGGTGTACTCTCAAGTTACGATGTGCAGGACACAACACGCGACGAAATGGACCTGAAGGATGCTGTCGACTTCATAGACGCCACCCGTACACTTATCACGGGTGGAAGGTGGTCCTCGCTCAAGTCCGTCTCTCGCACCGCACTAAAAGTCTCTCCTGATGAGACCGTTGACCATGTCGCAAAAAAGATGGTTCAGCGAAAGGTTGACGATGCCATTGTCGTGGACGAAAACGAAATGCCACTCGGCATCTTCACCGAAAAAGACCTCTGTAAGCGGGTCGTCTCGCGCGGGCTCTTGCCCGAAAATACGAAAATCAAAAAGGTAATGTCCAAACGACTCACGGCTCTCGATCAGACCGACAACCTCACAAACGCCTTCAACAAAATGGTGCAGAGCAACATTCACCATATGCCACTGTTGAACCGCAACGGTCGTGTTGTGGGCTCCGTTTCCTACGCCGATATCGCGAAAGTCATCCACTCCCGATTCTACCTCTATGAGACCATGACTTCCGATCAGATACCGACCCTGGACGACTAAACTTGTAATGGCTAACCCAAGGAGTGAAAATGGCAAAAGAACGTGATGTTGACAAGCTGCTGCAGAAGGCCAACAAACCCGCTGCTGATGCACTCAAACTGCACCCGTTCTATAAGGGAAAGATCGGTGTCATGCCGAAATGCTGCATTCGCGATTTCAATGATTTCGCGATCTGGTACACGCCCGGCGTAGCGGCGCCCTGCAAGGAAATTCACAAGGATCCTGAAAAGGTCTTCGAACACACTAACAAGGCAAACCTCGTCGCCGTTATCAGTGACGGCCAAGAGTGCTCGGACTCGGCGACATTGGTCCGGAAGCAGGATTGCCCGTCATGGAAGGAAAGGGCATCTTTTTCAAGTACCTCGGTGGCGTGGTGCCTTTCCCATACGCCCTCGATACAAAAGACCCCGACGTCTTTATACAGACCGCAGCTCGCCGCAGTACCTTCGGCGGTTTCAACCTCGAAGACATCTCTCAGCCCAAGTGCTTCCGCATCCTCGACACGCTGCGTGAAGAATGCCACATTCCGGTCTGGCACGATGACCAGCAGGGAACCGCGGCAGTTACGCTCGCGGGACTCATCAACGCCGTCAAAATAGTCGGTAAAAAGCTCGAGGACGTAAAGGTCACACTCGTCGGTGCGGGCGCTGCAAACATCGCCATCGCACGTGTCATTATCGGAGGCGGTGTTCGACCCGAGAACATCATCATGACCGATAGCAAGGGCATTCTGCATCCCGACCGGGCCGATGCGGAAAACCTCAAGGCCAACTACAAGGAAAGTGGCACTTTGCCACCACAACGAACGCCGACCGCAAAACAGGCTCCGTCGCTGAAGCCATGAAGGACGCCGACGCGGTCATCGCGCTCTCTCTGCCGGGCTCGATGAAGGCCGAGTGGATCAAGGACATGGCAAAGGATCCCATCGTCTTCGTATGCTCAAATCCACAGCCCGAAATATGGCCCTGGGAGGCACAAGAGGCAGGCGCTCGCATTATCGCCACAGGACGCTCCGACTTCCCCAACCAGGTCAACAACTCCCTCGGATTCCCCGGTATCTTCAGGGGAACGCTCGACGTTCGCGCAAAGACCATTACAGACGAGATGTGCATCGCCGCAGCGAAGGCCATGGCGGAGATTGCAGAGAAAAAAGGACTGCACGAGGAATACATCATCCCGACAATGGACGACTGGGAGGTCTTCCCCCTATGAGGCCGCAAAGGTCGGTGAAATGGCCGTCAAACAGGGCGTCGCACGCCTCGACATGACCTTCGACGAAATCTACAAAATCGCGGAAGATAATCCCGAAAATCTTGCGAAGGTTCCAGACCCTTATGAGAGAGGGCTTCATTCCCCTTCCCGAAAAGGACTGACAAAACCGAAACCTGAGAAAACTGAAAAACCCAAAACAAGAAGGCGGGCGCGAGCCCGTCTTCTTGTTTGCCCGAATGCCTCCCCCGCAATGCCTGCCCAAGGCAAAACGATTCGGCATTTCGCATACTGTCGAAATGGCGTCTCGCCGCCCTTACAGCTCGAAATTTGAACTCAACGCCCTTGCTTCCGGAGCAAAAATCAGCTATACTATGTTTGAGATAACAAACTTTTGCCTTGCAAAGGAGGACTTTATGCCAAGAGGAGACAGAACCGGACCAGATGGTTACGGCCCCATGAGCGGACGTTCAATGGGTTACTGTGCCGGAAACGACCGACCCGGATACGCTGCAGGCGGCTCCCGTATGGTATGGGCCGTGGCGGCGGACGTGGTTTCGGTCGAGGCTATGGACGTGGAAACGGAATGGGTCGTGGTTACGGCCGAGGATATGGCAGAGGCTATGCCCCGGCACCACCACCCCCGCCGGCTTCCTATCCCGCACGAGCCTATTCTCAGGAAGACGAAAAGGCCCGACTTGAGGATGACATCCGTTACATGTCCGAGGAACTCGAAGCTGCAAAGAAGCAACTCGACGAACTCGAAAAGGACGGCAAGTCCAAGTAAACCGCGCAAGCGTACAATCCGTTGTCAAGCCCTACTCGACCGCGACTGACAGTAAAACTCAGTACCGAGTCGGCTGATTACAACACACACATAAAAGGCTCGCACGACGCGGGCCTTTTAAGTGTCAACGCCCGAGTTGCCCGCAACTATGGTTAGTGAGCTGGTCGGCATTGTCGTATGAATACACCTGCGAGCCTATCTGCGTGCCGCCCGAGTTACGGGCGACAATACTAATCAGCCGCCCGGCGCTGTCATACGTGTATTCCTCGGTCTGGCCGGTTGAAAGGGTCTTCTTTGTGACCTGGCCCTTGGCGTCGTATTCAAGAACGTGGTTTCTCTGGCCTTCTGTTACTGTCTTGGTGAGATTCGCATCATTATACGAGAAGGCAGAGAGTTCGTTCTGGAAGTCGGAGACATCCGTTATGCGGCCCTTGTTATCGTAGTCGAAAGTCGCGATCATGCGCCCCTGCTGCGGCCATGCGGGCATGTACTGGTCTTCCTGGATAACACGACCGACATTGCTTGAAGTTGGTAGCGCCTACGTCAAGGTACAACTAAGAAGACCAAACCGAAGGAAGCGACCTAAGC
>JAXHMW010000001.1:0-347972 GCA_034521065.1 Planctomycetota bacterium | reverse complement strand
TTTTTTTTTTTTTTTTTTTTTTTGCCAAGGTCTTGGCTCAGTTCTCACTGTAGCCTGTTGCCGACTCTCCGGGGTCGTGAACCGCCGTAGGCCGGTGTCGCCGACGTAGTGATGTCGGATGCGGCGGGCAGCTGGACTCATCAGCCAGAATCTTCACGGCCTATCACTGGCCCTTCAAAAGGCAAGAAGCAAGTCGTAAACCGCGGGTTCCCAGGCTCCGCCCAAGCGGGGGCTGCCACGCATCAAAGTAACGACCTCACGCAGAACGGCTTGCAGTTGGATCTCTCCGGAAGTAATAACTAAACCGTTGGCCGGTTGAACGGCAAAGGAATAACTGGCTGCCGACCTGGACGGAGTTCGCAAGCCGGACGGCGTACCGGCGCATAATGCGTCGTGCGGTGACATAACAGCAGAAAGACAGGACAAAGGGGAAGCGAGGGCGCTCGGTGTGGCAAAAGCAATATTTACAATCGCCACCCGCTCCATAACGGATGCGACTCTCAGCCAGTTCAACTCAAAGGTCCTCTTCAGCGACCGCAAATTGGTTTCAAGATGCAGAACACGGAAAAGGCTAAGACGAAGCAGTTGCGCAATCCCTTCTCCTAAATGCCTGCCCAGACAGGATGCTGCAGAAGCCGAGGCGAAATTGACGAAACGCTTCTGTTCTCACCTTGCAAATGTACTCGCCATAGCGGAAGAACGGGGTTCAACGGAACGAATGATGATCTTGTAGCTTCCGGTCTCCGTCGGCCCGGCGACCAGGACGGCCCGCCAAGGCCACCATGCAACGAGCACGTCGCGGCCGCTGGCAAGCCAAGGAAACCTCGAAACCGGCCTGGCGCCTGCCCTGGACTCCTCGAGTAGACGCGGCGTTGACCGCTCTTGTTGGTGATGCCCATGAGTCGTCCGCTCTCCAGCGCGGCTCGAGGGCGCAGCGCGGCTGACGGCCTGCTGAAGGACGCCGAAGACAGGCTCGCCGTTTCCGGCGGCGCTTCGAGCTCGGCGAGGACAAGGTTGAGGCTGCGGGGATGTCGCCTTCCGGCGACACGGCGACCTTATGAACCCATCAAGAAGGTCGCATGGGTCTCGAACGAGGCCGTCGTACCTCGCTCTGGAGCGAGTACATCAGCACCTTGAGCGCCGTCAAATCATGAGCAATCTAATGCTGAATTTCTCGCCAAGGTGACTACCTCCCCGCAGACCTGGTCTGCTCACCTGACGGCCGAGCGGAAGTCTATTGCCGCGCATCTGGCGCGATGCAGGTCCCACGAAGAAAGGTGAACAGCCATCACCGCAACGTTCTCGCCGAACTCCTTGTCGTCTGCAATAGAGTTGAACCTCTCGAAGGTAACTCGACTGGAAGTCCGACAGATGTAAATTTTAGGCTGAAGTCAAATCACGATGAGTTTCCTTCACCTCCAACCAAAAAGGGCTACAGCCTGCATCGCCTCGCCCATAGCTAATGGCCGTCGTGGGCGCGGGGCAAGGCCAACGGTCATCATCCACTTTTGCGAGAAGTTCAAGAAGAATGGCAGGCAGGCTGGCTCCTCGTCAGCTCCATCGCCTTCCACCTCGGCCTCGACGGCGCTGCTGGTCGGAAACTGCTCACTCCTCCGACCTGGGCTGTCATTCGACAGGTGTTTGATGAATACCGTCGTCACGGGGCGTCCTCGTTGCCCTGAAAGGCCTGGCCGCGCAGGACGGGCCTGGCCATGGCGCACCGATGAGCGGATGAACGGCGTCGTGGTTCGCGAGGATCATCTCGCGGATCTTATGGCGCATGGAACATCGACCTTCAGGAAGCAACATGCCGAAGTCAACCACCTTGCACCCTTCGCTGCATGAGGTCGACCACTGGTATTGCAACGGCCAGCCGATTGCTGCCAAGGAAGGCGACGAAGGGGATCACCCATGTGTTATTCACCTGAGTGCAGTTCAACGGTAAGATGAAGTGACGTGCCGGCCTGTTCAATGGACGTAACCGCTCAACGCCAAGGGCCCAGATTGGTATTAACCGCAAAGGCTTCTGGAAACTCTGATGCAGAACGTTCTGATAGTTAATACTGCAAAATATCCAGGTGGCAGAACAGCACCAATCTGGCCCGCAAATGCTGTTTTATCCAGCACAGATCCGACAAACGTCGTCAGCTTTTCAAAAATCTGCGCGCAAGCAACCAAACACGCGGCAAATCCACGCTTTAAAAAGACATGGCTCCTCCTTCCGAGCCTCCTCAGTGCGTGCGCATGCACGTATGAGTAGATCCGCATCTTCGCCTCAAGCTCTTCGCGAGAACTGTAGGCCGCAAGCGCAGATCCCGTTCCACCTCCACGAGCTTCGAAGCGGTTCGCAGCAGGGTTTCTCGCAGTTCGTATCCGGCCACCATGTCCTCGGCCTTATCGAAGTAATGCTTTGCGCGGTCTGCGAGCCCCGCCCTCCGGCAAAGCAGGAAAGCGATGTAGTAGCCGTCGAAGGCGCCGTCGGCCTTCTGTTTGGCAAGCTTCCTTGCAAGGTCGGGCGTGAGCGTGCGGGTGCTGAGATGCCCGACTTCGAGCGTGGGAGACACGAGCGCACGTCTTGCGGCCACAGGCGGCGTTGAGGTAGAACATGCCCACGCTGTTGGCATCTCCTCCGGATGCCTTTTCGCACACCGCAGCAAGCTCGTAGCGTTGCCAGCTTTTGAAACCGCCGGGAGAGGTTGCGCTTATCTTTTTGCGATAGGGCTCGAGAATCTTGTTGAGGGCCTTGGCATGTTCGCCGGGGAACTGGTCCTCGAATGAGCCACGAAAGCGCGTGTACAGGCAGTGGACGCACGAGACGACGAGGGTGTCGTAAGCAGCGGGTTCGAGCGAGTAAGTAGCAAAGTCGGTATCCGTACCGCCTAACAGGTCGGGTTCGATGGGTTACCGGAGACCGGCGTCTGTATTGCCGCATAGCGGGCAGGGTCAGTCGTCAACTGCTCTGTAGCTGCGGCAGCGGAACTGGCCCTCGGCAATGCTCCAGAAGCACAGGTATCAGTTTCTTCAGGTCGTAATTCTTTCGGTCTTCTCGAGCGCTTTTTTCAGCCAGTTGGCCGCCTTTTCAGCCATACCGGCCCTTCGGTACAGTTCACCGGACAGGTAAGTGAAGTTTTCGGCATCCTCTTCCTTGACGCCCTCCCGCGCAAGGGCCTTTTCGAACAGTTCCGCCGCCCTGACGAGGAAGAAGGCCTCGTCCTCGGCATCTCGCCTGAACTCCTGCATGGCCTGTTCGAGCCGCTGGCGCTGGAAACCATCGAAGTTCTCGGTGCCCTGCGGAGGGATACGCTTTGTCAATGGCCTTCCGACTGGCGGGAAGCCCAGACCTTACAGCGAGTTGAAGTGCTCTCGAGCGCAGCCGCCACCGCATCCGGGCTGTCCAGGGACAGCTTCTTCATTCGTCGTTCGAACGCCTCGAAGGCCTGAATGGGAAGACGGTACTCTGTACTAAGAGTGCCTGGAAGGTTATTTTGTCGCGTACGGCCCACGCTGCGAGATGAGCGGTTCGCGCACGCTCTTCCAGAAGGGCTTTCTCGTCGCGTTCCATTACCGGCGAGAACCAGCTTGAACTTCAGCGCGATGGGCACCTTCTGCTGGTCTTTGAGTTCTCTGCCCTGCATGGATGCGTTCGAAGCTTCCGGCTTCAGCGTCCTGCGCATCGGCTTCCGGCGCGGGCCTCGGCGAGGAAGCGCTGGGTGTATGCGCTGTAGCCACAATGCGGACAGGTCTGTACCTGAAAGGAACGGGTGGAGCCTGTGAGGGAATAGGGGCAGAAGTCGCTGTCTATACCCGCGTTGTACTCCGTGTCACCCGACTGAAGGCCGTTGAACTCCTGAGAGCAGAAGGGACACTCCAACGGTATCTCGTACACCTCGGCGTCCGCTAAACAGACGAACAGCACAAATGCGCTCACGACTACGGTCAGGAATTTTGCGGGCAAAGCTGGTTTATCCATAGCCGGGTAATCGAGTTGATCGGTTGAATGAAAAGACGCGCTTCATATATGGACGTCGTCGGCAGCAGATGTTCCACGCTGATGAGCTTCGAGGCCGAATCGGACGTCGAAACGGCGCGGTCTCGGGCAGAGTCACACTCGTTCCAGCCTATCGAAGTGCCGGGTTCGAAAATCGCACCATGCGCGTGCCAACAGAAATCCTCGTTGTGAAAATGCGCGAAAGCCTGCTCGACAAGCTCGGAACCGGATGAAACGAAGAACTGAGAGGACTCGTACATTACTCCGGCGGCGACCACCGAACAACCCTCGAACGCCTTGTACTCGCTTTCTGTAAAGAACGCTTCGAAGTCGTCGGGGCGATGCTAGCACGGGCTTGCCGTTGTACCGGCGCGTTCTTTGCAGAAGGGTTCCGTAACCAGCACCTGAGAGTCAACATGATTTGCGACCGCGCCCAGCGCGAACGCATACACGGAAGCAGAATCGTACGAGCGGATGAGTTCGATGTATATCTGTTGCAGAATTATCTGCAGGTCCCAGTTTTTCGAAGGTGCGGAGAAATACGAGTCCGCGCCGTTCATATCCCATTTCAAATAGAATGCCGGAGCAAGTTTACCATGGTGGACATGAGCATTTTCGCCCTTTATGGCGGGTTCTATCGCGGTGTACTCGCCGAAAGTGATGCTCTCGCCGAAGACGGTTTTCTCAACGGAACCGGGTGCCGCGAGGCCTATGCCCCAGGTTGCGGCACCCGGTTCGAATTCGGAAACATCACGCTTGTCCAGCGCGCAGTTCATCACCTTGCGGTAGTCGCCGCACAGCTTCAGTTCTGCCATATTGTCTCCTCGCGGCTCGACTTCAGAGCCGGAACGCCTTCATTCCCGGATACACGGCAGCCGAGCCCAGCATCTGTTCGATTCGAAGGAGCTGATTGTACTTGGCGATACGCTCGGAGCGCGAGGTGGAGCCGGTTTTGATGAATCCAGTGTTCAGCGCGACAGCAAGGTCGGCGATGGTGGTGTCCTCGGTCTCGCCGGAACGGTGGGAGACGACGGCGGTGTAGTTGGCCTCGTGAGCCACACGTACAGCCTCAAGGGTCTCCGTCACGGTTCCGATCTGGTTGAGCTTGATGAGTATCGAGTTGGCGATCGATTCGGATATGCCGCGCTTGAGAATCTTGGTGTTGGTTACGAAGATGTCGTCGGCCACAAGCTGAATCTTGTCGCCCATACGCTCGGTGAGCTTTTTCCAGCCGTCCCAGTCGCCTTCTGCGAGACCGTCCTCGATGCTGACGATCGGGAACTTCTCGCACCATTGCTCGTACATGTCGATCATGGCATCTACGCTGATCTCTTCACCTGTGGACCAGTGGAGTTTGTAAACACCCTTTTCCTCGTCGAAGAACTCGCTTGCCGCGGAGTCTATTCCGAACACGATATCCTTGCCCGGTTCGAGTCCGGCATTCCCTATGGCTTCGGTGATGACATCGAAGGCTTGGGCGTCGCTTTCAAGGTTGGGAGCGAAGCCGCCCTCGTCGCCCACGGAAGTTGCGAGCTTTCTGCCCTTGAGTATTTTCTTGAGCGCGTGAAAGACCGATGCGCTGTAACGCAGGGCCTCGCGGAAGGTGGGAGCGCCGACGGGCAAAATGAGGAATTCCTGTATGTTGAGGGAGTTGTCCGCGTGCGCGCCGCCATTGATTACGTTGACCATGGGCACCGGCAGGGTAACCGCGTTTACACCGCCGAGGTAGCGGAAGAGCGGAAGCTGAAAGTACTCGGAAGCAGCGTGTGCAACGGCCATGGAAACGCCGAGGATGGCGTTCGCGCCGAGCTTGCTCTTGTTGTCCGTGCCGTCCATGTCGATCATCAGCATGTCAATGCCGGCCTGGTCGGCGGCTTCCTCACCGATGAGTTCGGGCGCGATTATCTCGTTGACGTTCTGAACGGCCTTCAGAACACCCTTGCCGAGATACCTGTCCTCGTCGCCGTCGCGCAGTTCGAGTGCCTCCCTGACTCCGGTTGATGCGCCGGATGGGACACATGCCCTGCCGATGGAGCCGTCCTCGAGAAGGACCTCCACCTCTATCGTGGGGTTACCGCGGGAGTCAAGTATCTCCCTCGCGTTGAGATCAGCGATAAAGCTCATGTCTGCTCCTTGTACTTACGATGTTCACTGTTAAGTCACGTTTCCATATGGCTATTATACAAGCAGATACATGAGAAGAACGTTTGCAATTCGTTGGACCGGTAACAAAACAGGGCCGCGGATGCATCCGCGGCCCTGTTCAATAAGCATACGGCTTCGCTTACTGGGTTCCGTACCAGGTCATTGAGACCTGGGAAGGCACCTCGGAACCTGTGATCCACTCGAAGTAATAGTCCTACCGTTCGTTCACGTAACCGTTGTAGAACGCAGTCACCATGGCCTGAACGCGCCAGTGCTGCTCCTCAATGGAGAGAGTCGAGAGAACCGGCGTTCGGATCCCACTGACCGACGAAATCCTTGAACTGAAGGTGGTTGCCGCCCTCGATGGTGGCCAGGATTTTGCGATTACTGTAGATTAAACTTACGCTGCCATACAGAGCTACGTTGGTGGAGTGCGGATACAGAAGCGACTCCGAGCCCTCCATAATCATGACGGGGGCATTGACCCTGTAGTAGCGCCATTGGTTGCCTTCACGGTACATCATCCTCTTGCCGCCCAGTGCAATGACCGCGTCGAACCTCTCATCATTGTGGGAGGCGATAACCGCCGCGCTACCGCCACGTCCGTGACCGCCCACACCGCTGTTATTTATATCCACAACGGTATAGAACTCGCTTGCCGCATCTGCGTTGGCGTTGAGGAACCACGTCATAACGAAGACGGCATCTTCGGCATCCATCTCGGCCCTTACCGTCTCGGAAAGGCCGAAGTTAAAGTTCGTGTTGATGACCGCGACAATGTAGCCCCACTGCGCCAGACGCTTCGCCAGATAGTCGTAATCGAGGAATGACATGCTATCGTCCGGCATGAAGACGATAAGCGGGAACGGCCCGTCGGACGAAATTGTCGTATCACCGAAATTGTCAACGGGGTAGTAGGCCATCCATGGAACGAATTTGGTGCGGTCGGGATCCTGCTCGTTGTAGGATTGTACAGCGGAAAAATACGGACCGGAGTTCAGCGGAGTCGAGATATCTGTGTTCGGCTCAATCGTAAGCGTCATGGGGGCGTATTCGTACAGCGGCGTGAACCCGACCTGCATGTACGCACCTATAACGTACTCGCCCGGAGGAAGTACTGTAACGTCGAGATACTCGGTAAACGCGCCCTCCGGCGATGTGCCTATCACGGTTACGCCGTTGCCGAAGTTGTTGTCGTCGTCATAGAAGACGACCACGTCGTTGCCGCCCTGTTCCGAATAGGCGTAACCCGATACCGGGAACGGAAGGAAAGTACCCGCGACCATCGTGAAGGATGTAAGGGGCTCGTAGATGTCAATGTAATCGCCGCCGATGACCTGAATCTCGGCAGGGCCGTAGTTGTAGTACTGTTGCCCGCCGTCAACGACGTAGCCCACGAGCCTGTATGTACCACCGGTTGTAATGTCAATGGTCCAATCGAAGTCGAAATCTCCTACCGGCATGTCCTGCTGAATCCATGTAACGCCGTTATGGAAATCGGAATCGTCGTCGTATCCGATGCTGAGTGTGGCCCCGGGAGTAGCAGCGGTGGCCGAACCGGCTATGTTAACGGTAACGGGAGGCTGCGGGTGGACGGAGATCTGGTTGATAGGCGAGGTGAACAGGACAGACGGACTGTCGCCGATTTGCACGGCACCGTCGGCATAATCGAAAGTGTCGAAATTGGTTGAATGAGCGTTTATGCACAGGTAGTAGCGTCCGTCGAGGTTCTGAGGAACATCCACGAGATAGTTTATGTTACCAGTGTCGTCCACATCCGCGAGAAGCTGGCGGAAGCCGTTTGTGGGGTTTCGGTCGGTATCCACCATGACGCGGACAATGCTCCCCGGTGCCGGGTTGGAGAAACCGGCGAAAGGTATGAAGGAGTCGTAGTTTGTGACGATGTCGTTGGCCGGAGAGGTGAGCATCGCGCCGAGGTTCTGGTTGACCGAGAACGGCTCTTCGAGATAAGCGGATACGGTTTCGCCGCCCCGCGAAATCTTCGCAATAAAGTAGTACGTTCCGAGCTGGAAGTCTCGCACGTCTATCGTGACGAGGAACGGCCCGCCCGTAAACGACCGGTCGAACCATTCGAGCACGCCGTTGCCTTCAACGGTGTCATCGTCAACGCCCACGGTGATGGTCGCGTTGGGGTCGCTGGTGCCTTCGCCACGGAAGTTCAACAGCATATCGGCACCGTACATGACAGCGACCGGTTTCTGCGGGTCCGTCCAAGAGATATTGAGCGCGGGCGGAGGAGTGGTTGACGGAGGCGTAGTGGGGGCGACCGTTGTCAGCGTACCGGTAGTCTCGGTTGCGCCGGGGTCGTTCGACGTATCGCTTGCGCATGCGAGCGAAACCACAAAGAGACAGACCAGAGTGAGTAGCAGGAAAGAGGCTCGTTTCATGTTTTCCTCCGTGAGGGTCGGGTCGCGAGCCGTTGTTTCAGGCACGGTGTTGCTTGTCCACAGCTACGGACAGTATCTATTTTACCGATAAGTGCCGGTATTCAAGGAAATTCCGCAAAGGTGGCGCCATGAGCGAGAAAGAGACGCGACAGGGCCCGTGAAGCGTGTTTACGAAAAGCAAATGGTAAGGACATGAACTACCGGCATACGACAGAATTGTGAACTGAGAGGGGGATGGTGTTGCGGGATGAATGCGCCCTGCGCAAAGAACCGGATATTTTTGAAACTTTTACCTGTAAGTTTTGTATAATATACGGACAGGGAGGCGCTATGGCTTTAGGACAGAAATTGAAAAGGGCTCGGGAACTGGTTAACCTCACGCTCGAACAGGTGGCTCAGGCTACCAGGATCCCTACCTCTACACTCAGCGATTTCGAAAACGACCGCTACGAGCCCGACTTCGCACAACTTGTGAGTATGGCCCGTCTGTACCGCAGAGACTTCAACGAGTTCTTGACAGAAGAGAAACTGAGCGAGCCCGTTGTAATGTGGCGGGAAGAGCCGGTTGAGGACAAAGCCCAACTTCGCGCTCGTTTCCTTGAGCTTTGCGACCAGTTCTACAGCCTTGAACTCATCTGCAATTCAAATCGCGCGAGCGAACTGGAAGAACTCAGGTTTGAGCTTAGAGGCTTAACAAAGCAGGCCGTGGAGAAACTTGCGGAAAAGACCCGAAAAGAACTCGACCTTGGCGGCTGGCCTGCACACAACCTTCGTCGCGTTTTGGAGGAGCATGCGGGAGTAAAGATATTCGTGTGTGGTCTGGAAAACACGGATATTGCCGCATGCAGTTGGGGTGAGTTCGGCCCTGCTGTGTTGCTGCCGAATAATGTGGCGCACTGGCGCAACAACTTCAGCCTTGCCCACGAGCTTTTTCACCTTCTTACCTGGCCCGACGACGCTTCTGACGATGTGCATTTTAAGAGCACCAGCAAGCTCGAAAAGCTGGCGAACCACTTCGCAGGCTGCTTGCTTGTGCCGCGCAAACAGCTTGTTTTCTCTGTTCAAAATAGGAAACAGAACGACGAGTTCACATACCCCAGCATAATTTACCTTGCCCAAGAATTCGACGTATCAGTCGAGGCCCTGATGATAAGGGTCAGAGAGGTCTTCATGCTTTCGAAGAAGAAGTATGAAGATCTTCTGAATTGGGCGAAGGACAATCGAGGGGCCTATGACAGCAAGAGAATGCAGACTCTTAAGGACGAATACGACCGACCCCAGCGTTTTACCAAGCTTGCGTTTCTTGCCCTTGACATGGGCAGGATTTCCACCGGCAAGTTTGCTAAGTACATGGGAATGAGCCGCTACAAAGCCGCCAAGAAAGCCGATGAAAGGCCGGGGGATGTCGCAACGACGAAGCTTGCTACTGGTTGATGCTGATGTACTGATAGAACTCGCCAGGCTCGGATATCTGAGACCTTTCCTTAAACAGTACGATGTTCATATTCCGGCAACGGTTCTTGACGAAGCGGAATTCTGGGAAGATGAGGACGGCAAGCATTACATTGACTGGGATGACCTCGGCGACAAATACACCGTAGTTACCGCGACACTCGAAGAGGCTCGCCATGTAAGGGGACAGAAACATGTCGAGTCAGGCGCACTCGCACCTGACGCAGGAGAGTTTGAGGCGATCGCCATCTATCTTAATCGTGAGGATACGGAATATCAGCTCTGCGTATGCGATGCAGTAGTTCCGAAACTACTGGGCAGCTTGCTGAAAACTCAGGGGCTTATGTCTCTCGAAAAGGCCCTTGCGTCAATTGACGTTGACATCACCCGCCTGCGGAAACAGTTCACCGAAGGCAGACTACAGAAAAACATCCGCCAAGGCAGGAAGATGTGCTGAAAGGCCCTACTCCATTTTCTCGAGAAGCTCCTTGAACCACTGCATATCGCGCATGGACTCCAGGTCCGGGTCCTTCTCCACATGTTCGCGGGGCGGGCAATCTTTGCCGATTGACATTTCAAGCCACTTCTCGCATTCGTCCTCTTTGCCGAGCCTTGCCGCTACGCAGGCCGAGTTGTACAAACCTTTCTGGTTGTCCGAAAGCTCGCGAGCCCTGGCGCACATCTTTTCGGCTTTTTCAAGGAGTTTGGCATGCTCTGATTGTGGTTTTTGGTCAACGAGTTTTAACAGGGCAGCACCGCGATTGCTGCAGGCGTCAGCGTACTTCGGGTCGAGACGAATTGCTTCGTCGTAGTCCTTTATCGCTTCCTCGTGGCGGCCGAGTTCGAACTTAGCGATTCCGCGGTTGTTGTAATAAGACGCTTTCTCTGGCTTAAGTTTGATCGCATCGTCGAAGTCCTTTATCGCTTCCTCGTGGCGGCCGAGTGAGGCCTTGGCGTTTCCACGGTTGTTGTAATAAAACGCTTCGTCTGGATTAAGTTTTATCGCCTCCTCGTAGTCCTTTATCGCTTCCTCGTAACGGCCGAGTGCGGCCTCGGCGTATCCGCGGTTTCTGTAGGCTAAAGCGTACTTCGGATCAAGTTTTATCGCATCGTCGTAGTCCTTTATCGCTTCCTCGTGGCGGCCGAGTTTGACATTAGCTGCGCCGCGGTTGTTGTAGGCGTCAGCGTACTTCGGATCAAGTTTTATCGCTTCGTCGTAGTCCTTTATCGATTCCTCGTGGCGGCCGAGTTCCAACTTAGCGTTTCCGCGGTTGTTGTAGGCGAAAGCGTACTTCCGATCAAGTTTTATCGCCTCCTCGTAGTCCTTAATCGCTTCCTCGTGACGGCCGAGTGCGGCCTTGGCAGCGCCGCGGTTGTTGTAGGCGTAAGCGTTCTTCGAATCAAGTTTTATAGCTTCGTCGTAGTCCTTTATCGCTTCCTCGTGGCGGCCGAGTTCCAACTTAGCGTTTCCGCGGTTGTTGTAGGCGGAAGAGTACTTTGGATCAAGTTTTATCGCTTCGTCGTAGTCCTTTATCGCTTCCTCGTAGCGGTCGAGTTCGAACTTGGCGTTTCCGCGGTTTCTGTAGGCTAAAGCGTACTTCGGATCAAGTTTTATCGCCTCGTCGTAGTCACTTAGTGCATCCTTGTGGCGGCCGAGTTTGACATTAGCTGCACCGCGGTTGTTGTAGGCGGCAGCGTACTTTGGATCAAGGCGTATAGCTTCGTCGTAGTCCTTTATCGCTTCCTCGTGGCGGCCGAGTTCGAACTTAGCGTTTCCGCGGTTGAGGTAGGCGGCAGAAGAAGGTGTGTTTTCAATAGCATTGCTGAAGTGCGCGATCGCTGTGTAGTAATCTGAGCGGTTGAGTGCTGCGATTCCCTTCTTAAACTCATCAGAATAGCTCGTGGGGGGCTGAACACGCTGATAATTCAATTGTGCGAGTTCCGCAAGCTCGGCCTTTTGGGTGAGACTCTTTATTTCCTGATCCGTCTTCCTTCGTAGATCTTCTTTGAAATTGTCCATCTCCCCTGCTAAATCAGTTTTGCTTTTCTCTATGAACTCACGTTGCTTCTTTCCAAGCTCTTCTCTGTAAGAATCCGTCTCCCGTTTTAGCTTTGCGCTGGTAAGAACCGCCTCCCTCCTAACCTCTTTCAACTCCTCGCGCATTTCGCGCGAACGACCGTACATGATGAAGCCGAAAACCACGAAGACGGCGGTCATGGTGGCGATGAGCACCGCGAAAACGCCCATAGGAGTGTCGCTGGCATTATTCACACAAACGGATACCACACCGGCAGATGCGAGTATTGCAATTGCCAAGATTCCCGCAATAAGCGTTGTGGACTCAAGACATTGAACGCGCCTTGCGCGCCTTTCCTTCGAAATCTCCTCTGCCTCTTCAACGATCTTCGCAGCATCTTCATCAGTGTGGCGAAGCTTGAGGAACAGCTCTTTCAGATTCCTGTACCTTCTCTCCTGCCAAAAAGAGACATAAAACCATGTTCCGCCGGCTATAACGGTTGGCACGATAAAAAAGAGAATTAGGAAATAGGGTTCCGGATAGTCGCCCTTTTCGCGCAGCAGGTAGATTAGCAGCGCCACGAAGAAAATGCTGAACGCTGCGCAGATGGCTACCATTACGTAGAAAAAACGTTCCGCCCTCCAGAACTTTTTCTCCTGGACCGTGGTCTTGTCCGTATCCTTCTGCGCCATTCATCCCTCCAGGTTACATATCCGCAAAGAGCGATTATGGTGTTTTTGAAGATGGGCGCAAACAGTGCAGCAGCGAGATGTGGGGTGAAGCACACAAAAAGAGCCGCGACATATGCCGCGGCTCTTGTTTCTGCTGGTAGCGGGGGTGGGACTTGAACCCACGGCCTATGGCTTATGAAGCCATCGCTCTAAACCGGCTGAGCTACCCCGCCTAATTGTGTACGGAATTATAGCGTCCGTGCTGACCGGTGCAAGTTTTGCCAGCCCTTCCGGACGCTTCGCTCACCTTTGGACGATTTCCCGATAGGAACGCTGCACATTTAGTAGCGTCAGATACGTTCTGACGTGCAGGGCCTGCATTGCGCAGGAAGTTGCTCGTACTACAGCCCGGCAGGCACATTCTCACAAGCAAACAGCACTGCATTCTTGCAGCAAGAGACACATACGTGCTGAAGTCAATAGCCGAACAGAGTCTGAGAGTGGACGGTTCAGATGCAGAGTCTCAGCCGCGGATGAGGGTCGCTGCGATGAAGCCGATATAGCACAACAGCAGCACAAACCCGGCCATTCTGTTGAGCTTGAGTTTGAGACCGAACGGTATGAGCAGAGCTACGACGGCGGTCATGACCGGCAGGTCGAGGTACAGTGCGGATTTTTCACACGGCAGTTCCACTATAAGCGCCACAATGCCCAGCACGTAAAGGATATTGAATATGTTGGAGCCCAGCACGTTTCCGACGGAGATGTCATCGCGTTTGCGCATGGCTGCAATTACGGAGGTCGCGAGTTCGGGCAACGAGGTACCGAGCGCGACAACCGTGAGGCCGATGGCGAAGTCGGAGAGGCCCGACATTCAGGGCGGAAGACCACCGAGCCCTTTACGAAGAGGAACTGCCCGCCCGCGAACAGGCCGATGATGCCGAGCACGATGAACGCCCAGTCCCTCCACTTGCCGGGAAGGATGCCGACCTCTTCCTGGACAGAACCGTGGCGGTTTCGGAAGCAGTAAAAGAGGAATCCGGCGAACAGCAGAAGGTAGAGGATACCGTCGAGCCGGCTGACCGAACCGTCAATAACGGTGACCCGCGACGCGCCGGAAGTTGCAAGGACGAACGGAATTTCTACCCGGATGGTCGAACGTTGCATGGACAGCGGGCGGATGAGTGCTGCGATACCGAGCACGAGCCCAACGTTGGCTATGTTGGAGCCGATGATGTTACCCACGGAAATACCGGTGTTACCCATTGCCCCGGCAATGAGGCTCACGATAAGCTCGGGGGCGGAAGTGCCGATAGAGACGACAGTCAGGCCGACCACGAGCATCGAAACGCCCTTTCTCAGTGCGAACGAGGACGCTCCCGTTACGATGTACTCGCCGCCGTAGTACAGGAGGGCCCCGCCCGAAGCGAGAAGCACCAGCGCCGCGAATATGTCCAAAGATGCCTCCGAGAGTGCAAGTTGGCACGAAAATTCGGGAGAGGATTATATCAGTTTGGGCGTACGGACAAAGTCCGAAAGATGCCTTCCGGTGCCCGGGCGGGCGAGTGTGTCAGTCCTGCTTTTGGGGCGTGTTCAGAACACGGGTCTTCAGGGTGATGGAGACGGAGCTGGACTCCGAGGACTTCTTGAAGACCAGAAAACCCTTGCTGGAAATCGAGACAGAGTTCAGAGTGAGTTCGACATCAACCGGGCCTACTCCATCTTTCATTCGAGCCCTGACGGTATCGCAGACGGAGCCGAACAGGTTTGCGACGTTCTGAGAATTGTAGGTAAGCGGGTTTTTGTCGCTCATCTTGTCGTTTCCTTCGCCATTTTCGGGCCGTTTGGGAGAAATGCCGGGGCGGCGTTCGCGCTCGGAAGTCATATCAGCCCTCTTGTTCCTCGTAGCGCACGTCGAGGTCTATTTTGCCCTCAATGGACAGCGATATACCGCCATTCGGGTCAACAGCGAGGCGGTCGGCACTTTCTGGCCGGGCTCGCAGTGAAATGTTGACGTTGACAGAGTCCACGAAATGAACGCGGAGCGTTGGAAGGAACCTGCGAAGTTCGGCCCATAACGCGGGAGAAACTCTTCTGCACCGCAACCATGAGGTCTTCGAGGTAGATGTCCTCTGTTTTTTCCTGCTCGGTCATAAAGCCCCCTTGTGTTACATTGATGATACTATCTGCCGTTCGGCAGTCAACGCAGAAGGTTACAGAAAGAACACCAACGGCACAGAAAGCGCGAGCCCCGCGAGAAGAGCGATGAGTTCAGCCTTTCTCATGCGTTCATTGAACTCGAGTATGGCCTCGTTTTTGAGCGGCAGCCTGTTTACGGAATATGCGAGCGCCCACGGGATGAGCGGCAGCCAAAAGAGGTCGTACCAGGCGAATCCGAACGGGAGTTCGGGAAAGGCCGAGAAGAAGTTTGCAAGCACGAAAGTCCCCCAGCACAGTCCTGTGAGGCCTGCGAAGAGGTGTTCAACGGCGATGAGTAAGCGTGGCGGATAGCTCATATGCATGAAAAAAAGGGGAAGGCGAACCTTCCCCTTCGTTCGAATGGAAAAGGTATCGTCATTCCTGCCCGGGCTTGTAACGAAAGACGGGCTCGCGCGAAGCGCGCACGTCGTCGAGACGCTTTACGGGCAGGTTGTGCGGCGCCTGAGTGAGCAGGTCGAGATTATCGTCTATCTCACGGTTTATCTGCGCCATGACCTCGATGAAGTTGTCGAGCGTCTCGCGGGATTCGGTCTCGGTCGGTTCGATCATCATCGCTTCCTTCACGATGAGCGGGAAGTACATGGTGGCCGGGTGGATACCGAAATCGAGCAGCCGCTTGGAAATGTCCAGGGTACGTGCGCCCTTCTTCGCCTTGTCCGAGTTGTTGAGCACGAACTCGTGCATGCAACGGCGCGGGAAGGAAGGCGTGTATCCAACTTCTTTCAGCCTTTGCATGACGTAGTTGGCGTTGAGCACAGCGTCCTCGCTTACTCGTTTCAGCCCTTCGGCCCCGTTTCTCAGGATGTAAACCAGTGCCCTGAGCATGACGGCGAAGTTGCCGTAGTAGGTCATGAGCGGGCCGATTGACATCGGAACGTCGTAGTTGAGGAAGTAGTGGTCGTCACGGTGCTCAACGGTTGGGACGGGCAGAAACGGCACGAGCTTCTCGTTAACGGCCACTGGCCCGGAGCCGGGTCCGCCGCCGCCGTGAGGGGTGGAGAAGGTCTTGTGCAGGTTGAAGTGCATGACATCGAAGCCCATGTCGCCGGGACGTGCATAGCCCATGACGGCGTTCAGGTTGGCTCCGTCGTAGTAGAGCAGCGCATCGCGCTCGTGGAGGCTGTTGGCGATCTCCGTTATGTTCTCCTCGAGCAGCCCGAGCGTTGACGGGTTCGTGAGCATGATTCCGGCAACGTCGTCGTTCAACGCGCCTCGGAAGGCCTGGATATCCACGTTTCCGCGGTCGTCGCTGGGAAGCTCGACAATCTTGTAGCCGGCAAGCACCGCGCTTGCGGGATTGGTACCGTGAGCGGAATCGGGCACGAGCATGACGTTCTTGTTCGTCTTGCCGTGATAGCGGTGGTATGCCTTGATGAGCATAATACCGGTGAGTTCGCCGTGCGCTCCGGCAGCGGGCTGGAGGGTGGCGTGTTTGAAGCCGCTGATCTCACACAGAGCCTTTTCGAGACGGAACATGACCTCGAGCGCGCCCTGGGCGAGATATTCAGGCATGAGTGGGTGAAGGGCGCCGAAGCCGCAATTAGCGGCGATTTCCTCGTTGATCTTGGGATTGTACTTCATCGTGCAGGAACCAAGAGGATAGAATCCCTGGTCCACGCCGTAGTTTCGCCGCGAGAGGTTAGTGTAGTGGCGAACGACATCGTTTTCCGCCAGTTGGGGCAGTTTCGGCTGGTGTGACCTGACGAGTTCTTTCGGCCACGCCTTTTTGGCGCTGACTCGCGGAACGTCGAGCTTCGGCAGTCCCACACCCTTTCGTCCGGGTTTGCTCTTTTCGAGTATCAGCTTCATATCAACCTCCCCAGAGCCGCGGCGTATTCATCGATCTGTTCTCGCGTGTTCATCTCGGTCACGCATACGAGGACGTCGTTGTCCATGCCCTCGTAGTACCTTTTGAGAGGCAGACCTCCGACGATCTTCTCCTCCGCGGTGAGGTTTTCGATGACCTTCTCCGCATCCTGTGGCAGCGAGAGTACGAACTCGTTGAAGGCAGGGGACTTCCATTTGAGGCTGACGCCCTCGACTTTCGTAAGTGCCTTCTTTGCGTATGCGGCCTTGGAGATGTTCTGTTCGGCCAACGCGGTGAAGCCGTCCCGGCCGATAAGCGACAGGTAAACCGCGACAGTAAGGCTCAGTAGTCCCTGGTTGGTACATATGTTGGAGGTGGCCTTCTCACGGCGGATGTGCTGCTCGCGGGTCTGAAGGGTCATGACGAAGCCGCGTTCTCCGTCCTCGTCAACTGTCTCGGAAATGATGCGGCCGGGCATCTTGCGGACATACTTTTCGCGTGTGGTCATGAATCCGATATAGGGGCCGCCGAAGAACATGGGGCTTCTGAACGGCTGGGCTTCGCCGGTGACGATATCCGCGCCCATTTCGCCGGGGGTCTTGAGTGCTCCGAGGGCGACAGGGTTGACGCTCATAACCAACAGGGCCTTGTATTCATGGACTTTTCCGGCGAGTTCGGAGAAGTCCTGCACGACGCCGAAGAAGTTGGGGTTGGAGACCAACACCGCCGCGGTCTTGTCGTCCAGAGTCGCGGCAATGGCCTCGACATCCGTATGACCGTCCTTAGCAGGAACATGTACGAGTTCGAGGTCGAGATTGCCTGCATAGGTGGCGAGTACGTTGCGGTACAGGGGATTGATGCACTCGTCCACGATAATACGTGTGCGTTTGCGCGCACAGCGCATCGCCATAATCGCTGCCTCGTAGAGCGCTGTGGCCCCGTCGTACATGGAGGCGTTGGAGACGTCCATACCGGTGAGTTCGCACATCATTGACTGGTATTCGTATATGGACTGGAGCATGCCCTGGCTGGCCTCGGCCTGGTAGGGCGTGTATGCCGTGTAGAACTCGCTTCTCATTACGAGATGCGAAAGGGCGGCAGGTATGAAGTGATGGTATGAACCTGCGCCGAGGAAGAGCGAACAGGTCATGTCGCAATTTCCGTCGGCAATTCGCGCGAATTCCCTTCGGACCTCGGTCTCCGAGAGCGGTCCGTCCAGCTCGAGCGCAGAAGCCCGCATTTTTTTGGGAATGTCGGCGAACAGGTCCTCGATTTTCTCGAGACCGATGGTCTCAAGCATTTCGCGCCTTTCGGCGTCGGTATGGGATGTGTAGGTCATTGACCCTCCGTTAGTCGGAGATCTCCTCGTTGTATTCTTCGGCGGTCATGAGTGCGCCGAGTTGCGAACTGTCGGTCATTTCGACCTTGAACAGCCAGCCGTCTTCGTAAGGGCTGTTGTTGATGGTCTCAGGAGCGTCCTCGAGGTTCTCGTTGACTTCGACGACCTTGCCGGAGACGGGACAATAGATGTCGGATGCCGCCTTTACGGACTCGATGGTGGCGCATTCGTCCTCGGTCTCGAACTCGTCGCCAACTTCCGGCAGTTCGACGAAGACTATGTCGCCAAGTTCGTGCTGTGCGTGGTGGGTGATGCCGACGACAGCTATGTCGCCTTCTACGCGAATCCATTCGTGGCTCTTGGTGTACTTGAGATCTTCCGGTATCATGCTTTCCTCCGTATTAGTCATGTTCTTTCGATTTTAGCATCAGACAGGGTGGATTCAAACAAAAATGAGCACTCAAATCGAGGGTCGAACCGGACAGCTTACCGGTGCGAACAGAAGCAAGAGAGGCAAAAAGAACACAGAATATTCGAAAAGGCAGCGTGCAGGCACTATAATCATCTTCGTACAGTACCACAAGGGCGCAGAACCAGACGGAAAGCAGTGAAGGAAACCGACAACGAACTGATCAAGATGTTTCTGAAGGGCGATGACGAAGCCTTCAACCAACTGGTGCGAAGATACCAGAAGGGTGCTGTACGCATAGCCTATTCGGTTCTTAACAACGAACAGGACGCGCTCGATGCGGCTCAGAACGCGTTCATCAAGGTTCATAAGAACCTCGAACGTTTCGGTGGTCGTTCGAAGTTTTCCACCTGGCTTTACCGTATCGTTTACAACGCCTCGATGGATATTGGTAGAAAGAAGCGTCGGTACGTCCAACATACAGACGACGAGGAACGTCGCCGACAATTCCAGTCGCCGCAGGAGAGGTCGGACGGGGAAGCACCGGAAGAACACCTCGAGGAAAGCGAGACTATGGCGATTATCAGGCGCCATCTCGAGGGACTTCCCGAGAAGTACCGGACCGTAATCAAACTGAAGGACGTTGAAGGCCTCAGCTACAACGAGATTGCCGAAGTCCTCAGTTTGTCGAAGACGAAAGTTATGAGCAGACTTTATTATGGAAGAGAGAAGTTGCGACGTCTAATCAGAGAGGAACTGAAAGGTTGATGTCACGCAGTCAGGAAAACAAGTTATACGCATACGTTGACGGTGAGTTGTCTCCTCATCAGGAGGTCGAGCTCGAGAAGGAGCTTGAACGCTCGCCGGAACTTTCTCGCAGGCTTTCCGAGCTTCGCGAACTGAAGCGTTCTGTCAAGAGCGCCTTCGAGTTCGATGTTGACGAGAGCCTCTTCGACGGCTTTGCCGAAGAAGTGTCGAAGAAAGCCGCAAAGACTGAGAACACCCCCCTGGGTTTTACCGAGGGCGGGAATAATTACCCTTTCAGGACGGTCGCCGCGGTTGCTGCCGTGCTCATCGTCGCACTTCTCGCGTTCGGTTTCGGACATTACACCGCCGTCAACGGAGGCGCGGACGTTCTCGTGCACGAAGTGCAGGTTTACGACGGAACCGACATGGAAGTGGTCGCACCGGAAGGCGCGAACTACAGCATAATCAAAGTCGCTCCCAAGAAAAAAGAGGGTGTCAGTGTCAGCCATGTCGAGACGGCCGAGGGCTACGACTTCGAGGTGGAACCTTCAATTGACTCCAACTCGATAACGATCAAGCTTCAGCAGAACGACGAAGATGGCGAGGAGCGAGAATGACCATGACCAGGACGTTTATCACTGCGACGCTCACGGTACTGCTTATCGCGTTCTGCGCGTCCGCGGTAGCGGAGGAGAAGGTTAAGACAGCGAGCTTCACCGTCAAGGTTGTCTATGCCAAAAAGGCGGACAAAAAGGATATACCTCCTTCGCTGAAGGATTTTGAGGAAGCCCTGGAGGACGCCGCAAGCGAATACGATGTAAATGCGTTCACCGAGTACAAGAGTTTCGTCCTCGCCGCGAAGATCGGCGATTCCAGCGAAGAGAAACTCGGAGTCCTCGAGTACAAGATCAAGATCGAGCCTACCGAGTACAAGGACGAAAAACTGAGCACGAAGCTCAGCCTGATCAAGATCGAGACCAAGAAGAACAAGGTCCTTTTGAAGACAAAGGTGTCTTTCAAAGAGGAGAAGATACTCGTTTTCGATATCGGCAAGCACTCCGGAGGCCAGCTTTTCGTTGCAACGAGGCTCGACTCCGTGAAGTAGCGTTTGCACCGTTTTGAACACGTAAAAAGCCCTGCCGCAACCGGCAGGGCTTTTTTATGAACGAAGAGGAACGCGGGGCGTCAGTCGGAATAGCTTTCCAGCTCGAACACACCGAACTGTGTTTTACTTTTCACCATGCCCACGTCTTCCGCGTACCAGATGGTCTCGGTAATCTTCATGGAGTTGACCAGTTCAAAGGTTGTCTCGATGCAGACACATTCGAACTTGCCGGCCGGGACGGTAATGACGTTGTAGCCGACCACCACGGATTCGGATTCGTAGTCGGTCATCCTTCCGGCGACCGACACCTCGCCCTGCGAGACCCATGCGCTGCCGGGAGAGGGAAACGGCTGCAGTATGACGGGCGGCGGATTGTAAGAGAGCGTCATTTCGTTAGGCAACCCTTTGAAGACGTCGGAACCGTAGTTTACGAGTTGATCCCCTTCGAGGCCGTAATAGTAATGCCGACGCAACATGGGCACCTTGGAAAAATGCTTGAATACGGTGCACTTCTTGCCTTCGAAGGTCGCATCTTCAATTTCGACCTTGACCTTCTGTATCATTTCGGTGTTCATCATTGGAACGAAGTTGTACGATGTACGGCATTCCGGAGTCGAGCGGCATGTAGTCGGCGGCCCGTGGAGAAGGCGCACAGCCTGCGAGAAATACAGCCAGTATAACAGTTACCGCTACGAGAATTACTCGGAATCTCATATGTGTCTCCTTAAGAGTGACCTGTCCCGATAATACACCATTTCAAGGGGTAAGCGACAGAGAAAGGGTGAAGGGACGCTGAGATGCGAGAGAACAAACGTGAAAGTTACCTGCCGCCGCCGAACAGTGAAAACAGCCAGCCGAAAAAGCCACGCTTCTTCTTGCCCTTCAGTTCAATACGTTTCGAGTCCTCTGAATCAGCCCTTCTGCAGTAGAGGGAACAGCGGCCGATGAGTATCTCGTCGCCCGCCTTGATGTCGGTGGGGTTCAGGACCTTGTTGAGGTTCACGAACACGCCTGCCGCGGCGCCAAGGCCCTCAACCTGGAGCTTCTGCCCGTCGTATATGAGCTTCGCGTGCTTCGGCGAAACCCCGGCGAAGGAGACCTTCAGGTCGCATTCGTCACTGCTGCCGACGAGAGTGGTACCGCAGGGAACGCGGAACTGATGTTCCTGCCGGTCCTTGATGGCTACGAGCATAAAGGGCGAGTTCTTCGCATCCGGCCTTTCCGAGGCGGTGAGGGGAGACGCGCCCTCCGGGGACTTCGTGGCGGGGCGGTCCATGAGGTCCTTCATGTCTATGTAGGAAGTCTGATCCGCTTCGGGCTTCTTGCCATCGCTTTCTATGGGGCCGGTGTCGCCAAAGACATCCTTCATATCTACGAAAGAAGTCTGGTCGCCTGCATGGGGCTGCGGCTCTTTTGCGGACTTCTCGGGCTTTTCGGATGGCTCCTTCTTGCCGAAGACATCCTCCATGTCCACGAATGAGGTCTCGTCCGGCGCGGCTTTCTCTTCGCCTTCCTTGCCGAACATGTCTTTCATGTCAATAAAGCTGGTCTGGTCCTGTCGAGGCTCGTCGTCCTTTTGGGATTCGTCGTCCTTTTCGCCGAGGACCTTTTGCATATCCAAAAACTCGGTGCTCTGCGGGCTGGGCTCGTTGTGCCGTTCTTCCTTTTCCTCTTCGTCTTGCCGAACAAGGCCGGACATATCCACGAATCCGGTCTTGTCTGTGTCGATAGGCTGCGGGGAATCCTCGTCCTCTTTGGCTTCCTGAGCGACCTGGTTCATGTCGTAGAAGACGGTCTGGTCTGGCGAGGGTTCATCCGCGGGAGCCTGGGGAGGGGACGCCTCTTGCGGTGAGACGAGCACGAGTTGTATGCCCTCCACCTCCACCCTGTCGCCGCTTTTCAGCTCGGCATGGATGATGTCTTCGCCGTTCACCTTTGTGCCGTTCGATGAGCCGAGGTCACGAATCATGAGCTTGCCGTCTCGAAAGACGACTTCTACGTGGTTTCGGGAAACACCAGGCTTGCGGATAACGATATCGTTATCCATGGCGCGACCGATTGTGATGCGGGACTGAAAGGAGAACTCCTTGCCTTCGAGTTCATCACCAAGTCCCATCAGCTTGAACTGGGCCATCCGACCTCCCTTACATGGATATTCTTGCACATCCGCCAAACATGTCAAGTACATCAGTGCATTGCAAAGCTATATATCAGGTGTAAAATCGGGTCGGAGGTGTCATGGACGGTATTAAAAACGCACTGATGTTGGAATTCGGCGGCCTCGAGATGTGGAAACTTCTGCTTTTCGTGGTTGTTTTTTCGGTCGGTTTTCTGCTGCGCCATCGTTTCTCATGGCTGGTGCGCAGGATGCTGCTTGCGGTATTCGGCCGAGTTTCTCCGGTCCTGCGGTCCTGGATTCAGCGACTGGACATTCCTCTGCAGCTTCTGTTGGTGGTCGCATCCATACATATTCCGCTCGCGATGATTATAAACGCCGAACTCTCGGGCTTACGCAAGAAGCCGCCCAGCCGCTGCTCTCTTATTCGTCTCTTGTCAACGACGTATTCACCGGCCTGTACATATTCCTGCCTTCACTTTTCTTGGTGTTTGTTTTCGGAAGATTCGCCCGCGAACGGGCGAGACTGTTGCGTGAAAAAGAGTACAAGACTGCCGCGAGCCTCATGCTGCTGACCGGCCGCATTTTACAGGCTCTTTCGCTTTTGGCCGGCGGTCTCTTGGCGTTCTGGGTTCTCGGCCCGGACCAAGTGGAGCGCATTCTCGCCAACATAGACGATTTCTTGATGAACAAGGTTTACGGCATCCGTATTTGGCGGGTTCTGGTAATCGCGCTGATAGTGGGAATAGGCGTAGGTTTCAAGAAATTCTTCGCATCGAACGTGATGCACATTCTCAAGAATATCTCGAGTCGCACTGAAACAACCATTGACGATTACATCATAGATGCAGCGGACAAGCCCGCGCAACTGCTTTCCATTTCGGCAAGCATTCATATTGCGAGTTTTTTCATTCCCTGGAGCAACTGGATAAACACGGTTGTGAACGGTGCGGTTGTAGCTGATGCTGTTACGATAAACACTATCCGGGACACCATCAATACCGGTTTCATGATCATATATATATGCATAGCGGCATACTTCGTTTTCAGACTCGTTGACAAGGCCGCGACATATGGCATAGAACTCTCGGAGAAGAAGGCGAAGGACAAGGTCCCCGAAAGGACTCGTTTCGACGCAACGCTCATCGTTACATTCCGCAAATTCCTGAAGGTTATCGTGGTGATATTCGCGGCCATGATGGTCCTGGACAGGCTCGGTGTTGATATCCGCATGGTGATTGCATCCTTCACGGTTGCATCCGCTGCGGTCGCCTTCGCTGCGAGGGACTCGATAGCAAACGTATTCGGCGCGTTCGTTCTCAGCATTGACAGACCATTTTCTCTGGGCGACTGGATAGTAGCCGGAGGCACTGAGGGCACCGTGGAGGAGATCGGGCTTCGCTCCACCCAGATTCGGACGTTCGCCAAATCACTGGTCAGCATACCCAACAACCAGCTTATGAACATGACCATAGACAACATGAGCAAGCGACCTCGCCAGCGCGTGAAGGCGACTATCGGTGTGAAATACAGCAGCGATCCGGAAAAGGTCGAACAACTGGTTGACGGCATCAAGAAGCTGATTCTCGAAAACAAGAATACCTGGCACGACTACTACCAGATATGGTTCACGGAGTTCGGGCCGTCCAGCCTGAACATACTTCTCTACTTCTTTATCGAGTCAACTGTCTGGGAGGACTTCCTGCGTGAAAGGCAGAATATCTACCTGGACATCATGAGGCTCGTGAAGGGCCTCGAACTGGAGTTTGCCTTCCCGTCACAGACTATCTACTTCGACGACCCGAAGGCTCTGCAGCGGCCAGCAATGAGATGAGTCACTCCGTCTGCTATCTCCCACTCGACTTCCTTCTTAGCCTCCTCTCTCAGAGGCGGCATGAGGGGAAGTTCGATGCTGAACGTGGCACCCTTCCCCTTTCCTTCGGACTGGGCATTGATAGTGCCACCCATGGCCTTGATAAGGTTATATGAAGAGTGCAGTCCGAACCCCGAGCCCTGCTCCTTGGTAGTGAACCCGAACTTGAACAGGTTTGCCCGAACTTCCGCAGTCATTCCTATGCCCGAGTCCTTGACATCGATACTGACCATCTCGGTTTTCTTCGAATAGCTTGCGCTCACCACCATCTCGTCTCTCTCGGAATCCGAGCTGTCTATAGCCTCGATAGCGTTTTTAATGATATTGACCAATACCTGGATCAGCTTGTTCTTCTCGACGCGTATGACAGGCACCTCTCCGAACATGAATCTGACCTTGATATTTCGCTTTGTGATGGCCTCACGGTTAATCTCCATGGCGTCAACAATGAGGTCTTTAACATTGACCTTTTCAATAATGCCGCGGACTGAGGCAACGGACTGCTGCAACGAAATTATCTCGGAAACGTGATCGAGTTTCTCGTTTATGAAGTTGACGTTTTCGATAAGCTGCTGGCGGGACTTATCGACAGCTTCCGCAAGAGCAGCCATGTACCCGGCGGCTGCGGTCTGCTCAGTTTCACCGTCCCCGTTTTCAGAATAGAGGTCGGCGACCCTTCTCAGCCGGGAGGGCAGTTTTTCCCTTTCGATGCTTTCCGATATGTTCTTCAGCCTCACGTTGATCGAGTTGACCGCGTTGCCGATGTTGTGAAGGACCTCCGAAGCCACGTGAGCCATACCGGAGCTGTGGGCGTGAGCTACGAGCTTGTTCTGAGAGATAAGCAATTCATTCTCGTGCTCGCGCAAAACGACATCCATTTCCTCCCTGAGCCTTGTAATGCTCTCGCGGAGTTTATCGTATTCGGAGGTGTCGTGAATCAGTATCTGGGCTATACGCTTGTCGCCCTCCTTTTGCCAGTTGGCCTTGACCATTGCGGAGCCCTTTTTCTTGTCGAGGGTATCGAACTTGACCTTCGCGGGAAAGCTCGCTTCACCCCCGTCGAAAAACGCCCTGATGCCGTTATCAGAGACGTCCACAAACGAAATGTCATCGAAAATATTGACGCTGATAAGCTCGATGCTGGTGGGAAAATTCAGGATATCGGCCGCGGAGGCGTTGCCGTAGAGGATGTTCCCCGCCTCGTCCGCCCGAAGCACCCCTTCGAAGAGTTGTTCGGTCAGTTGTCGTTGTGCGCTCTTGTAGCGTTCGACCTGCCTGTGCGCCCTGACTGCACCGGCTTCGAGTTCGGAGGTTTTCTCCTTGACCGCCCGACTCAACTGCACCTCTCGGCTCGTATCGCGAATGAGGGATATCGTGTAATCATCTCCGCCGAGAGTTACGTTTTTCTCGAACATCGTGACGGGCAGTTTGTCGCCGTTTTTGCACAGAAGCAGCAGCGTGGGGGGCGATGCAGGAGACTGTTGTTGCGAAAAGGAGGTGTCGTCGAGCAGTGTCAGCAGTTTTTTCCCCTCTGCCTCGGAGGGGGCATAGCCTGAGAGCTTTTGAAAGGTCTCGTTTGCCTCGACTATTTCGCCATTGTCGTCTGTGAGAACGAATGCGTCCTGAATGGAGTTGACCACCTCGCGAGTCTTGTCGAGGGTCTGCCTGTACTCCTGCATCTGCTGTTCTATGAGTTCATCGCGGCGGGCGAGCTCGGAGGAGAACTCGCTCAACCTCTTTATAAGGGGAGCGACATCTTCGGATGTATCGTGAGAAGGAGCGGGGACGCGCTTGTCCGAGGTGTGTTCATTCAAGGCGCTTTCGATGTCGGCAAGTGACTTCTCGTATCTTCTTGCGAGGAGGAAGGCAACGCCGACCCCGGCAATCAGTAAGAAGATTACGATAAAGACGAAAGAGGTAATCGAGGAACCTAACGAGGGCTTCAGCCTTTCGCGTGAGCAGACGCGACGAAACCGAGGCCGGACTCACCGAGTTCCTGGTAGAATCCGCAAAAGTCCTGCGAAAATACGTCGTCGAAGAACTGACCGGTAGTTGCATCCCGGGTCCTGTTGATAAGGGCCTTGATTTCACCGGGAGAAGGCCGGTATGCGCCCTGCTCGATGTCGGAGATAACCTGCGGATACCACGGAATACTGTCGGAACGGTTGAAGATGACCGCTCCGGAAACGTCGGAGAAGTTGAATACCGCCTCGACCGTGTCGTTGCGCAGCTTGGAAAGCGGCATTACCATGCCGATACACGCAGGCACCTCGCCCTCTGACGGATAGTAAGCGACTGCCGCGACACAGGGAGTATTGCCGTTCCATGGAACGGCTTCGACCATCTGAATGCGACCTGCCCCGAGAAGCTATTCGGCATGGATTCGGCGAGGAACGCGAGCACCTGACTTTCGGTTCCGAGCGAAAATTCGTTGGGCGGAGTGGGAACGAAATACGGCATGGACTCGTAGGTGGCGAGGAACGCGAGCGAGGAGGGAAATACCGCCTTCATATGTCGGCTGGTGCCTGCGAGGACCTGTGAGGCACGCTTGCTGTCGGGCAGATTTCCTGTTACGAGGTCCTTTACCTGCGGGTCGAGCACAACGGTCTTCAGAAAGGTCTCGTACTGTCTGAGGTTGTCCTGGACCCGTGCGGCACAGAGCGAGGAGTGGAAATAGAGTTTTCTCTGCTTGTCGTCGCTTGAAAGGCTGAACTCCTTGGCAAGCACAATAACGACCGGAAACAGGGCGACAAAGAGCGCGACAAGCGTTACCAATATCGCGAGTTTGTTCGGGATCAGTTTATCGAGGTTCTTGAACAGCTCCGAAGCTTTCATGAACTCTTCCCCATTCAGGCGTCGGGGTGCCTTGAACGGTAGATTTTATCCGACTGTACGGTTCGGGAAAGACTCAGGCCGTTCAGGTGAAGAAGTCCTTCAGCCACTTTCCTACTTTGCTGGAGAGCTTACTGCCGTCTTTGGCCTGTTCGGGCAGATTTCCCTCGGATGCCTCACGCGACTCGATAGTGAGCTGCAGGAGGCCCGAAAGACGGAAGAGCTTATCGCGCTCGACATCAATATCCACCTTGCCGAGGTCTGCCCGCCGGGCGCGGGTATCGAATATATCCCTCCCGAGCTTCACTATACCATCCACTTCCGAGGCGGCACCAGAGAAGACAACGCAGTCCACGGTCTCGGCGAGGTCGCGCGAGGAGAGCTTCTTCTTGATCTCTTTTAGCAGTCTCTCTATGCCCTGCTCCACCTTGTTCCATATTTCGCCGGTGGAAACGACCGTCCGCGGATATCCGTCCTCGGCCTCTATCTCTATCTCCATCCCCTGCACGAGCAAGAGGTCGTCCGACGCCTGCACAACGGCGTTTTCGGCCACAAGCTCCCACGCCTTGGCGGTGGAGATGTTCTTCTCCCTCGAAAGCTCCTCCGCCACGGTGCTGAGGCCGAAGTCGAGAATTGCGGTGAACACGGGCTTGCCCCTGTCCACGAGCACTACATCCGTGTGGGTGTCGCATATGTCCACAACGAGGTTGCGCCCGCCCTCACCGGGCTTCAGCGATGCCCGGACCGACGCCCAGCCGTCGTAAATCATGTTTTCCAGCTTCCAGCCGGTGTTCGCGACCGCACGGGTGAAACTGTCGCAGGCGTCTCGGGAGGCGGTGATGAGATGAGCCTCGCATTCGAGGCGCATGCCCTGCATTCCTTCGGGGTCGTCGAGTCCACGCTTGTGGTCAACCGCGAAGGCGACAGGCAGAGCCTGAAGGACCTGACGGTCAGTCGGCAGCTCGATCTTGCGGGCAGCGGCTATGGCATCGCGCTTGTCCTGGACCGTAATGGGCCGGGAGTCCTTGCCGACGTATATCGCGCCCCTTGAACTGAGACCGATAATCTCTCCGCCGTTCACTCCCACCGCCACGGAGTACATCTGTACTCCGGCCGCGGAAGCAGCGTGTTCAATCGCACGTTCCAACGCGCTTCCGAACTTGGGGAAATCCTGCGGAACACCTTTTTCGGTGAACGTGCAAGACGGCACCGCCGTGGCAGAAAGCAGTTTGAACTTGCCCTCCTGACGCATTCCGACTCCGGCGAGGATTTTCCCCGAAAGAGGAATTACTCCGGCAGCAAGCTCAATTGACGACACTGAACGATCTACTTTTTCCTCTGTCATCGTCTATCTCCGACCGTTATATATGACACTTGGGTCCTTCAGAGACAGGTCTATCCTCTTAACTTCGGAAAGGTCTTTGACCTTACCGTTGACCAACATCGTGATGAGGTTCTTCAGCTTCGTAACCTTGCCGGGCTTACCTGTGGGCACACTTGCAGTGAAGAACGAATCCCAGAAAATCTCGCAGCCGGATGAATGAATCAGGGTGAGCCTCGGCTTCAGTTCATTCGGCTTTTTGGCGGGAGCGCTGTTGCATTCGACTCTTTGGATGTCCTTCACCAGCTCAATCTTCTTGCCGTCCGACGTTACGAGTTCCCTTTCGAGAAAACGCGAAAGCGCCACGGAATCCCGCACGCAGTAACCGGGCCACTTTTCGCCCACGTAAGGAGGCTGAGCAAGCACCCCTTTGATGAGAGGAACGTCGAGACCGGGGATATCCGAACCACTGACCGGCAACCTCATGGCCCGGTCGTCCACGTAATACGTTCCGCCGAGATACTTGACGGACGCAAATGGCCTCGAGATGTAGAACTTAACGACAACGCGGTTCGGGAACCAGCGCGCGAGCACGGGTTTGGCCCGCAGCCATCGCGAGGCCTCCGATGCCATGATGACTTCGGTTATTTTTCCGAAAAGCCCGTCGTCCCAGATACTGATCTTTCCCGCGCGGTGGGCTGAGAGCAGCAGTTCGTTGAAGTCCTCGCGTGGCATGAACGCGGGACGGAAGCTGTCGAGCTTGTTCGACTTGATTGTGAAGTGGTGGCCGCTGCCCGCGAAGGTGTAAAGAATGGACGTGCCATCGGCTTCTCGTCCCACTGTGTAAAGCTCGTCGTTTTCGACCATCGCGTTCGCGCTGAACAGGAAGGCCGCGCAACAGATAACAAGACCGACGAATGCGAGAAAATGACGGTTCATCAGCGTTATGAGCAAGACGGCAAGCAGGTTCGAGAAGAAAGTTTTTTTGCTCTTAGCCATATCGTTACCCTCTTTCGAGCCTGTTAAAATGCCGCATGACACGGGAAATGTACACACGGGTCTCCTTGTAGGGACAGTTCTTCACAACAGTGACCGCGTCCTTGTCCTGGTTTGCAGCGAGCCATTTGCGGACCTTGGCCGGGCCTGCGTTGTAGGCGGCGAGCACAACCTCTTTGCGCTTGCCGAACTCCTTGCGAAGCCACTTGAGATACCTGATACCGTAACGAATGTTCAAATCCGGCTTCTTGAGCATCTGCTGCGAGGGCGTTGGTTCGCCATATAAACGGGCGACGAACTCGGCGGTATCGGGCATAATCTGCATCAACCCGGTCGCGCCAGCATGTGAGACCACTTCGGGACGCAGCGAGCTTTCGGCGCGTATTACCGCCATCACGAAGTTTTCGAACTCCCTGTCGCC
The DNA here is from genome assembly GCA_034521065.1 of Planctomycetota bacterium. GTDB lineage: Bacteria > Planctomycetota > B143-G9 > B143-G9 > B143-G9 > JAXHMW01. The sequence continues at coordinate 318,104 of JAXHMW010000001.1, read as the reverse complement.
TTCGCAGTACGGTCGCACGAGTTCTCTCACTTCGTCGGGGTTCATCGAGTCCGAAGAGAGCGAGAACAGCGCAAACACCACGGCTGACAGAACACCCATTACAGCGGCCAGTACTACCCACAGGCCGAACGGCATGTTTTTTCTGTCCGAGATGTATCGCATTTTCCGTGGCATTCTCAGTTGTTCTCCTTATCTTGTCGCAACTTCTCGAGCGATTCAAGGGCCTTCGGAACCTGCGGGGACAGCGGGAACTCCACGACAACCCTGCTGAAAAGCTCGCGAGCTTTTTCCATTTTTCCAAGCTCGCGGTAGTACACGGCCTTGTACATAACCGCCGCCGGTGCCCTCCAGGAGGAAGGATAACGGCTCAGAAACTCGTCCAAAGACTGCAATCCGGCATCACCGTAACCTGCCATCAACTGGCACACACCGCTCTCGAACAGAGCCGCGGCCTTCACAGGTGGCGTACGCGCCTCGCGAAGCGTCCGCTCGAACAGGGGCAGCGCCGCGGGATAGTCCTTCTCCACGTAACAGACGTACATGGAAAGGGAGAACAGCGCGTATTCGTCGGCACCGATCTCCTGTTCGGCCTCCGAACGCCACCGTTCGACCGAGTCCAGCTCAAAGTGCGTTCCACGGTAAAGGAAGCAGCCGACGGGAGGCTCGTTGAAACGGCTTTCGTCTCTGGCTGCATCGGCCTGGTCTATGGCATACCTGTACACCTTATCGCCGTATGCCGTTGCGAAGAAGGCGACAGAAAATACAGCGACCAGAACGACGGCTCTCAACATAAATCCTATCCCGACAGAGCGAGTTCGACAGCGATCGCGCAGTCTCCAGAACGGTCTCCCGAGCCTTCCGCCGCCGCCATGGGCACGAGGCTGTGACTCGTCATACCCGGCACGGTGTTGATCTCGAGAAAATACACTTCTCCGTCGTTGGAGACCATCAGGTCTGCCCGGGAGATGCCCTCGCAGTTGACGATATCAGCCGCGCGAAGGGAGTATTCCATCAGTCTGTTCTCCAGTTCCTGCGACAGTCCGTGCTCGAATGAATAGGAGGCCTCGTCTTTGTACTTCGCAGCGAAATCAAATATCTCTTCCTGCAGGGATCTCAACTCTCCAGCACGGGCAGAGCGCGGGAGCCAACGAGTCCGACGGTGAACTCCCTGCCCTCGATGAATTTTTCCACAAGGACGAGTTCGTCGAATTCCAAAGCCCTTTCCAGTGCTGACCTGAGCTGTTCGCATCTGCGAACTACCGAAATACCGTAAGTAGAGCCCTCTCTTGCGGGCTTCACGATGACGGGATATCCCTGCACCTTCCGGACCAGTGCCATTACCTCTTCTCGCCCCCTTGCAGAATGAGAAGGCGGAACCGGTATTCCGTTGAAGGAGAACAGCCGCTGTGCCTGCACCTTGTTGAGGGCGAGGCGCGATGCCGCGGCCGACGAACCAGTGAACGGCACGTCTGCCGATTCCAGAACATCCTGTATTCCTCCGTCCTCACCGAACTCCCCGTGCAGTGCGATGAAGGCGACGTCGCAGTCGAGGCCGTAGGGCGAGTCGGGGAAGTCGCGGTTGACGTCAACGAACTTGACCGGATACCCGAGTTTTTTCAGGGCGTTTCCCACGTTCCGGCCTGTCTCCAACGAGACCGACCGTTCGGACGAGAAGCCACCGTAGAACACGTTGACCCGCACCTTTTCGCTCACAACTCGCCTCCATCGCCATCAAAACCCCACAGACGCACCTCCGGTTCAAGCTCCACGCCGAACTTCTCGTGCACCGCCTTCTGTCCGAGGAGCATAAGTCTGCGGATGTCGCTTGCCGTTCCCCCGTCGTTGACGATGAAGTTCGCGTGTTGCGTACTGTAACGAGCGCCGCCTTCGCTTGCGCCCTTCATTCCGGCATCTTCGAGAAGCTTGCCCGCGGGAGCGCGGTCGGGGTTTTTGAAAACCGAACCCGCTGTATTGCCGCACGGGATTTTCCTTCGGCGCGCCTTCGCTTCGCGGGCGTCGCTCAGAAGCTCGCAGGGCTCGCCGCGTCCAAGCTCGAACGTGCCCCGCAAAACGATACCTGTCAAGTCGCTATGGCGATAGCCAAAGCCGCATTCTTCTGCAGAGAGCGTTCGTATCTCGCCTTTGTCGTCACAAACGGTGAGTGACTTGACGAAGTCTCCGGTCCAGCAGTTCGGCACACCTGCGTTGCCAGCCACCGCGCCGCCCACAGTTCCGGGGATTCCCGCACAACGCTCGAGCCCGCCGCGGCCGTTCTCGCAGCAAACGGATATGAAACGGTCGAGAGAAGCTGCGGCTCCCGCGCAAACCGTTGAGGGTCCGACTCGGAGTTGTTCGAATTCCCCCGCAAGCTTTATCACCATTGCGCGCACGCCCTCGTCGCTCGCAAGTACGTTCGTTCCGCCGCCTAACACCTTGACCTCGAGCCCCTCTCTTTGTGCGGTGTTCAAGGCCCGGCGAAGTTCGTCGAGCGAACCCGCTTCGCAGTAGAGAGCACAGGGACCTCCGCAACGCCATGAAGTGGCATCGCGCAGCAGGTGTTTTTTTAGCAAGCGGATATCAGGAGACATATTTCTCTCCGAGTTTCCTGATATCTCCCGCGCCCATGGTCATGACAAGGTCGCCCTGTCTGCAGGTGGATTGGAGGTGTTTGAGAATCAGTTCGTCGCGTTTTATGTGCTGGTATGAGGTGAAGCCCAGCGAATCCAGTTCCATGGCAATCAGGTTCGAGGTGAGACCGTGATGGCCCTCGTTGGCCGGTATTGCTCAATATCACGTAGTCGGCCGCGGTGAGCGACCGGGCAAGTTCCTTGTGCAACGCGGCGGTACGCGAATACCTGTGCGGCTGGAAGACCACGACGAGCCTCTTTGGCGAAAGCTCGGCCACTGCCCGTATAGTCGCCTCGATCTCCGTGGGGTGGTGCGCGTAGTCGTCGAGCACCTTTACGCCGTTTCTTTCGCCCAGGAGGTCCTGGCGGCGAACTACACCGTGAAGTCCCGCAGTAGAATCGGCCATGGACTCGACATCGAGACCGAGCTTGTGCCCGAGCGCGAGAGCACCGACACAGTTATGGAGGTTGTACTCTCCGAGCATGGGGCAACGGAACTGCCCGACCTTACCGTCGGGGCCCTCGAGGTCGAAAGACCTGCCGAGTCCGAGCGGCTTTACATGCGTAGCCCTGTAGTCGTTGTGTTGAGAAAGCCCGTACCAGGTGACCCTGCCGTCGAGTTCGGAAAGAGCCATTCGGAGGTTCTCGTCGTCGCCGAACGCGACTATGTTCTCCTTGACCGCCATTTCTCGATGGCATACTGCCGGAACACATTCCAGAGGCTAGCCATGCCTCATCGGCAGACCCGGTACCTGCTCCTTAGGTTGAGGTTGGCGATCAATGCGGTGGTCGAGGTCGACAGAAGCAATGAGCCGTCGCTCTCGTCCACCTCGGATATGAAGTGAGAGCCCTTGCCCATGTGGAAGTTGGAGTGCCACTCGGCTACCTTCCGCTGAGCATAGCGGCGGGGTCGAAGCCGCCCCGAACATCGACAATGTAGCTGCAGTCGGTCTTCCGTGAGCGAAGCCCGGCGACGCCGAAGGACCTCGGCGGTGGTCGAGGAAACCTTGCGGAGATAAACTGCGCGCGGACGATGGCGACGGTTGGTTGTTTTTGGGTGAAACAAGCTCTGGTGGAATTTCTCAAGGAGAGCCGCCAACACGACGAGGTTGCAGTTGTCGATGTGCTGGGTGATGCTCATCGATACGTCGATCCATCGCGACAGGCCCGTGTGCCGCTTCTTGCAGATGCTCCACAGCCGCAATACCATTGCCCGGCGTCCTTCGCCATGATGGCAATCGAGCTCATGGACACGCCGCCGATACCGATAAAGTGAATCCTGCGGCCCCTGAGTACAAGTTCGTGTGCGCTGATTTCCCGTTCGAAAGACATTTATGCCCCTTATATTTCGTCGAGCACGGTATCGCAGATTAACTGCGCCGCGTTCGGTCGAGCGAATTTCAGTATCTGGTCGCACATGCGTTTGCGTTGTGCGGTATCGCGCAAGGTCGCCGAGAGCGTCTTGGTGAGGGTCTGCGGGCTTAGCTCGCCCTGCCGAAGCACTTCAGCCGCGTTTTGCTTCTCGTAAACTCGCGCGTTCTTCGTCTGGTGGTCGTCCGCGGCATACGGAAAAGGTACAAGGAAGAGGTTGAAGAGCTCCGCAAGGCTCACAGCACCTGCACGTGCTATGACCGCGGTGCAGCGGACGTAAAGTTCCTCTATCTCATCCACAAAATCGTAAACCTCGTGGGCTGAGCGACCCTCGTATGCTTGTTGGACCTCTTCGAAGTCAAGTTTGCCGGCAAGGTGGAGCATCTTCAGACCGGGCAGTTCCAGCTCGAGTTCCGGGAGGCTCGCGCATACGGTGCGATTGATCTTACGGCTGCCCTGCGAACCTCCGAGCACAAGAATCGTCTCGCTTTTTGAGAGCCTGTTGTCCTTCGCGTTATGTATCGTATCAATAATGCTTTTGCGAACAGGGCTTCCGGTGTGCTGGAAGATTACGTTCTTCGCAAGCCTTTGCCTGGCCTCTGTGAACTGCGAGAATACAGCTCTTGCACTCGGAGCGAAATGCCTTGTCACCTTGCCGGGCACGGTGTTCTGTTCGAGCAGAAAGTACGGCAGCGACATTTTTTTCGCCGCGTAAAGTACCGGCACCGCAGCGTATCCTCCGAGACCGAGCACCACGTCGGGTTCGAACTCGGCAAGAGCCCTTTTTCCGCCGATACAGCGCCGAGCGCGGAGAGGGCTCGCCGAACCTGTCGGAACACTCCGCCCGACACCCTGCGCATGGAACTGGAGCGGTATCTGATGCCGTGGCGCGGTGACCACGACTGCTCCAGTCCGCCCTCTGCTCCGACCCAAAGCAGCTCACAGCCTTTTTTCTCAAACTCCTCAGCCAATGCAAGCCCGGGCACAACGCCACCGCCGGTACCGCCTTCTGCTAGCACCACCCGCGCCATCACTCGAGTCTTCCCTCCGCTTAGCTTGCCGCCGACAAGCTCCGGCCCTTCACGTACCTGTGTCTCCCTGCCTACCGACAGCAGCACTCCCATTGCGCATAACAGAAGCACCATCGCGCTTCCGCCTGCCGATATGAAGGGAAGAGGTATTCCCTTGTTCGGGAAGAGCCCCGTCACAACCATGAGATTGACTACCGCTTGTCCTCCGATGAGGAGCGTGATACCCGCCGCGAGGAGCTTGCCGAACAAATCCTTGCACCGCCTGGCAATGCGGAATCCAAAATATACGATTACTCCGAAGGCAATCAGGATAAGCAAACAGCCGATGAAACCTGTTTCCTCGCCAACGAGAGCAAACGCGAAATCCGACCACGCGAGGGGCACGTAGCGCAGCTTTTGCATACCGTTACCCAGCCCGAGTCCTGTAATGCCGCCGCAGCCGAGAGCGTCATCAGGCCCTGGGTAACTTGGTGGTCGTACTCGCCTGACATGAACGTACCCAGACGCCTCGAAACGTGCGGATAGCGCAGCATGAACGGCACCGCTGCAGCGACCACGACAACAATGGACGGGAATATATGAACGAGCCTGAAGCCCGCTACGAGCAGCATACAGAATATCACCCCGCCCAGGAGGACAGAAGTGCCGAGGTCGGGCTCGAACATGATGAGTCCGAGCACAACGCTGGAGTAAAATACGGCTGGCATGAAGCCATGCCAGAACTCCTTGACCTTTTTCTGCTTGCGTGAGAAGAAGTCCGCGAAAAATATGACGGACGCGACCTTCGCCACCTCGGACGGCTGGAAGGAAAGCGAACCGATGCGGAACCAGCGAGTGGCTCCGTTGATTGTGACGCCGAAAATCAATACCGCGAGCAGCAGCCCGATTGCAAGAAGTCCGAGCGGGAAGGCATACTCGCGCAGGAACCTGTAGTCGAGTCTCATAAGCCAGAACATAAGCCCAAGCCCGAGAAAGACACTGGCCAGGTGGCTGAAACGTATCCTCGCTCCACTCTCCAGCATCGGGGTGGAGGAGAACACGAACACCGTTCCCATCGCGAGCAGGAACAGCACCGCGCCAAGTATAAAATGCCAGTCGGGCAGTTCGTTCTTCATCGTATCTTCATCGAACCCAGCGCAAGCATCGCCAGAAATATGCCGATTATGTACGCACGGGTCACTATGTGAGTGTCCTTCCAACCGATTTTCTGAAAGACTATGTGTATAGGTGCGATACCGAAGTACCTTTTTCCGAAACACCTGATCATGCAGATCTGTATCGCCACGGAGACCAGTTCGATAAGGAAAACGGCTCCGATTATTAATGCCACGAACTCCTGCTTGACCACGAGCCCGCAGTAGGCGAAAGTGGCTCCGAGCGCGAGCGAACCTGTGTCGCCCATGTAAATGGATGCGGGCGAGGCGTTGTGCCACAGGAATCCCAGACAGGCGCCCGTGGTTGCGCACAGCACAATAGCGATTTCACCAGCATCCGGGACGTATGCGATGTAAAGGTACTCCGAGTAGTCCTGTCTTCCGGCGACGTATGCGACCACTGCCAGAGCAAGACATGCGATAGCCATCAGCCCCGCCGAAAGTCCGTCAATGCCGTCCGTCACGTTCACCGCGTTCGCGCTACCCACGGTGAACAGAATGAACAGAATCGCATACATCCCACCGAGCTGAATTACGAGGTCCTTGTCCAGCGGCAACCACAGTTCAGTCATGTCCGGTGTAGGCCCGTTGGGCATATATAAGAACGCCAGGACCCATGCAGCAGCGAGCAGTTGAAGCAGGAGCTTGAGGATGGATGAGATTCCCTTGCCCTTGCGCATTTTGACGAAGTCGTCAGCGAAGCCGATCAGCGCCATGAGCGAGGTGGCCACGAGCGCGCCTGTTACGAGGCGGCTCGAAAGGTCGCAGGTGATAAGCACCGAAACGAGTATGCCGGTTACTATAGCAATGCCTCCCATGGTGGCGACATCGGAGGGCTTCTCCTCAGGCTTGGGTATCTCGCCCTTCTGGATCATTTTCTTGATGTGTTCGGGCTCTTCGTGTTCGGACTGGTTTTCAAAGAGCCTTGCCTTGCGAAAACGCTTGACGAGGTATTGCGTGAACAGGACCGAAATGAGAAAGGCTGCCACAGCTGCAAGGACCATACGGAAAGTTTGATAGCCGAACAGTGAGTAGTGCCCGAGCCATTGCATACTGTGCAGCCAAACGATCATCAGTCTTCCAGTTCCGCTCTCTCGCGGAGGTAGTGATTTTTGAGTCCACGAATCAGCTCGGAGACCGCTCTTTCGAGCTTCAGCTTTCTCGAGCCTTTGAAGAAGACGACTGCCCCGTTTTCGACGAGGGGAACGAGGTAATCGGCCACCTTGCGGTGGCTTCCCTTCGGAAGGTGCATCGCATCCTTTTCGCTGTTTGAGCGAAACTCTGCATACGAGTTAGCTGCTTCATCGCCGAATGCGACAAAGACTTCCGCAGAGGAATCCGCAAGGGCCTTGCCGGCCTCTCGGTGGTATTTTTCGCTTTCCTTGCCCAACTCGAGCATATCGCCGAGGACGAAAACCTTGTTCGGAGCGGGTATATGCTCGAAATACTCGAGCGAAGCCTTCAGCGACGAGGGATTGCAGTTGAACGCATCGTTTACGATAACTACCGGGCCGACATAGAAGATGTTGCCCCTCATCGGCGGCGGAGTAAATCCGCGCAGGCGGTTCGCACTCCTCGCGGAGTCCAGCCCGAGCCCGTCAATGACGGTCAGAGCCGCGAGCGCGTTGTAGAGGTTGTGCTTGCCGCCCATCGGCAGTTTCGTCGAGGTGCCGAAGATGTCGAAGTGAATCGAGGAGGTCTGCATGACCACCTCGGTCGGTTGGATGTCAGCATGACTACTGTCAACCGCATAGGTGATGGTTTTCGTCTTTGCGTTCTCCAGAAACAGCGGGTAGGACCTGTCGTCTCCGTTGAGCACGACGAAACCGTTCGGCCTTACGGCCTTTACGATCTCCGCCTTTGTCTCGGCAATCTTTCTGACCGACCCGAATTTCTCAAGGTGTGCCGTTCCGACGTTGGTGACTACGGCGACGTCGGGGCTGACAGCCCTTGCGAGGGGAGTAATCTCTCCCGCTGCGGACGCGCCGAGTTCGACGATGGCGAACTTGTGGTACGGGCGAATATCCAGCAGGGTTATCGGCACGCCGATGTGGTTGTTATAGCTCTTTACAGAGGCCAATGTGGGGCCGACCGCCGACAGAAGCCAGCGCAGCATCTCCTTCGTGGTGGTCTTTGCCGTCGGTGCCTGTGACAGCTATGACTGTGAGGTCGGAGAAAGTCCTTCGCCACAGGGCTGCAATGTCGAGCAGGGCCTGGTGAGTATCCTTGACCCGAATGAGTACGAAATCCGTCTCGAACGCCTCCAGAGTGTCATCATCGAGGTCGAAATCGCCCGAAACGAGTGCTCCGAGCGCGCCCTTCTGCCGGGCCTGGGAAAGGTACTCGTGGCCGTCGAAGTTTTCACCTGTGAGTGGTATGAAAAGCTGGCCTTGCCCCATCATCCTGGTGTCCGTGGCAATGCCGTTGAAAGAGCAGAGAGGTCCGCAGAGATGTTCGCCTTTGGTTGTCTTGAGCACATCGTCCACGCTGATCTCAAATCTGTCCCTATCCATGATCAGCTCCTTTTGTGAGAATTTCCCGTGTTACTTTCCTGTCGTCAAAAGGAACCACCTTATCACCAATAATCTGGTAGTCCTCGTGACCTTTTCCTGCTACCAATACTATGTCCTTTTCGTGCGCTTCCACGACAGCGGCCCCGATCGCTTCAGCCCTGTCGGGGATGACATTCACACTCTTATTATCAAGTTCAATTCCCTCGAGTATTTGCGAGATAATGTGTTGCGGGTCCTCCGACCGGGGGTTGTCGGAAGTTACGTACAGCACGTCGGCATGTTTTTCGGCCACCTTGCCCATCACCGGCCTCTTTCCGGAATCCCGGTCACCTCCGCAGCCGAAGACAACCCTGAGCTTTTCGTGCGGCAGCTCCTTCAGAGCGCTTAGGGCGTTGTCGAGCGCGTCGTCGGTGTGAGCGTAATCCACGAAGACCCGTGGCATCAAGTCCGTAATCCTTTCGAGCCTGCCGGGCACACAGGGCGCACCTTCGATGGCCGCCTTGAACGTGGCGAGCTCTATTCCTATTCCGTAGCAAAGGGTTGCTACCGCGAGCACGTTTTCCGCGTTGAAACGGCCCACGAGCCTTGTTCTGAGCCTTGTTCTCCTCTCACCGTAGCGCAGAGAAAAGGTGGTGCCTTCTTCGTCGAAGGAGACCTCGTCGAGTCGAACCGGTCCACGAAAACCGAACGGTATGACACGACCGGAAACGGAGCGGGAGACGAACTCGCCAAACTCGTCGCGGAAGTTTACAGCGGCAACGCCTGAGGGCTTGAGGGCCGCCAGAAGCCTCGCCTTTGAGGAAGCATAGTGCTCCATGCTCGGGTGATAGTCGAGATGGTCGCGGGAGATATTTGTAAAAATCGCGCCATCGAAGCGTATGCCGCAGACCCTTTGCTGCGCCAGAGCATGCGATGAGACCTCCATGACAAGGTACTCGTCTCCGGCATCAAGCATTTTCCTCATCAGACTGTAAAGCTCGAGCGGGCCCGGAGTGGTAAGGTGTGACGGGAGTTGTTCGCCTCCCACTTCGTAGCGAATCGTGCCCAGCATCGCGGTTTGATGCCCCGCCTCGCGCAGGACGTTTGTTATGAGCGACACACAGGTCGTCTTGCCGTTTGTACCGGTCACCCCGATGACCTTCAACTCCTTCTGTGGGTCACCGTAGAAGGTCTTTGCCGCCTGCCACAGCGCCTTGCGGGAATCCCGCGCGACGATACAGGGGACACCGGTTTCAACGCGCCTTTCGGCAATGACAGCGGCGGCTCCTTTCGCCAAAGCGTCCGGCACGTACGCGGTGCCGTCAATTCTGCTGCCCATTACCGCAATGAACAACTCGCCGCCCTTTACCTCACGGGAATCGCAGGCTATTCCGGATATCTCGATGTCTCCCACCTGCGGGGGCACAATAGTATCAACATGGGCGAGAAGTTCCTTGAGAAGCATGTTGTTCACTCCGTGTCGTTAGCTTTGGGAACCCCGAGGTACTCAAGTGTACGGCGTATCACCTCCGTAACGGCAGGTCCGGCGACCGTACCGCCATACTGCGCTCTGGTCGGCTCGTCAAGGCTGATGAGCACGACTATCTGAGGGTCTTCGAGGGGAGCGAAGCCTATGAACAAGTTCAGGGTCTTGTCCCAGACGTATTTTCCGTTCTTGACCTTGAGCGCCGTGCCTGTCTTGCCGGCAATCTTGTATTCAGGGATGTTCGCTGCTCGGCAGGTGCCGTCAAGAACCACCTGTCGCAGAATCATGCGCAGTTGAGCCGCAGTTCTCTCGCTGATCGCTCTCTTTCGCGGTCCGTGCTCGCCCACCTCGACTCCGAGCCTTCCGCCGTTGGGCGAGTAAACGCCCCTTACGACCGAGATATCGGGAAAAGTCCCGTCACGCGCGATCGCGGTATATGCCCTTGCGAGAGCAATGGGCGTTACACACAGTTCGTAGCCGAAGGAGATGGACGCGACCGACTTTTTAGACCACTTCGAAGGTGGATAAAGCCACGGGTATTCTTCGCCCCACAGTCCCATGCCCGAGCGCGTCCTGAGTCCGAAAGCGCAGAGAGTGTCGTAGAGTCTTTCCTTGCCGACCGCTTCGCCGATCTTGGCAGCACCGACGTTGGAAGACTTGGATATGACCTTTGTCAGCGAAATCTCGTTATAACCGTGGCTACCCGCGTCACGAACGGTTCTTCCGTGGAGGTAGTACCGGCCGCCCTCGCAGTCAATAATCGTGTCGGGGTTCATAATGCCGTATTCAAGTGCGGCAGCCGCAGTAAACGCCTTGGCCATCGAACCGGGCTCATACACATCGGTTACCACACGATTTCGGTAGCTTTCGGGCGGATAGAGAGTGTGCTTGTTGGGGTCGAAGGTTGGCCAGGACGACATCGCGAGCACTTCGCCGTTGGTGGCATCGAGCACAACTCCCACGGCTCCCTTGGGCGGGTATTTTTCGCACTGTTTGAACATCTCGTCTTCGAGGATAGACTGTATCCACACGTCAATGGTGAGAGCAAGGTCGTATCCCGGACGTGGTTCTACGTGGCGCGTCTTCACATGTTGAGATGGGTTTGTTGAGCGCGTCCTGAACTATGACGCTGTAACCGTCCTCTCCGGCAAGGTAACGGTCGAATTGCTTTTCGAGACCTTCAAGACCGACACCGTCAGGGTCGCAAAACCCGAGCAGTTGAGCCGCAACCGAGTTGTTGGGATAATATCGCAGGGGCTCCTGAGTTATGTTGACGCCCCTGAGGTTGGCTTCGCGAAGGGCTTCGGCTGTCTCGTTGTCAATATGTCTTGCCACACGGACGTACTTGGGGCCGTTTACAATTTTTCTGAAGTACTCGTCCGCGCTTCCGCCGAGAATTCGCGCGAAAACCGCAGCGGCCTCTCCGATGCGGGAAGGTTCGACATGAGGTTTGTAGAACCAGACCGTCTCGACACCCATGGAAGAAGCGAGCAGGCGGCCGTTACGGTCGTAGATATTGCCTCTTTTGGCGGGAATCTTGTGGCGGATGGTGTGCTGTCTTTGTGCCCTTTTACCGTACACACCGCCGTCTATAACCTGCACCTTTACGAGGCGAGCGGCAACGACGGCAAGCATAACGAACCCGGCTACCCGAAAGGCCTTGATCCAAAAATCCGGATTGTGACGACTTCTGTCGTTTGCCATTTTCGGGAAACATGCTTTCTCTTATTCGAGGAAGTTCTGTACTTCTTCCACCTCGTCCAGTGCGTCTTCAGGAAGTGCCGTGGCTACGGGCTTTCGCGCGGCTTTCTTTGGCTTTGTATTTGCCACCTTTTCGTCACCTGCTTGCGGAATCACGAGCTTCTGGCCGACGCTCACGGATGTCTTGCCGTTGAGACGTTCCCTGTTGGCCTCGAAGATGACCTTCCACATTGTGCCGGTTCCGTAGAACTTCTTCGCGATGTCCCACAATGTGTCGTTCTTCTTAACGACGTACTCGCGCGAGTCGCCTGAAGGAGCCGTGTTCTTCCTGGCGGTATCGCTTTCGTCTGTTTCCGCGGGCTTTGAGCCTCCCGTGGAAGCGGTTTCGGCACTGACGTCGGGGATGACAATCTTCTGACCGACTTTGAGGGATTTCTCGTTGCTTATGCCGTTGGCTTGGGCAATCTTCTTCCAGTAGCGTGTTGTCTTGAAGAACTTCAGCGAGATGGCACCGAGAGTGTCGCCGGGCTGCACGGTGTAGGTCTTCTGTCCGCCTTCTGCTGCCACATCTTCCGAAGACGCAGTAGCTTTCTCCCGCGTGCTTTACCCTGCGGAATGAGCAGTTTCTGGCCGACCTTGAGTGAGCGGGGGTTGCTAATTCCGTTGGCATCGGCAATGCGCTTCCAGGCCGTTACGGTTCCGTAGAACTTGCGCGAAATCTTTTCAAGGCTGTCGCCGGGCTGCACCTTGTAGCGCGTATCGGCCTGAGGCAGGTCTTCTTCGAGAACTTCGACATCGGCTTCCGGTTCCGCGGTGTCCCCTGCCTCCTCCTGTCGGAATCCTTCGACCTCTTCGAAGCCTTCGAGCGGGTCGACAATCGGAGAGGAGTTCTCAAAATACGGGTTTTCAATGGAGACCTCGGGAGGCACCTCGTTCGGCAGGACATCCGAGCTGTCCCGCGAGTCCTCGGCGAACAGTTCCGAGAAGTCCGTGTCGTCGCTTATCTCAGCGACCTCTAAGCCCTCCGGAGATTCCGTCTCTGTTACGTCGTCACCCCTGCCCCACATGACGACGACCCCCACTACTACGAGTACCAATACGAGAAGGATAAGTTTGTAAACTCTGCCGACCTGCATTTGCTGCCTCCTGACGCGTCATGCCCGAAACGCGTTTCTACCTGCCTATTTAGCTGCTACCTCACTGTCGAAACTGTCTTCCTGCGTCAAATCTATTCTCTGTTCGTCATCACGAACGAATTGCTTCATCTCCGGACCGAGTACCTTCCAACATCTGCTGGGACTGCTCAGAGCCAGTATGTCTCCGTATATCTGCTTTGAGGCCTGCTTCTCGTTCTCGATTTCGTATCTGAGTTTGCCGATCTCGTAGCGCTGTTCGAGGATGTCATTCTTCTGCTGCACGTACACGATGCAAAGCATTACTATGGCCGTGAGAGTCGCCAGATAGCCCCACAAGAGCCTTGGATCCCTGTTCTTTTGAGCAAAGCACATGAAACACATGAATGCGACCAGAGCAACGGCAATAAGTGAACCCCACGGCAGGACATCCATGTCAGATATCCTTCCTTATCGCTCTGAGTTTCGCGCTTCTCGCACGGGGATTTCTTCTGAGTTCTTCCGCCTTGGGGGTGACGGGCTTCTTCGTCAGGAGTCTGGCCTCTCCCTTGACCTCGAGCCCTTTGAAAAACTGCTTTACGATCCTGTCTTCTGTTGAATGAAAGGTTATCGCCACTATTCTCCCGCCTTCCTTCAGAGCCCTTTGGGCTCGCGGCAAAACCTGCTCAATGTTGCCAAGCTCGTCGTTGACGAATATCCTGAGGGCTTGGAAGACCCGGGTGGCACCCGCGATCTTTCCCGTTCTCCTACCGGTAACTGACTCCACGATGTCCTTAAGCTCTTTGGTTGTCCGAATGGGCTTCTTTCGCCTCTCTTCGACAATCCTCCGAGCAACCGCTTGCGAACGTCTTTCGTCCCCATATCTGTAGAAAACGTCAGCGAGCTCCATTTCGGAAAGAGTAGCGATGACGTCCGCGGCGGTCTTTGCAGGACCCTGTTTGTCGAAGCGCATGTCGAGAGGAGCGTCGTAACGAAAGCTGAAGCCCCTCTCGGGGTCGTCGAGCTGGAGGCTCGAACACCCGAAATCGAAAAGGATCCCGTCCGGTTTCCCTGTTGGCAGCAAATTGCATAGATCACTTATGCGAACGTACGAGGAGTGAACAAAGCGCGTTCGGGCGAGTTTCCCCTGTTGCTCTTCGAGTGCTTTCAGCCTCGCGCGCGCGAGTTCGAGAATACAGTTGTCGGAGTCACATGCGATGACGTTTCCGTCGGGAGCGGCGAGTTGTGCAATCTTCGCCGTGTGCCCGCCGGCTCCTGCCGTACAGTCGATGTAGCTGCCACCCGGCACGACGTGCAGGTATTCGACAACCTCATCGAGCAGTACAGGCTCATGAACCGGACTACTGGCCATCCACTACGCGCGTCTTTGCGCAGATAGTGAAGGTCGTGCCCTTGACGGTTATGACGGGCTTAACCGCCATGAAACCCTTTACGTTGCGCGTCTTCTTCGCTGTCTGTGTACGGCAACTACTCATCTCGTTCTCCTGTGTTATCTTCTTGCCCCTGCTGACACTCCTCATCGGGTGCGGCTCGGCGGGAGGAGCGAGGTGTCGCCCTCCCGCTTCGCCAGTCAGCTTTGGGCAGGGTTGACAGAACTTTTCCAATCACTTCATTGGCATCGTCGCGGTTGCGCAGCTCTTCGAGCCTGTCCTCGAGATAATCGGGCTTCCACAGTTCGAGGAAGTACACCTTGCCGACCAGCACGACCTCATCGTTCGGTTTCATCCTGGCGTCGGCCATGACGTATTCCGGAACAGTCGCCCTGCCGCCCTTGTCAATCGAGACGAGGCTGGACGACGAACCGATCTGCGTGAGAAAGCTGTCGAGAGCCTCTCCGCCGATCTCATCGACAACGCGCTGAACCATGCGGTAGAAGTGAGTCTGGGTGAACAGTTGGACGGGCTTATCGAGGCTCTTGGAGACGTACAGCTTGTTCTGTTCAAAACCGAACTGTTCGTCAACGGACTTCAGGCGCACCCTCACCTCGGAGGGGACCTGGAATCGCCCGCGGTCGTCAAGTTTGACCGACCAGCGTCCGACGATGATCTGAGTTATGTCCGTTCCGAATGATTCCACGATATGAGCCCTTTCGATTGCCCAATTTTGTCCATATGAGCCCGAACATCCTAATTCTACTTTCAACCATGCCCATTGTCAAGAGTATTGCGCCCATTTTTTCCCAGATTGGCCAATTATCCCTTCAAATATGACCAAATCTGTCCGAAATCCGCCTGAAAGGCTGGTTTAACGGGCATCGCAGTACCGGGCGACCGTGAAGTCTCACGGACGTGAATCAGGCTCAATAAATGCTTTCGGGGCATATAAGGAAGGGAAAGTGGGAGGAATGGGGCGGAATAACATTAGTTTCGGGCGGAAAAAGACGAAAAAGGGCGGCCAAGAGGGCCGCCCCGGGGGTGACAAACGAGTCGTTTGGGCTGAAACGCAGTAAAGTTGCGAGTTACAGCTCGGGACCGAGCTCCAGTCCGCTCTCCTTTTCGAGCCTTTCGAGCGCTTCGACGAAGGCCCTGTCGCGAACGTCATAAGCGGGAACGTCCTCTGTCTCAGAGGTGTAGCGGTAGATCAACGCCTGGCGCAGTGCCGCGTACACGGTCGCTGGGGATATGTCACTATCGCCCATGCGAGAGATGCGCCTCGCCGCGGACCTGTAGGAGGGCAGCCTTTCGAGCAATTGAGGTTCGCTGTAACAGACGCGCTTGACGAGTTCGGGTTCACGTTCGAAGGCACGCCGGGCGAAATCGAAGGCCCTTTCGCTGTTCATGGCCATGAAAAACTCTTCACTCCTGAAGCCCTCAGGGCCGTCGTTGACCTCGATGTCCGGTTCGACTCCCTTCAGGTGGATCGTGCGGCCGCTTGGCAGGAAGTACTTGGCGATGGTGATGTAAAGGAATCGCGAACCCCGCGAGGCAGGCACACCGAGAGGGGCCTGAGCACAGCCCTTGCCGTAGCTTTTCTTGCCCATGACGGTGGCCCGGTGGTGGTCCTGCAGGGCACCACTGGTCATCTCGGAAGCGGATGCGCTGGATTCGTTAATCAGGCACACGAGAGGGACGTTCTCGTACGGTGTTGACATGCCCGGGGCGAACATCGGCTGTTCAAGACCGAGGCTCGCGTTCATCATTTTGAACATTGTGACGACCTTCCTTCCGCGCAGGAAGAGGTCGCACAGTTCTACTGCACCCTGGGCGTTGCCGCCGGGGTTGTTTCGCAGGTCGAGCACGAAAGCCTTCGCTCCTTGTTCGGTCAGTTTCTTCAGTTGCCCGTGTACCTGCTCGCCAATATCCGTACTGAAGAGAGTTGCGCGCACGTAACCGAAGTTCTTGCCCGGGTAGGCGCCTATGGCACGCGGTACCGGCTCAAGCGACGGTTTAAGCACAACCTGGTGGGAGTCCCGCCAGCCCTTTCGTTTAACGCCGATGCGCAGGTCAACAGGTTCTTCGGGCGACAGGAGCTTAGCAATGTCCTCGCGTTCGAGTTCGGATACCGCGGTGTCGTTGAAGGAGACAATCCGGTCATCGGGCTGGATGCCGCAGTAGTAAGCGGGCGAACCGAAACCTACATGCACCACCTTCCAACTGCCGTCCGCCTGAGGCCGGGGGATCATACCGTAGTAGTCTCTGGAGCCCTCTTCGAGCATGCCGGTAAGGGCCTGGAGTTCCTGCAGCGTGAAGAAGTGCGAGAAGGGGTCCTTCAATGCAATGACCATGCCGCGGATAAGCTCGTCGGATATGTCGAGATAAGGCAACTCCCCGTTCTCCGGCAACTTCTTCAGCGCTTCCACGGTGGCCCTCTCTGTCTCTATATCTCCATCGAGCACCGGCGCGAGCTTGCTTGAAAGGTCTTCGCCGTCCTCCTTCTTCGCCAGCGCCTCGACGTACTTTCCGAGCCTCTCCACTCCTGCGGCCACAAGCGTGTTCTGCTTCACCTCGTTATCGCCACGGAAGTTGTTGCGCACGAGGCGAAGCGCGTCCTGCACCGTGTTTACAACGTAGTCCAGGTCGTATTCGAAGTAATGAACCTTCTGCTTTTCGGGTTCGGATGATTTACTGGGCTCGTCAGCGTCCTCGGACTCCGCGGCGACCAAGGCGGCGGAGAGCGAGAAACCGGCGCGAGCAGCAAGGCGAGCACCAGAATACGGGCGTTTTTCATCTGTTCTCCAGATCTGTTCTTTGTAGATCTGCAAGCGAGAGGAATCCTGCGACCGCGGACGCGTCGGCTGCAGCGAACTCATGACCGTCGAATTTCACCCGGACGGAGGTATTCGTTTCGGCAATTTCCACCACCCCGCCGTTGGGAGCGCGGAACTTGTAAACCGTCCTGCCCTTTCCACGAGGTTCCGGGACGTTGCACTGGAGTACAAGTTGAGGTCGGGACCTTCTTACCTCGTCCTTCAGCGGAACAACGAGCCCATCAAAACTGACGCCGAAGAGCTTCGCGAGTTCAGCAAAATTTATTGCCGCGCTCTGTACTCCCTGGCGATAAAACCCGAGAGTGCGTGCGGTTTCGAGTATCCGCTTGTCGTCCGGAGCCTCGATTTCCACGTAGTCGGGGATTCGAGAATGCGCGAGAGAATCCACGCTCACCTCGATGCCCTTTCCGAGGTCGTACATCTCGCGCCAGCGGCACTCAGGACCGCTCAGAATCCTGCCACCTATGAACTTGACGAGCCGCAGCACCTCATCGGGTTCGTCAACTTCCGTCTCGAATTCGGGGCGTGCCTTCAGGTCGGAAGGCAATCGTTCGCCCTTTGCGCACAGCAGCAAATTGGAGCCGTATGCCCGTAGCCGGAACAAGAGGTCCTCGTTAACACCTTCGAAGGCGAAGAAGGCGTTCTTAAAGCCTCGCGGCAGAACACGAGCCTTCCCAGCTTCGCAGCCGTAGCAACGAGCCTGTCCCTGCCAATTGGCCAGAATTTAAGTTCGCGTTCTATCATTTTCCTTCAAGGGATAATATTAGGCTTTTGTCGGGGAGCGGCCAAGGGGGTCAGTCAAAAGCAATAAGCTCGCCGTTTTCGGCGGCAACATAGACAGCACCGTCGTGGCCAAGGGGTCTTGCGCTGATGCGGTATGTCATATTGTGCTTCCAGTGAAGCTGAAGCGAGTACCCGTTCTCCTCGCCGATATTGTAACAGTGTATCTTTCCGACATCGGAAGAGAACGCGACGTAGAGTTTGCCCTCGGCAACGACGGGCGAGCCGCTTATCGCGCCTTTCAGTGACAGCGCGGCCACCTCGCCCCAAGTCGAGCTATCGAGCACAATGACGTTTGCGGTGCCCTTGTTGCCCGGCTTTGGAGAGCTTGAGAGCACGACCTTGCCTTTGACGAAAATCGGCGGGGCGGTCACCGGAGTACGGGCGACGGGTATGCATTGGAGAATGCCGAGGTCTGACTTGCGCATGACGTAGAAATGCCCGGTGTCGTTGCCGAAGCAGAGCATTTCGCCCCATAGCACGGGCGACCCCTTTATCTGAGCGGTGGTAGCCTTTCGTGCAAGTCGAGTTCCGTCTTCGAGAGAGAACTTGTAGGCGTAGGAGTCCGTGCTTGTAACGAAGACGCTTTCGCCGTCGGTCACAGGATGAGTTGTGACGGAGTCCCCGGTGGAAGCCACCCAGACCTGGTTGCCCTCGTCGTCAACGCAGTAAACCTTGCCTTCCTCTGTTCCGAAAATGATGACCTTCTTTCCGATGAGCGGATGCGTGGCAACAAGCGGCTTCGAGCGCAAAAAGTCCTTGACCTCGAACCGCCACAGCAGTGTAAGGTCGTCGAGGTTGATGGCGTACAGGAAGCCGTCCTGAGAAGGCAGATACATAACCCCGTCGCTCACCGTGGGGTCGGCGGCGACGTCGTGCAGGTTCTCGGGCGCGTCCGAAAGGTCTTTCAACGCTGCGGATTCAACGAGTTGGCCGTCTTCGAGTGAACAGACGAGAATTTCGCCGTAGGAGGAAACGAGGTACATGTTGCCGTTCCAAACTACAGGTTCGAGTTCGAGCTTCGCGCCGTTTTCGACATCTATGGCCGCCCTCCACAGGGGAGCACGGTCCATGAGGACAGTGACCTTGTATTCCCTCTCGGGAAAGAGGTCAATGGTCTTGGGGGCGAAGCCCTGTGCTTCGAAGCGGACCTTGACCGGGTTCTTCATCGGCAGCATCTCGACAAGGGGCGTTTCGCCCTTCAGTTCGTCGTCAATGTAGAGCTTCGCTTTATGCGGCACGGTGGTCTCGAACACGACCGGCACACTTGCATTCATCACGGCTTCGCTCTTTGGAAACTTCTTCGCGAGGCCGACGAGCATAATGTGGGCCTGGTCGTATTCCTGCTTGTTGATAAGCTCCCGCGCACTGGCCAGCAGGCTTTCAATCTTGTCTCTCACCGCAGCAAGCTTGCGCTCGGCCTGGTCGAGGTAGTCTTCTTTTTCGGGATAGCTCGGGCCTTCACGCAGCTCTTCGAGACGGCGAAACATCTTTTCGACCGCTATCTCGGACTCGTCGGAGGGAATCTTTTCGAGAAACTCCCTCGCATCCGCTATGGCGGTCTTTTTGCGAATGTCGTCCTTCTTCTTTCTTTCCCTCAGCGCGTCCTTTTCGAGCTTCGAGTACTCCGAAATCTTGCCGCTGACATCGTTGAAAAGGTCGCCGAAGGGGAACTTGTCGTTGTATTCCTGTATGAGCGTATGGGCAGCGGCAAAGTTGCCATGCTCGGCCTCGCGGTCGGCACTCTCGACGACTGTCTGGAACTCCATGCGGGCATGGACGAAGTAGCCCAGCGAGATGCCGCCTATGGAGAGTAACAGCACCAGGAGGATACACAAGCGCACGACCTTCAGCCTTCGGGTCTGCCGTTTGCCTTCGAGGTCAACGAGCCTTTCCAGCTTCTGGCGATACTCGCTCTTGTTAGGGGCGAGCTTGACCATCCTGTGATAGACCTCGATTGCGGCCTTGTATCTTCCCTGGCCGGAATATAGCAGGGCAAGCCTGGAAAGACGACCTGAGCGCGCTATATCCAAGCGCCTATCGGAAATCAGAAGCGAGATGAGGTTTCGGCGAGCCTCTGACGTCGGTCTCGGAGTTTTTAAGAAATTTCTTCGGAAACGCGGATGTAGGTGTCCGGGTCCTCTTTCTGGTTGATCTTCTTCTGCGCGAGCCTGAACTCCTCGACAGCCCGGTTCTTTTTCCCCGCCTCGAGATAGAGCGTCGCTAAGGCAACGTGTTCGTTTGCATCCTCCGGAAGCACCTCGACGATATTCGCGCAGCGCTCGATTGCCATGTCGAGTTCGCCCTCGCGCCTGTAGTGCTCGACGAGTTCGCGCAGCCTCGCGACCGCCTCGTCCCTGTCACCAATGGCGAGATAGGCCTCCACGAGGTTCGTAACGACGTCAGGCGACCAGTAGTCCTTCTCCAGCACGAGCTTTAGTATCGCGATGGACTCCTCGTAGTAGCCGCTCTTGAGGCATTCGTTGCCTGTCTGAATCAGCTCTGAAAGGTCCTTGATTCGCACGTGACCGTCGCGGATAAGCTCCGCGAGTGTCTGGAAGGTCGTGAACTTGCCCAGATACGAGAGCGTGAATATTTTTCTCGCGGAATTTGATGCCGTTTACGAGCTCGAAAATCGCGTTGTGCTTTTCGTCGTATTCGGGGTTGTCCGGCTTGCTTATCTGAACGGGTATTTCGAGCTCTGTGGGCAGGAAGTTTCGAATTCTGTTCCACTCGTCGAGGCGGCGCATCGCCTCCATCATCACCGAGTTGGGTTGAGCGTTATGCCGAGGTCGAACACCTCCTTGCTGAAGGCGTCCTCGGGCATGTGGTCGTCTATGAACTCGAACAGCGCCCCGTCCCATGTGAAAAGCTCGTAAATGGTCTCTTCCTGCTGGAAACGGAGTGCGTCTGTGATTTTTTCCTCGGAAATGAAGCCCGAACGAACGAGTATGTCGCCGAGTTTTTCGCGGGTGGTACGCTGCGTGGCGAGAGCCTGTTCGAGTTCCTCCGCGGAGATAAGCCTCATCCGCAGCAGCACCTCTCCCAGCCTCAGCTTTCGCGAGTCGGAGGTGGAGACCTGGCGAATGGTACCTTCCTGAAAGTAAACGTTGGCCTCGGACGCCTCTTCCTCGTTGAAAATGGACAAGGTGCCCGTCTGCCTATTCATGGAGAGGGTCTGGAAGATGTTAGCCAGATTGAAAGTGGTAAGGTCGCCCTTAAAGCCCATTCGTCAAATCCGAACTATCGCACTCTGCACGTCAGCAGGAGGGGGCGGGCTGATGCGCTCAGTCGTCAAAAAGGTCGTCAAGCTTGCTTGCACCTTCACCGGAGATATCACCTTCGATACCGGGCATCTCGTCGGATTCACTGCGTTCGAACAACTGCTCGATTTTCTTCGCCACCTCGGTCGCATACAGCCTGACCATTCCGATTGTTGTTGAATCGTCTAAAGAGGATTACCAGCATGGTCTTTTCAGCAATCAGGCTGATGTGAATCGACTCATGCTTGCCCTGATGGAAAAGGACGGAGAACTCTGGTTCGCCCAACAGCCCTGCGACCTTCTTCGTGGAGGCGAAACTTCCGGCCACGAGTGCGGCCACCGATGTTATGTCAATTTCATCGGTGCTGCCCCGCTGAGTAATGACGTGACCATCCTTGTCTACGAGAATGCTGGCCTTCGCCTTCGAGGCAGTCAGAAACTCTTCAAGTACTCCGTTTATCTCGTTAACGTCCTTTTCGTAAAAGACGAGCCGTCTTCTTCTGAGCTTTTCAGAGTCTTTCATGCCGATCTCCTAAGATCTACAGTGCATTGACAACGATCTACAGTGCATTGACAACAAAGTATGCTACCGCACCAATGAGGCCGAATGACAGAACAATGAGCAAGATCCACAACCAGGTTCCCGAACTCTTTTTCTTCTTGTTGAGCGATATTACCTTCTGTCGTTTCACCGGCAACGGTTTCTTTTCAGTCCGCGGCTCCGAAATCTTTGTTTGCGGAGATGCTGACGGTTTCGGGGCCGGTGGCCGAGAAGGAGTTCTGCGAACCTGTGCCCCGGATTCGCGTTGCGGCTTTTGCGCAACGGGTTCGGGCGTTCTATGTCGTCTGACCGGTGATTCGGCCGGACGGTTCGAAGCGACGGGGCGTGAAGGCGGTCTGCGGATATCGGGTTCTTCGGTTTTTTTCGGCACCGTCTGTTCCGCCGGCGGACGGACGGCGGGAGAGGGTCGCTTCCTCGGCGGCCGCAGCTTCGGGCTTCATCTTCTGAAGCCTCTTTCTCAAGCTGCCTCGCGTCTCTGTCGCCACTTCCATATTCATCATGGAGCTCCTCGAGAACCACCACCGCGACCTTTTTTAGTGTTTCGAAAACCCCTGCGCCCTCCGTGGCGACCGCCTTGTTAGAAGGATACCCCTTCTTGTTCAGCCTGGCCTCGAGTTCCTCCATGGGCGTGAGGTCGGGCAGGTCGGTCTTGTTTTGACTGCATTGCGATTGGCACAGAATCGGGGTCGTAACCGTTTTCACGGAGTATTTTCCTCGAGGTTCTTAAACGACTCCACGTTCTCTTCTGAACATGGTAATGCTGAGAGTCCGGCGACGACACTGACACACTGTTGAACCCCTTGCAGCACAAGTTTTCGCGTTGCGTTGTAGTATACCTGCCCGGGGACGGTGTAAAGCTGAAAACGAACCTGCATACCGGCAACTTTACCAATATCGAGTGGTAGGAAGTCAAAGAAGACTTGCCCTGGTCGGTTTCCGTAGCTATGGAGACCATTTCTCCAACGGCTTTTTTTGGGGAATGCGAGTGTACATATTCGAGATTAGTGGTCTTTCCGCTACGCCCGCGTACCCGTAATATACGACCTTGCAGTTTATTCTCGCGCGCAAGCGAACTTCATTCTGACCATTCCGCCTCCGTTCCGACCTAAAAGGCGATCTTTCTTTCGATCTCCCTCGCGTGCCTACTGTAGTTCGTCTTCAAACACTGTCATCTTGACGGTCAGATCAAGGAACACGACGAGAACGGCCCTGCCAGTGTTGAAGAATACTATCCTGCCTTCATCACCGGTTACGCTGAACATTCTGAATTCGCCGACGTTCAGCTTCGGCCAGGCCCGGTTTATTTCAACAACTATCGCAGAGGCGTAGGCAGCCACCGATTCAACATCGGTCCTGTCCTTTACGTCCGCGACAATCAAGAAGCCGTCCTTGCTCATGACCATCGAGCCTCTTATGCCTCTGAAGCCGTTAATCTGGCTTAGCGTGTCTTGCATTCGAGCCCCCTACTGGAACAGGTTCTTGCAGAATTCAAAGATCTCCTGCTGGTCCTGATCGAGACGTCTGCGTTTGTCGAACAGCAGGCCGAAGACGTAATCCGGAACCTTGACGATGAAAAATCCTCCGGACTGGCCTCCGAATGCGGTGTACTGGAACTCGCCCAGCTCCATCTGCTGGGATTGGCTCATGGATGACTGCCAAAGATTACAGAGTGCCTTACGCACATCGTCCTTCTTCAGACTGTAAGGCAGGTCAGAGGCCCTGAGTTCGCACTCGTAGTCTATTATTATCACGCCCTGGACATAGCGCAAAGTTCGCAATTCGTTCAGAAATCGTGTGGCCCGACTGTCATCGGGAACCGGTTCTTCTTCGAACTCCGGCTCCGGCTCTTCGGCTTCAGCCGCTTCGCGCTTTGCCGTTTCAGGATTCGTCCCCTCGTAGGCGTTCTCTTGGCGGAAAATCTCTTCTTTCTCCTGACCAGCAGTATCGTGCCCGACTGGCGGCGGAGGCACGGGAGAAGAGAGCAACGACTTTTCGGGTACGAGCAGTTGCTCCAGCAACTTTCTCGTTCTTTCGTAGTCCTTAACCTCGTTGTAGTGCTCGGAAAGGTGCACGATAGAGACTGCGGACTGGCCGTCCATTCGAATCGCGCTGTCGAAATGCCCCATTGCGGTTTTCTCATCGCCTTTGAATGCCGCAATTTCCGCGAGAAGAGTGAGCGGATAGGGATGAGATGGGTACTTCTGACGCGCTTTTTTTGCAGCTCTCGCGGCCTCTTCAAGTCTTCCCGCATTTATGAATACCCTTGTCAGCTTCCCGTAGAGCCAGACGTTAGGCTCTTTTTCTATCCGGTCGAGAATCTTTCGCACCTCGCCGGAAAGGTCAAAACCGGGATGAGCTTCGGGGCTTTTCCCGTTTAAATCGTCGAAATTCAAATCGGGAAAATCGCTTTTAGCCTTCAGTCTTACCTGCTCGGCCCTGTCCTGTTCGCCAAGTTCGAGATAAAGCGGGATGAGTCTCAAGTAGTCATTGGCTTCAGGAGCTTCTTCAATACGAATCTGAAGCCGTCGCACCTCTCGTTCGAGATAGAACCTGCGAAGGAAATTCATCAATGGCTCCTGCCGGTTAGGATGCCAGTCCGGGGACATAGAAAGCAACAGAGTAAACTATATTTCGCAAACCGCGATTTGTCAAGTGTTTTCTGCCCGTCTCGAAACGCTGTTATGCCGCATGAAACGGGCAAAAGAAAAGAAACACTCGACATGCTTCAGGGCTTAGCAGTCCCTGAAAACTCGCGACCGGATACTCTCGCATCTCGTTGATATCATATTCTAACAGAGTTTGTCGCTTATTCACACACACATATGTCGAATTTCCATGCCGCTACCATCTAAGAGAACCCGGAACTGTTCCGTAAGCCTTGTCACATGCCGGCATCAACGTGTGTACAATTAGTCGGAGCAAGAAATGAGGTTGAAAATGAAACGAATCATTGCCGTATTCGCGCTGCTGATGCTCGCATTCGCCGCGGTCTCCTTCGACACCGGTGCCGAGGAAGCAGCACAAAAGGACCCTGCGACGGAGTTTAAGAGCATCACTTACGACGTGTCCGCCTTTACCGCGGGCCAGAACGAGAGCATTTTTGAACTGCCGAAGATGGGCCTCGGCATAGAGGATGAGAAGTACGAACTCGTAGCTGACCAGATCCTGCACGTCGAGGACGTGATAGATATCATCTTCAACGAGGTAGGAGCGGACAAATGGCCGCCCGACTCCTCCGCATACATCGCGCCCGCGAACAAGGGCGAGGTAATCGTACGCAACACGGAACAGGTTCACGCCGAGGTACGTCGGGTGATGGAGATGCTGCGCCCGTCGAGGGTCTGGTACGATATCGAAGGAGCTGCCTTAAAGGTTCCGGTCCAGCAGGTCTTGCAGCTTGCGGACACTCCCTATCCTTCGGTGAAGGCGGCAAGCGAAGCGTCACTTGCCGCACAAGGGGAATCCCTTCTGTACTTCAGTTCGAGAATAAAGACGAACAGAACGTCAGTTTTCTCGAAGATAGAGAGGAAGACATATTGCAAGGAGTTCATGGCGCGCGTGGCCGCAATGTCACGCGGCTACGAACTGATCACCGACACGGTCACATACGGAGTGAGCATTGTGACTAAGATTGTGGAGACTGAGGGCGAGCCTTCCCTGCACGTGAGTTTCGACTCCTGCGAGCTTCTGGACCTCGTACCGCTCGAGACTCCCGCGGGAACGCTGGAGAAGCCCTGGCTGAGAAGGTATGAAACGCGACCGGCTGATGTGGGAATGCCGCTCGAGACCTGCGTTGCGGTGCCCTTCGCGTTCGGCGAGGACTCTTACGTACTGTTCATAAAGCTGACTGCGAAATGAAAAAATACATACCACTGCTCATCGTAATAATTCTCGGTGTCGGCTACGTTGCGCTGAGGTATCACAAGCTCAGCGAACATTACATGTCCGTTCTGAAGCTCGCAAAACAGAGCATCGAGGCCGGAGACGACACGGCCGCCCTGATGTACATCGAATACGTTGAGGACTCAGGCTTCATCCGGGACGAGGTGCAGAAGCTGCGCACCGAACTGGACAGGAAGCACGAGGAACTGCAGCGCATCAGCAGCGAGATAGAACCCTACGTGGAGGACGGTCTTTACGAGGATGCCCTCGCTCTAATAGACAAACGAGATAACATTGACGACAGTTTGAGGAGGAACCTTCGCGCGATCGTCTATCGGCAATGGGGCTGGATAGTGTTCAGCGCGAACCCCGAAGGCAGCTTCGACCTGTACGCGGCCCGTCCGGACGCATCACTGGTTTTCCGCCTGACAAACTCTGTACTCGAGGAGATGGGCCACGACGTATCTGCCGATGGCAAAAAGATTGCTTATGCGAGGCTCGAATCGAAGGAGTCCATGAAGCGAGTAATCGCCTACCTGGACCTCGAAACCGGTCATGAGCAGATTTTGCCTTTCACAGGTCACACGAACCTCGACCCCGCTTTCTCGCCGGATTCCGGCACGCTTGCCTTCGCCACGAGCGTTGCGAGCTTCTCATACATCAACCTGTACGACTTCGCGAAACGCGAAACCGTGAGGGTGGCGCGCGGCAGCGCCGCCAACCAGCCGGACTTCTCGCCGGACGGCAAACGCATCATATTCGAGGGCATTCCTGTCGACTCGAATGTCACAAGGCTCCAGATAGTCTCTGTAAAGACCGACGGAACCGACCTGAAATTGCTGACAGACGTGAACCGCGGACACGCACGGGATCCGTCCTATTCATATGAGGAGGGGAGGCTCGTCTTCCGCTACAACGACGATATCTACGTCCTTCGCGAAGGCGAGGAACCGACATTGGTCTCCGATCCGGCGATAACGGAGCGTCAGCCGTGCTTCTCGCAGGATGGCAGGTATCTCGCATACATCGCAGATGTGAACGGCCGTGCGATAATAGTACGCCACGACCTGAAGACGGGCAAGCGCTTCTTTTTGCCGTCAATGGGTCGCGCCTGCCAGTGGCCTGTTTGGGTGCGCGAGCTCAGTTTGCCCCCCGGCGCAGAGGAAGTACAACCCGCAGACTGACACCCCCGGCCCGGAAAAAATTAAAGACCTTCCGCCCTCGGGGAACGGAAGGTCTTTTCATTTTTTTGCAACGACTACTTGACCCGGCGTTTGCCCTTGCCCCTCTTGGCGCGCTTTCTTTTTGTAGAGCGCGGCTTCAGCGAAGTTGGAGGAGAGAATCGGTTGTCTCCGGTCACCTCGGCGAGCTTGTCGCGAATAGCCGCGGCGTCCTCGAAACGCATCTCTGCTGACGCCCTGTGCATCTCCTCTGTGAGGAGGTGCAATTGTTCGGCATCGGAAAGGTTATCGGCCCGGGCGACAACGGAAGGCTCCTCATCGGTTTCATTCGAGGCGAATCCTACTTCTGCGAGCGCCTCGCGTATGACATCGCGGACTTCACGGCGCACGGAGACGGGTTCGATGCCGTGCTCCTCGTTGTAGCGAAGTTGTATCTCGCGTCTGCGTTCGGTCTCATCTATCGCATTGCGCATAGCGGGTGTGATGGTATCGGCGTAGAGAATCACCTGTCCAGCCAGATTGCGGGCACATCGGCCCATCGTCTGAATAAGCGATGATTCGTTACGCAGGAAACCGGCCTTGTCGGAGTCGAGTATCGCCACGAGCGCAACCTCCGGAAGGTCGAGCCCCTCCCGAAGCAGGTTCACTCCGACAAGCACGTCGAACGAGCCTTTACGCAGTTCATGGAGTATCTCGACTCGTTCAAGCGTATCAATTTCGGAGTGCAGGTATCTGCATCTGACGTTTTGTTTCTGCATGAAAACCGAAACGTCCTCAGCCAGGCGTTTTGTGATAGTGGTAATCAGTACCCTCTCACCGTTTTCCGCGGCGGTCCTGCACTCACGGAGCAGGTCGTCGATCTGTCCGGTGGCCGGACGCACCTCGATGGGCGGGTCAACGAGGCCGGTCGGGCGGATAATCTGCTCGACCACCTCTGAAGAATGCTGCTTCTCGAACTCCGCGGGAGTAGCGGAGACAAATACGACCTGGTCTGTGACTTCGAGGAACTCTTCGAACCTCAAGGGCCTGTTGTCCAGGGCGGACGGCAGTCTGAAACCGTGGTCAACAAGGGTCTGCTTTCGGCTGCGGTCGCCGTAAAACATCCCTTTGACCTGCGGCAAGGTCACGTGCGACTCGTCCACGATGGTAAGAAATCCCTTCGGGAAGTAGTCGAGCAGGACGTACGGGCGCGAGCCGGGCGTCCTGTTCGCGAGAATCCGGCTGTAGTTTTCGATGCCGGGACAGATGCCGGTCTCCTGCAACATTTCAAGGTCGAACAGGGTTCTTTCCTGGATTCTCTGTGCCTCGATGAGCTTGCCCTGTTCCCTGAACTCCTTCACCCGCTGTCTCATTTCCCGTTCGATCTCGGCAAACGCCCTCTCGCGCGAGTCCTTCGGCAGCACGAAGTGAGTAGCCGGAAAGATGACCGCCATCTCGTTGCGCTCGATCTCGCTTCCGGTGGTGGGGTCTATCACTACAATGCTCTCGAGATCCTCGTCAAAGAACTCGAGTCGCAGCGCGGTCTCGGCGTAAGCGGGGTATATCTCTATCACGTCGCCACGCACACGAATGCGCCCGCGGGAGAAATCCCAGTCGTTGCGCGTGTACTGGATGTCAACCAGCGACCGCAGGAACTTCTTGCGTGGATAGGTCTCACCTACGCGCAGCTTGACGGTCATGCCCTCGTATTCGCGCGGAGAACCCAGACCGTATATCGCTGACACCGAAGCGACGATTATGACGTCCTCTCGAGATACCAGTGCCGCGGTCGATGCGAGCCGAAGCCGTTCGACGGACTCGTTTATCGAGGCATCCTTCTCTATGTACGTATCTGTAGAGGGTACATATGCCTCCGGCTGGTAGTAGTCGTAGTAGGAGACGAAGTAGTGAACGGAGTTTTCGGGGAAGAAGGTCTTAAGCTCCGCGTAAAGCTGTGCCGCGAGTGTCTTGTTGTGGGACAAAACGAGTGTTGGACGGCAGAAGTTGCGGATGACGTTCGCCATGGTGAACGTCTTGCCGCTGCCGGTTACGCCGAGAAGCGTCGAGTAGCGGTTTCCGGACTCGAGACTGCCTGTAAGCTGGGTTATCGCTCCGGGCTGGTCGCCCGAGGGCTCGTAGGGGGAGACGAGTTTGAATTCTGCCATCCGAAGCCTTTCGGCCTTTCTGTAGTTAACGAGACGTAGGGCAGAACGGAGTTCTGTACCGTCTCAACGGTGAAACCCGAGGCGATTGCAAGCGTTTCCGCCGATTCTATGGGCCCCACCATCGTGCGGTATTGTATTATCCTTTTCGCCGTCTGTTCTCCTATCATCGGCAGTGCCGAAAGCTCCTGCACATCGGCGAAGTTCACCGGAATAAGAGTAGGGCTCGGGACTCCGCATGGTTACGGAAGGGTCGTCTCTCAACCAGCCGGAAATGCCGAGCACCAGCGTCGCAGCAAGCAGGACGACGGAAACCGCAACCACTTCCCTGCCCGAAAAAGCGAAACGGCTCTCATTCATTACTGCCCTCCCCCGGCTTTTCGGCTGGCAGCGACTTGTGCCTCTTCACCTTGAGAGGCGGTTTGCGGTATTGCTCCAGTTCATCCTCGCTCCACGAGCCTATCCAGAGCGCACCGCCGGTGAACATGGAGGGGATGAAGAAGATCCAGCCGACCAGCGTGAAGGAAAGCACCGAACTCACAATGGCCCCACCCAACCCGGCGAGTGCAATATCCTTCGAGCGGTTCTTCATGACCTCGGCCCTCTGGCTTCCGGGCACCTGACGCATGGCGAGAGCGAGGTCGGCGGCATCGAGCGCGGCGATGTGGCCGAGACCCATCTGCGAAACGACGAATCCGAGCGGTCCGAAAACAAAGCTGGAAACAATCCCGGCCACGGGCCAGAATATCCGCCAGCCGAGGGTCCGGCAGCGCCTGCACCACCGAATACATCGAGGAGAATACTCCCTCCTCGCGTATCTCGACACCCCTGCGTTTGTACACGTTCTTCACAAGCCCGTCGAAGGCAAAGCCCAACACTACCGGAAGACCGACAGCCCAGAAGAAAAGGAGGCTCGCGACCGCAAGCCCGAGGGAGAAGAATATTCCGACCACATATTTCCAGAACCCCACGCCCCATTCCGGCCAGGTGAACGTGATTGTCAAAACGACGGCAGCCAGAGCAAGCAGCACCATTCCAAAGACTGTGAGTAACGGAACGAACCACAACCGCGGGTGGAAGAAGAAGTACGATAATCCTTCGAACGAGAGCGAAAAGCCCTCGGCCTCGTGTTTCCTTTGCAGTCGGTTCATGCTTAGTAGTGCCCCGGTTGTACAACATCGAACGGGGGCGGTTCCGACCGCCCCCGAGCAAGGTAAAAAGCACTGACCACGACTAACCGAAGTCTATGCCCTGTGCAAGCGGCAGGTCGTCGCCGTAGTTTATTGTGTTGGTCTGTCGGCGCATGTACAGCTTCCAGGAGTCCGACCCGGCCTCTCTGCCTCCGCCTGTATCCTTCTCGCCGCCGAACGCTCCGCCAATCTCGGCACCGGATGTGCCTATGTTGACGTTCGCAATGCCGCAGTCGCTGCCCGCGGGGCTCAGGAACTTTTCAGAAGCCTTCAGGCTGCCGGTGAAGATGGCGCTGGACAGTCCCTGCGGGACGTCCATCTGCATGCGGATGGCCTCGTCGAGGCCGTTGTAGCGGATGATGTACAGGATCGGCGCGAAGGTCTCCTCCTGAACGATGTCCCAATGGTTTTGGGCCTCCACGATAGTGGGCAGAACGTATGCGCCGCCGCTGTATTGGTCGCTTCTCAGCTCTTCGCCGCCGTAGATAACCTTGCCGCCGAGTTCCTTCACGCGCTTGAGAGCAGCGTGGTAGTCTTCGACAGCGCCGGAGTCCACAAGGGGTCCCATGAGGGTATCCGGGGCCATTGGGTCGCCGATCTTAATCTGGGCGTATGCTGTCTTCAGCTTGCCGATGAACTCGTCCGCGAAGCTCTCGTGCAAAAACAGCCTGCGCGTTGTTGTACAGCGCTGACCGGCGGTTCCGACCGAACCGAACAGGACTCCACGCAAGGTAAGGTCCCTGTCCGCATCGGGAGTGACTATGATGCCGTTATTGCCTCCAAGCTCCAGCACAGTCCTCGCGAGCCTCTCACCGACGACCGAGCCGATTCTCCTGCCCATTTTACACGAACCTGTCGCGGAAACGAGCCTCACACGCCTGTCCGAGATGAGCCTTTCACCCACGCTGTTGCGGTCACCGACCGCGAGGCAGAAGACGTTCGGCACGTCGTTCCTCTCACACACGCGATTACAGATGTGCTGAACGGCGACTCCGCACAACGGGACCTTCGAAGAGGGTTTCCAGATCATGGAATCGCCGCACACCGCAGCAATGGCAGAGTTCCAGGACCATACCGCGACCGGGAAGTTAAAAGCGCTGATGATGCCCACCACTCCGAGCGGCTGCCACTGCTCGAACATCCTGTGGTCGGGCCTTTCGGACTTCATGGTGTTACCGTAGAGCTGTCGGGACAGTCCGACGGCGAAATCGCAGATGTCTATCATCTCCTGCACTTCGCCTTCGCCTTCGACACGAATCTTGCCCATTTCGAGGGTAACGAGTGCGCCGAGGTCCTTCTTAGCGATACGCAGTTCCTCTCCGAGCTGACGAATTATCTCGCCGCGCTTCGGAGCAGGAATCAGCCGCAACTCCCGGAAAGCCTGTTCGGCGTATTCCGCCACCTTTTCATAGTCGTCGGCGGATGCCGAGGTCACCTTCGCAAGAACCTCTCCGTTGTGGGGATTTCTCGATTCGATGACCGCTCCCGTGGTGTCCAGCCATTCGCCGGCGTACGCACCGGAATTGACGGGACGGATACCGAGCCTTTTAAGAATTTCCCGAACTTCGCTCATGTTTCCTCCATCGAGCAAAAGCAAAATGCAGACAGGTAACAGATGCCTCTATGCAATAGGATAATCGAAACCTCCGGTATTTCAAATTAAATTCATTTGTGCATTTGCCGGTTTTCAAATACAATGTGCGTATGAACCTTCGAACGTCTTTGTTCGCCTGCCTCATAGTTCTTGTGATTGGCACGGGCGCCTATTACTACTTCGAGTTCTACTACCTTCCGACCTCGGGGTTGTACGAAAGCGATTCGCCGCCCTCTCCGAAAGTCCAAAAACCGCCTGCTGCGTCCGGCTCCGCACTGACCGAGACACCGGGAACTCCCATCAAACTCGTCAAGCCTGCCGAAAACAGAACACTCGCCGCAGCTCACACTGCACTTGTCGCAGCGCACGAGGCATACCCGCCCATGGCAGAAGAGGACGAGAAGCTCTACACCGAGCTTGGCCGGGAGGTCAACGAGCAGGTTACGGAAAAGGGCCTGTCTCCCGTCTCTGCAACGCTCGTCGCGCAGTACGACTACCTTTACCATCTCGAACGCCAGGGCTACGCGACTCAATACGACCGCAAGAGGTTCGACAAATTTCTCAAAACCTTCAAGAGTGGAAAAGACCCGTTCGCGGAAATCCATGACGTCCTGCTCCGTGGCTACCTGTCGCCCGTGGATAACACAGTTCAACATTATTCCGTGGCCTTCCCCGAAGGCTATGACCCGGATAAGCGCTATCCGCTTTTGGTATCACTTCACCATCACGGCTGGGTGGACTGGTTCCGGCCCTTCCAGGGGCATCCCGCACCCACCGTGGAGGGCGCAATCGTCATTTCACCTCACGGCCGGGGCTCGGCGGATTACATGTGGGTCGCCGCCGAGGAGGTATTTGCGGCAATCGAGGACATTCAGAAGGTGTATGCAATAGACAGCGAACGGATTTACGCGACAGGTTACAGCATGGGCGGAACGGGTTCGTGGTATCTTGCCAGCCGCCGTCCGGACATTTTCGCCGCAATCGCCCCTGTAGCTGGCAATGCAGACTTCACCGCCTGGGTTGATAAATGGGATTGGAAGCTCGTAAGCGATACTCCCTTCGCCTTCCTGCGCCAGTACCTGCGGGAATCCACCTGCCCCGCGGCCTACGCTGAAAACCTCAGGAACGTGGCGGTGCTGTGTCACCACGGCAAGCTGGACGAGATCGTACCGGTCGAGCACGCCCGTGGCATGGTGCAGAAGCTGCGTGCGCTTGGTTACGAAAAGGTGGAGTACGTTGAAAGCCAGGCCGCCCATGCTCAACGCCCGTTGGATGAGCTGTGGGAGTGGATGCGCAATGAAAAGCTGGACCCTTACCCCGTCAAGGTTACGCTCAAGACCAACGCGCTTCGCCACAACAGCGCATACTACGTCTCACTGCTTCGCAGAAAGCGCTACGACCGCTACGCACAGCTCGACCTGATTTGGTCGAAGAACGTCGAGATCATCACAGACAACGTCTCCGCATTCGAACTCGAAGTGTCCCGGCCCATGCTGCAGAAGCTTCCGTGGGAGGGCGAGAAGAAGTTCATCGTGGACGGAGACAGCTTCGCCCTGCAGCAAAGAACCGGCAATATCTACTTCACCCGAACCGAAGATACCTGGATTATGAGCTTAGAGCCGCCCGCTCAGAAAGGCAAGAAACGTCCGGGTCTCGAAGGGCCGATAGAAGATGCCTTCGTCTCTCCGTTTTTGCTCGTTTACGGCACCATCGGCGAGAACGAACGGCTTTCAGCGGCTTCGAAGGAAGAGGTGCTGAGGTTTCAAAGAAACTGGCGCAAGCGCTACAACAAGCCCTGCCCCGCAAAAGCCGATACCGAGGTGACCGACTCGGACTTCAAACAGTACAACCTTATCCTGTACGGCACACCGTGGAGCAATTCCGTTCTGCGCAGTATCGGAGATAAACTGCCTTTTGTTATCGAACGTGACGGCATCGTTCCGGTCCGGCCGGGCGCGTCCAAGCTATCGGGCGAAGGTGTGGGCTGCCGTTTCATCTGCCCCAACCCGAAGGCAAAGGACAAGTACGTGGTGGTAAACGCCTCGCCCACAGCCTCCGGAATGTACGGCATTGACTTCCGCTTCGGCAACTGGTTCGACTGGATACCATATGACAATCGTGCTTGGTACGACTACTGCGTTTTCGATGCCCGTTTGCGCTCTCCCGAGACCTTCCTCGAAAGCGGCTACTTCGACTCCCGCTGGGCATTTTCCAAAATGCACCACTATGAGGGAATAGTAGAGGACAGGCTCAACGTCTCCCGGATGGTGTACCCGGAAAGCCAGACTCCCGAACAGGAAGAGACGGTCTATCTCGACTCCTTCCGGCCCGTACACGCACAGACTCTGAAGGGCTTTTTCAACCTCCGGCGCTCCTGGGATGGGAAAAAGCTGCGTGCGTTCGGCCGGGAATTCGAACACGGCATCGGTGCCCGAATCGACAGCCATCTGATCTGGCACGTCGGCAGCGCGTACTCGAGCTTCAAGGCAGAAATTGGCATAGACTACGGTGGAGTACCGCTTGAAAAAATTCCCTACGCACGCACGAGCGTGGAAATGGTGGGGGTC
This sequence comes from Planctomycetota bacterium, assembly GCA_034521065.1. GTDB lineage: Bacteria > Planctomycetota > B143-G9 > B143-G9 > B143-G9 > JAXHMW01. The sequence goes on along the minus strand of JAXHMW010000001.1, from coordinate 283,742 downwards.
AAGGTCGTGGGAGACGACAGGCTTCTCGAAGAGCAGGTCGTGGACTCATCGTCAGGTATAATCGAACTCGACATTGATATCACCGGAGTAAAGTACCTGAGCCTGATTCTCACGCGCGAGACTCCGCAGGGCTGGCTATACGGCTCTGCAACCTGGGGCAACGCCCGGATAACGCGCTGAACACGACCGCCGGAGCTTCTATGACCGACGAGAACCATCCGCCTTCCCTGCCACAATTCAAGGACATCGAAATACCCGCCGACCTCACCGTCCGCCAGGCACTCGCGGTGCTGGCCGACTTCGCAAGGTCGGGCTCGCTGCTCGAGGAGTTTCAACAGTCGTTCGCCGATGTCTTCGGCGACCGAGAGGTTTGGGAGAAACTTTCGCGCAACGACCAAGTTGCGTTCATGGAATACTTCCTGTTCGACCGGCCTGTCAAACGCTACGGTGATACTCCCGCCCGCACCTTCGCGCGTTCCGCGCTCAAACTACCCGACAACCTTCGCCAGAAATTCTCCTCGATAGCCGGTTCACGCGTTGACTACTACCGGGTCGCCAGGAGCGACGAGAAAGGTGTCACTCTCGAGCTGGTCGGCGGCGACGAAATCCACGAAATATCCGACCGCCTGATCGGCGGTGTGCTGGCCGAAGGCGAAGTCGTACTCGCGCGCATCCTTAAATGGGGCGAAGAGGAACACCTTTCCGCCGTGGTCAACCGGCACAAAGTTGACGACCACGCAGAATTCGCCCGTCGAATAGCCGAAAAGCGCAAGGAGGTTGACGAAAAAACCTGGCACGATACCCTCGCGCAACTGCCCGCCATGATCTGGGATAACCTCGGCAGCAGCTTCGCGGCGACCGATGCGAAACTTGAAGAGCTCGGTCCCTCCGAACACCTCGACCGCGCCAGAAAAATCCTCGCCGGCGGCTCCGCCGCCATGGCCGTTCGACACGCCCGTGCCTGCGTCGAGCGCGAGCCCGGCAACGATGAAGCCCGTTTCGTGCTCGCGGTCGCGCTCACCCGCTCCGGCAACGCCGAAGAGGCCGCACGGATACTCGCCCGGCTCGTCGAGGAGAAACCTGACGAACTCGCCTACCGGCTCAACAAGGGCATAGCCGATATGCTGCGCGGTAAACCAGAACGCGCGAAGGCAACCTTCGAAAAATGCCTCGACCAAAGCGAGCGACCCGAACACCTGTCCGCAGCCTACAACGGCCTCGCACTTTGCGCTTTCGCCGAAGGTGACACCGCCCGTGCTTCGAAGATGCTCAAGCTCGCCGCCAAAAACGCCACAGATGACCCGGATGCCATGAGCGCTCTTGTCAGCTCACTCGTGCAGACCGGACATTTTGAGCTTGCGCGAACATACGCCCGAAAGCTGTGTTCCATGCTCGACAGCGCGGAGGCGTTCGCAGCACTTGGCGATATTGAAATGAAGCTTCGAAAAGCCAAACGCGCCGCAAAAAGCTACAAAAGGGCGCTCGAACGTGACCCGTCCAAACTTCAGCTCGCAAGGAGGCTCGGAGATGCGATGCTGCGCGCCGGCAACGATAAGGGCGCAATAAATGCGTTCGAGCTTTATCTCAAGGCCTATCCCGGCGACTGTGAAGCGATGAACAGCCTCGGCGTGGCCTGCATGCGTGCCGGAAAGGCCGAGGAGAGTGCAAAATGGCTTTCCTCCGCCGTTGCGGGCAGGCCCGGCTACGTGTCCGCACTGTGCAACCTCGGCAAGCTTATGCTGCAACTGGGCAAACTGGACGAGGCCCGCGAGGCCCTCACAGGTGCGATCAAAGCCGAACCCGACAACGCCATCGCAAAAGAGCTGTATTACATCCTCGAAGAAGAAGAGCTTAAACGCAAACGCGCCCGAGACGACAACTGAAAGCCTTCCGACCGCGCGAACCAAAAGCTTTTGATGCCGGTCAAGTGCTGTCCGGTACCCCGAAACTTTTCGGCGCAAGTTATTGTCCGGGTTCATCAGGGTGGTATAGTTATGGTGCCCTGCGGTATTCGCAAGCAAGATCAGATGCAAGAACCAACATGCATTTGAAGAGGATCACCTTCCCGGTGTCGGAAGAAGGTCTTAACGGATCGTCGGAAGCATTGGGGGGCTCCTAAGCTGGAAACAGGTTCTCATCAATCTTGGCACGGTACCGCGGGGTTTTTTTACTGTTCGCTGCAACCGGTTGCAGACCGTTCGTCGCTGATTCCAACAACCGCACCACACACCCCCTTTCACGGCCTTTTTATCGTTCGCTGCAACAGGCTAGAGTCAATCATCGGCAATAACAACAACCACACCGCAACCCCCCTTTCACGACTTTTTTATCGTCCGGTGCAATCGGCATCAGACCGTTCGTCGCTGATACGAACAACCGCATCACAACCCCTAACTACGGCTTTGTTACCGTTCGCTGCAACCGGCTTCTACGAGCTTATGAGAGCCATAAGATAATGTCAGAAGAATCTCAGCCGCTATCGGGCACCTCGGGAAATACGGTTTTACTGCAAACGGCTGCGGCTTTGCCATGCTTCGTCGGCATGCCGTTTCTTCCTTAAGTATAGCCAAGGCCATTACTTGCGTCGAAACACCATGTCATCCTCGCCTGACGTTCCCTCGCCCATTTTCGCTCGGAACCGATTTTTCAAGGCACCCTGTTCGAAACCACGTTGCAGAAAAAAAGGCCCGCGCTGTCAGGCGCGGGCCTTTTCGATTGTCGCTGAACGCTACTTGTCTCAGGATTCCTTGGTGGTCCGGGTCACCTTCTTGATGGGAATACCGTTCATGCTGATGCCACGGCTGATGTAGCGCTGAAGGGCATCGTATGTAAGTGCAAGGCTCCTGAAGTCCCTGTTGTACTGGTCGAGGGCGAGGATGATCTTGCGCACTGACGAGAAGTTGTGCGAAGTTCCGTCCTGCAGTGTAACCTCGTAGTCGTAGCGTGTGCCGTAGGGGCCGGAAACGCGACCGCGGAACGGCAGAGTACGCAGAATCTTCACAGGATCCTTCTGGTCGTACTTGACCTGGTCGATCATCGCGGTAAGAGCGACCGGGTTCTCGGAGAAGAACCGTACAAGTTCGTCCCAGTCCTCGCGGTGCGGAGATTCGAGAATCTCCTTGCGGATATCAACGATACGCTTCTTGACGGTGGTCTTGTCCATTCCACCGCTTTCCTGGAGCTGCTCCATCAGCTTGTTCTGCTCTTCCTTCAGATCCTTGATTTTTGCCATCACGGTATCCATATCAGCAGACGGGTCGCTGAGCTCCGTGCTGGTCTTGCGTATCTTGCTCTTGACCTCGCGAAGCTTGTTGCGAACGATACCCTGATTGGGTGATTCGGTCACGGTCTTTGACTTCTCTACCAAATCGAAGTACTCTTTAAGTTTTTCTTCCACAAAATCCTCCTTAGGACGTTGAATTATCTGAGAAGCATAACAGCAATTTGAAACCTGTCAAGTTTATTCAACAATTTTCGCCCTGCTCGCAAACAAAGCAGACTTGAACACGAACAGATGCAGGGCCTTTCGCAAACAGCGAAAAACTCCTTAACTCTTGTACTTGCAGACACATACGCTGCCATCAAAAAAGTTTGACAAGAACAGGGAGCAGCATCTTCTGTTTCTGCCCGACAAGTCCATTGCCAACTGTTACGCATAATTGAATCACACTTTAAGTCAAATACAAGTGTTTTTTAACGATTTATCCTTGCCACGGGCACTGATTTGTGTTTTACCAACACCGTGACACATCTTGTGGCCGGAGTTTCACCCTCGAAAAACAGGATAGAATACGCCGTATGTCCCCTTATCACAAAGGCTTTGAGGGCCTTTATCTTCACATACCATTCTGTTCGCCAAAAAAGTGCAAGTACTGTTCTTTTTACAGTCTCCCACACGATTTCGAACAGGAATACAGGTTCCTCGACGCGCTGAAAATCGAGATGGGGCTCGTGGCCGCGGGGGTGTCGCCTGAAACTGTATTTATCGGCGGCGGCACACCCAGTGCGCTGTCGGAGACCGGTCTTCGCATGCTTTTCGACATTCTCGGGCTGTTCGACCTGTTGGGAGTGAAGGAGTTCACCTGTGAAGCCAACCCGAACTCTCTGTCACCCGACAAGCTGAAGATACTTGCCGAAGGCGGCGTAAACCGAGTCAGCATAGGTGCGCAGAGTTTCAGCGAAGATGCGCTGAAGGTGCTGGGCAGGTGTCATGAACCGCGCGACGTAATAACCGCCGCTGAGCATTCGCGCAACTACGGTATTGACAACATATCTCTTGACCTGATCTCGGACGTTCCCGGAACCTCTCGCGACGAATGGCGAGCAGACCTCCAAACCGCCAGTGCGCTGAACGTGGCCCATCTCTCGGTGTACTGCCTGAGCATAGAGAAAGGAACAGGTCTCTGCGAGCGTGTAGCACGGGGAGAGCTTGAGCCTGTGGGTGACGAGGAGTCCGCCTTGCGGATGGAGCTGACGCGCAACCTGCTTGCTGAAAAGGGGTTTGAGTGGTACGAAATCAGCAATTACGCCCGCCAACGCAGGTACAGCAAACACAATTCGATATATTGGAGAAACGGCAGATACCTCGGACTCGGCCCATCGGCGGTTTCCTACGACGGTTCCGAGAGGAGGCGTAACGTTTCCGACCTTTCGGGCTATTGCGAAGCTCTCCGAAACCGGAAGCTCCCGGTCGTCCAAAGAGAGAGGCTATCTATCAAGAGGAAGGCCGGCGAGACGGCGATGCTCATGCTTCGAAGACGCAGGGGCGTTGACCGGTCGGAATTTCTCGACGCGTGCGGGCTTGACTTCGAGACCGAGTTTTGCGAAACTGTATCCGACCTTATCGGCAAGGGGCTGCTCGAAAGACACGAGGGAAATATTCGGATACCGGCGGACAAGGCAGCACTTTCCGACGCGATAAGCGCGTATTTCATGGAGGCTTGACCGAAATGAGCAGTCGGTTGTTAATATCAGTCCTTGCACTATGTGCATGAGCGCCGTGCTGTTCGCGGACGAGCCCTCGCGTCGAACATCGCCGCCCATGCCCCCCTTCATCACGCCCACACCGACCCCGTCCGCCACTCCTTCCCGAACCGGTAATGATATCCCTGCCCCACGCAAGTACGGTTGGTTCGTCGGGCGCATTTTCGATTCCGAGACCAGGCGGCTGATCGCGGCCACGGTGGAATTGCATGACGAGGACGGGGAACTGGCAGGCGGCCCCGCACCGGCCTGTCCGCTCTGGGTTCGCGGCACGTTCAGGATAAGGTTGCCCGAAGGGCTTTACCGGCTGAAGGTCACTAAAGGTCCCTTCTACGCACCCTACAAGGACACTCCGTACATCGAGATATCAAGGGACAACCCCGTTAAGTTGGACATCCCCATGACTCCGTGGGGCAATGTTGTCCACGAGGGCTGGGCCTCGTTCGACCCGTTCGTACACACTGCCATGGGCAAGGCGGTGGATCCGGTACCCACAATGGAGACCACCGCGCTGATAAGCGAGGCAAGGGGGCTTGACGTAGTTTTCCTCGCTGAGCCATGGTGGCACGACCCTCCGCCGAACATAGACACGTTCGACGAGCCCGGCAAGTTGAGCGACCTCGCCATATCGGCATCGAGCGATGGCATCAAGGTTTCCACCGCGGTTGCATACGACAACCGTCCGTATTTCGGTCACTTTTACAGGCTCGGCGGAGCAGCGCCGAAGCCCGTTGAACTTCCGGACGACCCGCACACGCCGAACCTCGGCTACATGGAAAAGGCCCGGGAGGGCGGAGCCGCAGTTGTTGTGTATAACCCGTCACGGATAAGCGCTGTTCGGATGTCGAACTCGCCGTGGTCTCATATGACTCGTTCCACCGCCCTTTTCGGAGAGCTTTACAAGCTTCGGGCATACTACGCATCCGAACTTCCCTATGACCTCGAGGCCGGAGCCGTGGACGCGATAGACATACAGACAGAGGGAGACTGGCGCATCTGGGTTGCGGCTCTCAACGCCGGTTATCGCGTTTCGGCGGTAAGTTCGAGCCACGCGCGCACGGGCATCAACCGGATCGAGCTTCCCCTTGCTCACAATTACGCTTTCGTTCGCGGCAGACCGGACGGCCGCAAGGTGGTTCAGGCCATAAGGAAGGGCGCGACCGTCGTTGCCAAGGGGCCATTTATAGACTTCCGCATAGATTCACAACTGCCGGGCAGCGTGATAGCCGCGGACGGCGATACACACTACGCGCATTTCAAGATCTTCGCGCCCGTTGACGGAGATAGCAGCATCAAGAAGATAGAGCTTCTGCGCAACGGCGTGCCTTTACAGTCTTACACGGCGGACTCCAAAACTCCCTCGGCGAGAAGATCAGCTATCCCGGCGAGCTTCGGCTGCGCGAGAGCACAAGCTGCTGGTATCTTGTCCGGGCGACCGACGATATCGGTCGTGTCTCTTTCACAAATCCGATATACTTCGCTCCCCTGAGCGATAAGCGGGAGAAGCGATATCTGCCGTACAAAGTGATGGTCGAACTGCCCGGCATCGAAGATGCCGATGTCTGCGCGGTTGACGCGCACGGCGACACGGTTGTTAGAGCCACGGAAACCGACTGCAGGCTGGCTGCTCGAACACGAGCGGGGCTCCTGGTAACGGGCACGAGGATAAGGGTCTCCTGCCCCCGGCTTTGAGACACATTTCACCGACGTTTTCGGCAGCGCTTGTTTTCCACAAATGTCTCAAACGAACTGGAGTCTCCCACGAAAAACGAACCCATCGCTCGAGAACGCGAAGACATACGAAGAGTTCCGGGCGTTCTGCTCTGAACAACGCCTTCGCATCGAGCTTTCAGAAGAAGATTGACCGCAGAAGGCGGCAAGAGGACCGTATGAAAGCAACATTGAAGTGGATCAACGAGCTTTGCCCCGCCGACCTCGACACAGATGCGCTCTGCGCCGCGCTTGTGCAGGTGGGCTTCGAAATGGAAGAGGTCGAGGAATTTCCCGACGATACGGCCATAGAGCTCGAGATTACCGCCAACCACGCCGAGTGGATGAGCGTGATCGGCATCGCCCGTGAAGTCGCCGCGGTGACAGGCGTCGAGACAAAACTGCCCTCCTGCGAGTTCGAAGAGGGTGAGGAGTCCGCCGAAGAACTTACCTCGGTCGAAGTGACTGACCAGAAGCTCTGTCCGTACTATGGGGCTCGTGTGTTACGCGGTGTCAAGGTAGCCCCATCTCCTGCATGGGTTCAGAGAAGGCTTGAACTTATCGGGCTTCGCCCGGTCAACAACATAGCCGACATAACCAACCTCGTAATGTACGAGACCGGCCAACCGCTTCACGCCTTCGATTACAACAAGCTGGCCGAAAATCGCATCGTGGTCCGCCCCGCCCGCGAGGGCGAAAAGATGGTCGCCATCAACGGCAAGGAGTTGACACTGTCCTCTGAGCGTCTCGTAATCGCCGACGCGGAAAAGCCGGTTGCCTTAGCCGGTGTTATGGGCGGCGCGAACAGCGAGATAACCGAGTTTACAACGGACATCCTGCTCGAATGTGCCGCATTCGACGGTCCGAGCATTCGCCGCACCACCCGCGCAACCGGCATCACGAGCGATTCCTCGGCTCGGTTCGAGCGCGGTACGGACATCGTCAACGCCGATTACGCCTCCCGAAGGGCGACTGCCATGATACTCAGCATTTGCGGTGGAACTGCCGCGAAGGGCGTGGTCGAGGTGAAGGCTCCTCTTGGCGAACGCAAAAAGGTCACGCTTCGCCATGACCGAGTTAACCGGATACTTGGAATGCAGGCGGACCGCCATCGCACAGAGCAGGCGCTTAAGAGTCTCGGCTTCGAGATAAAGGAAAGCGTCGAGGACAAGCTCACTGTCCTCGTCCCTTCCTGGCGCAAGGACGTTACGCGCGAAATAGACCTTATCGAAGAGGTCGCTCGCATTGCTGAGCGGCTACCACCCGATTCCGCTGACCTAACCGGGTAAACGTCCATGCCGACCCCATGTCCCGTATGCGGGAGCACAAGAAACGGCTTCGCGACATCATGGCGGGCATACGGCATGGACGAGGCCGTCTGCGCACCTTTTCGTAAGCCGAAAAGACTGCCAGGCTGGTTGATTACTGGGGAAGCGATTACCTGACGCTTCGCAACCCCGTCAGAAGCGACCGCAACGCGATGCGCACCTCCCTGCTGCCCTCCCTTATCCAGGCGGTCAAGGGCAACCGCGAGCCGTTCTATAAAGGACGTACGCGCTTTTCGGTGTCGAGTCCGTTGACCACAAGGCCGAAGGCGGGAAAAGGGACTCCGCGAGCTACAGGGTGCTCTGTGCGGTTTCCGACGGAGATATGTTCGACTTCAAGGGTATCGCAGAGGCGGCACTGGAAGAGCTTCACCCGCAACACGAGTGTCGGTTTTTCACCGCTCGACGAGACCTTCCTGCAAGCCGGGAGCGGGTCTTGCAATAGAGCTTGACGGAGAGAAGGTCGGATACTTCGGGCAGGTAGGTAGCGATTTACTGTCTGCGCTCGAGATGAAGTCGAAGCTCGTGGGCTGCGAGATAGACCTCGCGAAGCTCTGCGAGCACGCCGAACTCGAACTCCGTTCGTTCGACGACAGCAGGATTCCCCGCTATCCCTCCACCGAGCGGGACTTCGCTTTCATTGTGGACGAGGAAGTGCAATGGGGGGCCGATGTCGAGAAGACGGTAAGGGCCGCCTGCGACGATGCGCCACTCGTAAAAGGTGGAGTTTTTCGACACCCGTCGGGGCAGGCAGATACCCAAAGGCAAGAAGAGCGTCGCACTGAGGCTCGTGTTCCGTTCGGCCGAGGGCACACTAACGGAAGAGGCGGTTCGGCCGTTCGAACACGCCGTCGCACAGCGAATGTCGAAGGAGTTTTCAGCAGAACTGAGAAGTGAACAACATAGTTGAAAGGAGCGCATATGACGTTCATAGATTCCCACGTACACATGTTTTCAAGAACGACGGACGACTACAAGCTCATGAGTGCCGCCGGTATCGAGGCAGTCGTCGAACCTGCCTTCTGGCTGGGCTCTGACCGTTCGTCCAAACACAGCTTCTATGACTACTTTTCGCACATCCTCGAAACCGAGGCCGCCCGTGCCGCGAAGTACGGCATCCACCACTTCTGCTGCATCGGAGTGAACGCGAAGGAGTCGGACAAGCTCGAGTTCGCCATGGAGACCGTAAAGGGCATGGAGGACTTCCTGCGCCATCCTCACTGCGTCGCCGTCGGTGAAATCGGCTACAACAACATCACGGAAAACGAGGAAAAGGTCTTCATTGCACAGTGCGAGATGGCAATAGAGCATAAGCTGCCGATCGTAGTTCACTCACCGCACTTCAACAAGAAGAAGGGCATCGAGCGCATCGTGAAGAATATTCACGACCTTGGAATTGACGAGGACCTGGTTCTCATCGACCACAACACCGAAGAGACCATCCCCGTAATCGCCAACACGGACTTCTGGAAGGGTTTCACCCTATACCCGACCAAGATGTCACCCGAGCGCACGGTGGACGTGCTTGAACAGTACGGCTACGACAAGATGATAGTCAACTCCAGCGCCGACTGGAGCGACAGCGACCCGCTCGCGGTTCCCAAGACTGGCGCGCTCATGCGCCAGCGGCGTATCCCCCGAGCCATCATCAAGAAGGTGCTTTACGACAACCCGTACAACTTCTACAAGAAATCGGGTCGTTTCGACTGCTCGAATACCTGAAAAGTACTGACGAACATCAGGGCGTGTCCGACTTGGGACGCGCCTTTTTTTCGTGGTATGCTTCGACGGTATTTATATTAAGTATAAGCACAGGAGGATATCATGGCAAGGACGCTCGCGGTCGTACTGCTTTTGGCCTCGGCAATAACAGTGGCATCCTGCACCGGCGAGACAGAACGGACAAATCAGCAAAAGCAACAGCAAAACGTGCTGCAGCACACCGTGAAGGACATAGACGGCAACTCAGTTTACCTCGCGCAACGCTACGGTGACAAGATTCTGCTGATCGTGAACGTGGCCAGCAAATGCGGCTACACACCCCAATACGAAGGTCTGCGGACTCTGTACGACCGCTACAGGGAAAAGGGCTTCGAGATCGCCGCCTTCCCCGCCAACAACTTCATGAACCAGGAACCGGGCTCGGACGCTCAGATCAAAGAATTCTGCAGCAGGAATTTTCGCGTGAAGTTCGACATGTACTCCAAGATATCAGTCAAGGGCGCGGACAAGCACCCGCTTTACAAGGAGTTGACGGACGGTTCCGCGCACTCCTTCGGAGGCGAGATCAAGTGGAACTTCACCAAGTTCCTCGTTGTGAACGGGAAGGTCGTCGCACGCTACGAGCCTCCGGTCAAACCGCTTTCAGATGAGATCGTGTCGGATATCGAGAACGCACTGAAGCTCAGGTAACATCCTCCTGATCGGAATCCTGAGCTTTGCCTCGCGGCTGCTGGAACACCAGCCAGGTGTTGCCGAACTTCTTCTTCGAGAGGTCATCGGCCGCGAGGGTGAAGAAGAGTGTGCCGAAGTTACCGAATCGCATTCCCGCGTTCTCGTCCGAGTCAATCTGCAGAAGGAGCCTCAGGTTGCGCACTTCGTCGTCAAGCTGCTTAGCCTCCTCGTCAGTCATCTCCCTGTCCCCTTCGAGGAAGCCGTTGCGGCCCAGCAGACAGTCGAGAAAGACGTTGCGGCGTATCTGGTCGGGATGTCCGAATATCCTGTGTGCCGACTCATTCTCATCGAATCCCTGAATAGAGTCCATTGCCAGAAGCAGGTCGTAGTAGTTATCGAGCTGCTCGCCTTCGAGGCGCAGACCCTCCACGAACGAGCATCCACAGCGACGGCAGTGTCATCTGTCGTCTGAAATGCACGCCGCACGGTGTGTAGCGGTACTCTTCTGGCAAGTCCGAGGGGAACTCTCGCGAGGCGATGTTCACATGGGGGTCGTCGAAGAACATCACCCGCCAGCGGTCTATGTAAGCGGGGTCCGAGCCCCACTGCAAAGAGTACGGCGCGTAGAAGAACAGCAGCATGCCCTTGCGCGGCAGCACCTTTTTCGCGGGAAAGTCCGGGACCTCCGTGAGGTTCAATTGTGCGATGAATGCCAGCGGCCCTTCGCTGCTCACCGGCCATTCGACCTTCTTTGGCAGGTCGGGACAACCGCCTATCCTCGTCTCGCAGAGCATCTGCAGACCGTCACCTTTCGGTTTCGTGACAAGACGCAGCGAGTCCCTGAACAGATTGCGGATACGGCCCGCACGTTCCTGAAGTCCAAGACCTTCGAGGGCGGTTTCGATCGCCGAACTCGTCCGAATTTCGCTTGCGTTTTCTTCGCATATGGCTCCTTGTTCCCTTGCTGGAAATCATCCCTTGCCAACGCCCTCCACAATCTTGAGAAGATCGGCATTACGAAACGGCTTTGGCAGAAAATACCTGGCACCCGCGGCACGGGCCTGTTTGACGGTCTGCTCATCGGTACGCGCTGAAACCACCACCACCGGCACATTGGAAGTGCCACGGTCACCGGCGAGGCTTTCGAGCACCTCGAGTCCGTCCTTGTCGGGCATGGCTATGTCGAGCAGCACGAGGTCCGGCTTGACCGTGAACACGGTCGATCGCCGCTCCAAGCCCCGAAGTCAGCGTGATTACCTCCCAGCCGGAAGGTTCGAGAATGAGCCGCAGGAAGCTCGCGTATTCTACACCTACTTCATCGTCCACGACAAGCGCCCTCTTTCGGACAACGCCCTTTTTGGGCCTGCTCGCCTTCTGAACCCGGTCCGAGGAGAACTGCTTCGCCACCGCACGCTTTGACTGTAGTGGTGGATACCGGCTTCCGTTTTTCGGGGGTGGGCACGAAGGCTAAGCTCGTCCCTGTCCACCGGCCTGGCCTCCGAACTCAGAGCGACGGGCTTGGGAAGTGCGGAATCGAGTTCGGCACCGGTGTTCGGCAAGTTTCGACAGCACTCCGCGGTGTGCCCGCGAGATGTCGAACAGCACCAGTTCGAAGCGGTTGAAGGGTATCGGCAGTTCAGCCGCGTCCCCGTCGGCGAAAGAAAGATGCAGACCGCGGTCCTCGCACAGCATTCCGAGAATGTCGGTCAATTCGTCGTATCCGTTTACGAGCAGCACGTCGGAGCCTTCCGGCACCTCGACAATCAGTCGCCTGAGATACTCGAGCGGGATGGGAGACGGATAAAAGTCCTCGAACCAGTAGAAGCGTTTGTCGCCGAGAGGCAAAAAGCCGTTGATTACAAATCGAAGCTCTTCCGCCCTGAAGTTCCCACGCAGCGCATGGAACAGCTTGAAGCAGCCGTCCTCGGGCCAGTAAAGATCGCTTATCACAACTTGCGGACGGTGACGGATTGTGCCATGCAACGCGGACGAAAGCCCCGAAAAACTTATGCAGTTGAGCCCCGCCTTCTGCAGTGCGGAGGCGAACCTCGTGCAATGCTCTGTTAACATGCAGTTGAGAAGCACAAGTGAAGGCAGTTGACCGTCCTCGACGCTCAGTTCTTTGCCGCGGGAATCCGAAAGCATTGGCAGCGAGGTGGACACAACGCTGCCGCCGAGCGGGGAGGCGCCTATGCTCATGTCGCCGCCGTGCAAGCGAGCGATGTCACGACAGATGGCGAGCCCTATGCCCGTTCCGCCGTACTTTCGGGTGGAAGCGGAATCCACCTGGTAAAACCGGTCGAACACCTTTTCCCGCTTTGAGGCGGGTATGCCGGGACCGTTGTCGTGAATCTCCACAGTAACCGCGTTTCGCTCCGACCGCGGGGACGCGATAACTTTCACCCTGCCCTTCGACGGCGCGAATTTGACCGCGTTGTCAACGAGATTCGAAAACAGGCGTGAGAGCTTCTCCATGTCCGCGGTCAGCTCGATGTTCTCGTCGCATTCAATGCCGACCTTGATGCCTTTCTTGCGAATCTGTGGAGTGAAGTTGCGAACGATGGTATCGAGAAGGTCTTTGAGCTTGAAGCGGGAAAGGACGAGAGAGTCTGTACCGGCGTCGAGACGGGCGAAGTTCAGAAGGTTGTCTATCAGGGCCACGAGCCTGTCCACGTTACGGATGGCGACCTCGAGCCCCTTTGTCTGGCGCGGAGAAACATGGCCCAGCATTCCCTTGAGCGTCATCTCTATGTAGCCTCTCACGCTGACAAGCGGAGTGCGAAGCTCGTGCGATACGTTGGCGAGCAGGTTGGACTTCATCTCGTCGAGCTTCTTGAGTTCCTCGTTTGCCGAGGAAAGCCTGCGGAAAAGTGCAGTGCTTCTTCCCGAACGCGACCCCGAGTTGGTCGGCAACCACGCGCAGGAAACTCTTGTCGTCGAAACGCCAGCGACGTTTGAACTGAGTCTGAGCGAGAACGAGTGCCGCGGTGCGGCGGCCTCCCACTACCACAGGCAAAACGACCGCGCTCTTCGCATCAAAACTGTTGAACAAGCTCTTTAATTCGCTCTTGGGAAGGTCGTCAATGTCCTGTATCCAGCAGTACTGATCTTCGTTGAAGAGGTCCAGGCAGGACGATATCACCTTGCATGACCCCTCTACCCGTTCCTTGACCTCGTGCGGGTACCAAGCAGTCAGCGAGCCCCGTGCGTCGTGGAACTTGACCACAAAGCCAAGGTCGAGAGCAAGGGCCTCGCTAATACGTTCCAGCACAAGGGAGCAGAACCGCTCCTCCTCGTGTTCCGAGAGCAACGCAGATGTAATCTCGGAAAGGCTCAGGGTCTTCGTGTTGTCGAGCCTCATTTTTTCGAGGAGCAGCAGGTTCGAAAGGGCGACGAGAGACCTGAGGCAGAGCGAGGCTGATGAGGTCGGACGTTTTCCGGGTCGAACCTGTTTCTGGAGTTTTTTGCGAGCAACAACACGCCAACTCTTCTCTCGCGCACCTCGAGGGGAAATGCTATGCAACGGTGCTTCGGCCGGATGGCCGCCGGTTCGTTTTCGACAGGCTTCGAGAAGTATTTCTCGTCGAGTTCCCTTGAGCGAAGCACCTTGTCAACGAGAGTGTTGGGAGGCACGAACTCGGTCTGAACAACCTCGGAGTCGGTGAGTCCTGTCGCAGCCCTGCCGCGCAGCACCGAATCGTCACGTTCGTCCTCGGCGAGGTAGAGTATGCCGAAGTCACCGTCAATGCGTTCGGTGAGTATTCAAGACAGATCTTCGCCCGCTCCGGCTATGTCAAACGAGCGATTCATCACGGTGTTGATGTCATTGAGAAGAGTCAGTTCGGAGTTCTGCCGCTGAAGGAGATTCTCCAGGTGGCGCCGCTCCGAAAGTGCCCGCGATGGACACCACGTAGCCGGAAACATCGCCGTCCGGGCCATGATACGGACAGATGCCAGTGAAACCTGTGAAAGTGCCTCCGTCAGATCGGTTCCATTCGCACTCGCAGAAACAGGGCTCGCCGGACTGCGCGCTCTCCCTTTTGACATTCTGAAACGCCTCCAGCTTGTCGGATATGAAGGTTTCGACGTTCCTTCCGGCGACCTCTTCTCCCGAGAATCGGGTCAGGTTGTAAAATCGCTCGTTGTAGAACTGAATGCTGCCGCCCGGCTTCACCGCGAGCACTGCGTTGCCCATGGCGTTTATGACATCCTGAGTGAAGTCCCTTTCGAGTTCGAGGTGAGAGGCCTCGCGCAGGAGTTTCACGACAAGACCGTGGTTCTCGAGCCCCACGGCGATTTGGCTTGCGATGGCTTCCATCATGTGTTTGAGATCATCGTCGAGTGCGATGTGTCTCTTTGAAATGAGCGAGAGTACTCCGATAGTACGCTTGTTGAACATAACGGGCACGTCGAAACGGGACTGGAATCCCTGCGCCTGCAGCATTTTGACATCGTCTGAGAGGGTTTTGTCGGCGTAAGTCGCGATTACCCGACGCCTTTCCGCAGCCTGTCCGGCGGCGGTGTCTCCGAGTTCGAGAATCGTCTGGCGCGAGACGAACTCGTTCGGCAGTCCTCGCCAGGAGTGCAGCACAAGCTCCTCTCCCTCAAGCAGGAAGAAGGCGACAGCGTCGAAAGAACGACGGGTGAGCTTTTGCAGTACAGCCTGTATGGACTTTTCGAGGTCGGCTTCGGCACCGACCGTCTGAGCGACATCAGCCAAAAGCTCCACGTACCGCGTAAAGCGCTTGGTGGCCTCGGTCTCCGAAACGTGCAAGGTATCGTTGAGAATAACTATGAAGCCGTTTATGCTTCCGTCGGTGTCGCGGAAGGGCACGGCGTGCAGGTCGAAGGTGCGACCGGCGAGTTCGCTTTTCCAGGTATCTGTCGTGAACTCGTAGGAGGGAATGTGAACGGCACTGCCCTGCGCGGAGTCAATCAGGCGGTCAACGACCTCGGAACCGGCGAACCGTTCCTCCTTGAAACTGAACTTGCCTATTTGCAGGTCCCAGTCGTCCTTGCCCAGCGCCTCCCGCGTGGCGCGGTTCGCGAGAGCCGTTCGCCCGCTGTTTGTGAACATCGCAAGCGGAGAAGAGACCGAATCGAACAGAAGCAGCAGGTCGCGCAGCATCGCGAAGTACTCGGCACTTCGGCACAGCCGACAGAAAACGGAGAGAACTCTCACGGCGAGCGGCACGTCAACAATGGAGATGCCGGACATTCCCTTTCTGACCCCGAGCGGCTCCATTGCGTTGTCGAGCGCGAAAAGGAGCAGAGGAACGGTTATCCCCTGCTCATCAAGTTTCTGAAGTGGCCCTGACAGCTTTTCGGCAGGCGCGTCGGCCTCGAGCGCGCTGTAGAAATCCCGCCAGACCGCGGAATCGTCGAGACCGTGCTCGGCGAGTTCTTCGCGGACTCTGGCGTACCACTTGTCGAAACCGGAGTTATTATTTGAGGAACCTTGAATCATACCGCCTCCGTAACAGCGCATTTTACCCGCTTCTACGGATTCGAACCATAAGCATGACCTGAGTATGCGCAGGAACGGTATAATACACAAGATGATTCCAAGAACGGCATTATGGCAGCTACTGACAGCTTTGGTTTTCGTGGCGTCGCTGGGTACGGTTCTGGCCGCTGAGGACGAGCAACCATCCGTCGCTCGGGCGAAAGAGCTTGTTTCCTCGCGTTTCCTCGAGGACCGCAGACGCGGAATAGAGATGTTCGGCAAGCTCGGAGAACGCGCTGTACCGCAGTTGCTGGAATTGCTCTCGGATGGAGGATACAACGCCTCGGCCTGTGCAGCAATTGCGCTGGGCAGGAGAGGCCACCCGCGCGCACTGGACAGGCTGCACGACCTTGTCGGCTCCGACACCGATATGTACACGCCTCTCGCGCTCGAACTGCTTCCCCGCTACGGGCCGCAAGGCTACACCCCCGCCATGGTAGAACTCTGCGCGGCTACCGGACGAACTCACCGCTTCGGCCGCTTCGGCCTCGTTGCAAGAACTTTGTGCAAACCCGTCCGTGCTTCAGCAGGCTTTGGCCGACATCTGTCAAAGGCTGTACTCTACCGAATCCGACCAGAGAGACATCGCGGTCCGCGCTTCGGTCGCCCTAGGTTCGAAGGCACTGCCGATGCTTATAAAGGCCCTTGGCGAACCCTATCCTGTTGGTTATTCCGCACTGGGAGCACTCGGAGAGATGGGTAAGGAAGCGTTCGAGCCTCTCGTAAACGCGCTCGAAAACCTGGATTTACCGGACTCGATTCGGGCAAGGCTCGCACGGTCTTTATTCGCCATAGAACACGAGCGGCGCCCGGAGGTGATGAAGGATATTTTGAGCGAAGACGAAAGCTCCCTTGTTCGTGCCGAGATGGTCTCCGCGTGCGGTTCTCTTGAGAACGGATACCCGGGAAAATTGCTGGCACTCGCGGTCAATGACCGTTCCGCATTCGTTCGTGCGAGGGCTATAGAGACCGTCACCAGCTTCGAGAAGCTTCCGGAAGGCTTCGATGCGAACGACCTGGTATCCCGCTTAGGGGATCCTGCGTCGGATGTGAGGATTCAGGCGGTCAGTGCCTGTGCACACTTCAGGCTTCGTGCAGCGCTGCCCGCGATGGAGATGCTCTTCGGCGACCCCGATGTGAACGTCGCGATGAACGCTATGTGGACTGCCGGCAACTACGGCGACGACACCATTCTTCCGCTTCTCGCGCGTTACGCCAACGGGCCGGACGAACGATTTCACGTACCGGCGGCCAAGAGCCTTCTGCAACTGGGTTCGCACTCTGCTGAGAACGTACTTTTGGGCAAACTTGAAGATGAAAGCACCCGCGAATACGCGATATTCGCGCTTAAATACGCAACAAGCAAGCGCGCGGTTGACGTTCTTGTGGATTCTCTCTCCGATATCCTGCCGGACGAACGCGAGATGGCCTCGTTCACTCTCTACAAGATAACCGGTGCAAGGCTGGACACGGGCCGGTGGGCCGGCTGGTGGAAAACACACAGGGCGTTCTGGAGCTACGACATACGCGATGGTGTCGAATACTACTTTATAGGCCTCGAGCTGGAACGCGACGAATTGCATCACGTTGCTTCCGAGGCATATACCGAGGCTTTACGCCTTGCGCCTGACTTTCCACCCGCGATGTATCGAATGGCGATGCAGCACTACCGCACCGGAGAAATCGGAAAGGCGCTCGTTTACGCTCGAAGTGCCGCACGACTGATGCCGAGCGCGCAACACCTTCTCCTTGAGGCCCGCTGCCTGTTCGCCCTTGACAGGCTCGATGACGCGCTAAAATCGGTACTTGCCGCGAAGGCAGCGGCAAACGTGCCCGACAAGGAACTTCTCGAACTGGAGAAGCGCATCCTCGAAAAGGCGGCCAAATGAGGTCAAAGCTCGCGAAAGAGCTGAAAATTCCCGCCGGCGACAATGTCCTGTTCGCCGGCGACATGCACCTCGAAAAACCACACAGCGCACAAGCCAGGCAACTGCTCAAGCTGCTTGAAGAAGGGGGCTCGCCGGAGCGTCACCTCGTATTGGTGGGGGACGTACTCTACTTCTACTTCGAGAACAACTTCGGCATAGTAAGGAAGTTCCGATGGCTCACGGACGCTCTTTCAAAGGCCGCGCAGCACTGGGGTTCGGTTGTGTTCCTTCACGGCAACAGGGACTATCTCGCTGGCGAGGGCGGGCATTTTCCGAAGGACATCCACCTCGCGGGTGATTATCTCATTCTCGAAACATCCGAGAAGCGCATTCTCGTAACACACGGCGACCTCTTTTTGAAAAACAACCCCGGGTACTTCCGATTCAGGCGATTCATGCGTTCGCCCTTAGTGCGGTGGAGTACTCGCAATCTGCCACCCGCAATGTGCAGGTTCGCAGCTCACATGTTGCGCTGGATCAGCTTTCGAAATAACAAAGACAAGTGTTACGAGCCTCCCGACCGGGACAAGATGGCCGAGGCACTCTCCGACCACGAAGCCGACGCCCTGGTGTTCGGCCACTTTCACAGGAAGATGAGTCCCGAAGATTTCCCGGACGTAAACTTAAAGGCCTGGTGCGTGGGCTCTTGGGAACAGGAGCGATGCCCGATGCTCAAATATGAACAGGGCGAGTTCGTGTTCACGGACGCGATTTCAGAGCTGGAACAGGACAAGTGATGGACATACTGGAACTCTTCGACGCGGCAGTTGAGAACAAAGCATCAGACATGATCCTCACCGAGGACACCCCGCCAACTCTCCGGATAGACGGCGACCTTCACACAATCGGCAATCGTCCGATGGACTCGGAGACGGTAAAGGAGCTGGTTTACTCCATATTGGAGAAGCCCCAGATAGCGCGTTTCGAGAAAGAGAAGGAGCTGGACTTCTCGTTCACACTTCGCAAGGAGCACCGTTTCCGAGGCAACCTCTACTATCAGCGCGGCAGTGTCGGCGGCGCATTTCGACTCATACCTAACAAGATTCCCCGCATTGACGAGCTTAATCTCCCCCAGTACCTTCTGAAGGTCTGCGAGCGCAAGAACGGCTTGTTTCTGATCACTGGAGCGACCGGCATGGGCAAAAGTACAACACTTGCGGCCATGATCGGTGAGATAAACCGCACCCGCAACTGCCATGTCGTTACGGTCGAGGACCCCATCGAGTTCATCCATGAGAACGACCGTTCGGTGATAGACCAGCGCGAAGTCGGCGAGGACACTCATTCGTTCGCAACGGCCATCCGCAACTCGCTGAGGCAGTCGCCCGACGTGATACTTGTGGGCGAAATGCGTGACCTGGACACCATAGCTGCGGCCATAACCGCCGCAGAAACGGGGCATCTCGTACTCGCAACGCTTCACACTCGCGACTCGTCGAAGTCCATAGACCGAATCATAGATTCCTTTCCCTCGCACCAGCAGAATCAAATTCGCGAACAGCTTTCTATATCGCTTCTCGGAGTGCTGAGTCAGCGGCTTTTCCCGATTCCCGACCTTCCGGGACGGATCGTGGCAACTGAATTGCTTATAAACAACTCGGCAATCTCTCACCTTATCCGCGACCGGAAGGTCTTTCAGATAAGGTCGGTGCTCGAAACACACGGTAAAGAGGAAATGCACACCTTCGAGGCGAGCATCACCAAGCTTGTGAAGAAGGGTCTTGTTTACCGTGAAGACGCCGAGGCATTTCTCGGCAAGGACGTAGCGAACAAACTGGCGAGATAACTATATGGAAGCATTCTTACTGTTCCTTTACGGCCTGCTGCTGTTCTATCCCTGTGTACAGTATGTGCGCGAGGGTTACCATCCCATGCTCAGCATCCACACCGCACCGTTTCTGCTCATACCGGTGGCGGTCATTCCATTTCTCTCCGAGTTCATGGGCTTTGCCACTAACGAAACGAGTCTTCCCACTTGGGCAGGAATAGAACATTCCGCGGTGTTCTTCTGGTGGGTCGGAGGAATGCTGGTGACGCTTTTCGCAGTATTCTCGACTATACAGTTCTCCCTCGCGGCGAACGAGAAAGCCCACGCCGACCGCTGGCAGGTAGTGGAGTCCCGCGCCAAGAGTGCTTTGTCGAAGGGGGACGTGGACAGCGCGCTTTCGTATTATGAAAATGCTTTGCGCTCGTTCCCCACTGATTTCCGGGGCCACTACAAGTTCGCGAAGCTGCTTCTCGAATCCGGCTACCACAAGCGAGCATACGACCACCTCATGCTCACCATAGAGCACTGCCCTCAGCAATATCGCTCGGATATGGAAGAGGAAGCCGTGAAGATTCTGTCAGCCGACCCCCGCGGCATCACGCTTGCGGAAAAACTGCGTTACACACTCGACAGGAAATCCTGAGTCCTACAGGCCGAGGTCTTCGGGGCTTCTGCGCTTGCGTTGTAACGTCTTTCGCACTTTCATCACAAGCCCCGCAAGAGCCGCAGCCTCCGAACCAAGGCGGCTGGCCCATGTCATCCATCAGTAACGCGAGCGCTTCGGAGACCGCCTCGAGATCCAGCCATTCAGCCTTGCCCGACCGTGCGGCCTTGATGTGACGTTTCAGACCGGTGAGTGCTGAAAATCGAACCATTGGTTCGTCGTCTTCAAGCGCATCGAGAAGAGGCTTGAAAGATTCCCTGTCGGTTTTCTTACCCAAAACCTCCACCGCCCTCGAACGTATCTGAGGTTCCGTGTCGGTCGTCAGGTATTCGATGGCTTTTCGAACCTTAGGCGCATCGAGGTCTTTCATGGAGTCGAGAGCACTGAGCCGAACGTGGGGCTCGGGGTCTTCAGCAGCGGCGAGAAGTTTTTCGAGCAGTGGGTCCATGTTCCCTCCGGTGTCAACGGTCATTATTATAGCTGTCTTGGGAAAAATCAGAACAGGGAGAGCATATGGCAAAGAAGCCGTTAGTGAAATACACCGACGAGACCAGGCCCGCTTCGTGCCCCTATGGTACAACACAGCGGGTTGTGACGGGTGGAGAAGGCGGCGTTGCGAACGTCCACGTGATTACCGTATCAAAGGGCACAGAACACTATCACAAGGGTTACGACGAGGTTTACTACGTACTCGAGGGCGAAGGGAAGATTATCCTCGATGGGAAGGAGAGCGTTCTGAGACCCGGAGCGGTTGTCGTGGTTCCGTCAGGCGTGGTGCATTCGCTTCATTCAAATGAGTCAGGTCCGATTCGTTTCGTCATATTCGGCCATCCCGCGATGGATGTACGCGACGAGCGTTTCGAGCCTAACAAGCCCCTGTAAAAGAAAAGCGCCACGGCGATGTGCCGTGGCGCGCGTTTTCCCGCTTAGAGTGAACTGGCCTTACCAGCGCCTGTCGTCGCGTTCGCGACGGGGCTGCCTGGGGCGTGCCTCGTCAACGCGGAGGCTGCGTCCGCCGAAGTCTGAGCCGTTAAGCTCTTCGCGTGCGGCATCGGCCTGCTCATCATCGAGCTCGACGAAGCCGAAGCCCTTGGACCTTCCGGTCTCGCGGTCGGTGATGACATTGACGGAGTGAACGGTTCCGAAGTTCTCGAACATTTCACGAAGTTCCGTTTCGGAAGTAGTGTAAGGCAAGTTCCCAACGTAAAGTTTCTTCACGGTGAAGCTCCTCTCGGGTATAAACCCGAATGCAATTGGGCTGGCGAGCCTAAACTGAATTGGTTGGAGAGTGTTCATCATTCGCGGGAGCGCGAAAGGACTGGGAAGCGGAGTGAAGTGAGGGAAGCTGGCCCGGAAGAAACAAAAGCGACGCGGGAAAACAATCTGCCTGTTTCAGCGGGGGCATGCGTTTCCGACAGAAATCCGCCCCGGAAAAGAACACATCTCGTCGCCTCTTCGAGTTCAGACAAAAATGCCGTCGCCCGGATACGAACGAAAAAGACCGACTCATGCCGGTCAAGAATCTCAGAGAGGATACCCTTTTGTGGAAAGAACACAACAAAAAAAATCAATAAAGAATCCAGGTATGCGGCTTGAAGCCCTTTTTCGACCATCTGACATTGAGGAAGAGGCCCTTTCAGCCTTCAAATATCTTTAACGAGCATCTATTGGGTACCTCGAAAAAAAATGGTTCCATACGAAAACGAGCGAGGCAAAGTCCAGGCGGAGGAAGACAAGGTGTTTCGAGGCAAGTAATAGCCTTGGCTATACTTAAGGAAGAAACGGCTCTATGACGAAGCATGGCGAAGCAGCAGCCGTTTGCAGTAAGACCATTCTGCGCAGTTTCCCAAGAGCTATCTGCCTTCCTCCAGCTCTTCTACGGGGATGGACAGCTCCCTGCCCTTTACGTTTATCTTGGCAACTCCGCGCTCGGCCCACGCCTCCTTGAGCAACGCCGTTGCGGCGCATGGCCCGAATATATACTTCGTCACCGGCCTCGAACGCCGGAGCCTTCTCCTGCTGCTCCCGTTCAATCTGCTCCAGCTTCTCTTGAAGCCTTTGTTGAAGCTGCCCGACCTTCCTGCGCGAGTCAAGGACTTCCGATTGCTGTTCGCGAACCTGCTCGCGTTCGGCTTCGATTTCACGCCTCACCTTCTGCAGCTTCGGCCCTTCCACAGCTCCCCTTGCTCGACGTCATCCACTTCGAGAAGGGCCTTGCTCCTTTCGATAATGCGCTGAGGCATCCCGAGCCTCGAGGAGATCATAACGGCCTTGGATGTCCCCGTATCACCATCGGTAAGCCTGTAAAGGGGACGAAGGGTCTCGGTGTCGAATTCCATACCCGCATTCTGAACATTGCGGTCGGAGTACGCAATCTGCTTGAGCTGACCAATGTGGGTGGTTACGACTGTGGGAACCTTTCTTTCGGAAAGGTCCTCAATAATCGCAGTGCCCAGCGCAGCTCCTTCCGAGGGGTCCGTACCCGAGCCCAGTTCGTCAAGCAGCACGAGGGTGTTCTCATCGGACTCCTCGAGAATCCGCGCGATGCGTGTTATGTGAGAAGAGAAGGTGGAGAGGTTCTGCTCTATGGACTGCTCGTCGCCGATATCCGCGAACACGCTGCAGTACATCGGCACTTCCGCTTTCTGTGCGGTGACGGGCAGGCCCGAAAGGGCCATTACCGACAGCAGGCCGATGGTCTTGAGCGCGACCGTCTTGCCACCGGTGTTCGGGCCGGTTATGACAAGAAGGGAGAACTCGCTTGCCAGGGTGACCGTAAGAGGCACCACATCACGCTGTTTTCCTGTCTTCTCCGTCTCACGGCGAATGGTGTCCAGGCAGAAGCGGATGCTTCGCTTCCTCCAGCTTCAGGACCATGTCGAACGAGATGTCCGGCACCACGCCGTTGAAAGAGGCTCCGAACCGCGCCGAACCGATCAGCACGTCTAAACGGTCGATAATCACGAAGTACTGGTCGAGTTGCTCACTGTGGCGTATAACGCTCTTGGCGAGTTGCGCGAGCAACCCCGCTTTTTTTCCGGCCTTCTCGGCACTCTTTTCGCGCATGAGGTCGTTCGTCTTGCCCACTACTGCATAGGGTTCCATGAAAGTGGTCTGCCCGGAGTCGCTGGAATAGTGCGCGATTCCGTCGAAGCGGGAGCGGTGTTCGCTCTTGACGGCAAGAACGTAGCGCTCGCCCGATATCGTGGGTTCGGGGAACTGCAGCATCCTGCGGATGTCCTGACCCCGTGCGAGGCTCTTGAGCGTGGAGTGTATCTGCTCGTCGAGTTGGCGAATACGGTTTCGGATGCGTGATATCTCGGGTGAAGCGGTGTCGCGTATCTTGTCGCGCTTGTCGATAACGTTGTCAATATCCCGCTCGAGTTCAGAGAGGTCCGGCAGCTTGGACAACATTGTCGCAACATGTCGAAACTTTTCGGAGCGAGACATTACGAACTGCGTGGCCTTTCGGGCCTTGAGAAGGTTGTCATACAACCTCCGAAAAACGTTGGGCGATATCACTGAAGATATGCGACACTGGCGCACTATGTCGCGTGGAGGCTCGTAGCCTGACAGCCCGGGAAATTTTGTGGTGGTAAGCAGTTCCATCGTCTCTGCCAGCCGCTTCTGGGTCTGGCGCAGTTCATACTCCGTACCGTGCGGAGAGAGCTTCGATACGGCATTCCTGCCCCCCTCGGTGTCGCAGTATCTCGCGACGAGCCTCAGGACGGAATCGAACTCCAAAACGTTGAGCCATTCGGTTTCGTAAGCCATAATGCGGCAGGAGCATCGTTGTCTTGAAATGCAGGAATGCCGGGAACACCTGTGGAGATTCTTCCTGGTCCGATAAAGCGCAAGGAGGGCTAAAGAGTTGTCAAGATACGTTTTCCGCATACGGAAATCTGGTATCATAGAATCAGTGCGATTCGATGCGGTACTTCTGCTGAACCAGAGGCAGCGGCATAAATCCCGGACTGTGACGGGTAACCAAGG
The DNA here is from genome assembly GCA_034521065.1 of Planctomycetota bacterium. Classification (GTDB taxonomy): domain Bacteria; phylum Planctomycetota; class B143-G9; order B143-G9; family B143-G9; genus JAXHMW01. The sequence continues at coordinate 259,471 of JAXHMW010000001.1, read as the reverse complement.
CAAGACTCGTCTGGAAGATGCAAAAGCTAAACCAGACTTAACACGGCTCTCGCCCCTGGCTGCGCGCTTGCTGGCATTCCGCAGGGTTGCGAACGTCCTCGTAAACGGCAACGGACTCAAAGCCTACCCCGGTTGAACGGTCAGACGAACCCTGCGAGCTCGCTTGCCCATCCGAACTCAACGCCTCCGAACTTTCAGTCAACGCGATCCGTCACGAGATAGAAGTTGCGATTGATCCTGCAGAGAGCTTTTTGGAAGCCACTGACAAGGTCACGTTCGACTCCAGCGGTTCGACTGCGGTCGCCCATCGTGCTCGTTTACAGCAAGGACATCAAGATACTCAACATCCTCGATGCCCGGACTGATGCGCCGGTGGAGTACAGGGCCGTTGACCTCGTCGGCCTTGGCGAGTACTACCGAGCAGCGGCATTCGTTCTTTCCGGAAGCGGCGAATCCACTGCAGTGGTGAACTTCTTCGGCAGGGTCTTTGACCCCGTAAAGAACAGCGGCAGGCTGCGCTTCGTGTCGGGTGACTTCACCCGAGGCATCATCAGCAAGCAGGGGATATACCTGGGACGCGTTTCCGGCTGGTACCCGGACACCCCGGATTCAATGGCGAAATACCGGGTAAAAGTCACTCTGCCGCCTCAGTACGACGCGGTCGCGGGCGGCAACCTTGTCTCCCGCGAACGAGGCGAAAAACACTCGTTGACCATTTACGACAACCCGCTCGAATGTGACGGGCTTGACCTGGTGGGCGGAGTGTATTCTGTTTCCTCTCAGGACTTCGACGGTATCACGGTCGAGACATTCTTCCACCCGGAGGACAAGGCGCTCGCACCGGCCTACATCGAGGCGGCCGGAAAGTACATAGCAAAGTACAGCAAGCTGCTGGGAACGTACCCGTACGAACGGTTCTCCATCGTCTCGAAGCCTCTTTTCCACGGGATACGGCATGCCCTCGTTCACGCTGCTGGGCAGGCGAGTAATACAAACCATGCACACTCAGGAGTACGCATTAGGCCATGAAATAGTTCACAACTGGTGGGGCAACGGTGTCTTCGTTGACTGGGAGAAGGGCAACTGGTGTGAAGGTCTTACCACCTACTGCGCCAACTACTACTGGCTCGAACTGCAACACGGAGTTAATTCTCCGGAAGCGGTCGAGTACCGTCGGAAGGCGTTGCAGAGATACAAGATATACGTCACCGAGGAAAACGACTACGAACCCGTCAACTTCACCTCGAAGAAGGAAGAGACCGACAACGAGGTCGGTTATACAAAGATGATGATGTTCTTCCACCAGTTGAGGCTCGTGGTCGGCAGGGAGACGTTTTTTTCCGCTCTTCGTTCTACCGAGAATATCTTGGCAAAAAGGCATCCTGGCAGGATATCGAGAAAGTGTTCGAACGCGTATCCGGCAAGGACCTCGGCAACCTTTTCGACCAGTGGCTTCACAGGCCCGGACTTCCCTCACTTTCCATCGCGGGGGCTTCCTTCGGCGAATCGGAAGATGGATACAAGGTAAGCGTAGATATCGAACAGACCGGCGAGCCCTGGGACGTTATGCTGGAAATCAGCGTTAGTTCGCGCAAGGGAGCAACGAGCCGAACCGTCAGGCTCCAGGGAGAGAGGCAGACATACGAACTGGAGACCGAAGCCAGGCCGACCAGAGTGGCACTGGATCCGAACGCCCACCTTCTTCGCGCCATAGACAGGCGCGAGATTCGTCCATGCCTTAACAAGTCACTTTGGTTCGAGAACCCCACTCTGGTCGTTTACGCCGATGGCCCGGAGGACGACCCGGACAGGTTCGCGAGGCTCGCCGAACGCATTAAGAGGGGCGGACGGGATAACGCGACTTCGATGAAGTTGAGCGAGTTCACCTGGGAGAAGGTTAAGGGCAAGAACGTTCTGTTTGCGGCTCCGGCTTCCCTTCTCAAGGAAATAGACTGTTCCGGGCTTTCCCACGTCAACCCCAGCGAGTTCGTGACCCGCAAGCTTGTCGGTCTTACCGGCGAGGTGGATAACGAACCCAAGGACACAGCCTTCATAGTGAGTTTCGACAAATCGGACGGCACCTGCGTTTCTTTTACCGGCTGGTATGGAAACTTCCCGCCCGCACGACTCGACATGATCATGTTTTTCTACGGCTGGTTCGGCTACGCAATCTTCAAGAATGGGAAGAAGATAGCTGCGGGCATGCTTGATGCAAAGGTTCCCTTTCCCCGCCGTAAATTCGCCTCCGGCAGGGAAGAGCGCGAGAAACATGCGGTTGACCTTTCCGACGGAATGAGCGACGAAGAGGCGAAGCAGATTCTTGACGTTCTCACATCCCGCCGAATGCGGGGCCGCAAGGCTGGCACGAAGGGTTCGCACGCCGCCGCCAACTTCATAAGCAAACTCCTTGCGGAGGCTGGGATTGCGGGCGCATCGCCAGACGGCGGTTACCTTCAGCAGTTCTCTTTCAATACCTACGGGCTGCGGGAACTGTCCGTAAAAGTTCCTTCGCTATCGGGAGACGAGAACGAGCCTCCGCTCCGCTTCGACAGCGCCGGAGACCGCGGCTGGGCTCTTTCTTTCGGTTCCGATGGAGATGTCAGCCGCCCCGGCGTCTTCGTCGGCCACGGCATCGTAAGCGAAAGGCTTGGGTTGAACGCATATTCCGGCTTCTCACGTGAAGAGATTACCGGAAGGGTGTTCGTCATATCCACTGCGCCTTCGGAGAAGCTCAAATCGCTCGACTCCGCCACCCGTTACGAGCTTCGCCAAGAGCTCTCGTTTTACGGCAGGGCCAAGTCGGCATTCGACAACGGTGCCTCGGCAGTGGTATTCGTGGACGAGAAGGAACGTTTCGAGAGTGAACATTATGCCGATCTGACCTTCATCAACACCTGGCCTGACATAGTGCAAAACAGATACTTTTCGGAAACGGATGTCAACACCGTTGAGCCGAACGTCATCATACTCGTCTTTGCAATCTCGTTCGCTCGAGTTCGGCAACAGGCTCAAGGGCCCTGTTGTAGTGGCCTATTCGGCGGGACTGACGCGAATGGAACCATCCTTATTGCCCGAGGATGCCGTTTTCTCAGTCAGCACAGAGTATTTCGAAGAAAGCACTACGAGCTACAACGTGGTCGGAGCCATACAGGGCTCAGACGACATGGGCAGTCTCGACGCGGTTGTGCTGAGTGCCCATTACGACCACCTCGGCGAGAACGAGGCCGACGGCTACATGCCCGGAGCAAACGACAACGCCTCGGGTGTAGTCGGTCTTTTGCAGGCCGCGCTCATGCTTCGTGAAACAGAGCTTAAGCACACCGTAGTATTCCTGTTTCCGGGAGCCGAGGATGGGCTTCGGCGGCAGCCGTGCATACGCCGCGGAACCTTCCTATCCACTTTCGAGAACGCTCTGTATGCTCAACTTCGACATGATCGGCATGGCAGATGAGAAGCCATTTTACGCTGTAGGAATGGGCCAGAACCCAAAGCTCGCCGAAATGCTCAAAGAGGTGAGTTCAGGCGTAGCAGAGGTCAAAGGCGGAATAGACCACGCGATAGTCGGTTCGGACCAGTGGGTATTCCACCTTGCGGGCGTCCCCACCCTCTTGCTGACCTCCGGAAGGTACAGCGAGTACAATACTCCTGAGGACGGGCCGGAGATAATTTCGACGAATTCGATTCGCCGCGCTGCGACCCTCTGGGCGCAACTGGTACGCAAGCTCGACCCGCTGGATTCCCTACCCGCACCCCTGGACAAATACTTCCCTCCCCCTTCAAGAAGATAGAGGGCGACACGAGATATGACAGCCAAGAGAGCTTCGAAACTGCCCCCCCTGATCACCATTGTCATCACGTTGCTGATAATGTTTCTTGGCTCGCTGATGATGTACTCCCGCGGTTACAAAGCCCACACCGTAGAGCTTGCATCAGGCAGTACAAGCACCCTCGAACACCTGTTCAATCGTGATACCCGTGACGAACCCGAGAACCGCGACCATATCGTTACCCTGAGAGTTTACGGCGAGCATCCGGAGAGGCTGATGCTCGAATATCACGAGGCGGGTGAGAAGTGGTACGAGAAAGAGATGGTTCGTGCTGAGGGAACGGATCTTTACTGTGCCTCTCTGGAAGGCAAACCGAAGCTCGGCAGGTGGTTCTACCGTTTCCACGCCTATTACGGCGATGAGGATGCGGTTTTCGCCCAGGAAGGCGACACCAACTTCTTCGTCACGTTCGAGGGCGACGTCCCGATGCTGCTTCTCGTGTCGCACATAGCACTGATGATCGCCACGGTGATACTGTTCATTTTCGTGTTCTACTACTCCCTTGAAAAACTGGTCAACCGCCGCAACGGAAAAGAGCTCTATCTTTCTGCCTTCCTTGGCACTGCTGTCTTCCTCTTTGCTGCGTTCGTATTGGGGCCTCCCATATCCGGCTACGCGTTCGGCGAACCGTTCGGCGCCTGGCCATTCGGGACGGACATCACCGACACGAAGTCCTTCTGGCTGATCGTACTGTGGCTTATTCCCCTTTTCCTCCGGGCCGGTCAACTGACAGGCAACGAGAAACACAACCGCATATCTGCCCGAGCATTCGCGTGGTTCTGTCTGCTCGCGCTTGTCTTCAGCCTGATAGTCTTCATGATCCCTCATAGCCTGTTCATTCATCCCGAATCCCCCTGACACAAAATTATGGACCCGACAAAACGAACGGCCGGCAATGAGTACATAGAGATAACAGGTGCCGCCGAACACAACCTCAAGAACATAGACCTGTCCATTCCCAAGCGTCACTTCGTGGTCTTCAGCGGTGTATCGGGCTCGGGCAAATCGTCTCTTGCCTTCGACACGATTTACGCGGAAGGCCGACGCAGATACGTGGAATCTCTGTCGTCTTACGCCCGTCAGTTTTTAGGGCAGATGGATAAACCACGCTACGACGCCATACGGGGACTGGCTCCGACCATCGCCATAGAACAGAAGAAGGCCACGTCCAACCCCCGTTCTACAGTGGGAACGATTACGGAAATTGCCGATTACCTGCGCGTGTTATTCGCCCGCTGCGGCGAGCAGCATTGTCACAAGTGCGGCCGCCGTGCGGGACGTTCTTCACCACAGGAGCTTGTGGACACCATCCGTGCGAAGTTCGCAAACGAGAGGATAACCTTTACCGCTCCGCTGTTTCAGGACCGCAAGGGCGAGTTCAGGGAAACCCTGCAAGCTCTGCAGGCACAGGGATTTCTTCGTGTGCGGCTCAACGGCGAGATAGCCCGCATTGACGGTCTGAAGATACCGCCAAGGAGCAAGAATTCGCTGGAGGCGGTGGTTGACAGGATGAAAGTGGACGAGGAGAACTCCATCCGTCTCACGGAGGCGGTCGAGGCCGCTCTCAGGCTGGGCGACGACTGGCTGAAGGTGCTGCACGGAAATGAAGAACACGTTTACAGCACAGAACACGCATGCACCGAATGCGAAATTGGCCTTCCCGAACCCGCGCCGCAACTATTCTCTTTCAACAACCCCCTCGGCATGTGCGATACCTGCGAAGGCATCGGCAAGCGCATGGAAGCCGACCCCAAGAAGGTAGTGCCGGACGAATCTCTTTCAATCAACCAGGGTGCGGTGGTTCCCTGGCGCAAGGTACTCGACCGCGCGAGCATGTCGAGAAGTTACATAGAGGGCATAGCCGAGGCGCTCGGATTCAGCCTCGACACTCCTTGGCGGGAGTTGCCGCGGGATATCAGGAAAAAGCTGCTTTACGGCACAAGCGAGAACGTGGAGATATCGGTTGTATCAGGTTCTCGGCGGTGGAAGTCCAACCGTCCCCTGGAGGGCGTGTTGAACCGCTACGCCCGACTGTTCCGCGAGACGCGAAGCAGCGGCACTCGTATGTTCTACATGCAGTTCATGAGCCAGGCCGACTGCCCGGACTGCAATGGCACCCGCCTTCGCGAGGAAGCGCGGGCATTTCTCACAGGCGGCAAGAACATGGCCGAACTGTCCGCGATGACAGTATCTGAGGCGTGGCACTTTTTCGAGCACTTGAAACTGGAAGGCAATGCGCTGGTAGTGGGAACCGAGCTTGTGAAGGAGCTGAAGAACAGGTTGCGGTTTCTGCTCGACGTGGGGCTGGAATATTTGACCCTCGACCGTGCGGGCGCAACCCTGTCGGGCGGTGAGAGCCAGCGTATTCGGCTCGCGAGCCAACTCGGAAGCGAGCTTTCCGGAGTCACCTACGTTCTTGACGAGCCGAGTATCGGCCTGCACTCCCGCGGACAACGGCAGGTTGCTTTCCACGCTCGAAAGGCTCCGTGACCTCGGGAACACCGTGATCGTAGTCGAACATGACCGCGCGACCATAGAGAACGCGGACTGGGTAGTGGAGTTCGGGCCGGGAGCGGGCATCCACGGCGGCGAAATCACCTTCTCCGGCACACCACAGGAACTTCGGTACTCCGACACCATCACCGGGGAATACATCAACGGAACTCGTGCCATTGAACGCCCGGGCTTCAGCAGGCTCGTGAACGGTCAGTGCCATACGGCTCACCGGTTGCAGTCGCAACGATCTGAAAGACATAGAGGTCGAGATACCCCTAAGCGTATTCGTCTGCGTGACGGGTGTTTCCGGAGCCGGCAAGTCTTCGCTTGTGAACGAGACGCTGTATCCCGCCCTTCGCGACACCCTCGCAGGCAAACCCCTGTCGCGCTACGAGCTTTCTGACATCGAAGGCGCCGGAAATCTGGACAAGGTCATCGCAATAGACCAAGAGCCCATAGGACGCACTCCTCGTTCCAATCCGGCCACCTACACGAAGGTTTTCGACCACATCCGGAAGGTGTTCAGCAACACGCGGGAATCCTCCATCCGCGGTTTCCAGCCCGGTCGGTTTTCGTTCAACGTTAAGGGCGGCAGGTGCGAGGCGTGTTCCGGCAACGGCTACATCCGCGTCGAGATGCACTTCCTCGCGGACGTGTACGTACCGTGCGAAGTTTGCAAAGGCAAACGGTTCAACCGCGAGACCCTTCAGGTCGCTTACAAAGGCCACACGATCGCGGACGTTCTGGACATGACGGTTGACGAAGCGGTGGAATTGTTTTCTCCCTATCGCCCCATTCGCAGAATACTCAGGACGCTTCAGCGCGTGGGGCTGGGCTACCTCAAACTCGGTCAGCCATCTCCCACATTGTCCGGCGGAGAAGCCCAGCGCATCAAATTAGCTCGAGAACTGGCGCGTCCGGCCACGGGCAGGACGTTCTACGTACTGGACGAACCCACGACCGGCCTGCATTTCGACAACATCCGAATGCTGATATCGGTGCTTCAGGAGCTTGTTGACCGCGGAAACACGGTTCTCGTAATCGAGCACAATCTGGACGTGATAAAGTGCGCCGACTGGATTATTGACCTCGGTCCCGAGGGAGGCGACAAGGGAGGCGAGTTGGTTGTCGCGGGCCGTCCGGACAGCATTTGCGCCACCGGGAGTTCTCACACTGGCCGCGCTCTCGCAGTTGTTGCGGGCCGACCGGCCGAACTTGTCGGCAAGGCGGGCCCGTAACATAACGAAAACATTCGCAAATGCGTTACAATGACCCATCGCTTGCCAACACACCCCTCAGGAGGACGGCATGGCAGACAAAGAAGACAAAGGCGTGATGTTCATCCGCGAAGAGGTGGATAACCTCCGTCGCGAGGTACGGGACATTCATGACACCCTTGCGATTCGCAGCGAGAAGACGGCATCCCACGCCGCCGTACAGACCACTCTTGCGGTGATAGTGCTTATCGTTCTCGTCGCAGCTCTGTACTTCTCTTTCGCAGCGAACAACTCGGTCACCCAGCTTGAAAGCTCCCACAAGGAGCTTCTCGAAAAGCTCAAGTCCGACAACTCCGACATCGAGAAGAAGTACGCCGACGCAGTTGTCGAAGCTGGAAAAGGTAACGACCCATCGCGACGAGCTCGCCCGCAAACTTGCCGGCTCGAAGCAGGAGCTTTTCAGAATTAAGGCTCGAGTTGCAGAGCGGTCGTTCGTCGGGTCGTAAAGAGATGCGCGAGCTTCAGAAGAAGTACGAGTCCCTTGTTGAAAAGTCCATGATGCTGGAACGCGAGGCGGAGCGCACCGAAGCCCTCGAACAGCAGCTCAAGGCCATTCGGGACGAGACTGAATCATTGGTCTTACAGTACAAGTCACGCATCTCCGAGCTGGAGAAGATTATAGAACGGCTCAAGAACCGCGAGCCCGTAGTGGTGACAGCGAAACCAACGAGGACCACCCGTGCGTCCATCGAGCCCGAAGTGACACCCAACGCAGAACCTGAGCCAACTCAGAGCAGGTCCTCGAAGGACATCAAGAAGGACAAGGAACGGACCATTGACGACCTTTGATGGCGTTCTTCCATGTGATTTGATTCAATGCCGTCCGTCGAGGGCGGCATTGTTCATTATTGCGAATGGCGCAAAGTGTTAAAACTCGCTTACAATTTGACTTTGCGGCTGTGTGGTGTATGATTTGCAAATCATGTGACCGGCACTGTGGAGGCTGAGGTGAAGGTCAAATTCTGGGGCGTGCGAGGCAGCGTCCCCTCGCCACGGCGGGACGTTCTCTCATATGGCGGCAATACCACCTGCATAGAGGTCCATGCGTCCGGCATGGATTTCATCGTTGATGCCGGTACCGGTATAATCCAACTGGGCAACGAGTTGTCGAAGCATGAGAGTGGCAAGATAACGCTGCTGTTCACTCACCTGCATCACGACCACACGCAGGGCTTCCCTTTCTTCGGTCCGGCATTCAGCGAGCGGTTCGAGTTCGACGTCTATGCCGGTAACTTCTTCAGCAAGAGCGCGAAAGGGGTACTGTCCAACGGCATGGCCGACCCGTTCTTCCCCGTTCCCCTCGACGACCTTGCTTCTCGCATGCACTTTCATGAAATAGACTTTTCGGACGAGAACCCCCGCCGCGAAGTCTGCGGCCCCCATGTTGACACAATCAAGCTGCGCCATCCGCGCGACGGTGTCGTAGGCTATCTGTTCAAAGAGAACGGCAAGAGCATTGCCTTCATAACAGACTGCGAACATTACGAGGGCCGTAACGAGCTTCTGGTACCGTTCATAGAGGGATCCGACATCCTCATCCACGACACCATGTACACCGAGCAGGAGTATAATGATCCACAGCGCCCGCGTAAGGGCTGGGGGCACTCGACCATCGAAGAGGGAATAAAGCTCGCACGCAGGGCCGGAGTCGCAAAGCTCGTCTGCACCCACCACGAACCCGGTCACAGCGACAAGTTCCTGGGCCGGGGTCTTCGAGCAGGCCCGCAGGGAGTTCCCTGCCCTGACCGGTGCGCGTGAGGGCATGGTGCTGGAGGTGTGAGCGCTTGCGAAAGACCTTCCTGTTGATCTCAACCTTTTTGATGCTTGTTTTGCTCGCAGTATTCGGTCTTTACATGTACTATTTCGACTACGGAGTAGAACGCATCGGCGCCAAAGGTGGACGAACGAGCGCGTTCGGAACCACGAGCATGGGCATGCAGATCCAGAGCGAGGTTGCTTCAGCAGCGCCTGTCGGGCCTGACCTGTCCGCTGATACTGACGGTTCGCAACGAAAACAGCCAGCCGGTAGAGATACCCAAGAGCGGCCTTTCCCTGAACCTTCTCCTGTCGGACGGTCAGGGCTTCACACGCCGGTTGAACATATCCGGTGCTGTTCGTGACGGCTGGAAATGCACCGTACCGCCTCGTGCGGAAAAGATGCCGGGCTCGCTTTGCGAGTTCACGGTTGACGTATTCGAACAGGTCGGCGACCTGCCGGAAGGCGAGTACGAAATGCGAGTACTGATGGACTTCGACATGGACAAAGGCAAGGTATCACTGAGTTCCGAACTGGCAACGCTTGTCGTACCCGTACGGAGGGACAGATGATAAGCAAGGGAGATTTCAACAGCATGGCGCTCTCCGCCGTAATGGGCGAAGTGTTCGCCAAGGCTGGCGATAAGACGCTGGTTTTCAGTGTTTCCGATGACCACAGCGAGAAGTACTTCATCTTTGAAGAAGAGCAGATAACCCTTCTCTCCCTCGGTCCTCGCAAGCAAGCCCTTCTCGGTGACCTTCTCGTCAAGACCAAGCGCATTACGGAAGAGCAACTGAAGGAAGCCCTGACGGAGCAACGTCGCACAAAGAACTACCTCGGCAACATACTGATCTCGCGCGACAACACCACGAAAGATGAAATAGACAATGCGCTTCGCGAACAGTTGTTCGAGGAGCTTTTCGACCTTATCACGTGGGACAGGGCTCAGTACCGCTTTGAGGAAGTGGATGAGAGTCCCACGTTCGACGACCCTTCCGTTCGCATGACTCGCTGCGAGTTCAACCCCCACCTTCTCGCTGCAAAGGTCTGCCAGCATCTCGAACACTGGGAACTGATCCGCAGCGACATGGATAACGAACTCAATGTCTATACCCGAACGGACGACAAGGCTCCCATAGAGATACCGGAGATAGACGACTACGACAGGCGGCTTCTCAGCGTAATAGATGGCTATACGCCTCTCGCCAACCTGCCCTCTCAGGCGGGTATGTCCATGTTCAGGACGTACCTTTCGGTTGACAAGCTCCAAGATCTTCAGCTCATCGAACCCCTTCCTTCGGAGGAGATTCGCGACCTCGCCGAGACGATCGAACACGACCATCCCGCGAACTTCGAGTGGGACCTCGAAGAGTGCGCGGACGCGGTCGAGGGCGAGGAAATCATAGCGGACACCGTGGGCAGTCTGAACAACATATTCGTGCTTACGGACAAGGCGAAGTCCGAGGGCATGCAAGACGTTATGAAGCGCGAGGATCCCAGCGGCACGATAACGGTTCTGCTGGACGGCAAGCACAGCGTGCGCCGCATCATAGACCAGACGGGCTCGCCGGAGATGGACATTTGCCGCGTTTTCGGACGGATGCTACGCAGCTCTCTCATACGCCCCGCCACGGTCACGGAGTTGAAGGAATCGGCCCAGGAGCTTCAGACAGAGGGCGACCTCGATCTGGCCCTCGAACTGCTCCAGTGGGGCAAACAGCTCGACAACAGCGACGTGGAGTTGATTCAGGACCTCGCGGTCGTCACTGGCGCGAAGGGCAACAGGAAGCTCGCGTCGGCCTATTACAAGGAAATCGCCCTGCTTGCGAAACAGAACCTCGATTACGACTTGGCCACTACCGCTCTGAACCGCGTGATAGAACTTGCTCCGGAGAGCTACGAGGCCGACAGTGAACTGGCCGCCATCTATCTCATGCGCGGAGAGGAGTTCCGCGAACAGGCGCTGACGGAGTTCGGGCAGGCCCTTGCGAAACTCACCATCTGCGGGCTGTACGAGCAGTCCAAGAAGATAGTAGATGACATTCTCGAACTCATTCCCAACGACGAGGAGCTTCGGAGCCAGCTTCTGGATTTGAGCGTCAAGATAGACCGCTCGGACTTCCAGCTCGAACGTCACTGTCCAAGTTGCAAAGCGGAGATAGAACCAGAGGACCGCGAGTGCTCGGAGTGTGGTACCCAGTTGTTCCACTCCTGCATGACATGCGGGACGGACGTTCGTATAGGCACGTTCATCTGCCACAGTTGCGGCAAGGACCCCTACAGTCTGCCGTCTAAATCTCAGAAAGGCTACACGCTCCGTATCAAGCGTGCCGAAGGCGGTGCAGGCTTCGTGCGGTTCAAACTTCTCGACGCTTTGGACAAGACCCGCAAGGCGGTATCCGAAAAGCGTTTCACCCAGGCCATCGAGAGCATGAAGGAAGCACAGCGGCTTCAGCCTTACAACGAGGCCCTTAAGACGGAACTCGCCGACATACAGAGACTTGCGGAGGAGCACGAGCGTGGGCGTCAAAAGCAGGAGGAAAAGGCGGCGTCCGCCAGCTACCGCAAACAGTTCCTCAAGAGGCTCGCGATAATTTTTGCCGTCATCGCCGTCTGCATCAGCATATTCGGCATCACATTCATGCTGCTGTTCGAGACCACCGAGGAAAGCGAAAGCTTCAACCTTCTGAAGACGACCACGGAGGACACCCGAAGCTCAGGCGGAGACCAGCTTGAAATCGAAAACGCGCTTACTAAGGTGCGCGCATTCCTCAGTCAGTATCCCGACGGCGAGTACTCCGATGAGGTCAAGACCTGGGAGAAGAGGCTCGTAAGCCACTACGATAAATTGTCCTCGGACGACTACGATGAAATCCGTACGCTGAAGAACGTTTACGGTGCTGCCGACCCGCAGCAGCTTGTGGCATCGCTCGGCAAGGGCGAGGTAGAAAAGACGCGCAAGGAAGTAGAAGAGGGCATCAAGTCAATAGACGCGTTCGTTGACAAGTACGACATGAGCCGCCATGTGGAAGAACTCGGCAAGCTGCGGTCAGAGCTTGCTTCGGTACGCGACCTTCTCAGCGCGAACTCGGGCGGAGATCTCGTGGAAAAGAACGCTCTGAAAGCCTTCGAGGAGGCCATGGCTGCCGCAGAGACGGAGGGCTATCCTGCAGCGGTAGAGAAACTGCGAGATCTGGAAAAGAAATTCTCCGGCACGAGTGCTGCGATCCAGGCACAGCAGATTGTTCAGGACTTCAGCAGCCACATTGACCAGTACAAGCAGGCTGTAAAACAGGCACGGGAAGCGTTCGACAGCGGCAATTTCGAGAAGGCCCAGACGATACTGGAGTCGTTCGAACCCAAAGAAGAGTACGTAAAGGGTACCCGGACCGCGGAGCGTCACCGGGAACTGGAAAGAGAGATCGAACGGGAGCGGAAGAAGTTCGACGAGCGAGTGGCCGAGGTCGTCAAGAGCTGGGCCGAGAAGAAACTCGAGTTGGAAAGTTATCGCAAGCGCCTCAAGAAACTTCATTCCCAGTACCGTACCTCTGGCTGGGCATATACCGTCCAGGAACTTCTGGAGGAACTCGATGCCAACATCCGTCGTGCGCGTTCGTGCAAAAAGAGAGCTATGGAGGAGATGGAGAAGGGCGATTACAAGGAGTCGTTCCTTTGGATCAAGAGACTTCTGGACATGGAGCACAAGTACGTCTCGCTGGCCGACCTTCAATTTCAGGTGAAGCTCGATTCTGAACCGTCTCCGGCCGAGGTCTTCATCTTCCAGGGCATGGAACCGACCCTCATAGGCGAGACCCCTTGCACGGTCAGCGTGCCGTACGCCAACGGCGAAGGCGCATCCGTGTTCATGCTTCGCAAGCGTGGCTTTGCGGACAAGCGTGTAGTTATCACGAGCAAGGAGATACTCATAGAGAACAGCCTTAACTTCACTTTCGAACTCGTAAGCACGTTCTCCGACAAGTGGTCTCTCGCACGTCCCGTTTCCGAAAAGCCATTATTCCTTCGGTCGTCGGCTGGCGACATGCTGGCTTTCAACCAGGGCACCGGAGTCACGTTCGTGAACGTCGCCGACGGTTCCCCGACAAACATCAACCTCGTCTCACCGCAGGACGAACGCCCATACGTGAACGACCCTACCAAGAAGACGCTCGCGGACGACAACTACTGGCGTCTCAAGTACCCCCTGCAACTCGAGACTCTTGCCACGCCGAATCTTTCGGGAGAATACGTCGTCGCAGCAGGCTCGGATGGCAGGATATACTGCATTGACCCCGAAACCAAGAAGCTGTCTTACTCCTTCGGGCTCGAACACAAATACAACATCTACGGAGGCATTGTTTTCCGCAGGCTGGAGCTCGTTTTGGGCAACCAGTTCGCCTTCTTCGCTGCCAACAACGGTTTCATATATGGTTACGACCTGAACTCGAACGAAATTCGCTGGAAGCACGACACCGGTAACCTTCACTTCATAGAGCTTATCGGCGGCGAAAACTACCTTTACGCGAGGCTTTCCAACGGCACGCTGCTGGTAATGGACTATGGAGGCAACGCATCCGACGGCAGCGGAAAGGTTGTGGCAAAGGTCAGCGCGGACGCGATGAAGTACCGTGAAGGTCTGCTCTACACCCTCGACGGTGGAAGGGTGAAGGTATTCGATACCACCCCGGAGTTCAAACATTCGCGAACCTACGACCTCGATTTAGATATTTCGGCGCAGCTTGCTGTAACAGGAGACAAGGTTGTCGCGTTTGACAGGAAGTCCGGCAAGGTCGGCGCATTCGAGTCAGGTTTTAAGCTGTGGGAACGCGATTTCGGCAGACCAATCGTGTCCGCACCAGTGCAAGAGGATCGCTGGATGGTCTTCGCTCTCTTCGACGGAACGGTACTCGTCGTTCAGCCGGAAAAGGGCGAACTTGTTCGTACTCTGCCAACGAAGTACAAGTGGACAGGCCGTATTCAGATGCGCGGTAACCTCGTGATACTGTGGGACGTTGATAACACCCTCGTGATACTCGAACTCACTTCGAGCCGCGAGATTTGGAAGAACAAAGACATTTCCGACAAGATCCTGGACCTGCACATAAACGGCAACTCAGCTGTCGTGGTTACAAGTTCACACATCTACATATTTGAAAGAGTATTCAAGGATGACCTCTGATGCCCCTCTCGGCCACGGCTACAAGTTCTTCATCGCAGCTGTCGGGTTTATCGCCTCGGCGGCCTTTTGCGCGTTCGCGCTCGCACAACTGACCTCCTGGCATCCTGCGAATGCTTCCCAAAACCACGAGATGCAAGGGTTCGCGGGCAAGATTACACCGTCCGTCGCCGACCTGTTCGAGTGGGAGTTGTTCCGGTCATCGCGCTACAACGCTTTGCTTTCCGGTCATGATGCAGACGAGTTCAAGCAGACCCTTATTGCTGTCGAGAAGAAGCGCAAACTCGAGGCGAAGGAACCGATACTCATATACGTCATTTCTCCCGACGAATTGCGCTCCTATTCTCGCAACGCGGTTACGGATGAATGGAATACGTTCAACGTACTGGACAAACAGGGCGCTGTGTACAAGTTCCTCGGTCTCGTCCCGCGCGAGTTGGATTACTCTGGCTTTCTCGAGGATTATTACTCTTATTCGGTGGCATCGTTCTACCAGCCGTTCAACAATGACATAGTGCTGCTGCTCAACAGGCGGGGCAACCTCAAGACCATCGCACACGAATACACTCATGCGCTCCAGTACCAGAACTTCGCCATGCGCTGGCGTTCGATAGAGAGCTACCAGGCCCTCGACCTCGACCGCTACATGGCCATCCGGGCAATCGAAGAGGGCGATGCAACCTACATAGAGGACCACTCCAACATAATCGAAAGCAACGGTGTAAATCGGCCTGAGATGGAACTGTTAATGGGGCCGGTAGCGGCGCCGGACAGCTACCCGTATCTCGACATGCTACACGCCTGGCCCTACACCGCCGGTCGGGAATGGTCGCGCCAGGCTTACGCAAAGGGGCACGAGGCAGTGAACCATGCTTTCCGTGTCGCCGAAGGGCTGCGTTCCCGCCATATCATGGAACGCGACATTCCCGAAAAACCCGTCCGCGACAGAATCGGCAACTTCAGCAGCGACACCATCACAGCGAGACTCGGTCCGGCTGTGCTCGATATCATGTTAGAAGCTCACGGTGCGGACAGGGAACTGCGCGATATCGTGCGGAAGCACCTCCTCGATGACAGGCTCGTACTTGGCCACGAGAATTTCGAGCCTACTACTGCGGCGATGTGCCTGCGGTTCAAAACGCGCAAGCAGGCACAAGCGGTACTGAAAGGTCTTCTGGAATTCGGAATAGCAGCCAACGGCAACGGCGATGGCACGGTGAACTACTCTTCGGTTTCGGGAGAACTCGTTCTTATCGGTTTGAACTTCCCGGATGCCGCAGCGATGACTACCCAATTCACCTTCATCAGGGAGGAGTTGCGATGAAACAGGCGACTTCTCTGCTCATCGCGGGAGCACTTCTGTTGTTCACCATAGGTGCAGGGCTTCTTTTGTACCCGTCCCTGCTTGCAGAAACCACTTCCAACCCTGTCGGCGACCTCGCCGGCAAGTTCCCCGAGGCACCCAGTGGGGATATGGACTTCGATATGCGTTTTATCGAGACACCTCGGGAGTTCGCGAACAGCCCGTTTAACCTCGGGCGAGTCGGGCTTTCGAGCGCGACCGCGGAGGGCATATTCGCATCCCTCACCCGCAGGAGCGGCATTGACGTGTTCTTCTCGACGCACCCGGTCGTCCTCACAAGCTCACAGGCTGAGAGCATGTTCGAAGAGAGCTTTCACGTCTCAGGCTCAGACACTGCGCTTGAACGGCTTTACTTCCGGCTGCGCGGCGTGGAAGAGGTCTCGCGTCCCGGCCTCGTGGACATGCGTCCCCGGTTCGACCTGCCTGTTCTTTTCGACCTCGATTCGAGGCGGGTCGTACTGGTCGAGCGTGCCTCAGACAGCAGCGACTTTCGCCTGAAGGCAATGACGGCGGGGCTTTACGCCCACGTACTCGACCATCGAAGGCTTTTCCCCATTGAACGAGACGAGCTGTTCATAAGCATCGAGGGGTACATCTGGCAGGCGTTCATCTTCGGCCGCTGCGCACAGGTGCTTGGTGAAGACTTGTTCGCACTCGACAAAGGTATGCTCACGGCCTTCGAACTGGTCAACGACCTCTCACACAGCCGCACTTCAATTGAGGACGAATCCACGCTCTTTGTGAGCGAATTCTTCAAAGACAAACCCTTGCCCGGTAACTGCCGGTTCGTTGACGCAGCGCATCTCTCGCATATGGGGCTCTACACTTCGCGGGCCGGTGCGCTCGTTCGCACGCGCAGTTCAGGACAGCAGACATTGCTGGAATTCGTGGCGCTCTCGCCCGACGGGTTTGACATGAACCTCACGCTTCCCGCTTCGGTCGAGGACAATGTTGACGCCTTGTACGGGCAGGGTTCGTCGGTCTCTGCACCGTCGTCGAAAAGGCTCATCATCGCCCTTCCCGCAGGAGGTTCACGCTGAAGAACCGCTTCATCCAGATCAGAGAAGGCTCCAACGAGGGGCAGAAACTGTTCATCTGGGACGGCTGTGAAATCGGCCGTGCGCTCGAATGCGACATAGTGATTCCCGACCGCCGGGCGAGCCGCAAACATGCACGGTTCGAATACCGTTCCGACGGCACCTGGCTTATTGACCTCGAAAGTGCGAACAATACTTACGTAAACGGTTTGAGCGTGTCCGAAAAGCGCCTTGAACCGGGCGATATGATACGCATCGCAGGCTTTTTATACATCTACAGCGAGGAACACGACGAGGCCGAGCAGACCGGCGAGATATCGGATTCGCGGGTTATGATGGTCAACGACGAGTTCAGCAGTACTCGCTTTAAAGAATCCCGCTCGCTGTCGGAAGTAAACAACATCGAGGGGCTCGTAAAGCTCGCCAAGGAAGACCCCTCGTTCGACCGCATAGTGACGATACTGCGCAACCTTTTCGAGGTATCCAAGAAGCTGAACACGATCTACGACCTCGGCAAGCTTCTTGACGCGCTACTGGACGATATCTTCCGCATTCTTCCCAACGCCGAACGCGGCTTCGTGATGTTTCCCACCAAGGGAGGAGAGTGGGTCGAGCGCGTGGTAAAAAGTCGCGTGGATGACGGCGACATTCGTGCGAGCCGAACGTTGATCGAACGTGCTGTCGAGCGCCGCGAAGCCATCCTCACCACGAACGCGCTTGAGGACGATGAGCTTAAAAACGGCAAGAGCATTATCATGGAAGGTATCCGCAGCGCGATGTGCGTCCCTCTCATCCGCTCCGCCGGAGGCGAAGAAGAAATTCTCGGCGTTCTTTACCTGGATTCTCGCAACATCGAACATCCATTCGGTCGAATTGACCTCGATATCCTTTCCGCCGTTGCTGACCAGGCAGCGGTCGCTGTCAAAAACGCACAACTTATCGAGGAGGTCAAACGCAACACGGAGCTGCGCACCTCCATGCAACGGTACCTGTCTCCGGACGTCGTGGAACAGCTCATCAACAAGGACGTTGACCTCTCCCTGGGCGGCAGCATGCGCGAAGGCTGTGTACTTTTCGCAGATATCACGGCCTTCACCACTCTCAGCGAACGTCACGAGCCCAAACGGCTTGTGAAGATGCTCAACCAGTACTTCAACCGCATGATCAGCCTGATCTTCGACAACTGGGGCACAGTTGACAAGTTCGGCGGCGATTCCATTCTCGCTGTTTGGGGCGCACCGAAAGCAGTGGAGGAGCCCGAATTCCACGCCGTCAAGACCTCGGTGGAGATGCAGAACTCGCTGTTCGGCCTCAACCGCGACGAAGGCTGGGACGACTTCCTCACCATGGGCATAGGGCTGTCGGCTGGTACTTTCCTCGCGGGCAACGTGGGCTCGGCCGAGCGCATGGAGTACACGGTGATAGGCCAGACGGTCAACCTCGCTCAGCGCCTCGAGAGCATCGCGCCTTCGGACGCTGTTCTCGTGAGTGATGCAACGTTCTCGAACATCGGACGTAAGACCTGTACAGTAACCTTCGAACCCGTCGAGCTAAAGGGCCTGACGGGCAAGATTTCAATACATTCCGTGCGAGGCTACCTGGAGGACGAAGACCAGTTGCGGGTGGTTCTCAGCGTGCCGGGCCTGTTGCTTGGACCTAATTCAAACCCCATCCGTTGCCGCATTGTCGGGCTTTTCGCAGATGCGTACGGCCGAACGTTCATCAACGTGCTGCACGAAAGGTCTCTGAAAACCGGCCGCAGCTTCATGTTGAAGCCCACTATGCCGGAACTTCCATCGCTCGGAACCATCGCATGTACTACGGGCGAGTTCGACGAATCCGTCCATCTCGCCGGAGGCAAGTTCGAAGGTACGACGATGAAATTGGAAACGAGAAACTGCGATGACAGAACGTTGCGGTTCCTTTCCTGTGAAACCCGTTTGAAAACCTCGGTTGACCTGTCAACATTGAAGGAAAATGAAAAAACCAAAATGCAAGATCGAATCATGTGACGAGCCCGTCCACGCCAAGGGCTACTGTCGCAAGCACTACGCGCGTATGTGGCGTCAGAAGGGTCGCAAGGACTCGGACACCCCGCATCGCGGCGGCAAGCGTCGCAAGAAGGCGAACTCCGAGCGTCGCAAGGCTTTGGACTACGAATTGAAGAACGCCAAGCAGATGTACGATTCAGTAGTCGGAGTGACGACACGGATAAAATGGCGCAAGCGGATAAAGTGGCTGGAGACCGAACTTAAAGGTCTCGAGAGCGGAGTTGAAGACAACATCAACTGAACGCGGGAGGTCGCGTGTTTGAAGATCTGAAGGAACGCTACGGGAAGATGGGATCGCTCGGGATTGCGATAGTGGTGGTTCTCGGGGCAGGTCTTTTCGGCCTCAACTCTTTCGTTCTCGCAGGCGAGATGATAGAGAGCGACAGCGTGCGGGTTGGGGAGAGCGTCCAGTGGGAGCTGGACCCCGCCAACGGCAAACATACGCTGAAGCTGTACACCTACTCTTCGAAAAAGACCTCAGTAAAAGTCGTAGTGACCGGCCCTGACGGCGATGAGATCTACAACCACCGCGAACTGAGCGCACATAAGGGCAGTCGCTACTTCAACTTCACGCCCGAGATAAAGGGCAAACACACAATTTCAATTGAGCGCGGCGGCATAGGCCTGGGAAGCACCCGCCGTACGTGCACACTGAAGCTGTACATAAACGACAAACGCATATTTAAATGGCTATGAAATGCCCCCGATGATGTTAGCTGGCAGAAGGAGTTCTGTCCAGCTCTATAATGGGTTGATATCGGAACTTAGGTGATTACGGTGATTCACTCCCCGGGGTCACCACTCCGGGGAGTTCCTTTTTCCGGGCAACCACAGGGCTCACGCCAAAAACACATGAAGGCGTGGGCCTTTTGTTATAATTGGGTGGAGTTTCGTAATCGAACACGCACAAACGGAGGGAAACATGCGCTGTCACGAAGTGGACTATGAGATCATCGGCGGAGACATGCAGCTCGTCGAGATCGAACTCGACCCCAATGAGACGGTTATCGCAGAGGCCGGAGCCATGGCCTACATGGACGACGGCATATCATTTGAAGCGAAGATGGGCGACGGCTCCAGCGCCGACGAAGGAATGTTCGGGAAGCTGCTCGGAGCCGGCAAGAGAATGATCACGGGCGAGTCTGTATTCGTCACCCATTTCACCAACCAAGCTTCCGGTAAACTGAGAGTCGCCTTCGCGGCACCCTACCCCGGCAAGATCGCCGCGCTGGACATGGGCGAACTGGGTCAGAATATCCTGTGCCAGAAGGACGCCTTTCTGTGCGCCGCGCTCGGCACACGTCTGAGCATCGCGTTTAACAAACGACTTGGTGCCGGCTTCTTCGGTGGCGAGGGGTTCATCCTGCAAAAGCTTGAAGGCGACGGAATGGCCTTCATGCACGCCGGCGGAACCATAATCGAGAAGAAACTCGAAGGCCAGAAGATGAAGGTTGATACCGGCTGTATCGTCGGTTTCACGGAAGGAATCGAATACTCCATCGAGCGTGCGGGCGGTTTCAAGTCCATGATGTTCGGCGGAGAGGGCCTGTTCCTCGCGACCCTGAGCGGCCACGGCACCGTGTGGCTGCAGAGCCTTCCGTTCGGGAAGCTCGTTCAGCGCATCTCGATGTCAATGCCATCCTCTTCCGACTGAACATCCAAGTTCAACGCAAAGAAAAAGGGCCGGTCGAAACCGGCCCTTTTTTATGGTGAGTTCGCTCGGCTTCAGTTGAGCAACTCGCGGACAAATGCGCGAACGGGCTCGGTAAAGCTCTCGGCCATGGCGGGCGAGAGTTCATAGTACATTGCCACGAGGCTCGTGCCCTGCTCCGAGTTGGCGAGAGCGGAATCACGCACGCCACAGAGAGCGGTAACGGCATTGGCAGCCATCGAACCAAAGGCCGAGGTAGCGATGAAGCAGCCTCCGCCTCCTCCGCCGTCACCGGAGCCATCGCCAACAGCTGGGTCTTCGGTGGGCGTGAGGGTGATCTTGCCGTCGTTGGTGCTGGAGGTTGCTGTACCATCAAAGGTTGCGGTGTCAATGCCTACCGTGTACTGTCCCGGCATTCCGGGCAGCGAGGTGAAGTTGATCGTGAAAGCCTCGGCCGGCATTGTTGCGGAGCCGGTACCGTTCATGATCACGGTTACGGTACCGGTAGTGTTGTTGTAGTTGACGTTGAGGCTCCAGCCGCTGAAGGCACCGCCCTTGATAACGGCCTGCGGTTCGGGTATGGCGAACACGCTGGGGTCGTAAGTGAGGGTAGTTGCGAACGAGTTGAAGCCCGAACCCGGGTTGACAATGAAGCTGAACGGCACGTTCTCGCCGGACTCAGCGGAGTGGTCCCTGCCAAGGGCCTCGTGTTCTATCGAGTAGCGTTCGATGATCATGAACGGTTCGCTGACGTAGTTCTTGGCGAGGTTCAGTAGGCTCGAGAGCCTTACCTGGCACTGTTCAGAGACGCCTGAGACGAACCATTCGTACACGCCATCGTTCTCGGTAGTGATGGCGATGACCTCCCAGCCTTCGCCCTTTCTCATGATCTCAACACGGACATTCGCGGCATCGAAGAGCCCGGGGTTCCAGCGAACAGAGCGGTATGTGCCGCGTTCCCAAATCTGGCCCTTGAACGGCTCGATGAAGATTGTTCCGACGAGTTCGGAAATGCGGAACGAGCCTGGCGAAGTGGTGAAGAACTCGGGATACTGCACCGAAGTGACGCGCATGAGGCAGTTTTCGGACAGGTCTCCGTCCACCACCCAGGTGAACGTACCGTCGTTAGGAGTGCCCTCGGAGAGGGTTGTCCAGGAGTTTCCACCGTCTCGTGACAGCTCGACGGAAACGCTCAGGCCGGTTACGCCGGAAGTGAACCACTGCACCTGCAGGACCTGTGACAGGTAATAAGCCTCTCCACCGACAGGCGAGAGGATGTAGATACCGCGTTCGGCGTTGATAACGAAAGTGCCGTCGGACACGTCGTTGGCGGTGGGGTTGTTTACGGGCGAAATGCTGATGAGCGCACGCTGGGTGATGGGGCCTGTGACCTTCCAGGAGTAGTAGCCCACGTTCTGTGCGGCGTCAATGATGGTCTCGAAGGTCTGTCCGCCGTCGCGAGAGATCTCAATTTTGACCACGTTGCCCACACCGGTACCACGTGAATTCCACGTTATATTGGTGCGATCGCCAACGGTGAACTCCTCGCCGCCGTTGGGAGCCGTAACGGCGAGAGCCGCTGTTTCGGTAATGGTGAACAGCCCCGCAGTCATGTCTGAATAGGTCGTTCCGCCATATGAAGTACTTATTCGTATCTTTGCGGTCGAGGTTGCGGGGAGAGTCGGCGTCCATTCGTAAATGCCGTCGTTGTTCGTACCACCGGATACGGTCTCCCAGTTAACGCCGCCGTCGCGGGACAGCTCTATTGTGACGAAGAATCCCACAAGACCCTGAGTGTTCCACAAGATAGTAGTGGGGGTATCAACGAAAACGGTTTCAGAGCCGTCTGGTGAAGTCAGGTCGAAGATAGGCACGTCGAAGATGGCAAACGGTGGCGCGGAAATTGCGAGGTTGCCCAACGCGTCCTGAATTCGAATGAAGCGACTTCGGATGCCGTCGGTATGGGGAGCAGTTACCGTCCAGTTGTAAGAGCTCTGAACCTTTGGGTTGATGCCTGTGGCGATGGTTGTCCAGTTAATGCCCTGGTCACGCGAGACAGCGAGCGAGACGCTCGTTCCGACAGCACCTACAGCGGTCCACGATATTGTCATAACGTCGCCGACGACGAAGTCGAGGTTTCCGGTGCCTCCCGGAGATGTTATGGTGAAGCCCGGTGGTGCCGTTCGAATTTCAAAGGCGGAATCCGATACGTCCTGAGTTGTAATCAATGTCGTGTCTGAGACACGTATGAAACATGTCGTGGATGGCGCGGAGCTAATTGTCCAGGTATAAGTACCTCCATTGTTATCCGTGACGTTTGTGGCAATAGTGCTGTATGTGAAGCCGCCGTCAGTGGAGATGGCGATATCGGCACCTGGCAGCGGGCCGTTTGCAACAGTCCACGAGATGACCATGTTGGCACCGGTGTAGAACACCTCACCGCCGTTGGGAGCGAGCACGGTTATCGAGGGGGGCGGAGGCGGGGGGACGAAGGTAATTGCCTGATATGCGCTGGGGTATCCGTCATTGTTCGCAGCACGTGTATAGCACGCGAGGATACCGAGATTGCCCAGCGGGTCGGGTCCACAGATACCGACCGCGGGATCCGCGTTACCGTTTCCGGCATCGTTCGAGTTGATTGAGGACTGATACTGCATGATAATCTTGCCGGAGGATTGCAAAATCACCTGGCACCAGATTTGACTTGAAAGCTGTGAGTTCAGGTAGCTGAAGTTACGCCAGGTGATGATCAGTTCGTTGACACCGCCGGCAGTTACTCGCCCGTACAATAGCTGCGAGCTGAGCACAGTCATGTCTTCCTGCCAGACCATGATAGTGGGGATGGGGGTTTGATCAGCGAAGACAGGAGTAGAACCCGCTGTGAGCGTCCCAGTTCCAGGAGTTGTTGGCAATGGCGTTGGAGTACTTGCTCTTGTTATCATCGTTGACCAGGCATATCGCACCGTTCGAGCTTACATATACGCCATCGTAGATCTGCCCGAAGAACCTGAAATTGAAGCCGATTGAAAGTGGCACGGGATTGTTACTGCTGTCATCGCTCTCGAAAGAGTCATCGTGTGGAGCAGAGATTCCGTATTGAATCTGCTTTGTGGTTCCTGTAACACCGCGCCAACTATAGGAGTTTCCACCTTCTTGAACGGTGTCTGCGGCAGAGTAGTTGAAAGAGTTCGGGTTTGGCCCCCAGGTCGTGGCCTGAGCAGTGCCCGAACAGGCAAAGATAATGCCTACAATTGCAAAGAAAGCGAGCAAACGCAGTTTCATGCCATCCTCCTGGCTTTGCGTGTTCTCATAATAGCACAGTGTAATTGTAGAAACTCATCCCGCAGTGTCAAGCTTCTACACCAAGAAAGTAGTGATTTCAGTTAGTATCGTGTTGCAAGTGGCGGCGGCTGTCTCTTTGGATTGACTAAATTGAGCATTCTGATAGAATTCACAGAGTCGGATTGTGGTTGAAAGCTGCTTTTCAGTGGACAATCCGGGCGGTGCGGAGACCAGCTTATCACAGCAACAACGAGAAAAGGCGGGCGTTCCACCGCCTTTCTTTTATAATACAGCAAACAAACAGTTTTGGAACGTCACTTCTCACACATTTTTTTCGAGGACAACAATGACGAATCCCGACATACTTGCAGACAGGCGCAAGAAGCTCGAAGCCATCCGGCAATTGGGCGTAAACCCATTCGGCAGACGTTTCTCAGACGTCACCGCTGCTCAGAGCATACATATCGCCTTCGATGAGAAGGAGGGCGACACAGTTCGAATGGCCGGCCGCGTCACAGCCCTTCGCGACCACGGCAAGACCGTTTTCGCGGATATTGTTGACCGTTCCGGCAAGATACAGGTTTTTCTGCGCAAAAAAGACCTTGCCGACGATTTCGAGATAGTGAAGAATCTCGAGGTCGGGGATATCATCGGAGTCGAAGGAGTTGTCGGCAAGACTCGCATGGGCGAGGTCACGGTGTTCGCCGTAAAGGTCGAGTTGCTGTGCAAGTCCCTTCGCCCTCTGCCGGAGAAGTGGCATGGTCTGAAAAACGTCGAGATTCGATACCGTAGGCGCTTTCTCGACCTCGTATCAAACCGCGAGTCAATGGAAGTGTTCCTGAAGCGTTCAAAGATAATCACCGAGCTTCGCAAGGTTTTGGACAGCACTGGTTTTCTCGAAGTCGAGACCCCGATGATGCAGGCAATTCCGGGAGGCGCGACGGCAAAACCGTTCATAACTCACCACAACGCGCTCGGACTGGATTTGTACATGCGCATTGCGCCGGAGCTTTTTTTGAAGCAGCTCTTGGTGGGCGGACTCGAGAGGGTGTACGAGATCGGGCGGTGTTTCAGAAACGAGGGACTGTCCACCCGCCACAACCCGGAGTTCACAATGCTCGAGCTTTACCAGGCCTACGGCAACTGCGAGGACATGATGACGCTTTGCGAGAAGCTCATCGAGTCAGCATGCGGGGCGGTGTCCGACACCACCACTCTGAACTGGCAGGGAGAGGAGATAGACCTGTCGCCTCCATGGCCGAGGGAGAAGTTTACCGAACTTATTGCACGCGAGACCGGCATCAACCCGTGGGACGAGAAGGCCGCACGCGAGCTTCTCGAAAGCAGGGACATAGAAGCACCTTCCGAACATGCGTTCGTTCTGGAAGAGCTTTTTGACGAATTCGTGGAGAAGAAGCTTGTGCAGCCCACCTTCGTCGTGGAGCAGCCTGTCGAGCTGACCCCCCTCTGCAGGCCCAAGCCGGACGACGAACGAGTCTCGGACCGCTTCGAGCTGTTCATTGCGGGAATGGAGTTCGGCAATGCCTACACGGAACTCAACGACCCAGACCTTCAGCGCAAATTCTTCGAGCAGCAGCTCGAACGCAAGAGCGAAGAAACCGTCGGCAAGCTGGATGAGGATTTTCTCGTGGCTCTCGAACACGGCATGCCTCCGGCTGGTGGCATGGGGATAGGAGTTGACAGGCTCGTAATGCTTCTTACCGGTATGGAGACAATCCGCGACGTGGTACTCTTTCCGCTTCTGCGTCCGCGCAGGGACGAAACAGACGAGGACGGCGAGTGAAATGCCTGCTATCCGTGTGACCAACGGCCCGCAAAAGGGCACCATATACCAGATTGAAGACGTGGGCATCGTCATCGGCAAGGCGAGCGAGTGCGACATTCAGCTCTACGACGCCATGGTGGAACAGATGCACGCGCGGATATATCGAATGGGCGAGATGTACTTCATCCGCAACCTTGCCGAGAGCGGTAGCACGTACGTCAACGACGAACAGATTACCGAAGAACTGCTTCGCGAAGGCGACCAGATACGCGTCGGCTCCACGGGTCTCGCTTTCGACAGCTCGCGTGCGACCGTCCGAGCCGTGGAGGAGAGCGACTACGTACTTTCCGACTTCATGCTGGACGTGGATGACGACGATATTCTTAGCCCCTCGATGGAAGTGCCGGACGGAGGTTCGCGGCTGCAGCGTGATATGCACATCATCCGCGAGTTCATAGAGCTTGGCACCGAGCAGAAGACCGCCAACCAGTACATGGACACGGCGACAGACTTCGTGATGAAGAACGTCGGCTGTGACGTTGCGGCGATACTCCTTCGCCAACCAGACGGAAGGACTAAACTGGGTGCTGCCACGCGCAGGCAGAAGTCCGCTTCATCGGTAGCGGATGTAATCGCACTGTATGCAATGAAGAATCGCAAAGCCCTTCTGATAGCAGACGCGGAGGGAGATGCCCGCTTCAAACACAGTCCGAGCGTGGCGGACGCGCACGTGCATTCGGTGGTTTGCATTCCCATGTTCGTGAGAGACGAGGCGAAGGGCTGTCTGTACCTCGGCAACGACGAGCTAAACGGAGTATTCCCCCTGATGACTTCTACCTTGCCAGGGTAATCGGCATGGAGATAGGCATGGTGCTGGACAACCTCGCGACGTTCGACCAGCAGAACGAGGTAGTGCAGTCGGTCGTCAAGGCACTCTCCATGGCACTTGACATGCATGACCCCATCATGATGGGCCATTCGGAAAGGGTGGGCAAGTTCTCGGCTTCGGTCGGCGAGTTTTTGGGGTTCAACGCCGAACAGGTGAACGACCTTTACCTGGCCGGCGTGCTGCATGACATAGGGAGGCTCGGCCAGAACGACGACATAGTGGAGACTCAGCGTGCGATTCTTCGCGGCGAAGAGAAGCCCATAGTGGAGCACGTGAAGCTCGGAGTGAAGATACTCTCCGAGATAGTGACTCTCGACCGTCTGATACCGATAGTGAAGGCGCACCATGAATTCTGGGATGGCAGCGGTCTTCCGGACGGCTTATCGCGCGAGGACATCCCCCTCGGTGGGCGGGTGCTCTGTGCGGCGAACGTGCTGGACGAGTTCCTCTATCCGCTTGTGCCTGAAAAAGACCCCATGAGCGTTGGCGAGGCCATGAAGGAGATGAAGCTGCTCGGAGGCTCGAAGCTCGACCCCAAGGTGGTCAACGCCTTCATGATCGCATACCGAAAGGGTAAGTTGTCACTGGAAGACAGTACGGACATCAGCATATGAGCAACCTGCCCTCACCGCCTTACTACGAGCTGGATGACGAGAGGTTGACTCCGGTGCTTGAAGAGGTGGACGAACGCCTGAAGAAGTTGTTCGGCCGTCCCGACTTCGAGCGGCGTCCCATTGTGGACGAACTGGTGCTGACCATCCTTTCTCAAAACACCAACGACCGCAACCGCGACAAGGCGTTTCGGGCGATGAAGGAAAGGTACCCAGACTGGAACTCGGTCGCGGATGCCGACGAAGAGGAACTTGTCGAAGTGCTGCGTCCCGCCGGTCTTGCTCCCCGAAAGGCCCCGCGAATACGGAACATTCTGCGCAGCGCACGAGAGAACGGCGATATCGAAATGAAATACCTTGCCGATATGGCTCCGCAGGAGGCTGAAGAGCACCTGCTGAACATGCACGGAGTCGGCATCAAGACCGCGTACTGCGTTCTGCTGTTCTCGATGCGCCATCCTGTCTATCCAATGGACACCCACGTCATGCGCGTTTTCAAACGGCTTTCGCTTCTGCCTTCCTCCGTCAACGCGCAAAAGGCTCACAGGAAATTTTCGAGGCTTGTTCCGAAAGGACGTCACGAGCCTTTTCATCTGAACGTCATCAAGCTCGGGCGCAAGATTTGCAAAGCTCGCAATGCCGACTGCCCGAACTGTCCTCTGTCCGAAATATGTCATTACGCAAGCGAGGGAAACCGTGAGCAGTAAAGCTCAAACCTCCCTTCCCGCAAGAGGTAAGACGAGGAAGGTAATGGTAGGAGACGTCGCCGTCGGAGGCGGCGAGCCCGTTGTAGTGCAGTCAATGCTGAAGAGCCCGCCATCCGATGTAAAACAGGCATTGGTTCAGACAGAACGGCTTGCCGAAGCCGGTTGCAGGCTGATACGCGTCGCAGTACCCGACAAGCACGCGCTCGAGCCACTGAAGCGGTTCTGCGCCGAATCTCCGCTTCCGGTCATCGCGGACATCCACTTCAACTACAAACTTGCTCTTGGAGCGATAGAGTCGGGTGTTTCGAAGGTGAGGCTGAATCCGGGGAACCTGAAGGATCGCGAACAGATAAGGCAGGTTGTCGAAAGGTGTAAGGACAAGGGTCTTCCCATTCGTGTAGGGGCGAATTCCGGTTCGATAAAGGAACGAAGCCGCCGTGACGAGCGTCTTATGGTAGATGCGCTTCTGGATGGCGTTGTCGAATACTGTCAATATATAGAGTCTCTCGGCTTCCGTGATATAATCGTGTCGCTGAAGGCCTCGGACGTTCAGACCAACACGGCTGTGTATAGAGCAATGGCCGGGCGCAGCGACTATCCTCTGCACGTTGGCCTCACAGCCACCGGCCCGATGGCTCAGGGAGTTGTCCGCTCTTCCATCGCGCTGGGGTCGCTGCTCGTTGATGGCATAGGAGATACGGTTCGTGTGTCGCTTACCGGCGACCCACTTCGCGAGGTCGAGCTTGCTTACGAAATCCTTCGAGCGAGCGGAAGGCTTTTCGACCGTCCGGTCATCGTTTCCTGTCCCACTTGCGGACGTTGCGAAGGCGATGTAATCGGTGCCGTGGAAGAGGTGGCCGAGGCTCTGAAGGACTCTCGAGAGAGAATAAAGGTTGCAGTTATGGGCTGTGTTGTCAACGGCCCGGGTGAGGCGAAGGAGTGCGATTACGGAGTCGCCTGCGGCGTAAACAACGCTGTTTTGTTCCGTAAAGGTGAAATCGTAAAGCACATACGCATGACCGATATGGTCAGCGAACTGTTGAACCTGCTCGAAAAGGAACAGAATTAGTGATTGGAGCACAGCCGCATCACACGTTACTGTTCTGAAGTACGCGGCGATACCCAAACGGGAAGGTAAGAAGTATGAAAAAGCTGCTTCTGTTATTCGCAGTGCTGGCGTTCGGAGTCTTTGCTCTGCCGACAGTTGTTTACGCCGAAGAGGCCGACAATGGCGGCGAGGAGACCGTTGAGGAGAAAGGTCCTGACGAGGCCACGCCGGGCAAGATATATAACTTTGACGGTTGGGACCTGAAAAAGGCGGTGGAGTACCTCGCGCGTAAGCTCGAAAAACCCATCGTCTATACCGAGGGTCTCAGCGGCACTATCAACTACGTCTCCTACGTCCCCATCAAGGAGGAGGATATCCTCCCTCTGTTCGAGACGCTGCTGAACCTCAACGGCTGGCAGATGGTTGACATGGGCAGCATGATTAAGATCGTACCCATGCAAGAGGGTCAGGGCATTCCATCCGCATTCTATTCGGACGAAGAACGTGACCAGCTTCGCGACCGCGACCGCATTATCACGCAGGTGTTCAAGCTGGAATACCTTGACGCGACAGAAGCGATGCAGACGCTCAGTAACTTCACCATTTCCCGAATGGTGGTAGCAATTCCTCAGTCCAACAGTCTTCTCATCACTGACTACGAGACCGTTATCCTGCGCATCGCGGGCATTCTCAACGCGATAGACATCCCCGGACCGAAGATTACTCACAAGGTCGTAATGATAAAGAACGCCAACGTGGAAACTCTCAAGACGTTCGTGGACAGCTATCTCGAATCGCTCTCATCGAGCCCCGGAGCCATGGCCGCGGCCTCGAAACAGACAAACCAACGGGTAGTGCGAAGGCCAAACCGCACAACGAACCCCACCACTCCCGCGTCAAGTACCACGATGGCCATTCCCGATCCTCGCACGAACTCTTTCATCCTCATCGGCACAGAAGACGAGATCGAGATGATCGAGGCGTTCATCAAGGACATAGACCTCGAAAGCACTTCTCCCGGCAACTACCACGTAATCAGGCTCAAGAACATCCCCGCGAAGGACCTCGCTCAGACGCTAAACGACGCTTTCGCCAAGATAAAGCAGCCACAGGGCTCGACGGAGCAGCAGCCTGTGATAATCGCGTTCGAGAGCCAGAACTCACTCATCGTGCTCGCGAACCAGAGCCAGTTCGAGAGCATCGGAAACATGATAGAGCAACTCGACCTTCCGCAGATGCAGGTGCTCATCCGCACGGTCATCGTGGAGGTGACCACCACCAAGCTGCGTGAGCTTGGCATCGAACTGGCATCCGGTGACTTCCCCGTAGCGGACAACTACCGCGGATTCGGCACCACCTTCGGAGCGACCAACAAGTACGTCGTTCCCGGCAGCGGAGCCGCATTCCCCGGAGGTGCGGGTGTCACAGTGGGGCTGATTCGCGACCGCAATGGAGTGTGGGCCATCCCATCGCTTCTGCAGGCCGTTCAGCGCGACAAGGACATCGAACTTCTCGCCGAGCCCCAGATACTCGCCACCGACAACGAGAAGGCATCTCTTACCATATCGGAGAAAATCCCATACTCCACGATTACTAACACCGACTCCGATTCCAATTCCACGGCGACCTACGGCGGCGACTACGAGGCCCAGATCAAGCTCGAGATTACGCCGCACATCCGCTCCGGCGACTACCTCACCCTGGAGATGAAACAGACGGTCGAGCAGTTCTTCCAGAGCGAGTTCTCCTTCGACACGGTAAGCGGCACCGAGGCCAACCGCCCCGCCAAGACAGTGCGCGAGGCTGAGACCCGCGTCGGAGTTCCCAACGGCGGCTACGTCGTCATCGGCGGCATGACCCGCACAAAGACGGACGAGACGGTATCCAAGGTTCCGTGGCTGGGCGACATTCCCGGAATAGGCCACCTCTTCCGCAAACAGAGCCGCTCTGTTGACAAGGTCAACCTCTACATCTTCCTTCAGCCCGAGATTATCGTCGAGCCCGGTGACCTCATGGCGGCTACTGAACGGGCCCAAATAGACCTCGAGCTGCTGCGCAAATCGCGCCGCAACCGCGACCCGCTCACGAAGCGAGTGTTCGAGGACCTCGACGAAAGCCCGAAAAAGAAGGCTCAGAAGCCCGAAGAAAAGCCCGAACCGGAAGATGAAGAGGGCGACGAAGAGGCGAAACCCGTCCCCGAAAAGAAAACCGGCAAGGACGGCGACAAGGGTCGCCCCTCTCTCGGGAATTAAAGGAAGCGAACATGAGTGTTGACGTACCCCGTATTCTCTACTCAGCGGGAGTCATAGACGAGGACACGCTTAACTCTTTGATTCAGGCCGCCTCCGACAACGGAGACAGCCCTGACCGCATCGCGGTCGAAAAGGGCTATGCGACCGAAGAACAGGTTTTGAGCGCTCTCGGCGAATACCTCGAGATTCCCTTCGAGGGCGACCTGTCCGGCTACGATGTACCAATGTCGTTTGTGGAGAAGGTGCCCCTTGTCTTTTCACGTTCGAACAACATCGTCTCGTTCAACGAGCGCGGCGGGACCTACTACGTAGCCACCGCATCCCCGTTCAACTTCCGGTCGCTGGACGACGCTGCGGCAATGCTTGGCAGCGACATTGAGCCGGTCTTCGCACCAGCGAAGGAGATAGAGGATCTGATCGCCCGCGGCTACCAGATGCGCTCAAGCGGACTCGGTGCTGTTCTGGACGAAATAGACGGAGACCTTCAGTCCGCCGTATCCGCCGACCTGGAGAGGGCCGAGGACCTCTTGGACATCGCGAACAAGGCTCCCATCATCAAGCTCGTTTCCACTGCCATCTCGGAGGCCATCAAGCGTCGCGCATCTGATATTCACTTCCATCCGCTGGAAGACAAGATGCGCATACGCGCCCGCATTGACGGCGTTCTGTACGACCTTATGGACTCGCCCAAAAGCATCCACGACGCTGTCATATCGCGCATCAAGGTCATCGGAAAGCTCGACATCGCCGAACGGCGCAAGCCGCAGGACGGCCGCACGACAATCAAGTACGCCGACCGCGAAATTGACATACGTATCTCCATAATCCCCACTCAGAACGGCGAGCGCGCGGTCCTGAGACTGCTGGACAAGACCGCGAGCCTCCGCAGTCTCGAGGAACTGGGCCTCGACAAGCACAATCTCGATATTCTGAAGAGTGTCATCAGCGTTCCTCACGGCATCTTCTTCGTTACCGGCCCGACAGGCAGCGGCAAGACCACCACCCTGTACGCGTCGCTTGCGAGACTGAACTCGCCGGATGTGAACATCATTACCATCGAGGACCCTGTCGAATACCAACTTCGGGGCATATCTCAAATCCAGGTTGAACTGAAGAAGAACGTCTCTTTCGCGAACGGCCTGCGAGCCGTTCTGCGCCAGGACCCCGACATTCTCATGGTCGGAGAGGTGCGCGACCTCGAAACAGCCGAAATCGCCATTCAGTCGGCTCTCACGGGCCACCGTGTATTCTCCACCATTCACACAAACGACGCCCCCTCGGCCGTCACCCGACTGCTCGACCTCGGAGTGGAACCTTTCCTCGTTGCAAGCTCTGTTATCGCAGTAATGGCACAGAGGCTCGTCAGACGGGTATGCCCGCACTGCCGGGAATCATACGAGCCCAGCGACAAGGAATTAATGTCTCTGGCACTCACGCGAGATGAGCTTCCCGACGGACTGCTTTACCGCGGTACAGGTTGCGACGAATGCCTCGACACCGGCTACCAAGGCCGCGTCGGGATATTCGAGCTTCTTCGCATGGACGACGAGGTCCGTTCGCAGGTCATGCGCAAGGAGGACTCGACGGTAATCAAGCGCGATGCCGTTGACCGTGGCCTCAAGACTCTTCGCATGGACGGAGCCGAGAAGGTCAAGAAGGGCCTGACGACAGTTGACGAGGTAGTAAGGGTTTCTCAAATGGATACTATCTGAGCTTCATATGCCCGTATATAACTACAAGGCCTTAGACCAACAGGGGAAGAAAGCAACCGGCGTCATCGAGGCGGACACGCCCAAGGAAGCCAGGGCGAAACTGCGCTCCAAGGGCCTGCTCCCGACGACCATCAACGCCGAGCGTTCATCGTCGAAGACGAACTGGCTGACCGCTCCCCGCATCTTCCGCTCACGGGCGGAGGCCGAGACCGCCAACTTCACCCGTCAGCTCGCCACTCTCGTCAAGAGCGGCATTCCCGTGGCCGACGCGCTTCGCATCCTTATCGAACAAGCCGA
This sequence comes from Planctomycetota bacterium, assembly GCA_034521065.1. Classification (GTDB taxonomy): domain Bacteria; phylum Planctomycetota; class B143-G9; order B143-G9; family B143-G9; genus JAXHMW01. Next base: position 226,256 of record JAXHMW010000001.1, on the reverse strand, counting down.
GAACCCGGGCCTGAGCAAGGCGGTGGTGGACGTCAACGAACGTGTTATGCAGGGCTCGAAGCTGGCCGATGCTCTTAGACGCCATCCGCGTTACTTCAGCGACCTGTACGTCAACATGGTCGAAAGCGGCGAGGAATCCGGCAATCTCGACATCGTTCTCGATACCATCGCGGAGTACCTTCAGAGAAGACATCGGCTCGCATCCAAGATTCAGGCCACACTCTGCGTATCCCGTCGTGGTGCTGTTCTTCGGTCTCGCGGTAGTAATATTCCTTCTAACCTTCGTGGTGCCCAAGATTGCGGAGTTCCTGATACAGAACAACCGAACGCCGCCCTTGACCACCTCGGCCCTGTTGTTCATCTCACGGTTCCTGACGAACTACTGGTACATAATCGTGGGCGGTTTGGGAGTTTTCACGGTTTTCTTGCGAATGTTCTTCAACACGCCTACCGGCAAGAACATCAAGGACAAGTTTCTCATATCAGTCCCTGTAATAGGCCCCTTGTACCGCAAGAGCGCTGTCAGCCGCTTCGCCCTGACATTCAGTACGCTTCTCAAGAGCGGTCTTCCGGCTCTTCGCGCGCTGGAGATAGTGGGCAAGGTAGTGGACAACGTCGTTCTCGAGCGCACCATTCAGGAGGTCCACGACAGGATTATCGAGGGTGCCGACATCTCCACTCCCCTGAAACAAAGCGGAGTTTTCCCGCCCGTAGTGGGCTACATGATCGCGGTAGGCGAGCGCAGCGGTCGCCTCGAGGAAATACTCGACCGAATAGCCGAGGCCTACGACGAGGAGGTCGAGATTACGGCGCAGAAGATCATGTCGATGATCGAGCCGGTTTTCATAGTCATACTGGCTGTTGTGGTGGGATTCATCGTAATGTCGGTAATATTGCCCATCCTCGACCTCTCAACTATTCGATAGCGGAACCCTGCCCCTTTCGCGACGGTCAAAAGCTATGCGTGTCTGGCAACGCACGCGAGACAACACGATGAACATTTTTCAAGCGGAGGAACAATGAACAGAACCTCTCAGGCAGGTTTTTCGCTCGTGGAGCTCATGGTCGTGGTGACGATAATCGCCATCCTGGCGGTCGTCGTGGTCGGCAGGTTCGCCGGTTATACCGACAAGGCCAAGGTAACACGCGCACAGAGCCAGATAAGCGAGTACGCATCCGCACTTCAGCTTTTCAAGATGGATGTCGGTCGCTTTCCCACCTCAGGCGAGGGGCTCGAGTCACTGGACGAGAAGCCCGCGGGTGCCGACGGCTGGAAAGAGGGCGGCTACGCGGATGTGATGAACGACCCGTGGGGCAACCCATACGAATATCGCTTCGACAGCACCAACAACAAGTTCGACATAATCTCCTACGGTGCTGATGGCACCCCCGGTGGAGAGGGCTACAACGCCGACATCAAATACAGCGAGCGTAAGGATTGGGAAAAGCCCGGAAACTGATGAATTCACGCAGCGGCTTCACGCTGATAGAGTTGACCGTTGTCGTGGCGATCATGGCAGTGGCGCTGGTTTTCGTGGTCTCGCGCTTCGACAATCTCATACCTTCTGCCCGCATAAGGGCGGAGGCGAGTAAGATGAGCGCGAACATCGAGGCAGCGTTCAGCCGTGCCGCGGCTTCCGGCAAGCCCGTGGCCATTATCTACGACCTCAACGACCAGCTCTACGCGCTTGCCGAACCGGGCGAAGGCGAGAAGATGAACCCCGACAACATGCAGCGCTTTGCCGAACACTTCCTGCCTTCTTCCATACAGATAGTTAACCTCGTCGTCGGGGAGGACTCGGAGCGCAGCGGCATTCACGCCATCGTGGCTTCGCCCAATGGCCGGGTTAAGGCGCATTCAATCTTCCTGGAGGACAGGGCCGAGCGAAAGGTGACCATAGAGGTCGCGCCGCTCACCGGTGTTACTTCCATCCTTAAAGGACACGTTGAACCAAGGGCACCACTGGAAGAGTAATGAGAAGAGGAAACGCGGCGTTTACACTTGTGGAGGTACTGGCGGCACTGGCGATTCTCGCCACCGCCTTCTACCTGCTTCTGGAGCTTCGCCAGAAGGCGCTTCAGAACGCCGACTTCGCGAGCACTCGTCTGCTGGCAGTGCAGGTAGCACGAGCCAAAATGGAAGAGGTGCTCGCAAGAGGTTTTCCAGACCCGACCGTCGAAACCGACCGGCTCGCCGAGATGGACATTACGGTCAACGTGATGGACATCGGTGACGAGACAAACACGCGGTCCCATGCGCAAAATCCAGGTGGAGGTCCGTTACCAAATCGGCTTCGGAGAATCCAACAGGGTCGTGCTGACATGTATTGACACTCCCATGCGTATCGAGCAGTTGCCCGACCTTGAAGAGGAATTCTACTACGAGGAGGACAACCCGTGAGACGCCGCGGATTTACCATCCTCGAAGTGCTTCTCGCACTTGCGCTCGCGTCAATCGTCATAGTCGTGTGCTACACGATTCTTGTATCCACTCTAAAGGCCCGGGCTCAGTCCGCGGAGGTCTGTCGCTGGGCGAGAATACAGGGCTCGGTTCTCGACATAATGACGGAGGATCTCAAGCAGGCCACCCGGCCCATGCTTATCGAAGACCTCGAGGAACAGGTCCAGATAGACCTTGGCGAGCGGAAATTCCCCGAGGAAGACGGCGAAGGCAAAAGGGATGTCGAGGTGACCGAGATAGACCCTGAGACCGGCGAGGAGATTTCCGGAGAGGGTTCTGAACCCGAGACCGACCCATATGCCGGAGAAAAAGCCCCGGACGAAGGCATGAGGGGCGACCCGTCCCGGTTCCCTTACCTCATCGCCGAACGCATGCCGGACTTCTCTGACGGCGGGGGAATAGCCTTCGTCATAGCGAACCCCGGCTACGACGAGGACTCGGGTTCCTACCACCTCTACCGTGAGGTTTCCTATTTCATCCGCCGCGATGACCGCACGAGCGCCTACCTTCTGTACCGCCGGGAACAGAGAGGCTGGGACGGCGAACTTGACGAGGGCGGCACGACAGAACTCCTGTGCGACATCATCGGTGACATGCAGGTCGAATACTATGACGGCATGGACTGGTTGGACGAATGGGAACTCGAGGAGCGTCGCGAGCTGCCAATCGCCATACGTATCCGCATCAGTTTCTACTTCGAACAAACGCCGGAAGGTCTGCCGGATACCACCTCGAAACCGAAAGAGTTCTACACAGTTGTGAAGATGCGCAATTCTCGCTACATTGACCCTGAAGACCGTGATCGCCTGGAACGGGAAGGTATCATACAAAAACAGCCCGCGCCCGTGTACTGAATTCGCCGCCCCGGCCCCGCGGGGGTCGAAGCACGGCTTCCGGGCGTTTTTCCACCAAAAATACGAACACCGCGCGATACGGCGATAAAGTACTGCGAGGGGCAGTTTTACACGAACCAGCGAGGTTTACGAAGTGCCTGAAAACATCACTCTGCTCGGTGCGACCGGCTCGATAGGTCAAAGCACACTCGACATAATCAGAAAGCACTCCTACCGCTTCAGGCTATTCGCACTTACCGCGAACAGGAATGTGAGGGGAGCCGAGGCGGCAGTTCGGGAGTTTTCTCCCCGCTACTGCGCAATGGCGGACTCCGAAGCGGCCGGAAAGCTTGCTGATGTTCTGGGCAACTGCGAGACGGAGATACTCAGCGGCGAGGACGAGTTGTGCGCGCTTGCTTCCGACGACAGGGCCGACACAGTTGTAAGCGCGATAGTCGGCGCGGCGGCCCTTAAGCCCACGGTCGCCGCCGTGAAGGCCGGCAAACGGGTGGCTCTGGCAAACAAGGAATCGCTGGTCATGGCTGGCGACATAGTGAACGCCGAGGCGCAAAAGAGCGGAGCGCAGATAATTCCCGTGGACAGCGAGCACAGCGCTGTGTTCTCCTGCCTGTACGGTCGCGAAACCCGCTATGTGAGCAAGCTCGTGCTAACGGCTTCGGGCGGTCCTTTCCGCACCTTGGGGTCGGACGAGTTCGACAGCATCATGCCAGAAGACGCTCTGAAGCATCCCACCTGGGACATGGGCGCGAAGATTACCATTGACTCCGCCACAATGTTCAACAAGGCGCTCGAGATAATCGAAGCCCATCATCTTTTCGGACTTGACTACGACGACATTGAAGCAGTAGTGCATCCACAGAGCATCGTCCACGCGCTTGTGTACTTCGAGGATGAGTCGGTTCTCGCTCAGATGAGCCTGCCCGACATGCGGCTTCCCATCCAACTTGCGCTCACCTGGCCAAGCCGCATCGAGAGCCCATGTAAACCACTGAATCTCGCCGATGCCGGAAACCTTACCTTCGAACCGGTTGACAATGAAAGGTTCCCGTCCATCGCAACAGGTATCGAGGCGGGCCGCAAAGGCTCGCTTGCGACCACGGCACTCAACGCGGCAAACGAAGTGGCTGTAAACCTGTTTCTTAACCGGGATATACAGTTCACTACAATGTTCCGGATTGTATCCCAAGTCGTTAAAGAAACTCCCATTGGTCCAGCGTCCGACCTCGAAGAGGTATTCGAGACAGACCGCCGGGCCAGGGAACTCGCATCAAGGTTGATATAGCATGGGCATCCTATACGTACTAATCGTCTTTCTGGCGTTCTCGCTAATCGTGGTCATCCACGAGTTCGGCCACTTCGTGGCGGGCAAGATATTCGGCGTTCGAATCGAGACCTTCTCTGTCGGCATCGGCAAGAGGCTCTTCGGCATAAAATGGGGCGACACGGACTACCGGGTGTCGCTGTTCCCCATCGGCGGGTACGTTGCTTTTGCGGGCATCTCCGACACCGAGGGCGAGACAGGCACGGGCGCGCCCGACGAATATCCCTCCAAACCCCCGTGGCAGAGGATTATCATCGCCGCGGCCGGCCCTGCAATGAACGTCTTAACTGGCTTCATTCTCGCAGTTCTCCTGTTCATGTTCGGAGCACAGTTCACGAGCCCCGTAGTGGGCGCCATAGTTCCGGGCACCCCCGCGGCGGAGGCGGGCCTTCAGCCCGGCGACCGCGTGCTGCGCATTGACGGCAAGATAGTGAACGGCTTCACGGACATTCGGCAGGAGGTCGCACTGTCGGATACGGGCAAAGTTCTCGACTTCACAATCCGCCGCGGCGAAGAGGAATTCGATATACCGGTCAGCCCTCGCAAGGACGAGGGTATGCCCTTCCCTTCAATCGGCATAAATCCCACCACGTCGAACGTCGTTCAGGCTGAAGGCAACCAGCGCATGCTGAATGACGGCTTCCGAAATGGGGACAAGGTCATAGCAGTCAACGGCGAGAAAGTGGAGGAGACCGAGGCCGCAAGTGTAATAAGGCAGGCGATCCTCACCTACCCGATAATGTCCTTGAGCGACGAGGAAGGGATCAAGCTCACCGTAGAGCGGAAGACCGGCGCTGTTGAAGACCTGACCATCGTTCCGGACATCGCGGAGCACTACACCATCGGCTGCGCGAGCATACTTTATCCCATTGCGAAGGTCGAGCCGGACAAGCCGGCCGACATCGCCGGAATAAAGGAAGGCGACTACATTACCGCCATCAACGGCAACCGCGTTTACAGTTGGGAGGACATGGTGGTGCGCCTCTCGAATACCTCGGGCGAGATCGGAGTCACCCTCCTCAGGGGCGACAGCGAGTTCTCGGTAAGAGTATTACCTCACGAGGCGGGAGGCAGGAGGCTTCTCGGCATCACCCGTACTACCGCTGACCAGGAAGAAAACGGTCTGAAGGTGGTCTGGGTCGAGGAAGGCTCTGTCGCCGACGAGGCAGGACTCGAAGCGGAAATGGGCATCAAGTCCTACGAGGTCACTCAGGAAGGGCAGGTCAAGGTAATAGACAACGAGGAAAACACTTATACGTTTGCCGGAAAAAAGGCCAACGAACGTTTCAGCGAAGGGACATACCCGTTCAGTCTCACCTTCAAACACGAAATCGTAAAGGCAGCGAGCATCGGCGAAGCTGTCTCGAGAGGTTTCAGCGATTGCGTACAGATTATCAACAAGACCTACCTTTTCCTTGCCAAGCTGGTATCGGCGGAGCTTTCACCCACTCTCGTAAGCGGCCCGGTGGGCATCATACATATTTCCTACAAGGTGCTCGAGCTCGGTTTCACCGTGTTTCTGCACTTTCTGGTGCTGATATCTATCAACCTCGCTGTCGTGAATCTACTGCCCCTTCCCATTCTCGACGGCGGCAACATCGTGCTGCTCATCATAGAGTGGATAAAGGGTTCGCCCGTAAGCCGAAAGGCGCAGGCAATCATTATCAACATTGGGCTCGTGATGATTATCGCCATATTCCTGCTTGTAACAGGCAACGATATCTACAGGCTGATATTCGGCTTCGGCGGCTGATAGTTTGATAAATTCCCGTTTTTCGAAAAGAGGCATCTCGACAGAGATGCCTCTTTCGGCCACCTCGAAAAATACGGTTTTACTGTAAACGGCTGCGGCTTTGTCATGCTCGTTTTCATACGAAACCAATTATTCGGGGCACCCTTTATTTAGATGATTCTCCATTAAAGACACTACATGTATTAGTAATGAGTTAGTAAGTATGCAGTCCTGCCTTTCATATTGACAATCACAAAAAAGAAGATATGTTCGGCAAATCCAAGGAAGTGAGGAGGGAGAATGAGAGCATGGTTACGTGAAATAGTCGAAGCCATCATCCCGGTCTGCAAACAGAATTATTTGCCAGAACACTCTGAAATGAACAGCAGTAAGCTGCGCGAAGAACTTAAGCTTAAGCCTCTTGAAGCTTTCACTCATCACGAGGCTCGGCATATCATACTTTCAGCAGGGCAAATATCGTCTGACTTGCGAGACGCTTTACAAGGCACTGCAGCTCGACACTCATTACAAGAAGCCTTCGCTGCTGCTGCTTCTCGGATTGAGCTACCATTTTTGTTTCGAACATTCGAAGGCATCCTCGTGTTTCGACGATTACATCTCACTGAAGCCGAGGAGGTTCGAGGGGTATCTTTTTCAGGCGATAGTGAGCCACTACCTCAAGGACGGGATATCGGCAAAGCTACTTGTCGAGAAGGCCGAGAAATTTGAACCCAAATCTCACTACGCGACGCTCGTCAAGGGCAAGTTCCGTGAGATAGACGGCGACGTCTCCGGCGCAATGGAAGTGTATCAGAAGGTTCTGTCCGAAAACCAGCGCAACAAGGTGGCGGGTTCATTTCTGAGGAGGGCGGAAAAGCTCAACGCAAGGATGAACAAGGGAATAGACGTGGAGATACGCAGAAGGGCCGATATACAATAGCCTACAGCCCTCGCCTGCGAAGGTCACGTTCAATGTCCTTTTTGCGGATGTCTTCGCGCTTGTCGTGATGTGCCTTGCCCTTTGCAAGCCCGAGTTCCACCTTCACAAACCCGCGCGAGTTGAAGTACATTCTCAGAGGAATCACGGTGAGCCCTCGTTCCTTCACCATCTTCGAGAGCCGCTTAAGTTCAGAACGATGCATCAACATCTTTCTGGGCCGCTTGGGTTCGTGATTATTGAGGTTGCCGTGCGAATACGGCGGTATATCGAGGTTGAGCAGGTACAGTTCCCCGCCGCGGAAATGAGCGAAACTGTCCGCGAACGCGACGTTCCGAGCCCTCAGGGATTTGACCTCGGTCCCGCGCAGAGCGAGACCGGCCTCGAACTTGTCGAGAACGTGAAAGTCCCTGAAAGCCTTCTTGTTGCGTGCTATGTGATTCCAGTCGCCTGTGGACTTCTTGCTCATTCGTAAAACTGCTCCGGATGAACCAACTCCACTGAAGGCATGTCAGAGCCGAGGAACAGCTTTCCCTGAACGGCTACGCCTTCAGTGTTGTCGGAAACGTAGCAGCGCATTATACCTGGCTTTGAACCCTCTCTGAGCAGCCCAAGCGACTGCAGCAGGTCGCGTGTGCGGTGTGCGGTCTCCTTTGCGGAATCCACCAGCTTTACATCCTCGCCCACTACGGAAGATATGCCGTCAGAGATAACGGGGTAATGAGTACAGCCAAGGATGAGCGTGTCTATGTCCTGTTCAATAAGGGGCGAGACGTATTCGGCAAGACATTCACGCACAATGTGGTCGTCGCTCCCCCTTCCCTCTTCGATTGCAGGGACGAGAAGCGGACAGGCCATTCCGAACACCTCTGCGTGAGGCGCACGCGCCCTAACCGCATGTTGATAGGCGTTGCTCTTTATGGTCGCCTGAGTGGCTATTACGCCTATCCTGCCTGTCGAGGAGAACTCGACAGCCGCATATGCGCCCGGGTAGATCACGTCAACGAGAGGCAAGCGGAAGGCTCCGTCCAGAACAGGCAGCGCGACACTGGACATGCTGTTGCAGGCGACCACGAACACCTTTGGTTCGAAACGGTTCAGGAACCGTCCGACTTCCACGGCATAGCGCGAAATTATGGTGGGAGACTTGGTGCCATACGGCACACGGGCGGTATCGCCGAAGTATATCAGGTCCTCGGCAGGCAGGTGAGACCGTATCTCGGACAGGACGGTCAGCCCGCCGATGCCCGAATCGAACACGGCTATCGGTCGTTTTTTTCTGTTTTCCATATCGAGTACAGAGCCTTTGCGAGTTCGAGGTCCTCCGGAGTGGTGACCTTGAACGTGTATTCACTGCCCCTCACCGTTACCGGCGCGAAACCGGCCTCTTCGGCGAGCTTGCAGTCGTCGGTAACATGGAGCTTGTCGTAGAGTTCCAGCATGGAGTCGAAGACGTCACAGCGAAACACCTGAGGGGTCTGCACGCGGTACAGCCCTTCGCGTTCAACCGTCTGCCTTATGCGCCCGTTCGAAGTTCGCTTAAGCGTGTCCGGACAGTTGAGGACTGGTGCTGCCGCACCATCGCGCATGGCGTTCTCGTGCAGTTCACGCACAATACCCCCGCGCAGAAAAGGACGTGCCGCGTCGTGAATGAAAACCGTGCTGTAGTCTTTCGGCAGAACCTGAGCCGCGTTGCGAACCGAATCCTGGCGACGTTCGCCGCCGGCAACGAAGGTAACCTGTGCTCCGAATGGCGCGAGGCTCGTGCGTTCGAGGTATTTTTCGGGAATGGCGACCACGATGTGTCCGATGCCCTGTTCGGCGAGGGAGCTGACCGCGAGCGACAACAGTGACACTCCCGGCGCGAGTTGCACAAACGCCTTCGGCACACCGGCGGCAAGCCGCTTGCCCATGCCGGCGGCGGGTACTATCGCGCAAAGGCCGTCAATCATCGCCGTTCACTCTCGCAAACACGATTCGACCTGCATCGCGGTGGTAAATGTTGGTAATCGTTGCCGTAACCCTCTCGCCGACGAGGTCGCTTGCGCCCTCTACAACGACCATAGTGCCGTCCGGCAGGTAGCCCACTCCCTGAGTTTCGCCCTCGCCTTCGCGGATAATCTCGACCTCGAGGGGCTCGCCGACCATCACACTGAGCTTCATGGCGTTGGCTATCTCGTTGAGGTTTATGGCCTCGACCTCGTGAATCTTTGCGACCTTGATGAGGTTGAAGTCGTTTGTGACCACCTTGCCCTTGCGAAATCCGGCGAGTCGAACGAGCTTCTCGTCAACTCCCCCGGGACCGGGCACTTCCTGCTTGAGGACCTCGATGTCAACTTCCTTGAGTTCCTGCAGCTTCTTGACAACGTCCAGTCCGCGTCTGCCGCGAAGGCGTTTGAGCTTGTTCGACGAGTCGGCTATGGTCTGAAGTTCGTTAATTACGAAGTCGGGAATGTAAAGCTTGGAGTCTATAATCATCGAACGGCACAGGTCAACTATCCGTCCGTCGATCAGGACTGACGAATCCAGCATCATTCCGCCGCTCGAACGGCTTTCGTCCTTCAGAGACACGAAAGGGATGATGAACTTCAGCGACTGCTTCGCGTGCATTGTAACCATAACGGACATGTAGCAGATTATCAGGTAGATGATGGGAATCATCGGCCGCTGGAGCTCTTCTCCGTACTCGGCGATGGGGTTGTCACGGTAGAGAAGCAGGAAGCGTTCGAGAAAACGAATCACCTGCTCGCTGAAGAAAACGCCCACCACGAGCCCGATAAAAACGGCAAAGAAGTTTTTTGCAATCTTCTCGCGGTAAAGCATGTCGAGCATGAGTACAAGCAGACCACTGACAAGTCCGATAATCGGAGCGATATAGCGGGGGAAAGGCTCGGAGCCTTCATAGGCGTAAGAGAAATAATAGTAGTACGACGAGAACAGCAGCGCACAGGCGACTACGAACAGCGAGCGTCCGATCCATTTGGCACTCATCTTCTTGTCCTTTTCGGACCCGGTGCTGGACGGTCCGCAGTTCTGGTTCTGGTCGGTTCAGCCGACTTAGTCGACTTCGGCGAGGGCTTCGCGGTCGGTTTCGGAGTCGGTGAAGGCGAGGATTCTTCGTCCGGCCGAGAGTTGTTCTCCTCCTCTTCTTCCTCAATGTCGGGAGGTTCCTTTCGCTCCTTATATCCACCCTTGAGGATAAACATAATGGGATGTTCGAGCAGGTATATTCCCTGGTCGAGCATGTTATTGAGCTTGTGCTTCATCTTCCTGTCGGACAACAGCGCGGCGATAAGCCCGTCGCCCGAGCGGGTGAGTTCGATAGTCTGCTTGAAGGAAGCTGCAATCTCCTCGAGGTCCTGGCGAGCCTGGAGAACGGTGGCATAGACCTCCTCGGCAATCTTGTCAGACTTCTCAAGCACCTTCGCGATGTCGCCTTCGCTGAGGTTCCTGAAGCGTCTTGACCAGCTTGGTCATCTGTTCGGGAAGCTGCTCGAACTTATCGAGAGCATTGGTGATCTTCTCGAAAATCTCGGGGTCGTTGATGCGTTTTGTGAAGGTGCGAAGCTCCTTGTCGAGGGACTTGATGGTGTCGGCGATCTCCGTCTCGATGCCCTGCAGCTTTCCGATAAACTCCTTGGCCTGAGCGGAAGTATCTGCGAAGTTCTGTATGGCGGAGTTCACGTTGTCGCGGTTCTCAGCGATAACTGAACGGGCATCCTTGATGAGCCCCTCCGCGTTGGCTGCGGAATCGGCAATTTTCTCGATTGCACGGCGGAAGTCGTTTTGAACCTTCGGGTCGGAGACGATCTTGTTGATGCTCTCGACCGTGAGCGACAGCTTCTCGACGATGCCGGGCACTTCCTTAAGCGCGTCTTCGAGCGTGCCGGGGGTGGTGCCCATCTTGCTGAGCGTCTCGCCGGGCTGCAGGTGCGCGCTGGTAGTGCCGGGAGTTATCTCAAGCAGGCGTTCGCCCAACAGGCTATCGGACGTGATGGCTATCCGGGAATCGGTGGGTATCTTGTAGCCGCGCTCGATCTCGACGGTCATACTGATGAAAGAGGTCATATCTGGCTCGGTCTCGATGCTGATAGACTTCACCCTGCCAATCTCGACCCCGGCCATTCTCACGGGTGCTCCGCGCTTAATACCACCGGCGGTCTTGAACACCGCCTTGATGTTATAGTAGTCCCGCAGGAAGTTCAGACCTCCGGCGAATATGACGAGCGCAGCGAGTATGATCAGGCCTATTACGACTGCCAGCCCCGTTCTGAATTCCATTTTGCGTTCGTCCATGAACTACCTCACGCTTGCGAATTTACCTCGGCCGTGAAAGGGCCCTCCGCCTCGCCCCTTACGAACTGTCTGACGAGCGGGTCTTCGCTGTTCATAATCTCGTCCGGCGTTCCCTGCGCCACTATCTTGCCCTTGTGCAGCATAACGATCCTGTCGGCAATCTTGGCAGCGCTCTTCAGGTCGTGCGTGACGGAAATGCTCGTAACTCCGAGTTTTTCGTTCGTATTGATTATAAGCTTGTTTATGACATCCGACATGATGGGATCCAGCCCGGTGGTCGGTTCGTCGTAGAGCATGACCTCCGGCCCCATGGCTATGGCTCGTGCAAGTCCTACCCTCTTCCTCATTCCTCCGGAAAGATCCGAAGGCATCTTGTTCTGAATACCGGGAAGACCCACGGTATTCAGAACATTCTCCACACGGTCCTTCGCCTCGCTCATAGTCATCATGTCGTGCTCGAGTATTCCGAACGCGATGTTCTCCCAGACGGGCAGGGAGTCGAACAGCGCGGCGCTTTGGAAAAGCATCCCCATCTTGATTCGGTACTTGGGCATTTCGAGTTCAGGAGTGTTAGTGATGTCCTCCCCCTCGAAAAAAACCTTGCCGGTGTCCGGCCAAAACAGCCCGCATATCAGCTTCAGAGTGACGCTCTTGCCGGTACCGGAGCCACCGATGATAACCATGGATTCGCCCTCTTCCACGATGACGTCCAGCCCACGCAGAACGTGTTCCTTCCCGAAAGACTTATGTATGGCCCTGAGTTCTATCTTGGTTTTCGCCATACGACCTATCCGAAGAAAAGCGTGTGAAAGATGTTGAGCACAATGGTGAGGAACAGGTTGAGAATGAGTATCGCGACGAACGACAGCACCGTACTGGACGTTGTCGCACGGCCGACACCTTCCGCTCCACCGGAGGTGAAGAATCCCTTGTAACAACTGATTATCGCCACTGCCCCGCCGAAGAAGACGGACTTCACCAGTCCGATGAAGATGTCATACGTGGTTATGTAGTCCAGAGTGTTGAGCCAGTAGTAATGACTGTTGACACCGTAGGCGAATATCGAGACTGTCCAGCCACCGATAATGCCCACTGCGTTGGAATACAACGTGAGAACCGGCGCAAGCAGAATCGCCGCGAGGAACCTCGGCAGCACGAGGTACTTGATGGGGTCGAGGCCGAGGGTTTTCAGCCCGTCTATCTGTTCTGTGACGGCCATTGTACCCAACTCGGCGGTGATGGACGCTCCCACACGTCCCGCCAGCATAACCGCTGTCAGAACAGGGCCGAGTTGCTGGACGACCGCGAGAAACACTACCGGCCCGATCATGGTCTCCATTCCCAGCTTGCTGAATTGATAGTAAGTCTGGACGGAGAGCACCATTCCCGTGAACGCACCGGTAAGCGCGACGACGGGGATCGTGCGCACGCCGATCTCGTAGAACTGGGGAATCATGATGCGACTGTTGGGATAGCCGTGAAAGACCCAGTAAAGGGTCCTCTGCACCATTGCGGTGCACCTGCCCACGCCGCGTATGGACTCGAAAACGTCGGTTATGAGTTGAGATACCAAAATCTACTTCTTGTTCTCGCCGTCCGTTTCGCCGGAAAGACACTCCTCGCCGTCGGTGCTTTCGCCGTCTTCTTCGCTCTCGGAAGGCTCTTGGCGGTCGCGCACTTCGAAGTCGAACTTCTCGCCGCTTCGATTTATAATTACCTCCTTGGAGGTGTCGAAATCGGTTTTCAGCAGAAACTCGGCAAGCGGGTCCTCGATGTGCCGCGCTATGGCCCTGCGAAGAGGCCTGGCACCGTACTCAGGATTATAACCCTTTTCGATGAGGAATTCCACGGCCTCGTCCGAGAGAGTGAACTTCACGCCGCGCTCGAGCAGGCGTTCCTTCATCTGCTGCAGCTCGATGTGAATTATCTTCTCAAGGTGCTTGCGGTTGAGCGGGCGGAAGAAGATCACGTCGTCCAGGCGGTTGAGAAATTCCGGCCTGAACTCCCTGCGGACCTCCTCCATGAGGATATCGCGCATCTCGGAGAATTCGAGCACACCCTCCTTCGCCTTGAATCCCAGCATGCCCTGGTTGCGCAACTGGTCTGCACCGATATTGGAGGTCATGATGATTATGGCGTTGCGGAAGTCAACATGTCTGCCGAACGCGTCCGTAAGCCTGCCTTCCTCGAAGATCTGAAGAAGCAGGTTGAAAACATCGGGATGGGCCTTTTCGATTTCATCGAGCAGCACGACGCAGTACGGCCGGCGGCGAACCTTCTCGGTGAGCTGGCCGCCCTCTTCGTAGCCGACGTAGCCGGGAGGCGCTCCGACGAGACGAGAAACAGAGTACTTTTCCATGTACTCGGACATATCGAGCTGTATGAGCGCGCTCGATTCGCCGAACATGAACTGTGCCAGCGCACGAGCGAGCAGAGTCTTGCCGACACCTGTTGGCCCGAGGAACAGGAACGAACCGACGGGCCTTCTCGGGTCCTTGATGCCGGTGCGCGAACGCCGCACGGAACGGGATATGGAAGATATGGCCTCCGTCTGTGCGACCACGCGCTCGGAGAGCTTATCCTCCATCGTGAGCAGTCTCTCGCTCTCCTCGCTTTCGAGGCGGGCAAGGGGTATGCCTGTCATCATGGAGACGACCTTCGCCACTGATTCCTCGGTGACCGAGCCAATGCGCTCCATTCCCTCTTCCATGTGCTCACGACGCTTCTGTTCCATTTCGGCGCGCAGCTTCTCGATCTTGTCGCGACATTCAGCGGCTTCCTCGTAGTTCTGGGCGAGGACGGCTTCCTTCTTGCTCGCTGCGACCTTCTCGATCTCAACCTCGATTTCGCGCAGGTCGGGCGGTGTAGTCATGGCGCTGAGACGCACCATCGCACCGGCCTCATCAATTACATCAATGGCCTTGTCGGGAAGCTGGCGACCGGATATATAGCGGTCGGAGAGCATAACGGCGGAGAGTAAGGCCGCGTCCTTTATTGAAACTCGATGATGAGCCTCGTAGGCATCCCTGAGCCCTGTGAGGATATCCGTAGCTTCCTTGCGGCTTGGCGGAGAGACTATAATCGGCTGGAAGCGTCGCTCCAGCGCGGAGTCCTTCTCAATGTGCTTGCGGTATTCGTCAAGCGTAGTCGCTCCAATGCACTGTATCTCACCGCGCGAAAGGGAGGGCTTGAGCACGTTGGCCGCGTCAATCGAGCCCTCTGCTCCGCCAGCGCCCACGAGCGTGTGGAACTCGTCTATGAAGAGAATGACGTTCCCGGCCCTGCGAACCTCTTTCATCACGGCCTTGATGCGCTCTTCGAACTGACCGCGGTACTTAGTACCGGCGACCATGAGCGCGAGGTCGAGGATGACGACACGCTTTTCGGCCAGAAGCTGTGGCACGTCGCCCTTGACGATCTTTTGCGCGAAACCCTCAACGATGGCGGTCTTGCCGACACCTGCCTCGCCCAACAGGACGGGGTTGTTCTTCGAGCGGCGGCACAGCACCTGAAGCACGCGCGCAATTTCGGTCTCCCTGCCGATAACGGGGTCGAGCTTGTTTTGGCGGGCGAGCTGAGTAAGGTCCCTTCCGAACGAATCCAGCGCGGGAGTGCGCGAAGAGGACTTGGGCGAGTCCTCTGAAGAGTGTTCGGAAAGGCCTTCGGCGGTCTCCTTCTGAGAGCCGAGTTCTTCCATAATCTGGTTGCGAAGGTCGTCGAGGTCGAGGTCGAAACTCTTGAGCACCTGTGCGGCTATGCCGTCCTTCTCCCTCAGGAGACCCAGGAAGATGTGTTCTGTGCCGACGAGTTCCTGACCGTTCTCCCTGCCCTCTTCTATGGCGTACTGGAGAGCACGCTTTGCGACCGGCGTGAGCTCGGGCTTGTGAAGAGAAGGATTCTTGTTGGGCGCGATGATGCGCCCGATGCCTTGGCGAACCTTGTCCGCGTCCACCTCGAAACGCTTCATGACACTCGAGGGCACGCCGTTCTCTATCAGCAGTCCGAGCAGAATGTGCTCGGTACCTGTGTATTCGCTGTTGAGCCTCTCGGCTTCGGCATGTGCGAAGCGGATGACCCTTTTCGCTCTGTCAGTGAAGTTCTCGAACATTTTCCCTCCAAGGGAATCTGACGGTCAGTCAGCATCTCGTCCTTTGACTATACCAGCATACGGACGTTGCAGGAAGGTTCGTTTGAATATGTTAATGCCCTTCAAGTACCGGACAAGAAAACGGCGTAATCCGCCGTCCTGCGAACGAACGCATCTGCCTGTACCCCAAACACTTAGTCAGTTAAGAACAGTCGAAAGCACTGTTCGAACGAGGTCAGCGCGGTCCGACTTTTTCTCTGTTGAACTCATCTCACGGCCTGCCCCGGCCTGTATGTGCGCGTCCTGGATATCAAAAAAGTTATCGAACAAGAGCTTCCCAGCCGCATCGGGAAGCATGTCGAGCCGTGCGCCGAGACGCAGTATCGAAAGGTTATCCATCGCCTCGTGTATCGAAAGCATGCGCGCGTTCTTCAAAAGGCCTATCGTGCGTCCCATCTTGTCCTCCATCAGCTTGCGTTTGTCGGCCCCGAGAAGGGCATCTCGGGCCTTTTGCTCATATGACACAAGATGAGGGATGTACTTGCCGAGAGATGCGATTATGTCCGCCTCGCTGACTCCGAGAGTTTTTGTATTGGCCACGCTGTAGAGGTGGCCCGCGGAGTTTCGGCCCTTGGCGTTGTGTACGAAAGACTGGATTACCAGCCCGATGTCGCGCACGGCGCGAACAGCTTTGCCCAGTTCGTTCATGATGCTCAGCGCCGGCAAATGCAGAACGGCCAACGTCTTCATGCCCGTTCCAACGTTGGAGAGCGAGGTAGTGAGGTAACCGAACTGGTCGTCATATGCATAGTCCATATGCGAGGAAAGCTCGGTGTCGATCTTGTCTGCGGACTCGAAGACCTCCTCTATCGAGCTCGAGGGAAGAGTGCTGTACAGCCTCAGGTGATCGTCCGAGTTGACGAGTATTGCCCTGGAAAAATCCTTCGAAACTCCCACACCGCGCGGATGTGTAAGGGATTCGAACTTGCGGCTTATGACTTTTCGTTCCACAAGCACCTGCCGTGTCAGGACAGGTTCGGTGCGAAGGTCGAAGAAGTACGGAAACTCGGTCTCGGACAACTGCGGCAAAAGGTCTTTGACCATCTCGACAATTCGGGTGCGAACGCTTGCGGTGGCATTGTCGCCGAAATGGAAGCCGCTCAGATTCCTCGCGAGCCTCACCTTTGTGGCGATGGCGACATCTGCGCCGTTTGTCAGCCAGCGAGCCTTTCCGGTAGTAAGTTTCTGCAGGTCCATTTTCACTTCAACTCCGCAAGTTGGTCCCTAAGCTTAGCCGCGAGTTCGAAGTTCTCTGCCTTCACGGCCTCTTCGAGCTGTTTCTCGAGCGCCTGGATATTCTGCTGTTTGCGGGCCATTTCATCGTCCTTCGTCGGCGTCTTGCCGACGTGGACTGCTGAACCGTGCACTTTCTCAAGAATCACCGACAACTCCTTGCGGAAGCTGTCGTAATCGTTTTCACAGCCGACAACGCCCTTCCTGCTAACCTCTCTGAGGCTCGTGCCGCACTCGTGGCAGACCTTGAGCGATTCGGAAGAACCACGTTCTCCGACTCCGACAAGCTCGGAAGAGTCGTTGATCAGGCGGTTGAGCACGTCCTCGAAAGACACGTCCTCGGAGGTCATGATATAGCCTTCGCTTCGGGCACACTTCTGACACATATGACGGTCCTTCATGACCTCTCCGCGGATGTCAATGATGTGTACAGTGGCCCTCTTGTCACACTTTTCGCATTTCATTTCGCCTGACACCTTCATAGTTCCGGCAGGTACATACCCATGTTTTTGTCCGATTCGAAAATCTCAACCGAATGGACGGCAATACCGTCGTTCAGTTCTGTGCTGATCGCGTCTGACAGATATCTGCAAATGTTCTCGGTGGTCGGGTTGACCTCGTCAAACGGTTTCACCTCGTTTATATACACGTGGTCGAGCCGTTTAACGTGACGGTCAACCACCTTTTTCAGTTCGTGGAAGTCCACGAGCATGCCGTGCTCGTCAAGCTTTTCTCCCTGTACTGTCACAATAACGCGCCAGTTGTGGCCGTGCAGGCTCTCGCACTTGTGCTTTTCTATGTTGAGTCTGTGTGCAGCGGCGAAGCTGCTTTCGACCCGCAATCTGTACATCATGCCTCCAAACATGAATCGTTGTTCGGGTCTGTCAGAAAAAAGCGGATATCTTACTTGCCGTATTCCCGATACTGTAATTATCCCTGATTTCGCCCGTTTCGGCGTTTTCGTTTCTACACCGGAGCAGAATGTCTCAGAACACGCAACTCTTTTCAAAAAGCCCCGTCACCACACTCTTCCGCCTCGCGGTAATACTTCTTGCCATAGAGGTGCTTTGGCTGACCACTCTGTTCCAGCATTACAATCCCAGCGATTTCCGCGTGAACCTGGACAAAAAGGTCGCGGTCGAGGATTTCGAGCGCAAGAACCGCATTGCCGAAAACACCATCATCTTCGCGGGGCTCGCGGCAATACTCATCCTTTGCGGCTACGGAGCATTCAAACTGCAACAGCTCAGGGCGCAGAAACTCCTTGTGGGCGATGAGGAATTCTGCTACGGGCCGAAGTGCGTGAAATACTGCGAGGTCAGGACGCTCCTTTTCGACTGCGGCGCGAGCGGAACGAACAGAATGACCATGAACGGCCTTCTCGTACAGGTCGAGGACAAGCGCGACACATCTATTGAAGGGGTAATGGCACTGAACAGCCGTGTTGAAGACAATGCCAATCCGGACGAAGTACTCGATGCCTCATTCGAGCTGGTCAAAATATCCGGCTTCACTCACTTTCGCGACAACGAGGAACTCGCGCTTCTTCTTGCTGAGAAGCTGAAGGAGGCCAACCCTGAGGCTCGAATAATGACCGTTGTTGACAAGTACAAGAAGCAGCGGGTGGTTTACGAGGCTTAGGATTCAGTCAAGCGGTACGTTCTCCTCGCGCTCGGCCTCCAACCTGTTCTGAACCGTGGATATCTTGTTGAATCCTTCCAGATGCTTCGGATTGAGCAGCTTGGTGTAGTCCTTGTCGGACGAGGACACGAGCGTGTGAGGCGACTTGCGGCCCACCGCAAGACAATCGCCCGCCGAAAGCCTCATTCGAATCGTTCCGCTAACCCTCTCCTGAGTGACATTGAAGTACGAGTCGAGCGCCCTGCGAATGGTCGTAAACCAGTTTCCGTTCATAATCGTTTCGCCGTAGCGAATCGACATGAGTTCCTGGTGCTGCAACAGCCTCTGCGGCTGAGTGATGAGTTCCAGAGCCTTATGAGCTTCGAACAGCGTTCTCGCGGCGGGATACTCGCAGATTTCCCTGTACTTGATGCCGTTGATACCGTCCGAGATGAGATCCGCCCTTCCGATACCATGCTCCGCGGCGATGAAGGTAAGTTCCTTCATCATCTCGAGCGGCCCGACCTCGTTGCCGTTGAGCTTTACCGGCAAACCTTTGAGAAACGAGATTTCCACCTCGTCCGCCTCAGCGGGAGCGTGAGTGGGATCCTGAGTGATTCGGTACATGTTTTCGGGCGGGGCGACCCACTGGTCCTCGACCGGGCCGTAAGACATGGTGGTGCCCCAGTCGTTCTCGTCGAGGGAATACCTGCGCAGCTTTTCAATTCGCTTGTTCTCACGTCCGAGAAGCTGTTCGACCTCGCTGACCACCTGCTCCCTCGAGTGCCATTCCCAGTGCCAGGGAGGAGAGATGAACTCCATTTCCGGCGCACATGAGGACAGAAGGTTTTCGAAACGGTTCTGCTCGCTGCTGACGATGGATGAACCGTGTGCGGCGGTGCTGACTCCGTTCTCCCGGGCAAGGTTCACAAGCCCCTTGATCATGCAGATGTTGCCGATTGCACGGGCGAGGAAAAAGCCGTTGGCAAACTCCGCGTCCGCCCTGAGGGCCTTGAAGGCGACCTGCTCCACAAGGTAGCTTCGAAGGTCGGTGATGTGAACCTGGGATGCGCCGAGTTTGTACGCGTCGGCAATCAGCGCGGAAGTGTCGTCCTCGGTGCCACCGAGGTTTGCCATGTACACCAGCACCTTGCGATTGAGATGATTGGCGAGGTAATGTATGCACAGTGACGTCGTCGCCCCGCCGGTATAGGCGAGGATAACAGGTTCTTTCACTACTTGCCTTTCTCCAGCTCGAAGATTTTGTCGGCAATCTCGTCATATCGAGCGACCATTTCGATTCTCATGCCTTCCTTGATCTTTTCAGGGACCTCGTCCAGGTCGCGCTCGTTCTCGGCAGGAATGAAAACCAGCTCTGCCTTGCTCTTGTGCGCGGCGATGAGCTTCTCCTTGATACCTCCGACAGGCAGCACGCGACCGGTAAGGGTGAGTTCGCCGGTCATGGCCACGTGTTCCTTGGCGGGCCTGTTGAGAACCAGCGAAAGTAGTGCCGATGCCATTGTCACGCCCGCGGAAGGACCATCCTTGGGGGTGGCTCCGGCCGGAACATGAAGGTGTATGATGTGAGTATCGAAGAACTTCGGGTCGAACCCGTACTTCTTGTCGAGAGACTTGATATAGGAGTAAGCGATGGCCGAAGACTCCTTCATGACGTCTCCGAGCTGTCCGGTCTGGCGGAATCCCGGGCTGCTGGCCTTTGCCGCCCTGCCCTCTACGTAGAGGGTTACGCCGCCGAGGGGCGTCCACGCGAGGCCCATTATAACTCCCGGCTCGAGCTTCTCCCACGCCTCGGATTCGGGGAACCGCGGCTTGCCGAGGAAGTCGGTCAGGCTTGCCGCTATGGACACGGAGACCGACTTCTCCTTTCCGCTCGTTATCTGAACGGCGACCTTGCGCATCACCTGCCGGATGGTCTTTTCGAGGTTCCGGACTCCGGCCTCCTTTGCGTAGAGGTCAATAATCTGGTTGATAGCGGCGTCGCTGAAGGAGATCTGCGAGGTTGTCATCTTGTGCCGTTCGAGCTGGCGCGGGATGATATGACGCTTGGCGATCTGCAGTTTCTCGTCCTGTATGTAACCGGACAGCTTGATGACCTCCATCCTGTCCAGCAGCGGAGCGGGAATTGTGTCCAGAACGTTGGCGGTGGAGATGAACAGGACCTTGCGCAGGTCGAAGGGGACGTCGAGATAGTGGTCGCGGAAGGCGAAGTTCTGTTCGGGGTCGAGCACTTCGAGCAGAGCCGAGGCGGGGTCTCCACGGAAGGACGCGCCCACCTTGTCTATTTCGTCGAGCATGACGACCGGGTTCTGGGTGCCGACGGTCTTCATTGACTGCATAATCTTGCCGGGCATTGCGCCGATGTAGGTGCGGCGGTGGCCCTTTATCTCTGCTTCATCGCGCATGCCGCCCAGAGAGAAGCGGAAGAACTTGCGATTGAGAGCCTCGGCAACCGCGCGGCCGATGGAGGTCTTGCCGACACCGGGAGGGCCGACGAGACAGAGTATCGAACCGGAGAGGGAACCTCTCATGTTGGAGACTGCAATGAACTCCACGATGCGGTCCTTTACATCATTCAGACCGTAATGGTCGCGGTCGAGTATCTTTCTCGCCTTGACGGGGTCGAGGTTGTCCTCCGTCTCGATGCCCCATGGCAGATACAGCAGCCACTCGAGGTAGTTGCGCACTACACCGAACTCCGCGGAGTGGGTTTCCAGAAGCGAGAATTTGTCAATCTCCTGCTCGACCACCTTTCGAACGTCGTCCTCGAGCGTCAGTTCCTCAAGCCTCGCCTTGTACTTCTCGATTTGAGCCTGTTTCTCGTCCTTCTCGAGGCCGAGTTCCTTCTTGATGGCCTTCAACTGCTCGCGCAGGAAGTACTCGCGCTGCTGCTTGGTTATCTTCTCCTGAATCTGCTTGTTGATCTTCTCCTTGATCTCGTTGATCTCGATCTCGCGTTTCAGAAGGAGAAGCGACTTTCGCAGGCGTTTCTGAATCGGGTAGGTTTCCAGAATCTCCTGCAGGTCATCGGGGTCGGCGCTCGTGAGTGCCGCCGCGAAGTCCGCGAGTCTGCTGGGGTCGTTGAGCGATGTGGAAGACGTCAGCTTGGCGCGATCTGTTCCTGCGGCAGCGGATTGTGCTTTACCAGTTCCTTGATGGCCTGTATTAGCGCGATCGTGTGAGCGCGAATGTCCTGAGTCTGGACATCGGCCTCGAGCTTGGGATAGGTGACCGTAGCCATGTACACGCCGGAATCGCGGTAGAAGTCAACGATCTCCATACGAGATATGAGCTGCACGAGCACATGGAATTGGCCGTCCTCGTCCTCGGCGCTCTTAAGGATTCGTCCGGCCACACCTATCTTGTATATGTCGGTGAATGAGATGGGTTCGTCCTCGTCAGCGTCTCTTGCCTGTTCCTTTTTCAGAACGAATCCGAGCGTATTGTGCTGGGTGCTCTCGACTGCGCTGATGGTACGGGCGAAATTGGCGTCAGAGCCGGATATAGGATACACGGTGCCGGGGAAAAGGGGGCGATCGTTGAGCGGCAGGATATGGATCCTCTCTGGCAGGAACCTGTCAGAACGTTCGAGTTCTCCGACGTTCAGATCCTCGGTGTCCGGCATCTCAACCTGCTGTTCCTGATCATCCTTACCGTTGCCGTTTTTGTTCTCGTCGTCCATGTCAACCTCGAGTTGTAAAATGCTTACCTGATTATAACAGAGCAATCACGGATGGGGGAAACCCAAAAAACACTCCGTGCATCTGAAAGGATCGTTTCCGGTTGTTCTGATTATTGCTCTGTCAACGCTCATGTCAAGCCACACGGCGTTCTGAAGGGCGCGTGTCGGGAGAAACAGAGACTACTTCAGAGCGTTGAGGATGCCGTTGTAAATATCGGGTTCGCTGTTCTTGAACTCTTCGCCGGTTTCGTATTTGCGCGAACCACTTGGGTCACTGACGACGATCTGACCGGTTTGGAGGACCACGACGCTTGCACGGCCACCGTCCTCAAGGGTGACGAAATAACGTGCCCTGTAACCGTTCAGGGTGATTCTTTTCGGAGTCGAGAAGGAGATACGAAGGCTCTTCAGGTTTCCGGTCGAACCGCCGAGGCTGTAGACGGAACTGGAATTCTCCGACAGACCTGTGGAGGTGGTTGCTTGCGCGGTCGTCGTCTCCCATTTCGCCGCAGCAGCGGGCCAGCCAGTAACTTGCGAGGTTGCGCATGGTGGCATCGTCCACCCCGGAACGGAAGTCTTCAAGTGCGGTTGCGGCCTTTGCGTAGTCGCCCGCGAAGATGAAGCGCTTGGCGTTGACGTAGTGTTTCACCCGGGGGTCGGATGACTCGTAACTCCGCACTTTCATGACGGGTTCGAACGAGGTGAGGAGTATCTCCTCGGGAGGAACTATGCTGCGGAACGCCTCGTAGGCGCGCCTGATGAATCTCCGGACGAACAGTTGCCCCGGCCTTCGACGATCGAGTTTATGTAGTCGAGGGATTTGCGGGCGGATGAGAAGAACTGTACGAGTTGCGCGGTCTCGAGTTGCTGGTGTGCTTTGGGCAGCTTGCGGACCGTGAGAAGGATGGACTCGGCCGAATCGCGCAGGCCGGCCAGAGCAAGCTGGCTTGCCACTACATCTCGCGAAACAGTGCTGTCCGCCGCACGTACGAGGTTGAGTTCTTCCTGGACGAGTTCCGCATTACGGGAGTAGCCCGAAATCTGGTTCTGCAGCGAAGCAGCCTCGGCTTCCGAGCCTCCGAATTCGATATCGAGCGGCAAGAAGATGCCGACACCGAGGCCGAGCAGCAAGACGGCTACAATGGCCGCGAAGCGCAGAAATGGCCTTGGGGGGTCGCTGTCCAGCTTAACGGCTCGCTTTACGGAGTCCGCAAGGGGTCTGCCAGGGGGAGCGGACGCGACAACGGCGATCCTGCAAGTCCGCGTCCTCGGAGCCGGCCGGTCGTCGGCCTACAGGGGCCTCGTCCTCATGGCCTTCAAACGGGTTGGGCGGATAACTCTTGTCATCCTTCATTTTTCAGCATACCTCTCAGAAGTACTTCCGAAGCCCTGGAAAAGAAGGCGCTCCTCGACAGCGGCCTCGGTCAACTCTTCGTGCTGCGCAATCTTCTTGATCGACAACTTCTGCACGTACTTGAGAAGGAGCAGCTTTCTCTGTATCTCGGGAAGCAGTTCGAGCCTTTTGAGAAGCTCGGCGCGCCTCTTGTCAACGTCCTCTTCGGCGAACGGCTCGAACTGCTGGAGTCGGGCAGAAGCCGAGCGTCCAGCGGGAAGAGGTCCTGCGGAGACCTCCTGACGGCCTGCTCTCCTTGCGACACCGGCTCAAAGCCCTGGTTGCGCCCGATGGCCTCCAGCCAGCCGGGAAACGCATGAGCTCTGCGCAGCTCGAAGAGCGCGATAGGCCTCGAGTAAAGACCTCCTCGAAGTGAAGGCTGTTGCGGGAGCGAGTTCCCGGTTGTTGAGTATCGAAAGTGCCGTGATGTACACGTATCGAGAGTACTCGTCAACGAGCCTGTCGAAGGCTCTTTCGTCGCCATCTCTGGCCCGAGTGACAAGATCAGCTACTTCGTTGCTTTCCATAGACCGCCACGATGTTGTAAACCAAAGTCATGGGAGCCAGGTCGTGGACGTTCAATTGGCGAGCCTCGTAGCGTTTTCGGAGTCAACGCAACGAAAGGCCGACCTGTCCGCCGACAGACCTGACTCACATTCTACTAATTGGTCTCAAAAGGAAGGGAAAAGTTCTGCAAAAGGTGGTTCACGGTCTGGTAGTTTCAGGTATGCGGAAGGTTGTCCAGCCAATGCTGATAGGTGTCGCGCAGGGTCTGTGACAATCCTATACGGGGTTCCCAACCGGTCGCGTTTCGGAACTTCTGTCCGTCACCGACAAAGTGATGCAGAAGATCCGAGATTCCGATTTGGGTTTCGTGGCGGACAGGGAAGTCAAGGCCGGATATCCCCTTAAGCTCCTCGACGATCTCACCTATGGAATACACCTGCCCGGATGCTATGTTATAAACGTCTCCCCTCTCGCCCTTATCGAGCGCGCAGCATGTATGCGTTCCGCCATGGCTTCGCGCCACATCGCTCAGCGTCGGCACCTAACACTCCTCCGGCGGGGCCACGAGTTCTCGCACGAGCCCCATCCTGATGCGGGCGACCTGTCGGCACAGATACGGAACGAGGAACATGTCCTGCTGCCACGGGCCGGTGTGCATGAAGGGACGTACTCGAACCACGTTAATTCCATGTTCCTGACAGTATTGGGAAGCGATTAAATCCTGAGCGGCCTTGGAGGTGGCAAAGGGGTTTTCGGGCCGAAGCGGTGCGTCCTCAGACACCGGTGTCCCATCCCTGAGACTTGCTCCGTACTCCATTGCGGAACCGACGATGAGTGCGCACGACTTGCTGTGTGCGTTTCTAAGACTCTCCATCAGGTTTATCAGCCCCATCAGGTTGATATCGCACACGAGCTTAGGACTTTCCCATGAGCGGGGAATGTGAGAAAGCGATGCGAGGTGGAAGATTCGGTCGGGCTCGTCTCTTTCGATAATGGACACCAGCATTTCCTCGTCGCGGATGTCGCACCGGTCGATGACCGAACAGCCTCTTCTTTTGTCGTCGGTAATATCAATTCCCTTGACGACCCACCCATCGAGCCGAAGCTGCGTACTGAGGTACGGGCCGACGAAACCGTCAGCACCGGTAATGAGAGCGGTACCTGAGATCATAAGGCGTCTCCTTACTCTTGTTCTTCGGGAGTGTCCGCCTCGGCAATATCATCCGAAAGCAGGATATCGGTGTCCTTGTGCTTGCGGATGTAGTCCCTGAGAGCATCCTTCCAGCTTCTCAGCTTGATGCCGTATTCACTGTTGAGTTTTTTGGTACCGAGGAGAGCTCTCGGAGGCAGTTTTGGTCCGGTGAGCAGGGCCTCTCCTGTTTCGGACACGTCCACGTCCATGTCGAGCATTCTGAAGACCTCGCGAGCGAGTTCGCGCTCGGTTGCTTCCCCGGAGTTTACTACATGAACTATGCCCCCGGCATCCTTCTCCAAAAGTTGCACAACAGCACGCGCCACGTCAACGGTGTAGGAGGGGTTGATAAAGACGTCGGCGGGGAGTTCTATCTCCTCGTCCATCTGGCTCTTGCGGGCAACGAGCAACGGAGTCGGCTGCTGCCGGCGCCAACGAAGAGAAGAGATGTGCGCACTATCAAAGCTGTTGGACAATACGAAAGGACTACCTTTTCAGCTTCGGCCTTGTACTTGCCGTAAGTGTTGAGCGGTGCTACCGTGTCTCCTTCATCATAGGGCTCGCGGGCGTGTCCGTCGAAGACCTGTTGACAGGAGAAACTGACCAGTTTGAGTCCCATGTCCTTTGCGAGATTGGCGAGGACGGTCGGGCCGTAGAAGTTGACAAGCTCCGGCCAAAGCTCATCTCCATCCTCGTTTTCTTCAATGTCCGTTACGCCGGGCACAGTCGATGACACATATCCGGCCACCACTAGCGGGCAGGTACTCGAGCACGAGCTCCTGGTCGGTTATGTCAAATTTCTCCTGAAGCGGTTCGAGAATCTTGAACTTTCTCTCTTTCAGAGCATCCTTCATCGCCCGACCGAGCATTCCGGTCGCTCCCACGAGAAGTACTTTTTTGCATTTGCCCATCAGTTCACATCCGGTCTTCCGATACTGTAGTAGTGGAATCCGGCCTCCTTCATGGCTTTGGGGTTGTAGATATCGCGTCCGTCGAACACGACCTTGCGCTTCATGATCTCTCCAAGCCTGGGGAAGTCGGGATTCCGGAATTCGTTCCACTCGGTGACCACCACGAGTGCGTCAGCACCCTCCGCGGCCTCGTAGTTCGTTGAAGTGTACTCTATATCATCGCCGAAAAGCTTTCTTGCGTTGTCCATTGCCTCGGGGTCGAATGCACGGACCTTGACTCCCATTTCGCGAAGTCCCCTGATTATGTCTATCGAAGGGGCGTCGCGCATGTCGTCGGTACGGGGCTTGAATGAAAGGCCCCAAACCGCGAAAGTCAGACCTTCGAGCCCCCCGGAGAAATGGTTCATAATCTTCGGGAACAGAATACGCTTCTGAGCCTTGTTTGCCCGGATCGCTGCTTCGAGCATCTGAGAGGGTACGCCTTTCGAGCGAGCCGTGGCAGCGAGTGCCTCGAGGTCCTTGGGAAAACACGAACCACCGAAGCCTACACCCGGGAACAGGAACTGCTGGCCGATGCGCTTGTCCGCGCCGACCGCGATGCGCACATTCTGAACGTCCGCGCCTAACTTGTAGCAGATGTTGGCCATCTCGTTCATAAACGAAATTCGCGATGCCAGCAAGCAATTGGATACGTACTTCGTCATCTCTGAGGACAGGACGTCCATTTCTATGAACGGGGCGCCTGTGCGCAGGAATGGCTCGTAGAGTCTTTTCACTGTCTGTAGAGCGTTCTCCGAGTTCGAGCCTGCCACCACCCTGTCCGGCTTGAGAAAATCGTCGAGAGCCGCACCTTCCTTGAGGAATTCCGGACAGTTGACCATAGCGAAATTGTGGGAAGTCCTCTTGTTGATTTCCTCTCCGATCAGGTCGGTCGTTCCGACCGGCACAGTTGACTTGGTGATGACGATCTTGTGTCCGTTCATCGCATCAGCTATGCCCCTTGCGACGGCAAAGACAGCGGAGAGGTCGGCGCTTCCGTCGGGCTTGGGAGGGGTTCCGACCGCGATAAAGATGATTTCGCTGTTCTGAACCGCGGCGGCGAGGTCCTTTGTGAAGCTGAGACGTTTCTCGCGCTGGTTGCGCAGGACGAGTTCAGAAAGACCGGGCTCGAAGAAAGGAACCTTGCCCTTCTTGAGGGATTCGAGTTTTTGCACATCCTTGTCAACGCAGATGACATCGTTTCCGGATCCGGCAAAACAGGCACCGGTAACGAGACCGACGTACCCGGTACCGACAACAGCAACCTTCATTTATCCTCCGCAATAGTCAGACTATCCGAAAAAATTACGCTGCGTGAACACGCAGCGCGAACACTACCGTATTGGTTTATACAACGAACGTGCCAAAAAGCTCGTCCGGAAAAAGAACCGCCCCTCCCTACGAGAGCGGCGTCAGGATGCGAATGCTATTCTATTGCGGTCCAACTGTAGGTCACGACCGGTTTCTGTCCCTTTTCAGGCGGAGCCATGTCGCCGGGAGAGGACCACTGCGCACTGTACAGGACCCTGTCGGCATTGATGGATTCCTTCTCGATGCAGTAGCATTTTTCTCCGATGCCCTCCTGCATTGGCGCACAGGCGACCACGAAACCGGTTCTGTCAGGCTTGACGCTGTAGTAGAAGCGGTAGCCACCTTCTTCCTTAATTTTCCAACGGCTGAAGCGCTTGACAAAGGTACTTCCGGGCCAGTGCTGATCCGTCTGGGGCGGGAACAGCTTTTCCGGGCTGTCCTTCGCACGCCAGGTGATGATGTCGAAAGCTAATGCCTTCAGTTCCTCCGGCGCCTGGATGGAACCGGTGCGCTGGATCTCACCCTGCGGTTTGTAAATCAAGGCAATGATAATGATGACAACGATGACCGCTGCTACGATGCCGTAGATCTTCATCGTGTCGTTGCCCTTCTTGGTGGCACCGCTGCTTGAAAAGCGCCTTCCGGCACGGTCAGCTACGCTGCCGCGGCGTGGACGACGAGGCTCGTCGTCATACTCGTCGTCGTAGTCATCCCTTCTTGCCATGAAGACGTCCAGCGGCCCGATCGGAGTTCCCGACGCACCGGCCAGAACAGGACGAGTTGCAAGCGAGCGGCGTAACGCCTTAAGCCAGGCAAACATGTTTACCTCCCTCTCTGTGGCTTAGGAAACGGGCAATCCACCTCCATGCACACCTTAAGCGCGTCCCAACCTTCGAGACTGTCGAACATGCGAACTCTCATGCGTGTGCGGTCACGTACCGTCTTCATCGTGTCGAAGGACAGCACGGACTTCGCACAAACGCACAGAAGGTCACCGAGAACATCGAACGGCATTACGTGTACAGAGTGAACGAGGCTCGCAGGCAGGAGTTCGATAACGTCCTGCTCTATTTTGAGCCTGCCTATGTCAACGCTCGTGACCAGCTTCTGCTGGTCCAGACACTGCAGGACATCCGTTTCGGACAGTTTGCCCATGAGAATGAGCGCCCTTCCGAGAAGGATACCTTCGCGCTTGCTGAGCTTGACTGCTTCTTCGAGGTCGAATTCGTTGATCTTTCCCGTCTGATAGAAAAGGTCGCCGATTCGCCTTGCGAGTCTGATAGGAGACGTATTGAGTTGCTGACCGGCGGAGGGGCCGGTATCGTAAGCGGAATAGCCGCCGGAATCTCCACCCATTGGATTGTCCTGAGGCGGAATTATCGGCTGAAGAGGCTCTTCCTGACCGGAAGAGGAACTGTCATCGTTCTTGTCATCTTTCGAGAAAGGATTCCAGGCCATCTCGTTCCTTTCGGGATTATTGATTGTAATTCACAGGGACCGTGAAGTCAAGGTATTTTGCGCATCGCGCAGAGAGTTGCGATGTCTGCGCTCAGAACCTTTTAGTCCGCTGAAACTCCCTCCAGTTCCATTCTTAAACGCTCAAGCGAATCGGCTCTTTCCAACAACTCGCTCGCCCGGGCTTTCCGTCCGGATTTATCGAGCATGACGGCGTATTCGCGAAGTACTCGGACGCTGTTAGGCGCAAGCTCTGCCGCCTTCTCGAAATACTCCTGTGAAAGTTCATACTGCTCAAGGTGCCCGAGCATTACCGCAACTTCGAGAGGGTATCGGTGGCGGTAGGGATTCAATAGTATCGCGTTCTCGTAATTGGCCAGTGCAACGGACGCAAACTCTTCCCTTTCAGCGGCGAACAGCCCGGCAACGTAACCGCGCTCGGCGTAGAGATCCGCAAGGTCAATTAAGAGCGGTTCGGGAGGGTCGGCGAGCATGTCGTGCAGCATCTTGAGCTGCTGCGGAGAAAGCTTCGCGTTCCCCTCCGTCACGGCCGAGGAAAGGGAATTCATGCGTGAGACCTCTCCGAGCTGACCGCTGAAGAACACAGAGGCAAAAAACATGACAACCGTGCCCGCGAGCATTACCACGGTGAAACGGGACACCCCCTTGAATACGTGAACAGGGCCTGACAGGATGCCTGCAAGGGCGAAGAAGGCCAGCGATGCTCCCTGGTTGTACAGGTTGAAATCAATGAGGCTGTGCGCCAAAAATCCGACAGCCGAAGAGAAGATACCGTAGCGAAGGGCCACGGAGTGGCGTTCGGGCATGTAGAACCGTGCGAGTGCATATGTAGCGGCGGGCGGGAGGAGAACCGTGCAGACCAGAAGCACCGCCCATGCCAGCGAACCTTCCGTGACGTGTGCGAGCAGGTTGTCGAAGTCGGCGGCACCGAACATCGCGAGAGCCACGCTGAGCGCGACCCAGCAGAGGATGGCGGCAAGTATAGCCGCCCGGACAGGCGGTTTAACCCGTGTCCCGGGTGCTTCGGATTGGACCTCGAACGCCTTGCCGGTGGATTCCGGGGTTTCCTCTTCCTCTCCCACGGAAGCCGGTCGGCTGGATAGGAACAGACCAAGCAAAAACACCGCGAAAAGGGCGAAACCGACAATGCCGTTTTCCGCAAAAATCTCGAGGTAGTCGTTGTGGGCGTGCTTGGCGGGAGTGGCGGATGCGGGGCGGAAGGTCATCTGCCGGTCGGCGAAGGTCGCAGTGCCGTGTCCGGAGACAGGTCTGGCGGCAATCATCTTCGAGGCAGTCTGCCAATAGCCCAACTCACCTTTGCCGATGCACCGCCCATTTCAGAAGGGGCATAAGTTACCAAGAGCAACACACCCAGCACTCCGGCCACAAGCGGTACTGTAAGCACGGTGTTGCGCACCCACCTCCGAACCCCGAAGTGCCCGAGGACGAAGTACAACGACACCACGGCAGCGCATGCGAAGGCCAGAATACCACCCTTGGAGCGCGTCAGACCGAGTGTCACGAGCACCGCAAGGGCGGTCACGGCGGCAGGGAGGCAGGCATACAGGTTTCTGCGCAAAGCCACCGCGCAGGCCGCAAGCGGGAAAAACACCAGAACACAGAACGCAGCAAGCGCGTTGGATATCGCGAACGGGCCGAACACCTCGCGAGTCATGAGCCTGTCAATGAAGTCGGCCCTTTTGTCGGCTTCGAGTTGGCTGGCGTACTTCTCGGCGGACTCTCGCAGTTCGGGCAGCGAAAGCAGCTCTTGGCCAAATGCCCACACGGCGACCGCCACGGCGGCACCGCCGACGAGCCCTACTACAATCCGGCCCGATATCTCACCTCTTATGTAATAACCTGCGACGACGGCCACGCAAACGTAGCTTGCGAACTCCACGGTTCTCATCAGCCCGATGCCGGCAACTCCCAAAAAAGAGCTGATGCCAAGCCAGAGGGTGAAAGCACAGAGGACGAAAAGCGACCACTGCCACACGGGTTTCGTGCGAGACCAAAGCAGTCCGACGAGGAAGAAGAATGTACCGGCGAGTATTCCCTGGTTTGCGAACAGATGGGCACCGGTCGCGGCATCGAGCGAAGGCATGAGCAGCTTCATGAACGCGCAAATTGCGACTATCGACGCACCTGCGGAGCTTAGAAATCTGCCACGGTGCAAAGTTCTCACCATGTTTTGCGCTCTCCTATGGTCTCGAGGATAAAGAACAGCGTGAAGATTGCCAGGACCTGCAAGAGCAGCAGAAATGCCGCGGCAAGCGAAAGCGATGTCACATAGGTCGCACAAGAAGAGGTAACAACAGTGACAAGAACCACCAGCAAGAGCACCTCTCGCTTTGACAGACCGAGAGCCATGAGCCTGTGAGGGAAGTGGTTGCGGTCACCGACGAACAACGGCTTGCGAGTCCAAATCCGAATGAGGATAACGCTCAGAGTGTCGTAGATGGGCACGCTGAAGAGAAAGACGGGGGCGAGCATAGCCAGGAAAGGGTCGAACCCGGCTGACGGACTGTAGAACGTGGCCTCGATTGAAAAAACCGCGAGGAAGTAACCGAGAAGAAGCGACCCGGCATCGCCCATGAACAGGCGCGCCGGCGGAAAATTGTGAAGAAGGTAACCCAGGCAAGCGAAGAAGAAAGTCAATATCAACACGGAAAGCTGAGGGTCGTTGTAAGGAATGGCGAAATACATCATGGCTGCAATTACCATGGCGACCGAGCTGGACAGGCCGTCAGAAGTATCCAGCAGGTTGAACGCGTTCATCAGCAGAACGAGCCAGAAAACCGTTACTGCAAGGTTGACCACCCAGGAGTAGATGAACAAAGTAATCTTGAAACCCGCAAAGAACAACATGCACGCGACCGCGACCTGTACGATAAGCTTCATCCACGCATTAAGGTCGCTCATGTCGTCTATCAGTCCGGTGACGAAGAGAGCTGCGGCACCCGCCGCGAGCACAAACATCCGAAACGGGGTGATGGTGCCGAACGCGTGACCTTGCTGGTCGAGAAGAACGAAGGCAACGTAGCCGACCACCATTGCAAGCAGAATAGCCACGCCACCGCCTAACGGAATGGCACCCGCATGGCTCTTTCGCCCGTGGGGCTCGTCCACGAGCCCAATCCCCGGAGCGAGTACCCTCATAAGAGCGCAGAGCAGGTATCCGGTAATTAAAGCAGCTGCCGCGACAACGGCGAGTTCCCAACCCATACGTAATCCTTCAAACGATACCCGGAGGCAACTGACCGCGCTTGAACCTGTCGAACCGGACGGAATTCGTCAGGTCGATGGTGTATTCGACCCAATCACCATCCTTGAGCGTGGCAACGACCCTTTTGCCGTCGATGCCGCCTGTCGGAACGACCATCACGAGCGCGCCGTGCTCGTTGGAGTAGCTTTCAGAGGGATAGTGCCACAGCCCTTTTGCTTTCTCCCACACTGCGCAGCGCACCTCTTCGGCGGCCTGTTGCGAGGCGAAGTTTTCCTGTTCGAATTCCATGATAACCGCCGTTGATACGCCCTTAAGGTAAGAACGCATCCAGTTAACGGCACTTTCAGGCGAATACTCGTGCAGTTGCCGGTCGAGTTCGGCCAGCGTTTCGGCAAGCTCATCGCCCTTGATAACCCTCAGGTACGCACTCCCATCGCCAGGTAGTTTCATCTTCAGCCCGTTTGAGCTTTCAGAGGTCACCTCGACGCCTCGAAAGCGAGTTGGGTTTGCGAACATCTCCGTCGAAAGCTCGAAGTCGTCGGGCGAAAGCAGGTAGCAGTAAGGGCGGTTTTCAGACATCTCCACTCCTCTGGGGCGGCAGGAAAACCTTCAGTGCATTCTTCAGCGATGAGCGTTCAACCGGCTTAGAGATGAACCCGACTACCGTGGAGAGATGTTCAGGCCAGTCCCTGTCGTCGCCCGACATGAAGAACACCGGACGGTCGAACCCCTCTTGTTCAAGCTCCGAAACAAGCTCATCGCCCTGCTCCGTGCCGAGTTGCCTGTCAACTATGAGCGCGCAAAGTTCAGTCTCTTTTTCCAGCACGGACTTGCGCGTGGCCCTGAAGTCCGAGAACGCCCTTGCCATCATGCCGAGTTCGTCCAGCATGGAGACAACCGACTGCGCTACCGCCTCGTCGTCGTCCACAACAGCAATCCAGCCGTCCACCTTACGCTGGCCGTCAATCCGAGGTTTCGAGACCTGCGGGACGGGGCTCGTCTCAACGTCCTTTTCCGGTTCCTCGAAGGATACGAAGGAGAGTTTGACCACCGCCGCACTGCCCTCGTTACCGAGTACGAGGTCCCCACCGTGAGCGAGAGCCGAGTACTTCGCGCGGGAGAGACCTACGCCACGCGGCCCCTCGCCGTCGGGCCCGCGTTCGGAGTAAAACAGTTCCGTGCCCCTCTCGAGTGCTTCCGTGGAAACCCCCCCGCCGTTATCTCGAACGACTACCTGAAAATGCTGTTCTCCCGAGGGCGAGGGCGAGGAACTCGCGCTGACCACCACCCGTCCGTCCTGAACTCCAGAGATGGCCTCCAGCGAGTTGAGCACGACCTCGTAAACCGCGTCCTCGACAAGGGCGAGGATGCCATGCATGCCTGCGCCGGCATTGAGTTCCTTTACCAGTTCCTGTTCGCTGTAAACGCTCGATGCCCTGAAACACGCGTTTTCCACCAACTCGTCGAAATCGAAGGAGACCGGCTCCGCAGCCGAGCTTCTTGAGAAGAGGAAACATGCCCGAAACGGTCTTGCCTATCGCCGCGGCCTCTGAGTCCAGGTCGGACAGATGCCGTTCTGCGTCCACATCTTCCTTTCTGAGCTTCAGGGTACTGAAAGCCATCTTCATAAGCGAGTTGTTGATAAAATGCCCTGCTTCACGGGCCGCCTCCGAGGAAGCCGACGCCAACCCTGTCGTATCCTGCTCGGACGCGAGCTTGCGCACGTGAGAAAGATCCTCCCCGGTCGCCACGAAAAGGCCCGAACGGCTGAACTCCTTCTCGGAGGATGCGAATCGCGAGACAGTCCAGCGGAACTCTTCGCGCATTCCGCCCTTGACAAGCACGCGAGACGAGAACGAAACTTCAGCAGAAGTGAGTATCTCCTTCCATATGCCGCTCTGCACAAGCATTCCGGGGGGCTGAAGTATCTCGTCACGCATGACGTTGCGCCGGACAGGAGAACCGAAGAAATCGTGGAACTTGCTGTTGCAAAAGCGGATACGACCGATCTCATCGAAAACGAAGAGCACCGAAACCGTCTTCTGCAGCACGTTGACAGCGAGCCTTCTCAGCCTCTTCTCCTGCTCGAACAGCAGCATCTGTTCGAGGAAAGCCGCGAACTCCGCCCCAATGGTCTTGAGCGATATCCTGTTGAAAGGCGCATTCGCTATCGTTGACTCGCTTTCCCACAGCATCAGCAGCCCTATGTCCGAGCCAGACCGTCGCAGGCGCACTATCCAGTCAGCCGGAGCGACAAAGGTCTCTTTCGAGTTGAACAGCAAGGTGTACAGGCTCCTCGCCTTCGGCCCGGAAAGAACGGACTCACCGGCGAAGAAAGGTGCGAGGATTCGGCTGGAGTTCGCCTGAGCCTTTTTGGCGAGAAACATCGGCAGCGATTTAGGAAAGACCTCGACTCCATCGCGGTTCATGTAGGAGGTGATGACGAGTACGGCCCTTACGAGCCCCAGTTGCTTTCGAAGGTTCTCCACGATGCTGGGGAGCCTTCTTTTGTGCATGCCACGACTTGTGATGTGTTCGATTACCTGTGCGATGGCCTTCAGGCGCTTCCTGTCGCGCACGGATTCCGTTTCGTCGGAGATGATAAGCACAAATTTCCGCGATTTCTCGCCTAAGTCCTCGACGCTCGTAATGCGAATGAAGGCGTGCTTGTAAAAGAATCCCGGGATATTGACCGTTCCCCTGCAATTGAAAAAGCTCTGGGCGGCGGCCTTCTCGCGGAGAGTCGCGAAGTCCTCGCCATTCTCGCCGCGCACTTTCATCAATTCAGTAAGACCGCGGCCCTGGTCGGAGCTTTGCAACCCCAGCATTGTCGAGGCACCGGCGTTGAACTGCGTCAGAACTCCGTCCATGTCCACGTAGAGCACTGCGTCATCGATCCTGTCGAACACGAGCTTTGCCTGTTTCAGTTCGTCCAGTTCCCTGCGCCGTTCGGTGATGTCACTCATCGAAAGCAAAAAGCGGTCCCGCGCCGAGCTATGAATGGTCGAACACCTGACATCGAGCAGCATTCCGCGGTAACGCACCTCGCTGTCGTGGGAGCAGGAAAGCGAAGTTCCCTTTCGGGAGCTATCGCGTGCCCAGCTAAGGTAGCTCAGCCAGCCTTCGGTAGGCTCGAAAACACTGTTAACGAACACTTTTTCGTTTTCGAACTCAGTGAACCCGAGGTTGAGCATTTCTCGCGCTGTCGAGTTGGCGAAAAGTATTCGAAGCTCGGAATCAATGACCATGATGCCGTCGGAAGAGCTGTTGACGAGGTCGGCAAGGAACTCGACATCGCGAAAGAGGTCGGAGTAGCCGGACTTGTCAACGAGGAGCCTTATGACCCTTCGTTCAGACCTGTTGCTGCTGTCGAAAAGCGCGAAGTACGCGTGCAGCTTCTCTCCTCCCGGAATGTCATAGACCTTTCGTTCCATGTGACGTTGTTCGATCACCTTCCGACAGATTTGCTCGCTCTCCTCCTCCAGCCCCTCGATTACCGAGGTGTCGAGCCTGTCGGCAAAGACCGGGAACTTAGGGGTGATCGGTATCCTCTCAAAGGTGTCGCCCTTCTGGCTCATAATCGTGGCATGCGCGGGGAGGAACGACAGCAACTGAGACACGGAAGCCCTCTCGGCCTTCAGGTCATCGAACCTCTCCGCCCTTTCGAAAAGCAGAGAAATCATACGGGCTGCATCCGTGACGAAATAGTTAATGCTGGAGGAACAAACAGTTGAGGCGTAAACTACACAGATCTGTGCGCCTCTGCCGATATCCGCCATCGCGCAGCGCAGCCGCCTGAGCCTGTCCGAACGCCATACGGTGTACTTCAGCGCACGCACCATAGTGCCCTCGCCCTTATACTCTTCGGCCGTTTCGGACAGCAGCTTATACAGCCTTGCGGGAGGGGTGAAACTCCACCTTTCGATCTGCGGAACGTTCAGCCCGCCCCGGATATATACCCCTTCCACCGCGGATACATTCAGTAACTCGTCAAAGACTTCCACGAGCCTCTTTTCCAGCTTATCTTCCTCGGAGAGCTCCTCGTCCTCGCTGAGAATTCGGGTGAGCAAGGACAAAGCGCTGGAAAAAGTGACCTCTTGCTCCTTCAGAAATGCGTTCAGAGCGACCTTCCCGATCTCGATGAGCGAGATTTCAATCGCCGTGCGCGAGGAATGACCTGTCAAAGCTCCCAGCATAATATAGACTTCCTTGGATCGAACGGTCTGGTGGCGTATAATCGTGCGCTTCTGAGTACGCCCGCGCAGAGAGGAGCCGAGAAAGGTCTCCGATCCCGAGCGGATGAGAGCAAGCAGGGGCCTAATCGTGTCCATCTTCCGAGGTGAGAGATTTGACGGGTCGCTGCCGTTCACGGAGACAAGGTTCATGTCCTTGTCGAATGCGAGACGGAGCACATCGGTCATTTTCGAAACGCCGTTGATTACGGAATCGAGACCTTCTGAGACCGGTTTGAACTGTGACCTGTCCATCAGCTTTCGCGCCCTTTCAAATATGAAAGATGGTTGCAGAAAAACTGAGCACTCCTCTTGCAGGATGAGAACAAAAGTGGCCCGGGAGTCGGGGCAGAAGGCGTTTTAATCGCGTCGCCCCATTCGAAATTCTTGCAGGTCAGGTCGGTTATGGTGCCGTTCACCTTCGGCATTATTACGAATGCTGGAGCAATATCCCACGGATAGCTGCGGGTGACATATGCATCCCCCCTGCCTGCGGCCACGTAACATATGTGCAGACAGGCCGAACCCAGGTTGCGGGTCTTGCCGCGATAGCTTTCGGCACGGTAGTCCCCGTGCAGACTGGAGGGCGTGAACAGCAGGGTGGTCTTGCGATCGGCGAACGACCGGGGCTTCACGGGAGTGCTGTTGGCGTACAGAGTGTCGCCTCTCAGGTGGAAGGTCTCGCAGGTCGCAGGTGAAGCGACCGCCACCGCGCTGGGCTCGCCGCCTTTGAACACAGCGATGGAGACGCACCAGGTCGGAGCACCGACGGCGAACATGTCGCTTCCGTCTATGGGGTCCACCACCACATGGGGTCACCGTTCGGTTGCGAGGTACCCTCCTCGCAAATGAACGCCGAGTCCGGGAAGTTTTGGAAAACCCTGTCGCGGATGAATTCCTCTACGGCTCTGTCGGCTTCGGTAACGATGGATTGATCGTGTTTTATTTCTGGCTGAACCTTGCCGAACATGCTCATGGCAAGAGCGGCGGCATCTTCGGCAAGCTGAGTTGTAAAGCGTTGGATATCCATGGTTTTTGTTGACGCTCGCAGGAAAGGGCATACAAATTTCAGAACGTTGTCGAGATTATATCAGAAGGAGGGCCGAATGGAAACCCCGTCTGACTTCATGAACTTCGTTAAAGAGCAGAACATCCGAATGGTCGCGTTGCGATTCGTGGACCTCTACGGCCACTGGCACACGCTTACCATTCCCGCCTCGAAGGTGAACGACGAGTTGTTCACAATGGGCGAACCGTTTGACGGTTCCAGCATCCCCGGGTTCAAAACCACCGAAGCGGGCGACATGGTCCTGCTTCCGGACGTTGAAACCGTGGTGCGCGACCCCTTTGCAGAGTTTCCCACTCTTTCGGTTATCTGCACGGTCGCCGAAGCCGACACGCGCGAGCCCTTTGTTCGCGACCCTCGCGGTATTGCCGCCAAGGCGGAGAAGGCACTGTCTTCACTCGGCATCGGAGACTCCGCTTCCTGGAGTCCCGAGTTTGAATTCTACGTATTCGACCGCGTTCTGTATGAAAACAGTGTTAACAAGTGTGGATTTCATATCGAATCGCCCGAGGGATTCTGGCACCGTCATCTCGACGCCGCCGATAAGGACACCGGTTTCGGCGAATACCCGCTGAAGCAGGGCGGCTATCACCAGACCACACCGATGGACAGGCTGTTCGACCTTCGCAGCGAGATATGCGAGTTCGGCGAGGACGCCGGAATTGACGTCCACTATCATCACCACGAGGTCGGCGGCCCCGGCCAGTGCGAAATCGAAATCGAGTTCCTCAATACCGTAAAGGCGGGAGACGCTGTCCTGTACCTGAAGTACCTCACCCGGAATGTCGCCGCCTCGAGAGGACTGCTGGCCACCTTCATGCCCAAGCCGATGTACAACGTAGCGGGCTCGGGAATGCACTTCCACCAGCACCTGTTCAACGGAGATAAGCCGTTGTTCTGGGATTACGAGCAGAAGAACTACGCCGACCTGTCAGACCTTGCTCTTTACTACATAGGCGGCCTGCTCAAGCATGGCCCGGCACTTCTGGCCTTCACAAATCCCTCCACCAACAGCTACAGGAGGCTCGTCCCCGGTTTCGAGGCACCTGTAAAATCCTTCTTCTCTCTCGGCAACCGCAGCGCGGCCGTTCGTGTTCCGAAATACGCCACGACTCCCGAGTCCAAGCGCATGGAATTCCGTCCTCCGGACGCGAGTTGCAACCCGTACCTCGCAATGGCGGCACAGCTCATGGCCGGAATTGACGGCATAGTCAACAAGTTCGACCCGCGCGAGCACGGTTACGGCCCGTTCGACGTGGACGTGTTCAAGCTGCCGAAAGAGGAACGCGACAAGATTCACTCGCTGCCGACCGACCTTTCGGAGGCGATTCAGGCGCTGCGCGAAGACCACGAGTTCCTCCTGCGAGAGGGCGTGTTCTCCGCCGACATGATCAACAGCTACTGCGAACACCTTTTCCAAAAAGAGGTACAGCCCATCAAGGGCATGCCTCACCCGTTCGAGTTCGAACGCTCGCTTCATTGCTGAAAATATCGAACTTCAAGGCCGGTGTTCTCTTTGAGCACCGGCCGCCATTTTTCATGGACGAGTTGGCACAATGAACATCCTGCTGACCAACGACGACGGCATCGATGCTGTTGGCCTGTCCGTAGCTCTCGCAGGTGCGAAGGGACACGATGTTTTCATCATCGCTCCCGACCGCCAGCAGAGCGCAACCTCAGCTTCCCTTACATTGAGAAGGCCCATCTCCTACCGCGAGGCCAACTTCAACGGTGTATCAGGAGCATATTCCTGTGACGGCTCGCCGGTGGACTGCGCCAAGCTGGGGCTCGGCAAGCTCGTTCCCTGGCCACCCAACCTTCTCATCAGCGGCTGCAACGAAGGGCTAAACGTCGGCTACGACGTGTTCTACTCGGGCACAGTGGCCGCGGCACTGGAAGGGCTGTTCGTACACGTGCCTTCCCTGGCGGTATCTCTTCAACATCCGATGGAAAAAAGCAGCCGTAACGCACTCAAGCTCTTGCCGCACCTGATAGACCTCGCCGCGAACTGGTCCGGAGCCGGCAAGTATCTCGCTTAACGTGAACATCCCCAACGCCGAAAACCCTCCGTTGCTCGTAACCAAGCACGGCAAGGCCGCCTACCGCTACTGGTACGAGAACGAGGTGGGTGGAGAGCTCGGTTTCTGCTGGCTGCGCGGCGAATACGAGACCAACGACCTTCTGCCCGACACCGACGCCATAGCCATCAAGAACGGCTGCGTTTCCATCGCTCCGCTCAAGCCCTCTTTCTCGGCGTTCCCTCTGGATTCCCGCGCACACATAGCGGACCTGTGCGAAAGGATTAACAAGATCGAGGCTCACCTTTGAGGCCCGAAAACTTCACAACTCCCCCGTACGTTGAATACTTCCTGACTCGCTTCGGTAAGGCGCGCTATGACCTTGCCTCATCCGGAAGGGCCGAGAGAAAGTGGGAGGAGTTCGCACATCTTCTGAAAGGCGCAAAGCTGTTCGACCACGCGTTCAGAAAATCCGAGAATCGCTTCTCGCGGGTGTTCCTCGACCGTTACGGTTCGTCGTCGGGCAAGGAACTGATGTGCGTTCCCGGCACCACCGGCGCGAACTTCGTGGCCATCAATGCCCTGTGTCCGCCGCGGGGAACCGTCGCGATCGAGCGGCCCGTTTACGACCCCCTGCCCACGGTCGCCAAAAGCTGCGGGCGCAAGGTCAGGTTCTTCGACCGTTCTCCCGCAAACGGCCACCTCCCTGACCTCGAACAGTTGCGCAACCTGCTCGAAGACGGGGCGAAGCTCGTGGTGCTCACCAACCCGCACAATCCTACCGGAGTATTTTTCGGCACCGACCTGCTCGATAAACTCCACGAAATGCTCGCCGAACACGACGCACTTTGCGTGGTGGACGAAGTTTACATCGAGTTTCATCCCGACTGGCACGAACGCACCGCGCTCAAGGTCGGCGACCGCTTCCTCGTCACTTCGAGCCTCACCAAGGTTTACGGTCTCAGCGAACTCACCACGGGCTGGCTTGCCGGTACTGCGGAGGTCGTAAAAGTCTGTCGCCGTTACTTTTTGCTGTTCACGGGACACAATTCCTCTCCGAGCATGGAAATCGCCTGCGCACTCGCGCCTCATCTGGATGCACTGGTCGCTGCCGACCGTTCTCTCATCGAGGCGAACCTTGTACTCATGCGGAAGTTCTGCGCAACTCACAATCTCGAGTTGCAATACAGTGATGGTTCGCCCGTATGCCTCGTGTCGCTCGGAGAGGGAGCAGACGACATCGCATTCGCCGAGACGGCCTTCGAACATGAGCTTTTCGTCATACCGGCATCGTTCTTCGGCTTCAAAGGCAAGCTTCGTATTGGGCTTTTCAAGGATAAAGCGATGTTCGAAAGCGCGCTTGGAATACTTGCCAAGCTCCTTTGAACTGCTTTAATTTCCTTGACCATGCGATACCGGACGGTACTATTTAACGGTTTGGAAAATGACCGCTGACTGCGTTTTCAGCCGTCTGCGGCAGAACATGTCCGAGACGGCGAACTGCAGCTTTGCTTTCGCTATAACAAGCTATTTGAGGTGACAGATGAGAAGGTCACTGGCAGTAATGCTCATCGCAATGACCGCCCTGTACGCATACTTCGGCAGTGGCAGTGTACGCGCAGAAGAGGAAACAGCACAGCGCGACGTTCTTCAGGCCGAGGTCTTCGAGAAGTACAAGGACTATGTCGCAGGCGTAGAGATCACCCGGACGACCGAGGACGATGACGGCGAGGAGACGGTCGAGGTCATCTGGACTCCCGGCATCCGCATCTCCGACAACCGCGTTCTCTGCTCTGCGGCGCTGTTCCCCGAAGACCCGGTGGAGAACACTACCTACCGCGTTCAGTCCGGCAATGTCCGCAGCAGGGCACGTCTCAACGCAATGAACCTTAGAGCCAACGTCGCACTGGTGGAGATCGTAACTGGCAGCTCATCCCCAATGGGCTTTTCGAACGACGAGGAACTCAAGCCCGGTCAGAAGCTGTACGTCATGTCCGTTCTGCCGCCTTCGGGCAAGTTCCGCCCCAGAGTCGCCCCCTGCCACATTACCTCAGCCGTCGAGCTTCCGGCCGGAACCGTTTACACCACCGACCTCATTCTCCCCAGTCTCGATAACCCCACATATGTCGGTGCGCCCGTTATCTCCGAGAAGAAGAATGTAGTCGGCTTTTTGAACGTTGCTCGAGGCGACGATACGAACACCCTTATCCTGTACCCCTGCAAGTACGCGCGAAGCGCTATTTCTCTTGCTATGGACCCGCGTGACACAAGCCTTCGCCGCTGCTGGTTCGGAGCATTCACGAAGGAACTCACCCCGGAATGGCGCAAGAAGCTCGGATATCCCGGCAACCTGCAGGGCTCGATTATCGAGGACATCATCCCCGACTCACCTGCCGACAAGGCCGGTTTGAAGTCGCTTGACGTGGTTTACGCTATCAACGGCCTGCCCCTCGCCGGAGCCGATGCCGTCAACCTGGGCGGCTACTTCTCTCAGAACTTCAGACCCAACACAGAGGTCATGCTTTCGGTTTACCGCGACGGCGAGCGCATCGAGCTGAAGGTCAAGCTTGAAGAAAGCCCCGAGACGATCATGGAGGCTGAGCGCTACGAGCTTCCGGATACCGGCCTCACCGTCGCCAACCTAACGCACGACATGCGAATTCGGTTCGGCCTTCCCATCACCGAGACGGGCATCTACGTTTACAGTTGGTACGACAACAAGCCTTTCATGGTCGCCGTAGGCAACACGCTCGGAGTCAACTATAATCCGAGGAACGGCATGCTCATAAAGAAGGTAGAGGGCAAGGAGATCGCGAACGTCAAGGAGTTCGAGGCCGCCGTTAAGGAGGCTCGGGACGACCACGGGTTCGCCACGTTCTTTGTGCGGTTCAACAAGCAAGACGAACAGGGCTGCATCAACACGGCCTTCGTTCGTGTCAAATTCGAATAACGGAGCCTCGTTATGCGCAAGGCAACGATATTAGCAACGTTAGCACTTCTGCTGTTCTCGCTCACATTCGCATGGGGAGAGGGCGAAAGAGTTGACGCCGAAAACGTTCTGAAAAACGCGTCGAACTCCATCGTCGGCATCTCTATGTCGCGGTCGGTTGGCGGCAACATGCAACACTCGTTCGGACCCGGCGTGTTCATCGAGGTTGATGGCGACACCACCTCTCACCTGCTCGTACAGGGCTCGCTGTGGACGACATCCGCATCCAACCCCAGCTTCAGCGTGTTCCTGCCTACCGGAGTTGTCACCGCGTCGCTCGTAAAGACAGACGTTGAGAACCGCTTCGCTATCATCAAGATCAACAAGCCTTACGAAGATGCCAAGCCGGTGGATTTCACCGGTGGCAAGAACCTCGAAGT
Source organism: Planctomycetota bacterium (assembly GCA_034521065.1). Classification (GTDB taxonomy): domain Bacteria; phylum Planctomycetota; class B143-G9; order B143-G9; family B143-G9; genus JAXHMW01. The sequence continues at coordinate 183,215 of JAXHMW010000001.1, read as the reverse complement.
GGGCGACATGGCCTACGTGGTCTATGTCCTTCCCCAGGTTCTCGGCCTGCGCCCGGCCATCCGAACTTCTAAGGTGACCTACATCTCCGGCCGTTCCCGCAGGGACAACGGCAGGATGCTGCAACGGGCAGTCCGCTGTCAGCGCACCCGCTCTACAGGGCGCGTCCGGCGCGCTGGCATACTCCCTGGACGGCAGCCTGATTGGTATGATGCGCTTCGAGTCGGTCGAGAACGAAGAGGTCGGCATCATATTCGAAAACTGGTTCGTGGCACAGCGCATACAGGACCTGTTCCGCAAGAAGTCGGGCCAGAAGGTCCACCTTGAGCCCTCGGAAAAACCCGGATGGTTCGGCATAACTTACTCCGTCAACACACCCACTACCACCAAGTACTACCGCGGTGTCAGACCAGAGAAGACTACGGAGTCTTCATCGGCGGAATGCTGGCAAACTCTCCTGCGGCGAGCAACCGCTTTAAGGTCATGGGCTTAATCTGTATCGATTAACAACTACCGCATCGAAAACGAATATGCCGATATCCCCGCACTGTTCGCATCGTTCACCGCGGGCGAAACCGTCAAGGTCAAATACCTGCGTTACAACCCGCAGGACAACAGTTGGATGGACAAGGACAAGGAAATCACCGTCGAGCCCCGGCCCGCCACGTATTTCTCCGATACCGATTACGAAAACACCTTCTTCGGCTTCAAGGCCAACGAGTTCTCCGATTCATTGCGGTTGCGCACCTACATACTCAACCGTTTCAACGGCGTCTATCTCGCCGAGGTCACTCCCGGCGGACAGTTCGCAATGAACATCATCCCCGCAGGTTCGGTGATAATCAAGGTTGGCGAGACCTTCACGCCCGACCTCCCCTCCCTGAAGGGCGCAATCAGCGAATATGAACAGGTGGGCAAGAGCTTCAAGATGCTCGTCTGCAAACCGGACGGTTACAACATGCCCGTTTACTGCACTGTGAAGGTGGTCGGCGAGTAGCCACGACATGCTCTTCCAGCTTTTAAAAGTAGTCGGAGCAATACTGCTCCTCAACTTGGTTGAGGGGCAGTTTTCTATTATGCCCCTGTGGGAATCCGCGCTGATGTTCCTTGCCGCCTGCGCGAGCCTCTACGCCCTGGTGACCGTGTTTTTACGCCACGGCAGAACCAGGCGCCACGCAGCTATAACGGCTTTCGTGCTGCCAGTGCTTCTCGCAGTTCTCTTCGACTACGCCTACGCGCTTCCAAAGGACATCTGCCTGCTGCTGCATCTGCCCTACCGCGTCTGGGGGCTGCCCTCGCTCATTGACATCTTTATGCTGGGACTGCTGTGGGCCAGCGCATACCTTCCCTATTACCACGTAGCAATTGCTAAGAAATACCGGGCCTCCGCCGGCATCACCCTTCGTTTCCTCGCCGCGCCGCTGAGCTTCGTTCTCGTCTCCGAACTTCTGGGCGAAGGCTATGCACGGCTGCCCATGTCAGCTCTCCAATACCTCTGCGACAATCCATGGATACTGCTGTCGCTCTTCCTGTGCGTCACGGTGGTAATTCTTTTCGAGTTTCCGGTTCTGCTGGCCCACATCCTTCCCACCCGGCCGCTCAAAGACGGGGAACTGAAGGACATGCTGCTCGACCTCGCTGAGAAGGGAAACGTGAAATTCCGGCGGATTCTGGTCTGGAACACCCAAATGAGAATGCCGAACGCCCTGGTCACGGGCTTTGTGCCGTTCGCACGGTACGTGCTGGTGACCGACGCCATGCTGAAATACTTCCAACCCCCGTTGGTTTTGGCGGTTTTCGCCCACGAATACACACACATCCGAAGAAAGCACTTTCACCTGCTCGTACTCGGAGGTGTGGGGCTGATGTGTTCACTTTTCCTCTTCGGAATGTTTGAAAATGTCATGAACGACTACCTGATCGTGCTCTGCGCTGTTCTTACAACCGCGCTGTATGTGCTCGTAGTCTTCGGTCCGTTTTACCGAACACTGGAAAGGCAGGCTGACATTGACGGAGGGCTTTTGCTGGGCGAGCCTATGCTGTTGGCCGCGTCACTCAGAGCACTCGGGACATACGTTTCCAAGCGCAAACGGCGATTCTCCTTCACTCACTACGGTCTGGACGAACGCTCTGCCCTGCTGCACAAATGCGCTGGAGATAAAAAGTTTCATCTCTCTCTTTCGCGGCGGTTGAAGCGGCGAGTAATCATGCTGACAGGAGTAGTCTTGCTGTTCATACTCGCGGGAGCGGCATCGCTCTATTTGCAGAAGGACATATTGATCGCTGAACAATGGACAACCGTAAGCGAGGTCGCGCTGGAAAGGGAAGACCTCGTTTCCTCGGCCAAAGCGCTCGAAAACGCGCTCAAACTGCGAGACGACAACGCGCTCAGACTTTACTTGGGGCTTCACTTCCTCGACCTGCGGCAGTACGAAAAAGCCCTGCAGATACTGAAAACATCCGAACCCGACCCCACGGGTATGTTCACACCTCTATACTACCACCTTCACAAACGGGGCATGTTCGAGAACCTCGAAGAACTTCGAAGCGACTGAAATTTTTCCTGATTTCCTGAGCCGTGCTATGAGTCCGCCACTGTGGCATGTAGCGCAGCATCGTGAAAGTACTCTGGGAGGTGTCCTCGTACATCAGGTTGTACATGGACGACGTGTTGTAGCTCTTGATGTAGAACCGTTCGTACGCGTTGTTCAGGTCCGCGAAACAGTTTGTCGTGCGGGTGGACGTTGTGCGGGAGAACACAGGCATTCCGTCAAGCACAGCCTGCTTGCCGCGGACAAGCTTGCTGCGGCTGCTTGAACTCGTCACTCCGCCCTCTTCGGTCCAGCCTTTCGCTACAAGCGTGTTGCCGATATCATAGCCTAACCAGACATCTTCTACCGTTGTCGAATTCTGATATCTCACCAGATTGTTCTTCCAGTCGTAGGTGAACGTCTCAGAACCCTTGGTCAGCAAGTTGCCGTTGTTGTCGTAGGTATAAGGCGAACCGTTCGCCGCTGTAATACGACCGAGGCCGTTGTAGCTGTAGTTCGTTATGGTACCGTTTCCTGTGTCCATTTATTCATGCTGACGAGCCAGGTTATAGCTCGCTTGCAGTTAACTGCAAGTTTCATGACGGCACCGTTCCGACTCGAGCTCATTCTCTGCGTCGCTGCTTCAGAAGTTCCTTGTAGGGAATACGAATCAGTTCATACTCACTGCTTTGAGATGGGTTGACAGCTCCAATGAAACTATCGTCAAATGGAAACAGGACTGGCCCAGAAGGAGCAGATTCTCGAATATCTAACTCCAAGAAGCCATCATTTGCATCTGACAGGTCAAACACTGTTGGATCAGAAAAACCGAAGCCCCCAACAAGTGTGTTAGCGTTCACAATATGCAAACGAGACCCTGTGAAAGAAGGGTACAGTTCGAGCCTTCTCGTCTCCTGAAAAGAGTTCGTTCGATCTAAATGATAGGTATAGAGATGGAGAAGGCAAATAACTGCTAACATCTCAGACTGTATATCAACGGCGTATATTTTGCTTTCCAGAACTACTTGCTCAACAGACCCTGTACGTCGATTCCATATCTCGAGGTTTGAGCCTTCCCAGAGTGGCGACAGATCTTTGTGCAGGTATGCTCCAGACCATTTCCACTCCCCCAATGAGGCGATCTCTTGACCGTTCTTCAGGGACAGCAAACATCCCGTATCATCATACAAGGCAACACATGTACCTTCAGGATCGGATGGCCACAGGGAAACTATCGTAGCTTCTTTCTGAAACAATGCTTCTCTCGCCTACGGCGTTGACAGAGCATTGTTCTTCCTGAATGTGACAGGTAGATGCTATCTTTGTAGCCGGCGCATGGAATAAAAAGAACTCTCATTTGGTGATGACAACAGAATGAAGCTTCTTGTGAGATGCTACAGTCGATGACGACGTCTCCAGATGTCAATTGAGACCGAACCATGGGATTCACTGTAGACAAACGCCGTATTACTGTGTTTGTGAACAACGAAAGGCGTATGATGCATCGTCAGGATGGCGAACACGATTGAAGAAGAAGACACAAACCGAGAAGCACGATCATGTACATGAGTTTCATTTCTCGTTCCTCACTTTCGTCCTGTAAATATCCAAGGTTTCAGAAAAGCCAGGGTACCAGCCGTTATCGGGAAGGATTGCTTTGCAAGTCCCCCGCTTGCTGCTTTGCGGTTTCGTATTCTTGCTTTGTCACCTCTTTGAGGCCCCCTCGAAAAATTGGCGTATCCACTACCAGAGTATACAACGAATGGAGTGGCAATCAACCGAAGAGTTAACCTGTCCCCTTCGTCTGGACAGAAATCTCCCTCCGAATAAGGTGGAAGAGCCTCTACTCCTGAGTTTACCTGACGTTTCCGCAGTGCAGGCGAAGGGTAGCGAAGCCGCAGCCGTTTGCAGAATAACTGTCTGTCATTTTCGAGCTGCCCAACAGCTGAGCCAAAGAACGGGGGGCAGGCTAAGCTCGCGAGAATGACGTTGATACTACAATGATATCCTATATAGCCCGTCATGAATCTTGTCAATGAAGTAGCGTCCGGGAGCTTGGGGCTCGCCCTTTTCACCACGGCTGCTCATAATGCGCTTGCGGCATTTCTCAACGAACTTTGAGTCATTTGACTTCACGTACCATTCTCCAAGTCCAAACAGCCCGTCAACATCAGGCAAGTATCTGTCAGAGGTTAGGAAAACTATGTTTCCGCTTCCCCGCATCCTTGCATACTCATAGCCAGGAGGAGCCATTGTCTCGTCACCAAAGCTGCAATCTGTAAAGACACATGATGTTGCACTATTGAACACAACATCGCAGTTCTCAAAGTGACTGTCACTGAACTCAACAGCGCAAACCGCTATCCCCCTAACATGAGATTGCAGCAGAGAAGAGCATATCAAACCAAGCGGAGAATTGAGGTCAGTTGTATCGAGCCTTACAAACGAAGCTTCATCGTAACCGAGAATCACCGATGCTACCGCACGAGACCGAGCGGTCACATTACCTGCGAGCTTGAGATTTGATACTGTGTTCTCGTTGTTGTAGACGTTGAGAGCCCCCTCAAGCCTCAAGACTGAGTCTTCGACATCTGCATTTCGGATCTCAACATCTTCGATTACGCTCTCACGAGATGTCACTAACTGGATAACTGTATCCACACTGCTCTTGATGAACTCCACGCTGAACAACTTCACGGAGCTGTAACGTCCATAGATAACCGCAGACCTCTCTATCGTATCCCTGCTCAGAAACCGAACGCCACAGTAGGTAAACCTTGCGTGGCGCACTATCACATCTGAGCTTTCAGCTACAATCCCTCCAGAGATTCTGTCGCCCTCCTCAGCTGAAAACTCCACTGGATTATCCGCAGTTCCCATAATCCGTAAAAGCCCTCCTCGCCTAACATCAATAACAGCACCATTCGTAAAACTCATCTCCGAGCCTTCATCAATGTAGACAAGAGCGCCGCTCTCCACAACGATGCTATTGGATACTTCAACAGTTCCTGAGTAATATCGGCAATCATACTTCTTCTGGTTGTCGACTTCGGCAGTAGACTTACATGAACAAGCACAAAGCAGCACAAGACTACACGTGAAGAACAAACGCAAGGCAATTCTCCTATCCATTCCTCCATCCTTCCTCTGGATATCCGGTGCTATGAGATGAATCTGGTAATGAGTGTTCTGGTGGATCAGGAAATCCAGGCCTTCCCTTCATTGCATCCTCAACAAAAGGTGCAGCCTCTTCTGAGTCAATTGGTACCATAGTAGTCACCGGTTCTCCATCTTCATCGACAGCTCCGTGCTCAATCTCTGCACTTTCATCGTCATCTCGAAGACTTACTACCAGTTTCAAGTAACGCTTGTAACGAACCGGCTCCTTTTCCTTCCAAAGAGAATGGTCAATAACAAGGTAAGGTCGTTCGAAAGCATCGTCAAAACGCTCGAACAGTCCCTCTTCAGCGCATGCTTTGTGCATTGTCAGCACTTTGTTGAGCTGCTCGTCGCTCCATTCGTCAGGGTGCTCAGAAACATCCGGGAGGGGTTCTAACTCTCCGTGAGTTTCCTCTATTCGCGGATAAAGTTCGTCCATAGTCGCGAAAAGCTCGACCATGCCGTTTTTATCGGGCGGAACCGATTCCGGGAAGTAATCCGCATAGACCATGCTTGCACCACTCTTTTCGATCTGCATGTGCTCATAGCCCAGCAGGGCCTGATTCACCGCGGCCAGAACCCAACGACAATGCGATAAGGTGAACAGCCCACGCAAGGACGAATAGAGCAACAGAACTTTGCCTTGCGAAAAGACCATCTCAGCACAAGCCACACTGCTCTGAAAGTCTTTTTTACGGCCCTGGTCATCATGGTCTTATCCCTTTGTGTTCATGCGCCCGAGCTCAGATACTCGCTTTGGCCTGAATCCCCTGCCGTTTGCCATGCTCATCCTACTCGCCCTTCTTCACTTCCCTACCGCCAACTCGATACCGATATCGGGAGTGGGGCTCGTCTCCCTCTTTGTCAAGTCGCCTCCGTCGTCGCTCGCATTCTCTCCGACGCTGTAAACCACAAGCAAAGCACCGCCGTCATCAGCTTTGCGCAGAACAGCCTTCAAGCGTTCGCCGGTGAAGGGGTCGGTTAGCCGTTCCTCTTCGAAACCTGTGAGGTCGAGCAGGTCCTCCGTCGAACCGAGCCTCGAGCGGTTGGAAGCTTTTAGCAGTTCGAGGGCGATGTTCGTGCAGCGCAGACGTGCAAGACACTCGGTGCTGCGAGTGAATGCGTTTGACAGTGCCGGAAGCACGAGAGCCGAGATAAATGCGAATTTCGGACGGTCTTGCGCATCCGCGCCTTCGAGCTGTTCGCGCACCTCGTAGTACGGTTTCTCTGCAAGCTCCACGTAGTGCGCCATTTTTTCGAGATAGTATTCGCGGTCGGCTGACAACAAGAACTTCATCAGGAACGAGGGAATATGCGAACGGGCTTGGCGCATGTCACCAGCTATCTCATTTAGGTAGTCCGGGTCGGTGAGCATCTTGTCGAAGATGAAGTTTCCGAAACACCGTTCGGAAAGCATCGCCCTTTCGAACATGGCCTTCAAATCAAGCGCGCCCACGACCTTTTGCACAGCTTCCAGTTGCCCGTCGTCAAGCTGAGAAAGGCCGGTCTCGAACGTCCGTCCATCCAGTTCAACCGCGGAAACCGCAATATTGCTCATCGCAAGGGACACAAGGCAACTGATAAGCGTCGGTTCGTCCTGAACTTTCGAAATAAGCTCAAAACCCTGGCGAACGCGCTTTCCATAGCGGGCTGGGTCGCCTTGTGCGGCGGCGAGCCTCGCATCCGCGGCGAGCAGGCGGGAGAACTCACGCAGGTGTGTGAGGTGGGACATTTTCATGGCGACGGGATTGGAATAGTCCAGGTCGAAGACTATTCCGTCTGTCGCCAGAGCATTCTCAAGCTTTTCGAATACTCCTTGATTTTCGCATTCCTGAATCAGATTCGCTACACGCTGAGTGGAGTCGGCACCATCAATATCTGTAAAAACCACCCCTTCTTCGTGCTCTTCTCCAGGTTCACAGTTAACTTCCGCGAGTTCATACGCAACGGAGACCTGGGCAGCGCGGAGCAGATCCATGGCCTGCTGCAACTCGTCGGCTCCGTTCTGTTCGGGAGGAAGAGTTTCGGGGACATAGTGAGTTATCTCCAAACTTTCGCCGGCGGCCTCGACCTTTGCCACCTGTTCCTGTGCAGCATCCCGATGCGAGGAGTACCAGCGCCATCCCATGAACAACACGACACCGAATGCGAGTACGAAGAACAGAACAATTCCGAGCAGTACATAGAGAAGAGTTCTCTTGCCTTTTGCCACGGCTCCACCACCTTTCAAGCATCGAGACGCACAGGGAGCTCCGGCCACGTGAACGAACAAATGACCTGTACCCTATATAGTTTATCGCACTTATGCTTACTGGAAGTTTTGAGCCTTCGCGAACGAACGCAGGCTGCATAAAAAAGACGGGCCGCGTGAGGCGGCCCGTCGAAGGTGCGAGGAGAGAGGTTGCAGGAGGTCAGCTCTTGGGCATTGCGGTGAACTCGGCGTTGCGTACATTGACCTTAACGAGCGCGTAAGCGGGGTCGTCCTTGCCGCGCGGGAAGTACATGTTCCACTCGTCCTCCCAGAGTTCCTCTTTTTTCTTCGGGTCATCCACACGCTGCACTTCGCCCGTGAGATGGACGTATTCGTGGTCGGCCCAAGAAGTGATCACGCACGTGGGATTCCGGGCCAGTTCGGCCATCTTGTCGCTCTCGGCGTGAGTCGCGAACCAGAGGTTGTTCTCATCGTCTATGCGGGCGGTGTACATTACACGGCAGTTGGGGTTGTTGTCGAGCCCCACGGTGGCCATGTGGACATCTCTGTGCTTGCGAATGTGTTCGGCACTCTTTTGCAGGTTCTTCTCCATTTGTTCCTCCTTGTCAGAGAACGAGTTTTTTTCGTGTTCCTTTGCCTTAATGATACAATATATAAGGACGAGGGGCGAAAACGCCACTTCCGGTTTTTTCGAACTTCGTCCCGATGGGGCGCCTCGAAAAAGTCTGCCGCGGCTATTTTCGCTCGAAACCGATTTTTCGATGCGCCCGATGGTTCGACAACAGTATACAGTATGCAATAATATATTGCCCATATATGCGCATAAACCGATGAGTGTTGCCTTCAGCAAGGAGAAGCGAGAAGTGAACATGACGACTGAAACGAATACAGAGAAGGCCGCGAGATTTTTTCAGGCGCTCAGCAGCCCCAAGAGGGTTCGCATCGTGGAGGCTCTGCAGGACGGAGAAAAGTGCGTCTCCAAGATGAACGAACTTCTCCAGTACGCTCAGCCGAATCTGTCGCAACACCTCACAGTGCTGCGCCAGGCGGGAATACTGAAGTGCGAAAAGAAGGGCAACCTCCGGTGCTACTGTCTTACCGATGCCTCGACCATTGAGATAGTGTTGAGGCTCGTGAAGAATTTTTGCGAAGATGATAGCTGAAACCTGACTTAGCGGGGATTCCTCCTTCCCCGAAGCGGTTTTTGACCCGAACAAGGAGGACAAGATGAGCGATGAAGCAAAAAACGCTCTTTTCAAGTCGATACACTCCCGAGCCCAAGAGGAAGGCGAACATAGCGACACCACCGGTCGGACAGACATAAAGTCGTTCGCGCAGGAGTCGTCGTGTGAGACGGAATGCTGCACGGTCGAACGGACCGGCCACGCTTGCATCTGCTCTTCCGGAGAGTTCGCCGTCTTCTGCGACATCGAGGAGTGGTACTGAACGCAAAAGGGGCGGCCGCCGGGCCGCCCCTTTTTTATTTCCGCTTCTTCTTGAACATTGACCGAACTGCCATAATATAGAGTTAGTGCCATTATTCAGCTTGCCGTAAAAACTGTTACAGCTTCAGCCGGTAACAGGCAAAAGTGAAAGCGAAAACCCGTTTTATCGGGAACAGAACACAAGGGGGGAGCCTTGCCATACAAAACCGCTGTATTCTGGGATATTGAGAACCTTATCAGGGGATACGCCATCACAAACACAGAGTTATCCTCTTTGTCGCTTCCCGCCATTCTTGATGACATCCGTGAGTCCGGACTGGTTAGCGAAATATGCCACCAGAGAGCATATGCCAATTGGAGCAACCAGCGCCTCGGGGCACTTCGCGCGGATATAATCGAGTCCGGCATCATACCCGTACAGATGTTCAGCTTTTCGAACTCCAACAAGAAGAACGCCGCGGACATACAGCTCGCAGTTGATGTGATTGATGTAGCCAACCGTTCAAACGTTTTCGACTGCTTTGTAATCGTCTCCGGAGACGGTGGTTTTTCCTCGGTTGTCAACCGTCTGCACGAGTATGGCAAGAAGGTCGTTGTTTGCGCATACCCCAATTGTATCAATGACACCCTGAAAGCTGTCAGCGATGAGTTCATAGAAGTGGAAGAACCGTTCGACACCCCGACCCTGAACCTGTCTGCCGAAACGCAAATTACTACTCCGGGTGTATTACAAATGCGTGAAGAAGTGACCTTAGAAGACTCGACGGAAACAGAAGATCTCCTCTGCAAACTCCATGAGACTTTGGACTGGTTCGAGTCAGATGATGAAACGATTGACCAGTTGAGTTCGGTTTACGGGTTGAGCCTTTCCATCATCGGCGAAGCATTCCGCTCTGTCATCCCCAACTTCTGACCCAAGAAAATTCGGATTCTCAAAACTCCACCAACTGCTTTTTTTCCTGTGCAGAACGAGAAGAACCTGTGTAGCCAACAACCTTCATGGAATGATGGCACTCGTCCACAGGACAAATACGGGAGAGGGCATTTCCATTCTCGACGAAGAAGATTACAACGGCGATTCAGATCCCCAGATAACGACGCCCTGTATTATGAGGATGAAAAAGACCGTAAAGGGGACATCCTCTTGTGAAGCAGCGGACATTCTTGCCAAGGCGGGCGAAGTTCTGAGCTGGTTTCAGTCCGACGAAGAGGTGCGCGGCAAGCTATTCAGCAGCAGGGGACTCAGCTTGTCCACGGCTTCCGAAGGGTTGCGCGCGGTGAACAGCAAATTCGACCCGAAGACCCTCGGATTCGCGAAATTCAAAACCTTCCTGCAATACGCATGCAGAAACAAGAAAATATGTGTCGCGGAAAACAAAAACGGCGACTACGTGCTCGCTCACCGTGCAAACAGGTCTCGTGACATGGAGTTCCTCGAGGACCTCGATGATGATTTCCTGCATTCCGAACAGAATTATCGCGACATCATCAGCGCAAGCCAGCCGAGCCTGAAGATACCCCCGCGAAACGCACTTCAATACTGTGCAGCGGTACTCACGACTTTTAACGGAAATCCTTTTAGTTTCGAAAACGGCGTGCGAGAATTTGTCGAGGTTACCGACAACGGTGTGAAGCACGAACTCGCCAAGCACTGCATGTACGCCTTCCAGCGATCGGGGGTACTGAAATGTCTTACCGATGACATGCCTGTCAGGGAAAGCACTTTCGAACTCAAGGAAGAGTACGAAACAAAAACCGATGTTCTGAATCACATCGGTAAGCTGTCTCGCCGGAAACTGGCGGAAGTGTTCGGTGAAGCCGTAAACGAGGACATACTGAAGAATATTTTGCCGGAAGAAGCATTCTGTGATTCGGATCCGAACCTGTTCTGAAAAGGTCAACCGGTTCTGAATCGACAGGAAGCAGAGTTCTCAGGCTCCATTATATTCCGCCAACCCTAACCCACTGCGTACTCTATCGCCTCGCAGACCTCGTCAACCATCTCGTCCGTCATCTCGGGGAAGATGGGAAGCGACAGCATTCGCGACATGACGCGCTCTACGTTCGGAAGGTCGCCTTCGGTGTAGCGGCCGGCGAAAACCTTCTGCAGATGCAGGGGCTTCACGCCCTGGAAGGCGAAGCCGATCTCTATTTCCTTCAGAACCGCGGCTATGTCGTCCCGGCGGTCGTGGCAGATGGCAAACATGTAGTACACGTGCCCCCTGCCCTGAGGAACGGCCTGGAACGAAAGCCCCTCGATTCCGGAAAGCCTCTTTTTGTAGCGCGCGGCGACACGCTGGCGCGCGGCGGTCCGATCGTCAATGTGCTTCATCTTGTGATTAAGCGCGGCAGCCTGTATTTCGGACATCCTGCCGTTCTCGCCGAACATGGAATGAACGTAGCGGCCGGTCTGGCCGTGGTTGCGAAGTACTCGAAGCTTTTCGGCGGTCTCGGGACAGTCGGTTACCACCATTCCCGCATCGCCTATGGCTCCGAGATTCTTGCTGGGATAGAATGAAAAAGCGGAAGCCTTGCCGAACGACCCGACCTTCGCGCCGTTGCAGTCGGCGAAGTGAGCCTGGGCGCAGTCCTCCACTACCTCTATGCCGCGGGAGTTCGCGAAGTCCATTATCGCGGGCATGTCACACGCGAGCCCGTACAGGTGCACGGGCACAATGAGCTTCGTGTTGCCGGTCACGGCCTTTTCCAGCGCGGGAACGTCCATGACGAAGGTGTCGGGGTTGACATCGCACATGGAAATCTTCGCGCCCCAGAAGTAGGCGGCCTCGCAGGTGGCGAAGAAGGTGTTGGGCGTTGTGACCATCTCCTCGCCTGCCGACAGACCTACCGCTCCATAGGCCAGCTTGCAGGCCATGGTGCCCGACCCCACCGCTACAGCGTGGCTCACGCCGCACTTACGGGCGAAATCCTCTTCGAGCTTCTCTATGTGTTTACCGCCTACGAACCAGGCACTGTCGAGGATGGCCTCGACGTCGGCGAGTATCGCTTCTTTCAGCTTCGCATGCTGCTGTTTCAGGTCGAGGTACGGAACCGCCATGTCATCTCCTTAATAATGTAATTAACGGCTCGGGGCCGAAATATCAGTTTCCGTTGTTGTGCTTGAATGAAGAGTCGCACTCCTCGAGCATACGCACGATTTTCAGGCCCATTTCACCGTCGCTGATGACGGGCGAGCCGTTCAGAATCGCGGATGAGAACTCGTCTATTTCGAGACCGAGCGGCTGACGGCGGGATATCTCGGGAATCACGATGCCGCCCCGACGGTAGTCGTAGCGCCAGGAGTCGCCCTCCTTCACGGCCTCGACGCCGTGGTCGTACAGGCGTATCTCCTCGCCCTGCCAGAGGTCGGAGAACACGAGCATCTTCTTGCTGCCGCCGATTACCGTCATGCGCTGCTTCAGGGGGGACAGCCAGGACAGATATATGCTTGCGATGAGCTTTTCGGTGTAGCGGAAGTGAAGGTGAACGTCGTCCACAAGGCCGGCCGGATAGTGAGCAGCTCCCGCGGGAGGCATTATGCTCTTGGGCTCGCCGAGGAAGTACAGCATGAGCGAGAAATCATGCGGGCCGAGGTCCCATATGACATTGACTTCATCGCTTTGAAACAGGCCGAGATTCGCTCGCGAGGCGTTGAAGTAGAGTATCTCGCCAAGCTCTCCGGAGTCGAGTATTTCCTTGACCTTCTGAACCATACCGTGGTAGATGAGAATGTGGTCAACTCCGATTACGAGGTCTTTCCGGCGAGCAATATCGAGAAGCTCCCGAGCCTCCGCCGAGGTCTTGGTGATGGGCTTCTCCACGAAAACGTGTTTGCCCTCCTGAAGGCACTGTTTCGCAATCCTGTAGTGAGTGGAGACAGGAGTAGCGACCGCGACCGCGTCGCACTTGTCGAACGCGTCTTCAAGCTCGGTGAAGAGCGGGACGTTTTTGAATACGTCCTTGGCCTTTTCCAGCTTGTCGCTGTCTATGTCCACAATAGCGGCGAGTTCCGTATTGGGATGAGATGCGAAATTTCTTGCGAGGACCGGGCCCCAGTAGCCGAGGCCTGCAACGGCGACACGGATATTAGACATTCGTAAGCCTTTCTTTGAGGTTGCCAGATTATAGGTTCCTTTAGGCATCGGGCAAACCGCCGGACGACCTGTTGCGAACGTGTACGACTGTACACATTGCGGTCAGCGGTGGGGGGAATATGCACAACCGGCGTTATTCTTTCACACTGAACTCAGCACTACTGCTCATCGAAAGGACATCAATGGGTACAAATGCTCTCGAAAAGTGTAAAATATGCCAATGCGTGACATTACGCGGTAAGTGGAAAGCACGCTTTGCGAGGTTCGGCATTCGAATATTCTCGCGTGTACGCCGTGACGGAACGGCTTTTGCTGTAAATCACGGGTGACATTGCAGCCGGATGCTTTATAATTCCCTTCGCAAAGTGAAGAGGAAAAGGAATTAGTATGGCGAAATCGTATATCGGCATTGATATCGGGCATCGAAACCTGAAGGTCGCCAGCATCCGCAAGTCCGGCAACCAGCACGTCATCGAGTCGCTCGTAACCGAAAAGCTCGGCAATCTGGCCGACAGAAGAGGCAATGAGTTCAATACTCAGAGCATCGCTGCCGTACTTCGGCGCGTGCTCGAGACGAACCGCATCTCCCCCAAACGGTGCGTACTCGGCATCAACGGCAAGGAAGTCATCTTCAAGTACATTGACGTTCCGCCCGTTGGTGAGGCTCAGATTGAGAAGCTGCTGGAGTTCGAACAGGCGGAATCCGCAAAGACCATTCAGCAGGAGGACCCTCACGGACTACCAGATCCTGAACCTCCCCACCGGAATGCCGGGCAAGACTGCTCTTGTCGGCACCGTGCGTGCGGAGAGCCTCGACGAGGACTCCCGGCTGCTAACCCAAGCCAAGGTTCCCATGTCGGGCATCGTGCCCAAGAACATCGCGCTGCACACCATGCTTGCCGACAGCGGCATCCTGCATGAGAGCGAGACCACCATGCTCCTGGATGTCGGTGCCGAGACCACGGAGATAGTGCTGACACAGGGCAGAAACCTGATACTGGCACGGTCCTCGGATGTCGGAGGTTCCAACTTCACCGATGCCGTCGCCCGCCAGTTCAACGTTATCCCGGAAGTGGCGGAGGAGATCAAGCTTGCCGAGGGTGCCATCATGGTGTCGGGCAGGCGGCCTTCGCGCATGAGTGAGTTCCGCGAGGGATTTGACGAACTCGTGGCGGCCGAGGGCATCCGCTTCCGCAACGACCCCTCGTATCCGCAGAAGCTCTCCCGCAGCCTCGCTCAGGCCGCGGGCAGGTTGAGAGTGGCGTGCGACGCCGCTCTTCGATTCGCCACCGTGCAGACCAAGATGAGAAACCTCAAGATTGACCGAATTCTGCTTTCCGGCGCCGCTGCCAAGCTGCCCGGCCTGCTCGAATATTTTCAGCGTAACTTCAAGGTCACCTGCGAATACTGGGACTCACTCAGCATGTTCGACCAGGGCAATGTCGCACCCGACAACCGGGACGTGCCCTCGGAGTACACAAACGTGCTGGCTCTTGCTTACATACCCGCTGCCGACAAGGGCAACATCATCAACCTCGTGCCTCAGAGCGTTAAGAACAAAATGCGCTTCTGGGACACCGATGTTTACGCCTATATCGCCGCCATACTGATAGTCGTGGGCGTGCTGTTGTGGTGGATGGGCACCAACGGAAGGGCCAAAGCGGTGGACAATCTAAGCGGGAAGGTCAACGACGCCATGACCGAGGCCCGCTCCAAGGCGAACCGCCTTTCAAATTTGGAAGACAGCATACAGCTTCAGAATAAACGAATATCCCTTCTCTCCAAGCAGACGTACTTCAACCCCATGGTGCTCAAGTTCATTCAGACTGTTCGCGAACAGATGCCTGAGACCATTACGCTCACCGTACTGGAATTCGAGCCGTTCATTCGCTCGGACGAGGAAACCAAGCGCAACATAACCGAATGGCGGTTCGTTGTAAACGGCTTTGTGAACAAGGACGTGGCGGCCCAGCAGCAACCCGACCTCTTCAAGTCCTTCCGCATGAGCCTCGCGGAACTTGGTTTCATTACGGGATTCGAGACCATCGAGCTTGAACGGGTGGAAGAATCCAACAGGAGAAGGAAGAGCAAGAACAAACCACCTGCGGGGAGCTACCTGTTCGAGGTCCATTTCTTCGCCAGCGAGAACGGGGAGGTGAATACTGATGCAATACGATAAGCGCAAAAACTTCCTCATCGCGTTCGCCGTCTCGGCAGTCATACTTCTCGTCGGCTATTTCATCCTTATATCTCCATCGGCAACCGAGGCCGACCAGGCCCTGAAGGAGATAAGGAACAACGTCAAAAACCTGCCCGGCAGTGACGGGCGTGGCGAGAAGTTCGACAAGGTCTTAGCACAGTACAACGAGAAGCTCAAAGGCCTCGAGTTCCGCCGCGACAACCTCAAACGCTCGATTCATCCCAGCTTCACCGAACTTCTCGACGGCATAATCGAAAATCCCGAGGATCACAACTTCAACCGCGGGGTAATGGACATCGCCGATTTCGACAAGCTCAGGGCGGACATCGAGGCCCATGTGCGCAAGAACCATCCCGGCTTCCCCTTCAAGCTCTCGACACCCGAGATTGCCAAATACAAGGACGAAACCGAAACAATGCGAGCGGTCTTCCTCAAGCTCGCCGCCGCGGCGAGACTCCTCGTTCTACTCGGAGAGGCCCAGGCCGATATGGTCTTGAGTTTCGACCTGCTGGAAGAGGACGTCCCCGTGGAAAGCGCCAAGTTCGAAGAAGCCATGATGACCATCGAAAGGAAGCCGTTGGATGTCGAATTCGAGGGCAACCTGAAGAGCATCTTCGAAACACTGAAGCTGATCTCGCAAGAAAGTAATTTCTTCCGCATCGAGGAGGTTTCCATACAACCGTCAGAGGTCGGCTACTCACTGGAATGCGACCTCAGGCTGTCTCTCGTGAGAGTCGAGTTCCAGCAGCCGGAAGCTCAACCGCAACCTGAAAGAACGCCCGAACCGGCGAAAACGCCTCCTGCTGTAACTACGGAGAAACCCGCGACTCCTGAACCGACCACTACACCCGAGAGGACTCCGAAGAAAACGTCCTCCTCGCCCAAGAAATCGCAAAACAACCCGGTCGGATGGTAAGGGGGAAGGCAGAAAATGAAGAAACTACTTGAATTCAAATTCGGATGGCTCAACAAAGAGCGCCTCCTCTTCCTGCTGGGCATACTCGTACTCCTCGTCGGCCTGTTTTCCTACGTAACAGCAGGTGAGCCAAACGTACGTCCGCCGCAGGAACTACTGTTCACCGCTGACGAACAGGCAATGGGCGAAACGCCCGAGGCATTTCCCTTCGAGCAGATTTCACAAATTCAATGGCCCGAAACCGAACGCCAGCTCTTTACTCTGCTCGATGCTCCGCAGCTCGACCTTCCCGCGCCCGAGCCTCCCGAGCTGGACGTGCCCCTTGCCGCACCGCCCGCGTTCCCTCAACCTGCTTCCAGCGGCAACAAGAACATCTACAAGGAAGGCGGCGACAAATGAAATACACCTTCCGCAACATATCGCTCGCACTCATTACCGTTCTGTTCATCACCTGCGCATCCCTTCCCGCCCACGCGGAGCAGAGCCTCGACGAACAGTTCACCGAGGACATGAAGAACTTCACTCCCGTGCTGGTCGAAGAGGGGCTCGAACTTGCGCGCAAGTACATGCTCGCCGAGCGGTTCGACCTCGCCGAACGAATCTTCGAGGCTATGTACGCCGAAAAACCGCACACCTACAAGCTCTACTACGAATACGCCAGCTTCCTCGAGCGCCAGGGTCGGCGCAATGAGGCCATCGAGAAGCTCGAAACCTGCGTCAACGAGGTTGACCTGTTCTCTTACGACGTTCAGGTAATGCTCGGCAGGCTGTACTTCCATGAGCAAAACTACTCGAAGGCCGCACGTGCTTACGAACAAGCGGGAATGGTCAACAAGATCTACCCCAAACCCGTGTTCTACTGGGGCGTATCCCTTGTCCTGCAGGGATTGAAGGGCGAGCCACGACGAGCCTTTCAACTTCTCGAAAAACGCCATCCCAACTCCTTCTATGTGCCTCTTGGCTGGTCCATATACCATTACCACGGCGGCGAACATGCCAAGGCGAAGGAGTTTTTGGACAAGGTTGACGAAGGCGGGGAACTCAGTGCCTTCTACTGGGTATTCAAGAGTGCTCTTTACATGCAGCTCAAGGACTACGACACTGCAAAGGCCGCACTTGACAAGGCTCTCGAGGTGGACGTGCTCTACGAGGGCATCTTAACCAACCAGGCCATCCTCGCGGTTCTTTCGGAAAAGAACATGGGCAAGGCCGTGAAGGCGATCGAAACCGCGAAGGAGTACGAGAGCTTCAACGAGCTTATCATGGCCGAGGCGTTCGTCAATATCCGCATGGGCAAGATGGACGAGGCCAGAAAGGCTCTCACCGAGCTTCTTCAAGACGGCCGTACCCTCTACTTCGCCAACTACCTGATGGGTGTCATCTTCGTGCAGGACATCGAGAATGTCATGCGGGACAGCAAGCTCTCCAGCGAGGAGAAGCAGAAAAAGGCGGACAGCATCTCGGAAAAGGCGGTCGGGTATCTCAACTACGCCGCCAACGGAGACAACAACTTCTTTCCCGCCTTCTTCCTGTTGGCCAAGCTTCAGTTCAACCGAGGAGATTTCGACCAAGCTCTTGTAAACTTCCAGAAGGCCTCACAGGCAATGCCTGACAACATCCAGGTTCAGACATTCGTGGGCCACTGCTACCTCAAGAAGAACAAGTTCAACAACGCTCGCAAGGCCTTCGAGGCTCTGCTGCAGTTGGACGATTCGAACACGCACGCGCTTAACTGTCTTGGATACATCTCCGCCGTTACCGGCAACACACAACAGGCGGAGAAATACTTCAAGACCACGCTCAACATAGACAAGCGAAACAAATACGCCTCTCAGCAGCTCAAGAAGCTCGATGACCTGAAAAACAGGCGCGAGAGGTGAACTTGAAGGGCTGCTTCCGGCAGCCCTCGCCGAGCAGCGGGCGATCTTAGGGAGAAGGAGAGCAGTCTGTTACTTATTCAGCAGTGAAATCACTGCGGAGGTCGCCATGCGTACTTACAGGACCGACCAGAAGGGCATTGCGCTTCTTATGGTCATTTTCATAATCGCGGGTGTCGCTGTCATCGCCGCACCACTGGCATACACCATGCTCGCACAGGAGGATGAGAGCGCCCAGCTCATCGAGAACTCCAGAAGCGACGTCGCTGCCCGGGGGGCGCGAAACCACGCAATTGACTTCCTCGGTTCAAGGGTTGCCGAATGGGATCAGACGAAGTTCTCCGACGTTCCCTACGAATACGTCGTTGCCGACCTCGGCCCCGGAAACAGCATAATCAAAAACTACATCGATGGCTTCAACTCCGTTCTCGTCGAAAACGTCGCATGGGGAGCCACCGTTACCGACCTGCAGTCGAAGGTCAACCTCAACACCATCACTCCGCTCATGTGCGAAAATCTTATCGGCCGAAGGCTTCGTTCCCTCTACAATTACCGGATCGCTCAACAGGACGGAACATACAGGCTCTTCCGTTCGGTTTATGAGGCTCGCCGAACCGGCATCACGCCCGAGGAAATGGACGCACTCGCAAGATACGCAACTGTCTGGAGCGGGCCAAATATTTACGGCAACTACTTCTCGCGCGAGATACCCGCATCAGTTGACTTCGAGGGCAACATAAGCGTCTTTCAGCCGGGTGTACAGGACATGCTCGCTTGCGGAACAGTCATCCGCGTGCAGCTCGGTGCGGAGGAAGATTACGAGGTTTACTTCGTCAGGATTGACGAGATAATTCCCGTGGGAGAACGCATTCGCCTCATCACCGACCCTGCTGTGCGACCCACGGAACATTGCACACTGAGAGCATCGAAATACCGCGCCCGATCAACATCAACACCTGCGAGTTCGAGGTCATCGTCGCTCTGTTCAAGGGACTGCAACTCATCGGAGACGCCCCATAGACCAAGCCGATGCGGAACAAATCGCCGAGCGTATCATCGAGGCTCGCGAGGAGAATCCCATCGAAGGCTACGTCCATATGTGTCGCCTGATAACCGAGATCTTCCCCGAAGGCACACCGCAGGCGTCAGCAGCCATGAAGGGCATTGCATGGCCGGCGCAAGGGCTGTATCGGCTCGAACAGTACACCGCTCCCATCTGCTACAACAGCGACGATATTTTCAAGATATTCTCTTCCGCTGTTCTCGGCTCCCATACAGACGGCGCCAAGGCACAAGACAACATCGAAACCGTCGCCGCAGTCACTCCACTCGGCGAACAGACCTGGAGCTTCCGAAGCCAGTACGGATGGCAGAGGCTCGTGGAAGCGGGATTCGGGCCCTATCACGCCACGCTGCCCAATCCCCGCTCCATCTACCCCGACGACGGACACTTCATCGACGTTGAACCCGACAAGGAAATTGACTCCGGAAGGCACGGCATACAGCTCAAAACGGCAAAGATCTTCCGAGATCACTTCACCACCTTCATCGCACACTTCGACACCGGTGACGAGGAAACCGTATTCTGGGCCGACGAAGGAACCGCGGGAGAACAAGAGCCTCTCTCAAACGACATGATCGTTTCCGAGGATCCGCAGGAGAACTGCGTTGACGATTGGGGTGTCAATTTCGCCAACGGAGGAACGCTTTCCTACGAAACCGAAAACAGCATTGTGTGGAGCGAGGGCGAAAACCAACGTGACATGATGGACCCTATCGAGATCGAATTCTGGGTCAAGCTCGACCAGGAATGGGACTACTCCACCGAACAGGTTCTCTTCGAGTTACGCGGAGATATGGAACATGAGACCGCGTAATCCTTTCATGGCTCCCGAACGCAAGCCGGCGGCGCGCTCGACCTTGCAATTTGCGACGCCACTATCGAAGAGGATTCCGCGCATTACAGGGTAATGCTGCCCGACCCCGAAGGACTCATCGAATGGAGCCCGGGCAGTTCTTACCACATACGAGCCGTGATCTATGAGACCTGGAACAACTACATGGCACTGTTCATTGACGGCAAGAAACTGCCCGGCATGTTCTGCGATGACGAGGGCAACCCCCTCCCCAACGGCTTCAGCGCCGATATAACCGACATTCCCGAATTCATGCGCCTGCCGCCAGCAGTCGGCGATCCCGTCTGTGGGATACCACCATACCCGGCGACCTTCTGCCCGGAACAGCCAATCTCACGTGGACGCTTGATAAGCAACCCCCCGACCCACCGGACGGAAGCAACGCGTTCAGCACCGTCGCGGTCGTGTATGAACTGGAGCTTGGCCAGCGGCCAATCATCGGCCCTTCACAGCGCAAGATCACAGTTGACTCCATCGATGGTTTCCCCCCCGACCAAGGCGTGCTTTGCGTTGTAAAGGGCAACAGATACGAGTTCATCAAGTACAACGGTACGGAAGATTCGCCCTTCCCCGCCTTCACCGACTGCGAGCGTGGGTTCGCAATCGAGTGCGACGACGGGCCGATATTTGACAGCGATCCCATGGAACTGACCGCTCGGAATGATTCGGGAATGGGCGGCATAGGAGGCTTTGGTGACAGGCTGTATTTCATGTCCATGTTCGTTTCCTCCAACGACAACTTTCCCCAGGCAGGCTACTTGCTGCTGGACGACGGCGCAGACCAGGAGGTCGTGTGCTATGTCGGCAAAGGCAACCTCGAAGCACAGGAGGTTTTCTGGCTTCATCCGTTCCGCGGATCGCCAATAGGCCGCGCGTACATGGGCACTACGAGCGAGCGGGCGTGGGACCCCGGAACACCGGTTGTACAGGTGTTCCGCACCGAAGACAACCACCAGGCCGAACTTCAGCCCGGCCCGACCGGCGAACCGCTGCGCCTTACAGTAATAAACGACGAGCAGCAAAAGGAGGAGAAGACAGTTCGTTTCTCCTTCAACCACTGGATAGCGTTCGAGTCCGCGACCTCCAACACCTACGCGGTCGGGAGCGCCCGCATACGGACGTGTGCTCACGTTTCCCTCCAGCGAACTGCCGACCGTCCGGCCGGACACCTTTAACATCGGAACCGATTCCTACGGCGACAAACCCTTCATGGGCAAAATTGACGAGTTCAAGATCATACACAAGCGCGAAGGAGAGCCAGGCGGCGAAAGTTTTCAGCCATATGAGCTGTACTACGGACGCACTCTCAATGAGAGCGACACGACGCACATGCTGCTCACTAACGTGCGCAAGACCATTGCCGATGCCGAAAGGCACCAGATGACCGGTCACGCGTTCGGGCTCATCGAAAACGGCAACCCGGATATCATGACCGGAGAGGAAATGTGGGGCGAGGTCGTCTTCATGAATCCCTTCGAAGAGGGCATTGACCCCGCGGATGTACAACCTGTTCCCCTGCGCCTTACGCAGGGAGCCAACGACTTCAATACCCAGATACCGGTTGATTCCACCGATGGGTTCCCCGAAGAAGGCTACATTCTCGTGGAGGGTTCCTATACCTCCAACAGAACGGATCCCTTCACCGGGAGAACCGAAGGACGTCGGGGCCACTACCATGTGGTCTTCTACTACAACGGCGTATCGGGCGACGCGTTCCAGGGCATTGAGCGTTTCATGATAATTGACGACACAGAAAGGGATGCCGATAGCATCTACCTCGCACAGGAAGAATACGCCATCTACGCCCCGGAAGGGGGACTCTGGGAGCACACGCTTAGAGCCGCACTGGTCTCCACCACCGTCGAGTTCTCCAAGCGCGGCGCGCTTTGGTCTCAAAGGGTCGAGGACCTCGTACCTTCGGGCGAAGGACTCTTCCCGGAAGGTTGGCCCATAATGTGTCTGCGCTACCCCTATGGCGTTCTTCTCGAAGAGCCACTCGACCCGGAGTCGCGGGAGATTGTTTTCAACAGCTTCCACCTTGACGAAAGGGTGGAAAAGATGCACTTCGAACTCGGCGACTACCGCGACGAGGAGGTCGAGGTCATAGGAGTGGACCGCCGCGAGGATACGCTCGACGAAACGACCTTCGACTGCGATTTCCATGGATGTTTCGGCACCGAGCCCCGTTTCACCCAAAATCGCGAAGTGGCCACGCTCATTCCCGTACGATTCTTCGACCGTAGCGCACGTCTGAGCGACTCTCGGCACCTGCAATATCTCACTCTTCAGACCATGAAACCCGGCATGCATATCAACGCCGTCGGCTGGCGCGAGGACGACCCCCACTCGCCGCCTCTATCGAGACTGCGCATACTCATGCGGGTTGACAACTCGTGCCAGTGGGATACTGAACCCGGTTCGGACGACTACTCGCTTCGCGAGTGGATATCGCCCTACGAGGACCGTTTCCCGATAGATTCGTCCGGCGACGAGATGTCCTACGATTACTTCCCGGGCAACTTCGTGGAGTTCAGAATTTTCTTCGAATGGGAGGACGGCGCCTATCGAACCAATGACTGGAAGGGCTGCCGTATCCTTCAGAACTTCTGGATGTACTATGAAAGACCGACACAGATACTGTCGTCGCGCAAAAGCGTGTACTGATACCGCAGGCTTCACGCTTGTGGAACTGCTCGTCGCAATGGCCGTATTCTCGATTCTCGGGCTGGTTCTTGCGATGTTTATGTCCACGACGACCGAGATGTTCCGGGTTAATTCGGCACGACGGTCGGCGTTCTCAACCGCGTCGGCTGTCCTGAGCCAGATGGAGGCGGACCTCGTACAGGCATACCTCGCACCCGGCGACCGAAATCCCGATGTCGATGTCCGATTAAGGGCGTTCGTGGACAACTCCGGAAACTCCCGAATCGCTTTCGTCGCCCTGTCACCCAATCCCGGAGACTCCATGGCCGACCTCGGCATGCGGGAGATAGGTTGGTACCTCGACACCTCCGCGGGCTTCCCCTACACCCTCAGAAGAAACATGAGCCTCGCGGTCGGAGCCGATGACGGCGTCATCGAAACTCTCGACGCCCCCGATAGCTGGCCCGAATTCGCCGATATGATCGGCCACTTCTCCGTATCCTTCATTCCCGATACAACCTCTCTTGTGGACGAGGGCATCACTTTCTCACCACAGGAACTCGAAGAAGGCTTCCCCATGTGGGATTCCACTCGCGGACTCGACCCTGACTTCCCTCTCTTCCGCGACAACTCCGAGGAAAACCCCTGGGACGATATCCTGCCCGTACGCGCAATCATTACCGTCACAATTATTCCCGAAAACGGAATGATCGCATTCATCACCGAGGACCTCGACGCGAACGGAACAAACATGAAGGTCAACACGACCGAAGGGTTCCCGCCACCGGCCTCGCCCGTCGAGTCATTCCTCTTCTCTCAGCGAGAGTGGATGTTCTATTCCGCTCTCGACGACGAGAGCTTTAGCGTCACTGAGCGAGGCGCACGAGGCACGAGCCCCATGCCGCACTCCCGCAGCACGCGGGTAGTAGCGGGGTACTCGTTCGTACGAACTGTCGCCCTGCCCTGCCACGGCAAAGCGGTTCGGTAAGAACTTTTTTGGGGTTGGCTTATCAGCAAAGACTTCGCCGCAACGGAGCGAAGTCTTGACCGGAGCCCGTGCCGGACAGCCAGGTTAAAGCGTGTTGATGGTGGCTGGCGGCCGCTATCGCAGGTATCTCCCGTTTGCATGGTTTAACTTGGTTGTTCGTAAAGGCTCGCGAGGCGCGCTGGCTGCACTGGTCCGTGTTGCCAACCTCCGGCGTCGGCATAGATGGGGAGGACATCACCCATACCTTACGGTTTACTCACGCGCACGGGCAGAAGCTCTTCGCTGTCTTCCTCTCCGCCCTTGCCGTTGCCGATCTGGCCGGAATCATTATCGCCCCACGCCCAGAGCGAGCCGTCTTCGCAAAGGGCAAGGTTGTGCAAAGCTCCGGCGGATATGGTGACAATATTCCCCATATCTTCAGGTTTACGCACGGGGACAGGTAGAAATTCTTTGCTGTACACCTCTCCGCCCTTTGCGTTGCCGATCTGGCCGGACGAGTTGTTCCCCCACGCCCAGAGCGAGCCGTCTTCACAAAGGGCAAGGTTGTGAGCAGCTCCGGCGGATATGGCGACGACATTTCCCATGCCTTCCGGTTTACGCACGCGGACAGGCAGAAGCTCTTTGCTGTCTTCCTCTCCGCCCTTGCCGTTGCCGATCTGGCCGGACGAGTTGTTCCCCCACGCCCAGAGCGAGCCGTCTTCACAAAGGGCAAGGTTGTGAAACCATCCAGCGGAGATGGCGAGGACATTTCCCATACCTTCCGGTTTACTCACGCGGACAGGCAGAGGCTCTTTGCTGTACACCTCTTCGCCCTTAGCCGTCGCCGATCTGGCCGGAATAGTTTTCACCCACGTCCAGAGCGAGCCGTCTTCACAAAGGGCAAGGTTGTGCTTAAATCCGGCGGAGATGGCGACAATATCCCCCAAGCCTTCGTGTTGCCACACGCGAACAGGCAGAAGCCTTTTTGCTGTCCTGCTCTCCGCCCTTGCCGTTGCCGATCTGGCCGACCTTGTTCCAGCCCCACGCCCAGAGCGAACCGTCTTCGCAAAGGGCAAGGCTGTGCAAACCTCCGGCGGAGATGGCTACGACATTCCCCATGCCTTCCGGTTTACGCACACGGACAGGCAGAAGTTCTTTGCTGTCCTTTTCTCCGCCCTTGCCGTTGCCGACCTGGCCGAACCAGTTGTTCCCCCACGCCCAGAGCGAGCCGCCTTCACAAAGGGCAAGGTTGTGCCAAAATCCGGCGGAGATGGAGACGACATTACCCATGCCTTCAGGTTTACGCACGGGAACAGGCAGAAGCTTTCCTCCGCTGTCCCACTTTCCGCCCTTACCGTTGCCGATCTGGCCATACCTGGTTGTACCCCCACGCCCAGAGCGAGCCGTCTTCACAGAGGGCAAAGCTGTGCCAACCTCCGGCGGAGATCGCTAGGACATTCCCCATGCGTACCGGCTCACGCACGCGGACAGGCAGAAGCTCTTTGCTACCCGTCTCTCCGCCCTTGCCGTTGCCGATCTGGCCGTACTCGTTCCAGCCCCACGCCCAGAGCGAGCCGTCTTCACAAAGGGCAAGATTGGCGAGAACCTCCGGCGGAGATGGAGACGACATTTCCCATGCCTTCGGGTTTACTCGCGCGGACAGGCAAAAGCACTTTGCTGTCCTTTTCTCCACCCTTACCGTTCCCGATCTGGCCGAATTCGTTCGAGCCCCACGCCCAGAGAGAGCCGTCTTCACAAAGGGCAAGGCTGTGCTCATCTCCGGCAGAGATCGCGACGACATTTCCCATGCCTTCCGGTTTACTCACGCGCCCAGGCAGAGGCTCTTTGCTTTCCTGCTCTCCGCCCTTACCGTTTCCGATCTGGCCGTGTACATGTTCCGGCCCCACGCCCAGAGCGAGCCATCTTCACAAAGGACAACGTTGTGAAAACTTCCGGCGGAGATGGCGAGGACATCCCCCATATCTTCTGGTTTACGTATGGGAACAGGCAGAAGTTCTTTGCTGTCTTCCTCTCCGTCCTTTGCGTTGCCGATCTGGCCCCAACCGTTATCGCCCCACGCCCAGAGCGAGCCGTATTTATCCAGGCAAAGAGTGTGTTTCCGCCCTGCCGAAATCCTGCTTTGCTGCGCCGTCGCGTCTGTCTCGTAGCTGCGCGTTCCGCTCGTGCGCGAACGCTCTATAACCGTTTCGCCCGCGCCGCCGGAAAGCATGTCCCTTAAACCGCCGAGGTTCAGCGAAAGCGCGAGCACCACAACAGCAACTGCAACTACCGAAACAATCAAGACCGACTTTCGCATTCTGTTCCCTCCGTTATATTGGCGTAAACAGAGTTTACAAAGTTTTAAGGCATACGCACTACTGGCCACCTCGAAAAATCGGCGCATCCACTACCTGAGTATACAATGGATGAATTAGCAATCAACCGAAGAGAGGCAAGAATAGCCGAAGATTTTTAAGTTATCTTCGACGCTGGAAGCGCGCTTGGGGGCGGGTGAACCGATTGCGCTATTACGGTGACGGCGGTTCGTGGTTTGGATATTCGGAATCGTTCGGGGCGCGGTACTGTCAAACGCTCTTTTTCAGGCCATCTTGCGCTGCCTGACGCGTTATTGCAGTCGAAACACGAAGTTGCGACAAAACATCGTTCGTTTTACCTTGACGGGTCCTTCAAGCAAAATACAATCATATCCGGATACCTTGGGAACGGACTTGTGCGTGCGCAACATGTTGCCGCATATGGACTTGCAGTTACCTTTTTGAAGACCATGCGCGCTTATGTCAATGTCCCCCTTATCCGCTTCAGCAGATTTACAGTAACTGAATCTCACACCTCGTGTTTCAGCTACAGAGGAGCTTTCGAATGGCGAACATCCCCAAGAAGGTTCTAATTGAGAGGCTCGCCGAAAAGACCAATACGAAGCGATACGTAGTACGCAAGGTTCTGCAGACGTTTCTCGACACCCTCGTAGAGGAACTCGCAAACGGCAACCGCTTCGAATTCAGGGATTTCGGCGTGTTCGAAGTTGTCCATCGCAAAGAACGCATCGCACTTAACCCGAAGACTCTTGAGAAGGTCAAGGTTCCCTCGAAAGCAGTGGTTCAGTTCAAGCCCGGTAAAGCGATGCGCGACAGCGTGAACAAGGCGTTCGATGAGGGAAAGCTCGATGAGAAAGAAATTCGCTGAGCGTTCCCCCGCTCTTAATGCACTGTACCTTAAACGCGCCGCCTTCCTGGTGGCGCTTTTTCTGTCCGTACTGCTCGGTGCCTGTAACGGCCAGAGTGACAGGAACCCCCGATTCGAAAAAGACTACGTCTCGGCGTACGACCTAACTCATCGTTTCAACCTTGCTGTGTATCCCGACCTCGTGACCGGAGCGTTCCACTTCACCGGCCAGGCGGCCATCTCGTGCTTGTCGACAGCACGAGGTGTTCGATAAACGGCTCCGGACATACCTTCTCAAGGCCGGTCAAGCTTGTGGACGGCGACCTCATGCTCCCGCGTGAAATCATAACGCTGCTCGAAAGGGAGGTTGACGAGGAAGTCTTTTCCTATGTCGAAAAGACCTTCACCTACACCCCGCCGACCTTCTCGGCCACGCCGCGCACTATTTTGCCAAAAACCCCCGAGCCCACTCCCCGACCAAAGTGGGTAGTGGTTCTTGACCCCGGCCACGGCGGCTCCGACCCCGGTGCTATCGGCCCCGATACGAGAGTGACCGAGGCAAGGCTGAACCTCGATATCGCAAGGCTCGTGGCCGACAAGCTGCGTGCCCGGGGCTGCACGGTGTACCTCACTCGCTCGAGCGACATCTACCTTTCTCTGGGCCATCGGGTACGGTTCGCGAACAACCGCGACGCGGACGTTTTCGTATCCATTCATCACAACGCGAGCCGAGACAGGTCTGTGCGCGGTTTCGAGGTATTTTACAGCAAGAACAACCCCAACGGTGCGAGTCGCCTGAAGCGTTCCGTGGAACTCGGTAAAAGCATCTGCAACTCCCTGCACGGCAGGTGGAATACCCGCAATCGCGGCTGCAAGCACAAATCTCTCTACGTCACCCGGCTTACGAGCATGGCGAGCGTCCTTGTAGAGGTGGAGTTTATGACCTGCCGCGACATCGAGAAGCAAATGACCGGCGACTGGTTCCAGGGGCAGGCAGCGGCGGGAATCTCCATTGGCATCATGAACCATCTGCGCAACTGAGGCATTCATGGCATCCGGCATAATCGAAGGTCTTACCCCCGCCCAGCAAGAGGCGGTTGAATACATAGACGGTCCGCTTCTGGTCATCGCGGGTGCCGGTTCAGGCAAAACCCGCGTAGTCACCCGCAAGATTGCGTACCTGCTCGAACAGGGCGTCAACCCTTTCGCGATTCTCGCAATAACGTTTACCAACAAGGCCGCAACGGAGATGCGCGAGCGGGTGGACTCGTTCGCGGACACCAAGCGCATGTGGATAGCAACCTTCCATTCGGCCTGTGCGCGCATCCTGAGACGTGAAATAAAAAGGCTCGAGCCCTACAACAGCGACTTCACCATCTGCGACGACCGCGACCAGCGTGCGCTCATCAAGCAGCTTGCCGCCGACCTGAAAATAGATACCGACACCTTCAAGATTCCCTGGCTGTCCGACACGATCTCGCGCTACAAGAACTCCATGCGTAACCGCGAGATGCTCGAGCTGACCGATATGCCGCCGGAAAAGCTGCGCCAGCTCGTGGACTTGTACGAGGAAACGCTCGCCAAGAGCAACACGCTTGATTTCGACGACCTGCTTCTGCTCACGGTCGAGCTTCTGCAGCGCGAGGAGGTCGCGCAGCGCTATCGCAGGCGGTTCGAGTACATCCTCGTTGACGAGTTTCAGGACACCAACGCGCTTCAGAACGAGTTCGTCAAGCTGCTGGGCGCGCCGGATGGCAAGGTGTGCGCAACGGGCGACCCCGACCAAGCCATTTACGGCTGGCGAGGCGCGGATATCGGCAACATCCTTTCGTTCGAAAAGGACTACAACAACGTCCGCGTAGTGAAGCTGGAAAAGAACTTCCGCTCGACCAATGCCATCCTCAAATGCGCCAATACCCTTATCGCTCACAACGAACAGGAGTATCACAAGGAGCTTTACAGCGACCTTGGCGAAGGTGAACGTCCGCATGCCATGGCCGCAGGCGACGATGAGGACGAGGCTCAGAAGGTAGTGGAAACGGTTCGCAAGATGGTTGACCTCGGTGCCGCGAGCTACTCCGACTTCGCCGTTTTCTATCGCACTAACGCGCAGTCCCGGCCGTTCGAGATGTACTGCTCGCGCATGGACGTTCCGTATGTCGTCGTGGGCGCGGTGGAGTTCTATCGTCGCAAGGTGGTGAAGGACCTTCTGGCCTATCTGAAGCTGATCTTCAACCGTCGCGACGAGCTGTCGCTTTTCCGCATTATCAACACTCCTACCCGTGGCATCGGGCCTAAGACCGTTTTGAACCTTCGTGAACGTGCAACGCTTCTCGGACGCTCACCGATGGATATTATAGATGACCCCGGCGAACGCCGGCACTTCGGCAAACGCGGGGCAGCCGCGATGGAAGGTTTTTCACGGATCTATCACAAGTTAGCCGATGACGTGCCCGACTCGCTGGAGAAGCTGCTGCGAAAGGTCATCAGCATCACGGCGTACTCCAAGCAGTTCGCCAACAGCGACGACCCTGCAGACCGTGACGCGCTGGAAAACATCGAAGCGCTCGTCAACGAGGCAGCACAGTTCGACGCCGAACAGAACGGAGGGCTTCGCGAGTACCTCGAAAGGGTCGCACTTGTCTCCGACACCGACGACCTGCAGGAAGGACTCGGAGCAGTGACGCTCATGACACTGCATGCCGCCAAGGGGCTCGAGTTCCCCTACGTCTTCATAGCCGGTGTAGAGCGCGACCTTCTGCCGCACGACCGGTCAACACACCAGGAAGACGGGCTGCAAGAGGAACGCAGACTTTTCTACGTCGGCATAACAAGGGCGAAGAAGGGCCTTACCGTCTCGTACGCGAGAAGGCGTATGCTGCACGGAAACTTCAAGTCCACACGGCCGAGCCCCTTCCTTTTCGAGTCCGGCATCGTGGAGCAGAGACAGCCGCAGCGGCGCACTCTCTATTCCTCGCCGAAGACCAACTTCGACATAGACGAGTTCCGCAAGACCTTTCGCTCGGAACCCGGGCCGGAGCCTGAACAAGAACCTGGCGGCGAAATTGTGGCACCGGCGGGTGAATTCGACAAGGGTAATATCGTCGAGCATCCTCAGTTCGGAACCGGAAGGGTGGAACAGATAACGGGCTCGGGAGTTCAAAGACGGATCAAGGTCTTCTTTCGTAACTATGGAGTGAAGAACCTTCGTTACGATATCGCTTCTCGCAAGCTGTCGCTGAAGCGACGACAATAGAGTGCATCGAAAAAATGGTTTGATACGAAAACGAGCGAGGCAAAGTCAGACGAGGAGAAAATATGGTTTTTCTCGTTGGCGAAGCCCGTGCCGTTTGCAGTACAACTGTATTTTTCGAGGTGGCCGATAGATTGGAGCAACGATGCAGCTACCCAAATGGATGAGGAGAGCCTTCAGGTATGACCTGCGCTATCTCAAGCGCAAGCGTTTCTACCTGCAGGCGGGCTTCGCCGTTCTGCTTAACCTGTCGCTTGCCTTCACGGGCTTCTTCGCGCTTCGGTGGATAGGTGCGCCCGTTCTCAATTGCTGGGCCTGCCCTTATGCAATTGCGGGCTGCCCTGTCGGTATGATCGCCAACTTTGCCGCGCTCAATATCATCGCATTCGGCACAATCGGAATCCTCGTCTCGTTCGGTGTGATACTCGGGCGCTGGACCTGCGGGTGGGTGTGCCCGTTCGGGTGGTTCCAGGAGCTTCTGTACATGATACCTACCCCGAAGGTGTTGTTCCCCAGGATTCTGAGATACGCCAAGTACCTGCTGCTCATATCGATGGTGATAGTAATTCCCTGGATCTATGGCGGCGGAACCGTCGAATACGAACACATCAAGCCGCTCGAAGCGGAAATGGGCGAGGAATCACCTTTCGATGAACAAGACCCGTTCGAGGACCCCTTCACAGAAGACGAGCCCTTCGTCGAGGACGAACCCGAAGAACCCGCAGATACCGACGTAAAATCCTCCGACCCTGAAGCGTTCGAGAAGTTCATGTCAAAGAAGATGTTCTTCTGCTACTTCTGCCCCGCCGGCGCGCTTGAGGCAAGCCTCCCCATGCTTATCTCCACCGAGCCTTTTCAAAGGAGGCTCGACCACCTTCGCGATGCGGAAATAAGGAAGGCTGGACTCGACCCCGAATTTGTGGCAGATGACGACGGCGAGTTCCCCCGAATCACGTTTCCCGAACCCCGCCTCGCCGACGTTGCCGACAAGTTCATCGTTCTTGCAATATTCATAATCCTGTTCGTCCTCATGAAGCGCCCGTTCTGCCGCCTTGCCTGCCCTGTGGGCGCGATTCTCGGCATAGCCTCCAAAGTATCAGTTCTGCGGCTTCGCGTGGACCACGACCGGTGCATCGAGTGCGATACTTGTGCTCGCGTATGTCCCCAAGGCATAGCCATCTACAAGGATGACTGCCCTTCAGCCGAGTGCATTTTGTGTAACGAATGCGTAAATGCCTGCCCCGTGCGCTGTATACACTACGACAACCCGCTTCGCTTCACCAAGCCCGTAGGAATCCCGGATACAAAGCCGGTTGACGAGTACGATTCCGCTAAGCTGGAAGCCGTGAGCGATGAGCCGCAAGAACAAAAATCTATGACCAACAGATGACGATTGGGTCCTGAGCTCACAAGAAAGGTAACAGATAACCGTCAAGACATGGGGAACACCTACGATTCACCTGGAGGTGTTCTATGTCAAGGTATCGGGATGAAGGCTCCCGGAGCGGTTTATCGACGTTCGAGAAGAACGGTTCCATCCAATCGGAGGTATCCGTATGACCAGTACTTCGAGGTGCGACGGGTGAGAAGGGAGCGGAACGGTGAAGGTCTCAGGACAATACAAGTTTGAAAGCGTAGACCCTGGCAGGTCAGGAGGTTGGACTGGAAAGGCTCGACTGTAACTTCTACCGCGTGTGCTTCTGTAACCTTGACTTCGGGAAGATAGAGATTTAACATGCTTATTCGCTCCAGCCTACGGCTTCCGCGGATGAGTATACAAGAGAAGACTGTTACCTATGTGTTGACAATAAAGTGTTACCCATGTGTTGACTCGGAGACGTACTGATCCCCGCACCTCACCAAGGAGGGAGCAATGCAGAAAGCAGCGTTAATTTCACTGGTATTCTTGCTGTTCGCTTCTCTCCACCGCATGCGCGGGAAGATGCCCGTGTCCCCTACCCTCTCGCGGCGAGAACCTGAGTATACATTACAGATAAGGTTACGATATCGTGCCCAAGACGATTAAGTTTAAGACTTGGGATTTGACGAAAGAGACGCCGCCTGCTTTGGGTGATGCAGTGGAGTTTAGACCTCGTGAAGAATGGGACTCTTTCCCCGCTGATTCCGATGTTCCCAAAGTGAATTACACGTTCAACAGATTATACATTGATCGGTATCCAAATTGTAGTCACTATATTGGCAAGTTGTTTGTCTCAGACTTCTACTTTCCAGGGCTCGTAGTATATGCGGATCTCCATAAAATGCTCTCCGGCATGACTGTACAAGCCCCATTCGGGCGCTTTGGATGCTTCGATGGGGACATTCCCTCCCCCAAAGAGGCAAGATGGGAGTCCTTGCAGACAAGGCTCCCGTATCATCTATTGAGAAATTGGGCAGCAAAAACTAAAGCCAAAGAGCTAACAGTTGAGAGCAGACTAATCCAGCGATCACCTTCAGATTTCGTCGCGCTTCAGCTTTTCAGGACGGATAGCAAGAGAGAGGCCCCAATTGGCGTTGACATTATCTCATCTGCCGCAACGCTCAACACCGAAATCAAGGACGTTTCCCCAGCAGGTACGCACGGTATGGTCGGTAAGCACCTGATGACAAGATGGGGGAAACCTTTATTTAGCGACTATATCGACCATGAACTTGCTGACCCGTTCCTCCTTTACGATCCTGAGAAGCATGTGTTCGAGCTTTACGCCCCAGGAAATGACAAACCTAAGACTGTTAGCATGTTCCCAATGGAGTTTCCAGAGGTGGGCGATTGGTACTGCCAGCACATCATGAACTCACGCACATATCCCCTCGTCGTTATCTTTGAGAGTAACTGGGGATTTGACAGAAACAAGCTTCTCCCTCCGTTCACCAAGGGAGGCAATTCCCCGTATTGCATGGGAGAAGCTTGGCGACCTTTCTTCCAAAAGACCGATTCTCCGGTTAGGCGCACGATTATCTACAACCTTGAGACTCAGAAGATCGAGTGGGAAATCAGAGGTGTTGTGATAAATGCAACGCTAATCGATGTGAACAAGCTGCTGATTGATGGTGTAACGAAGAACGGTAGGTTCGGATGCTCAATAGTCTCAGACGGAAATGAGCTTGTATTCATTCCGTACGATACTTACCTGTACAGAGAACATTCATTGTTTCTGCGTCTGTCTCTACTTGAGTCGAATGGACAGCTCCTCCCCCGCTCTCCACACGTGCTGACAGATGCCATGATAGGGACAGACTCCATTAGCATAGTGGATTTCGACTCCATGAGCCTCACTCGCTTGAGTTCCCTTGATAACACCACGTTCCATCCGCAGGATGACGACATTGTCGTTCTCGGATCAAAGCCATACATAAGGGAAGGTACTCAGTACCGGGACTTCTTTCTGATGGAAGGCAAGTGTGCAACTCATCCGGCACACTTTCTTAAAAAAGTGTCCGTCCCAAGCAAACTTCTTGGAGATCTGAAAGGCAAAAGCTTCGCATGGGTAACCGAGCGGGGGTTGGAGATAGTTGTCGGCAAAGAGAGAGCATATATAGTAAGAGGAGTGATGAACTGAGAAGGGGATGGGCAATACTACTCACAATCGCGCTTCTGTTCAGCGCCACAACGTCATGCGCTGAAGATGCCCGCGTCCCCTACCCCTTTGGCGAGAACCTGTTAGATATTACAGACAAGGTCACAATATCCGGCCCCGAGACAATCGAGTTTGAGACCTGGGACTTGACCAAAGAGACTCCGCCTGCTTTGGATGATGGCATTCAGGTCAAGCCACGAGATGAATGGAACTCGTATCCGGATGGCGCAGAGACACCTAAGGTGAACTACTCCTTCGAAAGGATTCATACGGGCGGAAGCCCGGATTGTGTCGAGCTTGTCCCCAAAAACTGGACAGGTGCTTAAGGTGGAGGAATCTCCTGCTACAATGGGGCTCACGAGCCCTGAACTCCACACACTGATGTCATCCTCGTATCGCAACGAAAACAACGACGCCGACTCATACCGTGCACACGAATTTTCTTGTAGGGGCAGAGCGGCTTAGGCGCGATAGTTGAGAGTTGAGAGTAGAAAGCAGAGGGCTGGGAGCAAAAGGCAAGGTAACCACAGAACGCAAACCGTGAAGATGGACCTTTGCACCGCTCCGTCAGTTTTCACCCGTTTGTTCGCGAGTCCCTGTAGGGGCAGGCCTTGTGCCTGACCTCTTTTGATTGTCGCTGCGGGCAAGGGGATAGGGAATCGCATTGCGGACGGCTGTTAGCGACCCTGCAATAAGATTCTGGCATTGGATTCGCACTTTTATGCGCACTACAACCATACTTGTCGGCACAGCAGCCTCGGACGCAGGACACCCGCAACGGTTTACGGAGTAATTAATTCCAAGTTTTATAGAGCGAGTATTACTTGTAGAAGCGAATGAAAAACTTAGA
The DNA here is from genome assembly GCA_034521065.1 of Planctomycetota bacterium. Classification (GTDB taxonomy): domain Bacteria; phylum Planctomycetota; class B143-G9; order B143-G9; family B143-G9; genus JAXHMW01. Next base: position 148,393 of record JAXHMW010000001.1, on the reverse strand, counting down.
ATAAGGACAGGTGCCGGGGGTTCCGGTGCCGCCGTGACCTGCCCCCTGTTCTTCCGTCCCTCACCCGTCATGAGAGTTTCACCGCTGGTTCTCCGCACACACACGCCTTTTGGAGGGTGAGAGGATTCGCACGTGCGAATCCGCGAGTCCGACAAAAGGCGGCGCGCTCGGAAGGGGTTTGGTTGTCGAGCGAGCTGTGACGACGCTTCTTATTGTAGTACTCCTTCCACTTGCCGGCAAGCTTCTTCCACTCGCCGAGGCTGTTGAAAATCTCCATGTTCAGAAACTCGTCCCTCAAACGGCTGTTGAAGATTCCACGAACCCGTTCTCCCAGGGGCTTCCGGGCTCGACGAAAAGCGTGCCGACCTCGATTGACGACAGCCAGTTTCGAACTTTCAAAGCAGTAAACTCCGAACCGTTATCGGAGCGAATGAACTTCGGCGAGCCCCGCTCCAGCATCAGCTTCCCAAGGACATCCAAGACATCTTCTCCTGTGAAACGGAAGCCCGCTTCCAGCGCGAGACACTCGCGGCTGAATCTCATCGACAACCGCAAGGATCTTCACCATGCGCCCGTCCGAAAAGGCGGTCGAAAACAAAATCATAGCTCCACACATCTGTTAAGACCATCGCGACCTCTTCTTCGAACAACTTCCGCTTGAATCGCCGAAACATCTTCTTACGCCGTTTGCGGGGCACCCGAGTCCTTCGCGCTTCCAGAGCCTGTGGGACTCTCTTCACGTTGACGTCCCATCCTTCGCCCTGAAGCTTAGCGGCGATCCTGCCGTATCCATACCTCGGAAACGACGCGACAAGTCGTGAATCCGCTTCACAAGAACCTCGTCGGAGTTCCGCTCGACAGGTTCGTACCTCTGGGTGGAGCGATGCTGCCCGGCCACACAGCAGGCTCGGCGCTCCGAAACCTCGTGCTCGTCCACCACCATGTCCACCGCGTTTCGCCGCCTGGCCGGGCTACAAGTTTCCCTCCGCGATGTCCTTGAGGATCTCTTTGTCGAGCATGAAGTCCTGCGACCATCTTCTTCAGGCGTGTGTTTTCGATTTCGAGCTCCTTGAGCCTCTTCGCTTTCTTCTTGGCCTCCATCACCGCCGTACGGGTTGCGCCAGCGATGGAACGTTGCCTCGCTTATCTCAAGAGCCTGGCATGCCCGCCCGATGCTTCTGTCCTGCGTCTGAGCCTTCTTTCCGCGTCGGTGAAGTTTCTTCACGATTTGCTCCGGATTGTGCCTTTTCCTGCGCTTCATTTAGAGCCTCCCGGCCTTTCGGCCTTCTCGGAACTCTCACATTGTAACCTGGATCGATTTTTGGGGGGCATGCCACCTGCACAAAGATCTGTTGCTACTCTGGGAAGGCTCAAACCTCGAGATATGGAATCGACGTACCGGGTCTGTTGAGCAAATAGTTCTGGAAAGCGAAATATTAGCGGTTGATATACAGTCTGAGATGTTAGCAATTCTTCGCTCTCTCTCATCTTGATACCTATCATTTAGATCGAACCGACTCTCTTCAGGAGACGAGAAAGGCTCGAACTGCACCCCTTCTTTTTATAGGCGTATCCGTTTGCAGATCGTGGACGCCACACACTTGTTGGGGGCTATGGGCTGTCTTTGAATCCAGTAGCGTTTTGACCTGTCAGATGCAAATGATGGCTTCTTGGAGTTAGATATTCGAGAATCTCCTCCGTCTGGGACACTCCTGATTCCATTTGACGATAGTTTCATTGGAGCTGTCAACCTATATCAGACCAGTGAGTATGAACTCAGTTCGCTATTCTCCGACAAGGAACTTCTGAAGCAGTGACGCAGAGAGATGGTCTCAAACGAACAGTGCCGTCATGGAAACTTGCAGTTAGCTGCAAGCGGGGGACTTGCCTGGCATGCCCCCCGAAAATCAGTCCGTTTATAATGAGAGTTTCCGAGAAGGCCGAAAGGCCGGGAGGCTCTCGCCGGAAGCGCAGGAAAAGGCACAATCCGGAGCAAATCGTGAAGAAACTTCACGACGCGGAAAGAAGGCTCAACGCAGGACAGAGCATCGGGCAGGTATGCTTCAACTGTTTCTTTAAGAAACGGCTGCTGCGAACAATAAAAAGCCCCGGATGGCCGGGGCTTTTTTATTCTGTCCGGGTTTGTGGGGCTGGTACTGAACTCCACGAGTAAACCGAAGCTGTCCGTTGCGGATGGGTCGGGCTCGTGGTTCAGGAGTAGTTACGTTCGACGTACCGTTCGAGGCTGGCCCATGCTCTCCTCGAGAACGTCCTCAGGGGGGAGGATGACAATACGGCCGGTGTGCGGTTCCCGGTCTCTGTCCGAAGCCGCCGCCATGAACCCAGAGCACTCCCTCCTGGCGCAGCAGGCCGAGGACGAACTCGTGGTCGTCAACGCCTTCTATGTCAATGCTGGGGAATGCGTAGAATGCGCCGCGCGGCGCGGTGCAAGAGATACCCTGGATTGCGCGGAACTTGTCCATGCAGATATCGGCGCGTTTGCGCAGGCGTTCAAGCGCGTTGTCAATGTGGTTCTGGGGGCCTTCGAGTGCGGGCTTTACCGCATACTGGACGGGCGAGTTGATGCACAGACGCATTCGGGCGATCTTTCCCACCGCCTCACGGATGGCGGGTATGCGGTTTTCCGGATCGCAGAATACCATCCAGCCGCAGCGCCAACCGGGCACGAACCAGCTTTTGGAAAGACCGTCGAACACAATGCACAGGCGCCTTGCCGGCGTATTCAGCGGGTGAGGTGAACTCGCCTTCGAAGATCAGCTTGTGGTATATCTCGTCCGAAAGGATTATGAGGTTGTGCCTTTCGGCAATCTCGACGAGGCCCTTGACCGTCTCCCGGTCGGCCACGGAACCTGTCGGGTTGTTCGGGTTGATGAGTATTATGGCGCGGGTCTTGTCGTTGATGCGCTTTTCGATGTCGGATAGGTCAGGAATCCAGCCGTTGTCCTCGTCGAGGTAGTAGGGGTTCATGTCGGCTTCGTAGTAGTTCACGAGCCCGGTGTACTGTGGATAGCCCGGAGAGGGTGTAAGGACGTTGGTGCCACGCTCGAGTATTGCGCCGAGGGCCATTGTGATGCCTTCTGACGCGCCTGAAGTGAGTATTACATCGTCGGGCTTGACGTACTCGATGCCTTCCGAGTTCATCATCGCCGCGACAGCGCTTCTGCCTTCGAGCACGCCCATGGAGTCGGCATATCCGTTGTGTCCGTCGCGCATGGCACGGCTTACCGCCTCTATCATGTGCTTAGGCGTTTCCCAGTCGTAGGCGATGGGGTCGCCGATATTGAGGTACAGTACCTTCTTGCCGGTTGCCTCGACCTTTTTTGCTTCCAGTACGATGTCACGGATGGCGTAGCGAACTTCAGCGGTTCTCTTCGCGGCTTCGATCATAAGACCTCCAGCGTTTTGTCGGGCCAAAACTCGTAGCTGTTCCCGTCAGGAGCCGTACAAGTGGCAAAGACTCTAACACTCAATATATTCATGATACCGATAGCTTGCGGATTTGCCACGTTTTCTGACACGCTCGACTCCTGAAAGGAACTTCCGTGCAAAGGACTCTGCATACCCTTCTCTTCGCGCTCGTACTTCTGACATCCGCGCTGTGTTTCTGCTTTGGCGAGGTGACCGAAGACGGGCTGAAGAAGAACGTCGTAAAACTCGAACAAGAGGTGGTGGAAGTCTTCAGCGACAAGCAGGAGAGGCTCGTGCGGAAGGTATTCAAGAACCACGAAGGCGATGTGGTGTATCGCATCGAGTGCTCAGAGTGGGATGACGAGGGCAACGCGACATTGTGGAATGAGTATGACTCGGACGGTGAAGAGGTGCGGCGGGTAAAGAGCCGCTACGTGAACGGGTACTTAGTAAGCCGTCGCTGCTTTTGGCCCGGGGACGATAACGCTTACCACGTTCTCAGGATTACGCGAGATGCGGACAATTTCCCCAAGACTTCGGTAGAATCGCTGCGCTGGTTCAATCCCGCGGCACGCCGGCACGTGGAGAGACGTGTAATGCGCTATCACAATGCCGACAAGTCGGTGAAGGAATTCGTGAAATCGAACGGAGTGAGCGGCAAGCCCGTGCTCAACGAGCTCAAGCTGATAGGCATAGTGAAGTTCAAGGATGGTTCTTTCTGGGATTATCGCTACGACAAGCAGGGCTTTCTGTACGCGGTCGTCGAACACGCCACTCGCAAGAAAATCGAGCGCTATACCTATTACAAACGGGGCAGGCGAATATGGACGGTTGACGAGGTAGCAGGCAAGGGCGTGGTTCGCATTCTTTACGACCGCAACGACGAGCCTTTCCGTATCGAACACCGTTACGGCATGAATACCAGCGAGTACGACGAGCGCGGCAATTGGATACGCAAGTACGAACTTATTCTCAACGGCCCCAACGGTTACGACATGAAGCCCAAGATAAGCGAGATGAACCTTTACAACAGCGAGCGAGACAAGCACCCTGATAAGCGTTATCACTTCGAGTACGACAAGTACGTGAAACTGAAGTCTGTCGTGGAAGTGAACGAGGATTTGGAGCCTGTCGGCTATCCGCGCCGTCCCACCGATCTCGAGAGGCGAATCGCGAACGATTTCGACTGGTCCCTTAAGCGAATCGAGTTCCTTCTCGAACGGGAATGAAGCCCCTTTTTATGCCAAACACCGAGTGCGTGGCTTTTTCACAGACCGCTAACGCACTGTTGTAGAATATCGGTGAAATCCGAGGCAACTTGAGAGGTGAAAATGTCATTCGACGTATGGAACGCCAACATCGAACCGAACACGGTTTTGGAGAATGCCCGCAAGGGCATGCTGGATTACTTTGCCCGCAACACTGCGAAAGACCTTGCCCGTATTGACGCAGAGGTGGCGGCAGGCGCGCTCAGCCCGGCGCAGGGCGAGACTGAACGCAGCCGCGCGCTGGAACAGGCTCACAGTACCGAGCGAACGGTGCAAGAAGCGGTGCTTCCGGCTTTGGAGGAGTGGCTGACCGACGAACACGTTCGCCGCATATGTCCCGCCGCCATTTCGGCCATCGCGGACGCGGTTGACGATAAGCGTTGGGAGCACCTTTACGAGGCATTTTTCTCCAACATAAAGTTCGGCACCGGCGGCATCCGCGGTCGTGCGGTCATGAGCGTGGGCGACCTGCGTACCATGGCGGCTTACGGCGTGGATTCCGTATTCCTGCGCGGCCCCAATTTGTTCAGCGACCTCACCGTGCTGCGCCTTTCATCGGCTGTCGCCAAATACGCTGCGGAGAACGACCTGAAGGCGGCTGTGCTGGGATTTGACTCCCGCATCGGCGGGCCGCGCTTCGCTTCACTGATCGCTCGCCTGTTCAGGCACAAGGGCCTCAAGGTTTACATGTTCGACAAGCCGTGTCCGTTCCCTGAGCTTTCCTATTCGGTCGTGCATTTCGGCGCGGACCTCGGCATATTCATCTCGGCAAGCCACAACGACAAACGCTACAACGGATATAAGCTGACATCGAGTACCGGCGCTCAGCTCACCAATGCCGAGAGGGAGGACATCTTCGAAAACTACGTGAAGAAGGCCTCTTTCGCAGACGTTCCGGAGCTTCCCCCGCTGGAGCAGTTGGCCGACAAGCTCACCACCATCGGCGACAAGCCCGCGGTTGAAGGTGCAGATAGCTTCGACCTCGACCCGCTGTACCTGAAACACATGAAGAAGTTCATCGTGTCGCCGCAACGTTGTTCGAAAGAGGCGAAGTCGCTGAAGGTGGGCTTCTGCGCCTACTACGGTGCGGGCTCGGGGCTCGTGCCAAGGCTTCTCGACTCGGCGGGCTTCAAGGAAATCACTCAGGTCACCTACAAGTCCATGGACAAGCCGGACGGTTTCTTCCCGTGCTTCAGCTACACACAGCAGCCCGACCCGGGTGATCCCTCGTCCGCTAAAATCGCTGTTGATGCCTTCAAGGCCGAACACGGCGAGCAAGCGTTCGACGAACTCGATATCCTCATCGGATTAGACCCTGATGCCGACCGAATGGGCGTTGTCGTTAAGGTCCCGCACGAACAGCGCGAGGTGTACGGCTCGGACTGGACGCTGCTGAAGGCCGACCAGGTTTGGGCCCTGTTGCTGTGGTATCGCATGCAGGCTCTATCGCAAACCGAAGAGGGCCGAAAAATCATCGAGAGGGGCTTCATAGCTCAGTCTCACGTTACCAGCGACCTAATCGTCGAGACTGCCAAGTCCTACGGGCTCTCGTGCCTCAAGACTTGGGTGGGCTTCAGCCTGCTCGCCGAGGCCGTATCGTTCGCCTGGAACGGCGAGGACATTTTCGATGCGGACGAGTACATGAGTAAATACTTCACCACCATCTACGGCCACGAGGACTACGAGCCCGGTGTACGAGACATCAACCTTGGCTGTTTCGAGGAGAGTAACGGCTTTTCGATTCTCGGTGGGCCTCCGAGCGAGGACGAACCGGACAGCCTTGGTAAGAACGGTCACGTCCGCGACAAGGACGGTACACTCGCAGCGCTTCTGATAGCGGAGGTGGCGGCGTATGCGAAGACGGAGGGCAAGGGAGTTCTCGAATTGACCGATGAGCTTTCACTGCGCGAGGGAGTTGGTTTCTACGTCAACAAGTACTCGCCCGACCCTCCTGTAGGTCAGTACGAAGGTGTCAACGCGATTGCTCAGAAACTGTATCACCTTCACAAAGCCGAAGAATTGCGCGCGGAAGCATCGCGCGGTGAACTCGTGCTGGGGCCGTACAAGGTTGTCGGAACGCAGATCTGTCCGGGCAAGGGCAAATACGCAGCCGACCCAGACCACGGCTACAAACCGCACAAGACCATGGACGAGGCGGTCGAACGTTCGACCACTTACCTGCCGGATACCGGGGACGAGCAGTCCATAAAAGGATTCGTCGGAGAGATGGTTCAGCGCGGAATGGATGAACCCGGTGGCAACTTGATGGAGCAGTACAGCGCGGCGCGTTCGTATTTCTTTTCCAACGTCGCGGTTTTCCCCGAAGAGGGAGTGCGGTTCTACCTCAGCGCCGACAAGCGCTCGTCCGTAACTATCCGCCCGTCGGGAACTTCGCGCAACCTCAAGATATACTGTCAGCTCTGCGCCCGGCCCTCCAGCCTCGATGAGCTTATAGAGGCGAAGAAGGAACTCAAAGCCAAAGCCGATTTCGTGATGGTCGCGCTTGCCCGCAAGCTGGGAATGGACTGGTAGAGAATACTAAGTGCTACGAAGGACACACGGGGCGGCTACAGGCCGCCCCGTTTTCTTTCAGTCGGCGTAGGTGAGAAAGCCCTGCAGACCGGAGAACTCGCCGCTGTGTTCAGGGCCGAAAAGACCGTTCGAGAAAGAGGCTCGCCCGTTTGCCGTTGCGCAGGTCCACAGTATTCCCTGTACCGAAAGCAAAGAGCTCACGGAGGTAGAACGGGAGATGGGCACCCAGCCGTAATTCTCGAGTTCGAAGCTGTCTTCCGAAGGCGTTACGGAAACCATTCCGAGCCTTAGGTCATTCGGGTACGCTGCGCTGAACAGCTTTCGGCCACCTATGCGCAGGTCGCTTTCGCACATCGCTAACACGTGAACCTTGCCTTCGTCGCTGACCGCGAGTTCAGGCGATGCGCCCGCGGACGGGGGGCCGGTGAAGGAAGTCGCACGCAACCACCTGCCGGAACTCATATCGAGCTGGCCGACACAGAAGGACGCAGTCTGAGAGGAAGGCATTCGCAGCCCGTTCAACGTCGCGCCGTCGAACAGTTCCACCAATGCGTACAACGAGCCCTGCGTGGCGGAAAAGGATTGAAATACCTTGACGTCGTGTTGTTCGAGCATCTCCAACTGCCCGCCGCTGCTCCTTGCAACCCACGCCTGCTTTGTGCTGCTGTCCTGTGAAGAGCGGCGAAGGCCGTAATACATCGAACCTGCACTCGAGGTGAAACAGTCGATTACGTTTGCCCCGGCGATCAGTTCGACATCTCCCCTCGACAACTTGCCGTCCGGCGACATAGTCAGGCGCAACACCCTTGCCTTGGTGCCTCCGGGCAGGTCCCTTTCGCCCACGGAGGCTCGTCCGAACGCCGTAAACGCTGCCTCCACCTTATCGCCGGCGAAGCCCGCAACGACCCTGGCCGACCAGCGTGTGGCCTCGGGACAGCGGAAGGTCTTGGTCCAAAGCTGCTCCCCTTTGCCATCCAGTGCCGTCACGAAGTAGCTGAAGTCGCTGCCGGAACCCTTTACCACCTGCCCCGATACGACGAAAATGTCTCCGTTATATGCGACGGAGGACGGGGTAGCTGCGCCCTCTATATCGAGTTCGTGGCGGGAAAGTCCGCCCTTTGCGCCCACGGTAAAAAAAAGCGCCTCGCCCTTTTCGGATGCGCCCACGAGCACCGGCGCGTCCGAGGGGCCGGCGCATGCCGCGAGGAACTTCACCGAGGGGCTCTCCACGTCATCGGCGTTCAAAGCCACGTTGCCCCGTGGCATCTGTTCTCCCACAAGAAGGGGAGAAAGAAACCGGTCGAAAAGGTAGAAGCCCAGGTATCCGAGAACGAAGCCCAGAAGCAGTCCCGATATGAACACACTCCGCATTGTCCTGTTCGGTTTCTCCGCCCCTGACCCGGGCGTATCCACGAGAGGGGTATCATGTTCTTCAGTCATTTTCGGAATCTCCCTTCTGCGTCCATTTCAGCCGCAGCAGCATGTCGGACCGTTCGGAGCCCAGGGCGGGCGAGCGAACCTTTATGAGTTCGTCCTCGCCGAATACGAGCCTTCCCTGCATCTCGCCCGTGATGACGAAGAGCCCCTTCGCGAAAGGTACTATGTCGCTCACTACGCAGTCTCCCTCAACGGCCGCCGTTGCGTGACGGACTACTCCGCCGTCCTTGTCCAGCTCAATCACCACGAGCCTCTTTTGCACAAGCTCACCGCCGGGATAGAAGTCCTCGCCAATAGTAAGGTCGCCGAAAACCGTACCGGCGAGCAGTGAGCCTTCTCCGTAGTCGCATCCTGCGAAGCTGACGGGATTCGAACCGGAAAGCAGGTTGCGCGATTCGATTTGTGAACCGTCCGACCGGACCCAGCGCAACTGTTTCGGGTTGCCGATTTTCCGAACGACTGCGCATACCTCTTGGTGTTCGAGGCTCGTCCAACCGCAAAGGGCATGTACTCCGCCAACGTGCACTGCGCGTAAGAAGCGTCCCTCGTTGAAGTATCTGTCGTGACAGGCAAGAATGCAGCCCGCTGATGATTCTGTCTCCACACTTCCGGAATTCGTACGGACGCGAGCACCGCCTGTGTGGTTTGCGACGACTGCCGAGAACGGAGCCAGCGGGTTAGAAACGCAGGAACGGGCACAGGTCATTTCGAGCGACTTGCGAGCGGTTATAGCAGGCTCTATTGTGGTCGAGTCCACGTATGACGACCAAGTGTTCGGCTGCATATCGAAGAGCGTGATGGCCTTTGGCGACAGGTTGAGCCGGTGTTCGTGGGAGCCACTTAGTAGTTCGGCGGGAAGCACAAGCTGGACCTGTTTATCCGAGCAGATGGCGAGCTGCAGGAACGTAGCTGCTCCGAATGGCCGCACATCCGGCATTTCACCGGTCACTCCCACGGCGGAGACCGATTGCTCGAAGTTCGACACAGCGTAGAAGAAGCCACTGCCGGGAAGCGAAAAGTCCCTGATGCCCGTATGCAGGGCTCGCTCTACGTCGAGTCCGCCTTCGAAGGTGCCGAAAATGTACGGTTGGAGAATAGAGCCCGCGATGTTCGGCCCGACTACCTTGCCGTCGAGGACGGGTATCATTCCGATTTCGGACGCATTCTGGATGCCCCGGGACTCGACCATGTTCGCTCGGATCTCCACGAAGTTCGAGTCGAACGCGACCACGAGCGCGTTGTCAAGGCGAGTGTTGGTGATCGCGGCGTAAAGCCGTCCATCGTGTGCGACGACGTTTCCGAGACGCATGTTGCCGTTGATATATATCTTGTCAGCCGGCAGGTTCACGCCCGCTTCGCGGTACGCATAGTCACCCTTTGCTATCGCGTACCAGATTCCGAGCCCAACCGCCGCGAACAGCACAAGGCCCAGCACCATACCTATGTATCCCCAGAGTTTGTGGTCCATTCGATATCCCTAACGCACGAGCAGAAGCGCGCACTTCAGGTACGATGTTTCGGGACAGAAAGGCGAGACGGGATGGCACGGGGCCTGCCCGCGCATCTCTATGAGGCTCACGTCCCTTTTTGCGCGGGATGCTGCAATAGCTATCGAGCGAAGAAGGTCGTTGGGCTTGACGAGTCCGGAACAGGAGCACGATACGAACAATCCTCCCGGAGCTACAACGTTGAGAGCCATCTCGTTGATACGTGCGTATTTCTTCAGCCCTGACTGGAGTTCACGCCGCTCGCTCACCAGGCGCTGGCGGGTCGAGTACAACGGTGTCGAATACCTCGCCCTTTGCCTCGAGCTGTCTGCATGCCTTCGAGACATCCTCGCGCAGCATGAAGATGCCCTTCTCGATCTCGTTCTCCGCGATGTTGGCTTCGAGCATCTTCAGCGCGCCTTCGGAGGAGTCAACTGCAAGGGCCTCCTGCGTGGACTCCGACAGCGCGCAGTTGAGGCTGAATCCTCCGCTGTAGCAGTACAGGTCGAGCATCCTGCCCCGAGCGTTATCTGCGACCGCGGCCCGGTTCTCGCGCTGGTCGAAATACAGCATCTTGCGCTGTGCGCTTTCGACATCCACCACGTAGCGAATGCCATTCTCGGTAGCGATAAGCCTCTCGGGAAGCTCTCCGGCGAGCACTCCGGTCGGGTGTCTGAACTTCTCCTTTTTCTCCGCTGAGGGGTCTGGCAGTGCAATTACGCATGCAGGCGCAAGCAGTTCTTCGAGTATTTCGAGAACCATCTCGGCCCTCATCGCCATGGGAGCGGTTGTGAAGGTAACTGCGATGGAGTCGCCATAGCGGTCAACCAAGAGTCCGGGAAGGGAATCACCCTCTCCGAACACAAGTCGGCAGGAATCCGTATCGTGTCGTACTACCCTCTCCCGCAAAGCGATTGCGGATGCTATCCGTGCGGAGAGCAACTCCCTGCTGAAGGGCGCGTCCCTGTCGAAGCTGTAAAGGCGTGCCCGAATCATCGAATGCGGCGAGTACAGCCCCCATGCGAGAAAGTTTCCGTCCGGGGCTACGAGCTTGACCTCGTCTCCGACCTTTGCGTGCGGGGGAAATTCATCAATGGAATCGGCGAACACCCACGGGTGTCCGGCAGCGACAGGCGATACGCCGCGCTTTTTCAGTACAATCTTGTGCATGGTTCTCTTTCTGTCAGGGAATGGGGTACTCGTCCGTGCCCTCTTCCAGCGCAAAGCTGAGTTTTTCGTTCTCGAAGGTCTTCTTCGCGATGGCGTAACCTTCAGCGAAGACCACCACCTCGTACTCCTCTCCTTCTGTCGGGGCGGGTGGCAATGAGAAGGCACCATTATCGTCGGTTATGGCCAGATAAGCGAAGGTCTCTCTCAACGCCCTGTTGCGCGGGCTGTCGTAAGCGAGTCCCTTTTGAGCGAGGAACACCGTGGCACCGACGACCGGCTTGCCGTTGGAGTCCTTCACCTCTCCGCTCACCGGACTGCCGGCAACGAGTTCGATGTTATGGCGGACCGAGGAATTGCGGTTGAGCCGAAGTATCGTGCGGTCGGATATGTGCTCCTGAGGCACGTATCCGCTTGCGAAAGCCACCAGAGACGTGACCCGTCCGGGCGGAAGGGAAGGGATTCGGTAGTCGCCCCGGTAGTCGGACGTGGCCATGTACTCGTACTGGTCGTTGTCCCAGCTTATAATTGCGACTATACGAACGTCCTGCACCGGCATTAGGGTCGCGGAGTCGGAAACGTGTCCCTGCAGTATTCCCGCCTCCACCGGTCGAATCGTTATCTGCTCGTTCACCGCCACTCTGGTATCCGGCATGTAGTAATTTTCGCTCAATGATCGAAGGGTGAATGTGTTGCCCGCGTCGGGCGGGATATCGTCGAAGGAGAACTCTCCGTCCGCGTTGGTGACTGTCTCGTCGTAGTAGTTGCTCTCGTCGGCGACAAGTTCGAGCGGAATGTCGCCCATGGGATTGTCTCGTTCGAAGTGACGAGCTTGGCCGAATACGCGGTTGTGCTGCTGTGTTGTCGAGACGGCCGCCGGTTCGGAAGTCTCGGGGAGCCTGGAATCGCTGACCGAAGGCGCGTCCGAAATGCGCATGCCGTGGATATCAGAGTTGTCGGGCTCGGATGAATTGTCATTCGAGCCACTGCCGAACATCGAGTAATAGATGAAACCGATGGCCGCCGCAAGCGCGAGCAAAGCAAGCGCTCCTAATATCTTGCCAACTATTCTGCCCATGGTCACCGCCTTTGCTGGTCTTTACACCTGATTCTACAGCCAAGAGCCTTGCTGTTCAATATAACGGCCCCTCTTAGCTGCCTCGAATAATACAGTTTTACTGCAATGGGCTGCGGCATTGTCATGCTTCGTCATTGAGCAAGTGATTCTGTATGTATAGCTATGACAATGGCTTGCGTAACATTTCCTCTTCTTCCTGCCTGACTTTGCCTTGCCCGTTTTCGTGCGAAACCAATTTTTCGAGGTACTTTCTTGCGAGTGTCCTTGACCGAATTCCCTCTCATTTTCCACTTATTCCGTAACTCGAAGAGTATGCCCGTCGTCAAAGAGAGGGTAAACACGAAGGGAGAATTATGAAACTGACAAGGGCCTTTCTTTTTTTGGTGGTTTTAGCACTGATGTTCGGTTACTTCGCGACTGCCGAAGAAGCCGGGCAAACACCTGCCGAAAACGGCATGAGTTTCAAGCAGTCACTGGATAAGTTTGCTCCGTACCTGTTCATGGTCAAGGACGGACAACCGGAAGGCGAGGAAGAAGTCGAAGAGGCCGACCCCGCCGACATGCGGGCGCGCATGATGAGACGTTTTATCTACCAAGGCTGGCGGATAGGTTATCTCGTGTCCGACGACATGATGATGTATCCCTTCAACCTGCGGGTGCGTCAGATGCGAAAGCGCGCGATGGAAGAAGGCGAGGTTGCCATGGGTACTTGCCGCATGCCTGACGGCACAATGGCAATCGGCATGGAATCCGGCATGAGCACCGACCTCGGACTCGTCTTTACCCAGATCGCTCTGCCCGAGGGCTACGTCCCCAGGAAGTTGAACTTCGACAACCAGGTAGCCGCAAAGATCGGCGAGCAGGTTGTAGTTATCGGTCGTCGTGGAGAAGAATGGGGCTTCGAGCCTTTCTTCCTGCCGGCAATGTTAAACGGCAAGCTCAACAGCGACGGCAAGATGTACTACAGCCTCACTCTCACTCAAGAGCAACTGGGTGGCGAGGCGATGGGCGCACTGGTCGTAACGAAATCCGGAATGCCTCTCGGCATCGTTTCAAGCATCGGCGAAAAGACCTATTCGAACGTCGTGGTTCCACTCACGCATTTCTCCGCTGCTATCAAGCAGGCAAAGGAAAAACCCCAGGAGTTGAAGCAGATTGGCGACCTTCCGGACTTGCCGCGTGGCAACCGTCCCGGCATGAGACCCGGGGGAGAACGTCCCGGCGGAAACCGTGGCGCACGACCCCCACGGCCCGGTGGCGAGGGAGTTCCTCCCGCCAATTGAGCAAGCAGATGGTTCAAACAGCAAAAGGCCGCCTTAACCGGCGGCCTTTTCTTATCTCTTGTTCTTACGTTTCAGGCGCTCGAGGTTTTGTGTGGCGTAGTGATGTTCGCTCTTCATGCGTTTGCGAAGGTCAGCAGGCAATTCGTCTCGGCCAAGGAGTTTTTCAACTTCCGCCAAAGCCTCGGAGAATTTCTTCTGGCGGTTGAGGCAGTAGATGAGGTGACCACGCGTCCAAAGCTCCGCCTCGCTCTCAGGGGCCTTGAAGGTCTTCAGAACGTACTCGAACGTTTGCACGGCAAAGGGGTAGTTGCGGGCCTTCAACAGAGAGTAGCCGAAAGCGTCGAGAAGTGAGTAGGCCCGTTCAGAGGGTAAAACTGAAACGGATTCCCTGAGCTGCTTCAGGATGACCTTGGCGGCGGTCTTGCGTAGAAAATGGCGGGCGAAGGAGGAGTTGATTTCACGCAGTCCTTCGAGCACGTACTCGGCGTAATTGCTTTGTGCATAGAGCGTTATGACGCTGTCAAAGGACAGGGGAATGGCAGATTTGGTTCAGCCGTCCGGCGTAGTAGTTGAAGACGATATACTGGATAGCGATGTCTTTGTGCGGACTTTCCTGTACGAGGGCAAGGTAATGCGGGCGAAGAGCTTCTTCGTACAGTTTCATGTCATCGCCCTTTGTCTTTCCAAGCTCCTGTACAAAACGTGAACGCGACTTCCAGTGCACATTGCCCTCTGCAGTATTGCTCGAAGGTGGCGAAGCTATCTGCTCAAGAGCCATCTCGATAACAGTGCAAAGCTTCTCGTACTCGCCCTTCACGTAGTAGTATCGCATAAGGTCGCAATGGTGGTAAAGGTTATGAGGCTCGGACTCGATGAGCTGGGTGTAGTAGGTTACCACGGACGGCTGTAGTTGCAGTGTAAGCTCGGAGTTTTCTCCCTCTGCCAGCTCAACAGTCTCGATTGCCTCTTCATAGTTTTTCATTACCGCCGACACGGTGTGTTTGCCCGGGGCGAGCTTGCGGCCGAGAGGAGATGTGCCCGCCTCGATGCCGTCAATGAAGACCCTTGCCGCAGAGGGTTGGGTACGAACGGTCAGCAGCGAACTCGCGTATTGCTCGAGCTTGACGGAAAGTTCGGTGTCCTCCGTGACGGAGGTGTTAACGACCCTTTTTCGGTAACCGGACGCGACGAACGAGAACTCGTGAGGCCCTGTAGCAAGGTCCTCTGCCTCGCAAGGAGTGGTTGCGAGGGGAACACCGTCAACGGTTACTATTGCTCCAGGAGGCACGGAGCGCAGCTTAACGGTATGCCCGTCCGGGTCGGACAATACCGCGCGAACGGCGGCGTAGGTTGCCAGAGATACGACAAGAAAAACGGCGAGTGAGAGCAGGACTTTCTTCATCGGCGCACTTTCGGGCTTGTTGTTCGACGGTAACAGTAATTATTACTGCCGTGCATTGCAGGGAGGGATTTTTCAACACGAAACTCACGGGAGGTGTGCAGGGAGCAAACGGCGTTCCCTATGCGGGTCGGGAGACCGTTCCGGGCGGGAGGGCGAGGTTTTCGATAAACATCCGGGCGGTGTTCTCCCACGTGAAGGACCGGGCGTGTTCCATGCAGGCTTCGGGCGAACACTTGATGGCTTCCCGGCAGGCCTCTGCGAGGTCGAAAGAAAGGCAGCCCGTCTTACCGTGAAGGACCACGTCCTTCGGGCCGGGCACCGGGTGTGCCGCAACGGGTACTCCGCAAGACATCGCCTCGATCATAACAACTCCGAAGGTATCGGTGACCGACGGGAAGACGAACACATCGGCTGAAGCGAAGTAGTGTGCGAGCTGCTCTCCCTTCATGTAGCCGGGAAAAACAGCATCGGGATACTTCCCTTTGAGTTCGCCGAGGTATGGCCCGTCGCCTACGACCAGCTTTGTGCCTTCGAGGTCGAGCGAGAGGAACTCGTCGAGGTTTTTCTCCACGGACACACGTCCTACATAGGCCCAGACAGGTCGTTCAAGTTCAAACTTGTCCTCGTCGCGGGGGATGAACAGAGAGCCGTCCACTCCGCGCGTCCAGGTTTTGACGTTTCTGAAGCCCTTTTCGACAAGCTCTTCGGAAACCGACTTCGTCGGCACGAGCACTCCGCCGGAGTCCCTGTGAAACCACTTCAAATAGCTGTATGAGAGGGGAGCGGGAACGCCGAAGAACATCTCGATGTATTCCGGAAAACGGGTGTGATAGGAGGTAGAGAACGGCTTGCCCCTCTTTCTGCACCAGGAACGCCCGTCAAGCCCGAGCGGGCCCTCCGTTGCTATGTGCACAGCGTCGGGCGAGAGCTTGTCGAGTGCGCGGTGAACCTTGCTCTTCTGACACAGCGCGAGCCTTATCTCCGGGTATTTTGGAGCAGAGACGGTGGAGAAGAGCGAGGGGTGTATGACGTGGAACTCGTAACCGGCCTTTTGGGCGTACTCACGCACTTTGTCGAGCGTGGTGACAACTCCGTTGACCTGTGGATACCAGGCGTCAGTTACAAGCGCAATGCGTGTGTTTTGCAGTCCAGAAGCTCCAGATTTCCGTCGGTGTGTTCAACGAGCGCGGAGGCGTTATCAATCCAGTCTCCATCGTTGCAGTATAACCTGTTGTCGAACTCCTTCAGAGCGGTCTTGTGAACGTGCCCACAGATGACACCGTTACAGCCGAGTTCGCCGGCCAGCGAGACAAGCGAGCGTTCAAAAGAGCTGCCCAGTTTGCACACGCCCTTGATTGAATGCTTGAAGAATGCGGGAGCCTGCCATTCAGGGACGTTAAAACGGCCGAGGAAGTCGTTGATAAGTTTGCTGAGCCAGCGGATGAAGTTATCGGCCCTGGCACCGAGCTTCGCGAGCCATCGGTGGTTTGCGACAACCCTGTCGAACTCATCGCCGTGAGTCACCACGAAACGCCTGCCGTCAGCGGTGGTGTGCGTATCGGAATTGGCCATGCGGATGCCGCTCATGGACATTCCGTCATATCCCCTGAAAATGTCGTCGTGATTGCCGGGAACGTAAATCACTTCGGTTCCCTCTTCCGAGATACGGAAGATGTTGAGCATTACCTCGTTGTGGCTCGTGGGCCAGTACCAGTTTTTGTCGAGTACCCAAAAGTCGAAGATATCGCCCACGAGGTATAGCTTTTGGCAACTGAGGTCACGCAGGAACGTGTTGAGCGCGTCAACATTGGTCCAACGTGTTCCGAGGTGAAGGTCCGAGATCCAAACTGACCTGAATTCTGTGGCCATTGTTTCTCTCCGTCTTTACGTCCTCTGCCGGGGAGTTGCGCCCGGCGGACATGCCCTTCGATTTTTCGACTGAATGGATAAAAAAACGCGACAACTGAGAACTTCCGTGCCGATATTCTATCGACACGCGTTCGGACAGTGTTGCCTTTAGCATAAACTTTGATAATAAATATATGGGAGGCATGTTATAATGACAGCGATTATCTCAGGCGGGAAACCTTATTCTATCCGGCAATGTTAGAAAGTGGTGAGCGACCGATTATTCCTGTTCAAAGAGCCCGTACGGCACGAGAGCCGCCCTCGCGGACGGCTCCCGTGCGATATATGGAGGAGGAATATTGACTTGCGGCGGCTTCAATCCCTGCGCAGATTGTGACGGCGGGATAAGGGCATGACAGGCCGATGAGAATGAGTGACCGAGGCTTCTGCCTCAATGTCCCTGCGCGTGAAGCGAGAAGTCCGCTCGCGCGATTCCCGGATTTTTCTCGTTAACATGCGTATGCGTCTGTTCGGTCTGCTTGTGGCCATTTGGACAGCCTTCCGGTTGACAAAACATCCGAATCGAACCCGATGCGAACAAGAGTCTAACACTTTGCGAAACTTTTGCCAGTTACTGACCGGGATATACTGTCTTTGTATGCAAACGAAGCCGCAAAATCAACAAGGAAGGCCGTTCATGATCAAGACGAAACATCTGGGCAACCTGAAGATGAAGGCAAACGTCAGGGATTTCGAGATCGTCAGCGACATAGTCGAAGAGGACGGAGGCGACGGCTCCGCGCCGGAACCTGCCGACCTGATGTGCTCGTCCCTTGCGCTCTGTGCCGGAACGTATTTCGCGCTCTACTGCAAAAAGAGGGGAATCGAGGCCGGAGACTTCGAGGTCTCGCTCGACTACGAATGGGGAAAAGCGCCGAAGAAGGTGGAGAAGTTCACCATCAACTTCAGCTTCCCCGAAGGTTTTCCCGAAAAATACAAAAAGGCGGCAACGAAGTTCGTCACCGCCTGTTCAGTGGGAAACACCCTCAAGAGAGGGGCCGAAGTAGAATACAACTTCTCCTGATGCTACTCGCCGTTCTCCTCCGCTGATGCGTCCTTGACCACTGGCCCAACCTTCGAGCGCCGCTGGCTCGTTGCGTTCGAGAAGCGCGTGAGAGGCGGGTCGAGTTCCTTGGATATGTAACGGCTGTTCATAAGCCGCAGAAGCGCGGAGTAGTTCGGGTAGAACTTGATCGAATCGCCGACACGGAGGTCATCGCGGCTGTCGCCTACGTTCACCACGATGATATCTGACGAGCCTCCCGCGATCTTGTAGTCCGGATTGACCGGAGTCAGGCCGCGGATATCAGTATCGAGTTCGCCCACGCTCACAAGTGCTCGGAACCCGCGCTGGCCGGGAGATGTGTCGTCAGGCGCGTCGTGGTCGAAGGGTTGAACGGTGTCCGAAGTCTCTCCGAGCGGCACAAGGCCCTTCTTCTTTATCTCGGCTATCTCGGCCTCCAGCACAACCACGTCGTTCCGGTAGCCTTCCATCGTTCCGCCGTTTATAAGGTCAGTGCCGAGAAACACAGCCTCGCCGATTCGGAAGTGGTTAATTGTGGCGGGAAGAGAGCAGTCCAGCACAAGCGGTAGCGTGACCGTCGAGCCCGCCGAGACCAGCGGAATCTTGCGCTCGAACTTCAACTCCAGAAGCTGTTTGTAGAGTATCAGTTGCATGAACTGGTCAATGGACGGCACAGCACCTGAGAGGCAGCCGAGGTTGGCTCCGATGCCCAAAAGCTCGATGTTGTCCAGGTGAAATACCTGCTCGTAGAAGTTGACGAGTCCGCCCGGCATGATGCCTTCCCGAAGGTCGCCGAGTTCGATCATCATAATGATGCGGTGAATCTTGTCCTGCTTGCGGGCCTCCTTGTCGAGAGCGCGTATCACGCTTATCTCGGTATTGAGGCTCACGTCGCAGGTCTCGATGACCTGGGGAACGGTTGACATGCCTGGAATACGCAGGTACCAGGCTTCGAGGTCCGGAATGACGCGTTCCAGCGACTGGAAGTTAGTCATTCGCGAGTCCGCAATGGATTTTACTCCCAGCATCTGCAAAGCCTTAAGGACATCAGGATCCCCGCACAGAACCTTCGTGACAAGAGTCCATGAGCTTCCCCGACCTTCAAGCAGTTCGTTGGTTCTCTCGATGTTGTGCTTCAGAGCGTTCAGGTCGAAGATGACCCGGTTCACTTGTTGTACCTCATCTCCGCGTATTTGCTGACGAATCCCAGCTTTTCGTAGAGTTTCTTGGCGGGATTTTCGTACTCGACGTGCAGTTTTATGTTGCCGTGGGTGATTTTGTAGCTGCGCTCGATGAGCTTGGTTCCGATACCTTTGCCGCGCATGGAGGGAGACACCGCAACGTACAGCAGAACGTTTTCGGGGATGTAGCCCTTCATGCCTGTGCGTATCATCACAAGAGCGCCGACGGGCTTCTCGTCATGTTCTGCGACGAGGATAAATCCCTTGTGCCCGTCACGTTCCTTGAAGGCGGCGTTTATGCCGTCAAGAACCTCGGATGCAGGGTCGTCAAAGGGTTTGAGGGATTCGTGAAGGTATTCGGAAAGACCGGCGGGAGTCAGCCAGCTCGGGAACTGGTCGAGTTCGTGAATCTCGTGGATTTTGATGTCATCTGCCATTTGTTTCTCTCCTTGTCAGTGCTTTGGGGTGGTGAGGGCAGCCGTGTATGGATGGTGTTTGAATTAAGAACAAGCAAGCGGCGTCAACGCGACGGGGACAACTTCTCCGGTTCTTTAATGGCTCTTTCCGGCGAAAAAAGTGTATTCGCTCAATGCCGTACAGTTAATTATAGTCTATGATGCTGAGTTAACGAAAATTTAGCATTTTACGTGTTGCATGGCCAGTACAGCTCAAGCATCTCTCGAAGCCGTCGGACGTCGGTCTCGTCGAATGAACCGGGCTCGTCGCTGTCAAGGTCCAGTACAGCGTGTACATCGCCGTCCACGAACACCGGCAGTACGACCTCGCTTCGGCTCCGCTCGTCACAGGCAATATGACCCGGGAATTCGTGTACGTCATCAACAATTACGTCCTCTCCCGTTTGCGCAGCCTTACCGCACACGCCCATTCCAACTTTGATCTCAAGGCAGCCGGGAGTTCCCTGATACGGCCCCACCACGAGCCTCTCTCCGTCAACCTTACGATAAAACCCGACCCAGAATGCCGTTTTAAGCAACGTTTTGAGCAGTGAACTAAGGGTGGCCATGAACGCGACCTCGTCCGGTCGTTTATCCTTCAGCAGAGCTTGAAGCGCGCTGTAGGCAAGGTCGTATGCCTGGTCTTTTGACAGTTCTTGTGCGTTGACAGGTTGCCAGGTCATTATTCCTCCGGATATTGTGCTTGTCGTAATTGTATGATAGCCGGATTTTTGTGATAACGTTCTTTTAGCAGCGCATGGAACTGTCTTGTGAAAACCGAACAAGTTTCAACTTGTGACGAAATACTCGCCGTAACACACAGGGGTACCTCGAACAATCGGTTTCGTGCGAAAACGAGCGAGGCACAGTCAGGCGAGGAAGACAAGATGTTTCGACGCAAGTAATAGCCTTGGCTATAGTTAAGGAAGAGACGGCTTGATGACGAAGCATGGCGAAGCCACAGCCGTTTGCAGTAAAACCGTATTTTTCGAGGTGCTCACAGGAGGTAAGAGTGGGAAAGTTCATCAAGAAAGGTCTGATCATCGCGGGAATTGTGGTGGTGGTTCTTCTACTCGCGGCAGTGGTGCTGTACCAGACCATGGGAAAGATATCGCACACCGAGCCTGACTCCACGCCCGCCCCTGTCGAGGAGAGCGGCGACAAGGTTCTGGACGCAATGCACAGGGGCGTGGAGTTTCTCAAGCTGTACCAGGAAGAGGACGGCCACTTCTCCAAGGGCGCGCTGGACCCTAAACCTGCAATCACCGCTATGGTGGTTGACGCTATCCTCTCCGTCCCGCATGTCTCCTACGAGGACAGCCCTTACCTGCAGGAGGCCGTTCAGGCCATAGTTGATTTGCAGCAGCCCGACGGCGGATTTTACACTCCGAGGGTTCCCATCGGCAACTACTGTACTTCGGTAAGCCTCATGGCGCTCGCCAGAGTTGATAAAGAGAAGTACGCGGATGAGATTCAGGACGGCATTGATTACCTGCTCGGGATTCAGAAAACGGACGAGTCGGACGTTCAGAACCTCGGAGGCTACGGATACATGGAGAACAGCCGGGCCGACCTCTCCAACACCGTCATGGCCATCGAGGCCCTGCGCGAGGCAGGGCTTCCTGCCGACCACGAAGCCATACAAAGGGCTACGAAATTCGTCACGCGTTGCCAGAACAATTCGGAGACCAACGATCTCGAGTGGGCACTGAACGACGGCGGTTTCATCTATCGGCCCGGTGAGTCGAAGGCCGGAGAAATCACCGTTGACGGCAAGGACGGTTTCCGTTCGTACGGAATAATGAGCTATGCAGGTTTCCTGTCGTTCGTGTACGCCGACGTGGGCAGGGAAGACCCTCGTGTAAAGGCGGCGATGGACTGGATACGTTCGAATTACACGGTTAACGAGAACGTGAACCTCGGTGAAGCAGGTCTGTTTTACTACTACCGGCTGATGAGCAAGGCACTGCAGACGGCAGAGATTGACAAACTCCGGACCGAAAGCGGTACCGTGAACTGGGCGAGGGATCTTTCGGATAAACTCATATCCCTTCAAAAGGACGATGGACGCTGGGTCAACACCAATTCCCAGTGGATGGAGGATGACTTTGTCCTGGTGACAGCATACTGTGTGAAGGCTCTTTCGTACTGCTACCGCGCTCTTAACGGTCTGCCTTCCGAGATAAAGACTCCAAATGACCTGTAACCGGACGTTGTCTCAATCGTAACAAGAACATGGCGGGTGTCGAAACGCGCCTAATATCCGCCTCAGGTTGCGTTTACGCCACGGCACTCTGTCTCTTCCGACCGGCAGGCCCGCATTCAGCGGGCCTGCTATTTTGTCTGAACACCTCAACCATAAATAGTAATATTCCTGTAAGGTATTTTGAAAAATGAAGGGTACATCAAAAAATTGGTTTCGTACGAAAACGAGCGAGGTAAAGTCAGGCGGGGAAGAAGAGGAAATCTGACGTATGTCATTCCCATAGCCATGCATACGGATGGATTTGCTCGATGATCAAGAATGGCAAAGCCGCATTCGAGGCACCCTGAAGCAACAGACGTTCAAAGATAGCAAGCGGGGTTTGTTCGGTTAGAATCGCACTATTGAAAAGACACGCCTGATATTCTAATAGAATTACGGTTTACCCTCTGGTATAATATGTAACAATCAGGGGTTTGCCACGCGTCTGTCACCGTCAGGAGCCAAGGATGGAAAAAGAAAGTCAAAATCAGAGAGAGAGAAAGCTCGAACACTTAAATCGCATTCTGCTGTCCATACGAAATGTCAATCAGCTTATAGTGTCCGCGAAGGATCGAAGTGAGTTGCTGACCAGGACAACGGAAATGCTCGTAGAGCACAGCGGGTACTCCAATGCCTGGATAGTTCTGATGGATGAAAACGGCGAGGTGTTGCGTTGTTTTGAGTCCGGAACAGGCCAGTTTATCGAGCTGTTCGAACGTAACCTGAAAAGCGGCGAGCTTCCCAAATGCGCTCAAGAGGCTTTGTCAAAGGCTGAGCCTGTCGTGGTGCACAATCCACTTGTCGATTGTCCGGAATGTCCTCTTGCATCCAGATATGCCGGACGCGCCGGTATCAGCTCAAGGCTCTGCCATGAGGGCCGCTGTTATGGGGTGCTGTGTGCGTCTATACCAACGGAGTTCGCCAATTCAGAGGATGAAATAGCACTCTTTGCAGATGTCGCCAATGACCTCGGATTTGCTCTCGACAAGCTGCGCAAGGAAGACTTGATCGCCTCATATGAAAGCAGGCTTCATTTAAACGAGCGAATCACCACCACTCTTGAGCATCCGATTGCTTTCATAGACAAGAGTTTACGTTATCTATCCGTAAACAATGCCTATTCAAGGTTTTATGATAAGCCAATAGAGCGGATAGAGGGCCGGCGCGTTGCTAAGTTCGTTGATGAAAAGATTTTTCAAGAGCACGTCAAACCAGGGCTCGAGCGATGTCTCTCCGGCGAGGATGTCTCCTACGAGGTCGAGGTTGACTTTCCCGACGGCAAGACTCGAACTATGCTCATGCGTTACCGTCCATACCGCGACCGCTCAGGTGAAATTGCCGGAGTGGTCACCCACGGAACAGATGTGACCGAACGTCGCCGTGCACAGGCCGCTGACAGGCGCAAGGAAGAAAAACTCCGGCTTTTGTTCGATAATATTGCGGCCGGCATTGCAGAGCTCTCGCTTGACTTCAAAATTAAGAGCGCCTATGCATCTTACTGTGAGATGCTGGGATACGCGCAGGATGAGATTCAAGGGCTTGACCTCAATGACCTGACTCACCCGGAATATTCCGAGGAGAACATGGAGTTGCATCGGAAACTCGGTAGAGGAGAGATCGATCACTACCGCTTTGAAAAGGCCTTTATCCACAAGGACGGGCATACGGTTTACGGGATCCTTGATGCCAACCTGGTTCGGAATGAGAACGGCGAGCCGGACTATTTTATCGGTACGGTAACGGACATAACGGATCTAAGATATGCTGAACAGGAACTGAAGCGATTCGAGTGGCTGTTGGAAAAGGAGAACGGCAGGGAACATAAGAGGTTCTCTACCGAGTACGGCGATGTCACTGAACTGAACACCAACAGACGGATACTGGATGCGGTAGGAAAAGAGGAACTCGCAAGGCTCGGAGCGAATCTGGTTGACCTGCTGGACACCTCCCTTGCGATCTACGAGGCCAACGGAGACTACGCTTTCGGCATGTTTACCTCGAACTGGTGCAGGTTGTTGGACCTTGCTTCTCGCAGGTTGTGTGATACAGATGACAACGCACAAGCTCTGTCATGCGGGAAATGGCTCTGCCATGAGAACTGCTGGAATCAGTCGGCGACACCTGCGATTCTGTCCGGCGAGGCCACCGATATTGAGTGTATCGGGGATATACGTCTCTATGCTGAACCCATCATCGCGGGAGGCGAGGTCATAGGCGTGATCAACATCGGTTACGGCAACCCGCCAAAGGACGAAGAAAGCCTGCGCAAACTCGCGGACCGCTTCGATGTTGACATAGAAGATGTGCGCAAGGCAGCTCACTCATACAAGCCGCGCCCTGAGTTCATCATTAACATGGCCAAGAGATTGACGAGTTCTGCTGCGAAGCAGATTGGGGATACCGTTGAACGCAAAGAGGCTCTCGAAGAAGTTGAACAAAGTGCTCGCGAGAGGAAAGCTCTTCTGGAAGCTGCTCGTCATGTTCTTGATAAGGACAACTTTGAGGAAGCCGCACGCGGAATCTTCAATTCCTGTCGCAGGGCCACGAGAGCTGTTTCAGGGTATGTTGCACTACTTAGCGAAGAGGGGAGTGAAAACGAGGTGCTCTTCCTTGAATCGGGCGGGATGCCGTGCGATGTTGACCCTGAACTTCCCATGCCCGTTCGCGGGTTGCGTGCTGTCGCATACGAAGAAGGCAGAGCGGTATTCGACAATGATTTTATGAAAAGCGAGTGGACCGACTTCCTGCCTGAAGGGCACGTGGCAATGCGCAACGTGCTTTTCGCACCGATAATCATAGACGACAAGGTAGTTGGAGTCATCGGTCTCGCCAACAAGCCTGCCGATTTCACCGAAGATGATGCGAGAATCGCTACAACGTTCGGCGACCTCGCCGCAATTGCGCTCAGGCGTGCCCTTGCTAAGGAAGCATTGAGCGAGAGCGAGCACAAACACCGGCTTTTGGCCGAGAACACCGCTGATTGCATCTGGCAACTCACTCTTGATGGCGTATTCATGTACGTCAATCCCGCAACGATGGATTTGTTCGGCTACGAGCCACAAGAAATTGTAGGAAACAGTCTGAGCAAGTTCACCCTTCCTGCAGAGCACGAGAAAATGAAAAATGTGATAGCTCAGACAATAGCATCAGTGCCCGAGACGACTTCTGAGTCTTTTACTGCGAGTTTTTTGCACAAGAACGGAACGCCCATTCCTGTTGAGATTCGCGGCAAGGTCATACTCGATGAAAAAGACAAACCCCTGTTCCTGCAGGGAGTGACCCGTGACATTACAGAGAGGGTGGAAGCTGAAAGAGAGCTCGCCGAGACAGAGGAACAGCTTCGCCAGTCCCAGAAACTGGACGCGATTGGCAGACTCGCAGGCGGGGTCGCACATGATCTGAACAACATGCTTTCGCCTATTATCGGTTACTCGGAGCTGCTGCAGCAGATGGACTGGGACGAGCCTTCCTCCAAATACGTTGACCATATCCACAGCGCGGGAGAAAAGGCCAGGGATCTTGTTCACCAGTTGCTCGCCTTCAGCCGAAGGCAGGTGCTTGAATTCAGTGCAATTGATATGAACGAACTTGTTGCCGGAATGCGGCCATTGTTCATTCGGACGGTTCGAGAGAATATTCTAATAAACTTCGAACTTGCGCCGGACCTTCCCCGGGTGCAGGGAGACGGCAGCCAGATAGAACAGGTGCTTATGAACCTCGTCGTCGAACGCGCAGGACGCAATGCCTGACGGAGGCTCACTTGTCATCGAGACCGATGAGGTTGAACTCGACGAAGAATATTGCAGCAAAAAGCACGGTGTTAAGCCTGGACAGTACATTATGCTCGCTGTAACAGACTCCGGTGTCGGAATGAACCGTGAGCAACAGGAAAGACTGTTCGAACCGTTCTATACAACTAAGGGGGAAGGCAAGGGCACCGGCCTCGGTCTCGCTACGTCGTTCGGAATCGTAAAGCAGCACGGCGGTGCCATCTGGGTTTACAGTGAATTGGGCAAGGGGACTACCATAAAGGTGTATCTGCCGGTCTCAGCTGAACAAAAGCGAGACATAAAGACATCAAGCGCACACAAGCCCCTTCAGAAAGGAACGGAAACCGTCCTTGTTGCAGAGGATAACGAGATGGTCCGTAGCTTTACGAAGCATGTACTTGAAGTACACGGCTACACTGTATTGGCTGCCTCCTGTGGGACGGAAGCCGTACAGTTGTCGAAAGAAGAGGGCAAAGAAACTGCCCTTCTGCTTACAGACGTGGTCATGCCCGAGATATCAGGAATGGAATTGAAGAACATCCTGAAGAAGGATAACCCCGAGTTGAAGGTGCTTTTCATGTCCGGCTACACCGAGAACGTGATCGCCCACAGCGGTGTGCTGTACAAGGACATTGAGTTTATCCAGAAGCCCTTTACCGTGAGTGGACTGCTGAAAAAAGTTCGTGAAGTACTGGACAAGGAATGAGCTGACGGTTTTTTCCAGCAAAGAAGGCCGCCCTGTCCGGGGCGGCCTTTTACTGCGCGAAAAGTGTTAGCCGTGCTTGTTTACAACGTATGTGGAAGCTACGAGGTCGTGCAGCGACTGCTTCTTTTCCGTAAAAAACGCGACAATGTAGCCGATAAAGCAGAATTGGCCACTTATGAATATCTTCATCAGATTTCGACCCAGCGACCGCAGAAACGAGATGCGCTCTCCGTCCCCGTCAACGACCTGTATGCCCACCATCATCTTGCCGAGCGTGGCCTGCAATGGCGAGCACTCCATAAGAACATAGTACAAAACCATTCCCAAGTACAGGAGCCCTATCAGCCCATACATCATGGTTACTGCGAGGAACTCGGCTCCCTCGTTGCCCTGTGACGCTGAGAGGCCAACTCCGAGGAATATCGCCAGGCCGCCGAAAAGAATGCCAAACACGACAGTGATAATGAAGCCGTCAACCAAAAGAGCCAGGAACCGTGCTCCGATTCCCGCAAGTGCAAGCGGAGCAGGAGTTGCATCGTATGGCGGTTGGGTGCCGTAGCCGCCCTGGTCGGGTGGTGGATAGCTCTGCTGAGGCGGAGTCTCCTGCGAATCCTGACAGGCCCGGGGTTCGTACTGGCTGCGCAGGTCATCCATGTCTGACTGAGGGCGGGAAGCCTGCTGTTCGTCCCGAGGGCCCTGTGGGCCGCCAAACTCGAGGCTCTGACCGCAATCAGCACAGAAATGGGATCTGGCCCTTGTTGTCCTTCCCACAGTACGGACACTTCATATCGTGCTCCTTATTTTGAAATTGTAACCGGACTCAACGCGATATTTTACAAGAAACACTCTGAAATGCCAGAAATCTACTGCTTGTTATTCCACCATTGAACGCCGCCGTCGTACGCATTGTTCCTAAGATTCCACTCATCGGGAGTCGGGCGTGCGTCGGCACGTTCGTATCCGGAGGGGGATATAACCCAGTAAAAAGCCGTTTCGCCGGGCTGTGCGACCAACTCCCTCTCACCTGCATCGAGTTCTACCGATACCGTGCTCTGTTTGGTTCCGCCGGCAAGGGGGGCTTGTCGATGATGCGATTCTCGTGGAAGCGCTGCTGTGGCCGATGTTCACCACGTACAGTCCGTCATCCGTCATCTCGAAGGCGAAGTCGGGCAATTGCGCGGGAGCGGAGCGGGTCCATATCGCGCTGGTCTGGCCGCGCGAGGAGCCGTCGGAGAAGTACCAACTCCATGCGGCTTGCTCGTCACCGTAGACCTCTTCACCGACTTGTGATACGTTGGAAAACTCCTTGTGCAGAGTCGAATCGCGGTAAAGGCGAATGGTCTGTACAGGCTGGTCGAATGAAATCGTAAGAGTGACTGTTTCCTCTCCCACTACCTGTTCACCGAGATACGCCACCTCGGTCGGCGAGTTATCGAAGAACTTGTAAAGGGCCACTGTGCGCCGCTGCCTCACCGCTTCAAGTACGTCTGGCATCGCAGCGCTTTCTGCGAACACAAGCGTGGCGCAGTCGAGTGGGCTGTCGGACTCATGCGCGTCGGTGTTGGCGGTGGAGGCAAGCATGGCGCCCTGTGCCACCGCCCAACGGTAGTCGTTGCTTTCAAAGATGTTAAGCTCTGCAAGCTGACCATTGAAGACTTCAATTCCGTCCGCGAGCATCAACAGGTCAGGGCGTGTCCAGTAGTCAAGTTCCCATTCAGCAGGGCCTGGCCCGGGATGATTGATAATGCACACTCCGCCGTTCGCGTGCGCGAGTTCCACCCCCGCGCGATACGTTAGCTTGTGTGGAACCGGCTTGGAAAAGCCGAAAATGCTCATGTGATTGTTGTTCGAGTAGCCGAACAGCGTCGAGTAGTTTGGCCCGTCCTTGACCGTCAGTTCGACACCGAGATGCGCAACCGCGCCGTACCCGGCTATGGGCATGGTGCCGGCGAGCTGAGCAAACTCCGAAAGAGAGGTCTCGTTCTCTGTCGCGGTATCGGAATGAGGAGTCCAAACGAAAAGGTCGTAGCCCGCCGCTTCATAGTCTGTCTTGAGCTGTGTTATAGCAACATGACCGCTGTCTGCAACCTCTCCCTGTGAGGAAGAATGGCAGTGGAAGTTGGCAAAGTACGGCTTGTACGAAGGGGGCTCTTCTTCCTCAGCGGACGAGCCTCCACCTCCGCAAGATGTGACAAGGCAGAGGAATAACAAAGCGAACAACGCGAGAAAGAACTTACTGTGCATGGCTTCTCCTTCAATTCGCAGAGTACGGATTGTACCGCCGTTTATGCAGGAAATATGAGAGCAAGTTCTGTGCCGATCAGTGAAGTGTTCAGCGTGGCGGAGGTCGCAGGCAGGAGAAGCACAAGGCAGCTTGAATATATTCTGTTACGTGGTTATCAAAGCCAAAATCAGACTTCACCATGTATAGTTCTGCATTTTGGGCACCTCGAAAAAGACTATTTCGCTGCAAATGGCTGCGGCTTCGCCATGCTTCGTCGTCAAGCCATTTCTTGCTTATGTATAGTCAAGGCTATTACTTGCGTCGAAATACCATGTCTTTCTCGCCTGACTTTGCCTCGCCCATTATCGCTCGAAACCAATTTTTAGAGGCACTCTTTGGGCAACACATCTGTAACATGTATGTCTGAAAAGAAAAGGAGCAAACATGGCTGAAGAAAAAAGAGATGGCGTTATCTGGGATCTTTCGAGCTACTTCGAGGAGTTCGGCAACGACGAGATGAAGAACTTCCATGCTGATATCGCCGCCGATATCATCAGACTAACCAAAATGGGTGACCAACTCGGCTCGCTCGCAGACGACATTGAAGGCTGGGAGGAGTACCTGCTGCTTTCGGAGGACATCTCAGCAAGGCTCGGGCATCTTTCATCGTTCGTCGGTTGCCTCACGGCTGCCGATGCCGCCAACGAGGATTATTCTTCTGCAGAAGCATCCATCATGCGCCTTTGGTCGCGGATGGAAAAGAGCGAAGCGGACTTCACCAAGGCTCTGAAGGACTGCGACGATGAGACCTTTGAAAACCTGCTCGGACGCAAGAAGCTTGATGGAATGCAAAATATGCTGAAGCGTAGTCGCAAGCAGGCAAAGTTTACTATGTCGCTTGCGGAGGAGAAACTCGCTGCCGACCTCAACGTTGACGGTTTCCATGCCTGGGGCAGGTTGTACGACAAGCTCACCGGCAAGCTGGAGTTTGACATGGAGTTCCCGGACGGCACGAAAAAACGGTTGCCCATTTCGCAGTGCCGTTCGCTTATGTCCGATGCCGACCGCGAGGTCGGCAGGGCTGCGTTTGAATGCGGCAACAAGGCCTGGAAGGGCGTTGAGGACGTTTGCGCGTCCGCGCTGAACGCCATCTCCGGTACCCGTCTGTCTCTATACGAGCACAGGGGAATAGACCACTTTTTGACCCCGGCTTTGATGCAGTCACAGATTGAGCGCAAGACGCTGGATGCCATGATGAAGGCTATTCACGATACCATTGAGCTGCCGCGCGAGATATTCAAGACCAAGGCAAAGGCCATGGGACGCGAGGGCATCTGGTGGTTCGAGCGCGAAGCGCCGTTGCCGCTCAAGGACACAACGCGCTTCAAGTGGGACGAGGCCGTTAAGATGGTCTCCTCTTCCTTCCACAGGGCGTATCCCGACTTCGCGAATCACTTCGACAAGGTAATCTCCAACCGCTGGATTGAATCAGAAGTCCGACCCGGCAAGCGCCCCGGCGCATTCTGTACCAGTTCGTCTTTCAACAATGAACAGCGCGTATTCATGACTTTCAATGGCTCGCTTTCCGAGGTCTCCACAATCGCCCACGAGGTAGGCCATGCCTTTCACAGCGAACTGCTTAACGAGTTGAGACCCACCCAGCAGCACTATCCTATGACGCTTGCTGAGACTGCCTCTATTTTCGGCGAGCACATCTTCGCCGATGGCGTTTATGCGAATGAGGAGATAGACGATAACGCTCGACTTGCTATGCTGGATGCGGACCTCTCTTCAGCAGCAGTCATGTTGCTCGACCTTACAATCCGCTTCCAGTTCGAGAAGGAGCTGTACGAACAGAGAGCGCAGGGTGAGGTTGGCGTATCGAAGCTGAAAAAGCTCATGGTGGAAACACAGAGACGTATTTTCGGCGATGCGATGCTGCCCGAAGGTGAAGACCCCTACTTCTGGGCTTCCAAGCTCCACTTCTACATCACCTATGTCACCTTCTACAACTACCCTTATACGTTCGGATTTCTGCTTGCAAGGCAGATATACAACATGTTCAAACAGCAGGGTTCGTCGTTTTTGGGACGTTACGAGGAATTCCTCAAGTACTCCGGCAGCGACACGGTGGAGAACGTAGCGTCCAGGACACTCGGAGTTGACATCTCCGACACCGCGTTCTGGACCGAATCCATCAACAGCCTCAACGAGCACTTCGAACTTTACAAAAAGCTGCTTGCGGCCCGTTCGTAAACGTCTGTCTTTTCTTGAAAAAACCGCGGTGGCCACGTGGCAACCGCGGTTTGCTTTGTCAGTACCGGTATTCGGCTCAGTGTGCGCTTGCGAGCTGTACCCAATCCACTTCGGAGCGTTCGAGGGATGGATCCATTTTGCAGGCTACGTATTCCAGCACAAGCGCCGTCAGTCCCAGGTGTTGGTCGCGAGTGGCGGAAACGCGTTTGATCGTCGCCGCAAGATCCTTGGAGTCCATCCCCTTCAGTATATGTGACGAACCATTGAAGTAAACTGTCTGCAGCAGGTCGGACTGTATTTCTTCCTCACATCGAGAGAGTGCGGTGAGGGTTTTCGAGACCTGTTTGCGGGCTTCGAGGTTGTTGAACAGAACGTATAATGCAGCCGTTTGCTCAGTAGCCCAGAGGCTGCGACAGGGAGATTCGAACAGTGCGGCGGCGTTCGTGTCGCCGAACGAGCCCCTCTTGAGGAGGACTTGTGCGGATTCCGCAAGGGTCTTTGCCTCTGAACAATTGACCATTCTCTTCAGTACTATAGGTTCCTTTCCATCCCTCTCGTACGTGACAAGGAAGGCGTCGGAGCCGTTTTTACCGGAGAGGTTGTGCAGAACAATGCGTCCGGTAGAGGCTTTTCCCGTGTCCTTAACAGGTGCAGACTTGCAGGTATTCATACTTACATCCTTGTTTGTATGCAGTTCGGGTCAAAGACAACAACGGGCGTGCCAGTACGGGGAAGTAATACGACACTTGTATGCCAGAGGGGTTAATCGTATTCGTTTGGACAGGCTGGAATGTTAGATCGCCGTTAAAGTTCGCAGTCGAAATAGCCTTCGAAATCACGGGCGCAGAATTCACCCTCCAGTTCACACTTTAGGGGTAGAGATCGCTCGGCTCATCCTTCCAAGCAATAAGTAAGCGGACGCATGTGCCGCCTGTCATATCGCCAACAGAGCGTATTCAACTCGCTTTCGCCACCACGTCAGGAGCTGAGCATATCTCTGTGTAGCCCCTCTGCAAAGGGGCACCGCAGCTTTCGCTGCGGTGCTGGAAATCTTCATCTTCTTGTACTTCTTTTTCCGACACAAAAGCAGGGGCGGATATTGCCCTATGTATCAGCCTTTTACCACGAACCGGTTGAGCCTGTCCGGTAGCGCGAGAAGGTATCGCCCACAAGGTACGGATACATGTCATCGTCTGTTGAAAGTGGGCGGTACGGACGCCCGAAGTCTATGTAGCCCTGTGGAGGGCTTGCGAACGCGAGGTCGTTGTTGAGCTGGTCGAAGTACTGCTTCATAAGTTCGCGTGGCCTGTTCGCAAGGTCGGTGACGTTGTCGAAGCCCTCGCTTGCGAAACGTTGCAGGTAAAGAGGAAGCGGATGCCGCCACTGCATGGGGCTCGCGGAAAAGGCGGTGACGTTCTGTCGCCCGATTGCCGGAAGAAGAGGCGGAAGGCTGCAGTCCGGGCGCATTTCCGGGGCGGACTGAGCATAGTCCTCGTGCAGGCCGTTGTTGGGGCTAAGGGCATTGGGCCGGTTCTCGGTGAAAACGTAATCGCCGTAACTGAAGTAGCGGTACGGACGGGCAGAGGTGTAGCGCTTAACGTTGGGGGCGAACATTCGCGCATGCATGAAGTACGCCCCGCTTTCGGTGTCTATCTGCGACTCCTTATAGCGGAAACGGTCGGTCAGGGGATTAAGCCCGCCGGAGTTTACCAGTGTGCCGAAGCCGCTGTATTCATAAACGTTGCGGAACACCTGTGCTGTGTCGGTAAGCGCATAAACGTTGTCCAGCGCGTCCTCGATATAGTTGTAATAGCCCGAGCCTCCCATGCCTGAGGGGATTGTAAGACCTGTCAGGCCGTTCTCGTCCGTGTAGGAGAAACCGCGGGTGAGAGAGGGCGAGCCGCCGAATGGCTTGTAATACTCGTTGAGCTTGTACATGCCGTCGTAAAAGTAGAAGTCCGTGGCCGAGAGCGAACCGCCGGTGTAAGTCTCGCGGATAACACGGATGTCTTCATATGGGTGCATATAGCGGTACTGCACTCCGCCGCCGTTGGAGTATCCAGCGAGCCTGTCATAGTGGTCATACGTGTAAGAGTTTCCGTTGCTGTCTGATATCAGATTCGCGTTGGAGTCGTAGTTGTAGGCTATCGGCACACCGCCCGTGACCTCCTGCGTGAGACTGTTTCTGGCGTCGTAGGTGTAGGTGGTAGTTGTGCCGTTCACAGTCTCGGTGGTCATGTTATCGGTCGTGTCATAGGTGAAGGAGCGGGTGTATGGGTTAGAGCCGCTACGTATCTCTGATGTGAGCCTGTACTTGCTGTCATAGCCGTAATTCACCGACCAGCCACGCAGTGAGGACACTCCTGTCACGTTCAACATTGCGTCGTAGGAGTAGGTTTGCCTGTCTTGGAGATTGTTGAAGGAGTCGAACACTTCAAGTGTTGATACGAGGTTCGTGCCGGGCGCGTAAGAATAGTCCACGTACTGGCCGGAAGGCATTACACGCTGGAGCATGAGCCCCGCGAGGTCGTAGGAGAATGTCGTTATGTTGCCGCCGTCGTTCAGTTCGGTGCAGAGATCCAGAGAGTCGTAGGTGTAGGTTATGTTTCTGCCGGAGAAGTCGTTGATTGCGGTTACGTTGCCGTTGTTGTCGAAGGTGCGCGAAAGCGTCGAGCTCGAGCCGAATCCGGTGGGCGTCCAGCTTTCGGACACAGGATTGTCGCAGCTGTCGAACGTGCGTGCGATTGAAAGGTAAGGCCCGTTTTCCGATACGCACCGGTACCGAGCGTCATAGTCGAAGTTGCGGGTAAGGTTCGAACCCGGATTGAAGGGGTCGTAAAAGGTTATTGACGAAACAGGCCCAGCGGACGTGTAGGAATAGGTCGTAATGCGCCCGTTTCGGTCGGTACGGGTAAGGGGTTGCATGGCGGTATAGGTCCAGAATTCGGTATTTCCGAGGGGGTCGGTTGCACTTGTCATGCGGCTCATGGAGTCATATAAGAACGATGTGGTGTTGCTGCGCGGGTCAGTTACCGAAATTATGTTCCCTTCGCCGTCGTATTCATAGCTGGTGGTGTTCGAAAGGGGGTCGGTTACCGATGTTCGTTGGTTGCGGCCGTCGTAGCCGAATGACCACGCGTTGCCCTGAGGGTCGGTTCGTGAAACAAGGTTGCCCGCGGCATCGTAGCTGAATGTCATCCTGCCAAGGTTGGGGCCATATGCCGAAAGCAGACCGCGAGTGTCGTAAAGCCACTCGCTGAATGTGCCGGAAGGGTCGAGACGTGATGCGAGCCTCCCCTCGGGGTCACGGCTGAGGGTGGTGTTGCCTCCGCGCGGGTTAACGATACCGATAAGGTCTCCGGCTGCGTCCCACGTGTAGCTCCACACGTTTCCGTTGTTGTCGCTGTAGGAGGTCATGTTTCCATCGGCATCGTAGGAGAAGTTCTCGGCCGAACCATTCGGTATTGAGACGGCGGTTATGCGGCCCAGTGCATCGCGCGTGAAGCTGAAAAGTGACGAGATGCTGTCCGAGCCGGACTGAATCCTGCCCGCCCTGTCCCAGGCATAGGAGTTGACGTTGCCGTTCGGGTACGTCATGGTCACGAGCTTGCCACCGGCGTTGTACGAAAGACTCAGTACGCCGCCGAGTTCGTTCGTGAAACCGGTGAGACGGCTGTCCGAGTCGTATTCGTAGGTGCGGATGGACGAGTCCGGCATCGTATGTGAGGTGATGCGGTTTTCTGCATCGAATGCGTTGACGTAAATCCCGCCGTTGCGGTTGGTCCAGGATGTCATGTTACCGTTGAAATCGTAGTCGTAAACGTAGCTGAATGAACGGGGATCCGTCTGCGATATAAGGCGGTTGAGCGAATCGTATGTGCGAGTGGTGGTGTTGGAACGCTGGTCGGTGATTCCTGTCACGTTGCCGGCGCCGTCAACCTTGTAGCCGATGCTGTTGCCAAGTGCGTCCGTGACTGCTCGCAGACGCCCGGCGGGGTCGTTAGTATATGTCAGAACAACGCCGCTGCGGTCTGTCACGGTGCGCGAAAAAGGACTGAAACCGTATGAATATGTGTAGTTGTTGGTGTTGGGGTCGGTCAGAGTAAGGGGCCTTCCCCATGAGTCGCGGGTATATGCCCATGTGTTGGCGCGCTTATCGGTGAAGGTTATAAGCCGACCCTCGCCGTCGTAAGAGAAAGCGCGGCTGTTGGTAAGCGCATCAGTGAATGTTGTTATGCGACCGGCTGCATCGCGGGTATAGGAGAAGGCCGAGCTTACCGCGTCGGTCCACGAACTCAACCTGCCGTAAGAGCTGTAACTGTAACTCGTTACAGCGTTGCCGCTTGCGTCGAAAGGCTCCGACGCCGAGAACAGGTGGTACAGGTTATCGTAAGAATAGGCCGTTGTGTTGCCCAGCGGAGTGGTTTGCGAGGCGAGGTTGCCGCGGTTGTCGTAGGTGCGGCTGAAAGTGTTTGAAAGAGGTGTGGTAAGCGAAACGAGCCTTCCGGACGAGTAAGAGAGAGTCCACACGTTGCCGATGTAGTCCGTCCATGAGTTGGGAAAGCCGTTGGCATCGTAGGTGATGGCTGACGCGTGAGAGGGCGAGGCGGGGTTGTCGTCCGGACATACGACGCTTGCGAGTCTCCCCGGGCCGAACCAGTCGAAGTTCCAGGTGTTGCCGTTGCCGTCGGTGTACGTGACAGGAAGGTTCTGGCTGTTGTAGGTCCAGCTTTCACCGACCGTTTCCACAACGGAGTTCCATGTGAAAGATGTCGAGCGCGAAAGCATGTTGCCAGAGCTGTCGTAACTGTACGACCAGGTTCCGAGCCCCGGCTCGGCCCGTGACACCATGTTGCGCGAGGAATCGAAAGACTGCGTGAGCCTGTAGACCGTGCCGCCGAGAGAGGGGAAATCGAGCTGGATGAGCGCCCCGACGGTCGTGCTGAAATAATACGTCCAGGTGTTACCGCAACGGTCGGTGACAGTGGCGGTCGTCGAGCCGTAGGAGATGGAAACCGTGTTGCTGAGTGGGTCGGTGATGGATGTCAGAGCCGATGAGGTGAAACCGAAAGAGTGAACGCCGGAGTCGGGGTCGGTGTAGGTGTCCAGCAGCCACGTAGTGCCGGTGTAAGTAAAGGAGTAAGTCGCGAACGGCCCGGGCGAGAAGCCCTCTGTTACCGTCGTAAGACGTTTCGAACCGTCGTAGTTGAACTGAAGATATACCGGCGAGCCAGATAAGGTGTTGTCCGCGACCGAGGAAAGCAGGCCGCCCGAATAGGAGAGCGATACAGAGTTTCCGAACGGGTCGGTGACGGAGGCGAGAAGGCCGCCCGAGTACGCAAGGGTCGTTATGCGGCCGAAGTAGTCCGTAATCGAGGTGAGTACGCCCGTTGAGTCAAAGTTGAGTGTGCGGCCCCAACGGTCGGTGACGACGAAACCGATCGGGTTGGAAGGTGTGCCGAGAACGGTCGCCGTAAGGTAGGCTCCGAACGAAGGCTGAGATATCCACCCGCTGCCCGGATTTGTGAAGGGCAGCGTGCGACCGAGCGGGCCGGTGAGCGACAGGATGGGGCTGCCGCCGTTGTAGGAGTAGTTTACAACGATATCGTATGTGTGACGCCAGCCGCTCCCCAATGTGCCAGCCGTGCCGTTCGCGCTTGAGTAGTGAAGACCAAACATCAGGTTGACATCGGCGTTCGTATGAAACTGCACAAGCTCGCCCAACTGTAAGAAAAGGTCACCGTTGAGAAGGTCGGCACGAACGTGCTCGTCATCGGTGAGGCTCGTGACCTCACCGGTGTTCGCACTGAAGGTGTGCAGGCAGGGGGCTGGTTCGTCAAGCGGTTCGGTGAACTCTCCCCACGCGGTCGGCGAGAAGAAAAATAAGAAACTCGCAAGAGCCAAGGCGATGGAGACGACGTCTGTTTCCATAGTGTCCTCCTCGATTCCATGAGACTATACCCTGCTCAATCTGACTGGTCAAGAAAAAATGTAAAAATCTACTCACTTTATACGAAAAGCGCAGGAAAAAGCCGTATTGTCGTCTTGTCACCGTTCGGCCTTCCTCATATTAAGGGAAAATCGACTGTCTTACAATAAGATATAATGTAAAACAATATCCACAGTAGTTAGATATAAAACGCTGATGTAAAGATAGGTTCTATTTAGGCGTAAGTTTAAAGTTCGGCAGTTTGCGGTCAGCATTCCGTGAAAGGCGAGAATCCGTGGATGGACATTCCGCCATCTACCGGAAGGGTCACGCCGGTGATGTAACCCGCCTCGTCACTGCAAAGAAAGGCCGCTGCCGACGCGAGTTCGGACAGTTCTCCCACGCGCCTCAGAGGTGTGCGGCGAACGATCTTCTCAAGCTT
Organism: Planctomycetota bacterium; assembly: GCA_034521065.1. Lineage (GTDB taxonomy): Bacteria > Planctomycetota > B143-G9 > B143-G9 > B143-G9 > JAXHMW01. Next base: position 111,170 of record JAXHMW010000001.1, on the reverse strand, counting down.
CGACTCGTCTCGAAGGACAGGTTCGGTCAGCGGGGTGCGAAAGTACCAGGGCGCTATGCAGTTCACAGATCATGCCGACGCCTGGGCCAGTTCCACCGCGGCGAGGGTCTGCTGTCAGACCCGCTGACGGCCGCCTTGGACGCAGAGTAAGCCGCACCGGTATCGCAGGATACAACTCCCGCTATTGAGCCGATGTTGAGGATGCGTCCGCCGCTTACCATCAGCGGTGCGATGCGACGCGACAGGCTGAATGCCGCCTTCAGGTTCAACGCGAGCACTTTGTCCCAGTCGTCCTCGTCAGTTTCCATCGCTCGCTTGCGCACGTTCGTTCCGGCGTTGTTGACCAGAACGTGAAGAATTGGCCATTGCTGCGCGATTTCGGCGACCGCTCGCTCGATTTGATTGCTGTCGCTCAGGTCGCATCCAACGCACAACACTTCGGGTTTGCGTCCGGAGTGCTCGCATTTCCTGCGTGCGAGCCTTTCAGTTTCGGCGAGCCCCTCAGTGTCACGTGCGAGAAGCGCGATGTCCATGCCTCTGCGTGCGAATTCCACTGCTATGGCCCTTCCGATGCCTCTCGAAGCGCCGGTTATCACTGCCTTTTTGATGTCGTCCATGTCTCGGTTCCTTTGGTTCCCGGCCCTGATAAAGGGGCGAATGTCAAAACCGACACCCGCCACGTTGCTCCGTATGAACATACCTTGTATGTAGAAGACACCTCGAAAAATTGGTTTAGTACGAAAATGGGTGCGGCAAAAGCAGGCGAGGAAGAAGAACTCCCACATTGGTTTACGGAGCATTTCCAAGATTCGTTGAGCAAAGATAACTCGCAGAAGCGAATGGAAAACTTAGGCTAATTGCAGGTGTCTGGGTTCGGCACAGCCGTTTCCGGGGTTGTGGCTTTGCAACGTATCCTCAGGGGATGACCTGCCTTACCGAGCTGGTGGATCTTCCAGAGTGGCTGCTGTGAATTCCGGGCAGCACAGCAAAGTACTTGACCCCGAACAATAATTGAGCAAAATCGGTTTAGTGGACACTAAACTGAACGATTTGCAGACTCCCGTAAACCGGCTGAAAGTTTTGGCTGTCAGCACTCGCATGCGAATTATCCAGCTTCTGAAGGGCCGGGCACTGTGCGGTAACGCGCTTGCCGCACGTCTGAACATCACCCCCGGTGCCGTCTCGCAACATCTTCGTATCATACGAGATGCCGGCCTTGTTGTTGGCGAAAAGCGCGGCTGTTTTGTCCATTACCGCCTCAACGAAGAAACTCTTGCCGCATGGCGACAGGAGATAGACAAATTGTTGGACCCCGAAAACGTGACTTATACAGACAAGAAAGGAACAGCCAAATGTGTTGCAAAGAAAGACAAGATGGCTGCCAAAAACCCGAAAACCTGACCGGCAAGCCTGAAAACTGCTCAGAGGAACAGATTCGCAAGTGCCACGGTGACGAGGACAGCCATCCCTGCGTCGAAACGTCGGGCTGCGAACACCCCGAACACCTCCAGGACAAACCCGGAAACTGCTCAGAGGAGCAGATTCGCAAGTGCCATGGAGATTCTGGAAGCCACTCTTGCGACGACAAGATATAGCGCACTGAATCTGCAGGTGTCAGAAGAAAGTGAGTGACCTTGAAGAAGAACACGAAACGAATCCTTCTGATTGCGGTGGTGATCGCAGTCGCGGCCGGTGCGGCAGCCGCATGGTATGGCCTTTCGAATCGAGACGACCAGTCACAACCGCAGAGCCCGGCGAAAAAATCCAAGCCCTTGCAGGTGCAAGTCAAACCTGTATGGCAAGGCGAGATTGTCCAAAGGCTGGAGCTCAGCGGCGAAGTGGTGGCCACCTATGCGGTCGTAATCGCTGCGACGAAGGAAGGACCGATTGAGTATTGTCCCTGGCGGGAAGGTGATAAAGTACAAGGTCCTCGCCGGGAAGGTAACAAGGTTGTTCCGGGTGAAAGGCTCGTCGAGATCGACCGCGAAGTGCTTCGGGCGGAAGTCATGCTGGCCGAGGCGACATTGACGGTCGCTCGTGCCAGACTGGCTGACCTGAAGGCCGGCGCTCGTCCCGAAGCGGTGCAGAAGGCCGAGGCAAGCGTCCGGCGCTGGGAAGCGACTCTCGCCGAGGCACGCCGCAATTTCGAGCGTTTGGAAAGTCTGTCAGCCGACGGGCACACCTCGCAACAGAGCCTTGACCAGGCCCGCGAGCGGATGGAAGTCGCGCAAGCCGAACTTGCCTCGGCCCGTGAGAACCTTCGAATGCTCAAGGCCGAGCCGACCGAGACCGAAGTCGCCGTTCTGGAAGCGGCGGTGAAGGAAGCGGAAGCTCGATTGGCACTTGTCAGGGCCCATTTGGCCGAGAACGTCATCACCGCCCCGTTCGACGGCATTATCACCGCAGTACATGTCCGACCCGGCGACCTGGTCACTCCGCGAAGCCCCCTGCTCGAGATGTACGCACCTGATTCGCTTGTAATACGGTTTTCCGTGCCCGAATCTCAGTCTTCCGCCGTTCGAACGGGTTTTAGTCTCAAGGCGACACTGGATGCCTTGAATGGACGAGCGTTCGACGCCGAAATTACCCGCATTTATCCCCAACTGGACCAGATGATGCGAACTCGTACGGTCGAAGCGAAGTTGACCGAACCCGCCGAAATATTGCCCAACATGTTCGCCCGGCTGAGCCTTGAGTTGAAACGAGCCGAGAAAGCCGTGCTTGTGCCTGCCGAGGCGGTCATGACCTCGGCTACGGGGGAGCATTACGTCTTTGTCGTCGATAAGGACAAAGCCAGGCGGCGTACCGTGGTCATCGGAATAGAGGAAAATTCGACGGTTCAGGCGCTCAGTGGCATAACGCCCGGCGAGCAAGTCGTTGTGGCCGGGCAGGCGGCGTTGCGCGACGGCCGACCTGTTCGCCAAACCGGGCAGAAAACACAACCCGGTGACGGAAGCTCGCAAGGCAATGGCCAAGCAACTGGTACCCCTCTCCCGAAATCGGAAGGCGGCCGATGAGGATTACGCAATACGCCGTTCATCGTCGCCTGGCCACCGGCGCAATCGCCCTGGCGGCATTCGTTCTGGGCATATACGGCCTGTGGCAACTGCCGGTTGATTACTTGCCCGAAGTGAGCTATCCCCTTGTAAAGGTTCAAATTCGCTGGCCCGGCGCGACTCCCGACGAGATAGACAAGGACATCGCCGATCCGCTCGAACGGCTGATGGCCACGGTGGACTACCTCGACGACCTTGAATCAACCTGCCGCGAGGGCATCTACGCACTCAATATCAACTTCGAATACGGGGCCGATGTTGACGTGGCATTTCAGGACGTACTGGCCGTACTGACCCGCGCCCGTAAAGACCTGCCAGACGACATCGAATCACCGTACGCATTCAAGGCCGACCCGTCACAGTTGCCCGTGTTGCAACTGGCGGTTCGTTCGGATCGCTGGGGGCCTGTTGAACTGCGCGAATGGACAGACAACTGGCTGCAGGATCGCATCCTTGCAGTGCGTGGCGTGGCGGGCACTGAGATCATCGGAGGCTTGGAACGGGAAATTCGCATCCAACTTGACCCGGTTGCCTTGGAAAAGCACCAAATCCCTCTTCAAACTGTTATGCGACGGCTTGCAGAGGAAAACGTTGAGCAGACCGCCGGACGAGTCACCGTCGGCAGGCGTGAGATTATCGCGCGCACCATGGGCGAATACAAAGACCTGGAGCAGATCCGCTCGGTCGTCGTCGCTCGGCGAGGCGGAAAGAAACTCTACCTGCGGGACATCAGCACAGGTCGAGGATTCGCATGAAAATGTGCGGCTTATCACCCGCTTCAACGGTTGTTCAGCGTTAAAATTTCAGTACGGAAAGAGGCTTTGGCGAATACCGTCGAAGTCGCCCATGCTGTTCAAGCCCAACTGGACGAACTGGTTGCCCGACGCTGCCGGAGGGAATCGAGCTTGGCTTGCGTGGAAAATCAGGCGGATTATGTTGAAGGAGCGCTGGCGGGCGTCCGCGATGCGGCCATCGGGGCGATGGTTCTGCTGGTCATCGTGGTCTGGATCTTTCTCGGAAGCTTGCGCCAGATGCTGGTCATGGTCGTGTCCCTGCCGCTGACGGTGATTATCAACTTCGGCTTGATGAAAATCGCCGGAGTCTCGCTGAATATCTTCTCGCTCGGAGGGCTCGTGGTTGCTCTCGGCGTGGCGTTGGACAGTCTCGATCTGTCGTAGCCCCGGAGAACATCGCCCGTTTTCGGCGTGAACAACCCGATCGACGTGTTCGACCAGCGTGCCGTTGGCGGTTCGGCCGAGGGTGGTCCGGCCATCCTCGCCGCCACCGTTCGCCTTCTGGCCCCGTTCCTGCCGTTTCTGCTTGTGCAGGGACTGATCACCCTGCTGTTCCGAGAACTGGTTCTTGTCATCGCCGGCAGAGTGATCGTCGGTTCTCACGGTCGCGGTGGCGATCACTCCGATGCTGACGACACTGTTCTTCGGCAGGCGCGTTCAACGAAAAAAGGTCTCCTGGTTCGAACGGTTTTTCGACCGATTTACCGACGGTTACGCCTATTTGCTCGACTGGGCCCTGCGTGTTCGCTGGGCTGTGGCAGTGCTGTTTTTCACAGTCGCCGGACTGGCGTTCTGGATGGCCGGTGCCGTCGCGGTGGAGTTCTTTCCACCCGTCGATGACGGACGCATCATGGTCAAGGCATTGATGCCTACCGGTACCTCGGTTCAGGAAACGGACAGGGTCCTTCGACAGGTCGAGCAGCGCATCGCCGACGACCCGCTCATCGAGAGCACTTTCGTCGTGGCCGGTGGACAGGTTCGCGGGTTAACCACCTACGAAGTCGCAAATGAGGGGCAGGTGGATATCCAGCTCATCCCAAAGGCGAGCAGGGATATCAGCACCACCGAGTACGTGGCGCGCCTCCAGCCCGTTGTGGGGCAGGTTTCGGCCCCCGGTGGAAAAGTCATGGCCCGCCAGATGTCTGCCAAGGGCATCAAGGGACTGCGTGCCGCAGACGTGACCGTCGAGGTTAGCGGCCAGAGCATGGAAGTTCTCGACGACCTCGTCCAGCGTACCGCCGAAACAATGGAAGGGCTCGGACAGTTCCGCAACATTTCCGTGTCAATGGATATTACCAAGCCCGAATACCAAATCCGGGTGGACCGCACCAAGGCGTACGAGTTGGGCGTCTCCATCGCAGACATATCAAGCTCGCTACGTTCGCTGATCACCGGAACAGTAGTCAGCCGCTACCGCACGGGCAGCGAATACTACGATATTCGAGTATTGGTTCCCGAGAGCCGATTGACCTCCCGCCAGCGGGTGGAAAACCTGATCGTCTCCGGCAGCGGCGGCGATGCCATCCGAGTTCGCGACGTAGCGAGCGTTCGGGAAGCCGTTGGACCGGTAGAGATTTCCCGCCACGACCAGGTCAAACAGGTCACGGTGGAGGCCAGCACCGCAGGTGTGGATCTGAGCACCGCCATGGAAGCATTGCGCCCGGCACTGAACGGCCTTGAACGCCCGGCAGGTTATGATTTTAACTTCCGCGGACAGGCCGAATTGATCGCGGACATGCAAAAGGCCGTGATCTCCGTCGTCGCTTTCGCCGTGTTCTTCGCGTTTATCGTGCTCACGGTCCAGTTCAACAGCGTCAAGCTTCCGACCCTGATTCTCGGCAGCGCTCCGTTTTGTCTGACCGGTTTGGTATTTGGTCTGTACGTTTCGGGGTTCGCCTTTGGCGCAACGGTTTTAATCGGCGTACTTGTGGTGGTTGCTCTGACTGTCAACGACGGCGTGCTCCTGATGACCTTCGCTGAGGAACTTCGTCAGCGAAGTCTTTGTCCGCCCGACAGGCCGTTCTTGATGCGGCCAGGATCAGGCTCCGTCCCCGTTTGATGACCACGATCACCACAATGATCGGTTTTGCGCCCCTGGCACTGAACCTCGGAGAGGGAGCGGACATGCTTCAGCCCATGGCCATCGGAGCCATTGGCGGCCTGGTGACAGAAGCCATCGTCGCCCTGTTCTTCATGCCATGTCTGTATGCGCTTGCCACGAGGAATGTTGCGGCCAAAGCTTGACACCATACCAGTTCACAACCCCTTTCGTTTCGCGAGAACTTCGCCTGTTAACGCGGAAATCCTGTCAGTCCAGACCTTGCCCTGATGGGATGACATAAGAACGAACCTGCTGAGTCGAGCGAGAATATTGCCAAAACTTGTCAAGTTTGGCAATCGAGGTTCCTAAGGCGAAGCTAACTAAAATTCGTACGACCATATTGCAGTTTTCCGAGTTGTATTTCCTCCGTCCATTGCATAATGGTCTTCGACAGGCGCCGATTATTCGGAGTGGCTACATGTTTGTCCAGCTACGCGAGAAGTCGCCTTACCTGTACAGTTGAAGAAGAATATCCTCACTTATCATCAGCCCAAAAAGTTCACAACTGCAACCGGCACAACCAGAAAGTCGCCCTTCTTGCCGAGCCTCGCAAGCGCGTTTTCTACGTCAATGTTAACTTAAAACCTTCGACCATTGTTTCCTCATTTCATTTGCTTTTTCCTCTACCCATTGTATATTTGGGTTGTAGATTCACCAATTTTCCGACTTAGCCATTTGTATAATCAAATGCTCTTTAGCATTCCAAACAGAAGGAGGGCCCCGTGAAACTGAGGCTCGTTATTCTCACACTTACGTTCGCCCTAATTTCAGCCTTTGCCGCCACCGCCGCTCCCGGAGAGGAAAAGGACGGCAAAACGCTTGTAATCGGCCACGAATGCACCGACACAACCATCATTCCAGGAAAGTGGATAGAGAAAGCCAGGAAAGAATTCCGCGTCTTCTACGGGCACACCTCGCACGGGAGCCAGATTACGAGCGGCATGAATGCGATGAACGAAGAGCCCTTCACGTACAACCGCTCGGGGAAGGACGGTTCTCTGTCTTACGTCGAGACACGCGGCGACTTGGGTCACAAGGGCGATTTGCGGTGGATGAAGCGGACTCGCGCTGAGCTCGACAAGCCCGGCAACGACCGGAACCTCGTTATCTGGTCTTGGTGCGGAGGCTGCAGCGACAACACGAAGAAGGGGATGAAAGCTTACCTTGTCGCCATGGACCAGCTCGAGAAAGACTATCCCGGCGTAACGTTCGTGTATATGACCGGGCACCTCGACGGCACGGGCGAGGAGGGCAACCTGCACAAGCGCAACGAGCAGATTCGCGACTTCTGCGAAGAGCACGGCAAGACGCTCTACGATTTCGCCGACATTGAAAGCTACGATCCCGACGGCGAGTATTACCTTGACCGTGCCGCCGATGACGCATGCCGATACGACAAGAACGGAGATGGAAAAAAAGAGGCCAACTGGGCGAAGGAATGGGTCACCGCGAACCCCAACCACGGTTACAATATGCCCAAACGCGCCGCGCACACTCACCCGCTCAACGGTGCGCTAAAGGGACGCGCCTTCTGGTGGATGCTCGCCCGCCTCGCTGGCTGGGATGGCAAAAAAGCAAGCAGGAGAATTGATACGCAGTCAGCCGAAGCGGGGGCAGGACAGCACGTCAATAGCAACTGGGTTCCTCGTCGGCTCAATCGTCAACGAGGCGCACTATCTCGCCGGAGGGCGCGCCCTGCCCCTACAAGAAAATTCGTGTGCACGGTATGAGTCGGCGTCGTTGTTTTCGTTGCGATACGAGGATGGCATCAGTGTGTGGAGTTCAGCCAGAGTTAGCCTTCGGAGAAGAACCTCTTGCAGCTTTCTCCGCCTGCTCAGGGGTATCGCACCACTCAGGTTTGATGACGGCCCAGAAACGGAACAGGAACGAGTAGTTGAGAATCCTGTCATGGTCAGGCAGATAGAACCAATGCCCGCCCTTCGGAAAAGCGAACTGCAAGACCGGACAAGCCCATTTCTTATCTACTACGTCGTAGAAGAACAAGGTCTTTTCGCCCTTGCGCTGCAAACGGAGATGGCCTTTCTGCAAAGGGCCGGACACCTCGCTCAGTGCAAGCTGAAAACCCTCCAGAACAGTATTTTCGCCTGTCAGTGCATTGTAAACTGTAGTCCCTGAAGAAGAGTCACTGGCCAAGTGTCCAGTTGTATCGAACACTTCAGTATTCGCGTATTTGCTAACAGGGAAAGACTGCAACTGACCCGTCTTTCGGTCGAACAGCATGTACTCACCTCTTTCACAGGCTGTGCCAAGCGGGCCCAGTGCTGCGAGCTTGAACGACGTGAAATGTTCGGGAACAACATCTGGGTGCATGCCACAATTGAGCATGTTTACCAAGGTGTATCGTTCAGCATTTCTTCGGTAGTCAGTAGGTTCAATTGTCATGGTGCCGTCGGCATACCAATCGCACCTCTCATAGCTTGTCTCAGTTTGGAAGTCCGCTGAATACTCTCCATAAAGCAGACGCAAACTCGTTACTGGGTCGCGCCATAACCGTGTTCTCACCATTTGCCTTTCGGTATAGCGGGCTCGTTTGATGACACTCATGCTATCCAGGTCAACTTCGAGTAATTCATGTCTGTTGGACAGCTGGAGGCTGCCTTGCTCCGGATAATAAGCGCACATCGGCGGGAAGTAGTGAATTGCGCTCAACTCCGGTGTGAAGGAGTTCGTTCTCGTATCGAAGTAGTAGAGGTAGCCTTCGTAAATACAGGGCACGTATCTACCATTCCATGAGATTTTGGGGAGAAAACTGACCATATTGTGATTTTCGTCTGGATTATTGACGAACTCGCATAATACAGTTGGGTCTTCGTCGTGGAGGCTGAGCCTGTAAATCTTCTCGTAAGTGGTATCTCCGGGCTGCGATCCGATGAACAGGAACGTGTCTTGTGAGAGCTGGCAGAAATCGGCGATATTGAAGTCAATCTTGATTGGCGTATCAGTGCCCTCAATGCGCACAGAGTCCAGTTCTTCCCTATACACTAACTTGAGCGTTCCGTCCGGTGACAGATACAGAGGAGAAGCGGTACTCTTCGCGACGGTACTCGGCCTGAACTGAGATCCAATATCAGGTCACAGTAATACTCCCAGCGATTGCTAAGATGTTGGCCTGCCCCGTTCTTTGGTCCCTACCTGTCATGAGAGTTTCACCGCTGGTTCTCCGCACACACACGCCTTTTGGAGGGCGAGAGGATTCGCACGTGCGAATCCGCGAGTCCGACAAAAGGCGGCGCGCTCGGAAGGGGTTTGGTTGTTAAGCGAACTGTGGCGACGCTTCGTATTGTAGTACTCCTTCCACTTACTGGCAAGCTTCTTCAGCTCGCCGAGGCCGTAAAAAATCTCCATGTTCAGAAACTCGTCCCTCAAACGGCTGTTGAAAGATTCCACGAACCCGTTCTCCCAGGGGCTTCCGGGCTCGATGAAAAGCGTGCCGACCTCGATTGACGACAGCCAGTTTCGAACTTTCAAAGCAGTAAACTCCGAACCGTTATCGGAGCGAATGAACTTCGGCGAGCCCCGCTCCAGCATCAGCTTCCCAAGGACATCCAAGACATCTTTTCCTGTGAAACGGAAGCCCGCTTCCAGCGCGAGACACTCGCGGCTGAACTCATCGACAACCGCAAGGATCTTCACCATGCGCCCGTCCGAAAGGCGGTCGAAAACAAAATCATAGCTCCACACATCGTTAAGACCATCGGACCTCTTCTTCGAACAACTTCCGCTTGAATCGCCTAAAACGCCCTTCTTACGCCGTTTGCGCGGAACCCTGAGCCCTTCGCGCTTCCAGAGCCTGTGGACTCTCTTCACGTTGACGTCCCATCCTTCGCCCTGAAGCTCAGCGGCGATCCTGCGGTATCCATACCTCGGAAACGACGCGACAAGCTCGTGAATCCGCTTCACAAGAACCTCGTCGGAGTTCCGCTCGACGGGTTCGTACCTCTGGGTGGAGCGATGCTGCCCGGCCACACAGCAGGCTCGGCGCTCCGAAACCTCGTGCTTCTCCACCACCATGTCCACTGCATCTCGTCGCCTGGCCGGGCTCAGAAGTTTCCCTCCGCGATGTCCTTCAGGATCTCTTTGTCGAGCATGAGGTCCGCGACCATCTTCTTCAGGCGTGTGTTTTCGATTTCGAGCTCCTTGAGCCTCTTCGCTTCCTCGGCTTTCATCCCGCCGTACTGGTTGCGCCAGCGATGGAACGTTGCCTCGCTTATCTCAAGAGCCTGGCATACCTGCCCGATGCTCTGTCCTGCGTTGAGCCTTCTTTCCGCGTCGTGAAGTTTCTTCACGATTTGCTCCGGATTGTGCCTTTTCCTGCGCTTCATTTAGAGCCTCCCGGCCTTTCGGCCTTCTCGGAAACTCTCATTGTAACTGGATCGATTTTTGGGGGGCATGCCAATGTCTTGCCTCGCGCGAGATAAGCAGCTGAACCCTCTCCGGTTTAGTATCCCAGGATCTTACGAGCGAAGGTGATAGTTCATATTGCCCAAGCACCTTTACGTTTGCGGTTTCGTATTCGTAACGGAGCAGAAAATGATCTTTAGCTCTCTTCCCCTTTTCGTATGGTGACTTAACAGACAGTATGCAGAAGGTGCTGTTTGCAAAGATGAGGCTCTTGTGATCGTCAGTAAGAGGTTTGTGTTCCGCGGTTTTTGGGGTTGCAGGCGTGTCTCTGCCCTTGACCAGGGCGGACTGGATGGCATCAGAATTGAGTTTGTATCTCGCCATTTTCTTTGTTTCGGCGGAGAACTTGTGAAGAGAGCCCGAACTGGTTACAAGGCAGTAGTGACATTTCTCTGCTTTGTTGAAGAAGTACAAGTAGTCGGTGAGGTCATCGAAAGAGCCGATCTTTTCCGGCAGCATACCCGGGGCCCTGAACAGAGCGTTTCCCCAGACGAACCTGTCATTTCCCAAAGCTACGAGTGGGCTATTAGAGTACCATTGAGCAAAGTCCTCTTTGGAGTATTCAGTTAGCACCTCAGTGGCGAATGACTCAAACGTCGGGGGCAGAAAGAGGACCTCGATGTCGTCTGAAAGCCCTTTCCGTTCGATGTACTTAAGAAGATAGTTACTCTCGCCCTTGGCTGCCAGTTCGTTTTCTTTACTATTCGAATACATGCAACAGCCACAGAAGAGCAGGAGGAAAACAATGGGTCCGAGTCTGGAGTGAATGCGACTAAAACAGGACATCTTCTTCTCCGGTTTAACCTGTCCCCTTCGTCTGGACAGAAACCTTCCTGGAATAAGGTGGAAGATCCTCCAGCCTGAGAGGTTTCGAGGATTTTCCGGATGAACGAACAGCTAAGATCTTCTGCATATCATTTTCCACGAAGCGGAGTAGAAGCAGAGTCAGTACTTTGGATCAAGAGGAAGAATATCAGAGCATGTAAGTATGCTAAGACGCTTTCATTACTCTTGCATGCGTTTCGTCGGGAAGGTGATAATCCTCACGAAATTGCACCCACAACGAAGATACACGCTTGAGTCAGTATGGCGATAGAACATTGACATCGATTCCATTAGTATTTTGGAAGAGGGTCTTCAAACCTCTTTGAAACGGGGGGTATGTCAATAATCTGCCCTTTATCGTCCAAAAGACGCATTTGTGGACGCCAAGGATTAAGGTGTATCCCAGGTAACAAACTGATATTCTCGCCTCTCATGATGTCTCTCAGTTCAACGTCTTCACCGTCTTTAAGAAGAGTAACCTTGATTACTCTCGAAGCCGAACCGTCGCGCCCCTCTTCAAGAAGATATGCAGAGTCTTCGCCTAAACAAAGTGACTCCATTGCGAATTCTGGGATCTCCACAATCTTGCGTGCCTTGAGTGAACTCCCCGAATAAACAGAAAGCACAACACTTTCCATTCCCTCGACAAGCTTGTATGAAACAAAGAGCGCACTACTCCTGAGCGGGAAGCTGAAAAAGGAATTCTCAATACGCTTTGTTCTGCCTGTAACTGTATCCAGTATAGCAAATTGTCCGACAACCAGATTAGGACCAGCCTTGAATACACGGTTACCTTGCCATGGTATCCCACCAGCCTTGCATAGCAGCTTCTCATTCCTGTATATTTCCCCGTCTCTTATATCAATCTTCATTTCACTGTCGAAGTAGATAGGAACTCCTTTGGAGTCCTCAAAAGACACTTCCCACTCGAGATTTCCGCTTTGGCAAACATTCTCTTCTCTCGGTCAACCATATACACAAATCTACCAGAAATGGCACAAAACTCGAGATTAGGATAGTCCACACTTCCTTGATCAGAGAAGGCGCAAACCGATGCGTCACTTCTAACTGCAAACTTAGATGAGAGAAGAAATAAGTCCACGTTTTCATCTGCAAGCTGCTTGATATATTGGTTCTCCGCATTGGGCACGGTGGAGAGCTTGTTTGTCTCATAGACGAACTCGCTTTGAGTATTTTCACACAGGAGGACTTCTGCCCTATATCCTTTTGAGAGTATTGAGCGAACCTTCTTCACTTGGATCTGTGTATCTGCCGTGACGAAAAGCCCGCCCTTCTGCGACAAGTATGGAAAAACAGCCGCTCTGCCGGATGGTGAAAACCGCACTGCGCTTCGAGCCCGCCTCAAATCTTTGAACTCACGCCACTTGAGCACTTTCCCTTGTAAGTCAGACCATGCAAAATATAGGGGCTCGTCAGTTGGTGACCCAGACGAAGCAACCATCCACAAAAGCGTATCCATAGATGATAGAACCGGAACCAACTGCTGACGCGAAACCTTAATTTTCTGGACTGGAAGCCCATCAATAGCAGCTACAGTTGGTACACGCCCAATCTCAACCGTACCGGCAGGAGTGAGCCTTAGAATCTCCTCCTTCGTAACTACAATAAAACCCTCTTGCGAGAAAAACACCCTTTTTGGAATCGCTGGAAGTAACCATGACTTGACGAATGTTCGCTCAGGCAGGGACAACTGGAACACGACTTTAGAAGGTCCAATGATTACGTATGATACTCCGTTAGAATCGACAGCATAGTTAGTGCCGGCAAGGCTCACAGGTAGGTTCTTAAACAGCACTGAATGTTGTTCGTCCGCGCAAGCAGATGTGAATATGAGTATAAGAACCAGCATGAATGCCAGCAAGGAAGAGTCCCTGCTATTCACGTTTATCTACTCCTGAGACAACCTTTTCAGCATCCTTGCTATCCGTTTGCCATTGGATGTACAAAGCACCAGTTCTGTAAACAACTCCCGGAATCAAGGCTACCGAAATGCAAGCAGCGAGCCAAATCAGCATCAACAGTGAGGTCGGATGAAAACAACAGTACAGTGAGTACGATGATTCAGAGATGGTAGTTTCAGGCTCTCTCGATGCTCTATCTCCAATTTGCTTGAGATGCACTATCACAATCACTGTTTCAATAGGAGTTTAAGTGCTTTTGATGCCGATGAGCTTTTCGAGATAAGCTGGCGCTGCGTTTTTCCACCATCAGTTACCAGGTACGGCGTACCTGAATGAGGGTGAAGAGCAAGTGATTGTTCCTGTATCAAATTAAAAGCTTCAGGTTTCAACCACTATTGCCCTTTTGCATGCCTCACCGACCACAATGTCTGAACCTTTCTTCCCGAACCGGCCCCATAAGGGTCATTGCCTGGGAAGTAGGCGGCAGAAAAGAGTCAGGGCCAGAGGCCGAGAACAGACGCCACCCTTCCATCTGAGGCCTTAAGAGAGATGTACAAACTCTCCTTTTGTGCCAGAGAAGACATATAGATCCGCCCTATCCTTGTTTTTGTCTTCAATGAAGGTTTGCCCTTTATACACGAATACATTCCCCTCCTTAAACACCTTCTCAGTAACGATTTTTCCATCAGCACTTACTACAGAGGCATGGAAGTCTCTCACCTCAGGCATACCGGGCAGAATCTTCGTTGATGTCACAATGAGCGAACCTGCCACATGGAAGTATTGTCTTCGCATTTCATACCACATTGACTTCCTTTAGGCATCTTGTCAACATCAATAGGACAGATACAACTGATAATCTGGTTTCTTGAGGATTTTGTGCAGCCCAATTCGGTTAATGCATGAAATACTTATATCTGCATCAAGAGGGACTGCTCTTCCCAGCTTATTGTCTATGAGGTAGCAACTCCATGTTGGTTCTCTCAAGTGTTATTCATTTCTCCATTTGTTCTTTCAACAGCGTCACTCACAACATGGACAGTTTCGCGGCAAATACAGTTTCCTTACCGCTTGAAGAACTCGACAAACCGGCATTCTGCACGGGCGTAAAACTCGTTTATCTTGTCTGGAGAGCTTGTTGCAAACCGAGGGAGGTGTCTCTCGACCTTCAGATTAACCGCCGAAGTAAAAGTAACCGTCTCTCACCGGAAAACAGACTCTCAGAGTGAAAAGGTACAGAGTACTCTCATCAAGCTCTATGTCTGCAGCAATCATCTCTTTCTCTGAATCAATGCATACTAACCTCTTCCATGCCTTCTGGCTATCGACAAAAGCAAACACATAGTATTTGCCTTCGTGGCAAACGAGTTTCTTACCGCCGGCAAGTACGTGGAAACGCTCAGAGATAGACTTGTCAGGCTGCTCACTGCTCACATTAGATGCAAAACAGATTGCTGCAATTATGGCTATAGCCGCAACAGATAACACTGCCGTCATCTTATTACTCATAGTGTCCTCTCCTCTCACCTGTCCCCTTCGTCTGGACAGATTAACCTGTCCCCTTGGTCTGGACAGAAACCTTCCTGGAATAAGGTGGAAGATCCTCCAGCCTGAGTTGACCTGACGTTTCCGCAGTGGAGGCGAAGCGTAGCGAAGCCGGAACTGCGGAAACGGCGGCACCGGAACCCCCGGCACCTGTTTGTATTCTAAGTTTTGCATTCGCATCTACAAGTAATACTCGCTCTACAAAGCTTGGATTTCTCCATAAACCGTTGCAGATGTCCTGTGTTCGAGGCTGCTGTACCGACGAGTGTGGATGTAATGAGTAAAGAACACTGCGAACCCGGAGTAGGCCAGGACGGCATGTCACTACCGCCGTTCTCGCCAAAAAACTCCGCAAGGCTCTTACGCAACTCTTCGTTATTGCTTGTTCGCCATTTTGTTACAGCCCACATTTCTGCCAAGTCATCGAACAATATGCACTTGTTGCTTGACGGATTGGCTGTGAAAAAGAAAAACGGATAGCGCTCTCCCAGAACAAGTTCTTCCATTGAGCGGTTTTCCAAGCCGTATCTATATGCATTCTCCTTAGATTGAAGGACAAGAAAACCGTCATGAGACCATGGCTTCATCTTCAGATCGAGCCACGTTTGGGATCGGACGTTGAAGAGAAGAAGATATCCAGAATGGTTCTTGGGCCTTCCGGCAAAGACAATGCGAGACACAACTTGCTCAACAGATGCACCTTCAGGTACATTCAACTGCTCAACAAGAGCATCTTCTCCATTCAGCACTTTGATCGTGTCTCTCGATTGCAGATAGTGTTGCCCGTCAACTGATCCTATGTACTTCGAGTTCGTAAAGGCCTTTGAAAACCGGTCATATGTGCTGAAATTCATGTTGCCTCTGGGCGAATCGCGGTAATCGGTCGAACTCAGCAGTCCAGGAGAATCAAGTCGCTTATTGTCAAGTGACACATTGAATTTCCCGTCCTCGACAGACATAGCATAGCAACTCATCTCTTTGTGGCCTTCGGCATTCTTGCCAGCTGTGACAAGGCACGCTGTGCCATCTGAGAGATCTGTTCGTATCTGTGCAGTATGGGAAGCAGGAACAAACGGGTTGATCAACTGCGTCCAATACTCGTGTGAAACTGGGTTGAAAGCAAATGCGTATGCATGAGTCGCACCGAAGTACAAACCAGTTTCTGTAGAGAAACCGGGAGTAAAAGGGTACAGGATCGACCTTCCAGGGTCTTTCTTAAGACGATCAAGAATCTCCGGATGAACTGTCTTCGAGTGCAGGTCTAACTTGCCAACTACCTCATCAGCAACAGCAATGATCTGACCGTTTGATATGACACCTTCAAAAGCCTGAATGTCCTCCGTGGGACAGTTCCAACTTTGTATCGTCTTGCCTGTGCGAACGTCAATCTCCTTCAGTTCTTTCTTCTCATTTGTGTCAACTGAAGTCCACAACCGCTCGTTTGTCTCGAAGCCGATTATGTTGTCTGCTTTGACTGTCGCTGTCAGCGTTGACAAACCATATTCGTAGATTTGGATTAGTCTTGCTTCGGCATCATCGCGGGACATCGTGAGAACTGCGGCGCGATCTCCTCCGATAGAAACCCTTCCGTCAAGAATATATGATGAACCACACGTTACAGGCCATGAAAGAACTTCGTCTTTACTGCAATCAAGGAAGACAGAAGAAGCATCAAGTCTTTCATATCCAAGAGACATGGTTCCAGGCACATTCGGGTGGGATAGTGTAGCGATAAACAGGGGTTTGAATGGGTGAGCAAGCGTGATGTTCGCGCCGTGTTTCGTGTAAATCCTGTGTGCTTCACGAACCTTTGGTTTCACCTTCACCAGACTCACCCAAAAGTCTTGTGCTTCCCTGTTATCAGTGATAGAAAAACAATCAGACAAGTACAACTCATCTTCAGAAGCGAATAGAAGCTGATCACACTCGAGCATATGGGGTTTATCTCGATGCCATGGCACTTGAGGCCGTTCCGGAAGACTTTCATCAAAAAGCGGATACTGAAAGCACCTTGCTGTGTTTGTGAGTTCACAATCGGAGTTGAACACATAGACGAAGCCATCCCATAAAGCATAGAGCAAGTCCTCTGATTCATTATCGTCAGACGAGATTAAAGAGTAGGTTCCAGTATCCGGCACTTTACAGATACTAATGGGATCAAATGTCTTGCCAGAGAACTTCATCAAGCCAGCGAACATATCCCCGTTCGACGTAAGGAAGTAGTTGCGCATCCAATTGCACTGCGGAACAAACGGTGGCGCAAGGTAGATCCCTTTGAATTCTCTGGTGTGCTCGTTCGGAGAGTTCTCAATTTCCAACGGTTTTCTGACTTCGCACGGACTCTGCTCCTGAACACAACAACATAGCAACACTACGAGTAGAAGACAGAGGGCGCAATAGTTGTGGTCTGTTGACAGTGCTGGCATTTTCGTTTCCACCATTAGCCTACCTCGAAAAATTGGCGCATCCACTACCTGAGTATACAACGAATAGAGTGGCAATCAACCGAAGAGTTAACCTGTCCCCTTCGTCTGGACAGAAACCTTTCCCTGAATTTGGTGGAAGATTCTCTACGCCTTAGTTGACATGATGTTTCCGCAGTGGAGGCAAAGCGTAGTACATGTTCGTATTCTTGGACGTATCCTGATACCGCACAAGGTTCTCCAGACCACAAATCTCGAAGGCCATTCTCAAAGTTCTATTCCCTTTAGAAAATCTCTGCCCTTGAACGGCACAAAAACACAATAATTCCAGTCGTAGGTGAAGCTCTCGGTGCCCTTGTTTTATGCCAACCGGAAACCCCTGTATTTAATCTGCAAAAATGCCCGGCAGTACAGGATTCGCCTGCATCTTCACCTCGAACAAGTTGCGGTTCTCTAAATGGCTGCCCTTGAGCAGGATTTGGTGTGCAAGCTGATTTGCAAGGTAGAGAGTGTCGTCAATACTGCCCCCACCCCTTGTAAACTTACCGGTTACAGGAGTAGTCTGGAGAACCATCGCTGCAAAACTAAACGCTTTTCGCGAGGTAAGTTCGGGAGAATCGCTGGACAGCTGAGGCAATTCAACGTCCAAAAGGTCACCTATTTCCTGAACGACATCTTCCATTGCCTTTTGCGGAGGAAACTCACCGTCAATAACTACAGAACAAATTGCCCGGATTAGTGGTGCCCCATCACTAGATGTGCTCAAAGCTGCAAACGTTTCAAGGCGGTTATGAACAAATCGGGTTGTATCTGAACTGCCGAAATCAACTGCGAATTTGTCAACTCCGAATCTTCGGAGTTCGCGAACCTTCTCAAGTTCATCGAGCGCTGTTTCCACGAGCTTCGCTTCCGGATTAGAATTGGATGGCCTTCTACTACGTAGAAAAAATCGTCGGGAAAGTGAGCGGTTGTCCTCAATCGCAGGTACGCCAGATCAGACGCAGCACGGACAGGATTAGTTCTGTCGCACGTGCTTCATCTCCTCGTAAGAGACTCCAAGGCCATTGATGTAGGAGATTGCGGCGAGCATCTCCTCAGAAGCACCGATTTCCTCAAATGTGTGCCCGTCAAGGATAGCAAGGATTCCTTCAGGAACGGTGTCAGTAGTGCTTACGATGAAGTCAACGTATGGCATGTGCTTCTGAAGCCTCAAGAAGTCGTCGAATATTCCCTCTACTGGTTCACTGACTGAGGTAAGCAGGAAGAGCTCGAAAAGCGGGTAGGTCCAGGGGTCGAATAACTCTTGAGCACGAAAGCACTCTTTCATGGCGTTTTTGGGCTCAAGTACCCTTACAAATACAACCTGAGCATATACCGATTCTGGAAAACTCCGGGCAAGCGGAAGCAACGCTGAGCAGTATTCCCCTTTACAGCGGAGAAGCCACATGTAGTTGAAGTCATGGGTATAAAGTGGATGCACATAGTCAGGATGCGAGTCAAGTGGGGCTGCATTCTGAAAGGATCCCCGCATTAAGGGCCATAGAAACTGTCCTCTTCCACTATGTTTGAAACAGCAGTACGCCGCTTCATAGTCACTGAAGCAAACCGGCCTTCGCCACGCAGAGCCTTGAGCTTCACTGCAAACATGTTTCGATCTTTGCAGTTTCCGCCTCGACGACAGAGAAGATGCGCCGCCTGGTTCAATAATGGGCTGTAGCCACATATAGTATTACGTGTCAGCAGAACATATGACAACAACTCACCTTCATCTGGCTTTAGCACTCCGTTGTTCGTAGTGAACAGATCGGAGATGAACTTCCAACCTCTCTCGGAAAGCTTATCCTTCAAGTTTTTATCAGAACAGATCCTGGTATTTTTCCATTCCAACTGTTTCATGAAGATCGTCAAAAACAAACCGCACGTTCGTCGGCTTCAGCGAACATCAAAAGGCGAGGGAAGGTTCTAAGTGTATCTGGAGCGCCGGCCTTAACAAAGCCTGCGCCGCGCCTGTTACCAGAAATGGTGCTGAACTTTGACAGTGCCTCAAGAGGCAGTGTCGCGCCCTGCCTTATCTCCACTATCCAAAGCAGAATTCCACTCTGAAGCAGGTGGTCTCCCTTCAGACAGCAATGACATTGCTGTGACGGCTTCGTCTGGATCCAAGGCGCACACCTCTGCCATATCCCTCCTTGTGACTCCAAGTCCAAAGTACATAGATGCTGCACACAAGTACTCAAAGCCAAATGACCAGTGTACTTCTTCAGCAAGAGATTTGAGCTCTTGATAGTGGACTCCATCTATTGCATCAAGCATTGCTGGCGGTACGGTTAGTGTGGATGTAAGAAACGTTCTTATACAGCCTGCTCGCACTTCATGCTCAAGGACTCGAGGCTTCATACGTTCAGAAACAGCTGGCATGGAACCAAGGAGAACCAAATCAAACCTTGGTCAGAAACTGGCGAAATTCTCCGATGCCTCTGGGTCTGCAATCAGCTCAGCCAGCGCATCCTCATCATTAAGCAAGCGAAGGAAAACTAACTGAGAATATGGCGATGCGGGGTGTTTGCGAGCAAATGGCAAAAGTTCGAGAATTCTGTCTCTCTCCACGTGAAGAAGATAGGTGTAGCTTGCATCCCATTTCAAGTATGTGGAATCGTCACAGGAATGCGGAAGGCTATCGAACCACTCACCCTCGGACTTGTACGGACACGCCTCAGAGCCTGAACCATCTTGCTTTTCGCAGCAACCTGTATAGATCAAAAAGGAAACAAGTAGAACAATGCAGGATACCTTACACCAAACCTCAGTCATCCTTCTCGTTCCTTTTCTCATCATCCATCAGGTCGTCGCTTCTGTCTTCTCCACCGGAATAGACACGCCATCATCCACCTTTCTGCACCTCAAAATCTTCTGTAGGGTCACCTGCATCAACCATCCTCGAAAATCACCACTCCCAAGACAATTATTCAACGGACATATGAACTCGAGGTTACACAAAAGGGCAGCCATTACTTAGCTTCATCCCCTTCCCAAGCGCGTTTGTGCGGAACTTCGCTCGTGGTTCAGGCCGGGTACGCACGAGTTCTTATGACTCGTGCGCATAGGGCAGCCATTCCTTATCTTCGTTCTCTTCTCCTTCCATGAGTGTGTCAAGAAGCTTGTCGGTATCGCCGGCAAATAGCATGAAGTACAGGACCGGAACGACCAGCAGGGTGAAGGAAGTGGAAGCGATAAGCCCGAAGATAAGAGCCCACGCAAGACCCGAAAAATTGGGCTAAACCCTTGATGGGCCATGCGCCGAGTGCAGCGGAAGAGGCGGTAAGGAGAATGGGCCGGAAGCGCACCGCACCGCTCTGAAGCAGAGCCTCCTTCAGCTCAAGACCACCCTTGAGCGAATCCAGTATGAACTCGATGAGCAGGATGGCGTTTCGCACCACTATCCCACCGAGGGCAATCATCCCTATCATGGCGGTAGCGGTGATTCAGTCAGCGCCCTCCCGACTCTCCGGCCGCGATGAAATTGAGAACCGCGAAGCCCGGCATTATGCCGATTGCGGTAAGCGGTATGGCAGCCATGATGACAAGCGGCATGCGGAAGCTCTTTATCTCGAACACCAGGATGATGTAGATGCCCAGCATGGCAATCGCAAAGGCCAATCCGAGGTCACGGAACACATCCACGGTTATCTGCCACTCGCCTTCGCCCTGCCAGTAGGTTGTCACGCCTTCGGGCAGCATGTACCCGTCCTCTTCGTTCACACGTCCCTTTAATCCGAATATGGCATCTACCGGCGAACGTCCCGCCATCTCGGCGAACACGTACACAACCGGCTTGAGGTTCTTGTGATATATCGGCTGCTCAACGGCTTTGCTGACGAAATTGCCGATATCGGACAGGTGCATCATGGAACCGTCCGCTCCATGCATGGCTATTCGGCCGAGTTCTTCAAGGCTCAAGCATCGCCCGGGTTATGACCGCACGTACCCAAGGGTTACCTGCTGCATGTGGCATGTGAGCGCCGGATGCGCTCGAGCCCGAAATAGCGGTGTAAAGCGTGTTGACCACCTGCTCGGTCGTGATGCCGTGAAGAGCTGCCTTCTCCTTGTCAACGACGAACTCGAAACGCTCGCGCTCGGCCTCTGCGCTCAAGTCTATGTCAACAACGTCTTTCTCGGCCTCCATGGCCTTCATGACGGTCTTAGCACCGGCCACGAGTTTGGTGCTCAGTATTATCGGGCTACGCCGTCTGCCTTCGCCGCTGATAGTCGAACTGGCGAAAAGTTCCAGCGGCGCCTCGACGACCTGAATTCGTGCGCCGTTTTGGTCGGCGATTTGCTGTAGGTCGTCTCTAATACGCAGAATGATAGAGTGGCTCTGTTGGACGCGCTTCTTCTTGTGGGCCAGGTTGATGCGAATATCGGCGACGTTGCTTCCCTCGCGCAGATAGTAATGTCGAACCATTCCGTTGAAGTCCATCGGCGAATTGGTTCCGACGTAGGACTGGTAGTCCCGGACCTCGGGCATGTTGGCAAGGTAACGCTCGAAGGAGCGCACGACGTCGTCGGTGGTCTCGAGGGTTGTGTTCTCTGGCATGTTGACGACGATCTGGAACTCGTTTTTGTTGTCGAAGGGCAGGATTTTGAGTGGCACCGCCACGAACGCGAGCCCGAACGAGACAACCAACAAGGCCGCCACGCTTCCCATGAGTATCCAGCGCAGGGACTTTCGTTCGAGGAAGGGATTCAGTATCTTTCGATAGGAATTGTATATGAAGCCAGAAGTACCGCCGGTATCTTCGTTCTGTTCGGGCTTAACGTGGTTCTTGAGCAGCATGAACGCGAGCCAGGGCGCGATGGTGACCGAACAGGAGCAGCAGGAATGTCATCCAGCGGCACGTTCGCGGCCATGGGAGCCATGTACGGCCCCATCATGCCGGAGATAAAGAACATTGGCAGGAATGAGACTATGATGGCCAGAGTTGCACCGAGCACCGGCATGAATATCTCTTTGACGCCGATGACGGCGGCCTTTCGGGCGGGAAAGTCCTTCTTGCGCAACATGAGATGCCGCTGGATGTTATCCACGTTGACAATCGGGTCGTCCACCACAATTCCGAGCGAAAGCACCAAGGCGAACAGCGTCGGTTGATCGTATATCCCAGCAGGTACGAGGAGAACAGTGCCAGCGAGAAGCTGACCGGAATGGCCAGCGCGACGACCAGAGCCTCCCTCCAGCCCAGGCCGAACCCGATGAGTATTACAACGGTGATGATGGCGATAGCGAGTTCGAGCAGCAGTTCGTTCACCTTCTCGTTCGCGCTCTCTCCGTAGTCGCGCGTGAGCTGCATGTGTACGTCTGGCGGGAGCATCTCGGCCTTCAGAATGTCTGCGCGATGGATAATCTCTTCCGACACGTCGACTGCGTTTGAGCCTTTTTGCTTGGCAAACCAGAGGGTGACGGAACTGTGGGAGCTACTCCGCTCCTCTTGCGAGATCCCGCTTGCAGGTCCCCAGCCAAAGCGGGTGTAGGTTGAGCGTTCCTCCGGGCCGTCAATGACCTTCGCTACATCGCGGATGTAAACCGGCCTGCCCTTATAGACTCCCACAACTATCTCGCGCACGTCTTGGGCGGTCATAATCAGTGGGCCAGTGACGACCGCACTCTCCACGTTGCCCTGCTCTATCTTGCCTGCGGACAGAGAAGAGTCGGCCGCGCCGATTGTCCGAACGACCTGCAGAGGAGATATGTTCATGGCCGCGCAGCTTTCGGCATCCAGTTCGACCCGAACTTCGCGTTTGCGCCCGCCGCGTATTCCGGTTTTAGAAATCTTCTCGACCGAGTTGAGCCGCGCGAGCATCTCCTCGCCCATCCGGTACAGCTCGTGGTCATCGTAGCGTTCAGAGAAGAGTGTCAGGTTGACGATGGGAACGTCGTCCACCGCGATCGGTTTTACCACCCAATTGGCAACCGATGGCGGAACTTCGTCGGCGTTCGAGTTGAGCTTGTTGTACAGCTTTACAAGCGAGTCCTCGCGGTCCTCGCCGACGTAGTAACGGACGGTAACCACCGCGAAGTCCCGATAGGAGGTGGAATACACGTATTCCACTCCGTCTATCTGCCACAACAACTTTTTCAAGCGGGGTGGCAACGGTCTTTCCGATTCCGGAAGGCGAACTTCCCGGAACGGAGGACGAAACACGTCCGCCATGGGCACGACGATCTGGGGCTCTTCCTCTCGGGGAGTATTGACAACAGCGAAGAAGCCCAGCAGCAGAGCGGCGACCAGCAACAGCACGGAGTTCCTGGTGTGCAGGAAGAACGGAGAGCGAGCGAAGCCCGCCGGTAGTTTTCGGCGGCACGCCTTGGGTGCGTGCGTCGTTCGCCTCCCCTGACAGAGATCACCTCGCCGTCTGAGAGTCCGCTGATGACCTCCACGCGCCCGTCAAGCATCCTCTCGCCGGTTTTCACGTACCGTGTGACTGCGAGCCCGTCCGACTCGACTGTAACGGTTTCGAGCATTCCAACCCGCCTGATGGCGTTATCAGGTACGAGAAAGGCCCTGCGCTTGTCAATGGGTATTCGCACACGGGCGAACATGCCGGGGTAGATTCTGTCGTTGTCGGAAAGCTCGACCTTGAAGCAGGAAGTCATGTTCGGCTCATGGGGTCTTGCCGAAGGAATAATCTCAACCACCTTCGCGTCGTCCTCGTAGCCGATGGACTCGATTATCACGCTGTAGGTGTCGCCTATGGCGACCTTCTCGAAGAGTGACTCCCGCACGTAAGTCTGGACCTCGAAGCCGTTGCGCGAGTAGAACTCCACCAGTGGCTTGCCGGGAAAGACGAGGTCTCCCGTGTCAGCGAAAGTCTGGCCGATGAAACCGTCAGCCGGTGCGATGACGACCGTGTAAGCGAGCGATATGCGCGCACGTTCGAGCACCTCTTGCGCCCTTTCCACTCCGAGCTTAGCATTCTCCACTCCCGATGTCGCCTGCTCTTTACCGGCTTCGGCGGCCTTGATGGCCTCCCGAGCCTGTTCTATTCCGGCCTTAGCGATATCAATGGCAATTCTGGCCTGTTCGGCGTTGGCCTTGGCCGAAACATAAGCTGCTCGCGCTGCCTCGAACTGCTGTTCAGTCACCGTGCCCTGCTCGAACAACTTCTGAGAACGCTCAAAGTCAGCCTTCAGTCTGCGAAAGTTCTCTTCCGCAGCCGCGAGCTGCTGAATGGCGCGCTCCTTGGTCTGCTCGGAAACTCTCAATCCCGCTACCGCCTGCTGGTACTGCGCCTGCGCCTGCAGAAGAGTCTGACGAGACTGTTGAAGCTGTACCTTCGCCATCTCCAGCCCCTTTTCGGCCTCGCGCAGAACGGTCATGTACTCCCGGTCATCAACCTTGAGCAGCTTCTGTCCCTTTGTGACCCGTACACCGTCACGCACGAATGTCTCCATCACGGTGCCGTTGACCTGTCCGGAGATGACCGACTGGGTATTCGCCCTTACAGTGCCGATTCCGATATAATCGACATCGATCATCTCTGCCCGGACCGTGTATTCGACCACCTTCTGGAGCCTCTGGCCCAGCATTCCGGGGTGTTCGGTCGGAGAAATACGACCGGGCGTAAAAGACCCGATGAGCCACATGATGATGACGACCAAAATCGCGAGTGAAAGCAGTGCGAGAATGAGTTTCTTCATTTCCTCAACCCTCTGTTATCTTTCTGTCGGCCTGTAGAGGCACTTTTCGAGACAGCCGAAAATGTCCAGCACTTCCTTGCGCGCAAGGCTGTAAAGAATTCGGTTGCCCTCGCGAGTGCGCGAAACGAACTTCTGCATGTAGAGCTTTCGAAGATGCTGCGAAACAACGGCCTGCGGCAGATTCAGCCTTTCAACGAGTTCTCCCACGTGGGCGGAATCCGAGCCCAATGCCTCGAGAATAAGAATGCGCGCAGGGGAACTGTCCGAGCGCCTTGAAGGCCTCTGCGGCCTCTTCGAGGACTTCTTCGGCCATTCGCTCATTTTCAGTCCGGTGCTTCATACATGCTCCCTGTCGCGTTTATTGCTATATTACCATATGGTAATATGAGGTCAAGAAAAAGCCCTCCGGAAAAACTGCATTTTGCCGGAAGCGTTCGAAATCTCGGAGAACAGGTCGGCACATTATGGCCTTGTCTTCGAAGTTCATTGCGCAAATGACAGACACCGAACTTCGTTCGCAAGTATCTGCTATAATGTAGTTATGGCATTGCGGGCCTTCCTTGAACCGGGGAACCACTGTTGTAGAATCACTATGTCTTTACAAGGGGTTGACATGAATAAACTCGCCGCGGCACTGTTTGTCTCTTTGCTCTTCGGGTGCGCTTTCAGCATGAATGCAGAAGCCGATAACAACGAATGGACCGCCGAAAAGCACATACAAAGCTGTTGGAAGACGAAGGCCTGACCGATGAGTGGAACGGGTTCGTTACCGCTTATCGCGACATAACTGACAACCAGATCAAGGCCATGAAGGGGAAACTGGATCCCGGTCGGGGATTCAGGCTTCCGGCCGTCAAGCGAATACAGTCGGACCCTTTCGCCCTGGAACCGGTTTCGGGTAGCATCTCGGACCTCGCTTACGAGAACGTCAGCGAACGTGACTACTCCGCGCTCATTCGTGAATTAGCTAAGGTCCTGGAATACGAGCCTGGCAAAACCGAGAAAGTGAAGCTCTCTTCCGACGAGCCCGAGGCCCTTCTTAATGAAATCGCAAATGTTCTGAACACCGCCGGTATGGCTCGCGACCAGGCTTTTGCGCAGTTGAGCGAGAAGGAGGTCAAGTTCCTGTACGGCCAGTCTCCCAACCTCTGCAGGCAGATGGTAAAGCACATTTACATCCACGCCTATGAGAACACACTGCAGGCCAATCTGACCCTTCTCAACCTGCAAAGCAAGGTTGATTTCGATTCTCTTTACAGGGGCGCGGCGATACTTTCATCTCTGTTCATGCCCGAAAACGTGGAACACATGACGAAGGTGTTCTCTCAAAAGCGAAAGGGCAACGAGCGCGTAAACGGAGTTGACGGCAAGGTTCTTGTGAGTGCTGAAAGCAACTATGGCCCGTTGCTGGTGGGCGGCAAGTATAAGAACTCGTATGCCGGCGCATATGCTTTCATATTCGACCTGGGCGGAGAAGACACTTATAAAGACCAGGGGGCGGCCCGCAAGGGTCAGACTGTTTCTGTCGTGCTCGACGCCGGCGGTGACGACACCTACACTGGAGGTGACTTCGCAACAGCGGGCGCACTTGCAGGCTATGGCATGATACTCGACCTACTCGGGAAACGACAGCTGCTCTGGCGGCTCTATGTCACAGGGTTTCGGTATGTACGGAGTCGGTTTGCTGGTTGACGTCGAAGGGGACGACGAGTACTCGGCGGGCGAGATGGTGCAAGGCGCCGCGCTTTTCGGACAGGGCATTCTCGCCGACCTCGAAGGCGCAGACAAGTACAAGGCCAAGCTTTACGCGCTGGGCTTCGGAATGACAAAGGGTATGGGATTGATTGCGGACGCAAAGGGCAAAGACAGCTATTCCGTTACCGGCGCATACCCCTCCACCTACGGCACCAAGGGCGAATGGCATGCCATGTCAATGGGATTTGCCCTGGGGTTCAGAATCTTCGCCGCAGCGGGGATAGGGATTATCACCGACTTCGAAGGTGACGACACCTACACCTGCGGAGAGTTCGGACTGGGCGGCGGGTATTTCTACGGGCTTGGCATAGTTCACGACCGCGGCGGAAACGATAAATACGCAGCCTCTCGCTATGGCCTCGCCACCTCAGCGCACATGGGGCTCGGATGCGTTATGGACGATAAGGGCGACGATGCGTACTTCGGGCGCAGTGTAGCCAACCAGGCGGGAGTATGGGATTTGGGGATAGTAGCGCTGATAGACGGTGCCGGAAACGACATGTACACCGGCACGGGGCTGTGCCAGGGCTCGGCTACCATAACATCGTTCGCGGCTCTTGTGGATGCGGGCGGCGACGATGTATTCAAGGCAACGAAGAGTAACGTACAGGGTTGGGGAGGCCACAAGCAGGATGCCGACCGAGGGACGCACTCGTTCGGTTTCCTTTTGAACTTCGGCGGCAGCGACAAGTACCTGATCAACGACGAGCCCGCCCCCGACCGTGGCGAGGACGACGTGTTCGTTCACACCGGTAAACACAAGGACAAGGTGACCGGCTACGGCATCCTGTGGGATACGAAGAAGAAGTACAGGTAGGCGGCCCCGGGATTTTCTCGAAAAGCGCAGTTGGAGGAAACGACTGTTCTCTTCAAGGCTGGTATCGGCACGGAGCTGAAAACAACTGAACCAAACGGACTGAGTCAGCAAAATAAAAGCCCCCGCGCAATGGCGGGGGCTTTTGTCGTCATGGTTACATGTTGAGCTTAGTGCCCTCTGCGGCCTTTGCCCTTACCCTTTCCGTGGCCGGAACCGTCACGCTTACCGTTACCGGAACCATCACGCTTACGGTCGCGGATCCCGTCGTTGCCATGGGGGCAGTCGCCGGAGCCATCACGCTTGCGGTCGCGGATGCCCTTGCCGTCGCCTTTGCCGGAGCCATTCCGTCTCATCTGAGTGGCAGCGTCATCGAACAGGTCGCACACTCCGTCTTCGTTGGCGTCAACGAAGCTTTGACGGGAGGTGTTCTGCGCGTCGTCAGCGAACACTGCCGGGGACGAAACCAGTACCGCAGCGAGCAGCATGAGAATGGAGAGGGATAAAACAGATATGCGCGTCATAGTTGCCTCCTTTTGTATATATTGAACTGATGAACAACGCATCTCTTACGGTACAACTGGTGTGCCAAAGCGGCAGGGGGCAGCCCCAGGCCCTCTTTATATGTGGCTTTGCGCATATTACCGGAGTCGGGAAGTTTCCGAGCGCGAGGTAGGATACTTCTCTCAGTGTAGTGCTATGCAACACCTCGTGTTGGAATATCGCACGCGGGGGGCCCCGGGCAGGAGGGGCTTGCCCGCTAAACAGAAAAGCCCCCCCGCGCAATGGCGGGGGCTTTTGTCGTCTTCGGTATCGCTGAGTTACTTCTTGATGGTCGTGAGGTAGTAGGGAAGGCCCATCATCTCGATCTGGTCTATTTGCTCCTCGATCTCGTCAAGGTGCCCGTCCTCATCGTTAAGGATGCCTTCGAGTATGGTCTTCGTGGCGTTGTCACCGAGTTCGGTGGAGAGCTTGATTCCCTCGTTGTAGCCCTTGATGGCGATCTCTTCTGAATGTTTGTCGTTGACGAACATCTTGGGAATCTCGCTGCCGATATGGATGTCCGACAGGTCGCTTACTATGGGGCGGCCTTCGAGGAAGAGAATGCGTTCGATAAGAGCTTCGGCGTGTTTCATTTCCTGAATTGAGCGCTGCTTTATCTGTCCCGAAAGACCAGCATAGCCCCAGTCCTCGCACATTTCAGCGTGAACGAAATACTGATTGATTGCTGTAAGCTCGTCCTTGAGCAGCTCGTTGAGCTTGTCGATGAGTTTTTGGTCTGCTTTCATTTCATTGTCTCCTTAAATAAGAGTTGCCGACAGTTTTCCTTATCATACACCAATGCGCAGGTTTTGAGGGGAATTCTTCCCTGTGGAATGCGATTGCATACAAGGCTGTGGAGGGGAAGCAAAAGAGGGTCACGAAGATGTTCAATTATTGATACACAGGATTGCTACTCGCTAACCATCTCCACGAAATCGCAGTGGGTGGCATCCACGAACAGGCCCCAGCGGGAGCCGACAGTGCCGCATTCCAGCTTTGTCGCCAGAACTTCTGCGCCGTTCACGCCGATTTCTGTTCGTCCGTCGGCCAAAAGATTCAACGTAATGGTTGGCGGG
Organism: Planctomycetota bacterium; assembly: GCA_034521065.1. Lineage (GTDB taxonomy): Bacteria > Planctomycetota > B143-G9 > B143-G9 > B143-G9 > JAXHMW01. The sequence goes on along the minus strand of JAXHMW010000001.1, from coordinate 82,198 downwards.
CCGCCGCCTTTGGCCCCGGCGGGCAATTCCGCGCTCGGGCCGGTTACCCATTTCCCTGCCCTGCGGTACACTACCTTAACACGCTCGTCTTTCACGAGCATTATCTCCGTGAAATTGTCGGTGTCCTCGTAACCCACCACGAAGCCTGCCTTCGATTGCCTTCCTCCAATAAAATCCAACTTGCATGATTGCCGAGAGCCTTCCTTGAGCTCTGTTGTGGATACGAGCAGGCCGGTTACATCGGAAAAGCCACGAATGCGCTTTCCTCCGCCGTCCCACTGGTTCCAAACCACTTCCCATCTCGGTACTATGTCGCCGTAGAACTCGCGCAGGGCCTCCTCCATTTTATGGGGCTCGTGACCGTAGATGCTCTTGAAGGCACGTCTTCCGCCCGCCTGCGGGTTGCCGGTATCGCCCCTGCCTTTGATGAGCTTGACGAACTTCATGAATCGCCGCGAGTAGCTCTTGTGAGAGATGAGGAAGTGCACCACGCCAAAGGAGTCGGGATAGTTGTTCGTCCAGTTATCTGAGAAGATATGTGCGAATTTCCAGTTCGGATCCGCGAGGTGCTCCTTGAAAATGCGCAGCTTGTTATTGGAGTTGAGCCGGACGATATCTGTTCTGCCGACCGAGAGTTCTTTGAAATCCCAGACATGAGACCCGAAATACTCGGCGAGCCCCTCATCCAGCCAGGAAGGCACCGAGCCATCGTTTCGGCACACCGAGTTGTGCAAGAACTGGTGTGCGCACTCGTGCACGAGAAGGTGACGAGTGTAGGCATCAGTGGGTTGACGGAACAGGTTCGCCTCTCGGGTCGCATATAGGTAGATACCTCCCTTGCTGACACTTCCTCCTCCGTTGGCGGCCATGTATGCGTTGACTTTTTCCTTCGTGCTGAAGCAGTTCACGACGAGCTTATTTCCGCGCTTGAGACGGGGTTGCGCGCCGTAGAAGTCTTTCTCGGTCTCATATGCGGCTTCGAGTGCTGCGAGTCCGTCGTCGGCGAACTCTTTGCCGAGGTCGGTGCGCAACTGGTAGTGGCCAGAGGTGTATTCGGTAAAATCGGGGACGCTCTCGGCCGGTGAAACCGAGACGGCAAAGAAGAGCAGCATAAGCAGGATCGGAAGAATTCTTCTTGGCATGGGCGTATTCCTGATACCGAGGCGAACGAGCAAGGAGCGCTTGAAGTAATTATACCGTTCTCTGAAATCGGGGGCGAGTGATATCCACGTGATGTGGAGTGGGACGAAGGAAATGAAAAGAATGATGCCGAAAACCTGCGCTTCTTTGTACCGGCCGAAAAATAGCGGAATACAGACTCCGGACGCTTGCGGGCCTTAAATGAACTTGTCATGGACGGTAAGAGGCGGCACGCATGAGAGGCGCGGGTGGAGAGCTGTTCAGGTACTCATCAGGAGGCTGCGGCCAAAGGAAGACGGAGTTAACCGTATTGTTTTCCTAATTGTTCCCCAAAAGGAAAGCGGGTCTCAGCCGTCAAGCTGAAACCCGCTTAAAACTGGTGGGCCCACCTGGACTCGAACCAGGAACACGCGGATTATGAGTCCGCTGCTCTGCCGATTGAGCTATAGGCCCACTTGTCATCGAATGGCCAGAGATTGTATTCGTTTTCCGTTGAGGGCAAATGTTTGGAAGCAACCGGGTGCTTTGAGAAAGGGAAACGCTTGCGTAAGGCCACCTCGAACAATACCCAATTCTGTCAGAAAAAGCGCAGATTTTGCCTCCGGTGCGTAATTATTGGTCAGGGAGCGATTATTAGCCTGAAAACTGTCCGAATTCGCGCTCTTTTCGGCTATTTGCGTCCGTTTTGCACGCATTTTGACTCTATTTCCCGTACTCAGGGCAGACTTAAACAGTGCAAGGTCGTTCTTTCAGAAGAGTTACGAATCTCCTCATGTTGTGGGCGAGGTTTCGAAGGCCGATCTTCGCCCGCGCCCTGTCCAGCCCGACGCACCTCAGCAGAAGGTTTCCCGCGGTCATCTCTGAATCCCGAACACGTGTTCTTGCGATCTGCCTTGCGAATGCGGCTTAGGATCGGACAAAAATCCTCCCAGTCAATGACCTCGTTCAGCTTCGCAAGAATATCGCCCTTCTTATCGAGCCTGGCAAGCACGTTTTCTACGTCGATGTTAACTTAAAAACCCTCAACAATTATTGCCTCTCTTCGGTTGACTTATCCTCCATCCATTGTATACTCAGGTTGTGGATACGCCGATTTTTCGAGGTGGCCACAAGAGAGCTTTTTAGCAGAGAGAAGAATACCATTGAGGGAAATGACTGGGAACTGACAGATGCAGGAAGTGGAAATGGCCCGTCTAAAAACGGGCTCAGAAAGACCATTAGATATCGCATACACATGTGTGACTACAATGGCCCGTTGCGGCGTTGGATACAAGGAAACAAAGAAGTCCAGCTTAGCGATTCCTACATTGGGCAAAGAGATGAGAATGAACATGGGCCAAAGTGTGGTACGTTTATACGTTGCACAAAGATATGGGCAAGATACACTGCATATAAGACAACATGGAATGAGGACGGCAGGACGGTCGATTGGGCAAACACCTTTCAAATCGGAGGAGTATACACTAGGTATATCGAAAACAGCAGAGAGAAAACGCCGATAATTGACAAGAACGAGCTTACGGTAACAAGTGATTACACTGGCACGAACGTAGATTGTATTGTGGGTTACTCAGAGAAAAATGATACTTACCTTCTGACTGAGAATAGTGAACCGCAGGCTTCACAAATGCAAGATTATGTAGAAGTAAAGGCGCACGATCCAATACCAAATGATCGTGATGCACCGTAGGAGGTCTGTTTTGAAAGCAAACTCCGTTTTTTGTGTTCTAATGTGTATTGCAGTGCTCTTCGCAAGTGACTGCTTTGGTGAGAGAGGAGCTCAGGGCTTTGCAGACTGTTCGTTTGGCAGCATACTTGTCGAACGTTCAGGAAAGTGGGCAACTGCTAAAGCTTTCTGCTCTTCAGGACGAAGATCTGTGCACATTCGTCGATGTTGATGAACATACATATTTGTTCGACTACTCCGCAGCGGCGGGGCTCGACCTGCGCATCGAGAAGTACGAAGGCTATTCTGTGTTCTTCGCAGGTGACAAATGCCAGTGCATTATGTCATTGGACCCAGACACTATTGCAGGCGTTCTGGAAGACAGAGAAATCCCTTATGTTACAGTCGGTTCAGACACAAAGTGGCCAGAAGTTAGAAAGGATGAAGAACGAGATCGCAGCATTTTGAAGATAGCGAAGAAAGCAACCGTTAAAGGTGTGGTGATAGCGATACCCTCCTCCTCGCTGAGCGGTGTTTTTCCCGATTCGAGATGGTTGCGCGAGAGCAAGTGGGTTTACCGACCTCTGGTTGCGACAGGTGCTATTGATTGGCACAGGGTCGAGGAACATACAACGTGTCTGCTTGACCCGATGTCGGCCACGGACTTCGAGCAAGCAAAGAACAAACTGGAAGTGACTTTTGCCGTTAGAACAGCGCTTTCGCCCAAGGCTCTTGAGAAAATTGCGTATTCGCAACAACAGGTGAGAGTCCTGTATCTCGATTACTGCTACTCTCCGTCAACTGTTCATGTTCCGACATTACGGAAGTGGCCGATAGAAGAGCTACGGATCAGCAGCGACGCGAAAGAAGGGGAGCCCGGCATGCTCGACCTTGAGTTCGAGGACGATGTAGAAGAATCCGGGAAGATAAAGAAAGTTCACCTCGTCGGATCTTCAGACAAGAGGATCACGGTCTCTGCAGAAGAGCTCTGTACTCTTCTGAACTGCTGTGAGTCTCTGGGCCTCTATAATCTGGATATTGAGTCAACACCGGATGCTGTCTTTGAGATTGGCGACAACCAACTCGAGTGGCTGCATTGTCACAACTTGCAGTTCACCGGAGAGAGAGCGAGGGAGTTGAGCAAGAAACTTCTCGCAAGTGCGTCGAGAGTGAGGATATCCGGGTCGTTTGATGACGGTATTGTGAAGTGTCTTAAAGATGGTTCATATCCCGGTATTCGCGAGTTTGTCATGGCGCCCTGTCTTACGGAGCAAGATGCTCCGGATGCCTCTGAGCTTTTCTCTTGGGTGAGTAAGAGCATGCCCGAACTGCGTCGCCTCAGCTTCTATGCTGCTTTCGGCTACACAAAAGCTGCAGAACGCCCGATAGGAGAAAGGTGGAGATCAGAATCAACCTAAATGTTCCCGAGAACTGTACTGTGTATACAAAATTCGCGAAAGAGTTCGATGTGCGCGTACTGAACGCAAAGAGAGTCTTCATGAGTCGCAAGCTTGAAAACAGGTTTAGGTGGGGAAGTGCACACTGCGCTACGGTTATCAGAAGGGACTGACCTGAAGAGAGGTGTATAGTAGTTTTCTCAACAGTTTTTTACCGCTGTGTCCTGTAAGAAGTGAGCTTGTCCCCAAAAACTGGACAGATGGTTAAGGGGGAGGAATCTCCTGCTACAATGGGGCTCGCGAGCCAAGCAAGGAAGAAGATAACGAGAAGAAAGAGACGCAGTTTTTCGGCTGACTTTAAGTCCCTCCATTGTATACTCAGGTCGTGGATGCGCCAATTTTTCGAGGTGGCCTGATGTTGGCGAGGATGTTTTGTGTTCTACTTCAGGTGAGAACACGCGGTTACGGCTCTGGAATTGTTCCTTTGTCCCGTCTACGGAAGCACTTTTAACAAGAAACCAGCTCTCAGAGATTAGAGTAATGAACTCGGATTTGACCGGTAGCAACTTCACAGTCATTGCAAGATTCCTTGGGAAAGCCTCCGTTGGAACCGTGGATGTATCATACTCCACCATTTCGCTTGTGTCACTTGGCCGTCTCATGGAAGTCTCAAATTGTGAAGTGTTTTGGGGCTATAGCATAATAGTAGATGGCCCAACCAAGAACGATCTCCAATTCCGGGCACCGACTGAGATCCATCCGAGATACGAGCTATCATTTGCCAATATACAGGGAAGGAGACAGTTCGCATTTCAGAGCGATGAGACGAATAGATAAAGCATATGAGTATGTTGCTCTCAAATACAACTTCACCAATCGCTCTGAGTTTCTTGGCGATTCGCCATGGCCTGACATCATCCCGTTGGAGGCCTTCAGGTTGGGGAAACCAAACAACATGCTGGTATGCCAATGTCGAAGGCAATTTACCTGTTCTGCCTGAACATCAGCACAACATCTTTTCGTCAAATACAATTGCGATCTCTGTCCTGATAAGATAACTCACGGAGAGTAGTAGGCAGTTGGGGTATTCGAGCTTGCCAGTAGCCCGACAGGTTGACAGTTCAGAAACCGGTGTTTGGACTTACGTTACCTTTTATCCCTAAGTACGGCGATGCGTTCGAGCAGACAACTCCCCACAGCGTGTACTACAGTCTGAACAAGGCAGTAAAGAATCTAACGCGATGGGTAAACGAGATCGCGTAAGCGAGAAAGCCGACGGGGTAACTCCCCTGGAAGCCGCGAACTTAAACGGTTCGCGCAAGACCGCGTTTGTGAGCAGTCTGTTCGACAGGGTCGCCCCTCGATATGACCGCATGAACGATATCATATCGCTTGGAGCTACCACCCGGTGGAGGGTCAAGGCCCTCCGGCTGCTGAAAATCCCCCGGGACGCCAGGCTGCTGGATGTGGGAACGGGCTGCGGGATTGCTGCCGGCCTTTCTTGCCGCGAAGCGACCGGACGTAAGCTGCACCGGCATTGACATTTCCGAGACCATGCTGGACATTGCCCGGAAAAAAGTGCCCGGCGCGAACATATTGAAGGCGGACGCCACGGACATGCCGTTCGGAGACAGCTCATTCGACGTGGTTACAAGCTGCTTCGTGTACCGCAATCTCAGCGACCGCAAGAAGGCTGTAAGCGAGATGTATCGGGTTCTGAAACCCGGTGGCAGGGTTATGCTTTTGGATACTTTCGCGCCACGTTCACGTAGCATGATGAGGCCCCTGATGAGCCTCTGGCTGCGGAGGATAGTACCGGCGCTGGTCAGTCCGTTCGCTAAGGCGAGCGATTACCGGTATCTCGCCGAAAGCATTCTTGCCATGACGGACCGCGATGAGATACGGAAGGCTTTCGAAGGAGCGGGCTTTGCGGACGTTTGTCTCGTTGCGCTGGAGTTCGACACCGCCTGCGTGCTCACAGGCAGGCGTGACAGGCCATAAACAGGCGCTGCAACCCTAAAAAGGCTGCTTAGTGCCTGATAAGACAATACAATTGGAAAAGAGAGTTGTCTTTTCGGAAGGAGAGAGAGATGGCCGACCGCATAATGCCCTGCCCTCACTGTGGCAAGCAGTACAACATTTCCACCTTCAAGCCTGGCATGAAGTTCCGCTGCACGGAGTGCAACGAAGTTGTGACCGTACCGGGTGCAGACGAACAACAGGCCTCGGATTCGCGAAGTTCCCGCCGAGGGAGTCGTTCGTCCGGTGGCCGTCGTTCGCGTCCCGGAGCTTCAGCACCGAGGCGTTCGCCGCGTCGCAGACGAGAATTCGACGAAGAAGACCTCGACAGGGACCGCGGCCGCTATCCCAAGAAAAAGGACAACACCACTCTGTACGCCATTCTCGGCGCGGTGGGATTCCTCCTGATCGTCGGTCTGATTCTTGCGTTCACCAGCGGCGAGGCACTGCGTCCCACAACTGCGCCGCCGGATGCCACTCCTTCCAATTTCACTGGCAAATACGGAACAGCGAAAACTCCTAACTGGGATGCAACGCCGTCACCCGGTAAGACTCCCGCCAAAACCATGAACAACGGCGCGACAGCCAAGACCGACTCGAGCGGCAACAACGGCGGCTCAACGGAGACAAGTGCCGAGCCCGGCAAGACCAAGAAACCCGCAGAGGTCAGCGAAGCCTACGTGGAGCTCGATGAGACCGACCAGGAAATTCAGGACTACGTGGCGAAGGTCATCGAGAACTACGGTGGCTTCGAGGCGATGAAGTTCAATAACTGCCGTCAGTACGACGCGATTGTCAAGAGCCACCTTCAGCGCGACGATGAGGTCAGCGATGACGACCCCATGAAGCCTTTCGCATGGACATCCGAGACCGAGTACTCAGCTACGATAGGCTACAAGCGCTCGAGCAATAAAGATATGCTTTTCTTCAAGTGGATACAGGCATCGCTGAAAATCTCGGTGCTCTTCGACGGAGAGACCCTTCGCAGGTTCGTTGACAACAACGGCTCCGAACTGGACAAGGAAGAGGCCGAACGCTACCGTCACGATGCATATGACCGCGATATCATGTATAAGCTCGCACACGGTCAGTTCAAATTCCGCAAGATCTTCGGAGAGGCGAAGAGGATTCGTTTCGACCGCTCGAAGATTCGCGTGAACTACTTTCTCGTCGCGGACCGCATCAGCGGCAAGCAGATACAGATGTGCTTCTACAATGACCCCCGTTACGAGGACTGGAAAGACCTTCCGGCCATGATCACCTACAAAGATGAGATGAACAACGAGAAGGTCAACAAGTACTACTGGGATTATGGCGAGAAGAACAAGCTGAAGTTCCCGCACAACATCATGTCGGTTCGCAACCAGCTTGAGCCCGATAGCAACACGATCAAGGGCGGCACACAGCCGGAGATGAAGTGGATTCACGTCAACAAGGAAAACGACGACGAACTGGGCGAGATCAAGTTCGGCAACAATACCATTGACGATTCCCACTTCAAAAAGCCGCGGTAGGCTACAATTTAATCAGAGGCATACCGAAAAGGGGAGCGTTTGCCCTCCCTTTTCTTTGGAGAGACGGATGAGAAAGACGAGGCAAAGCTACAGGATAGTTTCGTTCGAACTGCAGGGCAGATACATGCTTTGCCGGTTCGATGCCGACTGGTGCGGCCAACTCGTTCCGGGGCAGTTTTTCATGGTGCACGTGGCAGAGGACGGTGAACGCCTGTTAGGGCGTCCCTTCTGTGTAAGTGACTGCAGCGAGGGCTGGGTGGAGTTCGTCGCGGCGGTGGTAGGGGGCGGAACACGACAGATGGCTCGGGGCAACCTTCCACGAGGGAATGGACATAGACGTCGTGGGACCGCTGGGCAACGGCTTCACGGTCTCCCGCTCATACGAGGATATCCTGCTGGTCGGAGGCGGAGTCGGTGCGGCGGAACTTGTACTGCTCGCGAAACAACTTAACGCCCAGGGACGTCCTGCTCGCTTCATCTGCGGTGCAGGGACGAAACAGGATTTAGTACACTTGGACAGGATACGTGAACACTGCCGCGAGGTAGTCGTCACAACAGAAGACGGATCCGACGGCGAGACAGGTATCGTAACAGGGCCCCTCGAACGTATGCTGGGTGAGGGCGGCGTGGACATCGTAGCCGCTTGCGGCCCCGACGGAATGTTGAAAGCCGTGGCGGAAATGGCACTCGAAAACGAGACCGAAAGCCTTGTCGCCACGGAAGAGCGCATGGCATGCGGGATAGGAGCCTGCTTCGGTTGCACGGTTCCGCTTATGGTCAACGGCCGGCTTAAAATGGCGCGAGCCTGCAAGGACGGCCCGGTATTCCGCGGCAAAGCGTTTATCGAAGGAGCAAAACATGAGGCATCTCGAGAAAGTTGAACCGTTCACAAGGGAACGCGCCCGGCAGATTGACAGCGTTGCAATGGACAGGTACGGCATCCCCGGCATAGTACTGATGGAGAACGCCGGACTGCGCAGTGCGGACATAATTCTGTCGGCCCTCGAAGAATTCGACGAACCTCGTTCGGTAACCATTCTTGCCGGTAAGGGCCATAACGGCGGAGATGGCTACGTTATAGCACGTCATCTTCACAACCACGGCGTCAACGTCAACGTGATGGGCATAGGGACGAAGAATACGGGTTCATCACCGAGCAAACCGGGCAGCTATATCGAGACTTACGGTAGTCTCAAGCGCAAGGAAATAGCGGAGAAGTACGGCCTGAAAGCTCCGGAAGAGGATGTTGACGAAGCCGATGTAAACCTTGCAATCGCCCAGAAGATGGGCATCCGCGTGGTAGAGGTCGGCACCGAGTTGGAGTTGGAAAACATCCCGCACTTCCTCGAGGAGTCGGACATAGTGGTGGACGCGCTGCTGGGCTCCGGCATTCAGGGCGCCCCGCGCGAACCCTACGACAAGCTCATAGAGATGATAAATGACAGCGGCAGCCTCGTGTTCTCGGTGGACCTGCCTTCAGGGCTCGACGTGAACACGGGAGAAACCCCCGGCAAGTGCGTTCGTGCAGACCACACGATTACATTTGCCGCCGCCAAGAAGGGCTTTTTGGAAACGGACCGGACCCGATATGTGCGGCCGGATACATATCGTGGATATCTCCGTGCCCCGCGCGGTGTACGGTATCGAGGGCGGCGACGAAGAATGAAGCTTACCTTCCTGGGCACCGGAACATCCCTGGGCGTTCCTGTAATTGGCTGCAGTTGCCCTACCTGCACTTCGAACGACCCGAGGAACAGGAGAACACGCCCGAGTGCGCTACTGGAGATTGAAGGCAAAAAGTTATGCATTGATATCGGCCCCGACTTCCGACAACAGATGCTGGCAAACTCGGTTACACACCTTGACGCGATACTTGTGACGCACGCTCACGCGGACCATATTCTCGGCATCAACGACATAACCGCGCTGAACGTCAGTATGGCCGAACCGGCCTGCCTGTACATGTCAGGCCAATCACTGTACAACGTTCGCAAGATATTCTTCTTCGCGTTCAGCACCTCGAACGGGGTAAGCAGCAGCCCCGATTTTCACGTCCATACCTTCGATGACGAGCCTTTCGAGGTGGAGGGCATCCCGGTCATTCCCCTTCCGGTACTTCATCGAACGTGTCGGTACGCGGCTTCAGGTTCGGGAACCTCGCCTACGTGACCGACGCCAAGGAGATACCGGCGACGAGCATTGAACTGCTGAAGGGAGTGGATGTTCTCGTTCTGAATTCTCTAAAGTACAATCGCAGTCACCCGGCGCACCTGAACGTAGTGGAAGCCTGCGAATTAATAGAGCGCATTGGACCGGGACAGGCATACCTTACGCACATCGGTCACGATATTCATCACGAAAGGGTGTCGAAGCTTCTGCCGGAAAACGTCCGGCTCGCTTACGACGGTCTGGAAGTGTCTGCGTAGCGAACGAGCAAGGGAGGAAGGCTTTTGAGGCCGGACCTCAATCTGTTAAGGAACTTCGTTCTCATATTCCTGTCGCTCGCCTGTGCGGCGGCAGTCGCGGCGCACGTGACCTCCATAACCTCCGCCGAGACCTTCAATCAGCGCAACGAACAGTTCATAGCAAAACTCAGGAACCATATTCTCGACAAACCCTATCTCGTTTCGTTCAGCTCTCTGCGGGATATCTCGTTCGGCAGCGGCATGGAAATAGTGGTGTTCCTCAAGCGCGGCAGCTTCGCATCGGACGAGCGTATGCTCGCGGAGAACTACGAGTTTTTCGAGGCGAATGTCCAGGAAAAATCCACAAAACCCGTTGTGATATCCGACGGGACTCGGCCGCTGGAATTCCGTTCGATTCCGGTCGCAGCGCACCCGGAAGTAATACATATCTTCGTGCAGACAAACCCTTTTCATGCAGAGGCGGTATATCCCACTGTCTCCGAAATGCTGCTGATAGCACTCGCCTGTTTGATAGGCGCGTTCCTTTTCAGCATGCTGATGTATATCGAATATCATATGCCGATGAAGGGTCTTGCAGCGGCAATCGAGGCGGCATCGGCGGAAGAGGAACCCCGGATACACTACCTCAACCGGTCCGGGCCGTCCGGTGAGCTTGCGCGTTCGATACGTCGCGCTGTAATGCGTTTGCGCCGCAAGCAGAGCAACCAGGTGGAAAGCGAGCGCATCGCGGTATTCAGGCAGGTGACCGCGGGCATAGCCCACGAGGTGCGGAACCCCCTTACCGCAATGCGCATGACCGTGCAGATGATGCATAAGCGCTTCAAGGGCGAGGACGAGAAGGTGCGTGAATGGCTCGAGGTTCTCGTGGCGGAAATCGACCGGCTCAAGAACCACATGGACCAGCTCATGGAGTTCGGCGGCCAGTACGTACCTGACATGCGCCAGACGAACATTGAAGAACTGGTGAACGACACGCTTCTGCTTCTTCGCAGGCAACTCGACCACGCCAATGTGTCCGTTATAACTTCCTACGAGGACAGTCTTCCGCTCATTTTTGTTGACCCCGACCAAATCAAGCAGGTACTCATCAATATCCTGCTGAACTCGGTCCAGGCCATGCCCAAGGGCGGAACGCTTTCGATATCCGCTATGCTTGCGCGAGTGGAAGGGGTGCCTGTGATGACGCTCGCAATAGAGGACGAGGGGCCCGGCATCCCCGAAGACGTGCGTGAGCGGATTTTCGAGCCGTTCTTCTCGACAAAAAAGGCGGGAACAGGCCTTGGCCTGTCCATTGCGAAGCGCATAATCGAGCAACATGGCGGACGCATTCGGTTTGTCAGCTCGGACAAGGGCACTATTTTCAGAATGTTCTTGCCGACTTCACCGCAAAGCGCGAGGCTCGCGTCCATTTCCACCGATCATTTCAAGACACTGGAGGAAGGCGATGGCGAAGAAGATACTGGTAGTTGACGACGAAGAACGAGTATGCTGGGCCTTCCGGGAACTGCTGGAAGACGAGGGCTACGGGGTGGAAACCGCCTCCAGCGCTGAAGAGGGACTGGAAAAAGCCGAAGCCCTCAAACCTCACCTGATCGTACTGGACGTCCGACTACCCGGAATGGACGGGCTGACAGCGATTGAGAAGTTCAACGATATCTGTGACGCGCCCATCGTGGTAATCACGGCACACGGCACTACTCAGACGGCCATCGAGGCGATCAGGCTCGGAGCCGTTGATTACATCCTGAAACCCGTGGAGGACATTGACTCGGTGCTTGCGGTAATCTCGAAGGGACTGGACAGGACGGACGGCGACCCGGAAGTGGCCAAGAAGAGGGCCGAGCTTTCGGACCGGGCTCACCTTGACATCATGGTGGGCTCGTCCACCCCGATGCAGGAACTTTTCAAACATATCGGCGCACTTGCGAGAAGCGATGTAACAGCGATAGTGCGAGGAGAATCCGGCACGGGCAAGGAACTTTGCGCCCGGCTGATTCACTACAACTCCAACCGGCGCAAGAACAAATTCGTCATAGTCAACTGCGCGTCGCTTCCCGAGACGCTTCTGGAAAGCGAGCTTTTCGGTCACGAGAAGGGGAGCTTCACGGGTGCTTACAGGGAGAAGAAGGGCTACTTCGAGATGGCCGACGGAGGCACGCTGTTCCTCGACGAGATCGGAGACTTTCCTCCCCTGTCCCAGGTGAAGCTGCTGAACTTCCTCGAAACCCGCCAGTTCGAACGGGTGGGCGGAGTTGATCCGATCAATGTTGACGTTCGCATTATCACGTCCACGAACAGGGACCTGGAGAAGCTTGTACGCGAGGGTGAGTTCCGCGAGGACCTGTACTTCAGGCTTAACGTGGCCGAGCTGAGCCTGCCGCCGTCACGCCGAAGAGGATGGATGGCCTGCCCCTGCTGGCGGCCTACTTTCTCGTCAACCTTGAGCGCAAGACCTCCGAACAGAAGATGATATCGAGGGAGGCCATGGATGTCCTGCGCCGGTTACACTTTCCCCGGCAACGTAAGGGAGTTGCGCAACGCCATCGAGCGGGCTTGGTTCCTGAGCGAAGGCGATGTCATTCTGCCTACGCACCTGCCGGACAGGCTCTCGACAGCGCAGCATCCGTCCGAAGGCAAGGCGATGAGCGTTGACGAGGTGGTTGACAAGCTCTGCAGGCAGGCGTTCGCGGAAGGCGAGACGACAGCAATCGGCACTGGCGGGTAATCATGACAGGTCGAAGAGCCTCTTCTGCCGCTTGGGCGCTGAAACTGACGGACGGCAATCAGGTGCAGACTTCGAAGATATTCCAGGTATGAACCGCTCGGCACTGCGCAAGCTGATTATCACAAGTACGACCTGATGTAAATCAGAACGGCAGCGACGTAAGTAGCGTGACGAGCCCTGGGCGCAGAGCGACCCTGTTGAGCATTTCGCCAGGGACTTTCTTTCCCTTATAGATCACCGCTTTGAAGCCTTCGGGCGTACTTCGGACAGCCTCAGCCCCCATCATTACGCACATCTCGCATCTGGCAGAGGCATGAAGTTTCAGTTCTGGAACGGACTCGGCATAAACGATTACCACACCGCGCATGAAAAGAGTGCCGTCAACGTCAGGCGTTTCCTTCTCGGGAGCCTTGCCGTTGGCGAACAGCTCGAACAACTTGCGGTCGGGCGAAGTGACAGATAACAGGGAGCTTTCGACCGTCCCCGTTGCGGAAACGGCAATCATGTTGTCGCGCGTTTCAGACTTCCCCAGCGATATGCTCCCATCCGGAGAACACAATATTCCACCTTTGAGAGCGATGTTTTCGCAGGCTAACGACAGTCCGAGTGCTGCGAAAATGCTGTCGGTAATCGAAAGGGTATCAGACTCACATTCGAGTGAACCGTCCATGTTTGCAAGGGTGCAGCGTTCGAAGTACAGCTTCCTCGCCTTTATCGGCCAAATCTCGCACGCGCACAGGAGAACGTGGTGCAGAGCGGCGCTATCGCATCCACGCACGAGCATATCCGCACACATCACGCCCTTGAGGTCAACGTTGGTTGCATCGAGTTTTTTGCAGTCGAACAGCGAAGCGTAGCCCGTGAGACCCTCGGCGGTCAAGCCGTCCACGATGATCTCTTCACCGGCCACAAAGGGATTATCCTGTGCGACACTGCGATTGTCCGACGAGTAGAAAAGGCCCTTGAGGCTGAGGCTCCTCGCCTGGAACACGGGCTTGCTTTCCGAATGACCAACCCCTTGCATCCTCACACCCACAATGTCGAGACGCTCCTCAGCGGCTACGGCGAGGCGCATCCTGGGGTCGCCAACGGGGCCGTTGTAGCCCGCAAGCGAACAGTGCTGGACAGTTCCGCTCTTGGCGAAGCTTATGGCGAGGTGGGCGGTAACCGCCTGGTCTGCCGAGAAGAACTTGGTCTGCTCCATCGCGCTTGCCGGCCATCGCAGTGCGCCCTGCATACTCCCACCGCACTTTTTCGGAACACGGACGCTGCCGGTCGGAAACACGAGAACGCCGCCCGGCCTGACAGTTACCCGGCGAGGCAGGAACGCCCCCGGGGCCACGCGCACGGTGCCTTCGATGACTTCCGGGACATCGGCCCCGGCTCCGCGGTCACTGAACTTGCGTGCGACGTAGGCCGCGAGAAAGGCAAGCACGATGATGAACAGCCCGAAGGCGAGTGAAGTAGTACGTTTTGTTATTCCGGTTTTGCTCACTTTGGCGGCCTCGCGAATGTATTGACGTGTTGCAGCAACTGCTCGCCCTCAAGTCCTCTCGACCTCGCTGCTCCGGCGGCGATGTGGGCTAGCCGGGTGGGCTCGGGGATGCGCAGGCCGCTGCAGCAGCGGAGAGTGAGCCGAACAGCACCGGTGATACCGAGCTTGTCTCCCGGTGATACGAAAACCGGCCGAACCGAACTGCGAGTTCGCACTACGCAACCGACCTGTTCTCCGTCGAGCATCAGCGCGGAGGTCGAACCCGCCTTCTCGCGCGGTTCCCGGAATCGTCCGCGGAGCAGGCTCTTGGCAATACCGACAGTTGGCACATCCAGCCACAGGCCCATGTGTGCCGCAAGGCCCATTCTCCTGGGATGCGCTATCCCCTGCCCGTCGAACATGACGGCCCGGGGTTCGCATTCGAGTTTTGCCAGGACCCGGAGTACGACCCTGGCCCTCTCGAAAGGCGAGAAGTCCGGGCACATATGGAAACGATGGAGCCACGCGGGCGACAGCCACCTGAGTTACCCTGCCCGTTTGCAGCGAGTAAACGACGACGGCGGCGACATGGTCGCCGCCGCGTGGCGAGGAAACGTCCACACCGGCAATTTCCGTTATTCCTCTCGGCAACCGCGGGTGTACGAGTTTCCCGCAAAGTACCCCCTCTGCAAACGGACTGCCTCGGTCGGAGTGACATCCCATTCATGCAGGAAGTTTTTCAGATGCATCCTGTCAGTCTATAAGCGTGAAGTGCTCGTACAACATTCGGAAACCCGAGTCGAGTTTCTTGAGCAGAATGCCTCCGGTGCCCCTGTACGGCAGCTTGACACGCGAGCGCTTAACCCTGGCCATGCCGTGCAGCTTGAGCAGGACGAGAACTTTGTCTTCGTCGAGCTTTACGATCTCGAACATTGGAATCTGAAAGTCCATCATCTCGACTTCGTCGAGAAAGACCTTGTATTCCTTCAGTATCTGCTCGTGTCCGCGGATAATCTGACCGTTGGAGAGTATCTGTGTGGTCTCCTCGGACTCCACGTAATGCTCCATGATCTTGGCGATATCGCCCGTTTTCATCGCGCTGCAATACGAGTCAAAGAAGTCGTAGGCAATGTCGTGAAGTTCTTTGTCCATCTTCCCTCCGTTATCGGCTCAAGAGAAATGACGGGCCGGTCGGAGTTTGATTCTCAACCGGCCCGAATGCAGTAATTGGTTTACTCAAAGAAGAAGTAGGGTATGACCCTGTTGTAGTCCGGCAGTTCGGCCTGCAGGTACTCCAGCAGGAACCTGGGCTCCGGAATTATGGGGTCATAAGAGAAGCCCTTCGCGGACGCCGCTTCGAGCAGGTCGCCCGTGGCCTCTCCGTCGCCCAGAGCACAGCGCACAAGCGCAAGATGGAAGTTGACCACGGCGTGGTTGTCCTTTTGGATGCCGCGCAGCGACTCCGCAACCTTGCGAAGGCGAACGAGCCGGGTATTCCGTGCAGCCCGAGCGTCCAGGCGTAGGTCTTTTTATCTACCGAACTCGCTTCGGAGAGTAACTCGACGATCTTCGGATAGTCGGAAGTCTCGATGGATGAGGCGAGCGCAGAGGCAAAAGCGAGTCGTTCGGGGTCGCTTCCGGAGTACTTGATGCCAGAAGAGAAGTACGGCACAAACATCCTGTGTTTGAACATTCCCAGCGAGACTATGTCGGCAAGAACGGCATAGGACTTCTCCGTCTCGACCTTCTTCTTGAGAAGCTGGACACCGCGGGGATAGCGGTTGATGCCCATGCTGAAAGCCGCCATAGCACGGAACTGGATATTGGAGTTGTCCAGTTGCTTTTCGAGAGCGAGGGCGACATCCCTGTTGTGCGCGAATTTACCGAGAGCGAGAGTCGAGTAGCCGCGCACCCATTCGTCAGGACCTCTTTCTGCGGCACGGATAAGGTTCTTCGCCTGATTGTCGCTGATATCCTTGCTTTCGTGCAGCATGAGACCAACCGCCGCGTGAGCACGCGAAAGCGGGAGAGTATCGCTTGAAAGGTGTTCGAAAAGCCGCGCCCTCGCGCTTTCGAGGGGTAAAAAGGAGAAGGCGAGGACAGCAGATGTGCGAGCAAGCTCGCCATTGGCGTCGAGAGCCTTGCGCAGTGTCAGCTCGTAAGGAAGAGGTCCGAGAAGCGACATTGCAATCGAGTAAGGCAATTCGTCAACATTTGAGTCCTTCAGGTCGAGCAGCAGCCGTGCTGACATCAGAGTCTTTGTCGAACCTATGAGCACCATAGTAAGGTTCTGGATAAAACGGTCAGACGAACGCAGTTTGCGGATGAGTTCGTTCCAGGCGGAAGGCAGCCTCGGGGCAGCCCTGCTGAGCGCGAACAGGTAAGCGAGCTTGATCTCGAACTGTTTCTATTGTCGGCGTATGCCCTGAGTTCGCGCAGGTCACTCTTTTGCATGTATTCGCCGTGAGCAAGCACGCCGGCCACCTTTGCCGCAAGGTGCTTTTCGCGAAGCATCTTCTTGGCGAAGCTGCCTCTGTCGGGCGCTGCGAGGTAGGCGAGAGCCAGGGACTGCATGTAAGCTGCGTCGGAATCCTCGTCTGCTGCCCTGTCAACCACTGCGGCAGCCATGTCCGGAGAACCGGACAGTGCCGCGAGGAAGCGGGTCATTGCACGGACCTTCGGGTCCATGTGGCGCAGGAGCTTTTGGAGGTCGGAAGCGGAGAGGTTCTCTTCCAGCATAAACAGAGGCATGATGGCCGACATCTCGCTTATGCCCTCTGCATGAAGCAGAGTTAACTCAATGAGCTTGTCAACGTCACGTGCGTCAAGCTCCCGTTTGGACATCAGTATCGCCTTGGCGGTGACACCCGAAAGCCAATATGCGGAGTCGTTCGAAAAGGCCGCGCGGTTTATGTCGGCGGTGGACGGCTTGTTCATAATCAGCGAAAGTGCGATGTAGGCGAACGCCTGCTTCGTTGGATTGTTTTTGAGTGTCTCCGCGGCTTCGAGAAGTGCCTTGCGGGAGCGTTCGGAACCGACGAGAGCGAGCCCGATGAGAATCGAAGCGGCAACTCTGCTGTCCCTCTCGTCATCCAGCATCTCGAGCAGCTTTGTCTCGGATTCTTCTATCCCGAGATGCCCGAGAGCGAGAACCGCGAGCATCCGAACATTGGGCTTGCTGGTCTCAGCAAGTTTGACGATGATGTCCAGAGAATCACGGGAGCGCAGATGGCCCAGTGCGAAGGCCGCAAGGCCCTGCAACTTGCTGTTAGTGATAGATGGGTGTACGTTCTTGCGCGTGCCGAGGTCGCCCGACGCGATTCTTTGCAGTTGCTCTATGCCCTTGTCGTCGAGCTTCTCGAGGCACTGGATGGCAATCTTGCGGGTGGTAGGATAGAACACGCCGGAATAGTCGAGCAGCGCGAGTATCTGCACCACGTTCTCTTTCGTGACCTGAATGTCACGGTAGAAAAGTGCCTCGTCGCGCATATCCAGCAGGTAAGAGACGTTTATCTGCCACCAGTTGAACCACTCGAAATTGTTGCTGGGCAGCACGGGGCCTTCCACGGGAGCGATTCTCGAAAAGGTCGGTACCGGCGGCGAGGGATAGGACACCGGCGGAGTGGGAATGGACCTCGCGGGAAAGGTCATCTTGGACATTGTGGGGAACAGGGTAACCGGCTCGAACGATATCGAGACGTCAGGTGGCGCCTCGGCGGCGGAACGGGTGTTGTGCCCGACGAAGAACGCCGCGAGCGCGAGCAGTGAGAGCAAGGAGAAGAACATCTTTATGATTGCACCCTCTGAACGAATTATAGCACAGAGGAGCGGTTCTACTTCAAATAAGAAACGACGGCAGAGGTCAACTTTCCCGGGCTCAGCGAGAAATCTACTCGTGTTCCGTGAACCTTCATCCGCGGATTTCGCAAGTTGACGCGTGCGGAATAGGTTCCTAATGAGCCTTGCATCACGAAGACCGTGACCTTCTGTGGCAGGTTTCGCCAAGACCGAAGGTCGGGACTTCTCGCGAGAAGCATTACGAGCCGCGCAGCGACTTCTGCATCCTCGCTGTCCGTCGCCTTGCCGACCTGGTCGGCGATTACCTCTCTGGCGACAACGCTGCCTACCTCGCGGGCAAGGTACAGCTCCACCATATTGTCGAGCCAATTGTAACACATCTTATCAAAATGTATTGTGCAAGCAGGTCTATGTTCCCTGTTCTGCACAGAAAGGCTCACGGTAACGTCGTTGAAGAGGCTGTTGAGGGAAGCGAAGGCGGGTATGGCGGTAAAGGAATTGCGAGCTGTACGCTGCGGAGCAAGGCCGGTGTTGGCGAACAGAAGAAAGAAGCCCTTCTCTCCGTGGGAGTCTCGTTCGAAGTACTCGCGCGACAGTTCGAGCATCCTCTGATAGGTCTCGTTGCCAGGGTTTATGGCGACGGCGGTCTCAAACTGCTGACGGGCGTTATCGAACTCCGCGAAGCGCAGGTAACAAAGCCCTGCCAGAAAATGCGCCTGCGGCTGAGGGTTCGGGTGACCACGGTTTGCAAGCCTGCGTTCGAACTCGATGAGCCTGTTGAGTTCCACCAGCGCGCCTTCCACATCGCCGCTGACGAACCGGTTCATCGCCAGCAGGTAAAGCAGCAGGTAGCGCTCGTAGTCCGGCGCCCGGTAAGGCTTGAAACGGTCGTCGAATATGACCGCCGCCGCTTCCTGCGATATGGATATGTACGAACGTTCCCGCGCGAGCTCGTCGGCGCGTTCGAGCAGGATGCGCGACTTCTGGTAATCACGGGCGAAGTGATAGGCTGAACCGGCCTCGAGAAGATACAAAAGGTCGTTGCGTCCTGCTTCGGGCAGCTTCTGTTCGAGCAGTTGGCCGGCCTGGGCATAGGAACCAGACAGGAACACGGAACGCGCCCGGGCAAGGTCGCCGGAATAGTTGCTGCAGGCGGTGAGTGCGAGCAGCATTGTCAGCGCAATTATCGGGCCGGCCCTTCTGGTCATTTGCGAAGCAGCTTCTTTATCTCTTCGTCTGCTTTGCCAGACGGTACGACCAGGTTCGCGCCACGTCCGTAAGGCGGAGAGTCAGGTTGTAATACACCCTCTTCTCACTGCCACGCGGCATCTCGATGGAGGAGAACTCGCCGCTCAGGATGTATTGCGCTGCCACCTGCTTCCCGCCGTGTCTGGCGGTCTGAGGGTCGAACGCAGCCTCGCTTTCGTTGTATTCGTATTCGCGGATATGAGACCCTCTCGCAGCTTCTTGTTCTACGAATACGCACTTTGGCCGGCCCTGATGAGAGCCGTGGAGATCTTGTTGGTGAGGTTCTCCATGTCAATGGGGTCGCGGGTGCGGTTTTCCATCATCATTACCAGCAGAACGGGCAGCTTCTCCGTCTCGGAAACCACCGGCGACTTGACCAGAGATGCGAACATGGCCTCTGCCGCCATTTTTCAGGTCGGTATCACTGTAGTAATCGCCCACGGGTGTTGGTTCGTCGGGGTCAACGTATTCGCCCCTGCTGTACGAACCGTCCCTCGAGCAGCCTGCGAGCAGTACAAGGCACAGGACAAGGGAAATTGCGACTATTCTGTATTTCATAATGCCTCCGTGAGGTTCATCTCCTGTCGGGCGGGCGGAGTTCGCCCCCTTCGCCGGAATAGATTTCAAACCTGATCTTCGTCACAGCAGTGTTGGGCGCGACCGCGGAATAGGATTTCTCCTGTGCGCCCCTGAACAGCAGGACGTTGTAGTGGCTCAGCGAGGCCGGCACCTCTCTGCCCGCGGCATCGAAAAACTTGGCGCGAATGTAGGTCTTGAGGGGGCGGGAAGTCAGGTTCTGCAGACGCACCTGAGAGGTCGCGAGCCCACCGCTTTCACCTTCCGTTACCTGTACTACCGACAGCTTCTTGGCGAGCGAGTGGTCGAGGAATATCACGTCGGGACTGAACTGAGCGGTAGTGTCCTGACGTGCGTTAGTGCATCCGGCAGCGAAAATGCCCAGCGCGACAAGGGCAATCAGCGGGAGTCTGTACATATCGCCTCCAAAAAGTAAGCGTGGAATCCGAGAAAGAGGGAGCCCCTCACCGCATTTGACGCACGAGCTTCGAAGAGTATCAAAAAGGTGAGCGCGTCAGAGCAGTTCGTCCCAGAGGGCGGGCGTTGCAAAGTAGGCACTGTGGGCGCGGGGAGAATACCATTTGCCCCTCATCTCCCGCTTCGACTGTGAGATATCGTGCGGCGAGCCCGTTGTGAATGCGATACATTCGCCGTAGGTAAGTACCGGTGCGTAAATCGGGGCGACTTTTTCAAACGCCTGCCTCATTGCACGAACGGCAATGCGCAGACATTCGCGATTCTGTTCCGGCAGACCTGACTGGTGAATCATGACACCGTCAGGAGTCATGATGTCACGTGCTGTACCTGTAGAATTCCGCGTGTAAAGAGCTTCTTGCAGGGTGGTGATGTCGGAGGAATCAACAATTATCGCATCAAATGGTTCGCCGGAGAACTCACGCACGAACTTCACGCCGTCACCGATTACGAGCTCGGCGCGCTCGTCTTCGAGTGCCGCGGGGAACGGGAAGTACTCCCTTGCGACCTGGACAACGCGGGAATCGAGTTCGCACATCACAACTCTCTCGACCGAGTCGTGAAGCAGAACCGGTGCGACGAAGCGCAAATCCCCTCCGCCGATGATGAGCACGCGCTTCGCAGGTGTTTTCTTGCCGCAAAGGGGGACGTGGACAATCGCCTCGTGGTAGATGTATGAATCGCGTTCGGTGGTCTGCAGCACGTTGTCGAGCACGAGAACCGCGCCGAAGTGAGGATTCTCCAGCACCTTAATATGCTGGTACTCGGAGTGCTCGTCAACCAGCAGCTCGCCTGACAGTTCGAGGTGGACGGACGGGTGAATTTTTTCTCTGTGAACAGCCATCAAAATGCTTTGGGCAGTTTTCCGCGCTTGAGTTCGCAAACGTCAACGCTTTGAGGTTCGAGCAGCCGGGTTATGTACCGGAGAGCGGCAGCGGCATCGGCCTTTCCGCATACGAAAACGTCAACGGCGGCGTAACTGGTTCCGCCAGGAATGGAGGATACACCAGATCTCCGCGAGCGTCACAGTGGCGGTAACACCGTAGGGTGAGAACTGGTGGATGCAGGAATCCACGACGGTGGCATCGCCTGCGAGCGCGGCCTGTTCGAGTATCTCGATAATCCTGTCCGGAGAGTTGAGGAGGTCTGGCGAGACGCCTCTGTAATCCGCGACAAGATGTGACCCGAACACCACGTCCCGTGATGCGCATATCAAGGGAGCTGTTTCGGTATTTTTCAACTTGTTCTCCGAAAAAAATGCGAGTGAGGAAAAGCGCAAATTATAGCCACGGCTCATTCCGGTCAAATGAGTTTTTTATTCCGGGTTTTTATGCGCTCCCCGTCCACCTTTTCCCCGAACCCGCAAATATGCAAAAAGGGGGCCACTGCCTCACAACGGCTGCAATGCGGCCTACTTGGATGCTATGGAAACGTTGTCCAAAGCAAGGCACTCGCCAGCTTCCTGTCTGTCGGTCTGCTTCGAAAGCGCGAGAATCGCAGAATTGAACAGATCGAAGACGTTGACGCTGAGCATCGCGTCCTTTATTCGCGCCTCTCTTTCGCCGCCCTTCATCGTGTAACCGAGCGACACGTTGCCGGTGACCACTCCCGCGAAAGGATTGCTCGTGAATGTTCCCAGCAATTCGTCCACCCAGATGTCCGCTTCCTTCATCATCTCGCCAAGGTCATCCTCTCCAGGTTTTTAGTGACAACGCAGTGACGGGCCGGGCTGGATGTACTCGCGCGGAATCCGTGACCGGGTGGCCTGGCCGCACTGGGCCGCGGCGTCCAGCGAGTGATAGAAGGACTTGAGCGTACCGTTCTCGATAAGCTTGTGCAGACCGGTCTGAACGCCTTCGCCGTCGTAAGCGAGCTTGAACGGCGCATCGTCGGTCACGAGGTCGGTCACGAGGCTGATGCGCTCATCGAACAGCTTCATTCCAAGCTTGTCCTGCCAGGGCGATATTCCCTTTGCTACGGCGAGGCCCGACAGGCACGAGTTGAAGACCATCGTGAGGTGCAGAAAGCCGCGCGGCGAGAACAGAACCTTGTACTTGCCGGTTTTGGCCTTTACGTTGTTCGAACACAGCCTGTAGTTGAGCCTGACCTTCTCGACCTGCTTGTCGAACCCCTCGAAGGTGTCGCCGAAGTCGGTCTCGTAGATCTGGATAAAGTTGCCTTCGGTGTTGTAGGTCAGTCCGCAATACCAGGAGATGAACGCGAGTTCCTGTTCGACGTCAAGCCCGTTGGAGTTCAAAAGCCGTCCGTTACCCACGTCCCTCGAAATGCCGCTGAACGCCTGCACTTCCTTTCCGAGTTCGCGTATCTTTCCGGCTGCCGCCTCGGTCTGTTCTACGCAGTAGGCCTCGTCAATGCTCTGCACCGACTCCACGTTCGCATCGAACGGTTTGGTTTCGCCCTGAGACGGAAACTCGAAGGCGACTCTCTTGCCGTGTCGGGCGAGTTCGGCAGCGTTGGATGCCACGGTCTCGTCGTTGGGACGGGTGGTGGAGGAGAAGCCGACCTTGCCGTCGCGGATGACCCTTACTCCGGTTCCCGAAAGGTCCGAGGAAGAGGAGTCCTTGATCTTGTTGTTCTCGAAGGATACCGAAATGTTCTTGTTGCCGCCGGTGTAAACCTCTGCCGAATCGGCAAGCTTAGCGGCGTTTTCGAGCAGTTTTACGTAGTTCATCACTTACCTCCCACGACGACGTTCCGGATTCTTATGTGTGGCGAACCATGGCTTACGGGAAGAGGCATCTGTCCAGCCTTGCCGCAGCCACCGCCCGAATCGCGCAGGTGGTAGTCATCACCTATCATGTCGATGTTCTTGAGAGTCTCAAAAACGTTGCCGGTGAGCGTGACATCGCGCACGCGTTCGGCGAGCTTGCCGTTTCGAATCATGAAAGCGTCCGCGGCTGTAAAGGTGAACAGTTCACCGTTCGTCTGACCGCCAGAGGCGTCTATGCAGTAGATGCCCTTTTTGTGTCGGTGATCACTGTTGTTGTATCTGCTCCTTGCGGGTCGAGACCGTGTTGCGCATTCTGGGGATGGGCGGGAACTTGTAACTGATGGCCCGTGCGCTGCCGGTGGGCTCTTCGTTCATGCGTGTCGCCGTCTCGCGGGAGTGCAGTCGGCCTACCAGCTTTCCTTCACGTATAAGGTAGGTGCGCTCTGTACGAACGCCCTCGTCATCTATGGGCAAATATCCTCGGGTTCCCGCGACGAGACCGGCGTCCGCCACGTCAGCCTGGAGAAGCCGAAAGTGCTTCCGAGCTTCATGACCTTCTGGAGGTTGGGGTCCTCATATACGTTGTCGCCCTCTGACAGGTGTCCGAACGCCTCGTGGATGAACACTCCTGCCATGATGGGATTGAGAATGACGGTGTACTCGCCGCCGACCACGGAGTCGGACTCGGAGATGGCGAGGGTATCCTCACAGGCCTTGACGACCTCGTCCTCAAGGCCGCGAACGGCTCCGAAATCATTGCTGGAGCCGTTGAAAGCCCTGCGGAAGAAGGTGCCCTTGTCGTTTCGAACCATGGGGCCGGCCGAAACAGCGAGGTCTATGTTTTCGCGTTCGACCCATGCGCCTTCGCTGTTGGCGAAGGTGAGTTTGCGCTTTACATCGTGATAGCGGGCGGAGGAAGTGGTTATCCGCTTGTCGTGTTCGAGTACGAGTCGGTTGTATCCCGACAGAAGCCGCAGCTTGTCGTCAAGCGAGATGTCAGCGGGGTCGAGCACAACATTCAGCGGGAACTCGGCTTCCACCACGTCCACCGGGGCGAGTTTGAACGACTC
The DNA here is from genome assembly GCA_034521065.1 of Planctomycetota bacterium. Lineage (GTDB taxonomy): Bacteria > Planctomycetota > B143-G9 > B143-G9 > B143-G9 > JAXHMW01. Next base: position 57,940 of record JAXHMW010000001.1, on the reverse strand, counting down.
TCCCCTTCTGCTGCCGATGCTGCGCGCGTGCGAAATTGCAAGCTCCACCTTGCCTTCGAGGTCCTCGAGGTCGTTGAAGGTTGTGAAACCCCAGCCTCCGTTGACGAGGGCGCGCACATTTCCGCCAAAATCTGTCTTCAGCGAGCACTCTTCGAGGTCCGGCCCCGTGAAGTTGATGCTCGTTCTCTGCGAATCCTCCAGGCGAATCTCGACGTAGTCGCAATCCGCTTTGGAGAGGACGTCCCTAATGCGTTCTTTCATGCATCCTCCAATTCGGTAATTCAAATGCCCGGAAAAAGTTCAAAAGAGCGGACATTACATACAATACTACGCGATTGTCCGCTGTTCGCCTGTTTCGACAGAGAACTGCCGGATGCTCGCTCTGTTACAAGTCGCCTGAACGGACGTTCTTGTACTTGTCGCGGGCAAGCGTCCAACATTCAGATCGAAAAACCCTTAAAGAAGGGGAAATGCATATGAAAAAGTACCTGTTTGCGCTATTCGCACTGCTGATCATCTTCGCGAGCCCCCTGTTCGCCGAGGAAGACGCGATGGTTCGCGATATAGAAGAACAGCTCAAAGAGAAGATCGAGGATTTCGAAAAGCGCTATAAGTTCCAGCTCACGTATGAACTCGAGCCCAAGAACATATCGGGCATTCAGCTCGTGTTCGGTTTCGTCACGAAGACACAGGATTTCTTTGAAAGCGACAAGAAAACCCGCTGGAAGCGCGAGCTGCGCAGCCTTGACGGCATCGACCTGCTTATCACCAACAAGGACGTCAAGAATCCCGGTCACTACTGGTTTATCGAAAAGACCACCAACCGTCAAATTGACTACAACCCGATGACAGCCGACTTTGAAAGCCTCATCCGCAAGCTTGTTCGCGACAAGGAGGTTTATAACGAGATTCAGGACCAGTTGCGCAAGATGCGGGTGGATATTCGCATAACGGACGACATGGCATGGTCCGACGCTTCTGTTTTCGTGCGTTCGCTTGACAAGCTGATGAGCGAAAACCGCTCCTTCAACCGCATCGTCAAGCGTTTCACGCTTCTTGTGGAAAAGGAAGCCAAACGCGTACCGGACTACGAGAACAAGGTGATACCCGTGGCCTACCAGCTCTCGAAAGAAGAACTTGTCCACAAGATGGAGGTAGCCCAGGAGGAATTCGAGGCTTATGAGGACGCCCAGCCCAAGCTGAAAAAGCTTGCCCGGAAAAGGGAATTGTCGTGGAGCTTCACGAGTCCCTGAAAGAGAACTACTTCTAGAGGCTCTGGCGAAAGATCGACCCCCTTCTGGATATGTTGCTCGAACTTGCGAAGGACGGGAAGGTTCTCGTCACTCTTACGAACAACAAGGTGATACTCGTGCAGATGGAGAGCAAGCGCTCGGACGAGGGACTTGAGCTTTCAATTTACGACGACATCGAGGTCACCGAGGCGTTCATCCGCCGGCAATAGTCCGATATTCGACCCCACAATTGAAAACGCCCGACTCGTTGAGTCGGGCGTTTTTCATAAAACACATTAGGAGTTCAACGAACTTGTAATACTTTCTGACCGGTTGCTCGACCTCCCACCTGCAGCGCAAGCCCTTCGGGAAAACGACGAAGTCGCCGGGCTTCAGATGAACTTCCTGCGCTCCTTCGCGAACTGTGACCTTTCCCTCCAGTATCAGGCAATGCTCCTCCGAATCGTAGTACCAGTCGAAGGTGGATGGATCCTTGGTCCATATCGGCCAGTCTCTTACACCGTTCTTCTCAAGCCAGTCCTCATCGGGCTGAGTTACTTTGATCTCACGCATTGCTCAACCTCCCTTCATGGGAGATAATACCACAGTTTTTGACTACACCGTCGGGTCGGTCTCCATAACCCAGGCTTTCCATTCCTCTTCAATCGCCGGAGGTGTCATCTCGAACACCTCCCGAAAGGAAGGGCCTTGGCGCTTGTTTTTTTCTTGGGGATACATCTTCTTCATATGCTTGATGAAACGACCAAGCTTGTCGTCCTCGTGTGCATTGACCATCCAGTCAACAATCGACCAGCATTTCAGACGCTCCCAGCCGGTTATCTTGACCATCTTCTTGTTAATAATCTCCGAGAAAGGACTCAGTTGCCTTCGGTCGGCCTTCACGGCCTTTCGCATCGTGACCTTCAGCTTGTGAGTAGGACAGTTCGCACTGAAGCCCCCTTCGCCGCCTGAAAAAATCCGAAGCTCATCGAAGATCTTCTGTTCAACGTAGTGCGCAGTGGCCTCGCGAATCCAGTCGGGGAAGTATTCAACTATGCCGCCGTAGTCGTCCACGGCGAGGTTCGTCGCCGCCACCGCTAACTTGTGGTGCAGGTAGTCGTCCTGGTCGGAATCCCAGGTAGTGTGCAGTACACCGTCAATCTTCGCTCCGGCGGTGTTCGTGAAGTTACAGAACTCGAACGAGGCCGCCTTCTGCTCCTCCTCCTTCGCCCACACCATCAACTGCCATTTGTCAGTGTACTTGGGGCGATAATCGCCTTCGTACTTCAGCATGCCCATGATGACCTTGTAGATGTCCTCGAGCCTCTCGCAATACAGGTGCAGGGACTCGGGGCCGGTGTAGCGTTTCTTGCGGGTCATGCCCTTGTACTTGTACTTGACTATCCGGTCCTTGAAGGTGCCGGAATATTGATGCAGTGGTCTGTCTCGGCGTGAAGGGGTTTGGTCTTTTTGAGCTTGGGATACTTGTCGGTGAGGATTTTCGCGTCCACCTTCGCCCGCCGGGCCTGCAACCAGGCTTTCAGCATATCGGTCTTGCGCTTGAACTCCTCGAGTGCCGCCGGACGCTTCGGGCAGTCCTCTTCGGGACAGGGAAGCCAGCCGAGTCCGCAGCAGCCGCATTCGGCCTCGATTATCACGGAGGACTTGTAGGGAGGATGTTCCCAGTCTCCGCCGTGTTCGTCGCATTCGACCTTGCCGGTGTTGTGGCACCGGTTGCAGTAATCCTTCTCCTCCTCGGCTCCAATGGAGGACGGAATGACGAGCAACAGCATTGAACAGATGATGAAAACGGACAGACGGTCGTGTATCAAGCGCGAATGAGACATATCGTTTCTCCGTAGAAAGACGTGCATATGATTATAGCAGGCTTTGACTGTGCCCGGCTTCGCGGCGCGGGCCCCTCGTCACCATTTACAACATGTTTGACGATGGAATGTAACGGTCACAATGCGTATAATCTCACCATGGAGGTCTGATATGACAAACGACATGAGAAAACAGTACAAAACCGTAATGGAAGACCACTTCCCATCAGAGATGAAGATATCCTTCGGCGGGCAGGAACTGGTCTATCGCAAACGCACGTGGAAGCTCGAGACCAGGGAAGGAGTCGTGGAGAAAGGTCTCCGATACGGCGAAAACCCGGGGCAGGAAGCAGCGCTGTTCGAGCTTGTTCAGGGCTCGCTGACTCTCGGAGACTGTGAGTTCATAAGGCCCGGCAACTCGATCGTCTCCCGAATTGATGAACAGGGCCTTGTGCAGTTCGGCAAACATCCGGGAAAGACTAACCTGACCGACATAGACAACGCGCTGTCCATACTCAAGTTCTTCCCCGAAACTCCATGCTGCGCGATAATGAAGCACAACAACCCCTGCGGAGTCGCCCGGGCCGACAGCCTCGCAAACGCGTACGAGAGAGCTTACTTTGCCGACCGTATCGCGGCTTTCGGCGGATGCGTCGTGCTCAACCGCCCCTGCGACCTCGCTACTGCTCACCTCATCGCCGAGCAGTACGCTGAAGTCGTGGCCGCGCCGGAATACGAGGAAGGCGCAGTGGAGAGGCTCGCGAAGCGCAAGAACCTTCGAATCGTGAAGGCTTCCAGGATAGCCGAAGTTCACAAGTACGCTGATATGCGGTTCGTGGAGTTCAAATCGCTGATGGACGGCGGAATGATTGTCCCGGCCGAGCCCCCGTCAGCCGAGTGCCAGCGGCTACCCGAAGATTTCCTCCCCGCAAGATGCGAGTACAAGGGCCGCAACTACGAATGCGAACGCGAGCCCGGTGAGCGGGAACTCGATGACCTTCTGTTCGGGTGGCTCGTGGAACAGGGAGTCAGCTCCAACAGCGTTCTTTTCGTTCGCGATGGAGTGACGGTTTCTATCGGAACCGGCGAGCCAGGGCCAGGCCTGGCGTGACCAGGAGCGCGATAGACAAGGCATACATCAAGCACACAGACGCGATGTGCTTCAAAAAGTGCGGCAAATCCATATTCCAGATGGAGCTCGAAATTAGCCGCGGCGAGCGTCCGGCCGAAGAGCTCGAGGAACTGAAAGCTCGCACTCGCGAGGAGAACGCGGGTCTGAAAGCCGCTGTAATGGTGTCCGATGCGTTCTTCCCATTCCGCGACGCGGTTGACATCGCCATTGCGGAGGGCATCACGGCTATCGTGCATCCGGGCGGCTCGATAAGGGACTTCGAATCTATCGAAGCCTGCAACGAGGCCGAACCGCAGGTAGCAATGATGTTTACCGGACAGCGTGCTTTCAAGCATTGATGCCCATTTGCCAAAACTCATTGCCATAACCTGCAACTGGCGCGAACCCGGTAAAGCAACACCGGCGATGAATCGCGGGCATGGATATTCCCTGAGGGCGGTGCCTGTCGCATGGCCTTTTTCTGACGCAATCGCCTCTTTTGGGCCGTATCCTCTGCCCTCAAGCAACACACATGGGAACGGCAGTATGCAGGCGATGCAAGGCCGGCAGTTCTTGACAGTCGGGACAATTCGCTACAATTCCTTTTCGGCGAGTCAAGCGCCCTGAAAACTTGCGGGGAGGTGGCAGAGCGGTCGAATGCGGCGGCTTGCTAAGCCGTTGTACGGTTTGTTCCGTACCGCGGGTTCAAATCCCGCCCTTCCCGCCATCGAAACTGCGGAACCCCGTCCGCCCGGACGGGGTTTTTATTTTTTCAGCCCGAATCGACCCCCCCCGAACTCCTTCGGGTCACCTCGAACAATCCCCATTTCCGTCTTGAAAAGCACCAATATCTTCAGCGTGGCGCAATCACGGCTCATTTGAAGGTAATTTGGGATAGTGCGGCCTTTGCGGTCGTTTTGAATGCCTCCGAAGTGCTCATGACGGTCATGCTCCGCGAAAATAATTCCAGCCACGACATTTTTATATCGATAGAAATATCCTTCTTGTACATTTTGGGAGTTCCGACCCGAAAGGGAATTCGATAACGGTCTTCTCACAGTTCCCTGACAACGGCTGACATAATTGCTTTTGTAAATATACTCAATACGGATTTCGGCGATTGTTCAGGGTGACCGCCGAAGCTGCTGCCTGTAGCGGGAAAGCGAAAGCGTAAAGGAGAAACAATGGCCGATTCACCCATCAAGAGATTGAGTCTTCTTGACCGGTTTCTCACGCTGTGGATCTTTCTGGCCATGGCCGTCGGGGTGTCTCGGCGGCTCTGCCTGTACCCCGGCGTGCGGGATTTCATCAACATCTTCCAGGTGGGCACCACAGAACATCCCCGTCAGCCGTGGGACTGATGCTGAGTGATGTACCCGCCGCTGGCAAAGGTGCGCTACGAGAAAGCTGGGCTTCAGTGTTCCGGAGGATGTGAAAATACTCTCCCTGTCACTGGTGCAGAACTGGGTAATCGGCCCGGTATTGATGTTCCTGCTGGCAATTGCGTTTCTTTCCGGCCACCACGAATATATGGTCGGGCTGATTATGATAGGACTGGCGCGCTGCATCGCCATGGTACTGGTCTGGAATGACCTCGCCAAGGGGGACTCCGAGTACTGCGCGGGGCTGGTGGCCTTCAATTCCATCTTTCAGGTGTTGTTTTTCTCGTTCTATGCCTGGTTTTTCATCACCATCCTGCCGAGCTGGTTCGGTATTCGAGGCGGACAGTGCGATATCACCATCGGTCAGATCGCCGAAAGCGTTTTCATCTACCTTGGCATTCCGTTCATTGCGGGCCTGATTACGCGCATCATAGGACTCAAGACCATGGGAGAGAAGTGGTATAACGAACGGTTTATCCCGAATATCAGTCCCCTGACGCTGATTGCCCTGCTGTTCACCATCGTGCTCATGTTCTCGTTGAAGGGCGAATTCATCGTCAAGCTGCCACTGGACGTGGTGCGCATCGCCATTCCGCTGTGCATCTATTTTCTGGCAATGTTCCTGATCAGCTTTTTCATGTCAACCAAACTGGGAGCCACCTACGAACAGACAGCCACCCTGTCGTTCACGGCCGCTTCCAACAACTTGGAGTTGGCCATCGCGGTTGCCGTGGCCGTGTTCGGGCTCAATTCGGGAGAAGCCTTCGCCGCTGTCATAGGGCCTTTGGTCGAAGTACCGGTACTCATCGCACTGGTCAACGTGGCCCTGTGGTTCAAGCGCAAATACTTCCCCTATGCCGTCAAAACGCCCGACGGAGTGTATCATGTGACCCGCAAACCGGCCATGAACGCATCCCCCGATAATTGAACGATGCGTACATAACCGAAGAAGCATCAACCTGCCCGTGCGGCACGCCGAGGCTCGGCACCCAGGTTAAATCTTGCTGATGATGGTCGGCAAGCGTTATCACAGAAATCCCCCGCTTGCCTGGTTTAATCTTGCCCGTGCGGCACGCCGAGGCTCGGCACCCAAGCTAAATCGTGCTGATGGTGGCTGGCGGCCGCTATCGCTGGTTTTCCCGTATGCCTGCTATATCTCTGCTGTTCGTAACTTCTTTCGAGACAAGCACGTTCGTAAAGGCTCGCGGGGCGCACTGGCTGCACTGATTCGTGTTGCGATTTTCCGGCGGAGATGGCTACAACATCTTACATACCTTCAGGTTTACGCACGCGGACAGGCAAAAGCTCTTTGCTGCCTTTTTTTCCACCCTTACCGTTCCCGATCTGGCCGTACTTGTTCCAGCCCCACGCCCAGAGCGAGCCGTCTTCACAAAGGGCAAGGTTGTGAGCACCTCCGGCGGAGAACGCGACGACATTCCCCATGCCTTGCGGTTTCCATACGCGGACAGGCAGAAGTTCTTTGCTGTCCTTTTCTCCACCCTTACCGTTGCCGATCTGGCCATCATCGTTCTCGCCCCACGCCCAGAGCGAGCCGTCTTCACAAAGGGCAAGGTTGTGAGTACCTCCGGCGGAGATGGCAAGGACATTCCCCATATCTTCTGGTTTACTCACTCGGACAGGCAGAGGCTCTTTGCTGTACTCCTTTCCACCCTTACCGTTCCCGATCTGGCCGTAATCGTTCCAGCCCCACGCCCAGAGCGAGCCGTCTTCACAAAGGGCAAGGTTGTGAACACCTCCGGCGGAAGTCGCGGCGACATTCCCCATATCTTCGGGTTTACGCACGGGAACAGGCAGAAGCTCTTCGCCTGCGTTTCTTACCGTTCCCCGATCTGGCCGTACTCTGTCCCCCCCAAGTCCCAGAGCGAGCCGTCTTCGCAAAGGGCAAGGTTGTGCAAAGCTCCGGCGGAGATGGGGAGGACATCACCCATACCTTACGGTTTACTCACGCGCACGGGCAGAAGCTCTTCGCTGTCTTCCTCTCCGCCCTTGCCGTTGCCGATCTGGCCGGAAGCGTTATAACCCCACGCCCAGAGCGAGCCGTCTTCGCAAAGGGCAAGGTTGTGCAAAGCTCCGGCGGATATGGTGACAATATTCCCCATACCTTTCGGTTTACGCACACGGACAGGCAGAAGTTCTCTGCTGACACCTCTCCGCCCTTTGCGTTGCCGATCTGGCCGGACGAGTTGTTCCCCACGCCCAGAGCGAGCCGTCTTCACAAAGGGCAAGGTTGTGAGCAGCTCCGGCGGATATGGCGAGCACATCTCCCATGCCTTCCGGTTTACGCACGCGGACAGGCAGAAGCTCTTTGCTGTCTTCCTCTCCGCCCTTGCCGTTGCCGATCTGGCCGGACGAGTTGTTCCCCCACGCCCAGAGCGAGCCGTCTTCACAAAGGGCAAGGTTGTGAAACCATCCAGTGGAGATGGCGAGGACATTCCCCATACCTTCCGGTTTACTCACGCGGACAGGCAGAGGCTCTTTGCTGTACACCTCTTCGCCCTTACCGTTGCCGATCTGGCCGAAATAGTTTTCACCCCACGTCCAGAGCGAGCCGTCTTCACAAAGGGCAAGGTTGTACTTAAATCCGGCGGAGATGGCGACAATATCCCCCAAGCCTTCGTGTTGCCACACGCGAACAGGCAGAAGCTCTTTGCTGTCCTGCTCTCCGCCCTTGCCGTTGCCGATCTGGCCGACCTTGTTCCAGCCCCACGCCCAGAGCGAGCCGTCTTCGCAAAGGGCAAGGCTGTGCAAACCTCCGGGAGATGGCTACGACATCCCATGCCTTCCGGTTTACGCACTCGGACAGGCAGAAGTTCTTTGCTGTCCTTTTCTCCGCCCTTGCCGTTGCCGACCTGGCCGAACCAGTTGTTCCCCCACGCCCAGAGCGAGCCGTCTTCACAAAGGGCGAGGTTGTGCCAACCTCCGGCGGAGATGGCGACGACATTCCCCATGCCTTCCGGTTTACTCACGCGCACAGGCAGAGAGCTCTTTGCTGTCTTCCTCTCCGCCCTTGCCGTTGCCGACCTGGCCGGACGAGTTGCCCCCCCACGCCCAGAGCGAGCCGTCTTCGCAAAGGGCGAGGTTGTGATCACTTCCGGCGGAGATTGTGAGGACATTCCCCATGCCTTCGTGTTTACGCACGGGAACAGGCAGAAGCTCTTTGCTGTCCGTCCAACCGCCCTTGCCGTTGCCGATCTGGTCGTACTCGTTATCGCCCCACGCCCAGAGCGAGCCGTCTTCACAAAGGGCAAAGCTGTGCAAACCTCCGGCGGATATGGCGACTACATTCCCCATGCCCGCGTGTGGCAACACGAAGGCAGGCAGAAGTTCTTCGCTGTCCTGCTCTCCGCCCTTGCCGTTGCCGATCTGGCCGTACTCGTTATCGCCCCACGCCCAGAGCGAGCCGCCTTCACAAAGGGCTAGGTTGTGCCAAAATCCGGCGGAGATAGAGACGACATTACCCATGCCTTCAGGTTTACGCACGGGAACAGGCAGAAGCTTTCCTCCGCTGTCCCACTTTCCGCCCTTACCGTTGCCGATCTGGCCATACCTGTTGTACCCCCACGCCCAGAGCGAGCCGTCTTCACAGAGGGCAAAGCTGTGCCAACCTCCGGCGGAGATCGCGAGGACATTCCCCATGCGTACCGGCTCACGCACGCGGACAGGCAGAAGCTCTTTGCTACCCGTCTCTCCGCCCTTGCCGTTGCCGATCTGGCCGTACTCGTTCCAGCCCCACGCCCAGAGCGAGCCGTCTTCACAAAGGGCAAGATTGTGAGAACCTCCGGCGGAGATGGAGACGACATTCCCCATGCCTTCGGGTTTACTCACGCGGACAGGCAAAAGCACTTTGCTGTCCTTTTCTCCGCCCTTACCGTTCCCGATCTGGCCGAATTCGTTCGAGCCCCACGCCCAGAGAAGCCGTCTTCACAAAGGGCAAGGCTGTGCTCATCTCCGGCAGAGATCGCGACGACATTTCCCATGCCTTCCGGTTTACGCACGGGAACAGGCAGAGGCTCTTTGCTTTCCTGCTCTCCGCCCTTACCGTTTCCGATCTGGCCGTACATGTTCCGGCCCCACGCCCAGAGCGAGCCATCTTCACAAAGGACAACGTTGTGAAAACTTCCGGCGGAGATGGCGAGGACATTCCCCATATCTTCTGGTTTACGTATGGGAACAGGCAGAAGTTCTTTGCTGTCTTCCTCTCCCTTGCCGATCTGGCCCCAACCGTTATCGCCCCACGCCCAGAGCGAGCCGTATTTATCCAGGCAAAGAGTGTGTTTCCGCCCTGCCGAAATCCTGCTTTGCTGCGCCGTCGCGTCTGTCTCGTAGCTGCGCGTTCCGCTTGTGCGCGAACGCTCTATAACCGTTTCGCCCGCGCCGCCGGAAAGCATGTCCCTTAAACCGCCGAGGTTCAGCGAAAGCGCGAGAACCACAACAACCGCAATCACCGAAACAATCAAGACCGACTTTCGCATTCTGTTCCCTCCGTTACATTGTCGTTGACAGAGTTTACAAAGTTTTAAGGCATACGCACTACTGGGCACCGCTTAAATACAGTTTTACTGCAAACGTCCGCGGGTTTGCCATGCTTACCTGATTGTCGTTGAACGGTCAGAGAACGAGGGATACCTGCGATAACGGCCGCCAGCCACCATCAACATAATTTAACTTGGCTGCCTCGCCTGAGTTGACCTCGCTCGTTTTCGTGCGAAAGCAGTTTTTTCGAGGCACCCCTACAGTACTGCGCCGTCGGAGAACTCCCAGCCTTCGGGGAGTTTGTCAACCAGTTCCAGTTCGCTGTCTGCGAAGGTGGGACTTATCTCGATGCAGCCGCGAGGCTCGCCGTCTTCGGTCCGCGACACGTCAACACCTGCGGCCTCGAGCCACCCGGTCCAGAGGTTCTGAAGGTCCTCTTTCACGGTGTTGGGCGAGTCCGGCCCGACAGCGTTTTTCAGAGGAGAGAACTCCTGCGCACGGTCAACCTCGAACACCATTACGCGACCGGCTAATTTCATTGCGTCGAAGATGAACTTCTCGAACTTCACTACCTCCACTTCTTCGCCATCGATGTTCTTCATCTTCTTGAGGGCAAAGTGGTAGGGAAGCTCCGAGTTACCGGATATCAGGTTATCGAGGAAGCGAAGGCTGAAGCAGTGAATGGCTGTGTTGCCTGCGTTATAGCGCAAACGCCCGTCCTTGCGACGGTCGTGAAGCTGTTTCTGAGAGAGTTCAGAGTACTCAATTACGCCCGGCTTGCCGTCAATATAACCGACCACTCCGACCTTCTCTTCCGGGCGAATCTTCTCGACCACCTTGGTGCTGAGGTCGGCCTCGCGCATGTTGTGAAAGCCTACGAAAACGGGGTCGCATATTCGGGCGAGCACATTGTCAACCTGAAAGTAGAAAAGCTCCTCGTAACCCGCATCCAGAAGCTCGCGAACCATGCCGTTCTTTGCCATGGCCTCAATCGCTCCGCCATGGCCGTTGGGGCTTTCAAATACGTGCCCGGGCTGGTCACGGGCAAGCTTGCCCCAGAGGTCAACCGAAGGGAGAGTGCCCTGCATGATGAATTTCACCGTCTTCTTATCGAGACCGAAGTAATTGAAGGCCATGAAGTATGCGCGGGTCTCCTCGTCGTTCGCGGGGCTCGTCATGACGTAAAGGGGCACGGGCTTGCCGAATCGAGCTCTCAGGTTCAGCAGTTTCTGAGCGAAGACCTCGAAGAGGCTCTTGCCGGTGATGGGATAAATGGGGAAAGTTCCCTTGGGGCCGGGCAGCCCGAGGCGGGTGCCCTGTCCTCCGGCCACGAGGAAAGCGGCGACCTTACCTGCCCGCAGAAGTTCTTCTCCGCGGTTGCGCGCCTTGCGCCTCTCGGCACGCTCCTGGTCGTTAGTTGGCGCGCCTACAGTCTCGGCGGGGCGGAGTTCGTGGTCGGTTTCCTCCTTGCGGGTACGGTACTTCTCGACGAGCGAGTCCACCTTGTCGAGGTCTATCGAGCGCAGTTGCTTCAGAAACTCTGAGCGGGCTGGTACGGCCAGTTCGCCGATGTGGTCGAAAACGTGGCCCTGACCGTGTTCTTCATAGTAAGCTTTGAGTTGTTCGAGTTCCATTTTGTCCTGCATAGAATCCTCAGTTTTTCAGCAGCATAATTGCGACGAGTACGGCGAGCACGACCAGTGCAATCGCTCCGCCTATGAGAATCATGAACATGAGCGACCGCAGACGCTTGACCTCGGTCTGAAGCTTGCCGATGGTCTCCGTCTGATCCTTGTCCTTTTTCTGTGATGTCTTGAGCGCCCGCACAATCGTGGAACCGCCCCTGGGCAGCTTTTCGACCTCCAGCTTACGCCGGGCTCGTATGAGAGAAATCTCGTTGAGCAGTTCTTCGGGAGCCTGGAGTCGGTCTGCGGGTTCTTTTTCGGTGAGCTTTTTTACGAGGGCGCAAAGTTCCTCCGGCACGTCCGGGTTCACCTTGGAGGGGTCCGGAATGCCCTTGACAAGGTGCTGTCGCATAACGGAGGAGCCCGAACCCGAGAACGGGGGCGAGCCGGTCAGCATATGGTACAGCGAAGCCCCGAGCGAGTAGAAGTCGCTTCGGATGTCAATTTCAGTTTTGCCCTGGGCCTGTTCGGGTGAGATATAGTCCGGAGTTCCGAGGACCATACCCGGTTCGGACTCTATGGTCTCGATTCGCGGCTTGACGAAACCGAAGTCCATGAGCTTGGCCCTGCCTTTCGCGTCCACCATGACGTTGCCGGGCTTAATGTCGCGGTGGACGATCTTGTACTGCCACAGGTACTCGATGGCCTTTGCGACCTGATATACGATGTCAATGGCGAGGTCGGAGCTGAAGGGGCCTTCCTCGTCAATAATTTCCTCTATGGACCTGCCCTGCACGAGTTCCATGGAGAAATAGAATCGCCCCTTGTCCTTGCCGACGTCGTAAACCTGTACGAGGTTCTCGTGGCTGAGCTTTCCGAGCAGCCGAGCTTCGAGCAGGAATCGGCGCTTGAACTCCTCGTCGAAATTCCACCGCGGGTGAAGGAGTTTGAGCGCGACCTCGCGGCCCATCGAGAGCTGGAGACAGCGATAAACCACGCCCAGCCCGCCTTCTCCGAGCTTGCCGATAATCTGGTAGCCACCGATACGGTGCTGTTCGTTACGTGCATCCTTTACGTGCCTTTCGGCGGCCAGCTTCAATGCTCGCGCCTGCTTTTCGTCAACTATCCCTTCATCCACCATGAAGCGACTGAGAGACAACTCCTCGTCGTCCTCGCGGCGGATAGTGAACATCGCCACGCAGCGGTTGATATCCTGCTCCGAGGCGAATTTGTTCTTAACCGCGAGCCGTGCGAGTTGTCGCTCAAAATCGCTCAGTTCTTCCTGAAGTTCCATTCATCAGCCCTTGTAAGGATTGAACGCCTTCGAATCCTCGCCGCAGACCGGACAAGGCTCGGAGGGCCGTTGCGAATAAACCACGAAACCGCAGCCCCTGCATTCCCAGGCGTCCACGTCGTAGGCAGTGAAGGAGGCCTGTTCGAGATTGCATACAGGGCAAATCTCTGGCGGTACATCCCCGTTGTGGACGTAACCGCAGTTCTTGCACTGCCAGGCATCCACATCGCCGTCTGCCATAAGGCGGTCCAGTTCCTTCTGGTCGTCCGTATCGAGCGGCGGGACAGTCGGTTTAACCGATTTCTCGTCCACGATTTGCTCCTTGACACACATGCGTCCGGCCTTGAGCGCGAGGACCGTGCGCGCGAGCCTCTCGCCCAGTGCGCGAGCGGCGTTGAGAGATGGTTCATCCGGGCCGTCGTCCTTTGAACGGTCCACGAACGCCTTCACACCGAGGAAACACCCGTCCAGCACGTAACTCCTCGGAAAGGTGGGCAGACCGACCAGCAGCATGCCGTGCGCGAAAACAGGGAACATAAGCGACAGCATCGAGGTCTCGGCTCCGCCATGGAACTTGCCGGAAGCGGTGAACACCGAGGCCGGTTTGCCACGGAGGGAACCCTGTTCCCACAGCGGTTGCAGTTTTCGGAAAAACATCTTCATCCGAGCAGACATCGTGCCCAAGTGGTTGGGAGTTCCGAACGCGAACGCGTCGGCCTTCAGCATCTCTTTGAGTTCGACATCCTCGCAGAAACGCATCTCAACGTTGATGTGACGAATCTTGGCCGCGCCCTTAGCGACGTGTTCCGCCACGGTGCGTGTGGCACCCTTGTCGGAATCGTAAATTACCATAATTCGGCATGTTTCCATATTTCTTCGCCCCTTGTGAGTGGGATGAAATTATACCGCCACTTCGGGGCACGGGCAAGTAGCAAGCCACTTCTGCAACGAACATCCCGCGCGCACGTCTATTATGTGGCGAAGGACAACTCGGAGTTCATTGATAAAATCGAATATGAATTGCGCCTTGTGCCCTCAAGGATGTATAATCCGGTACCGTATAATGACGAGAAAGGACATATTTGTGCGCTTGATATACACGATACTCTTGGCGGCGGCGGCGCTGTTAGCAATCGGCTTTACCCCTCACGGCAGGGCCGAGCAGGGCGCGGCACAAGAGCGCTCCGCCAAGAAATACAGCCCCTTCACAATCGAGATGACGAAATCGAACCGGGCCGGAGACGTGCAGGATGTGACAATAACGGTTCACACCACGGCCGACCTCAACGATGCGTCTCTTACTCTCATAACATTCGGCGACCTGACCGTACTCGAAGCCCCCGAGCCTTACTTCTCCCTGCTCGCCGGGCAGACATGCACTTTTACCGCGACAGTGGCCGCCAAAGACGCGGCGACGCTCACGGCCGAGGTGAGTGCTCACTTCGGCACAGCAGCAGTGGTGGACAACTCTCAAATGGAGTTCGGCCACAGACCCGCGAACCCTGACTTCAAACCTGCACCCCAACACCGTATGCGCGTCCAGAACGTGCAGGTAAAGTGAGGGGGTGGATGATGAGAAATACACTGCTGACACTCTCCGCCCTCATCCTTGTTCTCGTGGCATTTGCGAACTCCGCACAAGCGGGCACAGTTTCGGGCGAAGTACGCTACACCGACAAGGTTCCGACCACGAGCGGTTTCGGCGATACCCGCTACCTGCCGGTTCCCTACGCACGCATAGAGCTTTACCGCAAGACCGGGCCCGAGGTTACCGACGCAATTATGATTTCAAGCGACAACCTCGGAGCCGACGGAACCTTCAGCTTCACGGTTTCCAACTCGCTGCTCGGCGGGAATTCCGACTTCCAGCTCCGCGTCTATCCCGACTGCGACGGCGGTTCGACCCAGCCCGTCCGGGTGCTGGAACTGGACGGAGTAAGCGTTCCCGTGATTTTTCAGGGAGCAGCGATGGTGACCGACGCCGCCGGAGACTGGACAGGTGTGGCTGGAGACATTGACACGCCCTCAACCCTGACAGTTTCAGAGGACAACAGCGGACCTTTCAACATCATGTTCTGCATCTCCCGAGCGGCGGAAAGGGTTGCTCTGATGGAAGGCGGCACCTTCCCTGACCGCGTTACGGTTTACTGGGAGCCAGGATCCACCACGGGAACCTACACCGAAAGCACCTCGCAGAGCATTTACCTGTTAGGCAACCCAACGAGCGACACCGACGAATTCGACGACGATGTGATCGTACACGAATACGGCCACTTCATCTCCTACAATTACACTCAGGAGGACTCGCCGGGCGGCTACCACTACGGCGAGGAAGAGACCTGCGCCTTGCGTGGACAGAGGCCTGGTCCGGCTACTTCGCGGCCTGGATGAACACTTATACAGAACGCGAACTGACGGGCAATCCGTTGCTGTACCGCTCGGTTTACATTGATACCCGCGTCAGCGGTGCCACGCACTGGGACATCGAGCCTCCTGCCGCAATCGGCTTCCCGGGCCTTCACGCCAACGACGAGATCGCTGTCCAGTCCGCGCTGTGGGATATCTTCGACCCCGATAACGAGACATGGGATTCCGCATTCTCGTTCAGCGGCGGCAAAACCGGCGAGGACGCGGTCTGGGATGTTTACCGTTCGCTGCAGACGCTTCCCTCAAACAACCAGATTACGGTAGAGGATTTCTGGTTCCAGTGGTTCGACCTTGGCTACGGCAACGCCGTCACAATGGACTCTATCTTCAACTTCCATCTCGACATGCGTTTTTACGAGGACGCATTCGAGGACAACGACAGAAGGCTCGACTCCACTCCACTGACCGACGACGGCACCACCCTCAATGCGACGTTCTTCCCCGAGGACGACGAGGACTGGTACTCGCTCGCTGTAATCCACGACATGCAGTACACAGTATCGACATCGGAACTCGTTAACGGAGCGGACACGGTGGTCACCGTTTACAACCGGACGGGAGACACCGTTTACGGCACCAACGACAACCGCCACGCCTCCACCCGCGAATCGCGTGTAACATTCACCCCTCCCTACGACCAGACCGTTTACATCAAGGTCGTACAGACTCCGTCCCGCACCTATGCGGAACTGGGCGGATACAAGATATCAGCGGTAGAGGACGGTAGCGGCGAACCGGGCGACCCCGCTCCCGGCGACGGTGACGGCGGCGGTGGCGGCGGCGGCTGCTTCGTGGCCACGGCGGCCTTCGGCACGATGGGAGCACAGAACGTGCGAACCCTATGCTCTGTGCGCGATAACTCTCTTGCCTCTTCGGCAACAGGCGCGGATATTACAGCGTACTACTACTACGTATCACCTGACATAGCCGAAGAAATGACGAGCCCCATCCGCGCACTCGTGCGCACATTTATTGACTGACACAAGAACCCGCCTTAAACGGCGATAAGGTATAAACGAAGAGAGGGAGCCAGCTGGCTCCCTCTCTTCATGTCAGGCCCACACATATTCTTAAACAGAAAAGGCCGCGGGCGGATGCCCACGGCCTTCACGTCTCCCCCCTGAGAAGAGACTGTTTACGTCAAACTGCCCGGATTTCCCATTCCCTGACAAACCGGACAGGTAGGTTTCGGTTCAGAGCGGTGAGGCTCGTGCCCGACCGCCAGGTTATCAACCGGCCAGTTCACTGAGGGTTTTGCTGACCTCTTCGACATGTCCCTTGACGCGAACCTTGGGCCAGACCCCTGCGACCCTGCCTTCGGGGTCGATCAACACGGTACTACGCTGAACGCCCATGTACTCCCGACCGTACATCTTTTTCTTCTGCCATGCACCGTAGTCGCTGAGAACCTGCTTGTCCGGGTCGGAGAGCAGTATCAGGTCCAGGTCGTATTTCGAACAGAAGTTCGAGTGCGACTTCACGGAGTCGGGGCTTACGCCGACGACCTTCGCACCCATCCGTTCTATTTCGGCCATGGCATCGTTGAAGTCCTTCGCCTCGGTAGTACAGCCGGGGGTGTTGTCTTTGGGGTAGAAGTAGAGAACGAGCCATTTACCCGCGAAGTCGGCGAGCGAGTGCTCATCGCCGTTCTGGTCTTTAAGTGTGAAATCGGGGGCCTTTGCGCCCTTTTCAGGCATGTTCGCTGCCAAAGTTATCCTCCCTGATGATTTTTAAGATATTGTACCACGCAAAAGGGAACCGCGCAGGCCGTTCGGAGAAGGGAGAACCCCGTTCAGAATTTCTTGAGTTTTGAGAACCCGCCGCGAACCGCATTCAACCCGCCCCTAAGGGTATCTCGAAAAAATAATTTCGTACGAAAACGAGCGAGGTAAAGCCGCAGCCGTTTGCAGTAAGACTGTATTATGCAACCCGCCCCTAAGGTTCGGTGTAGAGCATGATTGGCGGGAGCGAGCCCTTGGAGTCGGTCTCAAAGCCGAAACCGAGCCAGATGGTCTGATCCGGAATGTCGTCGTTGGCGACGGAGAACTCGAACTCGTTAAGCCCTGCTTCGAGCTGCAAGGTGATGGTGAGGAAGCTGTCCGGCACGCCGCCTGTGCTCGTGTTGTCGTGAACGCGTTTTCCGTTCACACGAACAGAGGTCCGGGCGGTAGTTCGGATATAAAGCTTGTACTCGCCGCGTTCGGGAACCATGAGGAATCCCTTGTACTTCGCGGACCAAGTCGGCTTGCGCAGACGCTTGGAAGGCCCGACCGCGAAATGATCGTTAACTTCGCTTACTACCTCGTCTCCGAGTCTGCGCGAGAAATTCAGCGTTCCGTAGGCTATGCGGGTGAGGCCGCGGGTAAGTTCTCCCGCCTCTATCCTGGCGTTCAGTTCTGCAATTGTTGCGAGCCACTGCTCGTCAATCTTGCCACGGATTACGAGTTCGGAGATCTGAGCGAAACCGAGATCGCGGATCTCAACGCCTGAGGCTTTCGTAGTAACGTGCTTCTCGAAAACGAGCTTGTCGTTCGCGAACACGGAAACCTTTCCGTCACGGACCACGTAGCGCATGCGGTAGGTATCGCCTGCAACCATTCCGAACTCGATGTCGTTGCCGTAAAACGCCTTGTAGGTCTTGTCACGCGGCAGCTCGTTCAGAGCGTCTGCGGTGGAGTTATGGGCGTTGAGGCCGATCCACACCCCGCACATGTACACGAAAAGCGAGTTGGACTTTTCGTTGGAGTAGGTGAACTCCACTTCGCATCGGTCCTTGAAGAAGGCAGGATGATGCAGACCGTAGCCGAGGCCGAAGTCCTCGCTTTGCACAATCTTGCCGTTTTCGAGTGACCACTTTTCGGGCATGTAACCGAAATCCTTCATCTGGTGCTTGTTGGAAAGGTCATAGGTGAACTGCGTCAGCCCCCTGGCGTCCATGGAAACGGGAGCGTTGAAAAACCGCTTGATTCCGGTCAAATTGAGGGAGGCTTGCGACCTTGCGAGCCTTATGGTATCAAGATATGGCAAAACGGCATTTGTGGCAGAGAACTTGCCCAAAAGCTCCTTGGCGAGTCTCTCCACGGCTTCCCAGTCCTCGTTCTTGCGGGCGGTGCGCAGGCGCTGCAGTGTCTTCAACGCGAATCGCTCCTTCACCACATCACCGAAATTGTTCTTAAGAATGCCGTAAATGGTGGGATCGGCTTTGAACTTTCGGGCATGTTCTATGTCCTTGTCCGCCAGCTCGAAGAGGCCTGTCAGGAACTCGTAAACTGCAAGCGACAGGTACTGCTCTCCCTTCTTGTCGGCAGGCAGGTTACTTATTGAACTTCTTGCAAGATCCGCGATGCAATAAGAGGACAGGTCGGAAATGGAAAGGGTCTTTTTCTCTCCCGCGGCCATAAATATGACATCCAGCGTGCTATCGTCATTCACCTTCAGAATGCGGGACTGAACCTCTGAACCGTTATCGAGGCGAAGGATTACCGTACCGCCCTCCAGTTCCTTCGCTCTTTTCATCGCGTGTTCTATCACAGAGCGAATCGAGGAGAAGAAATTCTTGCTCTGTTCAATCATCGGCGCGAATTCGGCGAAAGCGGGGTCGGTAGTCAGCTTTTTCACGAGCTTGTCGGCTTGGTCGAACTCGCCCTCGATGAAATACGAAAGAATCTTCGTCAGCGCGTTCTTGCCGAGGCTGATGACATAGAAGTACTTTTCCTTCTCGATGCGGACGAGTGTGTTGCTGATCTGCTGTACGTATTCGGGTGGAACCTTGTTGATAAGCTCTTTCAGTTTGTCCGTCGCCTCTGTGAATTCTTCCTGACCTGCAAGCTCGAGGGAAACGTCAACTTCCTCGAAAACAACGTCCTCGATGGCTATGTTTATCTCGTCTATCTTGTCCTTTACCTTATTGAATGCAGGAGAGGCTCGCATGTGTTCCGGCAGGCCGTACATGTGATTCAGTGCTGCGACATACTCTTCATGCGTGACCAATTCTTTGGCCTTCTTGAAGCGTTTCTCGATTTCTGCCTCTACCAGCTTGTTGTGAGCGTTGAACGCCTCTATGCGTAACTCCAGGACCTTCTGAATGAACTTGGTTCCCGGATACTTCTCAATGAACGTGCCGCATGCTATGGCGAGCTGATAGGGGTCTTCTGAGGCCTCTGCCATCTGTTCGAGTTTCTCGTAATCGGCCTTCGCCTGCTCGGGCGAGATTGACGGCACGAAGAACTCGCCGCTTCTGAGTACCGTCGGAGTGGGAGTGGGAGGCGGAGTGTACGAGGAAGTGGTCTCTTGTTGCGGCATGATGGATTCCTGGAACAGGAAGTACATGCCTGTCAGGGTTATTACGAGGAAAGCCACGATGCCGATTACCAGCTGCGGAGTGCGGTCTGCATGGAAAAGCATCTTGGGATCGAGCTTGCCTTCAAGTATCAGCTTCTCCTGATAGGCCACGGGGCGCTTGCCTGCCTTGAGCAGTTCGAGGTCGCGCTGCAAATCGCCGGGGGTGGGATAGCGCAGGTCACGGTCACGGGCCATCATCTTCATGATGATGGACTCGAACGCCTCTGAGATATCCGGATTGCGCTCGCTCGGAGGCTGTATATCGCTGAAAGCATGTTTTTCCATGATCTCGCGCGAATCCTCGCCGGAATAGGGTGTCGAGCCGGTCAAGACGTGGTAGAGGGTTGCGCCGAAGGAATAGATATCCGAGCGAGTATCAAGATTGCGCTCTCCCCGGGCCTGTTCCGGTGAAAGGTAGTGCGGGGTGCCCACAACGCCGTCCTCGTCGAAGAGGTCCTGTTCGCCACTAATGGCGAGACCGAGGTCGCAGACCTTCGCCACGCCGTTGCGGTCGAGCATGATGTTGTCGGGCTTAATGTCGCGGTGAATGAAGTTGTTCTTGTAAGCGTAGTCGAGAGCGGCGGAGACCTGGATGGCCATGTCGAGGGCGGTGGACTCGTCCATCACCTCGTGCTCCCCGAGCCATTCGCGCAGGGTCGGGCCGTCCACGAACTCCATTATCAGGTAGATGAAGCCCTGGTGCTCTCCGACATCAATACCCGTGACCACGTTCGGGTGTGCAAGGTGCGCAACCGCTTTGCCCTCTGTGAGGAAGCTCTCGACGAACTTCTCGTCCTTCGCCAGCTTGGGATACAGCACCTTGACTGCGACATCTCTGCCCATGCTCTGCTGATGAGCGCGATACACGACACCCATGCCGCCCTTGCCCACCTGCTCCACTATTTCGCAGTCCGCAAGGGTTTCAGGCTTGCCCTGTTCTCCCTGCACCTCCAGAACACGCTGAACGGTCTTTTTGTCCATGCTGCCCCGTTCAACGAGTATGGAACCCAGAAGCTCATCGTGCCCCCGGGCCTTGAGCTTCCTTTGCTCCTTCAGGGCTGCCTCGATGGCCTCCTGCTCGACGAAGCCCATTGCCGTGGCAATCTCACCGAAGCGGGGGACGGAGAGCAGTCGCTTGGGGTCGGGCATCCCCTTGATAATCTGCTCGACGATGTCGTCGGGAGGGGCGAAGTACGCAAACGCGCTCGTCAGCCTGTCGCGAAGCTGGATGAACTCCGACATGCGCTTGCGCAAACGGTCATTTTGCTTAAGCTCTTCCTGCAAACGCGCGGCCTTGATGGGAGCAAGCTCGTTGTCAACGAAAAGCCCAAGCATCTGCTCCAGTTCGGCTTCTTCATCGTCATCTGTCTTATAACCGCCGAGAATGGACTTGCGGAAGTCCTCGACTATGGTCTGTATCTTTTTCGGATCAATGCCGGAAAGCTTGGCGATGTTGTTGTACGAGCGACCCTCGAAAGCCTTCAGGCCCATGACGAGCTTCTGGTGCACGGGATACTTGCCCAGTGCCACCGCGACGTTGACAAAGCTCTTCTGCAACTCAGCCATCGAGGTGTTCTTGAGCCTTTCAAGCTCTTCTGAAGGGAAGTAGAAGGCCTGTTCGAGGTTGTTTCTCAGATTTTCTATTTTACCGACACGTCTTGAGCCGCGCTTCTCCCAACTGCTTATGACCTGTGCGGCGTGGTTTATGAGCAGGTTGTGTACGTCGCCCTGATTGCGATGCGAGACCATGTGGTTTGCGAAGGCGAGGAAAGTGCGACGGAGCATGCGGCTCGCGGTTTCGTATTCGCCGCAGGCAAAAAGACAAAGGCGCATAACCGCCATTCGGTGACGCATGACGATGTCGGCGAAGGCTTCCGCTTCACCGTTCAGCGTTTTTTCGATCGCCAACTCATCGATTGTCTTCATCGGGGCCTTTCCGTCATTCGTCCAGTGAGACGGGGTTCTTGCGTCTCGGAGCCTCGTCCGACAGTATCTTCATAACCATCTTTGTAACGTCGAAACAGGCGCAATGATACGAAACGCCGTACAGCACAGCGTTCCAGTCCCTTGCATTCTTCTTCCACAGGTCTTGTGGTATGTTCTGCGCCAACGCAGTACTTCACGAACTCATAGCGTGCAGCGTGAAGTACGGCCGAACCTTTCAGGTAGGCTTCGACCCTGTCGAGGACCATGTCCTCGAAGAACGACTTGTCCTTTTTTTCCGTAAATAGGTCTTCGTTCTCATCAATGACGTTGTTCGCGACGGCGACAACGCGCTCGGTCCACTCAGCCCTGGTGAGAATGTCATCAGTTGCCATATTACGTTCCCTGCCCGGCTCATGGTTTAGGTATCGGTCGTTCAGCAATGTCCTTCAAGCGCCTCACGGGCAGCTTTTTCAGCAAATTCCTCGCCGAGCGAAGCGACCAGCTCTTCAAACGGCTTCGGGCCGCTGTAATTGCGCCTGTTTGGAACATAGGGGCAATCCCCGGGAAGTGCTCCGAGCTGTACGGCTCTGGCTACGGGAATGCACTCATTGTTGAGTTCAAAACGCCTGTCATAGACTGAACAGAGACCCGATGCCGCATCAAGAAATCTACAATGGCCTCGGGTGAAATAGACCACCCCGTCCACCAGAACCTTGGCATGGCAGCATCTGCCACACTTTTCACACAGCGACTCGTGAAGTTCGTCAGTCAAAGGTGTCACTCCCACACAAATCGTGCTAACGGGGAATTATAGCGCAAAAACGCGAAATTTCAGCAATAATATGACATTTGTTCCGTACCGTTTGCTCCTCAACTACGTTATAATGGTGCGTACCGTTACATGCAGACTTCATTTCGACCAGGGAAGAATGTGAAGGATACCGGCCGGACGCTGACACAATGGGTTATCGCCTTGACCGTGGCCGCTGTGCTGCTGCTTGTCGCACTGGCAGTAACGCTGGCACTCGAATCATCGCCTTCCTGGCACGGCCACTTTTTCAAATTGAACCCGGACGCCTCACCGCAGATGCGCCAGGTATTCGTCGCTTCGGATGGCATTGTGGACCGATGCCTCACCTGTCACCTGCCCGAAGATGTTCTTGCGTCCAACTATGCGCACCGGCAACACCCGTACTTCGCCTACGGCTGCACGTCCTGCCACGGCGGCGACGGACGCTCTCTCGACCATGAGCAGGCCCACGGCGTGACAGGCGCACTGCGGCCCGCCCTGAATGACATGCTCTGGCGGGCCCGTTCTTCCTGCACGGTCTGTCACAGGCAGGAGTACGTACAGGCTTCCTCTTCCGGCCCCGGTTACGGCAGGACGCTTGTGCGGCGACTTGGCTGCGCAGAATGTCACTCCATTCCCCGGCTTTACCGCCACACCGAGCGCATCGACCTGATAAAGCTCGTGCAGAAACTGCGCGCCGAATACCTCATCGCGCTGCTGACACAGGAGAAACCCCTCGTAACCGTCACCCGCACCATGCCCTACTACGGATTTTCCGAAGAAGCTGCGAACGACCTCGGAGCATATCTCGACTCGCTCGAGGAGTTTCGCACGCCGCCCCCGTACGGACTGCTCCGCCCCGGTGACGCGACCGAGGGACAGAACGAGTTCGACAGACTCGGCTGCGACAGGTGCCATGTCACCCCGCAGTTTCCCGAGGGCGGCGACGAAGGCCCCATACTCACCGGCGCAGGCTTCCGCTATCGCCGAAGCTGGCTCAACTGGTGGTTTTCCGACCCTCGCGAAATCCTTCCTTTTTCGCGGATGCCCGTCTATTCCCTCGGTGAGGAACAAAAGCGAATACTCGTCGCTTATCTCACCACTTCCACCGGAGGCTCGTCCGACCCTTACGCGGGAATGAAAGCCGGTGGAGACCCCGTAGCAGGGCGCAAGCTGTTCGACGACAACTACTGTCTCGCATGCCACACCACCGACGGCTCCTCGCTGGAACGCAAGATAGGTCCGTCGCTCGCGGGGTTTGCTTCCCGTCCGGTTCTCGACCTGCCTTTCAAAGACATGCCGCGAAGGGATGGCGTCGAAGCTCACGAAACTCTGCTGGACTACCTCTCTCACGTCCGCTCGTTCGAAGAGATTGTCGAGCGGGAGGTAGCGATGCCGAACTTTATGCTCGCAAGCGACGAGTCGGAACCCATTGTGGCATTTCTCATGTCGTTGAGGGATTTCGAACCATCTCGCGCTCTCGATTCCGGCGAGCCCTATCGCAAAGCCGAAAGTAGGGGCCGGATACTGTTTTTTCACAAGCAGTGCTACCAGTGTCATTCTGTCGCTCCGGTTCCGGCCGGTCTTACGCGCAAGGAGGGCAAGGAGAAGTTCCCGCGCCTGCAGGGGCCCAACCTCGCGCTCACAGGCGACAAGGTTCGCACGGGCTGGCTGGAGCATTGGCTGTCCGCGCCGTACGAAGTTCTCAACCACAGCGATATGCCCGACCCCATGCTTCAACCGCACGAGACAGCGGATCTCGCTGCTTACCTTTCAACGCTGAAAGGTAAACTGCCGGTGGCGCTGACGGAGGATATTCCACAAGGAAGAGAGGCCCTGAGGGAAGGCGAACAGCTTTTCCAGAAGAACTTCTGCGTGCGCTGCCACAAGGTGTACGGCAGGGGAATTGCCGCTTACACAGGACCCGATCTTTCCAACATCGGAGTGAAGGTCACGCCGGAATTCATGGTTTCGTGGCTCAAAAGGGCGGGAGACATCCAGCCTGACACCGATATGGACGACTTCGGCCTCTCACAGCAAGAGGCCCTGAAGATATACCTGTTTCTGAGGACTTTGAGAACCCCGCCTTCACAGGCAGAACAGAAGGAGTGAATGATGCGCGCAACGCTCCTTGTCAGAGAGGCACAACGAGAAGACATCGCGGCGCTCGTGCGGCTTTGCAAGGAACTGCAGGACCTTCACGCCGCTATTGACCCGCTTTGGGAGCTTTCTCCGAACTGGAAGAGCGCGATGCGGGCGTTTTTCTCCAACATGATTCGCAAGGCGGGCGTTAGGTTGTTCGTCGCGGACATCGCGGGCGCGCCGGTAGGCTACTGCCTCGCGGCGGTCAAGGACAATCCGCCAATGCGGCCGAGGGGGCGTTACGGCTACATAGTTGACCTGATGGTGACCGAACGTCACAGAAGGCGTGGAGTCGGACGCAGGCTCTTCAACGCAGCTGTCGAGTGGTTTCGCTTCAAGAAGATTAAGAGGGTGGAACTCAAGGCCGCGGTCGGCAACGAACAGTCAATGGCGTTCTGGAACTCTCTGGGCTTCAAGACTTACATGGAACTCAGGTATCGCACTATCTGACTCGCTCGTATATCTCGAACAGGTACGGGTGATCGTCCTTGCTGCTCGTAATCGGGCCTTCTGACCTGACTATTCGCCAACTGCCGTCCACGGACGGCATGTACCTGACATCCCCTTCGACCTGTGCCATCACGCGGGTTACATATAACCTGTCGGCCCGCGGCATGGCCTCCTCGTAAACCCGCCTGCCACCGATGACGAAGACCTCTTTCCCGCTTTCGCACATCCGAAGTGCCTCGTCGAGCGAATGTGCGGTCTCGAACCCCCTGCCGAGCTTCGGGCCGCTTGTCAGCACGATATTGGTACGCTCTCGAAGAGGATTCCTTATGGATTCCGCCGTGAGCCTTCCCATGATTACAGTCGAGCCGAGAGTAAGTTGCATGAATCGTTGCAGGTCTGTCGGAAGAGACCATGGAAGGCCGCCTTCCCGACCGATTACGCCGTTCGCTGATACCGCCAGGATAATCGACACCAACGGTCCGTCACTCATTTGAATTCGCCCTCCACTCGAACGAACTTGCCGTCCTGAACCGCGAAATACCTGAATCCACCGTCCTCGATGCTGATTCTGAACATGCGTTGCGCCGCTTCGGGAATTTCGCCACGGGCAAAGGCCGCAGCCTGTTCAGCCCGGTAGGCGGTGAAACCGGCTCCGAAACACCAAGGGTCGAACTTATAGTACTCCGCAAGCTGTTTCCCGTCAACAACGAGGCTCACCCTTTCGCCGTTGACCACGAAGAGGGCGCTGTGCTTCGCGTCGTCTGAAATCGTGACCGCAAAGGCGTCGGTGCCCTTGCAAATGGCAGGTTTAAGCTTGTCCACCACCAAAGTCACATCCTTCATGAACTGGCCCGCGAAGGCGAGATGGCCGCCGTCCGGCGTAAAGACAGGTTCGATGACGTGATGGAACTCCTCGTCGAACGAGCCGTTCTCCATCATCACTTCCATCTGCCCCATGAACGCGGTGTGGATAAACCTCTTGCCGTCCGGAGAGAAGAGCATCAACCGCACACGGTCGTAGCTCTTGAGCGCCGCTCCGTCCACAACGGGGAACTGTCTGCCCTTTCTGGTCTGCACAAAGGTCAGCTTGTCTCGTGGGCCGAAGAACGGGCGCTGTACGTCTGTCCACTTGGTGGGCTTGCCGTTTTCGAACAGCACCTTGCCCTCTTCGGTCTCGGCAACGAAAACGCAGCGCTTACCGCGAGAGTCGAATACGAACTCGCTTGCAGCACCGAAACAACCAGCGCCCCTGCGCGAACCCAGCAGCGGGAACCATTCGCCCTTGTCCATGGCCATGACCGCGTATCCGCGCCGGGCGGTGGAAAAGCGAAGGTTACGGTAGGCCGTGTAGCGGTCGCTCACCTTGCCTTTCACAACGAGCGCGTACTCGTTGCCGTTTCGCCCGATAAAGCCGAACCTGCGCGAGTCGCGCGAGAAGATGAACTCGCATATCTCCGTGTAACCCTCTCCCTTCTCTCCGTCCAGCACGACGGCTTCGCGCGGGCGTTGCACACCCGCTATGAACGCGAGCCTCTTCGAGTCCGGACTGAACAGCAGCGAGTTCTCCCTGACAGAACGGTACGATCCGAACTTCTGTTGTCTTTCTCTCACGGAAACGAAGCAGCCTTCGTGGGTCGAGTATGCGAAAGCGAGCGTGTTGTCGGGGGCGAAGGCGGCGGAGATGAATCCGGTGCAGCCGTCCGGTGTGATGTCCTTCGAGTTCAGCAAAAGCTTGGTCTGCGCGCCTTTCGAGCGCGCAACGAAGAGATTGTCGTTCGCCGGTGATATGAGCGCGAATCCGCCGGACTCGCAGAACTCCTCAAGGTTGTCCGCCATGAGTACGCACAGTGAAGTGACGGAGAGCTTCGAGTCTTTCTCTTCGGGCGCTTCAGCGCACGCGGAGCATGCCAGGGCGAACAGCAGCACAAGGAGAATGGCGGGGAAGGTCGTTTTCATCAACTCTCCGGATTTAGTGACACAAATCATACTCGCAGTTGGGGCACCTGTTTCGTTTCTCGGCGGGGGAGCGAATTTGAGGGAAAAACGAAAGGGGTCGCAGCTAAAGGTAGATATCATTTTCTGACAATGAGCGGACTCGCATTCTCAACTTTGATTTCCTCCAGTTCCGGCAACTGTACGGTCGTTGGCAGCCCGGGCGGTGCCGTAGTATTCGATGCCGGATTCTCCTCTCAGCGGCGATTTCGCGATGCCCTGAACTACATCCGCGAAAACTTCGGACCCGTACGAGGCGTGGTCATATCACACGCCCACCGGGATCACGTCAACTACCACAGCCTGCGGGTCATGTCCTCCATGGCGGTACCCTTGTTCCTCTCCATTGAGACCGCAGACCGCATCGCGCGCTCGGAGAAGTGCGCAAAGGCCCTTTCGGACTGCCATGTAGAGCTGTTCGAGGACATTCCCTTCAAGGTCTCCGACCTCAGCGTGGAATCCTTTCCGGTGGAACATACGCCCAAGGCGCCCAACCGCGGATTCGTCATCGGAGGCGAGGGAGTGAAGATAGGTTTCGCGACCGACCTCAAACATGCAAGGGGGCTTGCTCCGAGGCTCGCCGACTGCGACATGTTGTATCTCGAATCCAATCACGACAGCGGTCTTCTTCGGCTGCATCCGAACCCCAACTCCTGGAATCACCTGAAGAACGAGAAGGCGTCGGACTTCGTGACGGGTCTGGTGGCCTCCGGCTCGGGGCCGAGAATGGTGATGTTCGGCCATCTCAGTACCGAACGCAACACTCCCGAACACGTCCGCAGAGAGTACGAAAAGCGCATGCATGGTCGCGAGAACGCGCCGCAGATGCAAATCGCGCCGCCTTTCTCGCCTTCTATGATAGTAAACGTAGGGCGAACCGCGGGCTCCGATGTGATATCACCTCCGGCGACCGAAAGTCTGTTTGGTTCGACACCGTCGAAATAGCACCGGCTCACTTATGGTCACTTCGGAAAAAACGGTTTAACTGCAAACGGCTACGGCTTCGCCATGCTTCGTCGTCAAGACGATTCTTCCTTAAGTATAGCCGAGGCTATTACTTCCGTCGAAACACCATGTCTTTCTCGCCTGACTTTGCCTCGCTCGTTTTGCTACGAAACCAAATATTCGAGGTACCCTTATATCTTCGTACAAAGAGGTTAAAATGATGCCGCAGGCATCAAACTTGTAACATCCCCGATTCACACAGGGGCGGCTTTCATTTTCAGGAGGATCAAATGGCGAAAAGCAAGGCCCGCAAGAAGGACAAGAGCTCGCTGGACGTGGCGCTCAACTCCATCGAGAAGGAATACGGCAAGGGCGCAATCATGAGGATGGGCGACGAGCGAGTTCTGCAGACCGAGGCCATCCCCACCGGGGCGCTCTCGCTCGACCTCGCTCTCGGAGTCGGGGGGCTGCCTCGCGGCCGTGTAGTGGAGATTTTCGGGCCGGAAGCCTCCGGCAAGACTACGCTCGCCCTGCACTGCGTGGCCAACGCGCAGAAGATGGGCGGAACCGCCGCCTTCATAGACGCCGAACACGCGCTCGACCCGGCATACGCCCGCAAAATGGGTGTCAAGGTGGACGAACTTCTGCTCGCTCAGCCGAACTACGGTGAGCAGGCGCTGGACATCGCAGAGGTGCTCGTGCGTTCCAACTCGGTTGACGTGGTGGTACTGGATTCCGTGGCAGCGCTCGTGCCCAAGGCGGAACTTGATGGAGAGATGGGCGACCAGCACGTCGGGCTGCAGGCGAGACTCATGAGCCAGGCTTTGAGAAAACTCACCTCCGCCATAGCCAAGAGCCGCTGCGTGATGATATTCATCAACCAGATTCGTCAGAAGATCGGCATGGGCGGTTTCTCCTACGGAAGCGGCGAGGTAACAAGCGGTGGCCGTGCGTTGAAGTTCTACTCGAGCGTCCGAATCGACGTGAGGCGCATCGGCTCCATCAAGGTGGGCGACAGGATAATCGGCTCCAAAATTCGCTCGGTGGTCGCCAAGAACAAGGTGGCCCCGCCGTTCAGGCGCGCGGAGTTTGAAGATACTCTTCGACCGCGGAATAACACACGAAGGCGCTCTTATCAACCTCGGCGTGGAAAACGACGTCGTCCAAAAGGCTGGCGCGTGGTTCTCATACGGCGAGACGAGGCTCGGACAGGGTTTCGAAAAGTCTGTGGACTTCCTCGTGGAGAACCAGGACATCGCGAACGCGATCGAGAAGGAGATAAGGCTCGCCACCGGAATGCTTCCCACCGCGGGCCAGGAGCCCGAGGACATGGTCTTCGATGCGGAGAAGTCTGAGCCGAAAGACGACGGTAAGGACGAAACGGACGAAAAGGCAGAGAACGGCGAAGAAGACAAGACGAGCTGAGAACCTTCGGTTCGCACTGTGAACAGAAAACTCATGGCCCGTCCCGGCTTGAACAGGGGACGGGCCATTGCTCAGGAGTGCTGCCATGACCGACCCGAATGAGCTGGGCCGTAATTCAGAAATCGCCTTGCGAACTTTGCTGGAATGCCACGAACCGCGCAAGGGCAACGTGCTTGTCGTGGGTTGTTCGACCAGTTCCGTGGTAGGCAAGCCGCTTGGCAGCTCGGGCAGCAGGGAAGTGGCCGAGGCCATCACGAAGCCACTGCTCGCCATCTGTGACGAGGCGGGTCTCGTGCTCGCTGTGCAGGGCTGCGAACACATCAACCGTTCACTCGTGGTCCCGGAGTCTTTTTGCGAAAAGCGCGACCTGACGCCCCTTCAGATTCTGCCGGAGCTGAAGGCAGGCGGTGCGTTCGCCCAAGCCTACTACGCCCAACTCGGCGACGAGGCCATAGTGGTCGAGGACCTCGGCAAGGGCGCGGATTACGGAATAGACATCGGCGGAGTGCTGATAGGCATGCACCTGCGCCGTGACCGCACCGCGGTTCCCGTTACGATAGACGTCAAGATCGGCTGCGCATCGGTTATCGGCGCGTACTGCCGTTACAAATGGGCGGGAGGCCCGAGAACACACTTCGTTAGCTGACGGAGCCAATATATGAAAAAACTGTCAACAGACGAGATACGCAGATCGTTCATAGACTTCTTCGTCGAGAGAGGCCACACGGAATGGCCTTCGGATTCTCTGATTCCCTCCGACGACCCTACCCTGCTGTTCACCGGCGCGGGCATGAACCAGTTCAAGGACATGTTCCTCGGCAAGGGCAATTTGCCCTTCTCGCGTGCCACCACTGCTCAGAAATGCCTTCGCACAGGAGACCTCGGCAACGTGGGGAAAACAGCCTATCACCAGACCTTCTTCGAGATGATGGGCAACTTCTCCTTCGGCGACTACTTCAAGAAGGAAGCCATAGAGTGGGCGTTCGAGTGGCTCACGGAAGTGCTAGAGATACCTCCGAAGAGGCTTTACTTCTCGGTGTACGAGGACGATGACGAGGCCTATGGACACTGGAAGGCAGTGTGCGAGGCAGCGGGACTGGACCCCGAACGGCGAATCTTCCGCCTCGACGCGAAGGAGAACTTCTGGCCGGCGGACGCTCCCGAGAAAGGGCCAAATGGCCCCTGCGGCCCCTGCTCCGAGATTTTTTTCGACCAGCAACACGACCCGGATGACCCCGAACCGCTTGTTGACATTGCCCAGGAAGGCTCTCGATTCTGCGAGATATGGAACCTCGTGTTCACACAGTTCGACCGCCGGGGAGTCAACGTACTCGAACCGCTGCCTCAAAAGAACATTGACACCGGCCTGGGGCTGGAGAGGCTCGCGGCAGTACTTCAGGGAGTGGAGCGCAACTCCGACATAGACATCTTCCAGCCGATCATGCGCCGCATAGAGTCCGAATTCGCCGACGGCAAACACATAACCGACATGGACGCCACCTCGGCACAGTGCGTTCGCCGCATCGCCGACCACGTTCGATCGGTCTCGTTCTGCATCTGCGACGGCGCTATGCCCGGCAACGCTGAACGCGGGTACGTTGTGCGCAGGCTTATTCGTCGAGCTTTTCTCGATGCCGCATTCCTGCGCGGCGACTACGAGTATGCAGGCCTTTCGAACATCGTGGAACCTGTGCTGGAGACCATGGGCGAGGCGTATCCCGACCTCGTCAAGCGCTGCGAGTTCATCAGGGAGATAATCTCGGGCGAGGAACGCGACTTCGTGCGCACGCTCAACGCCAACCGTAATCGCCTCAACGACACTCTGAAGGAGGCGAAAAGCAGGAATGGAGTAGTTGACGGGCAGAGAGCTTTTAAGCTGTTCGACACCTACGGCGTTCCCGTCGAGGTGATGGAGGATTTCTTCGAACGCCACGGAGTGAAGCTCGACAGAGAGGGTTTCGACGCCGCCGTGACCCGAAGGCGCGAGCAGTCGCGCAAGGCCTCGAAAATGAAGGGCGACATCTTCGACCTCGGCCCCCTCGGCAAGGCGCTGGAGGTGACTACTGAGACGAAGTTCACAGGCTACTCCGAGTTGGAGGCGACGCGTCTCAAGCCGCTCATGCTGTTCTGCGGCGACGAGCCCGTCCGCAAAGTAAAAAAGGGCGACAAGGTCGTCGTGGTGCTCGACCGGACTCCGTTTTACGCCGAAGCGGGCGGACAGGTGGGCGATACCGGTTACCTGCGAAAACGAGTCCGTGCGAATCCGTGTGACTAACGTCACCCGCGTCAAGAAGGTGTTCTTCCACTTCGGCAACGTGGTATCAGGTTCGCTGGAGGGAAGACTCGGAGAAAAGTTCCCGGTATTTTCAGACCTTCTCGAAGGGGAGGTTGACGCGGAAAGCCGCCGGGCCACGGAGCGCAACCACACGTCAACTCACCTTCTGCACTGGGCGCTTCGCGAGGTACTGGGCCGCCACTGCGAGCAGTCTGGCTCGCTGGTGGAGCCGAACCGACTGCGGTTCGACTTCACACATTTCCGACAGGTGACCCCCGAACAGCTCAGTCATATAGAACGGCTGGTCAACGAGCGTATCGTACAGGACCACGAGCTTCGCGCATACACCGACTCGCTCGAGAACGCCCGCAAAAGCGGCGTAATTGCGCTTTTCGGAGAAAAGTACGAGGACACGGTTCGCATCGTGGACATAGGGGGATTCAGCAAGGAACTCTGCGGCGGCTGCCATATCTCGCGCACCGGCGAGATAGGCTCCCTCGTAATCACCGGCGAAGAGGCGATTGCTGCGGGTATCCGCAGGCTCACGGCCTACACCGGCCTCGGCGCACTGAGCTACTGCCGCGAGAACCTCGACTTTCTTTCCGACGCGAGCAACCTGCTGGGCGAGAAGCCCGAGAGGCTCGTGACGAGGCTTGAGACCATTCTCGACGAGAACAAGCAGCTTCGCAACGAGCTGGAAGCCGTTAAACGCCAGGCACTGGCGGAGGAAGCTTCGGATGCGAAGCCGGAGGACATCGGCGGAGTGCCCGCATTAGTCGTGGACCTCGGCGAGGCGGAACCCTCTCAGCTTCGCGGAGTTATGGACACGCTCAAGAACCGGGTTCCCGGCGGGCTTATGCTGCTCGCGGCCAGGTCGAAGGGGAAGGTCACACTTCTCGTTTACGTTGACGAGCCCCTGATTAAGCGCGGTTTCAAGGCCGGAGAACTGATCCGACCGGTGGCGAAGGCAGTCGGTGGCGGTGGCGGCGGCAGACCGAACATGGCACAGGCCGGGGGAAGCAGGCCGGAAAAACTGCAAGAGGCATTCGATGTCTTTCGCAAACACGTTGAGCAACAAGCGGCCGGCAGTTGAGGTAAAAGGCGAAAACGCAAAAAGGGGCGGCTCACGGCCGCCCCTTTTTAATTGCAGTAACGGGTCGCTATTCGTTGAGCATTTGGCTGATCGCCGTCTCCGCGGCGTTTACGAACTGGTACGCTACCGGCGATGCAGTGAGTGCCGGGTGAGTGCCGGTCTGGAACATCGCTATCTTTTCGGCATCGGCCTTGTTCTGAACGCACGCGCTGACCATGTTTATGACCTCGCCCGCGGCCTTGTCTCCCATGGCCTGCCCTCCGAGTAGCTGTCCGGTGCGCTTGTCGAACACCAGTTTCATCTCCATCTCCACCATTCCGGGCATGCCGCCGGGGTGACGGTTGGGCGCCTTTGCCCTGCCTATTACCACCTTATAGCCCATCTCACGGGCCTGTTTCTCGGTAAGCCCCGCGGTGGCGAAAGCGAAGTCGCCTATGGCGGTGGACCACACGCCGACCGTGCCGATGTTCTCGCGGCGGGTCTCGAACAGGTTGGCTCCGGCTATGCGGGCCTCGTGCGTGGCGATGGAAGCCAGCTTGAGCGGCGAGGGCTTGCCGCCGAAGAACGAGTGCTTCTCCGCGCAATCACCAACGGCGAAGATATTGGGGTCGGTCGTGCGCATTGTGCGGTCAACCTCGATGGAACCGGTCAGTCCGATGTTCAACCCCGCCTTGACTGCGAGGTCGGTGTTCGGCTTGACTCCTATGCCCACGAGAACTATGTCTGCGGGCAGCTTCTGCCCGTTATCCAGAAGGACATGCTCGGCCGCGCCCCTGCCTTCGATGCCCACGACCTTCTCGGAGGTCATGATCTTTACGCCGCGCTCGCGCATCATGTTCTCGGCCTTATCGCAGAACTCCTCGTCGTACGACAGCATGAGACATTTGCGAAGCATCTCCACGATCGTTACGTTCTTGCCTCCGAGCTTGTTGATCTCGTCGGCGAACTCTATGCCGATGAAACCACAGCCTATGACAACCACGTTGGTCGCCTTCTCCACCTTCTTTTGAAGTTTCGACAGGTACTCCACGTCCTTGAGAACCGTGTACACTCCCTCTCTTTCGCGGCCCGGAATCGGCGGAACCATGGGCATGGAGCCGGTCGCCAGCACGAGCTTCTCGTATCCGACACGGTTACCGCCCGCGAGCAGCACCTGCCTTTCGGAAATGTCAATGTCCGTCACCTCGTTCACGCGGATGTCAACACCCATCTTCTCGAGCGGGGTATCGGGCATGATGTTTTTTTCCGGCGAGCCCACCGTTCCGTAGATGTAGGGAATGCCGCACGGTATGGGCACGAGCTTTTCCTTCCGGACGAGCAAGACAGATTTGTCGGGGTAATGACGTTTGGAGGTGACCGCCGCTGTAAGCCCCGCGGCACTGCCTCCGACGACGACTACGTCGTAATGATCCATGGCTTCCTCCTTGTGCATAAGAGACTGCGAATGTTCACAGTCCAGTATATACGCCGTTTATGAAGTTCATGTGAAAACCGCAACCGAATTCACGGTACTTTCCCGCATCGAATTCACAGGCTACGGAGCCATTTTCATGCTTTCCGCGATCACGGACCTTGAGCATTTGGCGAACATCGCTAAATTGGGTGTAAACAAGGGGAGTACAGATGCCGGACGACCAAAAGCCTCGAAGTTGCGGTTCATGCGGACGGGAAGTCAGGATGGAGGCGTCCTTCTGCCCATTTTGCGGTGCGTCGATTTCCGACTCCACTCAGAAAGCCGAACCTCGACCTGAAAGCAATGCCTCTTCGGAACCCTCGCCGACCACTCCGCAAGGCCGCCCTTACGGGCCAAGTGAAGGGCAATCCGTTCAGGCGGCGGGCACTCAGGGAACTCCCCCTCAACCCGCGACTTACAGCCCCGAGACTAAGAAACAGGTTAAAGGGATGGGCGAGGCCTGGGTTTACCTCGCAGTTGCGATCGTGATGACCGTGGGCGGCCTCTTCTGCTGCTGCCCGCTCGTGCTTCCCGGCCTTGTAATGCTCTTAACCAGCATTGTGGGAGTGTCGGCGGGAAACGGCGGCAACGCGGACACTCTGCGCACCATGAACGTCATCAACCGCATCCTGCTTGTTCTCGCAATACTGTTTGCGATAGTAATGATAGTGATTACGGTGATGTTCTTCTTATCCGGTAGTGAAGAACTGCCCGAGATTTTCAGGGAATTCCTGGAGGAGTTCGAGCGCAACATGGCCTGAGAGCTGTCCGCAAGACTCCGGCAAAAGAGCTTACTCGCCCCCCTTGGTGCCTTCCATCTTCTGTTTCTCGGCGACCATGGTCTGTCGAATTTCATCGGCCAGTCGCTTTTGAGCTTCGCGGTCGCTCTCGCCCGGGGCGGGAGTCAGTTCCTTCGCGGGAATCGGTTGAAGTATCTTACAGCGCACCCGCCGGGGAGACGGGAGCTTCCTTGAACGATGCCACGCCCTGTTCGCACCGCATACAACTACGGGCAGGATGGTGGCGCCGGTCTGCTGCGCGAGCCATACGAAACCTGGTTTGAACTCGCCGATGTCTCCGTCGCGGGTGCGGGTGGCATCGGGAAACATGAGCAGCGCACGGCCATCGGACAGTATTTTGTGAGCCTGTTTCAACCCGGCGAAACTGCCTCCGCCGTCACGGTCAACCGGCATGGCCCCATAGAAGCGGATGAGGGCACTTAACAGCTTGTTTTTGAAAAGTGTCGAGCGGGCGAAATAGACCAGCCTCCTGGGCGCCATTATTCCTGCCAGCACGGGGTCCAGAAATGACTGGTGGTTCATCACGATGAGCAGCGGGCCTTTTTGCGGGAAATTCCTCTTGCCGCGCCAAGTGAAGCGGAAAAGGATGAAGAACACCATCGTGGCGATGATGCGGGAGAGGGTAGTAATCAGGTTGTGACGGTCACTCCCCGCCGCCAAGACCGAGCCTCTCATGTGCCAGTGTGGCTATTTTCGCAACGACTTCGTCCAGAGACAGTTCAGTGGAGTCTATGACGACGGCGTCCACGGCGACCCTCAACGCGCCCCAAGGCTTGGTGCGGTCGTTTTCGTCGCGCAGCTTCTGCTGTTTGAGAACCTGCTCGAAAGGAATCTCGCGACCGGCCTCCCGGAAGTCCTTCAACCGCCTGTTGGTGCGCTCCTCGAGGTCGGCATCGAGAAAAATCTTCAACTGCGCATTCGGGAACACGACCGTCCCCATGTCGCGCCCGTCGGCAACGAGGTCGGCACGCTCGGTGAACTCGGAGGCCTCCGAGTTGACCCTCTTGCGCACAGGAATAGCGTTGGAGACCGGTGAGACGAGGTCGGTCACTTCGGAGGTGCGAATTTCCTTGTCAACCCGTTTACCCGCGAGGAGTACCGAGGTGCGCCGGTCGTCAGACTCGACACGCAGAGGTACCTCGGCGGTGTGCTCTTCCCATTGGCGGGATTCGGTGTAACCCTTGCGCAGGAAGTACAGCGCGATGGCACGGTATATGGCCCCGCTGTCGAAATGGGTAAATTCGAGGATATCGCAGAGTTTGCGGGCGGTAGAGCTTTTGCCGCTACCGGCGGGCCCGTCAATTGTGATGACTTTGCCTGCCATTATCGCTCCATATAGATATGTCGTTGCCAGTCCGGGTCCTCGGACTGGTGGTCAGTGCGATGGTGAACTCCGCGGGATTCCTCGCGTGTGAGCGAAGCGTCAACTATGAGGCGTGAGACCATCAGCATGTTCTGAAGCTCCCAACCGACCTTGGTTGTAAAGCGGCGGTAGATCATGTACCTCGCCCAGAACTTCACCTTCGCCATGGCCGACTCCAGCCCCTCCCGATCCCTGAGAATGCCGACATGTCGCCACATGAGAGACTTCAGCGAGATGCGTGCGTCGTTTAGGTCTATCTTTATGTGCGGGTATGCTGTATCCACCTTTTCGCCGCTCTCGCATACCGCCTGAAGGAGAGAATGCGGCGGCTGGGAGGTTCCCGTCGCAGTGGCAGAAGCGTTCTTCCCCGCACGGGCGCCGAACACAATGCTTTCCAGAAGCGAGTTCGAACCGAGCCGGTTCGCTCCGTGGAAGCCGGTCGCGGCGGCCTCTCCGCATGAGTAAAGGTTGTCGAGAGTAGTGCGGGCCATGAGGTCTATCTTCACGCCCCCAATGGCGTAGTGCGCGCCGGGGTACACGGGGATGAGATCCTTCGAGATGTCAATGTCGAAGCCCTTGAGCACCTTGGATATCTGCGGGAAGCGTTCGTGAACCTTGTCGCCGAGGCGGGTCATGTCGAGATAGACGCTCGACGAACGGGTCTTCTCCTGCTCGGCGAGTATCGCACGGGAGACGACGTCGCGCGGGGCGAGTTCAGCCATCTTGTG
Source organism: Planctomycetota bacterium (assembly GCA_034521065.1). Taxonomy (GTDB): domain Bacteria; phylum Planctomycetota; class B143-G9; order B143-G9; family B143-G9; genus JAXHMW01. The sequence goes on along the minus strand of JAXHMW010000001.1, from coordinate 20,826 downwards.
ATAGTGCTGCATGAACCGTTCCTTGCGCACGTTGAGAAGGTGGGCACCCTCCCCGCGTGCGGCCTCGCTTATGAGAAAGCGGGGTGCTCCGGCCATGTAAAGGGTGGTGGGATGGAACTGGACAAACTCCATGTCCTCCATCCGTGCTCCGGCGCGATAGGCCATTGCTATACCGTCGCCGGTGGCGTTCTCGGGGTTGGATGTCTCGCGGTAAACTTGGCAAAGGCCGCCAGTGGCCAGAACGGTAGTCCTGGCGGATATTATCTTGAATCGCCGCTGGTCGTTGAAAACGAGCGCGCCCATGCACTTGCCGCCGTCCGTCAGAAGGTCAATGGCGAAAGTGTTCTCCACAAGCGTGATGCGGTCGTTCTCCCTCGCCCATGCGATGAGGGCTCGTTCCATTTCCCAGCCCGTGCGGTCTCCCAAGGCGTGCAGCACACGCTTTTCCTGGTGGCCCCCTTCGCGGGTAAGGTTGAACGCGCCGTCGTCGCGGTCGAAACGTGTCCCGTGTGCGGCGAGCTGCTCAATCAGCTTCGGCCCTTCCTCGACCACCTCCTGAACCACTTCCTTGCGGTTAAGACCGTAACCGCCCTCGAAGGTGTCCTCCATGTGGTTCTCGACCGTGTCGTCCTCGGCCAACGCTCCGGCGATACCGCCCTGCGCGTACACTGTATTCGATTCGGAAAGCTCGGTCTTGCTTATGACAAGCACGCGCGAGTTCTCCGCGGCTCGTATCGCGGCCATGAGCCCCGCTGCGCCGCAGCCGAGAACAAGTACGTCGGTTTCGATGATGTCGTCACGGTCGAGATGCGGGCAGTAAAGCCTCGATGGCCCGTAACGTACTATCTTGCCGAGGTCCGGTTTGAGTTCCTGTCTTACTTCATTGTCCACTGTTCCATTTCCTCTCCGGAAAGGACTCTGCACAGGGGATGAATGTTGTGGAACGGTTTGCCGATGAGCTGGCCGCGTGCATCAGGAAGAATGATGAGCGGGAACTGCCGTATGTCGTCCTCGGAAGGGGTCTTTCGGGCTGACAACAGCTCGTTGATCTGCTCGGCAATTCTCTGCGCGTCCTTTGCTACTATCTCGTTCTTGAAACACTGCAGTTGAAGCTCTGAACTGAGTACCTCTCCGAATCGCTTCCATGAAAGGATACCGTCAGGTTCTCTGTTGAGGCGTTCAAAGAAGTTCTGAACGGTTTCGGCGTAGCGGTCGAGTCGGTCGCGGAGCTTGTCGTCAAGCTTGATCTCGTCCGGAGAAGTTATGCCGCGAATCTCGTGAGCTTCGATCATGAGTATCAGCATACCCTCATCTGTGAACTTGAACAGCAACAGAGAAGGCCATTCGTCACCGGAGAAGAGGGTCGGATAGTGCGACGGATCCAGGAGGATACCGTCACGCGTCTGCTTCAGGTGCACGACAAATGTCTTTATCGCTATCAGCTTCTTGAGAAGCTCGTCGCCGTCCACGGGACGGAAGAGCGTGGTCGGGTCGGTACTGAGGTTCTTCAGTTCGGCGGGCAGCTTCGACTTGTGACCTTCGAAGTTCCTGTCGAGAGTCACCGAAAGCGCGTTGCCTGTGGCACTCACGAGCGGGTCTGCGGCGATTGCCACCGTCTTGGAGGGAGAGCCCACGGAGCAGCCTTCCGGCGCAACCGAGTGCAAAACGGACTCAGCACCCTGCAGCGATACGGAGAGAGAGAGAACGGAGTTCTGAACGAGCTTGCCGAGGAAGGCGGATTCCGCCTCGTTCGGCTGCGCGGTTATCTTGAGATGGCTGTAAGCCGCGGTTTTCTGCAGCGCGACCTTGGAAGAAACCGCTGCGAAAAAGTCCTGCACTGTCTCGACCACTTCGAAGGTCTTTTCGGAATCGGTGGAGTCCGAACGCGGACCCGCACCGCTCCACTGCACGTCGCCCATGTCACGGTCGAAGGCTATGTTGATCGGAGAAAGTCCTTCCAGAAGCGAAAGCGAGCACGTGTGGCGGCTCTCGAAAGAGCGGCACTTCAGGTTGATGTCCGGAACTATGAAGGCGATATGGTGATTGTCCGCTTCGCCCTCCGGTGCGCTGTGCAACCTTACTCGGTCGAACGGGAAGCGCTTACGCCATTCCTCGGGGTTCGATGCGAGGTCGTGAAGACAGTACTCCCGCTTCGTGTTCTCGATCTCCCGTATTGCACGGTCTATTACTCCCGCTGACGTTCCATAGCAGGTAACGTCGAACTCGACCTCGGGATCATCGAGGCTCGTGGCCAGAAGCGAGCAGAACTCCTTGAGAAACTCAGAGTCACCGAGCCCAACTGCGCCGACGGAAATCGCACGACAGTCGGAGAACTGCATCAGGCAGTTTTTCAGTGGTTCGCGGGCGGTATCCAGCAGTTCCCTGCCGTGTTCAGTTCTCAGCCTGCCCCAGTTGCTGCGCAGTTCCTGGAAACTTGCGCCCTCCTTGAGGAACAGCCCGAACCCCGGATGAGGCACGCCAACCAGCACGAAGTGCTCGCCCTCGTGAGTGGCGATAACCTTGCTGAATCGCGAGCGAATGGAGGTGTAGTCCTGCACGAACGGCGAAAGCTCGTCCGTCTTGGAACGGAAGATGGACTGCCAGCAGTCGGTGAGGAGTTGCTGGAAGCCTAATCTGAACGCCACCTCGCACGGATGGGTGGGAAGCGTGAGAAGGCCAAGAGTCCTCTCCCCTCTCTTTATCTCCACGGTGTCGAACAGCAACAGGTCGTCCGGAATTACCTTTGCACGGCTCTTGAGGACTTTATTGAGAAGCTCTACGTAGGAATTCAGATACTTGAGTACCACGTTGCGCGAACTGGTAAGGTCAGTGGATGACGGAGAACCTCCGCTTGTGCGCAGCATCATGAGGAACTGCTTGCGCTGTTTGAGAAAGTCATCCGCGTCCTGCGGGTCCTCGAGTTCCAGCGATTCTGCTTCGAGTTCGGGGGCATCGAGGTCGAGAACGTGTCTGCGAATGCCCTTTACGTCTTCGATGGACGCCATTTCGAGAAGCCTGAGAGCCTCCGGAATGCGAATAAACCAGCGGGTGTTGTCCGGAAGTTGCAGTTCCTGTACACCGTCGCCAAGCGCAAAAGGAATGGGCGTGAGCTTGGAGGACGCCGATATCATCCCGGACTTCTTGCGCTTGAGACGCGGATTGTCGCGCATGTGCGAGTACATCGCACTTGGGAGGTCATGCGCGATTGGTCCGTGCAGCCAGGAAAGTCGGTTAGTGCCCTCAGGCTGCGCCAAATCCGAACCGGCCCACCAGAACGGCGGAGCCCAGGACTCGCTTACCGGCACTCCCGCCGATGAGGAGAGTATGACCTGTAACTGATACAAACCGGGCTCGATTTTTTCGAGGTCGAAAATGAACCTGCCCTCTCCGCCGCGCTGGACGCGTTCGGCGACGACGATGTCCTTGGTCCAGATGCGGAAATAAGCGCAGCCGAAAGGCTCTTTGCCGTATGGCTGGTCCCAGCTTATAGTTATCTCGCGGTTGGCGCGCCTGTCACCGCCGATACCCTCGAAGGTAGTGGAGATGGGCTTGCGCTCCTGCGAGTAACGAGTGGAACACCACTTGCCGAAGTAAAGGCCGGGATGCTCCTCGGTGATTTCGTGCAGCCAGAACTCGGGCAGCACGCCGTCACGGTCGGCGAAGAACTCCAAAAGCCGTGTGGCCGATGCCCGGTCGCGCGGGCACAACAGAAGCACACGTTCGACCATCGGCAGGCGGGAGTGGATGAACAGCCGGGAGAGGTTCGCGTTGGCTCGAATTCGGTCGAGCGCATTCTTGTCCGTAAGGCCGTCATCGGGAAACGAATTGAAGAACCGAAGGCTCATGCCGAAAGTCTTCCACGAGTACCCTTCCATTTCGCAGTACTTGGCAAAAAGAGCCTCGCGCAGGGGGCTTTCCTTGCTCGGGTAATTTCCGCGGAAATCCTCGCGGAACTCGAAGAAGGCCTCGCGCATCGTGTCGCCCGCGTTGGCCATTCTCTCCTCAGCGAAACCTTCCAGGTACTCACTTACGGGGAACTCGCGGAAGGAATAATCGAGGAAGAGGTTGCGACCGTATTCCTCTATCTTCCACGGGTCGAACACCACAAGAGCCTTGAGTCTCGGGTCATTGCGGAGCTCCATGACCCTCTCGACACTCGTTATCGGCACCTGCTTGCCTTCGCGCTGGGCGATAAAGCATATCTTGTACAGGTCACCGCTTTTGTTCTTGAGCATCTTTTCGAGCTCGAGATACACGCCTTCGAGGACGTTACGGGTGAATCCCGACACCTTCAGCCTCTGGCAGCCGACTCGCGGCACCTTGATCTCGTCGTAAATTGCGTGCGCGATTTGCGGAATCAGTTCTTTCAGCGACTTGTTGAATACATTTCGGGACATTTGTTCAGTCCTTCTTGATCACTATGTTGGGGCGAATGGTCGGGTTGATGGGACGGTTGAGAGGGTCGAGCACATAGCCCATGTAGAACAGCCTCCGGTGAAGGATGGCTATGTTCTCTTCGAGGATGTCCTGGCTTGGGTTGCCGCCCTTGTAGCGACCGCCGACGTTCACTCCGTAACGCTGGCGCAGGAAGTTGCAGAAGTCTCCGAGCGACATGTTCACAGAGTGGTCGTAGCGCCCCGACTTGTTCTTCTCGACCGTGGCCAGCATTATCGTGAAACCCAGGAACGCGTCGGAAAGGTAGTACATGAAACTGCCCCGGAACGACGAGAGAAGGCCGAAACCGTCACCGTACCCCAGCAGCCTTTCAAGCCTGTGCAGGTACTCCGAATCCTTTTTCGGCGCGAGCACCGAAAGCACCTTGGAAAGATGCCTGACTCCCGCGTCTATCTTCGCCTCGTCCAGCATGCTGAACGAAATGCGCCTTCCGTTCGTCTCCTCTTCGGAGAGTATCATCGCCTCGGCCTCGAACCACGACCGCAGGTCAGGATGCTCGCGAAGCTCCAAAAGCTCCTGCGGAGTCGGCTCCAACTTGAACTCCTGTTCCTTCAGGTACTCGCGGCCGTCCGCGTTGAATTGTTCGAGCTTCCGAAGATATGCGAGGTTGTACTGGTAGTTTCGGTACTTCTCTATCTTGCTGACGAACGAACGAACAGCAACCTGACAGACGGATTCAAGAGTCCTGTCCGCCGATGCGAACACTCCGTCAACGCAGTGACAACCCTTCAGGTCGCCTGCATCCTCCGCAACCGGGCACTTCTCCGGACAGTAGAAAGAACGCTTGACGAAATTGTTCACTATGTTCGTTACCAGCATCTCGTAAGTAGCGAGGTGCAGCCCTACGAGGTTCTCCAGCAAGCCCACGAACGTGCCGCGGCTGACCGAATCGGCATACGCGAACACTCGCTTGAAGTCGTCGATTACAAGCCTCTCGAAAGCGGGACAGATCGAGGCCTCACCGCTTGCGTCAGGCTTGGGGTTTTCGTCAACCTCGAGAGGCAGACGCGTCGCGAGCCTCACCAGCAGTTCCTCTTCGGCGTTGTCGTCCTTGCGGGGCGAGAAGTAGCGGTGGAAGGCCCTGCGCAGATACCTGTCGGAGGACAGTATCCGGTAGAACAAAACGCTGGTGCCTTCGTCGTCGAAGGTCGCTGCATCGAGCATCGAGGCCGTCTTGTAGTGAATGGGATTGGGACCCATGTCCTGGTCCTCGCGCTCGAGCAGCAGCCGCTTTCCCAGCCACTTGCGAAGCAAGACCCGGGCCTTCTCCTTCGCGTTCTCATCGTGCTGAAGCTCGGCGAGCAGTATCTCGACCATCTTGTCAGGCTCGACCGCTTTCAGGCGATAGACCGGTGTGCCTTCGTGGAAGAGTTGCACGAGCCTCGCCAGCACCTTGTACAGCGACATGGTCTTGAAGCCCGGCAGCCTGAAGCCTTCGTATGAAACGTCGTAGTATCGCTTGAGTTCAGATCTCATTTACTCGTTCTCCGTGATAAAATCAATCCTGCCGGTGAGTCCGGAACGACTGACCTTGGCGACCTGTTTATTCTCCGAGCGGATGTAGAAGGTCGGCAGGTCGAGTTCGGTTTCCAGCTTCTCCTTGAAGATTCGCAGCCTGTGCCTGAGTTCGGGAATGTAGTCGGGCTTTTCGGGAAGTCTGAAGGTCCCGTGTAGCAGATACTCCAGAACGTCGAGGTTCACCCGCAGGTCTATGATGTGGTCTTTGCGGTGGCGAAGCAACAGGTAGCCGGGCAGGTATTCGCGATGGCCCGATACAGTCTTCGGGATGGGTACGATGAGTTCGAAGTCGCGGGCGTCGCCCGCATAGTATGTGGCGATGTTCTCGAAGTTGGAATCGAGAGTGAAGAAAAACCGGTCCTTTTCGTTCAATTCGAGGCCCTCTCTTTTCGAGATCGCCTTCATTATCATCTCGAAGAGCTTCCCGGGGCTTTCCCTTTTCTTTGCGACCGCGTCGAACAGGTCGAACGTGCGGTAGGGGAACAGCTCCATCGCAAGGCCCTCGTCTTCCCTGCTGTATTCGAAGAACAATTTGCGCTTTCTTCCCACCCTGAGCAAACGCTTCGTCTGCCTGACCGCCAAGGGGGTCTCGATGTATTCCAGGCCGTCCAGCATGTCCTTGATGACCATGTTGGGCAGGTGTTCGGGGTCGTTGTCCACGTCCTCTCCGCTGTAGAGCCTCTCGTCGAGTCCCGGCGAGTTGACTGCCGCGATGTCGAGTTCGTCCATCAGTATTCCGAGCGTGCCCGGCAAGGTGAACAAGCGGTTGAAGTAGAACAGGGGGAAGAGCTTTTCGGAGTTGGCGCCTTCCTCGATTATTTCCTCGCAGGAGCTGTCGGTGACGAAGGAGTGCACGAGAAGCGATATAATGTCGCGCAAAGTGAGGTGGAAGATACGCCGGTAGTGGAAGGCCGTAAGCAGCTTGAGCAAACGCTCGGCAACGGGTTTACCGCTGCGGGGCGCAAGGGTTTCCATGTTGTATCGAACGGGACAGAAACTGTATGCCTCGCATTTCTCGCAGGGCTTCCACAGCATTTTGTCGGTCATTTTCTCTACGACTCGGGTGTAAACACAGCCCTCTTCGAGTCCGTCCTCGCGCAGAATATCGCCCACTACCGACCGGAAGGTCAGGTCAACGACAAGTATGCCTTCCTTGAGAGCCGGGCGCGGGTCGGGGTCCATGTCGTGGAGCGCGGGCATTATCACGCGGTTAAGCTTCGGATAGTCCTCGGCGTTGTCCTGGAGGAACTGCCTGAGGTGGTCGCGGGTAATGGAGAAGATTCGAAAACACTGGGGTTCGGGCCAATCCTCACCGGTAAAATCATCGAGGTTATCGTGAAGAAGCTCCTCGGGGCCCTGCTCCTCTTCTTCGAAGGTCATCTCGGCATCGTAGAGGGTGGAGAAGAGGATATCTCCGTACTCGATCCAGTCCACGCGACCTATGGGCTTCTCGGAAAGGTCGAGTTCCTCGCCCATCTTCTCGGTCTCGAGCCACTGGATGAACTCGGTCTTTCCGTCGCCGGAGCAGCCGGTTATCAATACGAGCTTGTACTTCGCATCGAGAATCTCATCGGCGAGATATTTGTGAAGGTAGGTCTCGACAAAGAAATCTATCTGGTGATTGATGCTCTTGTCGTTGCCTCGGGGGGAGGAGTAGTTGAGTCTTTGCAGCTTGGACACATTGGGGTTTGTCATATCGTGCTCCGTATAAAGACAAAAAATCCTGCCGAGGCAGAATTTCTATGTATTGTCGCGTGGCACCGTCACTTTCGTCTTTTGCCGAAGAGCGACGAAAGTATCACCCCGGTGGGGGCGACGGGACGGTTCCTTCTATTCTTCTCCTTGCAGCAGGCCGTAATTATCGTCTCCGTCGCAGGTTGTGTCAAGAAAAATGCTGCCCCTGCCACACCTGGTAAGGTCGCCGCGAAACAAACACCTTTGCTTCAGCACTTGACCCGCGTATAAGCATCACTATAATGGCCAATCAGTTGTGCGCCCCAAGGGGCGCGGAGTGCGCATAATAAGGAGCAGACCATGAGAGTCCTGGCCGCGTTAGTACTGGCAGCATTGGCGATGCTCACTATGGGCTGCACGAACGAGGCTGTGCAGGCCGCAAACAGCTACTACAACATCCGCAAGGCCGGAAAGGTCGCGGAGGACAGCTTCTCGCGTGCAAACGCCGAGAAGATAAAGTCCAACATAGAAAAAACAGCCAACAAGGCTGCGGCCGACCTCACACGAACCGGCGACGAAATGACCACCCGTGTCAGAAGGCTCTCGCAGATGCTGGAAAAGGATGCAAAAGAGCTTACCAAATCAGGCCGACCCAAAATCAAGATCGACCTTAAACAAAGGCTGAAGCTTCGAGCTAACAAACCACGGTGAAACTTAAGTTCGTATCCGCTTCAAATACAAGTGCCTGCCTTCTCGGCAGGTGCTTTTTTTTGCTGTTCATGCTCGCCATGACGGGAACGGCTCATGCCGAAGCCCCCGCAACTCTCGAACCGACGCACTGGAACATCGGCACCATTGAGGAAGGTGACTCGGTAAGCCTCGATGTCACCGTAACCAACACGTCCTCGGAACCAGTGCGCCTTGTGCGCGTGTTTCATTCATGCGAATGCCTCTCGGTCAACGCTCAGACCGGCACTATCGAGCCTTTCCGAAGCAGGAAAGTCACGCTCACTCTCACGGCAATCGGCATTTCCGGGGAGTTCGAGTACAACGCGTACTTCGAGTTCGACGACCTCGCTGTCCTCTCCTTTCGCATAACCGGCACGGCAAAGGCGGGCGGTGCGAAGTCCGTTCACGAACCGATACCACCCGACGACACCGGCAAAGCGCTGGTGATACATTTCTTCTTTTCTCCCTCCTGCGCTGGCTGCGACGAGATCGTCAACGGGCCAGTCAGCGACGTGCTCGATAAGTACGGCGAAAGGGTTGGTTTCGTCTCCTACGACCTTTCCGACACCTCCGACAACAGCCGAAACTACAGGCTCATGCGTTCCTATGAATCCGCATATGGGGTCTCCGAATACGCACCGGTCGAGGTGTACGTCGGACAAACTGCACTGATCGGCAAGGAGGCCGTTCGGGACGGACTCGAAAAGGCCGTCGCGAATGCTCTCAGGGAAGGCTCGTCCGGAGTGGAGGTTACTGGGCCGCAGAGCGCGGATTCCGCCATCGAAAACATCAGCCTGCTCGGAGCTGTCGTGTTCGGGCTCGTGGACGGAATAAACCCATGCGTTTTCGCGGGCCTCGTGCTGTTCATGACCTATCTCATGGCAAGCGGCATGAGCGGAAGGGCGTTGCTCGGGGTGGGGCTCGTGTACGCTTTCGCGGTCTATGTAACTTACTTCGTCATGGGCCTTGCCCTGCTGAGCTTCTTTCACGGCGCGAGTACGTATCCTGTTGTCAGAACGGTTGTGGCCGCGTCGGCGGCGCTTTTCGCATTCGCAGGCGGAGTATTGAGCATACGCGACTCGGTAGCCGCATACCGAGACGGGCCGCAGGCGATATGGCTTCGTCTGCCTGCGAGACTTTCGAGCAAGGTGCAGGAACTTATCCGCTCCGCAAAGGGCAAATACGCGGTGTTCGGTGTCACGTTTTTTCTCGGCGCAGTGATTACCGTTATCGAAGGAGCTTGCAGCGGCATACAGTACGTTCCGGCCTGCGCGATGATGGTCCGCGCCGGTGAGACTCTCGGCACGCGCGCCACGGGATTCCTGCTGCTTGCAGTTTACAACCTCGCGTTCGTCCTTCCGCTTCTCGTCCTGCTCGCCCTCGCGCTGAGCGGGCGGCGATTCGTCGAAGCCCGTTCGGCCCAGCGGCGAACAACCGTCATATCGCGGGCGGCGGCGGGAGTGCTGCTGCTCGCGTCTTGTGCTGCAATAGTCTGGATCGAGTTTTTCTGACGTTTCGACGACAATCGAATAATATTGCGAACGTAACAGTAAACATAACTTCGGAGTAATCATGATAATGCGTACCGTACTTGCAGCACTTCTCGTCGGTCTGTTCTTCATTTCCTCTGGCTGTCTCTCCTGTAACGGCAGCGAAAGGAACTGCAACTGCGACCGAAAAGGCGCTGAATGCGAGTCTCACGAAGACTGCGAGGGCCAACAGACCCACAAGCGCAACAGGAAACATGAAGGTTGCCGAGAGAATCACAAGGCTGATTGCGAAAACGGGCAGCGGCGGCATCACAAGGGCAAGGACGGCAACCTCGGCGCGGAAGGCTCAGAGTTTAACGTTCCCGAAGGCGGCCATTGCGACGGAGAGAAGTGCCACCTGCCTGAAGCACCCGAATAACGTTGGCTTGACCGGTAAAGAGCGAACGCTAATATATCGCGGTTCTCGAATTTCTCTAATCTCGAAACCTATAATGCGGGCAAAACTTATGATTTGCGGCAACAACCAACAATCTGGCAGAACTATCACCGACCGGCGGCGGGACTGAACCCGTCTTTCGCAGTTAAACTATCCTGCGGCCGCCTTCGGGCGGCCGTTTTTTTTGTGCGCCATCCATCAGGAGGTCACATGAACTCGAAGCGAATGAAGGCCGACAGTTCGGAGTGCGCAGCGTGAAGGTTCCTTCACGCAGGATGCTCGCCAGCGACGTCGAAGAGACCTTCGGCTCAGCGGGCACCAACGAATGGCTCGGAGTCATCCGCAGCATGTTCCGCTTCTCTACTCGTACCGAAAAGGACAACAAAAAGAGCTGAGGCGACGAGATTGCCTTCGGCGACCGACAGGAACGGTGACCGTGAGCAGGCATCTTCGACCGGACTCACGAACCGTCCTGCAGCAAGGACGAACAATGAACAAGGAAGAACTTCGCAGACTGCTTGAGATAACTCGCTTCCCGCGTTCGGGCGGCTACGACCCCGAATGGGTAGTGGAGAACCAGATGGGGCCCAATGCCCTCTGGCTCACCGAGTGGCTGCGCGAAGATTTGAAAATTACAACCCATGACCGCGTTCTGGACCTCGGCTGCGGCAAAGCGATGAGTTCCGTCTTCATCGCGCGCGAGTTCGGAGCCTCAGTGATTGCCAACGACCTGTGGACCGATGCGTCCGACAATTTCAAACGCATCAGGGAAGCCGGTCTGGCGAAGATTGTGTGCCCCGTTCGAGCGGAAGCTCACTCGCTGCCGTATGCACACGGGTTCTTCACCTGCGTGGTCAGCATAGACGCATACCAGTACTTCGGCACCGACGAGATGTACCTGCCTTACCTTTGCGATTTTATCGAACAGGGCGGCACTTTGGGTCTCGTAATGCCTGCTCTCATGCGTGAATTCGGTGACAGTGTTCCCGGACATCTTCGCAGGAAGCAGGAAAGCGGAGGCGTGTTCTGGGACGACAAGGCATGCTTCTCGCTGCACACCGTTGACTGGTGGCGCGGGCACCTGCAAAAGACTGGCCTCGTGGAGGTGAAGGTCGCTGACGTACTCGAGGACGGATGGCGCTACTGGCTGGCATGGGAGCGAGCACTCGCTGCCAGCGGCCACAACGTCTTCCCCTCGGACGAACAGACCCTCGCGGAGGATGCCGGAAGGTACCTCGGATTCTGCAGGCTTGTCGCGAAACGTATCTGACCGTTCTAACACACCCGGGGCCCGCATCGAGTGCCGATGCGGGCCTTTTTTGTGCCATTACATTGAACACAACCGCAAGCAACGGTATCATTAGTACAACCCGGAGGGGCAATGAAGAATATGGAAAAAGACCTGCTCGTACAACTTGAGGACCTGCTCAGAAGCATCCCGCTCGCTTCTTCAGCACCGGAGTTCGTAAAGGCTCTTTACACCGGCGAACTCGAGCTGGAACACTGGGCGCAACTCGCCTCGCATCCCATTGGCAGGGCGAGGGAGATTGCAATAAAGGGCATATCTTCCTGCGAAGACGCCGACAAGGCCTCCGCCATGTTGTGGCCGATGCTCGCGGACGAGGCCCCCGGAGTGCGCGCCGCGGCGGCCCGGGCGTACGATGAACTCAACTCCACAATGTTCTCCGATGCCGTGCGCGGAGGCGAAGACGACCCGAAAGGGTCGGTGAGCTGGAGGATGCAACGTCCCTGCTATTTTCGTTCGCAGGCGCGAAAGACGACAAGCTGCGCGCCAATGCAATTCTCGCCCTTGCCGGCAAGCACGACCGCAACTCGCGCCGCACGGTTTTGCTCGCACTCATGGACCCCTCCGCCAAAGTCCGGGCAGCCGCCGCAAAGGCCGCAGTGGATTCCAACATGAACGCCGCCGCGGACTGTATCGCAGCGGCAATGGAACTCGAGGACGACAAAAACACGCGAACGGAGTTCGTGCGCGCTCTCGCAGCACTCGGCGGCGAGTCCGCAATTCACAAGCTGGAGACGATGCTTACCGACCGCTCCGCATCTGTACGAGTCGAGGCCGCTGCCGCGCTCCACGTTCTCGGCGAGGGACAGTGGCGCAACCTGGTGAAGGGCGAAGGGGACGACATAAGGCGAATCGGTGAGCTTGCCGACGAGGACGCGCTCAGGCTGCTCAACTCCGCACTCGACAGCGACGACACCCTGCTGCGAGCAAAGGCCGCCCGTGCGGCTTCCAACATGGGCAATCATGCAAAGGCCCTGCTCGAAAAGGCCGCTGCGGACTCCGAATGGAAGGTAAGGCTCGCGGCGGTAAGGGCCGCCGCAAAAACCGACCGCGAGAAGTTCAAGCCCATTATTGTGGCGATGGTCTCCGACCCTCACAGGAGCGTCAGGACCGCGGCGGTGGAAGTATTCTCCTCCGATGCCATTCCGGAAAAAAAGCCCAAAACCCGTAAGGAACGCATACGCAGAGAGGCCAGAACGAAGGAACGAACGGAAACCAGCGCAAGGGCGGGCCTGTTCGAGAAGCTGCAAAGTGATTCCCCGTCCAAGCGAGCCCATGCGATATCAATGCTCGAAAGACAGGCGGACGAGAAAGTCCGCGAGGCGTTCGTCGAGATGATAGGAACCGAGAACGACCCGCGCGTTCTCTCGCGTCTCATCCAGGCTGTATCATCCCTGAAGGAAAAGGATGCCGCACACCTCATCGAGAAACACCTGAGGCACGAGTACCGCGACGTGCGGCTCACTGCCGTGCACTCTCTCGCCATGCTCTCCGGTGAAGATGCGATGGACAGCCTGCTGGAGGCCCTGGATGACTCCGAGGGCGATGTCAGACGCGCGTCCGAAGCGGCTCTCAAGCGCATGGGAGCCTTCCGCTACCTTGCACAGATGCTCGAAGAGGGTGACGAACAGCACGCGGTTGATGCGACCCGTTACATGGCGACGCTTACGGACAACCGCTCTGCCCAGTACCTGAGGGACGCGCTCGTTGACGAACGTCCCAAAGTGCGCAAGGCCGCCGCCGAGGCACTTAAAAAGCTCGGTGAGGAGGAATGGGCCCAGAACATCAAGGGCGACGAGGACGACCTCACCCGCCTCTCGCAAATGAAATCCGGCTCGGCGACCGAGCTTCTCACAACCCTTCTGGAGCATCCTGACGAAAAGCGGCGAATTTCAGCCCTCCGCGCCCTCGGCAATGGTTCCGACCGCAGGGCGGTAGGTTCCATAGTCCCGCTGCTCGACGACGATTCTGACCAGGTGGTCATGGCAGCCGCCGCTACCCTCGGCAAGATGCGCTCGAAGAACTCCGCGCCGTCACTCGTACGCCTGCTGGAGAAAGAAAACTGGCTCAAACGTGCCGCGGCTGCCATGGCCCTCGGTGAGATTGGCGATTCCTCCGCCGCCAGAGAACTGCAGTCCAAGCTCAACGACCCCCACTTCGCCGTTCGGCGTGAAGCCGTCAACGCTCTCGGCAAGCTCTGTGTCCCCCGCACAGCACTTGCGATGCTCGACCTGCTCGGTGATGAAAACGACGAGGTTCGCTCCGCCGCCAAGCGCGCCCTGGCCAAGATGGCCAATGCCCTCGGAGCACAGCACAAGCGCGAGAAAGACTTGATCCTGCGTGCTCTCGGAGGCGGCTCGCATTACTCGTCCCCCACTGGACGCAACCCGTCACGAAGCAGCGGTTCAAGCTCCTCTTCATCGCGGGGTTCTGGCGATGCCGACTTTGTTTTCGGAAAATCGAACCGCAAACGAAAGAACAAAAGGGGCTTCTGAGATGTGCTACTTCTGTCGAGACGAGTAGTATCGGAAGGATAATCAGCAAGGCAGGACATATGACGAGAATACTTCTGACTGCGGTGATATCGCTCGCCATTCTCATATCATTCGCTCAACCTGTCGTCTCGGAAGAGGCTCCCTGCGAGGTATGCGGAGGCGACGGCAAGGTCGAGGACCGCAAGTTTCCCGAACCCTGCGAGTTCGCGGGTAAATGCACCTACTGCTTCGAACGTAGTGAAGGCCACGGCTTCGGCTGGATTCCCTGCCGCCAAGTGCGGCGGTGCCGGGCCGGAGTTCAACGAGCTTGTCGAAGAGTACAAGGAGTGGGAGAAGGCTCGGCGCGAACGCATCGAGGTGATGATCTGGGGCAACGACTGGAAAAAACACAAGGGCGGCCACATCGAAGGCGAGCACTTCGCGCTCTCAGGAGACCTGCGGGAAGCCTACGTTGACATCGACAAGAAGCGAGTCAAGATGACTCCCGCACAAAGGGCGCACCTGTACGTTCGGCGCGCCGAGTACAGCTATGAAAACCACTTCAAACCATTTCTCGGCGAAAAGCACTACGAGCCAGAGGTCAAGTGGGAAATTTCGATGTGGCAGAACACAAAGGATCTGCTGACCGCCGGCAACCGCCTCGTGGGCATCACCCAGGACTGCATATCCACCTACAAGGCCCGCCTCATCACCGTACCCGACCGCGGCAAGGACGGAAATCTGCACCAGTCGGTAATATTCAACCTCGCGCTGTTGTTCATCGAGGAATACAACGGCTTTGTCGAGGGTGGACTGCCGGACTGGTACTGGGAGGGCTTTGCCCACTACATGGAATACGAGGAGTTCGGCGACATCGAGAACAACTGCAACGATGAAGCGGCGGGAACGGAAGGCCTCATGGGAGACCAACTCGAAAGGCGCACCAAAATGCTCGTTCGAAAGGGCAGGTTCCCGAGGCTCACAGAGTTTGCAGACCTCAACGTGGCGAAACTCACGCCGGACATGAGGCTCGTGGGTTGGAGCATAATTGACTGGATGCACAAGGAATTCACGCCACGGCAGATGGAGATCTTCGTAAAGACCCTCAAGCGCACGAAGAGCCAGAGCCAGGCCTTCCGTGACGCGATCGGCATCAAGTACTCCGAGGTTACGGAAATCTGGTCCGAATGGGTATTGGAAAACTACCGTTGACCCTTTTCTCATCGGGACATAAGAAGGGCGGCCGGAAGGCCGCCCTTTGTTTTTCGTCTCGTTTGCAAGGCTACTTCAATGCCTCTTTGAGCACCTTCAGGTTCGCGCGCATTACTTTCTCATAGGCATCCGCGTCGGGGGTGGTGGTGACTCCCGGATCCAACACGTAAACCTTCTGGCCCGTCTTTTCGGCTATGAGATTCACTACCCTGTCGGGGAACTGGGGCTCGGCGAACACCGCAGCGTTGTGCTTGCGGATTTTCTCCAGCAAACCACCCAGCTCCTTCAGCGAAGGCGAGTAGCCCGGAACCTTCATCACTACATCCAGTACGTGAAGCCCCAAGTCTCGTGCAGTGTAACCGAACGCATCGTGGAAGGTCACGATCTCGGTGCGGTTGAACTCCACTGCCGCGTCCAGCATGTCCATCTGCAGTTTGTGAAGTTTCTTCTCATATGCGACCGCGTTGCGCATCAGTTGAGACCGCTTCTCCGGCGCGAGACGTACCAGTGCATCGCGAATTACGCGTACCTCGACTATCGCATTGTTCACCGAAAGCCACGTGTGGGGATTGTAATCACCGTGGTCGTGGCCCTGCTCTTCCTCTTTTTCGTGTTCCTCTTCCTCGTGTTCATCGTGCTGCGCAGACATGCTCTTCATCAGCATCAAGTGCCCTGCGGTCCTGACCAGCGGGATGTCCGGAAACCTCTCGTGCAGCTTGTTCAGAAAGTCCTCGATATAGCCATTGGCGATGACGATGTCCGCCTCGCCTACTTCCTGCAACTTCTTCGGCGATATCTGAAAGCCGTGAGGAGTTCCGCTCGCGGGGATGATGATGCCGACCTCGAACCCGTCAATGCCCTTCACTATGTTCTCGGCAAATACCTTCTCGGGCCAGAAGGTGGCCATTATGTTGTAGCGCGCCCCGTCCTCGGCGCTGACCGTGCTGAGCGCGGCAAACGTGAGAAGCAGTATCGTCGCAATTACAGCCACTTTTCGCATGTCTTCCTCCATGTTTGTACTAAATGATAGTACACCATTCCGTGGAAGATTTGCAAAATAGTTGCATATTTGTTCGCAGAGAACGGTGCCTCATATGCATTTGAAGGACGAACTATGGCGCCTTGTAGGTAATCTTGCGCTTCTTGCCGTTGTCGAGAATTGTCAGGGTTATGCGCTGGCCCGGCTTGAAGTTCAGTTTGAAATAAACCTGCATCGCACGCCCGAAGATATCTGGATTCTCGCCGTTCACCGCGATGATGATATGGTGGCCGCGAAGACCGGCGTCATATGCGGGACTGCTGCCCTTGCCGCGTCCGTACCACGGTTTGGCGGCCATTTCGTCGGGGCCTATGTTCAGTTTCGTGCGCTGCGGCTCCTTCACCCGGAAAGTCCACGGGAACCCCGGAGAGGTTCCGTAAGTGGTCTTGGTGATGCTCTTGCGCCAGTAGATGTCGTGTTCCTTCCAATTTTTTCGAAACGAAAGCTTCTTGCGCACGAGCTCGCCGTTTCTCAGAAGCACCAGTTCCAACTCGCACGAACGGTGAGTCAGAGCAGACAGGCATGCCCGGAAGTCCGCCTCGGAAAAAACCATCCTGCCGTTAGCGGACACGAGCCTGTCACCTGATGACACACCGGCTTTGTCGGCAGCGGAACCGCGAATGACCGATGATATGACCACCCCGTCATCCTTTGAGAACTCGATACCAGCGTTCTCGCTGAAAGTCCAGCGGTAGAACTCAGCTTCAGTGCTGAACCGTCTTGCGTCAATCTCGCGCTGGTTGTACGCGGCATACGCGTCGTGGCATCTGACGCACCCTTCGGCGTCTTCCTTAGTCTTCTCCTTCCAGCTTTTGTAGAACGGCAGAGAGCTGAACTTCAGTTGCTCACCGGCCGTGTTGACGCTGGAACCCACGTAGTCCCACTTCTCCTTGACCTCAGCGTAATGGAAGGAGAGCACGCGCTTCAGCACGTTGTCCATGGCGTCGAGGGAGATTTCCTTGTCCTCCACCGAACGGTTCGACCCTCCGAAGACTCCGTAGGTGCGGCCATCAGGAGCCATCAACCACACCCAGTACAGCTTGTCGAGGTCCTGGTATCGCAGGAAGTTGAAAACACGAGCGTCCGTCCGGTCGAGGTCGTCTATGCGGCATTTCACGAAGTAACGGAGGGTGTTGCGTATCGAGTGCTTGCCGTTGAGAAGGTTGGAGAGAGTTCTCGCGTTGCGCTGGCGCTTTGGACAGGAAAACTCGACGTACAGCGGGGCCTGCAGCTCACGCGCCTTCTCGAAGCCTTTCGCGAAGGACGAATGCAGCTTTTCGCCTATGTGAATGGACGGTGTGGGCCAGTCGGCATCCTCCGCGGCGAGGATTTTTTCAAGGGGGTCTTCGTTCTCTTCACAAAACGAGAGGGAAGAGCACCGAGAAACAGGGCTATCAGCACAGCGGCGAGGACGGCGATGTGGCGCATGGTCTCTCCGGAGTAAGTGTTACATCTACTGTACTCGTGCGAAGAGTTCGCGCTTCAAAAACTCATGCCCTTTCGAGCATGTTATGGACCTTCTGCAGGAGAATTTCCGAAGTGAATGGTTTGCGAAGGAGTTCGAGCCTGCTGCCGGAGTTGAAGTGTTTGCTCAGTTCCTCGGTACTGTAGCCGGAAATGAACAGCGTGCGTATCTGCGGCCACCTCCGCATGACCTCGGTCGCGAGTTCGAAACCGTTGCGCTCCGGCATCACCACGTCGGTGAGCAGAAGCTCTATCTCGTCCTCGAAGTCGCTGCAAAGTTCGAGCCCCTCGTCAACGCCGCCGGCCTGAATAACACGGTAGTTATGGGTCTGCAAAATCTCCGCTATAAACTCGCGAACCTTCTCATCGTCCTCAACGAGGAGAACTGTGCGGGTCTTCATTGCATGAAGGTTGATTTTGGCCGTCAGCTCTTCATCGTTGGGATGTTTAGGCAAAAACACACGCACGTCAGTACCTTCGCCCTGCTTGCTGACGATATCCACGAGTCCTCCGAGTTGCTTGACGGTTCCGTACACTGTTGACAGGCCGAGCCCCGTTCCCTTGCCTATCTCCTTGGTGGTGAAATATGGCTCGAACGCCCTCTTGACCGTTTCCCTGTCCATCCCAACACCTGTGTCATGGACTGACATGAGTACGAACTCCTGGTCGCCGTTCTTGAGCTTTTCTACGTCCTCGAGCATTATTGACGGAGCGTTCACGTTGCCGGTCTCTATCACTATCTCCCCGCCCCGGGGCATCGCGTCCCGTGCGTTCACCACGAGGTTCAGGATTATCTGCTGAATCTGGTTGGGGTCGGCCAGAACCCTGTTCAGAACCGGGTCGAAAATCGTCTTGAAACGGATGTGTTCCCCGAGAAGCCGGGGCAGAGATGACGAAGCTCCGGAGATAAGCTCGTTTAGGTTTATCTTCTTGGTCTCGGGGTTCTGTTTGCGACTGAAGGCCAGTAACTGCTGGGTAAGTGAACTCGCAGACGTGGCCGACTTCAGAACATCCTGTATGCGTTCGAAAAGCCGCGAGTTCTCGTCAACCTCCATCATGCCAAGGTCGCACTGTCCGATGATTACCGTCATGAGATTGTTGAAATCGTGCGCTATGCCACCCGCGAGCCTCCCGATGGCCTCCATCTTGGAAGCATGCAGAAGCTGCTCTTCCTTCTCCTGCAGTGCCGAGAGGGTCTTCTTGCGTTCGGTGACGTCGAGATTGGCTCCTACTACTCGTGTCGGTCTGCCCCGTTCATCACGGCTGACTACCTTACCCCGGCAGAATATCCAACGATAGTGACCGCTCTTAGTTCTCATGCGATATTCCGTGCTGAACCTCTCCGAGCCTTTCAGCACTTCCCGTTTCAGCTCGCGTATGACCTTTTCCTTCTCATCAGGATGCAACAGATCCTGGAATGTAATAATGTTCGCCTTCAGCTCGCCGGGGTCGAATCCGAGCATGG
The DNA here is from genome assembly GCA_034521065.1 of Planctomycetota bacterium. Classification (GTDB taxonomy): domain Bacteria; phylum Planctomycetota; class B143-G9; order B143-G9; family B143-G9; genus JAXHMW01. The sequence continues at coordinate 1,564 of JAXHMW010000001.1, read as the reverse complement.
TGTAATGGCGCTTGCTAACGTACAGGCTCCCTGAAACAATGTTCCAGTCCCAGATGCCCTCATGCGACGCATCCAGCGCAAGAGACAGCCGCTCGCGCGCATGCCTGCTCTCCGTTTCCGCCATCTTGCGTTCGGTAACGTCACGGCTGATACTCACCCGGCCCAGAAGCATTCCGTGCTTGCTGCGAAGAGGCACCATTACTGTCTCGGCAATGCGCCTTTCACCGTCTATCGATATACACTCCACCTCGCCGGTCCACTTGCCGTTGGACTGGTAGCTTTCGGCAAGTTCGTCGCGTCCATTCTCCGCCTTTACGTTGCGGGAGAAGCTCTGCTTTGTGCCGATAACTTCGTCTTTTCGGAATCCGAACAACTGCGTCGCGGCGTCGTTGAAGTCAATGATACGATGAGAATTATCGCGAACGATCACCGCTTCCTTCATGTTCTTGAACACGAGCGCTTGGCGCAGAAGCTTTATTTCGTCCTTCTCGCGCTCAAGGGCGGCTCTCGATACCCTGCACAATGTCCCCATAACCTCAATCACAGTCTTCGAGACATCCTGCACACGGGTGGAGGCAAGGCCGCAGAACCCGCTTTGTTCGCCATGAACCCTGATGGTCATAGCCGCCAGACAGCCCAGGCCGTTCTGAGAAAGCAGTTCGCGAACCTCTGAACTCCCGTCGCTGCGGGACAGAAAGGCTTGATGGTTCTTTTCCAAACATCTCCGCAGGTCAGTCCAGCTCTGTCGAGTGCTTCCTCGCCAGTTCGAGAAGTTCGTCGGCGATCGGGATTGTTCACGCTCTTCATCATTCTTCCTGATGCGGCCACGAGACTCCGCTGAAGCCAATGGAACGGTAAAGGTCGAAGCCGATCATCGCGCCGGGTGTGCTTCCATCGCCTGCGGGAACAGCTTCCCTTCCGAACTCCCCGGTTGAGCGCTGAGGAGCTTTACGAAAATCTGCTTGCAGGATCGCTGCGTCTCGAGTTCTTCGGTTCAGGCGCTGCTCGCGAGCTCTCGCGGCAGAAATCCTCCGGGTCGCTACGATTCCGCAGGCCGAACCTCCCGAAACAGCCGCGAGAAAACCCGTTACGTCGAGTTCTTCAGCCGAAACTGAGCCGGCAGCTTACTATCCCCACGAGTCTCCCTTCGGTAGCGTGCGGCGCAAAAATGCCAGAGGCCTCCCTCACGCTCCGAGAAATGACCCGACTTTCTCCTCCCCGCAGCCATAGGTTCGCCGAGACCGTCAAGTCGGCTCAAAAGGTCATGAATGCCGCCGCTGAGTTTATGGAAAAGAGCGTCCGGCTCATCAAGGCCGGAACTCGAGAAATGCTCCAGTTCTCCTTCCGGACCAACGGTACAAGTCCAGAATTTGTCCAAATACTTGCACTCGCTCATCCTTACCGTGATCCTGCGGATAAGCGACTTCAGGTGCTCTCCGTTCATCTGGCAGCTTACAACCGCCCCTGCAACCTCGCATATGGTCGAGAAGAGACTTGTGTCCGTTTTTACTGATATTTCTTTTGACGAGTTGTTCATGCTCCTCAGTGGGGAGAAGTTTCCAGA